>NZ_JBNIDN010000006.1:0-2336 GCF_050498705.1 Enterococcus sp. DIV0086 | reverse complement strand
GGTAATTTTGACAACAAATTAATCTTTTTAGCCGAGCAACTAGCAGAAAAAGAAGATTGGTATTATGAAAATCCAAATTCTAAAGATAAACAGAAAAAATATGGGGTTTTGTTTCAATACATTCATCATACTTTTTCAAAATCTTTTGATGAAGATAGGTTGTTGATTAAAGAAAATGAATGTGTTATGAATACAGGCTTATTGACTGTTAATGGTGAAGAAATTTTCATGTTGTTTACAAAGAACAAAAGGACTGGTGAACAACCGTGGTTTTTTGAAAGTTTTTATAGAAGTTCAGACCATAAAATACCAGAGAGCATGAGAGGAGATTTACCATCTCACATTGACTACTTTGAAGACAACCCAGAGGATATGTATTTTGATACTAAATTAACAATTTTATATAATATGGATCACATAGTAAGAGATAATTATGATAGATTACCAGTAAGTCTTCAACAATTAGATCATTCATTGATAGTCACTATACTAAATGCTTCAACTGAACAAATGAAACAAAGAATACTAAGAAATAATAGACTTGTTGTTCCTCAATATTACAATAAAAAAATAATGTACTTAGCTCCTTTGAAATTTGGTAATGAAACGCTTCCTTTAGCAATTGAAAAACATCAACATTCATATAGAATTAATACGATACTTACGCCAGGAATGGCATATTGTAATGCAAGATTAATAATGAAGCCAGAGAGCAACTGGTTAAATAATCATTGATATTAAATAGGGCTAAGATAGACTTACTAGTTTTATTACATTTATTTTTTTTACAAAATACTTAGCTCAGTTGGTTAGAGCAAACGGCTCATAACCGTTCGGTTGATGGTTCGAATAAAATAATTGTAAAAAACTATTGACTTTTAGGTGCGCCTAAAATATACTATAATTACAGATAAGGATACGGTCTACGACATATCCGAAAATAAAACCTACCTCCTAAGTGTAGGAATTCTTTCATACAGAGTAAAGCTCTCAGTTTAGCTGGGAGCTTTTTTTCTAAATAAATTTAGAGAAGAGGCGATAAAATGGGATATGATTTTTTTAAAAATCCAATTTATCCAAAGAACAATAGATACAACAAGGATAGAACTTATTATATCGATTGTAATTGTGGAGCTATAGCAAGAAAGCAGTACAATAAAAATATTTATTTATGTCCAACCTGCGGACAATCCTATACGCTTAGAAATAATAAATATTACAGAACGACACACTATATAGGATTACGATAAAAGACCCTAGCCAACACTAAGGTCTTTTATTTTTATTAAAGTTATCATGAATAAAAATGATTGTTACAAAAACAGCAACAAAGAAAATTAATACAGAAAAAATTAGAAGTAACAAACGCGAAATAAACATTGACTGAACCACTTCCTTTTCAAAAAAACTATACCACAACCATAAAATATCACGAAACAAAAACCCACCAGAGGCGGTGGGTGTGACTACCATTTGAATACCATATTTAGAATAAAAATAAGTTAGCAAAGAATGGAAATAATTTTGAAACCTTAATATACATGGGTTTAGATTAGTAAAGAACACGTTAGAACATTGGCTGTTATTTCTGAAATAAATGCAAAATACATCAAGTATAAGTATACCCGCTGACAAAGTAAATGCCAATGCAAATTCTTATTTTAAAATAAATTTTAGAATTATACAAAGGTGCCACTTGTAATTCATGAAACTTTTTTCTATACTAGTGATACTTTAAAAAATGGGGGAAGAGAAATGTTTGGATTTTTGAAGAAAAAGAATGAAGTTGTCGAAAATAATACAATGTATGCCGTTGCCAATGGAACCGTTATCCCAATTAGTGAAGTGAATGATCCTGTTTTTTCACAAAAAATGATGGGAGATGGCTATGCAGTAGTTCCAGAAAATGGTGAAATTTATGCACCTATTGAAGGAGAAGTTTTAAGCGTTTTCCAAACAAAACATGCCATTGGTTTAAAAATGACAAACGGTCTCGAAATTTTATTACACATGGGTATCGATACGGTAGAGTTAAACGGGGCACCGTTCACTATTAAAGTGAAAGAAGGCGACCAAGTGACTGCAGATACGGTGGTCGCAATTGCTGATTTAGAAGCAATTAAAGCAGCTGGTAAAGGAACTGAAATGGTTGTCATTATTACCAACATGGATAAAGTAGCACAATTTTCGTTAGAGAAAACTGGCATGGTTACAGCTGGTACACCAGTTGGCTCTGCCACAGCCAATTAATGCATTAGACAGATATTTCTATAAAGGAATATCTGTTTTTTTTGAACAGAAATAAAATTTTATTTTGGAATTAAAAAATATTTAGA
>NZ_JBNIDN010000005.1:0-17137 GCF_050498705.1 Enterococcus sp. DIV0086 | reverse complement strand
ATTATCCATGGCAGTTTTGGCAGAAAACCAAAAAGCGAGCATAAAGAGTGTTATTTAGAATTATTAATGATTCTTGTTTTATTTACAGTTAGGATAAATGAAGAGTTAGATTTTAATGCTAAAAAAACAAAAAGTAATGAAAATGATACTGTTTAGAAGATTTCTAAACAGTATCATTTAATGTTCTACAAATTTGCAACCTCCTAACAACGATGCTATAACGGTACTTGTAAGAGGGATACTTTTGTAATTAGTATCCATCATGAATCCTATTCCATCAATGTTTCATTTTTGGTTTATAGGGAGATGGATACTTATAGTCTATTTCGATAGAAAAGTATCCATGAATAATACATCTTAGGGAGGTAATTTATGGGACAAAAAATGATTAATGTCAAACCGATAAAAAATAAGGAAACGCTAATTCAATTTGGAAAAGAATTAAAAAAGGGTAAACACGGAAAAAGAGACTATTTGATTATGGCAATTGGAATAAAGACAGGGTTACGGATTTCAGATATATTGAACCTAAAGGTATGTGATGTGAAAAATAAGACACAAACAGAAATTATTGAAATAAAGACTGGGAAAAGAAGAACTCTTCATCTTAAATCCTTAACTTCAAATATTATTGACTATTTGAATACAGAACATGATGCTAAATCTGAATGGTTATTCCCAAGTCCAACAGATAGTAGTAGATATTTAGCCAGTCATCAGTATTATAAAATCCTACAAAAAATTGCAAATAATCTAGGTTTAGATTATATTGGCACGCATACGCTTAGAAAAACATTTTCCTACTTCTTTTTAAAGCAAAACAAAGGGGATATTGTTACTCTGATGAAGATTTTAAATCATAGTAGCCAAGCAGTTACTCTAAGGTATGCAGGAATTGAAGAGGAAGATATCAAGGCAAAGCTAGAAGATTTTGACCCATTTAAGTAAATAAAACCACAATCAATTAAGGTTGTGGTTTTTGCTTATCTTTTTTTAATTGAACAGTATTATACTTTTCCTTATTCAGGTAACTTTGAAAATACAAGTCATCTGCAGTATCATAGTCTGTTTTGTCATTAGAGAGATAAATGGCATCTTTAGAATTCTTGTGCAAGGTTAAATAATAGAAGAAGTCAACTACAGAATGAATAGCTTGTAGCTTATATTGATTTTTTTCTTTCACAAAATATTCAAGGGTATGAGAATCATTCAGATAAATTAAAATATCATGTCTAATGAGCGTGCTATTATTTTCTAGATTTCTAAATGATACATCTGCTAAGTTAGATTGTATTGCAGGAATAAATTCTTTATTAGGTAGTGCAAGAATATCAACAGTATCTATAGAAGTTGTATAATAGCGTTCTTGTAGCTTGTCCGAAAGAGAAGATATTCTAATTGGAAATTTAGTCAATTCGTTGATGATAAATTGACTAAAATATTTTCTGCCTTCTTCAGAAGACAATTGATTGAACCGTTTATTTACAAGTTTTTTTATCGCTTCATCATTTTTATAGTTATACTTACCTGAAGCAAATACTGAAATATAGAGCTGTTTGTTCTTATCTAATGAATAAATCACTTGAATTTTATTGGTATATAAGCCAATTGAAACCAAATATTGAACGACCATTGACTGCAAGTCTAAATCCTTCATATGTTTTAAGTCATAGTTATCAACATAATAGAAATGTTTATTTATTTTTCCTTTAGAGATGATTTTGTTCTTTTTTAAAGTCTTTAATCGAGTCTCTAAGCTGATGCGATTGCACTGTAACAGCTTAATCAATGTATTCTCATATATTCCATTTGCATTGATTATGATATTTACTAATTCCTCAGAATCAATTGCCCGATTGTTTACAAAAAGTGTATCCATGTTCACTCCCTCCTATAGTTTTATCTATTTTATTTTAAAAAGTATCTATTCTCGTAACTGTCCATTAGAAGCCCTCAAACTTATAAGTATCTCTCTCATTTCTATCCATGATTGGGTAGTGGTTTTCAGGGAGAAAATTTTCCCATTTTTTGATTAAGCAGCTGTTTCTAAAATTTTATGGAGGTTTCCATTTGCAATTTTTCTGAATTTACCTCAAAAATGATATAGTTTTCAAAAAGTTTTCACGAAAGTTCTCATTTTGTTATCATTTGATAATTCCAAAAAACCTCTTTTTTAGGGTTGAAGAAGGCTTTATGTAGGGATATGATGTAAACAAATGTAGGGTTCATGAAGGGGAAAATACAATGGTGAAAATTAATTAATTCTCATAACTATCCATTGAAAAGTATCCTAATATAAAAGTAACCAAACCCTACTTTACCCCTTCATTATACCATCCATTTTCTAGTGATAAAAATTTGAACGACATATCTTTATTTTGTTGACAAAAAAAACCAACAAATTTTGTTAGGATGTAATTTATTCATTAACTATTTTAACTTGGAAAGTATAAATGGTCTTTCCACCGTAGACATTTTCGTAAGCGAATTTGATTGTGTTCAATTCCCCAATTCTTAATTTTAGTCCTTTATTTTTACCCCAACCAACGTTAGGAGAATCTGAATAACCTAAATATACATCAGGTTCTTGATTAATACTTACATATAATTTTCTAGATTTATCTGAGCCAAAGCCATTATTTAGATAGTCTTCTTTTACATAGATACCTGTATCATTTATTGTAGAAATTTCTACTAGACCATTTTCAATATTTAATGAAGCTCCTTTATCAAGATATGGTTTCAGATTAATCGTTCTAGTAGAAGAATCTGTAGCAGACCAAATTTCTGGAAAACCTGTTGTTCCAAAAACATTGTTATTATCAACAAATCCAATATTTACGCATTTAGTAATTTTAAAAGAATTGTTGAATTTAGGATTGCATAAAGAGGTTGATTCATCCTCTCCATTAACTGTACAATTTGATTGAGTAAGTCCATCAGTAAATATACTTGACAGACTAGGTTTTAAAGTATCTCTAAATAGTAAGTAACTTATTAATATAAAAAATACCGAATATTATGATTGCAACAACTATAAATAGTCCTTGACTTGTTCCATTTGTCATAAAAAATGACCTCCTTTCTGTTATTTTATTGTAGTATAAATTATAGCAATTTCTTTTTATATTTACAAGTTTGTAGAGTGTTTTTAGTTTTGAATATTCCTATATATAAGTGTTTTTGTGATGTTTATTGGATAATAATAGAAAAGTAAAGGCACGAGTGATTTACTCGACAATTTTTAATTCTGATGTAATAATATAAGTACCTTGACGAACCCATTTTAATATAACCTTTATATTTAAATGAGTTTCATATACCCTAACATTGAAAGAATGTTAGGGTATTTTTTTAGTTAAACACAGTATTTTAAAAAATAACTGAAAGTGATAAAAGGAGGGAGGAAATTTATTATGACAAAAAGAGTAGGATACATCCGAACAAGTAAAAACAATCAAAATCTAGGAGTAGAGGTTCAAAAAGAAGCTCTTAATCGTTATGCAATTGATTCTTTTTTCGTTGAACAAGTGAGTGGTCGGAAAGAAAATAGGAAAGAGCTAAATAAAGTTCTGAAAGTGTTAGAACAAGGAGATACATTAGTGATTTATAAAATCGACCGTCTGGGACGTTCTACTAAACAGCTAGTCAACATTATGAGTGAATTACAAGAAAGAGGAATTAATTTAATCAGTATTAAAGAAAATATTGATACGTCAACAAGCATGGGAAAGGTTATTTTTACAATACTTTCAGCAATTGCCGAGCTTGAAGCAGACTATATATCTGAACGAACCAAAGAAGCATTAGCAATTTTAAAAGAAAATGGGGTACAATTAGGCAATAAAGGTTTAGACCAAAGAACGATTCATAAAATTAAAAAGTTATATGTAGAAACAGATTTAACGCAAAAAGAAATTGCAGAAAAATGTGACGTTTGTATCAAAACAGTATATAATATAAAAAAGCGGTATCAGTTAACCAGATGATGGTTTCATCATTATATAGAATCTGATATAATGATTGCCGGTAACGAACGTTCGTTTGTTACCGATGAAACACAAAAAAATATAACTACATAGAATAGTTGATAAATCTGAATTTTTGTATTCGGAAATATCAGCTTTTTTTGTTTGTTTTTAACGAACGTTTGATTCACGCAGCAAAAGAAGAGAAAGGATTGAAAAAATGGTACTTAAAGGTGGACGTATTTTTCAGGAAATGATAGAAGTACCTGACGAGAAGGAAAAAGGGTGTGGATGCATTGGTTGGATAGTATTATTAGTGATTGCTATAACAATTCTGATACATGTATTAGATTTTGTTTTCCAACACTTGTTTATTTCCTTTTTACTTGTCGCTGGAATAGTATTTGTGATTAGTTTATTTAATAAAAAATAACAGAAGAGGTGAATAAAATGAAAAAATGGGTAAAAATGACAAGTCTTGGCTTACTATTATTTAGTGTGTTAGGTGCGTGTGGGAAAGTGCAAGATACTAAAGACAGTAAAGAAGTTCAATCATCCACAGTAGAATCAACAACCCATACTAAAGAAAAAGAATCAATTATTCAATCAAAAACAGCGACAGATTACGATACGATTTATGTTCAAAATGAACTAGTAATCGGTCAAACTGGAGATGATAGTTCGTATAATTGGACAATTTACGATACGGAATTAAAGGAAAAAAATTCCATTTTAAATGCTGATAAGGAAAGAGATGAACTGGCACATTCCTTAAAAACAGGTTATTCTAAAAAAGTGAATGGAACAGCAGTAATAGAAAATAATGTGAATGAAAATGAAATTTATTCTACTTATTTAGATGAAAATGCTGAACTGGCAAAGACTAGTTTAGGAGAACGAACAGTTGATAATCCTGTTTCTCTTAATACATTAACCTCTGGGAAATATGGAATAATTCCATATCGTATTGGTTCAGATGTAATCGTCAACTATATTTCTAGTGAATATAGAGAAAAAAGGTTTTCAACAGCTCGTGGAAGATTGTCTGGAGATGTAAATAAAAATGGCTATTTTACTCTACTAGGTGAAAAAAATGATAGTAAAACAAATTCTGATTCTTTTGTATATATTTATGATGCTAAAAGAAGCGATATAGGAGATATACACGAAGAAAATTCTATGGTAACAAAGGTTATTTCGACAGTAGGGTTAGATGTTGCAACAAATATTAATAACAAAAATCGCCTATTCATTAGACAAAATGCAAAGGGAATAGAAGGAACTTCTGCAAATTGGACGTTTTATGATTTAGATTCTGATACCAGTTACAATTATCCATCAAATATAGAAATTGTTAAATTTGTTGACTATGGCATTGAGAAACCAATTGGTGACGGTGAATTTTTGGGAAATATTGGTGAAGCAGAAAACTATGTTTTTGAAGATTTAAATGAAAAAGCAACAACTGATGGCTCGACCCCATCTAGTATCGATTTTACACCAAGAAAAAAAGGGATTATTTCATCTGATGGAACAATTATCAAAGAACCGTTTGCCTTTGAAATTAAGAAGCCTAATGTTAATGGAATTGCTCCATATAAATTAGCAAAAGATGACAAATATGGTTTGATTAATGTAAATACTGGTGAAATTATCAAAGAACCATTTGCCCATACTATTCAGCAATATAACGACAATGGATTATCAGCGATGACAGTATCTGAAGATGGGAAATATAGTATAATAGATGAACAAGGAAATGTATTAGAAGAAACAGAATATATTTATATATCCCCCCTAACAAATGACAATCTAGCCAGTTATCGAGAAAAGGCAAATGAAAGTTTAGGCGTGTTGAAAGTCAATGGATAAATTAGTTCAGAAAAAATATGTCCTTCATAAAGTGAAAAGGACTTTCTATAAAGCAAATGTGACGATTTCAAAGATAGTCGTAAACAGTATAGCTAATGAATTATATAAAGAGTTTACCAAGTGTTCAGAAAAAGAACAGGAAGGTTTATTGGTATCTGATGAACTTGTGAAGTTACTTTGGGATAAACATGTGATAACAAAAGAAAAAGAATTATTAAAAGAGATATGATTTTATTCATGTCTCTTTTTTTGTAAAAAATTTATCTTAAAATTTTTGTAAAAAGTCACTTAAAAATGACCCCTTCAAAAGTCAATAAAATCAAGGGTTTTCTCTTTGTTGACAAAAAATCAATAGATTGTTGTTATATCAACGTTTTAAAGTGTTGTTTTTCAAAAAACACCTCTCAAACGCCACGAAAAAATTTTTTGTGTAATTCTACGCTTAAATAAATCTGAGAGGTGTTTTTTAATATGTAGATAGATTTAAAATTTGAAAAAATACCGATATATCAAGGTTATTAAGTTCTTTTTGTCTATTTGAGAAAGTCGTAAAAAAATGGGGTTATAAAAATACGATTTTTAATAAAATTACACTAATTATTTTTTATTGTCCGAATACGAGATTCATCCTTGACTTCAGTTAAAGAATGATGATATAGTCCGGTCCTTGAAATGATTAATAAAATAATTTATGGGGGATAACTATATGACTTCAAAAAAACTAACGAAAGAAGAATTAATTGAAAAACAAGAAAAAGTAAAAACTTGGTTGGATGTTTTAGATAAAATCTATGGGGTAAAAATGACCGTTTTTTCTAAATCAATCAATATTCATAACCAAAACTTGCACAATTTTCGAAAAGGGAGACGTGGATTGACAGAAGAAAAAACGATATTATTAGAGAAAGTGATTGTGATGAAATATGGAAGACTACTAATGCTGGAGGATAGTGAATATGAAGTGTTATCTAAGTAATATTACTAATAAAGAAAAACCTAATTCATCAATGGTTAAAGCAATTTCAACTACAATTTTAAAAGAATTAGTAGATATCTCTTTTAGAAGAGCTTGCGATTGAGATTTCTGAAGAAGGAAAAACTGTTGTTTTATCAGAATTATCGGAACAAAAATTATCAAAATATACGCCAATTGTTGGTCAAGAAATTATTATGTTAGATTTTGATAATAAAGACGAAAATAATCAGTATACTATTGCTGACTTAGAACAAGATACATTTATGTTAGAAAATGCTTGTTTTATCTATAGGACTTTTAGTGATGATGATTCTAATGTAGATAAATTTAGAGTTGTCTTTCATTTAGATAAATTAATAACTATGAATTCTGAGATAGAATATATATATAGAAGATTATTTGAAATGTATCCACAAGCAGACAGGAGTGTTGGACAAACAAGTAGAATGTTTTTTGGAAGTAATAAAGGATACGAAGTGATTGATTGGGATAATAACTTGGAAACTTCAAAATTGTTAGAGCCAACAAATACAGATATTTATAAAGGTATAGAAGCTATAAGTGGTGAAATGATTGATAATTCTATACCGAATTATGAATTATTAAAATTAGGTAGACTTGATATTGTGAAAGAAAATCTAGGAGACAATTATAAACAAGAATTTCCTGACGATTACAATGCAATGAACTACTTTAAATCGTTAGATATGAGAGAGTTTCTTGAATTATCCGATGAGAATCCGTTTTATGATATTTTTCATGAAGAGACAGAACCTAGTGCATCAGTATTTTATGCTGAAAAAATATGGGATATTCTTATATAAATGTTTTAGTGAAAGTCATCCTTATTGTGGGAATATTATTTCTTTACTAGAACGATATTTAAAAATATCTTCAATTGAAGTAGTTAATTTACTAGTAGAAATTAGTAGTTCAAAAGTAACAAATACATCGAAATTAGGACAAAGTAAATTTAACGCCCAAAAATTTAAAAAAGAATTACAATCAGGAGAATTAGAAGAAAACTATCCTGAATTATATAAATACTTTAGTAGATACCAAGTAGAAATTCCTATTATTTTAGATTTTATGTATGACTATGTATATACTGACGAGAATGGAGAGTTACGGTATTTAAATTACTATAGTATTAACAATTTAGCTAAGCAATTAGCCAGAGCTACCAATAAAAAGAAAATAAGTATTGACAGGACAAGGCAGATTCTTTATCACATGATTGTAACTGAAGTGGTTAAAAAGAAACCAGAAGCAGAAATTCCTGAAAGTATATTTAATAATTTGATATTGGAACAAAAGAAAGATTGCACTAAGCTAAGAACGAGTAATATCTATGAACCAACAAATTTGACAGATGAAAACACAGCAGTTAGTGAAGGAATAGCCAAGGTTTTGAGGGAAAATAAAGTAACGGTCGGTAGTCTAAGTTATGAGTTAGTATATAGATTATTTGGTGAAGAAAAAGCGTATCAAGATTTTCCACAATCCTATGAACCACTTATTCAACGAAAAATGATTAAAATGAGTAAAACCAATAGTAATATAAGTCAAGCAAGTGAGAAGTTAGAAAAAACAGCTGTTAAAATTATCATGAACGAGATAGAAAAAAAAGGATATGTATACGAAAAAGATGTTATTTCTAAGTTAGCCAAAGCGAGAAGGTTGAAAATAAACGATACTAAGAGGAAATTCCAGAAAATTCGAGTAGATGTATACAATAAATATGATTTAGAAAGAGAGAGATTAACAAAAGAGTTATATCAAAAATTTAACATCGAAGAGAGCTATACATCTAAAGTTGTTATTTATAAAAGAGATATTCTAGGCAGATAGTGAGAGTACTATCTGCCTTTTCTATTATTAAATATAAACAATAAAGAATAATTTCTATACATAAAGAAAATTATCTCTTTTTGTATTTATTCAAAATTGCGTATCGAACTAAGAAAATCCTTATCGTTTACCCCTAGAAATATTGATGAAATTGATAGAAATCATTTGATACCTCTATAAGGAATATTCCCTCTAGAGGTATCAAACGAGGAGGTCTATAAAAGCCAATAAAATCAATAGTAAACTACCTGTTTTTTCTAAGGTCAATACGCACTTTTTATATCCCCTCTAGAGGTATCAAATGATGAGGTTCATAAAAGTCAATAAAACTAGGAAAAAACTACCTGTTTTCACACATATAAATACTCAAAAACTTATTTACACTAAAGAATAGTGTGATATAAATAACTGCAAAACGTTGATATATATGTGTTTGTATTTTTGAGTTTCAGCAAGATTGAATCTTGCTTACTTAATAGATGTGCTTATGTTTAGTAATATAGCTAAAATTTGCTCTCTCTATTTCCTAATGTAACAAGTTAGTGGTAATTAATCATGAATTGTAGTTTGAATATCCTTTTAGGGAATCAGCCTTAAACATCATCATATCAATAATATATCTTTAATGATATATTTTGTTCTGTATTAAATGTTTAGGTGTTTAAATAACGTTAAATACATTTTGAACAGTCTGCCTTCATCCCTTAGTGTCTTGAAAATGATTTTCGACTAATTATACATAAAAATTTATAATCGCTTAAAACGCAATTTAAGCAGCATAAAATTGATTTTGAATTTTAAGCAAAGAAATTACTAATGATTTTTAATAGTCGATAAGATTTGAGAAGTATTAATCTATAATTTGACCATCAGAATTCATTTTTTCAATTTCAACCATTTGTTGTTCATAGAATGGCGAGGTAGCTATTTTAATCTTTTTATCTGTTGAAATCGTTAAAGAAGAAATATAATGAGGAGTTACTGCCACTTTAGCAGATGTTTCTGACAACGTAATTAATAATGATTGATTGTCGCCAAAAGTAGTATATTCAGAAACAATAGCAACTAATCCATCTTGATTTGTTAGTATCGACAAATACTTAGGAGCTTCGATAATCCATCCAAATTGCATCTTGTGAGTATTCATTATATGTTCCAACTCTCTATTTGTTTTTTTTGTTAGTATAATAGTAACTTAAAAAAAGAAAAAGTGCGAGATAAGAAAATCTTTATAGTTTATATCTAGAAACACTGATAAAAATAGCTGTAAAAAATTGATATATCAGTATTTATTTTTTTAGTGCCAGCAAGAGTACATCTTGCTGACTTAATAGTACTATCTAGGTTCAGTAAAATAGCTAAAGTTTACTCCCTAGCAGTGATTATGTAATTTTATATATAACGAAATTCTAAGTTTCTCTCTTTTTAATTCAGTAAATGAAAGTACTTATAAAATCTATATTAACCTCTATCTAACAATAGTATACATAATATTAAATAAAATGAATTAATGAAGTTTTTGGATAATAAAATAACTCGTAGTTCGTTTTAAACAACCTGTGTTATCTCTAGAGATTGTTGGGAATCATTTTCTATGGAGATTTATACATAAAAAATTAAAACGTCTTAGAACGCAAAATAAGAAGCATAGAATCGATTGTAGAAATCTATAAAATATTTTTGAGCTTTTAAATGGTAAAATGACTTTGTGGATATTATTTTAAATCATAATCTGATGGAAAGATAAAAATTTTACTTGTGCCATGTTTAGAATTTGAAAAATTATATGTAAACATTGATATATAAGCGTTTAAGCATAGTTTAGGAAAATCTTCGTTACAAAAAACATCTCTCTGATGAAAGTTAGTGGTTAATTCCCCATAATTATTTTTTCATTTCATTTGAGAGGTGTTTTTTGAAAAATAGTGCTTTAAAACGTTGATATAACAACAATCTGTTGGCTTTGTCAACAAGTATAAAACTATTGATTTTACTGGCTTTTTTGAAGGTCGATTTTTAAGTGGCTTTTATCTAAAATTTGGTGATAGAAATAAGGAGTATTTCAGTTTTTAATTTTCCATGATAATGAATTTGTTTTCGGTATAGTATAAAAATGATTTCTGTATATCTGAAAGTAATATACTTGATAAAATATATCCAATTGCCATAAAAATTTATATAGGGAGAGTGATTTAGTGAAGATATACACAGTCCAACCAAAAGATTTTTTGTGCTTTGTAGATAAAGAAGGCTATATTATGCCACAAAAATGTGATTGGGATAAAGATACTTTAGAGTGGTTAAATGATATGGAAGATGTTTATAGTTGGATGGGAAACCATTATTTTAATAGAACTGATTTACCTTTAGATAGATATTTAATTTGGTGTTATTTTGAAATGAAACACGTTCCTTGGAAGTATATTGATTTTGATAAACATAATGTATTTTGTTTTGAAGTACCTAACAAGTTACTATATAAAAATTTCTTGTGGTCTGATTTAATTGATTGGCATTGGCATTTGAATCATATAGAAAATTGGGAAACTAAGACAGATATTTTTGATTTTGATTTAAAGGAACACTCTAAAAATATTGTTCCACAAGGTGTTACTACCCGATTAAAAAAAGAGTGGATTAAAAAAGTCTATAAAAAACCTTTAGATAAATAAAAATACGTTTACACGAGTTGAAGAAATTTTTGGGTTGATTGTAATAACTAAAGCTTGCTTCCTAGAAATATATATAACAAATAATTATAGTTTTCTCTATAAAACTTTTCATATTTATCGATGAGAAAATATCTAGTATCCTCTAGATTATAGAAATGTATAGTTAATTATATAATTATAGATGATTCATATTTGGAATCATTAAAATAAATTATATTTAATTTTTGAGTTCCTATGCTCGTGTTTAAAGGTTGTTAGGATAAAAACATTTATCGGAAATTAAAATGGATTAGAACGCATTATAGGTGGCTTAAAATTGATTTCTTAAATATTTATAAGTGAAAACATTTTTATCTGATTTAAAAAAATTAGAAATTGGTTGATATATTAATTGTTTGTTTTACTTATTCAAAAGTACATAGAAAAAACACCTCTCAGACAACAATAAGTGGATAATTCCCCACAAAAAATTTTTCGTGTTGTCTGAGAGGTGTTTTTTGAAAAATAGTGCTTTAAAACGTTGATATAACAACAATCTACTGATTTTGTCAATAAAGAGAAAAGTATTGATAAATAAGGGTTTTAAAGGGGTCATTTTTTAAGTGGTTTTTGATAAAAATTTTGAGATAAAAAATTTATCATACCTGATGGAGATGAAATATTAAGACTATTTTTTCTTTAAATTAATTATACAAAGAAATATTTGATTGAATAGAAAAATCGTATTTTTTATTGACTATAGCAACGTTGGATGATAACCTTCAGGACCATCAAAATGAATGGAGGCTATTATTATGAATGAATGCGTAACTGTTATCACAAATAATCTAAGCTATAAACAAGCTATTTTCTCTTTACTAGCATTAGAGTCATTGTCTAATGATTGTGTGGGAAATCAGGTATATCGAGATACTGTGCAGAATATTATTCATCAAACAATAAATAGTTCAGAAATGGAATTGACTATTATTGAAAGTTTTTCAGAAATTGAAGGAAGTATGTATAGAAGTTTATAAAAATTGAAGAAATTGAAACCTAGTCTGCTTTAGACTAGGTTTTTTTATATCCCAAATTAAGTTGAAAGCTGTTATAATTAAAATGAATATTTAACGAAGGAGAAAAATAATGACATTTGATGAATTGATTCAATTAGCAAGGGAACAATCAAGTGAGATTCAAAGAGATAAGGGAACTCTTTTTGAAAAAATCGCACAAATTTATTTCAAAAATGAACCAACATACAAAAACTTATTTTCAGATGTTTGGTTATTAAATGAAGTTCCAGAAGAATATGCAATCCCCAAAAAAGATACAGGAGTTGATTTAGTAGCAAGAAATGAAGCAACAGGAGAATTGACTGCTATTCAAGCTAAATTTTATGACAATAAAATATACAAAAGACATATTGATTCATTTTTAGCTGAACTAGGAAAATCGTATTATTCTGATGGAATTATTGTTTATTCATTAGATTCATTGAGTAGTAATGCGGATGAAGCGATTAATCAATTATCAAAACCAGTAGCACAAATTGGTTTGAGTGATTTAAGAAATAGTCAAGTTGATTGGCAATCTTTTATTCCAAGTAGTCCGAATGAAGTAAAAGTAAAAAATGTGAAGAAAACTAGACCTTATCAGAATGAAGCGATTGATTTAACAATTGAATACTTTAAAGAAAATGACAGAGGTCAATTAATTATGGCACCGGGAACAGGGAAAACCTTTACCAGCTTGAAATTAGTTGAAAAGATGGCTGGTGAAAGTAATATAGAAACTTTTAATGTTTTGTATTTAGTGCCAAGCATTCAATTATTGAGTCAAACTTTGATTGGTTGGAACAATGACACGGAACTAAGTATGCACTCATTTGCTGTGACAAGTGATAGGAATGCTTCTAAAAAGAAGAATGCTGACGAATTATCTGCTAAAGATATTGGCTTCCCTGCGACAACAGATTCAGAAAAATTACTGTCCAACTATAAAATAATAGAGAATAATCAACGTGATTTAACGGTTGTGTATTCTACTTATCAATCTATTGAAGTTCTACATGAAGCACAAGAAAAAGGGTTTCCTGAATTTGATATTATTATTTGTGATGAAGCACATAGAACAACTGGTGCTAAGGCTTTAGGCGAAGATGCAAGCGTATTTACAAGAGTTCATAATAACAACTATATAAAAGCAAATAAACGCTTGTATCAAACAGCAACACCGAAAATTTACGGAACAGATGCGAAACAAAAGGCAGAGGATTCTAGTATTGTCTTATCATCAATGGATAATAAAGATATTTATGGAGAAGAAATTTTCCGATTAGGATTTGGTCAAGCCGTTTCAAACGATATTTTGACGGATTATAAAGTAATGGTCTTAGCAGTTGATGAAAAGGTTATTCAAAAAGACATGCAAAGAGTCTTATCGGATAGTGAAAATGGCTTAGATGTTGATGATGTTTCTAAATTAATCGGTGTTTGGAACGGATTAATGAAAAGAAGCAGTGTTGATAAAGATGCTGTTTTTGAAGGAAAACCTATGCAGAGAGCCATTTCTTTCATTAATACCATAAATAATTCAAAGAAAATTTCTTCCCAATTTAATGAAGTAGTCAATGAATACTTAGAAGGAAATGAAAGTATTCAGCAATCCATCAATGTTCGCCATGTGGACGGTATGATGAATACCTTAGAAAAAAAAGAAGCGTTAGATTGGCTATCAGAAGATTTTGCAGAAGATGAAACACGAGTATTATCGAATGTGAAATTTTTGACAGAAGGAATTGACGTTCCAAATTTAGATGCAGTGATATTTTTAGCACCTAAAAAATCACAAGTTGATATTGTCCAAGCAGTTGGTCGAATCATGCGGAAATTTAAAGACAAAGAATATGGCTATATTATCTTACCTATTGTTATTCCAGAGGGAACTACACCAGAATCAATTTTGGATAACAATAAAAAATATGAAGCGGTTTGGCAAATTCTAAATGCTTTGCGTTCAGTGGACGAGCGGTTTTCAGCAATGATTAATAAACTGGAATTAAATAGAAAAAAACCTGAAAATATGGACGTTATAGGTATAGGTGAAGCCCCTTCAGTTGAAGATGTGGAAAACTCTTCAAAAGGCAATGATAATGAACAATCCTCTTATCAAACCGCTTTAGATTTAGATTGGGGAGAAATAGAGAATGCTATTTATGCAAAAGTTGTCAAAAAGGTAGGAGATAGAAGATACCTTGAAGATTGGTCAGAAGATGTTGCTAAAATAGCACAACGTCATATTGAACAAATAACCATTATGATTAAAGATAAAAACTCTAAAACCGCTATTGAATTTGATAAGTTTCTAAAGAGTTTACAACATAATATCAATGAAAGTATTGATGAAAAACAAGCAATTGAAATGTTAGCCCAACACTTAATTACTGCTCCTATTTTTGAAGCTCTTTTTGGCGAATATAGTTTTGTAAATAACAATCCTGTTTCAGAAGCAATGGATAAAATTGTAGAAGAGTTGTCAAAATTTGGTGGATTTAATAAAGAACAAGATGAATTAAAAGAATTTTATGATTCAGTAAAATTACGTGCTGAAGGCATTGATAACGCAGAAGCAAAACAAAGAATCATCATTACTTTATATGATAAATTCTTCTCTAAAGGATTCAAAGAAACTACGCAACGGTTAGGTATAGTCTTTACTCCTGTGGAAGTGGTTGATTTCATTGTTAAATCAGTCGATGATGTGTTGAAAAAACACTTTGGAAAAGCCATTGAAGATGAAGGGGTTCATATTTTAGACCCATTTACAGGAACAGGAACATTTATTGTTCGGACTTTACACTATCTAAAAGATAAGTTAGCAAATGGAGAAATAACTCTAGCTGATGTTACGAGAAAATATACACAAGAACTACATGCAAATGAAATTGTGTTGTTAAGTTACTATATTGCAGCGATTAATATCGAATCAACTTTTGCAGAGATGAATCATGAAGAATATAAACCATTTGAAGGGATTGTATTGACTGATACGTTTGAATCAACGGAACAAGAAGATACGTTAGATGACTCTTTCTTTGGAACAAATGATGAACGATTGAAACGTCAACAAGAAGTTCCAATAACAGCAATAATAGGTAATCCTCCTTATTCAGCTAAACAAAATAGTGTTAATGATAACAACGCCAATATGAAATATCCTAAGCTCGATGAAAGATTAGCAAATACTTACGTCAAAGAATCAACAGCAATAAATAAAAATAACTTATATGACTCGTATATAAGGGCTTTTAGATGGGCTTCTGATAGAATAAGTGAAAAAGGAGTAATCGGTTTTGTTTCGGGTGCAGGTTTTATAGATGGCAATACCGCTGATGGTTTGAGAAAAAGTTTGTATAAGGAATTTAATCATCTTTATATTTTTAATTTAAGAGGTGACCAAAGAACACAAGGAGAAACATCTCGTAAAGAGGGTGGTAAAATATTTGGTTCTGGAAGTCGGACACCAATTGCTATAAGCATTT
Organism: Enterococcus sp. DIV0086; assembly: GCF_050498705.1. Classification (NCBI taxonomy): domain Bacteria; kingdom Bacillati; phylum Bacillota; class Bacilli; order Lactobacillales; family Enterococcaceae; genus Enterococcus; species Enterococcus sp. DIV0086. The sequence continues at coordinate 1,276 of NZ_JBNIDN010000005.1, read as the reverse complement.
TAGTAAAAGATGGAAGTGATAATCATGAAATTCATTATCATGATATTGGTGATTATTTAAGTAGAGAAGAAAAATTATCTATTCTTCGAGATAGTAAATCTATTCAAGGAATAGATTGGAAAAGAATTTTACCTGACCAGAATAATGATTGGATAAATCAACGTGATGAAGATTATTTTGAATATTCTTCTTTATCCGACGAAAGTAGTAGCATTTTTATTGAGCGAGGAATTGGTTATAGTTCAAGCCGTGATGCTTGGGTAATTTCATTTTCTAAAGAACGAGCTATAAATAATTCTAAACTATTAGTTGAAGAGTTTAATAACCAAGTAGAAAATGTATATGATAAAGAAAATTTAGAAATGGATATGAATAGAATAAATTGGTCGGATGATTTATTAAAACGCTGGGAGAGAAGAGAAAAAATTAATTTTGAAAATTCGGAATTACGTTATATTCTGTATAGACCATTTACTAAGAAATGGGTTAATAATTTAAGACCATTAATAAAACGTCCAAGTTTTTGGAATAAAGCATTTGGTGAAACGCATAAAGAATCTAATCTATTTCTAAATATAGGTTCTGGAGAACGTTCAAGTTTAATGATAACAAAAGATATAACTGATTATCAGATGCTTTTTAACAATAAAACAATACCATTATTTACGTTTGATTCAAGCTCCTTATTTGAAAGTAAGCAAATTAATGTGTCATCAAAATGGACTGAGATGTTTGTAGAGCCAAAAGATGTGTTGTTTTACGTGTATGCTATTGTGCATTCAAAATCCTATCGAGAAAAATATTCAAATGATTTACAGAAAGCACTTCCTCGTATACCAAAGGTTAGAAACAAAGAAAAATATGTAGAAATTGGTAAAAAATTAGCTGATTTACACTTAAATTATGAAGATGTTCCTGCATATGACGGCGTAAATATAGTCTTTAAATCAGATAATCCAAGTTTCAAAGTGAAGAAGATGAAACATCCTAAACGTGTACAACTAGATACCATCATTTATAATGAAGATATTGTGATAACAGATATTCCTAAACGTGCATATGAATACGTTGTAAATGGAAAACCTGCTATTGAGTGGATTATTGACCAATATCAAGTGAAAAAAGATAAAAAATCTGGAATAGTAGATGACCCTAACGAGTTCTCAGATAATCCAAAATATATATTTAATCTATTGTTGTCTATTATTAATGTCTCTATGCAAACCATGGATTTAGTAGAAAGTTTACCTCCTTTGGAGATAATTGACTAGAGTTT
>NZ_JBNIDN010000004.1:0-35744 GCF_050498705.1 Enterococcus sp. DIV0086 | reverse complement strand
ATAAGATCCCTCTTTTCTTATTTAAAAATTGATCTATTAATCTATTTAGTAAGCGTTCTTTTTTTAAGAATACCAAAACATTATTTAAAATAAAGCAATTTTTATTTTTAGTAGTAAGATAGTAAAGTAGTAAGATAGTAAAGTAGTAAGATAGTAAAATAGTAAAGTAGTAAGATAGTAGAATAGTAAGATAGTAAAGTAGTAAAGTAGTAAAATATTTTGATTTTTTAATAAATGCGTCTAAAAATCCTTTTGTAGAAAGGTTAATATCATTCTATTAAAACAATTTGATAGTAAGATAGTAAAATAGTAAAGTAGTAAGATAGTAAAATAGTAAGATAGTAAAATAGTAATGTAGTAGAATAGTAAGATAGTAAAATAGTAAATTTCATAAATATTATTTGTAGTAAGAAAATATTTATGTTATACTGTTTGTAGTAAGAAAATATTTATGAAATGAGGGGTCATTGTATGGTTAAAAAAATTGTATTTGGAAATTTCAAAGGTGGCGTTGGCAAGACTACTAATTCTGTAATGGTAGCGTATGAATTAGCTAAAAAAGGTTTTAGAGTTTTAGTTTGTGACTTAGACCCACAAGCAAATTCAACGCAATTGTTGCGAAGAACATATGGATTACAAAATAATAAAGAACTACCTATAAAAGAAACGATGATGGTAGCAATTCAAGAAGGAAATTTAGGCAAAGCTGTTGTAAATGTAATGCCTAATTTGTATTTATTGCCTTCACACAAAGACTTTGTTAATTATCCTGATTTTCTTGAGCTAACAATTATGCCGACAGAGAAAAACTACAAAGAGAGACGAATAGCTTTTTTTAGTGAATTACTTAAACCAATTGAAAATGATTATGATTACATTATATTTGATGTTCCTCCTACACTTTCAGTATTTACCGATACAGCTCTTTATTCTTCTAATTACATTGTAATTGTTTTGCAAACGCAGCAACGTTCCCTTGATGGTGCAGAAGCATTTTGGGAATACTTGCAAACCTTGTATGATACTTATAGAAACATTGATTTTGATATTGCTGGGGTACTTCCAGTGCTGTTGAAAAACGATTCTGGAATTGATAATCAAATAATTAAAGATGCCAAAGACGCTTTTGGTGATGAAACTTTGTTTAATACAATTGTTAGACACATGGAACGGTTAAAACGTTATGATCGTAAAGGTATATCAGAAGAAGGATATACGGAATTATATGATTTTCATGATAGAAAAGTTCATGAATTGTATAACAAATTATCTGATGAAATAATTGAACGAACAGAAGGGACGACTGCTAATGAGTAAGTATACATTTCATAAGGATCCTGAACGTAAACAATCAAAAGAAATTAAAGCAACTGAAATTTCAGAGCCTGAAACTACTTTTGATTTAAGTAGTTTTTCAAAAGAAGAAAGTTCAGCAAGTGATTCAGGATCAAAACGAGTTGGACGACCTGCTAAAAATAAAGTATATAGTACAATTAGGATACAAAAGAGTAACATCAATAGAATAAATGCGTTTCAGAATACTTTAGATTTTGAAACACAAGACGACATTGTATCGTTCATGTTAGATAGATTAGATAACACATTAGAACCAGAACAACGTACAATGTTTGAAATGTATATGAAAGCTTATGAATCACGAGACAAAAAGAAACAAAAATAAAAGATACTGTTTAATAAAATAAAAACACAAGAAATGCTGTTCAAACATTGCTCTTGTGTTTTTATTTTTTGTAGTAAAATAGTAAGATAGTAAAAAAGTATTTTCATTCAATAATTTTTTTAGTTCGTCTGTGATGTTCTAAGTGCAGCAAATAATCGTCTTGCAGTTTTAGAAGGTCTGAATATACCTGATCCATAGTCTTGCTGGCCGACAAAGAAAGAGAATAAATAAATGAGATAGGAAGTGTTTCAATTTTTTTGTTGCGAGTAATCCAAGAAGAAACAGTTCCTTGAGAGAAAGCATGTAATTCACAAAATTCTTCTACAGTAATCCCTAGTTGCTTGATAATGTATGCGTTGATAGGGTGTGGATATACAAAGGTTTTTCTAGGCATGGTGGGTAAGTTTCCTTTCTTAAGTTATTAATGCGTTCGCAGTAATATTGTACTAAAAAACATGCAATAAGGGAAGGGCCTAGCTGCTTCTTTTTAGTTGACCTCCTTTAAAAATATGTTATACTGAAGGTGCGAAGCGAAATTAGTTCAACAGCACAGTTACACCAAAAAGCCCCCCTATTTGCGGTAGGAGGGCTTTTTTTTGCGCTGTTGCTACTTCAGCGTTGGAGTTAGAAGGCAACTGCTTAGATTATCGGCTAATCGTCTAACCAACGATCAACTAGCAAAAGTACTAGACCCACAAGTAGCGGTGCGATAATCAACGAAATTAGTTTCTCAGCCATAGTTACACCACCTTACTTGGCAGTTGCCGCAATAATTATAACATAAATTCAAAATATCCCTATGGACTTTTAAAACCTTCAGTATTTAATTTCATCTATAAATCTCTTTTCCTAACATATACGTTCGCTTACACCAGGAACACTTGTATTTATCAGAATTACTTGACATTCTACTTGCCAAACAGCCACACGCACATTGTACATATGCAATACTAGTTGTTTTATTTCCTTCTTTGATTACTGATCCTCGATAATCATATGTTTTCATAAAAATCTCCGTCACTGTAATAGTCATTGATAAAAGCATCGATTGCGTTGTTTTCTTCTTCGGTTAATTCTGAAAATTTTACTTCTGAAAAAGGATTGTTTATCGGTTTTTCGGGTTCGTTTTCCGACCATTTATAAAAATCATGTATTTGTATGTGCCTAATATCATAGAAATCTATTTGCTGATCTCCAATAAGTCCGACATCGAATTCAACCATGCCACGAAATACACCACGTATAGAAGGTTTTACACGCTCATATTCATCTAAGGAATTCAGCTGAATTTCTAGGACCTTATTCTGTTTGATTGAGCGACTTAGCAAGTGTTCTATTTGAGCCTGTGACTGCTAGGGTAAACGTTCAATTTCTCTTGAATGATAATCATTCGTCTCTTTGATTATTGTTTCAACTGTAAAAGAATATCCACAATACGGTTCTGTTGCAAAGTTTTTTGACAAGTTAAATTTAATATAAAATAGAGAAAAATGATAGTTTGGAGGAATGAAGATGAATCATTTTAAGGGGAAACAATTTCAAAAAGACGTGATTATTGTAGCCGTAGGCTACTACCTTCGATATAACCTCAGCTATCGTGACGTCCATGAAATCCTCTATGGCCGAGGTGTCCAGGTTTGTCACACGACCATTTATCGTTGGGTACAAGAATATGGGAAGATTCTCTATCAAATTTGGAAAAAGAAAAACAGGCAGTCCTTCTATTCATGGAAAATGGACGAAACGTATATCAAAATTAAAGGGAAATGGCATTATCTATACCGCGCAATTGATGCAGATGGAAGCCATTCGAGGAATATACAAGAAAAGCCGAAAAGAAGGGACTCTTTTTGGCTTTTCCGTCTGTACTGAAATAAAAGGTTTACAGGATATTCCAACTTAATCAAAGCTTTAGTAAGTCAATCATACTTCTTTTATTAATTTTGCAACAGAACCTTTCGTCTCTTTTGAATTCTTATCATAGCCTAAATGTATATCTAATTCAGCATCCTTAATGTCATCAGTGGTTTTTATATCATAGTGTTGAATCATTTGCTTGATTTTATCCTTTTAGAGCATACCCATTGGCTCGTTCCTCCAAGTTTATTTATTTGATTATACCATTTTGGAACTTACACAAAATATTGTACAGTCTCCTATATTTATACTTAAAAAGATTAAACTGTCTATCTACATGTTACCTCTTAATTTATCTAAAAAAGATTTACCATACTGAGGTTTTTGTACATGAAAGAACTCTGCAGCTGTTGCCGCAACATCAGCCATTGTTTCTCTTTCCCCAATGAATTTCCCTTCTATTCCTTTACTATAAATCAGCAATGGTACAAATTCTCGAGTATGCTGGCTGTGTCCAATGGTTGGATCATTCCCATGATCTGCCATTACAATTAAGATATCTCCTTCATCTAAATAAGGAAGTAATTCCGCTAGCTTTCTATCACTAACTTCTAATCGATCTGCATAACGAGCTGTATCTTCTGCATGCCCAGCTAAATCCGTTTCCTGTATATTAATAAAAAATAACCCGTCTTTATTTCTCTTTACTTCAGAAATCAACTGATTATAAAGTGTTTCAGTATCTACTCCAGGAAATAAATGTGTACTTGATGTCTGAATAATATCAGCTGCTTTACCAAATAATTCTACTGAAACCCCAGCCTTATCTAGAATAGTTGGAATTTGAACATTCGGATCAATTCCATAGCCTAAATGAATCACATGATAGTCATCATTATAAACACCCGATTCTGGTGCATCTACGCCAGCAAATTTCCCAATGACCTTTCTAGCAGCAAGTAAATTTTCTAAATGAATGCCATGGCCGCCAAAAGTAATCACTCTAGAAACTTTTACTACTTCACGAACGGCGTGCCCTATCGCAGTAACCTCTTCAAAAGAAATATCATCAAGTGCGGAAGAAACATTGAATACCTGTCCTAAATCCGTCTCTAGGTTATCGCCAATAGTAGCAACCTCATTTACAACCAGAATCTTTGGTTCATCTTTTTCTCCAACGTAACGTACTTGATATCCTTTTTCCTTTAAATGCTGTGCAACATCATCTATTACTTCATTAAAAGCCTGATTCAAGGGTTTTTTAGGCATTGTTCCTGATATTTCCTGATGCCCTAAAAATGAATCCGCTCCTTGATGTTTTAGCTTGGCTTTTCCATAATTTGCTTGTTCTGAATAGTTTAATGTGTCTGTTTCAAATTCTAAAAGATTCATTAAACCAAGTTTTTCTAAAGTTGGTATTTTTATTGAAGGAACCCCTTCAATGATATGCTTAGCAGTATTTGCCCCTACATCCGCAGGTCTGATAATTGGGACATCACGCATCTCTCCCACACCAAAACTATCTAAAACGTTAATAATAAATCTGCTCATTGCTAAATTCTCCTTCCTCGACTATCAAAGATTCCTAAAATCTCAGGATTTCCTTTACTAATTCCTTTTACAACAGCGACATCACTTCTTGTAACAAATATTTGTGTACGAAAAGCAGCAACAACTGTCTCGCCAACAAAATGCTCTGAAGATGTAGAAAGATAATAATCAATACTTTCATCAGAAAAGCGTTCAACCTTATCTTCTACTTGGCTGCTTTCATCTCCTATTAATACTGAATTCAAATGTCCTCTACGATAGTATCCTCCACCATAAAAATAAGATTTCCCTTTAAAATTATGAGAAATTTCACTCACATAAAGCAGCGCTGGCTTCTCCGGCTGCTCTTTATACGCATGTAATGGTGTAGTTCCTGTTAGTGCATGGCCGGGCTCTGCCTGTGTCCCACCAATTTGTTTAATGAGAGGAATTGTTGTACTGCATGAAGCAGAAGGAACATTCAGCTCTGAAATAGGAAAACCTTCCTCACGTAAAATTTTTTTTGCTGCTTTAATCGTCTTCACATTATTGGTTTCTGACAACATTGTATATCTATCATCAAATAAGAAGCATGGAAAAGAGGTAATTCCACTAAACTCAATTGCATCAAATTGATGAAATGCTTTACTTTCCTCTACCAAATTTTTCAGTAAAAAACCTCCAAATTGTCCTTCATAAATCTGATCTTCTTCATCTACTACTTTTAATAAAACCTTTTGCTTCATTCTGTGTTTCTTTGCAATCGATTGAATTATATCCAACTTTTCCATTGAATAAACCGTTATATATTCCGTGCCGTAAACCATAATTTTTTCCAAAAGTCTATTTGGAATTTGAACCAAATGACCTACGTTACATAACGGAATATGATTTTTCATCATGATCAATGCTTCTTTATAATCAACGACTACTGCCCCACGGTAGCCAATAGTCATTAGCTCTTTTGCAATTAATGGATTTCTCCCAATTTGCTTAAGCATAAAAAATAGGTCAATACCCTCTTTTTTTGAACGTTCCAACATAATAGCTCCATTAGAGATAATGGTATCTAAATCTAAAACATAGGTATCAGGAAGAATTTGTCCAGATTGGTGTAAATGAATCCCAGCATCAATTAATGCGGGATTCTCTTGTTTCATCATTGACAGAAACAAATGAATCCCCTCCCTTAGTTTTCTTTATTCAAAATATTTATAATATGCATGTAAACAAACCACAGCTCTTCTTCACTGAATTCTGTTGAGGAATATTTTGATAATTCTTTCCACAATTTTTTTGCCTGTTCTAGTTTTTCATTATTTTTAATTTGAGAAAGAACTAACTCATCCATTCCTTTAACCGGTTCGTTTCTTTTTTGACGAGCCTCTGCCATTGCTAAGTGTGTTAAGAACATATCAAGATGTTCTTCACTATCAATGACTTTTTTTTCTAGTAAATAGTCACTTACAGATAAAACAAATTGCTTAGTTTCTTCTGTAATTACATTGGATTCCTTTAAAATATCTAATTTTTTTTTTATCATTTTAATCTTCCTTTAGTAATGAGGGATTATTTTACCTTCTAAAACATCCTCCTGAATAGATAAAATTGTTGCTACATCTATCACACTCATCAAAATTTTTTTTAATAATAGATTATCTTTATTCAGCACACAGACTGCTGTGCTAGATAGACTATCTTCTTTACTACCTTCAAGAAATTGGTAATTTAAATGGTCTAATTTTCTATCTTTTATTTCATCATAATTCCAAATACCCACATCAATTACTTCTTGTTCCAGCGAATAAATTAGCTGATGACTCGGTATTTCAATAAATGTAACTTTTTTCCCATTTGTTGCATTTTCAGTTAATATTTGTTGATCATAAGAAGTATGGTCAATTCCCACTCTCATACCATCTTCAATTTGTGAACTTTTTGAATTTGAGAAAATCATTACATGGCTAGATAGAAAACTTTTAGAGCCAAATTCTTTAGAAATTTCTAAGTTTCCCCCTGCTTCTATTGCTTTTATCGCGGCTAACTTTGAAACAATTGAAAAGTGTATGGTTTTTTCACTAGTCAACTCTATTCGTTCTTTTGACCCTCTTATATATGCCATACTTAAAGGAATTTCTGCACGATGAAACACTTCATACAAACCAGTAGCGAACCCTTCATATAATTTTGAATATGGCAGAGGCATTGTTCCACGAATTGTTCCTTCAAGAATAATTTTTTGTAATTTACCATAATCAATAGTTGTGAGAATTGTTCCATGGCGTCCTTGACTTAGGGTGTGAATAATATTTTCGTCTTTGAGATATCTAAAAGCATTCTGTACAGTTCCTCTAGACAGCCCATATTTTTCTTGTAAATCTGAAATCACAGGTAATCGACTTCCCTCTGATAGTAAAAATAAATCACATGATAACTGCTGAATGGCTTTCCCCGTTTTATTTAGAAACTTCTCTTGCATTAGCTTTAAATCCTCTCAATTGCTTCTTTCAAGATTCTGATAATTGTCTCTGCACCAGCTCTCATCGGATTAATACGAATCATTGTTTTTGCACTTTCTGGATTGGCAGCTCTAAATGTTCCTGATAATCGATAAAACATTGGAACAAATTCGTATTTTGACTCAGCACCTACTGGATTGGGTGCTGCACCCAATTCCTCTGCTTTTTCTAAAACTTGCGTAGCGATAGGCTGATCTAATTCCACAATGATGACTTTTGATTGGGCGTTTGCAATAAATGCTCGTTTTACCCCTTTTACTTCTCCAGCATTTAATCGTGACTCAACTTCTGAAGAAACTTGCGATGAAACAGCTAATGCAACAGGAGCATAAATAAGTCCTTGCAGCACAGAAATTGCCTCAAATCCCTGAACCTGTAAGCCACCTGAATAGTTTTCATCACGCAAGTCACTGAGTAAATCAGCATTGCCAACAATACAGCCTACACCTTCTGGCCCCAACAATTTAAAGGTTGAAAAACAAGATAAGTCAGCACCACATTCCGTTCCAATCTTAGGAACCTTTAGTGCAGAGTAATTATCATCTGTAATCACTATAATCTCTTTTTTCACTGCTTTAATTTTTTTTATAACAGCTTCCGGATCGTAATAATCCGATGGTTTTTGTCGTGTGAATTGAACTATTGCTAATTGAACATTATGCTCATTAATCACCTGTTCAATAGAATCAAGCTGATTAAAGTCAGTAACTACTTTGTTTAACCCTAACATATCTATTGACGTTTGGGTTGTTGGATAGACAGGGGCATCATGTACCAAAACCGTATTTCCATACTTTTTACTTGCTGCATGTAGCGATAAACGAATAGCCATTGTACCTGCTCCTCGAACAAGCATAGCTGCTTGAGCTGAGAAGAAATCTTTTAACACTTTTTCTACCTTATATGTCGTTATGGGCTGATTTAGACCTTGAATCACACCTAAATCTCCTCTTGTAAGAATTTCTGATCCTTTAAAATTTTGTGTAATACAATCAACTAACTGAAATTGTTTTTTCATCGCATCTTCTAAACTTATTGAGTGTAAAGGAAATGTTTCCATGCTTATTTCACTCCTTGTGTAAAAAACGTCATTGGATTATGAATAAGCATTTTTTCAATTGTTTTATTTGAAATTCCTGCTTCTTTCATCATAGGGACAAAGCTATCTAATAAATAAGAATAACCGATTCCCTCTTTAAATTTCATATTTGATTTTCTTGTAATATCCATTGATAAAAATACTTTGTCGGCAAAACCTCTTTTTTCAATTTCCTTTAGCATAGAGACTCGTAACGCATCTGGCTGATAGTTTTCTTTACCTATAGTATCAAATTCTACATAAACACCTTGATCCAGCATCTTTAAAATATAGTTCAAATTACCACTTAAATCTACGTGTCCGATAACAACAGAGGATAGGTCCACCTTACTTTCTTTAAAGAAAGCTACTTGTTCGTGTCCATTCGTTCCTAACGTTGTATGCGTAGTGATTGGTACACCCGTGTGTTTATGTGCAATAACTGCAGCCTCAAACACTTTCTTTTCGTTAGCTGTCCAGCCATCTTTACTTGAACCAATTTCACCAATAATTTCTGCTTGAATTGTGGTATCAGCAATCCCTGTTTGAATCTCTTTTATCATTAATTTTGCAAGCTCTTCTATAGTCCATTCAACGACGATGGCTGGTAAAAATTTTTCTGTATAAAATCCAGTTGCCTGAACAATATTTATCCCAGACTCTTCTGCTACCCGCTGAACGTATAGAGGATTTCGTTTCATATCTAAGTTAGTTACATCAACAATATTTCTAACACCCTTACTGTACAGCTCTTTAAATTCTGCCACAGTCTCTTCAAAACAGTTTAAATTTGTATCATCAATCTTTTTTATTCTTGATAAGTCAATCGTCGTATGCTCATGCATATACGTGATTCCATTTTTTAAACTCATTATTTATCATCTCCTACTATTCATTACATGCCTGGTGGTGTCATTAAATTAAGTAACACTAAAATATTAGAAATCACACCTACTAATAATGCGCCTATTGGACCTATGGCAAGATTAACCATTTTCTTTTTGAAGGTCCCATTTAATACGTATAACCCAACAACAAATAGCCCTCCCCATGCAGGCGCAATAGCAGTTGCTGCAATTACTCCACCTACCAATAATGCAATTTCCAGTACTTTGGTTATTGCTGTTCTGATATTATCTCCAGCATCTCTCATTCCTGGGAAACGATCAAGAAACACAGAGAATTTCGTTAATAATAATACCTCGATAGACATCCAAATACCGCCAACAACAAACGCTAAAATCGGTTGTCCAATCGCTGCACCAAGTGATCCAATGACAAACACCATTTTAATTCCAGCTGGTGAGTAAGTACCCGTAGCAATTCCTGTAGTTACAACTAATGGAATAAATCCGACTACTCGTGCTAATTCAGTCAAAGCTGCTGAATTAAATTGCCCTTTTTGGTATAATGGAGCAGAAAGTGCAGATTCTGTTACAATTGTCAATGATGCCGCCAAAGCTATCAATGCACCGGAAAGAGCAAATAAGTACCAATATTTCTTAATTTTCTTCACTCGGTCTGCAAAGATATTTGCCAATTGTTCTTGAGAATCTGTTCTTTCTTTTTTATCATTCATCGCGTAGCTAATCATGAAAATCATTCCCACAAGCAGTGCAATTGCATTTGCATTAATGACAATGGTGTTCTCATTAGACAATCTAAATGAACCAAATTGTGTAGTAATGATTTGTGCAAGGACTGTGGCCATAAATGTAATGCTTCCTTTTTTCCAACCATACTGTAATGCCACAACCAATGCTGGAAATACAGCAAAAGCTACTAAAACAACTGAGGATACTTGACCTAAGCTACTCAAAAAATTATATGGGAGAATTTCGAAACCTTTTTGAATAGTTCCTAGTCCTGCTCCCATCACTACACCATATAATCCACCCACTACCCCAGCAATCCAAATAGAAGACTTTTTATTATCTGGCAAATAACTTCCTATAATATCTGTTCCCAATAAAACCACATGGATAATAATAACACTTGTAGCAATTGATTGTGGAATGAATCCCACAATATAACCAATTCCAAAAGCCAATGCCGTCGTTCCCAAAGCTGACTTTGTCACTCTGTGTTCGCGGTACTCTAAAATGATGGGTCTTAGAGCATCATTAAACACAGCAATTTTCGTATTCGCCATAATCGTTGTTACTGCGCAAAGTACCGCCATTACTAATATATTTATTTCCATTTATTTATTCCTCCTTCGCTTCAAGCTCCGCCATTATAGTTGAAATAATATAATCCATATCTTGTGAAGTGAATCCAAATGCCACTTTTCCATCCGCTACGCTCTGTTTAATTTCTTCTTCAGAAGAAGTTTTCCCTGGCATTCCTAAAGTTGCTGTCTTATCTCCACCAATCATAGCAATTGCCATTGCTAGTGCGCCACCGCCACCAGTGTTACATGCACCAAAGTAGTAATCCGCTGCACCGCTCTTCAGGTCCATTGCTGCATCAATATCTGTTTTAACAGATATTTCATAGTTCCCCTTTCCATACTTTTGTAACAGTTCTGCAATCTTTGCCTTTTCAATCTGTCCACCTACAACAATTTTTTTCATGATAAACCCACCTTTGTACAAAATTTTGTATATAAAACGTATAAATATAATTTTTTATATTTATACGTTTTATATACAACCTTATCCTAAATCTAAAAACGTTTTTTTATTATTTTTAAATATATTATTAATGATATAAATTTTATGATCTTTCAAACAGAGTGTATAAGTACACCTTAAAATTACTACCACCTAACATAGTATTCAATGCTTGAATTATTATACATAATCAACTTTTTATTAATCAATATGGTTCTATATGGTTCTATTGCAAAATTAATAAAAGAAGTATGATTGACTTACTAAAGCTTTGATCAAGTTGGAATACCCAGTAAACCTTTTATTTCAGTCTAGACGGAAAAACCAAAAAGAGTCCCTTCTTTTCGGCTTTTCTTGTATATTCCTCGAATGGCTTCCATCCCTTTAATCGTGGCTGAAGCCGTTCGAATATGTTGATAGAATTTATTTCGACGCTTAATTGGTCGATGATCTTGCTCAATCAAGTTATTGAGATATTTCACTGTTCGATGCTCTGTTTTCGTATATAGCGCAACTTTTTGTACCATTGATCCCGCATCCCTTATTATAAGAATGTACTTGGCTACGAATTAGTTGTAGAAACTAGTGTAAGCATTATAAATTGTTTGATTATTGCTGAAATGTTAAAATATTCAGAAAAATTAATTGACAATGAGAGTTTTTATGTATATATTTTTTATTAACTTATCTATTTATCATTATTTTATTAGGGAGGGGACAGGATGAAGAAAAAAACAGTAGTTACTCTGGCAGCAGGGGTGTTTCTATTTGGCGCGTGTGGGTCGCCTAAAGCTAAAGATAGCAGTGGTGGAGAAGATGCCAAGACAATCAAAATCGGCGGAAACTTCGAACTATCAGGAGCTGTAGCAGCTTATGGTGAAGCGGAAAATGAAGGAGCTAAATTAGCCGTTGAAGAAATTAATAAAGATGGCGGAATTGATGGAAAGAAAATTGAGTACATCTCAAAAGACAATAAGTCTGATAATAATGAAGCAGCATCTGTTGCAGCAAACTTAACAACAAAAGATGAAGTAGTAGCAATTATTGGTCCAGCAACTTCAGGTGCGACAAAAGCAACGTTACCAAACTTATCAAAAGCTAAAGTCTCTGCTGTTACACCATCAGGAACAGATGATGCAATTACTGTACAAAAAGGTAAGGTCCAAGATTATATTTATCGTTCTTGTTTCCAAGATAGCTTCCAAGGAATTGTCTTAGCGAAATATGCGGATGATAACTTGAAAGCTGACAAAGCAGTAATTTTAGGCGATAACTCAAGTGATTATGCAAATGGTTTGAACAAGGCTTTTAAGGGCACTTATAAAGGTAGAATAGTAGCTGAGGAGAACTTTACTGCAGGAGATAAAGATTTCCAAGCAATGCTTACAAAAATCAAAGATAAAGACTTCAATGTTATCTATATTCCAGGCTATTACACAGAAGCAGGTCTAATCATTAAACAAGCTCGTGAACTGGGAATTAAACAACCTATCATCGGGGCTGACGGCTTTGGTGATGAAAAATTAGTTGAAACAGCAGGCGCAAGCAATGTCAAAAATGTTTATTATACAGGGCACTTCTCAACAAAAGCACTAGCAACTAATAAAGTGGAATCATTTGTAGAAGCTTTCAAGAAAAAGTATAACAAACCGCCATCTTCATTCAATGCTTTAGCTTACGATTCTGTTTACATGATCAAACAAGCAATTGAGGATGAAGGAAAAGCAACACCAGAAGCAATAAATAAAGGACTTGCGAATTTGAAAGATTTTGAAGGTGTTACTGGTAAGATTTCAATGGATAAGGAACATAATCCTGTAAAATCAGCAGTAGTTCTTGGTCTGACAGAAGGGAAAGAAACTTCTGCCGAAACCGTTAATCCATGATTACTCGGTGAATGCAGACGAGGGAGTATGCCGATTGTTGCTGGCACTCTCTCTTTTAAAAATTAAGGTCGTAATCGGATCGGCTACTCTATTTTTTTAAAAAGTGAAGTGATAAAGATGGAAGTATTTATTCAGCAAATCGTCAATGGGCTATTCCTAGGTAGTGTCTACGCATTGATGGCGCTTGGCTATACTATGGTCTATGGGATTATTAAATTAATCAACTTTGCCCATGGCGAAATATATATGATTGGGTCGTTTATTGGTTATTTCTTGATCAATCAATTTAATATGGGATTCTTTCCCGCCTTGGTATTATCAATGGCAGGAAGTTCAATTTTAGGGGTTGTTATTGAATTTTTGGCTTATCGTCCATTAAGAAATTCTACTCGAATTGCTGCTTTGATTGCTGCAATCGGCGTTTCCTACCTATTGCAAAATACGATGATTTATTTTTTTAGTTCAACAACTCGTCCATTTCCACAGGCGATTAAATTGCAGGTTTACAAACTGGGGTTTTTGAGTATTTCAAATATTCAATTGTTGATTTTAGGCCTATCATTATTCTTAATGATTGCTTTAAATCTAATTGTTCAAAAAACTAAAATGGGAAAAGCAATGCGGGCAGTAAGTGTTGATACAGATGCTGCACAGTTGATGGGGATTGATGTGAATCGTACGATCTCTTTTACTTTTGCTTTAGGTTCAGCACTAGCAGCTGCTGGTGGAATGATGATCGGATTATATTATAATTCGATTGACCCGATGATGGGGTATATTCCAGGCTTAAAGTCATTTATCGCCGCAGTTTTAGGTGGTATTGGTATTATTCAAGGTGCTGCAATTGGTGGATTTGTCATCGGTTTAATAGAAACATTGACAATAGCATTGGGATTTTCAGATTTTAAAGATGCAGTCGTATATGCAGTATTGATTTTGATTTTGTTAATTCGTCCAGTCGGTATTTTAGGCAAACATGTGAAAGAGAAAGTGTAGGTGGATCAAATGAAAAAGAATTTGAAATACAATTTGATTTGGCTAACTTTGATCGTAATTGGATATGTAGTTTTATACGTAACTTATTCTGCTGGAATGGTCAACTTGTTCATAGACAATATTCTCGTTCAAATCGGTATTAATATCATTTTAGCAGTTGGTTTGAACCTTATTATTGGATTTTCGGGTCAGTTCTCTTTAGGACATGCTGGCTTCATGGCGATTGGAGCCTATGCGGCAGCATTGATTTCAATGAACACACCGACTTATGGCGGTTTTTTCTTGGGAATGGCTGTTGGTGTGATTTTAGCCGGGCTTGTTGCTGTATCAGTTGGAATTCCAACATTGCGTTTAAGCGGAGATTATCTAGCGATTGCCACACTAGGTGTAGCGGAGATTATTCGTATTTTATTAATTAACTTTAAAGAGATTACGAATGGTCCTTCTGGTTTATTTGGTATCGAACCTTTTGTTGATTGGCAAATGGTTTATGGCTTCATAGTGATCACTACATTATTTATTGTTAACTATATACGTTCAGGTGCTGGCCGAGCGACGATGGCAATTCGTGAAGATGAGATTGCAGCGGAAGCGATGGGGGTCAATACTACGAAATACAAGGTAATGGTGTTTGCCTTTGGCGCGATGACGGCAAGTATTGCGGGTTCTTTGTACGCTGGATATTTACAATCAATTGCACCTAAAGATTTTGCCTTTACAAGGTCTGTTGACATTTTAATTTTAGTCGTATTAGGTGGAATTGGTAGTGTGACAGGAACATTTATGGCAGCAATTCTTTTAGGGATTATTAATATGTATCTTCAGGATTTTGGGACATTACGGATGATTATTTACGCATTAGCATTAATTATCTTGATGATTTTCAAACCTAGCGGATTGTTAGGCACAAAAGAATTATCTGTGAAGAAGATTTTAGATAAGTTTAAAAAGGGAGATGACCAGAATGCCTCTGTTGGAAATTAAAAATTTAACTAAAATCTTTGGAGGTTTGGCGGCGGTCTCCAATGTCAATATCGTGTTAGATGAAAATCAATTAGTGGGATTGATTGGGCCGAATGGTGCAGGGAAAACAACTCTGTTTAATTTGATTACAGGTGTTTACGAACCAAGTGAAGGAAATATTTTACTAGAGGCGGATGGAAAAATTCATCGATTGAATAGTCAAAAGCCATACGCTATTGCTGATCTTGGTTTAAGCCGAACCTTTCAGAATATTCGTTTGTTTAAGGATTTAACGGTTTTAGACAATGTTTTAATCGCTATGAACAGTAAAAATAAAGAAGGCTTTTTCTCTAGTGTTTTGCGTTTACCAGCGTTTTATAACAAAGAGGATAAATTAAAAGAAGAAGTATTGAAATTATTGACGATTTTTGATTTACAAGACAAAGCAGAGAATTTGGCGCGTAATTTGCCTTATGGTGAACAACGATATTTAGAAATTGTTCGTGCATTAGCTACAAAACCAAAAATTCTATTCTTGGATGAACCTGCGGCTGGAATGAATCCACAGGAAACAGAGGCATTAACATTGTTGATTCGAAAGATCCAAAAGGAATTTCAAATTACGATTTTGCTGATTGAGCACGACATGAGTTTAGTCATGGATGTTTGTGAAAAAATTTATGTTTTAGAATATGGTCGTATTTTAGCAGAAGGTATTCCAGAAGAAATTAAAAATAATCCTGAGGTTATCAAAGCCTATCTTGGAGGTGAGCTATAATGCTGAAAATTGAAAATCTTTCGGTTCATTACGGCATAATCCAGGCTGTACGGGATGTTAGCTTTGAAGTAAATCAGGGAGAAATTGTCTCCCTGATAGGAGCAAATGGTGCAGGTAAAACGACTATTTTACGAACGATCTCCGGTTTAAATCAACCCTCTAAAGGGACCATTACTTTTGAAGGTTCTCCTATACAAAAGGAAGCTCCAAGACGAATTGTAGCTCAAGGGATTTCACAGGTTCTCGAAGGAAGACATGTCTTTCCTGGATTAACTGTTTTGGAAAATTTAGAGATGGGGGCGTATTTACGCAAAGATGGCGATATTCAACAAGATTATGAACATGTCTATGAGAAATTTCCTATCTTGAAAGAGCGTTTGAATCAGGATGCTTCCACCTTATCCGGCGGTGAACAGCAAATGTTAGCAATGGGACGGGCTTTGATGTCTAAACCACGTTTATTATTGCTCGATGAGCCTTCAATGGGATTGGCCCCAATTTTTATTCAAGAAATTTTTAACATCATACAAGAGATTCAAAAACAAGGAACGACAGTTTTATTGATTGAACAAAATGCTAAGATGTCGTTGTCAATTGCTGACCGTGGCTATGTGTTGGAAACAGGTAAAGTAGTCTTGTCAGGGACTGGTCAAGAATTGCTAGAGAGTGAAGAAGTGAAGAAAGCTTATCTAGGAGAATAAAACGTGAGTGTAAAGGATTTTATGACAGAAGATTTGGTGACAATCACACTAAAGACAAAGATATTTGATGCGGTCGATTTAATGAAGAAATATGATATTCATCGCTTACCGGTTATGTAGGAGAAACAATTGGTAGGCTCGATTACTGAAGGGACAATTCAAGAATCCCTTCCTTCAAAAGCTACCAGCTTAAGTGTTCATGAAGTCCAATTACTTATTAAATAAAACAGTTGTCTCAGATATGATGATCAAGGATGTTAAAATAATTTCCCAAGATGCAGAACTAGAAGATGGCATCTATCTGATGCGTTCTTAAAATTAACAGGGTATTATGAAGGTGGTAATCGGGTTCAACTAAAAATCTTAGAAAACAAAAAAGGTGTACTATCAAGAGTAGCGAAGATTTTGTCTAATCATGATTTCAGTATCCTGACTGTTATCGTAGATCATCAAATCAATGCGACAATTTTAGAGATTCAGTTAGCTAGCAAAGAAACTGAAAAAATTGGGGTCACTGGAACAACTAAACAAAAAATAGCGGTAGGTTTTGTAAATGGTTAATTATAATCATTTTTACAACGACTTTTTGAAACTATGAAACATTGTTATATCAAACTTTTAAAACTTGTTTTACTAATTTCCAAAACCTAATGTTTTTTAGAATTCAGGCTATTTTTCTTACCGCTAATTTCTGTATAAATGTTCCAGTGACCCCATAGACCAACTTTTTCTAGTTTCTTGAAGGCACTACAAAAAGTTGCGCTATATACGAAAACAGAGCATCGAACAGTGAAATATCTCAATAACTTGATTGAGCAAGATCATAGGCCAATTAAGCGTCGAAATAAATTCTATCAACATATTCGAACGGCTTCAGCCACGATTAAAGGGATGGAAGCCATTCGAGGAATATACAAGAAAAGCCGAAAAGAAGGGATTCTTTTCGGCTTTTCCGTCTGTACTGAAATAAAAGGTTTACTGGGTATTCCAACTTGAACAAAGCTTTAGTAAGTCAATCATACTTCTTTTATTAATTTTTCAACAGAACCAATTTTTTTATCACTTTATAAAAATTTTACTTTTTATTTTGTTTTTTTCGTTTATAAATTAAAATAAATGTAGTTCCTATTAATATGAAATAACCTAAAACTAATGTAACAAAAGCACTTATCTTATCCTCCCCTGTATGAGGTAAATATTTCTTATTGTTTACAGTAGTTTTCCCTTCATAATTTGTAAAGACATCTTTATTTTGATTATTTGATTTTGAATTAGGAATAATACTATTATTTTTATAGACATAAGTCACCGTTTGCTCTTTATCTGTAAAACTTCCTGTCCCGTTTTTAGGTAGTTTACTTGTGTCTAATGTATAACCTGCAACATCTAGTTTATACTTATTAGTCGTCGCATCATAGGTATCACCAATGTTTCCTTTGAGTATTTGTGGATCATGAATCGTCTTACCCTTTTCATCTACGTAATTAACGGTGATTACAGCGCCTTCTGCATTCGCTTTATAAACATAAGTCACCGTTTGCTCTTTATCTGTAAAACTTCCTGTCCCATTCTTAGGTAGTTTACTTGTGTCTAATGTATAACCTGCAACATCTAGTTTATACTTATTAGTCGTCGCATCATAGGTATCACCAATGTTTCCTTTGAGTATTTGTGGATCATGAATCGTCTTACCCTTTTCATCTACGTAATTAACGGTGATTACAGCGCCTTCTGCATTCGCTTTATAAACATAAGTCACCGTTTGCTCTTTATCTGTGAAAATTCCTGTTCCATTCTTAGGTAGTTTACTTGTGTCTAATGTATAACCTGCAACATCTAGTTTATACTTATTAGTCGTCGCATCATAGGTATCACCAATGTTTCCTTTGAGTATTTGTGGATCATGAATCGTCTTACCCTTTTCATCTACGTAATTAACGGTGATTACAGCGCCTTCTGCATTCGCTTTATAAACATAAGTCACCGTTTGCTCTTTATCTGTAAAACTTCCTGTCCCATTCTTAGGTAGTTTACTTGTGTCTAATGTATAACCTGCAACATCTAGTTTATACTTATTAGTCGTCGCATCATAGGTATCACCAATGTTTCCTTTGAGTATTTGTGGATCATGAATCGTCTTACCCTTTTCATCTACGTAATTAACGGTGATTACAGCGCCTTCTGCATTCGCTTTATAAACATAAGTCACCGTTTGCTCTTTATCTGTAAAACTTCCCGTCCCATTTTTAGGAAGTTTACTTATGTCTAATGTATAACCTGCAACATCTAGTTTATACTTATTAGTCGTCGCATCATAGGTATCACCAATGTTTCCTTTGAGTATTTGTGGTGTAAGAATCGTTTTACCCTTTTCATCTACGTAATTAACGGTGACTGCAGCACCTCCTGTATTCGCTTTATAAACATAGGTGACCGTTTGCTCTTTATCTGTGAAACTTCCTGTTCCATTTTTAGGTAGTTTACTTGTGTCTAATGTATAACCTGCAACATCTAGTTTATACTTATTAGTCGTTGCATCATAGGTATCACCACTGATTCCTTTGAGTATTTGTGGTGTAAGAATTGTTTTACCTTTTTCATCTACATAATTTACTGTGATTGGAGCACTAAATTGTTGCCATACATAAGTGTCGGCATCGGTGTTTCCATTATAATACTTTTGAAAATCTAATGAGTTCCATAAATTAGCACCTTTAGGAATATCTTCTGTCCCTGTTCCTACATTTTTCCACAACCCAGTATATTTATTATTTGGAGTAATAGTAGGGATATCGGGATTACCACCACCACTAACTAAAAATTTGAAATTTTTTCCTAATGTTAGCGACTGGAGTTTTACAGTGTTAGTAAACATTCTATTCATATTCATTACTTTTGAATTATTAAAACTTGAAAGATTCAAACTAGTTAAACTTGTAGAAGAATATTCTCCAGAAAACATGTCACCCATGTTTGTCACGTTTGAGGTATTAAAACTAGAAAGATCTAAACTAGTTAAATTAATTAATGTAGAAAACATCGAATACATATCAGTTACTTTTGAAGTATTAAAATTAGAAAGATTCAAACTGATTAAACCTGTTGAACTAAACATATA
This sequence comes from Enterococcus sp. DIV0086, assembly GCF_050498705.1. Lineage (NCBI taxonomy): Bacteria > Bacillati > Bacillota > Bacilli > Lactobacillales > Enterococcaceae > Enterococcus > Enterococcus sp. DIV0086. The sequence goes on along the minus strand of NZ_JBNIDN010000004.1, from coordinate 16,022 downwards.
ACTCATGGTTGTCACGTTTGAGGTATTAAAACTAGAAAGATCCAAACTGGTTAATTTAGTTGTTGAACTAAACATGCTATTCATGGTTGTCACGTTTGAAGTATCAAGATTAGTTAATCCGTCAATACTTGATAAATTAAATAAACTAAAAAGATTAGAACTATCAACTGGAGCAATTACTCTTCCCGTAAAAATAATTTTTTTAATATTGTCCTTGTCAATGGAGCCACTATTATAAGGTGCAAGGTCTACTTGTTGCAAATCTCCTGCTCCAATAGTTAGTACCCCGCTTGAATCATCCCAAGTATAAGGCGCAGTTCCCCATGTACCTGTTGTAACTGCCATCTTATTTACTTGTGCTTCTTCTGGTGGCTTCACCATCTGATTTTCATTTACTTTACTATTTGTCTCATCAGAATTAGCAGATGTCTCTGTTGTTGAAGACACAGTTTCTGAATTAGGTGTTTTTTCTTCGATACTTTTTTCAGGGTTATCTTTAGACTCACTATCGGATTTATTTAAATTTGACTCATCATTTATACTTTCTTCATTATCTTTTTTTGTATTAGTTACGTGGTCAGTTGTAGTATTATTAGTATCCACAGTATGGATATTTGACAATGGATCACTATTTGTTTTTAATATTTGATTTTCACTTGAACTTAAAATAGAGGAAGAACCACTTGTTGGTGATTCGGAAGCAATAACCGAATACAAAGGTTGAAAATAACTTAACAATAAAACACCTAAAAATAATGATTTTTTCTTCATTTTAAAACACCTCATAGTTTTTATTTTATTCATTTACTTTGTATAAAATAATGTAGAAATATTTTTTCTTGTAAGAATATAAAACAAGAAGTTATTCTTAATACTTGATAAATTAGCTTTTTACTGATATGACGGGATATACTGACGGCTATTCTTAATTATTTGTTTGTCTTTATATAACAAAAAGAACTTCTTCAGAAGTTCTTTACTCATTAATTATGAAAAAAGAAATCTCTTTTTTTGCAATCGCTTTCCTTTTTAAAAATAAAAAAATCCCTGTCAATTACTTCCTTTTTTATTTTTGAAAAGGGTTTCTAAGAAACTGCCCGCTCCATACAACGAATTGCAAAAATTCTTTGTTCTAGTAAAGAATCTGAGTAAATATCTAGTGTCATTTGCGTCGAAGAATGACCTAGAAGCGCACTAACAGAAGAAATATCTGCACCATTTTCTAAACATCGTGTTGCAAATGTATGACGAAGCTGATGGAAATGAATATTTACTAAGCCTGCTTTTTTACAGATTCGCTGAAAGTGATAGGATAATAAACGCGGTTCATAAGGCTTATTGTTAACAGAAAAAACGTACGTTGACTGTTTATTTTTTGCATGTTCCTTTAATAATAGAATCAATTTTCTTGATAATGGTACTACTCTTTGAGCAGCCTGACTTTTAGCAGGAGCCTCAGTTAAAATTGTCTTATTTTCATTAGGGAGTGGTAAACGCTGATAAGTATTTTCAACAATTAAAAGTTGACGATCAAATTGTATATTATTCCATTTCAACGCGGAAATCTCTCCAATTCTAAGCCCCGTATGCATAGCAACTATGACTGCTAAAGAACTAGGGGTTGCAATGGTTTCAATAGTATTCTCTAACCTTTTTTGCTCATGTAAAGATAATGCATGCACTTTTTTTCTCTTTACTTTGGGTAAGACAACATTTGAACAAGGATTTTTTTCAATTAATTCCTTTTTATACGCAACTCTTAATGTCTCACTTAAAAGTGTTATCATTATTTTAATACTTGCTGGGGAGAGAGATTGCTTTTCCAATTGACTGACTAATTGCTGTACTTTTGTAGCTGAAATTTCGTGTAAAGGTAGGTCCCCTAAAGAAGGTAATAAATACTTTTTTAGTTTATAACTGTAGCTAGAAAAAGTAGAGTCTTTGACTATTCCTTGAATGTTCAGTAGCCATTCTCTACACCATACTTTATAAGACAATGAGCCAACCCTTTTATAATGGTTCATCCTAGCGACCTTTTTCCGCAAAGGAATTAAATGATTTCTCACTTCACTTAATGTTCTACCGTAAATGTACCCATAATGCAATCGTCCATTGGGACGTCGACCAATTGGATAACGGCCCTCCCAGCGACCATCTTTTCGTTTATAAATATTTTCTCCAGTTCGTGGCATAAAATAACTTCATCCTTTCTACTTGTTGACGGCTTAATTTGACGGGTAAAAGAAACTAAAATACTATTAGATATCTTAATTTTAACTTTTTGAGCTATCTCTATTAAGTATACTCGAGAGATTTACGAATAAATAGTAATAATGATAGTTGTTCTTGTGTTTATATTCTAATAGTATTATAATGTTAATGTGAAATATTGTAGTATATTTTCAATAATTAATATATTCCCATGTTTAAAATGATTCTAAATGTATAAAAACTTCTTGTTTTATATTCTTACAAGAAAAAAGACAGAAAATAATTCGGGTTTGTTACAAGTTTAAAATTTATTTCTAAAATCTTATATTTTTATCAAAATAAAAAAACAGGAATGCTTATTTACCAGCATTCCTGTTTTTTTAATTCTTGTTTTTCGAGTAGGTTTTTACAAATTTTTGGTACTTACAACTGAACCATAATTTCCTTTCCAGGAGTAAAGCCAAAAATCAACATAGGCATCACCCCATTTCTTTTGGGTTTAGCCAATCGCCATAAACTTTCTACTTGCTTATTATACCATATACAATACGTTGAACTCTACCAACGTTCATACGCAATAAATTCCTCATACACGTTTTTAAATTATTGTAAGCACTCAATTAAAGATTTCCTTTATTTTTTCAATCGTTTTTAACTACTTCATTTGTTTTTTCATCAATTGCGACATAGTTTCCTTGATACAATTTGTATTCTTTTTTGCAGCCTTCACATTTAAATTGATTATGCTTTCTTAGTTCTCTTTTAGCTAATTGCCCGCAATCACAATCAACAAAAGTAACAATATTACTTTTGTTCCATGTGCTGATTTCGATCCCCCAATGATCATATGTTTTTCGAACTACCATTTGTTATCCTCCTGATAAGTATATTCATAAATCATTTCCTTGAATTCTTGTTTTGTTTTAGGATTCGTTCGTATGACTTCTTCAGCTAATTCTAGAAATACATTTTCAACCCTTTCAGTCATACTTTCAAAAATAATAAATGGGTTCTCTTCTTTCTTTACTCGATTTTTATATCTTTGGAAGTTTGCTGAATAGAGTCTCCCGTTTGACATCTTTTCTATTCCGTACCCTGAAACCAAAGGGTTTTCCAACAGCTGAATAATTTTTTCTCTATTTTCCATAATAACTACTCCTTGTCTTTTTTTCACTAAGTAACTGTTCTTCCTTTGCTTGTTTTTTTATTCGTTTGAGAGTAGATAAAGAAATATCTGTTTTCTTTTCCACTTCTCGCATGCTGTTTGTTTCCATTAACTCTAGTGCATGTTTATATTTATCGTTCAGAACCCTTTTAGGGCGTCCTTCTCGATAGTTCTTATTATTTGCTCTATGCCATTGTTTTCCTTCTTGGGTTCGCGTCACGATTAAATCTCGTTCAAATTGCGCAAAGCTTCCCAACATGTTCATCATCAATGTTTGCATAGAGTCCTTCTTATCAGGTTCAAACGTTAAGTGATCATCTAAAAAAGAAATAGTCACACCTTCATGATTTAATGTAGAAATAATTGAATTTAAATCAACGATACTTCTGGCCAATCGATCAATTTTTGTCACCAAAACTTTATCGCCAGCTTTTACAATTGAAAGCAGCTCTTCTAATTCTTTTCTTCCTTCTTTTTAGTCCCTGTGTATTTTTCACTGAAGATTTTTTCTGCTCCAGCTTCTTCCAATTTTCGAATTTGGGTTTTGTAATCTTGATTGCTGGTACTGACTCGTGAATACCCATAAATGGCCAATTTTCCCTCACCTTTTCTGAACATAAGTTTTTGACACTTGATAATTCCAAGTATAGCACGAAAAAACAAGTAGGTCAAAAACTTAAAAGTTTCTGACCTTTATTTTCATACTTTTTTTTATTTTCGAATATCTATCACTAACAATAAATTATCTTCTATATACGGTACTCTTATGACTTATTAAAAATATTTGTATCACAATTTCGGAATCACAAATATTAACTAGTATACGATAGTTTCCAATTCTATAACGCCATTTATCGCTTCTATTTCCTGTCAAGCCTTTTCCATGTTAGCGCGGATCATCAGTTCGTTCTAAATTTTTTCTAATCCATGCAACTATTATAGGTTATTAAATCCATCGGAAATCTCTTTTATCGTTGTAGTAATATACCAAATCATCTGAATACTCATCATAACGTTGTTGAAATCCAAAATTTTTATAAAATTGAACTAATTCATCTTGAGTTAGCGAATTTTCATAACTTATTGGAGAAGCGCATGCTGTAAGATATAGTCCTGAAATACCTTTTTCTTTTCCCCAAATAATTGTTCTGTTTAGCAAATAAGTTGCTAGTCCTTTCTTTCTATACGCATGATCTACACCTAGCCCTTCAATTTTAGTAAAATTGTCAACAGTCAGGCCTAATTTAATTCTGGCTATACATTTAGCACAATCATTTTTGTATTGTAAGGAAGAACCTAAATCTAACATCCATCTTTCAACGGGCTTTTTAAGTTTAAACACCATAATAATCCCATTAAGTAAATCCAACTCGTCCACTATAATATGATTTCCATTATCTAAAATTTCAGGAGAGGGTAGTGGATATTTTTCACTTCTGGTGTTATTTACCTTATGTCGCTCTTTCCAACATTTAAATTGATTAAGTTCATACTCATATTGATTACATAACCTTTGTAACTTTTCTATTTTTCTTTTTTTCAAAAAAACATAAGCTCATTCGCCTTCCTTTACTTAATCCACTTGCTAAAATATTACCATAACCTTGTTCCTACTAATCACTTGTTCTTCATCGTTGATTCATTAAGGTAAGTTTATCAATAAATGTATTTTTCAACAACCGTGAATATCTTATGATCTTAAAAATTGAGAAACTTTATTACCGTAAAAATACTCACCGTTTCAAAATTTTATTTCCCAACTCTGTTGCCCCTTTACAAATTCAATATATTCACAACCAAAACAAGAACCAACAGGATATACTCTGTTGGTACTTTAAAAAAATATTTCGTTAGACAACTAACAAAATATATCTACCAGCTTGCCTCATACTCACTAAGTCATTCTAATACTAAGTTGTGTCTATTACTTTTTAATCCAAATTTATGTTATCTGTTGACAACGTTTTCATACCATGGTACTTTTTATGTGATATTAAACACAAAAGGAGGAGTCCGTTTGAAAGTTTTAAAAAGAAATGTTTTCAAAGCTATTAGTGCTCTGCTTCTAAGTACAGTTGTTGTATCTGGTGTCAATATCCCTTTTTCTAGTGTCGTAGGAGTAAACTCTACTACTGCATATGCACAAAGTGACGATGGTTATTGGGACAACTTTGCAAAAAGTAAGGTCCCTAAACATTTATGGAATAAATATCAACAAGCTAAAGCAAAACAAGGTGCTTGTATTATGAAAGGAATTTGGTCTGCAGTAGCATTTCATAAACTTTCATGGTCAGCTGCGATTCAAGCTGCTTACAATGCAAGTTCTTGTCATTCATTTAATAGACAATACTCTTAATAAATAAAACAGATAGCAATCAAGAAACTTGACTGCTATCTGTTTTATTGTCTTTTCCCTTTTTAAATAAACAAATCCCTGTTGTGATAATACCAACTAACGGTAACAGACTTAGTAAAGCTACAAATTTCGACCACCCAATATCAACAAACCTTCTTGCTTGGAACAGAAAACCTATAATAATCATTATAAAGAACACGATCCTAAGAAAATTATAAAAATCAAATGGACCATTTATCACGAAATATTTTAAATAATTGTTTTCAATCAGAGACTTTTTGTATACAAACATTGAAAAAGTTTCTATCCCTAATCCAAACACAAACAGTATACACTGATAATACCAATATTTTCTTCTTGATAATCCCTTGTTTAAATCAAAAATATTTTCCAAATCTATATCCCCCCAAACCTACTAATGCTACTTTATGTATTTATTTACAATACCATTGTAATTGGCAAATACATAAAATAGCAAATAATATCCTAAAACAGCTATGATTTTTTCCTTACAAAGTATACATTTCTGATTTAATTTATCCTATTTTAGTAAAGTAATTATCTATTAAACAATATATAAGACTGTCTCTTGGGGGGAGACAGTCTCTAAGGTTATAACTTATTTTAGCCTTTCATTTCTAACAAATAATCATTCATAGAACTGAACGATCAATTCATTCAGTGTAAGATAATAGTTAAATCTGAAGTGACTTGTAATTTTTCTACAGTATGCACACTAGCCTTTCAACAACTGTCGAAAGTTTAGCAAAATATTTTACAATATTTTTGTATACACCATTATTAATAATAGAGCCAATACCAAAAAATATCCACATAACACTTTAAAGGTTCTACTTTGGTTATTTTCAGGTAGCTGACTTATTAAATAGACACCTGACATCATTATAAGAACATAAGTGAAATAGTATGTCCTTGATCCAGATACCCATATGGTAGGAGAGAACCCCATCATAATGCGACTTCCTACACCCAAAATAAGAAGAAAGGTAACTGCCAAAAATTCTAAGGGATTATTACTTGCCCTAAAAATACCTATTACATAAAGAAAAACCAACCCAGTAAGAAGAACTACTAGTGACATATATGTTTTTCCTGAAGCTATATCATAAGTTTGATCAATAATCGTATTAAATCTTGTACAAATCAAATACGTCAATAGCGGTATTCCACTAATCATCTTTTTGACTAATGTCCCATTTTTTACTAGTCCAGCAGTAAGAATTAGCAATACAAAAGCTAACATCAATGGAGACCACTCAAAAAATAAAGCTTTCAAAGTTGACGAATACCCTATTTGTAACTTATCAAAAATACTGTAGTTAGAAAAATTAGGTAACCATTGTTTCGTTTCTTGGACGTTTCTTGCCGCATTCCCCTTACATGTTAAAATAAACACAAAGCTAGCGATTACAATAGCAATATGAGGTAAAGTTATCAAGATATTCATTTTAGATAAATACAGAATACCTGCCAAAACTAATAAAGAAACTAACATAATAACTACCATTTGTTCTTGGTTTGTAGCATAAATCAAGAAAACCAACGATAAAATAAAGGATAGCCAATTTACACTTTTTCCTCTTATATAGTTCATAATAGGCCAAATACTTAACAACGCTGCTGCCATGACCCAAACATAATTTGTTGTTGTTGCTATCCATCCTGCATTATTTATCATCGAAGCAGGAATTAATAATGACATGCCAGTACCTATAATTAATCCTCTTCGACTATTATCTGAGTTAAACAGTAGTGCAGGGACAATTGCCACTATAGACATTGCTATAGCATTTAAAACTCTCCACAAAAATACGTGTTGTACCGCTTGTGTTAGAGCTATTTCAATCACTAATCGAGACGTCCATTCATTGTACCTAAACTTCAAAAATTCATAATAGTTACTTTGAAAATCATGTGTAAACTGCTTTAAGAAAAACGCATCGTCCCCAAATTCCATTTGTTTAATACCAAAATTGTAAATTAACATTACCACAAAAACAAAACTACTGAGAATTAAAATATCTCTCTTTTCCACTTTATTTGTCACTATGTCACTCCTATCCTCCATTTTTTTCAAGAACATGCGCTTTATAAATACTATCGATACTAGACATTGGAAGCTTTTCTAATTCTTCATACGTAAAGTCACTATTACGTACAATCAATATTATTTTTTCTTCTTTGGTCATTGCTACTCCCTCACTTTCATTGTTCTATCGATTTGGCTTGTACCCTCTTCATAATTGAACACGACGTTTGGCTGCACATTATATTCATAAACATTGAAATTCAGTGTACCCGCACTGTCAATCGCTTGTAACCAATACCCTCGAGGCATTAATTCCTTTCCACGAAAAACTGTCATGATCTGATAAATGACTTTGTTCCCCTTAAGCTTTTGTGCATCTCTGACTAGTTTCTCATAGTGCATCTGCACTTTTTGATTGGAAAAAGCAGTTTGTGTTGCCAGGTTTTTGGGATTGTCTTGGCTTCCATTTTCACCTATCTTAAAGTTTCCGTCAATATCAAAGTTAAAGCTGGACGTATAGGCAAGTAAATGTCCGCGATTCACAATCTGATCTCCATCGATCTGTTTTTGGTGCCAACCAGTCGGTTGCCAGACTTGCCGTTCTCGTCCTTCAGAACGTCCTAAATTCTTCCTATCAAGGTAGGCAGTCACAAATGTTGTCCGGTTTAAGGAATCTAAGTCTCCATAAATCACTTTGTTTTCTTTCCACGTGGCAATATCTAAACTAGATTGTCCGTTATTGACCTCTATAACGGCTTTTCCGCCACTTTGAAAGTCTAGGTTAGCTAATTGATTATATTGGTGCTGATCATAGCCAGGAACAATTTTATTTGTTTCACTTACATGGTTATTATATTGAGATTGTTTTTCGGTTGTACCAGTGAATAATGTTTCTTGATTTTGGACCAGTAAATCAGTAAGGGTGTGTCTATTTTCTATGCCGAAACTTAACAACACTAATGGAATCAGGCACTGTATCAAATGTTTCACTTGTTTTTGTTTCCGTTGTTTCATTGAAAAATCTCCTTCCAATTTTTATAGATTTTTTAATCTTATTAGTGTTTATTTCTATCTCGCTCCAACCGCCACCGCCGCTCGAAAGAAATGCCTTGCTAAAGCAAGGCAAAACAAAAGAAAGAACTAGCCGCTTTGCGTCTAGTTCTCAGACTGTAGACAAACTTCCAAATTTTGAGTGTTGTTTGCAGTTTTTTTGTTTTATACTGATTGTATAAACTATTTTGGGAGTGATTCTAATGATGAGAAAACAATCGATTGAAGGTAGAAATCAATTTGCTATGTTAACAATTGATGATCTTGTACCAAAAGATCATTTGGTACGAAAGATTGATGCTGCGATTCAGTTTGATTTTATTTATCCCATTGTAGAATCCACGTATTCGACCTATGGTCGTCCCAGTATTGATCCAGTGATCTTAATTAAATTAGTATTTATCCAATATTTATTTGGTATCCGTTCGATGAGACAGACAATTAAAGATGTTGAAACAAATGTTGCTTATCGTTGGTTTTTAGGATATTCATTCGAGGATCCTATCCCACATTTCTCTACTTTTGGTAAAAACTATGTTCGAAGATTTAGAGAAACAACTTTATTTGAGGATATTTTCTCTCATATTTTAGAACAAGCTGTCAAAGCTGGCTTCGTTACGGAAGACAACCTTTATATTGATTCTACTCATATCAAAGCAAATGCCAATAAACATAAGTTCACAAAAGAAATGACCTACGGTCAAGCTAAAGCTTATCAAGATGAATTAGAAGATGAAATAAATAAAGAACGTATTGCTGTAGGAAAACGTCCTTTTACATGGGACACAGAAAGTGAGTTGAGTCTTCAAAAAATTAGTCATTCAGATCCAGAAAGTGGCTACTATGTTAAAGGAGAACGAGAAAAACAATTTGCTTATTCTGCGCATACTTCCTGCGAAGATAACGGTTTTATCTTATCTACACTAATCACACCAGGAAATGTGCATGACAGCCAAGTCGCAATCGATCTGGTTAAACAGTCGAAAAGAGCTTTTCCAAATATAAAGCGTGTTGTCGCTGATGCAGGATATAAGACGCCTAAATTTGTTCATTTTCTGTCACACTTGAAACTCTACCCGATTCTTCCATATACTGCACCTCATGGAGTAAAAGGAATGTTTCGTAAAAAAGACTTTGTTTATGATGCCTATTTTGACTGTTATTTATGCCCTAATAATCAACCGTTGTTATTTTCAACTATCACTCGTGATGGCTATCGAACCTATAAATCAAATCCAAAATTTTGTAGGAGTTGTCCATTACTTGAAACCTGTACTTCGAGTGCAAACTATCAAAAAATTGTAACTCGGCATATTTGGGCTGATCTTATGGATGAACTTGAACACCAACGCCATACGGCGTTAAATAAAGAAATTTACAAAAAGAGAAAACAAACCATTGAACGAATATTTGCAGATGCAAAAGAAAAGCATGGTATGCGCTGGACGAAATATCGAGGTCTTGAAAAAGTCGCTGCGCACACGATGCTTACGTTTGCTGCTATGAATTTAAAAAAACTAGCCACATGGCTATGGAAAATAAAAAAGCCTATGGCTTTTTATTTCAAATTTATACAAAAACTAACAAAAAGGAGTTGGCAATTAAGCCACTCCTTTTTGTCTACAGTCTGAGAACTAGCCGCTTTGCGTCTAGTTCTTTTAAGTGCATTAAAATTTCGCCTCTTTGGCTCATGCTTTTACGGACGTGTGTCCTCTCAATCGTTTTATGACCGCTCATTGTCGTATGTCCCGGTCAGTCGCTGTTTGTTACAGTATCATAGCCAGTCGAAAAGACAAGGGTATATGAACTCACTCCGTTCGCCCTTGTCTTTTCTTGGTGTCTATGATTCTTTCTCGGCACAGCAACCGACCGAAACATACTGGCGAAAATGAACAATCAAATCTAAAAACGAAAGGAGGATAGTGTCCCACGTCCTAGCATGAGCCAAAGAAGCGAACAGCTTCCCTCCCTCACGCCAGACAAAAATGGTTGCTCGAAAACAAAAATCAAAACCAGAAAGGAAGTAGTAAAAATGAACGACCCACAGCTAAAAAATCAGCTAGAGCAGGCACGTAAAGAATATCAGAAGTTAAATAAAGCCATTCTTGAAAATGATACGCCTACATTGTTACTAAACTATGGTTGTCTGAAAAATGCCAATAATCGTTTGAATCAGTTAGCATTCTTTTTAAATCACATTAAATGGAAGGACGTATAAATATGTCAGAAAAAAAGAAAAAATACTGTGTGACAATTGTTGAAACCTTAGAGGTAGCTGTTTCTGTATTTGCTGAAAGCGAAGAACAGGCACATGAATTGGTTTCTAACATGTATTACGACCAAGAAATTATCTTGACAGAAGATAATCACGAAGCAACAGAGTTTATCATTTAAAACAACGAAAGAGGAGAGCTTTTATGGGAACACGAACAGCAATTTTTAAAGAACAAGCAGACGGAACGTATCAAGGCATATATTGTCACTGGGACGGTTATATAGAGGGCGTAGGCGCTGTTTTATATGAACATTACCAAGACCCTGAAAAAATTCAAAAAGTTATCAATCAGAAAAAAGGCCTGTCCTGTTTAGGAGTGAAAGAAAACGTACTTTACGAATACGACAATGTCGGCTGTCGGGAACTAACTTGTTGTGGTTGGCACGAGTTTTGTCTATATGTTCGACCAGAAACAGAAATGTATCTTGCACAATCATTAGAAGAAATAAGAGAACAACAATACTTAACGCTAACTGACCTTGACCGAATTGACGGTTGGACGGAACTCGTTGAAGGGAAAGTAACCTTTACACCTTATCGTGGCTCTGATAACAACGGCTATTTATATGCACAACGTCAGTCTGGAGAGTGGCTAGTAAGCACCATGAATTGCAATGGAGATATGAAAGATTTTGAACCATTATCAAAGTATTTCCACGAAAAAAAGACAAAAAAAGAAACCTTTTGCGGCGAACAAAAGATTTCTAAAGAATTGGTAGTTATACCTGAATAAATTTGTAATTCAAGTATAACGTAACTCAAGACCTTTGACAAGTGAATTTGCCCCAACCTCTTATCAATAAGAGGTTGGGCTAACAAAAGAAACGAGGGAACGTTATGGACTTTCAAAATATACAAACCGTAAAAGAATTGATACACGCACTTAAACAATACAATCAAAATCTAGCAACCACTATTTTTGACGACACACAAGGCTACATCAGTGTAGCTTTCAGAAAAGAAAGTATTGAAAGAAACGGAAAAACCTTCCAGTTTTTATGTTTCTATCCTAATTATGAAGTAGCTCTTTATCCAGTCGTGACGTTGCTTTCTTATCTTGAAAAGCTACCAGAACAAGCCACCATTGCGATTAAAAACCCAGACGGCAACTATTCTTCCCTTTATCTAACAATTGACGAAACAATAGACCAAGGGAATAAATACAAGTGGCTAGTAATTAGTGACAAACTTTCTTATGAACGCTTTTTCCTAACAAGTACATTGACTGCACAAGAACAAGCACTCGAAAAAATGCTAAAAGAACTAGAAACCGAGCATGACGATACAGTCGAATATATCCATAATTGGCTATGCAAACAAAATGATGAATCCCTTTTTCAAGGTATTCTAAAGGAAGATAGAACCATAAAAGGCTCTGTCACTTATTGCATGGGAAAAGCCCAAGAACAAGCCGAAAAACGACCAAATGCTATGGTAATGGTCACAGACGAGGTGGCATTTGATTGGATAAAGGAATATTTCATACTTGAAAAACTACCCGAAATGAAAGCCATCGGCAAGGTAGTGACGACTGCCAAAAAGAAATCGAACAAAAAAGAAGAGCCTAAACCTCAAAGAAAAGAGGTGGACGAACAAATTAAATTGTTCGAGTTGTAATGAGTATTGATAAAAAAATACAAAAACCATTAACCCCACCGAAAGCCTTTTTTGATTGGTGTACGTCACAAATACCTACGTATCAATGGAAAAATAAAAAGGAGACAATTCTTGCGAGTTCTCGCAAGAATTGTCCGATTATCAAAAAGCGATTAACAAAGGCCTCAAGGCTCTCTTATCCTACAAAATTTTATTCATTCGGTATTATCCTTATCAGTAAAAAACGAATAGAAATTCAAACGTATAGCTATTGGCACACGATAAAGGACGGTAAAGAAACGCTTATTTATGAACAGTCAAACTTTGAGCGTTTTTCAAACGATACCCACCTCAAAGCCCATTACAACCATGGCGACTGGTATGAGGGCTTGTTGTCAAATTATGGTTTTATGAGTAGTGCTTATACAAATACAGTATTCTATCCAAATAACTGGCAAGAAAAACTAACCACTGTATCGGAATTAAAGTACTTACAGTTACCTGAAATAGAGCGCCATGAACTGGCACATATTTATAAATACCGAAACGAAATTGAGTTTTTACAAAAGATAGGCGCAACAACTCTTGCGAATGAAATCATTTTTGACGACTATCGCAACGTTTTTGGACTGTATTTTCATAAAGCAGATATGAGAGTAATTACTAAGAAATGGCTAAAAGCGAATAAGCAAAAATTAAAAACAAGCAATCCAACCTTTCATGAATTCATGTTAGAAAAAACGTTAAAAGAACGAAATGCGCCTATGATAAACGAAATAGAAAAGTACGTACATTATTCGCAAATCAAGCAATTACCGAAAGAGGTGAATTTAACCAAGTTTCAAAAATGGTTTATGCGAAAAGGGGAACGTTTTGACTACTATATGGACTATTTACACATGTTAGAAGAGTTGAACACCCCACTTAATAACGATAGTGTATTGTATCCTGAAAACTTACAAGTGGCTCACGATAACGCTATGAACACGCTAAACCTTTTGAAAAGTGAGATTGAAGAAAAGCAGTATCAAGAACGGAAAAACCAAATTAAAGCGTTAGAAGCTGAAATTGACGACTTGCTTTTTCTCACACCACATTCATTACAAGAAATCATTCAAGAAGGAAGTATTCTACGCCATTGTGTGGGCAGTCAACATTATATCGAACGACATACACAAGGAAAAACAACGATTGTTTTTATCCGAAGAAAAGAAAAGCCAGATATGCCTTACTTCACATTAGAATATCGAAATCAACAGGTTATACAAATACAAGGAAAATGTAACCGTCAGAAAGTACCAGAAAAGATAAAACAAGCAGTCAGACAATGGCAAGATAATTTACAGCACGCCTTATCATCATAATATAAGACAAACCTGATACTCGCTTTTAGCGAGTATCTTCTTGATTAGAAATCAAAAAAAGAAAGGCTTCCGCCTTTCTTCTTGTAGAGAATGTGTTATAATAAACATGTAAAGAGGACGTACTAGTAATACGCCCTCATGATAGCACCGTTTAAGACGGTGACCGATAGTTAAATATTTTTACAAAAAATAACCAAACTCGGCTAAAGTTGACGGTTATTTTTTGTTGTTTTTATCACTAATTTTTAGAATTAATGTCGCAAAAGTAATCGCAAACATTAACGCTTCAAAAATAGTCAAAGCTAGTCCTTTCTAGGAGTATAGCCAAAAATCAACATAGGCAATCACCCCTTTTTCAGAGATTAGCCACCGTCATAAACCTTTACTATCTCGTATATTATACCATAAAACGCCTTGGCTTTTTTAAGTTAAGGCGTTTTAGCATAGGATCAATTATTCAGCCCACAGTTTGCTAGGAACCTTTCTTAACCAATCAGAAAAATCTAAAAACCAGCCTCCTAATTCTTCATTCAAGGCAGCTAGATAATGAAAAAGCAGAACAAGTAATCCAAATAAAAGCCAACCAACCCAACTTGCCCATTCGATTCTAAGTTCTTCTGTTGCTAAGATCACAATTGGTATTATTAAAAAAAGAAAAGCCAAAACTCGAGCAATAATCAATAATAAAGTGGTGGTAAATCCACTAGTAAGCAATGTTAAAATTCCAATATATCGGAAAAGTAAATGCAGAATAAAAAAAGGTAAAAATAGCATTACAGACAAATAACCTCTTTAACAAGTTTAACACTATTCTCTGAAATGTGACTTGTCCCGACAAGATAATACGTTTTATTAGACACAACTATTTTTTCTACGTTTTTATTTTCAGATTCAAAAGACATATAATTTCCTCCATAAATTTAAATTCATACTAAACAGCTACTTTATTGAGTTTCAACCCAGTTATGAGTGATTACTCCTGGTGCGTTATAATTACTTTTTTGGTTCAATTTACTTTTTTTCTCTATTGCACATTCAACAAATAAATTGTAAAAAGACTTGTAAAATAAGCCTTTAGGACTTTTAACAGTAGAATCCGTCTTGATTTTATGCATCACTCGTCGCAAGCATTTGTCTATTTCTTCTTGATAATCTTCACCAATTAGAACGAGATTGTATTCTTTTTCTACTTTAGTTTTAGCACGAATAATTGTTCCAACCATTTCATGGGCTTCTTGAATAGTATTAGAGAAGGCAGCAATAAATTTTAAGCTATCTTTGCTAAGAAATGTATGCTCTTGAACTTCTGAAAATTGATCAAGCAATAATTGTTGTTGCAATCGTTCTTTTTCAGTATCTATTGTATCTATTGTATCTGTATTTAGATTATTAAATACTGTACTGATTTTCATACCCTCTGATTTATCAACGTTTTGACAGGGTATGATTTTCATACCCTCTTGATTACCAAGGGATTCAGCGTTTGTTTTCTCTTGGGGGGTGGGTATGATTTTCATACCCTCTGATTTATCAACGTTTTCCTGCATAGTATCATCGAATGATTGCAATTGATAAATATCGTTTTCTGTTACTTCAAGTTCCGCTAGATAAAGTCTATTAGGATTGTTCTTACCTAGTGTTTTATTAAAACCCATTTGTTTTTGATAAAGTAATCCGTATTCTTCTAATTGTGATTTTATAGCTAAGACTTTCTGTTTACCGCAATCAAGCACTTCTCCTAATTCACTAATAGTAAATGTAAAATATACATTTCCATTTTCATCTACTTGATTTTTTTGAACAGCAAATTCCAGACGTGCTTTTAAAAGCATGTATGCAATTTTTGTAGAATCTGACATTTTTTTGTACTTATCGCTAGCAATAAGTACTTTTGGGAATTGATAGAATAATTCATTGTAAATACGGTTTACATTAAAAAATTTGAAGTTGTTCAT
>NZ_JBNIDN010000003.1:0-81912 GCF_050498705.1 Enterococcus sp. DIV0086 | reverse complement strand
TAAATTACGCACTGAAAAAAATCATATAGTTGAGGATTTATCTTTCACCAATACAACTGAGAAAATATATATCACTAATATGTATGGAGTTAAAGGAATGAATATAGGCGATTTGATAGTGATATATCGGATGAAGGATTACAATGCTCGTTCAGCTGAATACAGTTCAGTTGCGACTTCTTTGTGTACTGTGGCAAGCGTAAAACACATGAATAATTTTAAAAGTATTGATGAGTATCTCAAATATTGTGGAAAAGGTTCTATCTTTAGTGAACAAGAACTTAGAGGTTACTATCAAACAAAAAAATATCCCTATATTATTAAAATGCTGTACAATTTAGCGCTTCCTAAACGAATCATTAGACAAGACTTGATAAACAAAGTAGGATTGGACAGAGAATCATATTTTGGTTTCATGAATTTGTCAAATAATCAATTTGAAAAAATATTAGAAATAGGTGAAGTATATGAAGGTTTTATTATCTATTAAACCTGAATTTGTAGAAGAAATTATGGAAGGCAGAAAAAAGTTTGAATATAGAAAAAATATATTCAAGCGAGATGATATTTCATCTATTGTAGTTTATGCCACCAAACCTTATGGAAAAGTGGTTGGAGAATTTGAAATTGAAAGTATCATTAAAGATCGTCCATCCAATATTTGGAAAGAAACGAAACAATACTCTGGAATTTCAAGGAAATTTTTTAATGAATATTTTGATGGTCGTGATACAGGATTTGCTATTCAAATCAAAGAATTTATAAAGTATGACGTACCAATGGATTTGAATTATTTTGATAAAAAGATAAAAGTGGCACCTCAATCTTTTTGTTATATTGAAGGGTAACTGAGATAAATGAAATATATCTTACTAGCAGGAATTCATGGTGTTGGGAAATCTACCTTATTGGATCAGATTGAAAAAGTATATCCAATTGAGGCTTATACTATTAGTTCCTTGATTAAGAAAGCTGATCAACAAATAGATACCTCAAATAAACAAACAAAAGAAATTACTGAAAATCAAAATCTATGGAAAAAGGAACTTAAAAAAATAGATTCCTTATCACCAAAAATAATACTTGATGGGCATTTTACGTTATTAAACAATACTGGAGAAATTGTTCCTTTGCCATTTGAAACCTTTGAAAACGTTGATATTGTAGGTATTGTTTTGAAGAAAGAAATTCCAGAAGTGATTCAATCACGGCTATTTAATAGAGATAATCATGCTTGGGAGCTTGAAAGGATTCAAGAATTTCAAGAAGTGGAAGAAAATACTGTGAGAAGTTATTCTTTAAATGCTAAAATACCTCTTTTTGTATATGATAATACTAACCAATTTGACGATTTAATCAATTTTATTGATGAGAGGTGATAAGTTTGGAGCATAAGCTGAAGATTGATACAGAGTATTTTGAAGCCGTGCTAAATGAAAAAAAGAATTTTGAAATACGATTTAATGATCGAAATTTTCAAATTGAAGACATTGTAATCCTACAAGAAATAACTGAAAATAGAGAGTATACTGGTAGAGAGATAACTGCCACAATCTCTTATATAACAGACTTTGAACAAAAAGAAGGATTTGTAGTATTCGGCTTCAAGAAGCTAAAATAAATTTTCAAAACCACAGAACTTGAGAAAGTATCTGTGGTTTTCTTGTATCTTATAGACTTTAAAACTAATTAATAAGAGATAAATAAGGAGATCAATGAGAAAACTTGCCACTTTCTATTAATAGTGTCAATCTCATAAATGAGTATTTCAATTTAGGTTTCCTATTTGGAGGGGATATCATAAAATATGAAATACAAGCACCACCATGAATAAGAACATTTTCATATTAAACTAAGGAGAATAAACAAATGAATAAGAAAAAACGTCAAGTAATCTCGCTAGTGGGTGTACTCACAGTGATGATTGCTTTTTTTATTACCCCAATAACGGCTCTTGCGGCTTCGGTCAATTATGAAAAAATTGGAGATTATGTTTCTACTTGGAATGTTGCTTCACTAGGGGGCTTACACTGGACGGACAATGGTGTGCATATGATCAAGGCTGATAACCAACCTGCTTTTTGTATTGAACACGGAGTTCTACTAAATGGTGGGTCAGGATTTGAACCATCTGAGTTAAACAGTGCTGAAAAGGAACGGCTATCTTTGATTTCCTATTATGGTTATCAAATTAGCCCTACAATGGAAAATTATGGGATTACGCAAAATATCATTTGGGAAGAATTTGGAGATACACTTTTAAGCACTCAGCTTCCTAATTATGCAAATCGTAAAAATGAAATTCTAACGAAAGTAGTCAGTCATAAAATTAAGCCCAGTTTTGCGAATCAGAACATCACCTTAAATGTTGGTGACTCCATTACGCTAACAGATACAAATAATGTTTTATCAAAATATGGCAATCTTTTGGAAAATTCCGCAAACCTGCAAATTGAAAAGAATGGAAATACGCTGAAATTGACTGCTATAGCTAGTTCTAAAGAGACTGGCAAACTTCAATACAGTATGGTGCCAAAAGATCAAGTGGGTCAAAGTTTCATCTATAAGAAACCTGGTGAACAGACTGTAGCGACATTTAAATTATCCAATGCTGGAGAAATGAATTTAGCGATCAAAGTAAACCTCAATGGAAATGTAAAGTTAAAAAAAGTTGATGAGGACACAGGAATAGCTGTGCCTAATACGAAAATGAAATTTGAGTATAACGGACAAATAAAAGAAATTATGACTGACACGAATGGTCTTGCTCAAATCGATGGGATTAAAGCAGGTACAAAAGTAAAAATTACGGAGGTCACTGCTAGTAATGGGTTTGTGAATAAAGGAGAATCAAAGGAAATCACGATTGAACCAAATAAAACAATTGAAGTAGTGTTTGGAAATAAAGCCCAACAAGGACTACTAAAATTGAAAAAGACAGGTCAAAAAGCAACCACTGTTACCACAACGGATTCTGACTATGGACAGCTACATGATATCACTTTTGATTATGTTCCTTTAGCTGATGTCACGTTTACTATTAAAGCTCGTGAAGATATAAAAGTGGGAGATTATGTTCATGCTAAAAAAGGAAGTGTTGTTGCGACTGTAAAAACAGATACAAATGGTGAATTAATCAATATGCCTAAGCTATATTTAGGAAAATATGAAGCCATTGAAACTGAAGCGCCCGCTGGATACCTGATGAATACGCCCCCTATGCCCTTTGAATTTACCTATGAAGGGCAAAATGTTGAGTTAGTTTCTCAATCACTTGAAGTAAAGAATGACTTTCAACAGCTAAAGATTACTGTTCATAAAAATGAAGAACAAATTCAGGAATGGAAGGAAAATGTACCAGTACTTGAGGAAGTGAAAGCGAATGACAAAGTATTTGGCTTATTTACGAACCAAGAATATGCAATGACTGACAACACTACTGTGCCAGCTGATGCTTTATTAGCGTTTGGAACGGTTAGTGAAGGGGAACTTGTCTTCCCTAACCGACGCCTAATGGAGGGAAGGTACTACATTCAAGAATTGGATGCTGGAGAAGATCATGATATTGATTCAACACATTATGAATTTGAGTTTACGGCAACAGATCATGAAACCGAAAAAATTATTGAACTCTATGCATCGAAAGACAATCAGGAGGATGAATCACTGCCACTGTTAAATAAACTTCATTTTAATCAGTTTTCATTAAAGAAAGTAAATGAAGAAGCAACGTTAGAAGAAAAAAATGGCTATGATTTTACCTTCACTGGAAATGGCAAGGGTGCTATTTTTATTCTGGAAACGGAAGACAAGGAAGTGATTCAAACAGTCACAGTCAATAAGGATTCTTTGGCTACGTTCACGAATATACCTGTCGGAACGTTCTATTTGAAAGAGAAGCAACCCTCTTCTGAGAATTACGTAGGTTCTTCTGAAACCTATCAAATTATCTCTACACTAAAAGGCGTTCAAGCTTATAATAGTAAAGGTCAACTTCTTGGTGAAACAATGAATGAAGAAACAAGTGAAGAAGAGGAAAGTATCGATCAGACCGAAGAGCCTGATTCTAAGGAACCTAAAAATGATGAGCCAATCGTGTTACTAGAGCTTAAAAACCACTTGGTTAAAGGGAATGCAGAATTAACAAAAACAGACGTATCGGATGGAAAAACTCTTCCAAATACAGGTATTCGTATTCTTAATAAAGATAAAAAAGTAGTGATTGAAGGGAAAACAGACAACCAAGGACAATTTACCTTTGAAAAATTACCAAAAGGTGTGTACTATTTCCAAGAATTTGATGCCCCATCAGGTTATCAATTAGACGAAACACCGATTCAATTTGAAATAAAGGAAGAGGGTGAGATCGTCAAATGTACCATGACCAATCAACTCATTCCAAACGAAAAAGGAAGTTTGCCACAAACAGGTGAAACAACGTCTATTTTAGGAATTGCGCTAGGAAGCTTGTTACTGATGGGCGTTGCTAGCTATTACTTTTATGTAAAGAAAAAACAAGGAAATCAAACAAGATAAAAAATGAAAGAAGGAATCAACTATGTCAAATCGTGTCACAAGTATTGCCTTAAAGGAACAACAGCTTGGTGCTAAAATCAAAGCTACGGTGAAAGAGGAACGAGAAATTTATGTTGAAGGAAAACGAGTTCCTTGTCGCATTTTCACTGCTTCATCTGCGCTACATCCAGATTTTGAAATCATTGTGCCGAATCTGAGAAACTCACAGCGTTTTGATGGAAGAAAAGAAGTGGAATTAAAGGATGCAACGCTGGTTCCTAGTGCCAAACGAAATAACATTGGAACTGCCAGTAGAACGTTAGAATTACAAGTATTTGCTAAACAATTAATTACACTAAATTAGAAAAGAGGAAAATAAATGAGTTTAAAATTTGAAGAAAATACGATTAAGGATTTTGATATCAAGAAAACATTTGGAACTTGTTATTATTTAAGCGCTCAGTCTATCTATGAAAATGATAGTGAAGGCAACCGAACAGAAATGGTAAGAGAGCAACGTGTAACAGTTTATTCCGAAGCAAAAAATGATCAAATTGATATTGCAGTACCAGAAGCAACGGATTTAGCTTTATTTTCTTATGATGATGAAATTGAACTGACAGGTGAAGTGACTGCATTAGCTTGGCTCTCTTCCTATGCTGGGTACAATGATTCCATTCAATCAGAACAAGCCTTTAAAATCCGAGCTGGTGGAATTAAAAAGGTAGCAGTACTTCATCAGAAACCTGAAAAACAAAAGCCCATTGGAACTTCACAAGGGGAATAACGGATGAAATTTCTAAACTACAGAGGCACCAGAATTCGTCCGTATCACTTGAATCTCTATCGTCATTACTTGTTTGGTATGTGGTCTCCAGCGCTCCTTACTAGTGGTTTCTATGGCTATTTTGTACTATATCCATTAGTAAGTGAAATTCTTGAAAAACAATCAATCGATTATCCTGCCCTCCTTATTCCAATTGGAGGGCTTTTTTTATTACTCTTACTCCCATTGTTTATCTGTTTATGGGGGAGAAGGCATTCTTTTCTTAAAGGAGGCTTCTTTTATCGAGCTTATCAACGTCAAATGTTAGCAAGGATGTTAAAAAGCAATGGCTTGTATGATAAAAAAGAACGGAAATCAAATGAGAAAACTACAGAAAAGATGATTTTCCCTAAAGTCTATTATCGGAATACTAAGGAGATTCTCTATTTAACGGTTCCAACAGATGGAATGAAGTGGCATGATCGTTTTGAAAAAATTGCGAAAACTTTTGAAGAAATGTATATTGCTGATTTTATCAATGTACAGAAAGAAATGGGATTTACAACCTATTCCTTGATGATTGATGTCATTAGTAAACGAATTAATATTTCAGATTGTGTTGTCACAAATGGTCAAGTCAAATTAATGGATGGCGTGATTTGGGATTATGCAGAAGTGCCACATATGTTGATTACAGGAGGCACAGGCGGAGGCAAAACCTACCTGATTTTGACATTGATTCAAGCATTAGTAAAGGTGGGAACAGTTGATATTTGCGATCCGAAAGAAGCCGATTTAAAGGATTTACAAGACCTTAAGTTATTCAAGGGACATGTCTTTACTGGTACAAAGTGGATCACTCGTTGTTTAAAAAATGCTGTGGCAGAAATGAATCGCCGTTATGTTTATATGAAACTTCTCCCAACCTATACAACAGGGAAAAACTTTGCTTATTACGATATTCCGCCTTATTTCATCATTGTAGACGAATGGGCGGCTTTTTTTGGAACCTTAAATTATAAAGAACAGGATGAAATTTTAGGATATGTTAAAGAATTGGTATTGAAGGCTCGTCAAGCAGGTGTTTTCTTAATTCTTGCGACACAACGCCCTGATGCAGAGAATTTTGGTGGAGGGATTCGAGATAATATCCTGTTTCGAGTGAGTGTTGGAAAATTGCAAGAACAGGGCTATTATATGACTTTTGGATCGGATCAAAAAAATAAGGCGTTCATCAATAAGTCAATTAAAGGAAGAGGGTATGTGGATGATGGCTCAGCTATACCAAGAGAATTCTATGCGCCGTTTGTTCCTAGAGGATATAACTTTTTAAAGGAATTTGAAAAAATTGAATCAATGAAACTATTAGATATCAGGGAGGTTGATCCAACTGCTGAGGAAATTGAAGAGGCACAAGAAGCATTTGAAGTAATTCGATAAGTGGAATAAGGGCAGTTACGCCAAATTATGATGAGAAATGGTAATGAACAAGTACATGGGAAACCACACTATTTCAATGAAAAAAGGGAAAGGAAAAGAAGTGTGTTTCGTTTTCCTTTTTTCGTTGCCTCAGCAGACGGAAGGAGCTGATATGCACTACTTCGTCTATGAGCAAGGTTTCCTTGTGAAAGCCACACGTCTTAACGGGTGGTGGTAGAACGAAAAGGAACAGGCAGGTATCCTGTCTGTTCCTGTGTAGAGGTTAGGGCGAGCAACGCTCGCTCTAACCTGTTACCCCCGCTTAATAACATGGGGGTAACTTTTTTAAAATATGGATACAAAATCATCAGAAATCCTTATGTATCATAGCTTGAATGGATAGTTGAACTTGTGAACGATTTGGATTGATTTTGTGAACATACAAGAAAGGTAAGAGGCTAAAAATGACCAATCAAGAAATTAGAAAACTACGTAATCGACTAGGGTTATCCCAACAGCAATTTGCAGACAAACTTCACTGGAGTAAATCTTATTTGTCCATGATTGAAACAGGGAAGCGAGCAATCACAAAAGCTGCTACAGAACAAATCAACCAAACACTCTGTGTAGAAGGAGGGCTTCTTCCTATGCAGGCAAAAATTGATTTTCTTCGGATTCGATTTAAGATTCATTCCCCAGGCCAAGTCATTGAAAAGGTGTTACGAATGAATCCAGATGTGTTTATTTATAAAAATTATGGGTTTAATCACTATACAGAAACCTACTGTTTCAGTGAAATATTTGTGTTTGCTAATCCTGAAAACTTAGACATGGGTGTCATGATTGAATTACGAGGTCAAGGATGTCGTGAGTATGAGCTAGTGTTGGAAGAGCAACACGAAACATGGACAGAGTTTTTTTGGCGACTATATGAAACGAATCTCTTTGGTAATCGCCTAATGATTGATACAAAGATTACTAGAATTGATTTGGCATTGGATGAACAGGTTTCATTGCTGTACCCAAACTATGATTTATTCGAACTGAAAGAAAAATACGAACAAGGATTGGTTGACACAACGTTTCGTAACTTTGATTTTACTGGCGGAATTGTTGTGAAAAATGGGCAACGTTTAAATAAAGGACTGTCTCTATATTTTGGGTCACGTCAGTCACCATTCTACTTGAATTTCTATCAAAAGGATTACGAACTAGCGAAAAAAGAAGAAATATCTGTTGAAATGGCTCGTCAAAAGTATGGCATTAAGAATCGATATGAGATTCGATTAGCGGATGAAAAGGCTTATCTCTTTGTTGAATATTTGTTATCTACTGGTGAAACTCTGGAATGGGTAGTCAAAGAGTTAATTGATACTGCAATCAAAGTTTACGACTGTGACGAAGCTGGGTTGCGTACTCAATACAGTGCCAACTGGCGAATGGTCATTGAAAGCATGCAAGAATTGAAATTGACCATGAAAGGAGAGAAACCTAATTATGAAAAAGCATTGCGTTGGCTCTCCAATTATCTTGCCCCAACATTAAAGAAAATTTGGATTATGGATCAAACCTTTGGTACGGACGAACTAATGACTCGTATCCAACAAGCAGAACTGAAAGAAAAAGACCAAGAGGAATTGGCGAAGCTAACCACAACGATTAAAGAGTTGTTAATACAAGAAGAGGAAGAAGTTGTATCCTCTAAAACTGTATCTGTTACACAACAAGAAGTGGAACAGCTGTTAGCCCAATTTTTATTTGAGTGAGAGGTGAATGAAATGATTGAGTTATATATTGAAAACCCTAAAGCACGTAAAGGGCGTTGGTTTGAGCTACCTATTCTGTGGGAAGTTGTACAAGAAAAGTTAGAATTAGAAGATGAACAAGTATATGAAATCAACGACTACTCAGCGCCTATTAAGTTGTTTAATTTTGAAGATTTTGATTACATGAATGAAGTGGCTGAACAATTTGATGAATATGAGGGACATGAAGCGATTAAGTATCTGGAGGAATTAATTACTGCTGGCTTTTTCAATGACCTGTTAGATGCTTTTGAACAGATTGATGAAATACAAGTTTACTGCGATTGTTATTCCTATAAAGATTATGCCGAACAATTAGTGGATGATCTTGGCTATCTCTCTGGTGTACCAGATATTATCAAATGGAATATTGATTATGAAGGGATTGGAGAGGATTTACGTCAGGATGGCAGGCTCTATCAAGCGAATGACAATACCATTATTGAGGTTATGACATTAACCAGAAACAATTAGCCGAGGAATTAAAACGTTATGGATTTATTTGCTTGGAAGGGGAAATCCCTGAGCGACAAGCCCGACAATTTCTTACTGTTAAGAAATTGATACAACGAGAGAATTTAGTGTTTCAGCCTAAAAGGGAGCTTTGTTTTGAACGAATGTTGTCAAAGAATACGAGTCTTTATATTGAAGGACTGGAGCGCTTTAGTGAGACTGGTTTATATCGTGACTTTTCCTACGATTTTTACAAAGCAACCTATCTGTTTAGCTCCCAACCTAGTCGTTTGAAAATATATGGGACTCAGCTTTCTACAAGAGAACTTCTTTATTTATTAAAGGGGTTCTCTTTTTTACATTAAAAAAGGAGTGACTCCATGAACTTTATAAAAGAGAAAAAACAGCTGAAACCTGTTACCCCAAAAGAAGAAAAAGCAGCGAACATCCGAACCGTTCGTCTAAGTGTTCTGATTCTGACACTTTTTTTAGTGGTAAGTGGTCCAATTGCGTTGTTTCAGTCTTCCAAGATGCAAGGAAGGATAAAAAATGAACAAGCAGCATTATCACAAACCATTCAAGAAGAACTGTCGAAAAATACGAGTACGCCTGTTGCATCTGAATTATACAAGCATTTCTTACATCCCTTTATCACTACCTATATCTCGATTCCAGCGGATCAAAAAGCTTTTGAGGAGAGGTTTAATACGTTACAAAACACCTATTTCAACTTTGAGCTAGAAGAAGAGAAAAATACTGGGCTTGAGAGGAAATTACTATCTGCTGATTTTTATGATTTGGTGAGTGAACAAGGACAAACGATCGCAAAATACAGGATTACTTATGAAATTACCACACCTGTCACAAAAGAACGAGAAGTGAAGAAAAAAGAAGGAGAAAAAGTAGTAAACGTCAAAGAAAAATACATCGATTACGAGAAAAGTGAAGTAAAAACGTTACTCAATATTCCTTTTGTTCAATTAGACAATCAATCATTTAAAGTCACTGCGTATCCCTATTTTTCAATGGAGCCTTCTTTAACATATGGAAAAACACTTCAACCAACAATCGATCGTTCTCAGTACCAGCGAATAGAGAACAAAGAGGAAAAGGCGATTACTAGTTTTGTACAAGCCTTTCTTGAAAAGTATGTTTCAGATTCGATAGAGGACATGAGCTTTTTGATGAAAGAACCAGAGTTATTGACTGGCGATTATCAAATTGGAGATGTGATAATTGAACCCTTGATAAGAGAGAAGCAGATTGTTGTCTTTGTCACATTCAAACTAGTAGATGGACAGACCAAAAGTAGTCATATAGAAACCATGACATTAGGACTGAAACACCGCGACAACACTTATTTTATTGAAAAATTACAGCACTATCTAGGAGGAATTTAAATGAATCAACACTACTCTAAAAAGCAGCTTCTAACAATGAAACTTTCTGTTATTTGTAATGCGATTTTCCTGTTCTTTTCAACGGCTTCTTTGGCTTATGCCGATGCGAACGCAAAAGAAGCTAGCAATTACATTTTGAATGATTGGATTGCTCCGATTTTCGGTGTCGTTGTTGTTTATTTAGTCATTAAAGAATTTATGAATTCAAAGTGGATACAAGGCTTTGCGATTTTGTTTTTTGGTGGCATTATTTATGCCGTGATTAAAGACCCAGCCAGTATTTTAAACTCATTGTCTAATCTAAAAAGCTATTTTGGGTTATAAGCATGAACAGAGAAAAACAAATTTTAGATTATCGTGAGCCGTTTAATGCACCATATATGATTCGAGAAATTGCAAAAAATGTCAATTTACCGTTTGTGGTCTATGCGCAAGATTTTACTGTCGCTACTGTGAGCTTTGCGCTGGTTTTCAGTTGTTTATTACTTTTATTTGGGATGAATCAGTTGGTCATTATGATTTCTATTGCAATTCCCTATGGATTGGTTCAATTGTTTAATCGTGTGGAACCAGATGGTAAACGAGCCGACATTTTCCTAAAAGATTACCTGAGCTACCTAGTGACGTATGTCATGAAGCGTCAGGTGTTATACCATGAGCAGCTTCAAGCAATGAAGCAAGAAAAAGTTATTTATCATCGCTGCACAGTGAAACAACTAATGGTAAAGGAGGAAAGGATACCAATGAATACCGTAACCGTTGATCAAATGAAACAAGAAATAAAAGAAATCATTGTTCCAGAACTCATCCATGAATTTGAGTCGATACAGGCAAGAGAAGAAGGCTTTTATGAATTATTTGAAACAGATGATGAGGTATTGCTTATGAAAAAGGCACTTCATCGACAATTTACAGATGGGCTACTCCCACTAACAGATGTGCCAAAGTTGAAGGACCAATACCAAGCCCTAATCAAGCAGTCCATACGTAAGCGCATTACTCGATTATTGTAAAAGGAGGAAAAGTATGAGATTAAAACAGCCCTTTCATAAAGTGTACAACAATGTGTTGATTACGACAGAAAATGAGGTGTGGGCATATTTTACATGTCCAAGTGAGTATGTCATTGGTCAGAACAAAGAAGTGCAAGAAAAACATAAACGAAAATGGCAACAGTTTCTTCAAAGTCTGCGGCGCTTTGAAGATTTTGAGCTATTTCTTAATCCCCATTCATATAATCTCAATGAACGGTTGTCTGCTTTTTCTAAAAGCTTTGATGAACAAGCCCAAGATATGGGGAATGCCTTAATTGATCGAACCTTGTCTGAATTAGAAAGTCAGCTACGAGTGATTACAACAGAGAAATTTTACATTGGAGTGAAGATTTCTAGTCTGTCGTCTGCCGCTTCTCTTAAAGGAAAAGCAATGGAACTGGTGGATTATTATGCAGGCAAACTCTTAGCGATTATGCAGTATCACATGATCATTGACGAGGATTTTTTGGCACGTTATCGCATCATTGAAGCAGAAGTCTTTCAGCTAGTCGGGGCGATCAATGGTCGAAGACTAACTGAAAAAGAAGTGTTGCAAGTCTGTCGTTATCCCTATGTTCGTGGGATGGATACTTCTTTTGATAGTGACTTTATTGAAAAAGAAGGATATTCATTAACCGATACGATTCTTGACCCTACTGAGGAACAAGGCTTGTTAAAGCTACGAAGTTTAGAAGGAACCAGTTATATTGCGCTATTACCGATTCATAAATTTGCGCCAAACTTAGCTTTTAATCATGTGGCAGAGCTTGTTCAAAGCCTGCCGTTTCCAGTTGAGTTCCGATTGAAGGCCCATTTTGAGCCCTTGAAAGGAGGCAAAGGATTAAAAGGGAAATCTTCTAGAGCATCCAAACGCTTAAAGAATAGTGCCAAAGAAACCCTTTCGATGGGGGATGCCGAAATGAAATCCAGTCGGTTCAATCGATATGCCCTGACTGATTTAAACAATAAAATTGATTTACGAGTCCCAGTCATTAAATGGTTGGGGCTTTTTGGTGTCTTTGGACAAACGCCAGAAGAGTGTCGTAGCCGAATTCGTACAGTACTTTCTTTGTGTCAGTCTCGTAATGTGGATGTGGTGAAAGGATTGGCTGATCAAGTTTTTCTTTTTCATCAATTCTTGTCTGGAAATAAATTAGGACCCGAAAAAAATTGGATTCATTACACTACAGTAGAGGGAATCAGTGAATTGATGTTAGGAGTAGAAAATAGAATTGGGGACAATGTAGGCATCCCCATTGGTATGGTTTCAGAATTGAAAAATACACGGAATTTAACGCCGAAAGAAATTGCGAAAACCAGTCGTAAGCCAGTATTCTTTAATCCTTCCATTGGTAATCAAAGTGATATCGCTGATAAGAAAGCGAATAGTCCGCACATTGCTATTACAGGACCCACAGGAAATGGAAAATCTTATTTGGCTAAGTTTGTGTTCTTTCTCTCTGTATTGATGAAAGGAAAAGGGCTCTATGTTGACCCAAAATCCGAATTCTTTGATTGGATCATGGAAGTTATCAATGAGCCAGTGTATCAGAAAAAGTATCCTGAAACGTGTGCATTTGTTCAGCAGTACTTTCATCAAGTCCGACTTGATCCAGACAAAGAGACTAATAAAGGTGTTCTTGATCCCATTTGTTTTGTTCCGAACCGAGTTTCGGCAAAAGATATGGCACAAGATTTATTTGAAGAATTGTATGATTTTACGAGTGTCAGAGAGAAAAAATCTCGTCTAG
This sequence comes from Enterococcus sp. DIV0086, assembly GCF_050498705.1. Classification (NCBI taxonomy): domain Bacteria; kingdom Bacillati; phylum Bacillota; class Bacilli; order Lactobacillales; family Enterococcaceae; genus Enterococcus; species Enterococcus sp. DIV0086. The sequence continues at coordinate 68,769 of NZ_JBNIDN010000003.1, read as the reverse complement.
CCATGTTAGAAGGCATTGAAGTTGTCTTGAAGAAACGAGATAGTGGAGAACAAGTGGGTCTTCTTCATGTAGTTGATTTCATGTTAGAAAATGATAATGAAGAAGTACGAGATACTGCTAATTTGATCAAAAAATCCGTTCAAGGATCTATTTTAGAATTGGCATTTAGTTATGGTGAAAATGAAGGCTTAAATCTTCATAACAAAGTGACTGTACTGGAAGTGTTAGGATTAGAAATGCCAAGGGCAGAAACACCAAGCAGTGATTATAGTGCTACCCAGAGAAAATCAATCATGTTAATGATGTGTATTGGGAAGTTCTGTGAATTGTTTGGTTTGCGAGATCGTGAAGAAAGCACCGTGGTACTTTTTGATGAAAGCTGGATTTTTAACACGTCAAAAAATGGGCGAGCGATTATTAAATCCATGCGCCGAGTCGGTCGAAGCTTTAACAATACCTTAATTATTGTGACACAGTCGGTAAAAGATACTGCAGAAGAAGACGACACTGGGAACTTTGGGCGTATCTTTGCCTATGACGATAAGGACGAACGAGAAAAGATTCTTCATCATTTAGGGCTAGAAGTGAGTGAGGAAAACATTGAGTGGCTAAAGAATTTACCTAAGTACCATTGTCTTTATTTAGATTTACGGGGACGTGTTGGGAAAATGTTGGTCTATTGTCCATATGAAGAATTGCATCAAATGTTACAAACTGTAAAGAAAAATTCAAGTGCAGATTTGGAAACTGCCTTTAGTGCATAGAAGGGAGCGAGCCTATTGTTAAAAGATTTATTCGATATTGATTCATTCCAGTCCTTCTTTGAAAAAGGAGGTTGGTTTAGTATCAATGAGAATTTACAAAGTGTTCTAAACGCCTTAATCAACCTTGCTTTTGGATTGATTAAGTACATGGTTCTTGCGCTTGATTATGTCATTGATAAATTATTTAGTCTAAATCTTTTGGACGGGATATTGCCAGATTTGTTTTCTACAGCTGGTTCCATTTATAATCAATTATTTAGCGTGTTAGGTATCTTACTTTTCACCTTTGTGATTGTCATATCTGTCAAAGATTTTTTTGAAAAGGGGATTAGCAAAGCTTTAATTCGATTTGGTATCTTTACATTGATTTATGCTGGGAGCATGGCGTTTTTTTCAGATGGTGCAGAAAAAGTGCAAGAGGTCAATACGATTTCACAGAATACTCAAGGGCAACTAGTAGATTTAACGAGTAGTAGTCTAAACAGCAGCAATCGATCTACAACAGAAAAACTGATTGGTGGTGGACAGCAACTTGATGGTACCAGCAATATTCGTAACCTGATTTTTGATGAATTTATCATTAAGCCCTATGCATTACTCAATTTCGGAAAAGCAGACATTACAAAGGAACAATTTGAGCTATATTTAGTCAAAAAAGGAGATTCTTTTGACAAAGCAAAAACGAAAGAAATTGAGAAAAAAATCAAGCAAGATTCCGAAAAAAATTCTTATCTGACTTCGGATCGTATGACGGAAAAAGTCGCTGTATTACTGAATACGTTTGTAATGTTACTTGTGATAGGGACTGCGGTATTACTAATAGGTGTTGCCAATATTTTGATTCAGCTATTGATTTACGGAATCATTTTTCTCTTTCCATCCCTGCTCTTTTTAGCACTAATCCCCAATATGCATCATTTGTTAAAAAATGGCTTTATGATGCTAGGGACATTGTTTGCTTCAAAGGTTGGCATTGGCTTTGGTTTTGGCTTACTTTTTTCTATTATCAATCTGTTGGATTCTTTCTTTGTCGTCACCAATATTGTTACCATGTTAGTTGGACTATTTGTCAAAGTCTTATTAGGAGTGTTTATTTGGAAGAATAAAGGACAGATTGTTCGGTCATTGACGAAAGGAAAAACAGAACTACGAGATTTTACTTTTCCTAAGAGAGCTACCAATAATCGGCAACAACAGAGGGAGCAGCGAGAAGATCAACAGAACCGACTAGCTGAGCAAGCATATAAAACACAAACAGCAGAAAATAATTACATTCGTTCAGGTGTAGAGTTGGATCATGCTTATCGACAGAATGATTTTCAAGATAATATATTGGTTCAAGCTGGAAATGACACGACTTCTCCAGAAACTATGTCATTCGATACTGCATCATCAGAGCCTGCGACTGAATTAAGGGATAACTCAACTGAAAGGAAAGAATCAAGTAGTATAAGCGAAAAAGAAGAAGTATCTTCTTATAGTGAATCGGACATAGACCCATTCACCCTGGCATCAACAGTGGATCAAGAAACGTCTTTACCATTGGAAGAAATGGATGGTGGACTTATTTACCAACAACCTAGTTATGAGGAATTTGAGCAACGTCAGATAGACCAAATTGAAGAAAATAAGGCTAATCGAACTGAATCACCTCGTGTTACTCATGAATCGCAGGATCAACCAGTATCTATAGAACTAGAAGAATCCAAGCAATTAGCAAAAGAAATAGGTGAGCTTAGACAAGAAACCTATGAGGAAGTAGAAGCTATTGAGGAATCAGCTTATGAAGCTATTTAAGAGTATGCCGTTATTTTTACTTGGCTTCTTTTTTGTCTTTATTTTATTGATTGGTGGAGAAAATTCATCGACTAGTGTTACTGGTACGGAAGAGGAACAAAATCTTCCAGAAACGGTGCTTCGTTGGAAAGAAAAAGTAACAAAAGAAGCGGTTAAAAATGAAATACCCGAAGCTGTGCCTTATCTATTAGGAATTATCATGGTAGAATCAGGTGGAAATTCTGAAAAATATCCCGATATTATGCAGTGTAGTGAAAGTCAAGGAAGACCACCAAATGCCATAACAGACCCCGATGAATCAATAGAAGTCGGGGTTAAATACTTTGCGGATATGTGGAAAGGTCATCGAGAGTATGAGGTTTTAAATATTGTGCAGGCATACAATTTCGGAGGTGGCTTTTTGAGTCATTCTGGCAAAAGCTACTCACTGGAGAGTGCCATTCAGTTTTCCAAGAATCAAGCAAATGGACAGAGAGTTACCTATACAAATCCAGTGGCAGTTGGCTTAGGGTATGATTATCGCTATGTGTATGGCAACATGTTTTATAGTCAAATTGTGAAGCAATATATCTTTTCTAATTCTAGTAATACTGGCACTGGTGGAAATTCCGAGATTGCGAAAATTGCATCAGATGAGCTAGGAGAAGGCATTCATGAAGGTGGAAAAAAATACTGGCGTTGGTATGGTTTTAACAGTCGTGTAGAATGGTGTGCAACTTTTGTTTCTTATGTGGCGGAAAAAGCAAACGTGAAGATGGACCGTTTTGCCTATTGTCCAACAGGAATAAATAATTTTAAAGCGAATAACCAATGGCAAGACGGAGGTGTAGAACCGAAAAGTGGAGCGATTATTTTCTTTGATTGGGATGGAGATGGTGTCAGTGATCATGTAGGGATTGTGGAGAAGTATGAAAATAATACTGTTTACACGATTGAAGGAAATTCAGGTGATCGAATTGCAAAAAGAGATTATCAAAAAAATAGTGAATATATTTTGGGATATGGGAACCCCTGATATGTTTTGTTGAAATTTCTTTTTGGTTTAATTTAAAAATTTATTTTTATTTTTGTTGAGAATGCTATAATAAAAATCGAGAATAATAAGTTTAATGTTTTTTAGTTAAGCAGCTATGAATTGGTTAAAGCAAAAGTACATGCAGATCCATTTCATATTAATTATTGATTCTATTTTATGTTACTTCTAAATGAAAAGGAGGGATTGAATGCTACTTCGACAAATGCGTTACTTTATTTCCGTGGTGGAGAACAACAGCTTTACAGAAGCTGCTGAACAAGAGTTTGTCTCACAATCTGCAATTTCACAACAAATCCAATCGCTTGAAAATGAATTAGGAACAGAATTATTAAAAAGACAGCACAGAAAATTTCGCTTGACAGCGGCTGGTGAGTACTTTTATCGTGAAAGTCGCCAGTTATTGAGTCAAATTGATCGAATGATGGCAGAAACCCGAAGAATTGGAAATGATGATGAGGCACATCTTGAAATAGGTTATCTTCAAATTTATGGGGGCCAAGTGTTGCATCAAGTGATTGCCCAGTTTTCTGAGATATACCCAGAAGTTACGATTGATTTGATAAATGGAACTCATGAGGAATTGTACCAAGAACTACTTCAAAAATCAGTTAATCTCGTTTTAAGCGATCAAAGACGGGCATTTTCACCTGATTATGTTAATTTTGAGCTTATCCAGCCTACGACGTCAGTTGAGATTTCAAGTCGGAATCCTTTGAGTAAAAAAACGATACTTGATGTGAATGATCTCATTGATACGCCTTGTATATTAATTACGTCCAAAGATCAAAGACAGCATGAAGAGGCATTTTACAAAGATACACTGGGGTTTTCGAACAACTTTATTTACGCGGAAAACTTGGATGAAGCTCGCTTGATGGTAGCTGGAAATCGCGGTTTTTTACCGATTGAGAATGTTGGTATTCTGGCTGATCCGATTGCAACAACGAAACGAATTCCTGTTCAAAAAGAGGAGACACCAATCACGCGAAAGTATTGTGCATTTTGGAAGAAAACCGAAACGAATTATTATATTGAAGAATTTGCTGAGTTGTTGAAAAAAATAATTCGGGATCAGACTGAAAAGAATCTTTCATAATGAGAGGTTCTTTTTTTGCATAAGTTTTTCTTATCCATGTGATTAGAAAGAAGATTTGTTTCTTGAATTAAAAAAAGTAGAATTTAAGAAGAGGAAGAGAATCCTATGAATATTACAGAACAAGCGAATCAGTATCACGAAAAAATGTTTCCAGACTATCAATCCAGTTTTTTACAAACGGACCCAGAGTTTATCGAACGATTTGACAATTTTGCTTTTGACGAGGTGATTCAACAAGATAATCTAGAGGAGCACACACGATTTCTCGCAATTTTGGCTGGTTTGATTGGATGTCAGGGAATCGAAGAGTTTAATGCGATGATTCCAGCAGCAATAAACTTTGGTGTGACCCCTATCGAAATCAAAGAAATTGTCTATCAATCAGTTGCTTATCTAGGCATAGGACGTGTCTTTCCTTTTTTGAGGGCGACGAATCAACGCTTTGGTGATATGGGTATCTCGCTACCTTTAGAAGGGCAAGCAACAACGAAAATCGACGAGCGATTAAGTGCGGGAGAAAAAGCACAAATCGCTATCCTTGGTGAGCAGATGAAGGGATTTGCTCACCAAGGACCGATTGAAAGCCGTCATATCAATAAATGGTTAGTTGATAATTGTTTTGGAGACTATTATACGAGAACTGGCTTAAACTATCAGCAGCGTGAACTGATTACCTTTTGTTTTTTAGCGGCTCAAGGAGGATGCGAACCACAACTACGCTCTCATGTTGAAGCGAATATAAGAATCGGAAATAGCAAAAAATTCTTGATCAATGTCTTATCCACTTTGGTTCCTTATCTTGGTTATCCGAGAGTTCTCAACGGATTAAAATGTGTGAATCAAGCAGAAGAAAATATTAGGGGGAACGATCATGAATAATAAAGTTTGGTTAATAACTGGTGTCAGCAGCGGATTTGGGTATGAACTAACAAAACAATTATTAGAAAAGGGAGAAACAGTAGTTGGTACTGTGAGAAGCGATAAGAACGTACGAGAGTTTATGAAAGCTTATCCTGATACGTTTTTCAGACAGTTTCTTGATGTAACAGAGGTCAAAGCAATCAACGATCTAGTAAAAAATGTCTATAAAAAGCTAGGTAGAATTGATGTAGTCATCAGCAATGCAGGTTATGGATTGTTTGGTGCAGCAGAGGAGTTAACGGATGAAGAAATCGATCAGATTATTGCTACGAATCTGACTGGTTCAATTCAATTGGTTCGTTCAGTATTACCATTTATGCGTAAGCAAGGGTATGGGCGAATCGTTCAAATTTCTAGCTATGGTGGACAAGTTGCTTTTGCCGGAAATTCACTTTATCATGCGACAAAATGGGGGATTGAAGGTTTTGTTGAGTCAGTGGCGAAGGAAGTCGCTCCATTTAATATCGGAATGACGATTGTCGAACCCGGTGGCGCTCGAACACAATTTCGTTACGGCAGTGCTCAAGTCGCAAATTTGATGTCTGAATATAATGGAAATCCAGCTCACGCCTTTTTGACAATGTTAAATCCAGATAATGGCTTGGCTGCTGGCGATCCCGAAAAAATGGCTACCCGTATCATTGAAAGTGTAGATGTAAATCCTGCACCAATGCGCTTGGTTTTAGGATCACAAGCCTTAAATGACACAATCAATGTCTTAGAAGAGAGAATTAAACAATTCAAAGCGCAAGCAGATATTGCGGCTTCTACAGATATCATCGATTAAGGAAAAATTGATACGCATTTTATTTTGAAGTACTTTTCAAACTGTGTTAATAAGAAACGAAATATTTAGTTAAATTAATACTACTGGAGGGAAAAAGATGGACTATGTAAAATTCGGCAACACTGGTATGGATGTATCGCAACTTTGTCTTGGAACCATGGGCTTTGGCGATCCCAATAGTGGGTTTCACGAGTGGGTTTTAGAAGAGGAAGAAAGCCGTCAGGTTATCAAAAAAGCTTTAGATTTAGGGATTAATTTTTTTGATACAGCAAATGTATATTCTTATGGAGCAAGTGAACGAATTTTAGGACAAGCACTCAAGGATTTTGCTAACAGAGATGAAATCGTCGTAGCTACAAAAGCATTTGTAACTATGAAAAAGGCACCTAATAGTGGTGGCTTGTCTAGAAAAGCTCTTTTTTATCAAATTGATCAAAGCTTAGAACGTCTTAAAATGGATTATGTAGATTTGTACATTGTTCATCGTTGGGATTACAATACGCCCATTGAAGAGACAATGGAAGCTTTGCACGACATCGTGAAGTCTGGAAAAGTGCGTTACATTGGTGCCTCTGCGATGTACGCTTGGCAATTTGCCAAAGCCCAAGCAGTTGCTGACAAACGTGGTTGGACTAAATTTGTCTCAATGCAAAACCATTTAAACCTACTCTATCGTGAAGAAGAACGAGAAATGATGTCTTTGTGTGATGATCAAAAAATAGCAGTGACCCCCTATAGTCCGTTGGCTTCCGGACGTTTGACTCGCGATTGGGAAGCGACAACAAATCGATTTCTAACTGATACCGTAGCGAAATCGAAATATGACAAGACAGAAGATCAAGACCGAGTCATTGTCGAAAGAGTAGCAGAAATTGCCGATAAATACCAAGTAAAACGTGCACAAGTTGCTTTAGCTTGGCTATTGCAAAAAAAATCTGTTATAGCACCAATTATCGGTGCCACCAAAGAAAGCCACTTAACTGATGCACTACCAGCATTAGATTTGAAGTTGTCACCAGAAGATGTCGCATATTTAGAAGAGGTGTATGTGCCTCATCAAATTGTGGGCGCAAATTGATCAAAGAATTGATATGAATTGAAAGGATAGATGAAATTATGAAAGCAACTGTATTTGTAGAACCTGGAAAGATGGAAATAAAGGAAGTTGAAAAGCCAATCATTGAGCATTCAGATGAGGCCGTGATTCGTGTGCTTAGAGCGAGTGTTTGTGGCTCAGATTTATGGTGGTACCGTGGAATTTCAGAAAAAGAAAAAGGAACATTTGCCGGTCATGAAGCCATTGGTATCGTAGAAGCAGTCAGTAAAGATGTAACAAGTGTGCAGCCAGGCGATTTTGTGATTGTGCCTTTTACCCATGGTTGTGGACATTGTGCATCTTGCTTGGCTGGCTTCGATGGTGATTGTTTGAATAATACCGCTGGCGCTAGTACGTACCAAGCTGAATATTTAAGCTATATCGGTGCAAATTGGGGACTAGTAAAAATTCCTGGCCAACCAGAGGACTACTCAGAAGATATGTTAAATTCTTTTGTTGCATTAGCTGATGTGATGGCGACAGGATATCATGCGGCAGTCAGTGCCGAAGTAAAGACTGGTGACACAGTTGCCGTTATTGGAGATGGAGCAGTTGGACTTTGTGGTGTGATCGCAGCTAAATTGTTAGGCGCAAAAAGAATTATTGCGATGAGTCGTCATGAGGACAGACAAAAACTTGCCCTTGAGTTTGGTGCTACGGATATTATTGCAGCTCGAGGTGATGATGCAATTAAAGAAATCATGGTCCTCACTGGTGCCGGTGCTGATGCAGTAATGGAGTGTGTCGGAACTCAGCAAGCTGTAGATACAGCAACAAAAATTGGTCGTCCAGGTTCTGTGATTGGTCGAGTGGGCGTTCCTCATATTGATGAACTAGATACCAATCAACTGTTTTGGAAAAACATTGGATTACGAGGCGGAATCGCTGCGGTAACCACTCACGATAAAAATGCTTTATTGGATGCTGTTCTTCGAGGAGAGATCCATCCTGGAAAAGTTTTTACCAAACAATTTGATTTAGCAGATGTTCAATTGGCTTATGAAGCAATGGACAAGCGAGAAGCTATTAAGTCTCTATTGGTTATTGCCTAGATTAAAAAATATGGCTGTTACCTTTTCGACTTTAGAAAAGAGGAAATAAAATGAATGTATTAATTTTAGGAGCAAATGGACAAATTGCCCGTATTGTGGAGGAACGGATATTAACTGAAAGCGCCTTTGAAGATGTCTTGTTGACCTTGGGACTACGGAATCCATCTCGCTTACAAAATTTGGCAGGTAACTCCCGGATCATTCTATCAGAGGTAGATTTGAACAGACGAGATCAAGTAGAAGCTGTTATGGAAGGGCAAGATTTAGTTTTTGTGGCAGCAGTGGATCACGATAATCAAAATCGTCCTACAAAAAATGTGATTGCCGCGATGGAAACGAATGGAGTAAAGCGGGTACTTTATACGAATATTCTCGGACTTTATAATGAGGTACCAGGTGAATTTGGTCGTTGGAACTTGGCTCAAGTGAGAAGTGGCTTAAACGCAGCGATTACATCCGATCACTTATTGGCAGACTCTGGCATGGATTACACAACCTTACGCTTACCCTGGCTAAACAATCGAGATGAAATTAAGTATGAGGTGACTCATAAAGATGAGACATATGTAGGGGTTTCTGGCTCAAGGAAAAGTATTGCAGATTTGATTTTACAAATTATTTCAGACCCAACTTTATATAGTAAAGATAGTATCGGAATAGCTGATGCAGCTACTCAAGGATTGAATCGCCCAGTATATTGATGACTCTGGGTATTGTTAAATAGGAGTGGTAAAATGAACGTATTATTAATTGGCGCAACAGGAACAGTCGGAAATGCTGTCAGAGAAAAACTATTGCAGGAAACAGATGATAAGTTGACATTGTTTGCTCGACATACAAGCAGGTTAAAAAGTGACTCCAGTAGAGAGGCTATTATTTCTGGAGATGTGAACTCCACAAGGGACTTACAAAAAGCACTGACAGATCAGGATGCGGTTTTTGTTGCATTAAGTGGAAATTTAGGTGCTATGGCAGAAAGTATTGTGAACGATATGGAAACCTCACCTGTTAAGCGACTGATTTTCATTACTTCAATGGGAATTTATGATGAAATTCCCAACTCTGTAGGTAGTGGTGGTAACCTTTCCCATAATCCAGTCTTGGAAACTTATCGTAAGGCGGCAGATATCATTGAAGCTTCTGACTTGGATTATACAATTATTCGTCCAGGATGGTTCGATAACGGCACTACGGAATATGAAATCACCCTTAAAGGTGAGCCATTTGGCGGACATGATGTAGCTGTAGCAGGTATCGCTGATTTGGTAAAACGCTTGATTCATGAACCAAAATTTGGAATAAGAGAAAGCCTGGGGATTAATCGTCCAGAATAAGCGATTGTTAAACAAGCTAGTCTGAGAAAATGCACCAATCATTTTCCTCAGACTAGTTTTTATAACTTGATTAACTGATAAAAATTGAGAATGGTAAGCTTTATTTTTTGATGAATGGAAACAACTGGACCAACTAATAATAGTATGAACTGACAGTATGAGACTAAAATAGGTCGGTCTTTAGATATAAATATGTTGAATTCTTTGTAGTGATTTATTTAGTTTAACCAGATAGAATTGGGGAATGAGAAGATGAAAGATGAAGATATTTTGAAATCCCTATACCGCCAAGTCAACCAAGCTATGGTGGCTAAGGATAGAAACACATTAGAAAATCTTTTGGTGCCGGATACCTTTTTGGTGCATATGACTGGATATGTACAGTCAGTGTCTGAATGGCTAGATCAGATTGATTCTGAAGAGATGAAGTACTATTCTTGGCAAGAATCTATGATTAAGGATGTTCATATTGAAGGCTACCGTGCCAGTTTAATTGGTCAAAGCCGTGTAAAAGCGCGCGTATGGGGAAATGGTCCAACAATTTGGAATCTACAAATGACTGTCTTCTTTGAAAAAATCAACGGCGAATGGAAGATCACAAGACAAGTCGCTAGCACTTTTTAAAAATAGAAACATCCAAGCATTTCAAGTAAAAATAATATAGAAAAAATAGTCTGAGAAAATGTACGAATCATTTTTCTCGGACTAGCTTTTTATTATTTACTAAGGTTTTTACGGATAAATTTGATTTGGTTTGGAATCACTAGGACAAGTAGAGTTAATAATACAGCATAAGACATCGCTTGAGGCCAAACTGTAATCGAAAGTACCAGACCAATAATTTTCAGCATTTTCTTTTATCAAAGTTTGGTGAGTTAGGATATTTGAAATAGTAATAGCAATGACGATGATCCCGTAAAAAAATTGCGCAGAAGAATTTGAAAAATTCTCAGAGACAATGGAAGTACTATAAGGAAATAGGAAAGAAAAAAAGAGCATAATAACCGTTCCCCAGATAGTGTGATTATTGATTCGTTTGACGTGACACCATTCGTTATGCAAATTTATCCACATTGTGCCTAGCCAAAAAAGGATAGTGTGTAAGTAAAAAAATTCTCTCGTAATGCCCAAAATCCAGAAAAACTAATGGAATCTGGTTTCTTAAGTTCTAAGACTAAGATAGTCATGACAATGGCCAACACTGCGTCAGTAAAGGCGATTAATCGTTCTTTTCCCAAAAGAAGCCCTTCAACTGTTATGAGGAACTTAAGAGGAATACTAAAAAGTTTAGAGCTTATTCGCCTTCTCTAGCTCAAAAATCGTATCATAAGAACAAGCAGAAGTGCGGAAGAAAGAGAATCTTGGAACAGTCACCGTATAGGGAAATCACTCGTAAGCTACCTTTTGAAGACCAATGGTCTATTTGATGAAGGATTTCCTGTAGGAAGTCCTGGTGCACGAAAAATGTTAAGACGAAAGGGAAGAAAATCAGTGACTAAAAGAATCGGCGGTCGTCATGGACGATTTACGGATGTGAAAACAATTCATGAGCGACCAACAAAAGCTGAAAATAGAGAAGAACTTGGCCTCTGGGAAGCTGATGCTGTCTTGGGACACCGAGGAAAATCATGTCTTGTCACACTCGTTGATCGGAAATCTCGATTTTTATTAGCTGGAAGAATTCCTAAAAATGATTCAATTTATGTAAGGGATATGATTGTAAAATTGCTATCTCCCTTGCACAAAAAACATCGCAAAACCATTACACCAGACAGAGGACCAGAATTTGCTAAATACAAGTACTTCAGCAGATTATGTGGTATTGATTGTTACTTTGCAGACCCTTGGTCTCCATGGCAGCGCGGAACAAACGAAAATACAAATGGACTGATACGAGAGTATTTGCCTAAACGGACGGATATGACTCCAGTTTCAGAAGAGTATATTCGCTCAGTCGTTCATAAATTAAATAACCGCCCAAGAAAATGCCTGAATTGGAAAACCCCATATGAGATATTTTACGATAAGTCATTAAGTTTTATTTTGCAACAGTGAGGAGATATTTACAAAAAATTTGTTAAACATATGAAAAAGTGAAAGAGACAGAGTATAATATACGTTGTCTAGCTAAAAAAAGAATAGATTTAATTTGAAAGGAAATATAATGATAAAAAAAGAAGAAATGCCTTTATGTGACGTTGCAACTACAGTTCAATTAGTTGGTAGTAAATGGAAACTTTTAATAATTAGAGATCTTATCTCAGGTCCCAAAAGAACATCACAACTTAAACGTTCTTTGGCGGGTGTTTCTCAGAAGGTTTTAACTGAAAGCTTGAGTTCAATGATAGATGATGGTCTTGTGGATAGAATAGATTTAAAAAAAGTTCCTCCTCATGTTGAGTATCAATTAACACCACTAGGAGAATCATTTTTACCAGTTATCGAATCTATGAGACAATGGGGAAAATACTACAAATCTCAATTATAAATCATGGTTATATTTTTGTGCCTACTTCACAAAAAGATTCTATTAATTTAATATTGATTTAAACAGTTTTTGATGAGGAGAAGATGCAAATGAGTATAGAATCATTTAAATTTACGCCTGTTCATACCACTTCTAGATTAGTAGAATTTGAGGGTGAACTAGTCCTGCAGGTAATTAAAAGTGAAAAAATAATGGAATTTGATGAGAACACTTATTGCAAAATAGAAGACATTTCATTTCACAACGGAGTAATTGAAGTAAAAGTTCTAAGTAGGCTATTACCAGAGGCACCTGATTTCGCAAGAGGATTCATAGGAATTGCTTTTCGAATTAATAAGGATGATTCTTCCTTTGAATCATTTTATATCAGACCCGCAAATGGAAGAGTGTCTGATCCTATTAGAAAAAATAGGGGAACACAATATTTTTCCTATCCCAATTACACTTTTGATTATTTTAGAGAGCGAGGAATTACAGATTTTGAATCTTCGGCTAATATAGGTCTTGATGAATGGATTACAATAAAAGCTGTCATTGAGGATCAAACTGCAAATTTCTATGTGAATGACGAAGAAACACCAGCTCTTATTGTGAATAATTTAATATTAGGTTCTGAAGAAAGAGGTTCAATTGGGCTGTTTGTGGATATTGGCACACAAGGGTTCTTTAAAGATTTAAAGATTACTTCATATGACTATGAAGCTTCTTAAGTCAAATAAATAGTAATATATAGACGGGTGAGTAGAGTAGATTATTCTACTCACCTTCTTTATATAGCAGAGAAAAACAGTTTATACAATAAGAAAAAGTAATTGAAGAATTTTAAACTTATATCAAATGAAAAACGTTGCACTTAATTAGACAATGCTAGTAGAAAATTCCTCCTTAATTAATTTTTTAGGCTTTCTAATCAAACTTCTTCCATTCATCTTGCCACAAATTAATCAGTGGTAACATTATCTCTTGATTTTCAATTAAATAATTAGCAAAAAAATTCATAGTTGCGCTGTTATCAGAAATTTCTACAGGAACACGGTCATTGGATATTTCTGGATCCCAGGTGGAACTTATGGAAGAAAGATTTGTTTCAAAATAAGGGAAAATCGAATAATTTCGAATCTCTGTAAAATCTGCTTCGCTTTGATAAATAAATTTTGCGTCAGGTATCTTTTCATGTATGAGGTCAGCCCAGATGCCAATGTCATTGCGGACAATAAAACTTAATCCAGAAAGAGCTTCAAAAGTAACTGATTGTTTCCCTCCTAGATTTGAAAAACTATTAATTCTGACTGATAGATGTTCTTGACCGAGGTAGCTCGAATGAATGCGACGATTGCTCAATGGCTGGTTTGTCACGATACAGGTATATTTTCGGTTTAAAAGAAGTTCAGCTATTTTATTTGTCTGAATTAATTCTTGTTGAATGAGTAAATTATCTCTCCTTGTTTGATTTAAGACAAACAAAGGTCCTGGAGCCGTGGATGCGATAGTTACGGATTCCATATTATGATTAAAGGTTATCACGTCTTCGACAAACGCTTGATTTGCATCTAATAGTCGTTGTGCTTTTTGTACGGCATATTCACCAGTTTTTGTTAAGGTGATTCTATTTGGTGTTCGAATGAATAATTTAACACCTAATTGTTCTTCTAGTTTTTGAGTTCCTCGTGTAATTGCGGGTTGTGAGATACCAAGATAGTCAGCTGCGGCTGCAAGTGTGCCAAATTTTGCAAAAGCAGTGAGTTCTTCTAATAAATAATAGTCAATCATGTTTTTGCCTCCTAGCTTAACCTAAGTGTATACTAGCATGTAAAAGTATTTATTTTCAAGTACTTTATTTGCTCTTATAATCTAGCTATAGATTAGAAAGGAAGGAATTGATTATGAACAAAACACCAATTTTTCAATTAAATGATGGAAACAGGATACCTGCACTTGGATTTGGAGTATTTCAAGTTCCAACTGAGGGTGCAACTTATAATGCAGTTTTGAAAGCAATAGATTTAGGCTATCGTCATATTGACACAGCGGTTGCTTATTTTAACGAAGAAGAAGTTGGAAGAGCAGTCAAGGATAGTGGTGTTGCTCGAGAAGAAATTTGGATAACATCGAAAATGTGGTTACAAGATTATGCCTATGAAGATGCCAAACAGGCAATCGAAACTTCACTTTCAAAACTTGGGGTTGATTATTTGGATTTATACTTGCTTCATCAACCCTATGGAAAGTTATCAGAAGCATGGAAAGCAATGGTTGAAGCAAAAGCCGCTGGAAAAATTCGTTCTATTGGAGTTTCTAATATGACTTCTACACTTTGGACAAAATGGCAACAACAAGGTTTATTTGACGAAATGCGACCTTCAGTAAACCAAGTTGAGTTTAATCCCTATTTCCAACAGAAAGAGCTACGAAAACTTATGGCTGAAAATCAGGTGATTCTGGAAGCTTGGGGACCGTTGGGACAAGGAAATGTTGAATTGTTTAATGAATCGGCACTACAAAGAATTGCCAATAAGTACAATAAAAATGTGGGACAAGTAATTCTACGTTTTGAACACCAAGAAGGAATTATTGTTTTTCCAAAATCAGTACACAAAGAGCGGATGCAATCCAATCAAGATATTTTTGATTTTGAACTAACTAGTGATGAAATGGACAGTATTCGCAGCTTAGATCGTGGGCAGGGCAGACACAATCCAGATGCAGCTGGAGTAGAAGAAATGTTGCTAAGTGCATTTGATGTTCATAAACAAGATTAAGGAGACAAAGTAATGATACCAACAATAAAATTGAATGATGGGAATGAAATGCCACAGGTAGGTTTTGGCGTTTTTCAAATCCCTAATCATCTTGAAGCTAGAAGTACAGTTGAGGCGGCATTATCTAATGGTTATCGACTAATCGACACCGCTGAAGCTTATAATAATCAACTAGCAATTGGTGAAGCTATCAGTCGGAGTAGTACAAAACGTGAGGATATCTTTTTAACGACAAAATTATGGGTTTCGAACTTCACCTATGAAAAAGCGAAACAAGCGATTGACCATGATTTACAAGAGCTAAAAACTGACTATATTGATCTTTTTTTGTTGCATCAAGCTTATGGTGATGTTGCTGGTGCTTGGCGAGCTATGGAAGAAGCACAAAAAGCGGGAAAAATAAAGTCCTTAGGGGTTTCAAATTTTTGGCCCGCCCAATTGAAGAATTTGGAATTAATGATGAATGTTAAACCAGTTGTCAATCAAATAGAAGTTAATCCTTGGTTTCAAAGAACACAAGAAGTTGAGTGGAATCAAAAAGAAGATGTGGCGGTTGAAGCTTGGGCACCTTTTGCTGAAGGAAAAAATGGGATTTTTACGAATAAGCTATTAAGACAGATTGGTGAAAAATATGGAAAAACTCCTGGACAAGTCATTCTTCGATGGTTACTACAACGGAACATTATCCTGATACCTAAGTCGGTGCACGTTAATCGTCAAAAAGAAAATATTACACTGTTTGACTTTGAACTATCAATGGAAGATATGAATTTGATTTCAACGTTAGATAGGAACAAGAGTCAATTTTTCGACCATCATGATCCAGATACAATTGAGCAAATCTTTGGATCGAGTTTACGTGAATTAAGATTATGATCAGTCGAAAGATATTACTAAAATTACCATATACAAATAAAATACTTCTATGTGCTTTTACTCACCCTATAGAAGTTTTTTTGCTATCAAAAGTAACAAAAAGAAAGCGGGGAAATTTTCTACTTGGAAGATGAATATAGTAGTTAGCGGTTCTTTATATTCACGATAAAAATGATAATGTCATTAGAAAGAGCGAAAGCTAGTTACAAAAAATAGAATAGAAAGAGGTTAGAAATTTGACTAAGCAAAAATTTGGCATCATTTTACCAATCACACTCCTCTCGTATTTCTTAATTTTAATGGATAACTCGATCATCTTTACAAGTTCCGTCCAAATTGGGGAGAGTCTTCATTTGACAGCAACGTCGCTATCTTGGGTGTCCAGTGCATATACACTTACCTTTGGCGGTTTCCTATTATTAAGTGGGCGACTCTCAGATCTATTGGGAAGAAAGAGAATCTTTTTAATAGGGTTACTAATTTTCGGATTTAGTTCCCTCGTCATTGGGTTATCGCAAACGCCATTTATGGTGATTACCATGCGTGCGATTCAAGGAATTGGGAGCTCAATTATTGCGCCTACATCTCTTGCTTTAATTATGGATAACTACAAGAATAATATGCGACAACAGGCTATTTCCTATTACGGAGCAACAGCAGGTATTGGTTCAAGTGTTGGACTATTAGTAGGTGGTGGTTTAACAAGTCTTATTTCTTGGCGTGCAGGCTTCTTGATCAATGTCCCATTTACAATCATTCTGTTTTATCTCACATTGCGCTTTGTGAAGAACTCTGAAATGAGGAAAGAAAGAATTGATTATATTGGTAGCCTGTTATCAGTTGTCGGTTTGATTGGTATTATCTATGGTTTTACTGAAGGTATGGGATTTTTGGTATTGTTAGGAATTCTTATTTTAGGGTTGTTTATCCTTCGTGAAAAAAGTATTTCGTTTCCCATCTTGCCATTGGTACTCTTTAGAAATCGGATTCGATCTGGAGCGTACGTTGTGCGACTTTTATTTATGATGGCGATGCTCCCATTTTGGTTCTTTTTGCCACAAATGATGCAAGCACAGTATGGTTTTTCAGCATTACAATCTGGAATGGCTTTTTTACCTCTTACACTCGTTAATTTTCTAATCGCCATGCAATTGCCTAGATTAACTTCCAAGTTTGGCAACAATCGAGTCTTACTGATAGGCGAAATCATTCTTGCTGTGGGATTAATTCTTTTGGCCTTTTCTGATATTACTAGTGGTTATTGGTCGGCCATTTTTATTCCAATGGTAATACTTGGTTTAGGGCAAGGATTAATCCTTGCACCAGTGACTTCTGCTGGTGTACACGAAGCGCCAAATGAACTTTCAGGAGCCGCAAGTGGTGTTACTAATACGATGCACCAAATTGGAGGTCCTATTGGATTGTCCTTGATTGTCTCTCTCACGAATCAATTTCAGATTGAGATGATTTTGATGGCTGTGTTTACCATTATTTCAATTGTTGTAATAGCTGTTTTTATTAGGTCTGAATGATTGGAGTGATTGACTCCCAGATAATCAATGTATTATATCTCATTTTTTGATATGTGTTAAGGCTGCTAAAAAAAGAAGAAGTTGACTTCTGAGTCTTCAAATTCACTTTTTAAATAACTGTTTTAAATTAACAAATGCAAATTGGAAGCAAAGTGGTTGACATAGAGTTAACTCTATTACTTATGATAAATCCATAGTCAAATCCTTAAAGGAATAAATTTGATAAAAAGGAGTAGAGTAAAGTGATGAATAAGGATTTAATTTAAACAGAATTGGAGACGAAGTAAAATGACACAAAATGGAAATTATATTTTTGAATTGAATAAAAATGTTGAAAGGAAGAGTGTTTCGTATAAAAATCGTTATGGGATTAAAATTTCTGGAGATATGTATATACCTAAAAATTCAGATTCAAAAATGACTTATCCAGGCTTAATTATTGGAACGCCGTATGGAGGGGTTAAAGAGCAAGGCCCAGGGGTATATGCAAATGAATTAGCTCAAAGAGGATTTGTTGTACTGACTTTTGATCCTTCTTATAATGGATATAGTGGTGGTGAGCCTCGCCATGTATCATCTCCAGATATTTTTGTTGAAGACTTTAGTGCAGCAATTGATTTTATTGGTACACGTCCATTTGTTGACAAAATGAAACTCGGCGCAATCGGTATTTGTGGCAGCGGTGGTTTTGCGCTTAGCGCAGCTCAGGTCGATCGTCGAATCAAAGCGATAGCTACTGTAAGTATGTATGATATTTCTCGGGCACAACGAGGAGATTCATTAAGTGAGGCCAAAAGAAACAAGATGTTAGATGACATAAATGAACAACGCTACGTAGACTTTGAAAATAATCAACCAACTCTAGGGCCTAGAGGTGCTGCTATTGGATTTGATGAAACTACAGATCCTATAGGTAAAGAATTTGGTGAATTTTACTCTACTCCTAGAGGGTATCACCCTAATTCAATAACTCAGTTTACCATTACTAGTAGTATGTCATTTATGAACTTTCCTTTGTTAACGTATATTAAATCTATTTCTCCACGACCAATCTTATTGATTATTGGAGAAAATGCACACTCAAGATTCTTCAGCGAAGATGTTTATGGTGAAGCTAGCGAGCCAAAAGAATTATATGTTGTTCCTCATGCAGGACATGTTGATTTATATGACAAACTTGATTTGATTCCATTTGATAAACTCACTGATTTCTTTGGTGAACATCTCGCATAGAACAGGCTGCAAGCAGAGTGCGATGACAGTAAAAAAAGATCCAAAAATTCCAACTGGAAAGCTTTTCGACATGATAAGGAGTGTACGATGAAAGATTATAAAATCGGTGAATTTGCTAAAATTTTAGGTGTTAGTGTTCACACCCTTCGCTATTACGAAAAAGAAGGTCTGATTATTCCCGAAAAAAGAGAACGGAATCTGCGCTACTATTCAGAGGAAGATCGATTATGGATGGAGTTTTTACTTCATATGAAAGAGACGGGAATGTCGATCTTGGATATGAAGAAATATACTGAATTGAGAAAGAGTGAAGACTATAATCCTAAAGAATTGATAGACATATTAATTCGACATAGGGAAAAAGTTATTGAACAAATCGAAATTTATCAGAAAAACTTAGACATCCTAAATGAAAAAATAAGTATCTATCAAAATGAACTAGGAGAAGATTTATTTGATAAATTTAAGGAGATGGAATCATCACACTAAGAATAGGGAGGAATCAATTGTTTACATCAAAATCATTGATGTTGGTTACTGGTCTGGTTGCCATAGTTCTTTTAGTATCTGGATGCTCATCGACAAATTCAAAGGAATCCTCGTCTAAAGCTTCTTCTGATATCGGAAAACAAAAGGTCTTAGTGGTTTACTATTCTTTATCAGGGAATACTAAACTGCTGGCGGAGAAAATTCATGAGGTAGCAGGTGGCGACATATATGAAATTGAGTTGAAAAATCCTTATCCCAAAAGCTTATCTGAAGCACACAAACGTTCCAAAGAAGAGCGTTCATCTGGCAAATTGCCTGAATTAAAAAAGGATAATCTGGATTTGAGCGCTTATGATTTAGTATTATTTGGAGGACCCGTTTGGTCAGATACACTAGCCACTCCATTAGAAAGCTTTATCCAGACAAAAGAACTCTCAAAATTGAGAATTGCCCCTTTCTATACTTATGCAAATAGTAGGGGTAATTATGAAGAGCACTTTCAGCGTTTACTCGCAAATCATGATTTAGAAAATGGTCTCGGAGTTAGTTCTTCCGAATTATCTGATGACCAGAAGATTACAGAAAATGTAAGCATATGGTTTAAGACATTGGATACAGCGAGTCGAAACTCTTTAAAAATAAAGAGTTCGAATAGTAATCAGATTGAAATTAAAACCGGATATACTGTGATTGAAGCTGAATTAAACAATAGCCTTGCTGCTCAAAAATTTAAAGAACAGCTTCCACAAACTATTTCGATGCAAAGAATGGGAGATCATGAGTATTACGGCAGACTAGAAGAAAATTTAGCTCCTTCAGAAAATCTTCAAACTGGATATAGTATTGGCGACTTAGCCTTTTGGACACCAGGAAATCTTTTTGCACTCTATTTTGCTGAACCGGATACCGATCCTGAAGGACTAATGATTTTAGGAAAAGTAACTTCTAATATTGAGGAAGTGGAGAGATTAGATAATAATGTAGATATAGAAATAAGACTTGTTAAGTAAAATATACTAAGATTAGAGGGTAAGCTCATCCGTCAACGAGTTTACCCTCTAATTTTAGTATATTTCTATTCTTTAATATCTGTTTGATGAAAAATTCGAGTTTCTTCAAGATTCATTGAGTTTTGAACTTTAAAGTTGTAATTTTTCATATAATTTTTGGAAAAAACTCCAGCATATAGAACGTTTAACAAAAATAAAATTGATTCTTCAGTTGAAAAATTACTGATCTTTTTATAAAGTCTTTCTCTTGAAGAGATACCTAAAATCGTATCTATTTCTTGATGTATATAATTTCCTCCGTCACTAGTCAATCCAATTAACTTAACACCTTGTTGTTTCAATTGTGGAATAAAGCTCATTGGTTCTCTTGATACATCGTTTCCAGAGTAGGAAATTATTATTACAGCATCACTTTTTGTTAATCCACTTACCGTAATTCCAATTTCTCCACTTTGAATAACTTCCACTGATTTTCCGATTGTTGTCATTTTTCTCCTAAAAATATCTCCTAAGAGATTATTAGGACTGACACCTAAAACCACAATTCTTCTTGAATTAAGAAGTATTTCTACTGCGTTTTCTAAATGTAAGATATCAATATTATCCGCAGTATCTTGAATGCTTTCCATTTGTATTGTCGCTATATTTTTTATGATTTCGTCATAATTATCTTTGTGTGTGAAAGGGATGTTGGGATCGATTTCAGAATAATGTGTTTGTTCATAGCGGACATCTTCAATCAGTTTATTCGAAAAATCTTTCCATCCATTAAATCCTAAAGCTTTACCGAATCTTACTAAAGCAGACTTTGAAGAGAAAGTTTTCTTAGCTATTTGGTTGATTGAAAATTTGTGAATATCGTACTTATTTTCTAAAATGAATTCAGCTATTTCTCTTTTGGTACTATTTTGGCTAACAGTGTATTCTTCTATTCTTTGTAATAATTTCATCGCTTTTGTCCACTCCCTTAATCATAAGTTTATACTCGAAATTAGAAAAGTTCAATCATTATCAAAAGGAAGTTTCAGATAGTTTCAAAAAATTGATGAATTAATAGAAAACAGAGAAACTATGGACCAATTTTTATCCAAAACATTGAAAGCGGATGCAATTGCCGTTATATTTGTTGAACAAAGCGCGCGGCGATATTGAAAGGAGAAATAACTATGAGTAATAAGTATAACAATTTAGCACATAGTATTGTAAAACTTGTAGGTGGGAAAGAAAACGTTAAAAACTTAATTCATTGTCAAACTCGTTTACGTTTTGATTTAAAGGATGAATCAAAAGTTGATATGGATAACTTGAAGCAAATTGATGGTGTGGCAGGTGTTATCAATAGTGGCGGTCAATTCCAAGTAGTTATTGGTACTCATGTATCAGAAGTTTACGACGAAGTATTACCGTTGCTAGGCGATATTGACACATCAGTCGAATCTGGAGACGGACAAAAGAAAAATTTCTTGACTTTAGCGATTGAATTTATTTCCACATCTTTCAGTCCAATTATTCCAGCGATGAGTGGTGCTGGGATGATCAAAGCTCTCTTAGCATTGTTGGTTTTGTTAAATTTAGTGTCAAATGAAAGCCAAACATATTACATTGTCAATTTTATGGCGGATGCAGTTTTCTATTTCTTGCCATTTTTCTTAGCTAATACTGCAGCTCGTAAATTAAAATGTAACCCATTTTTAGCAATGGCTTTAGCAGGCGTCTTGTTTCATCCAAATTTTGCGGCACTGATTGCAGCAGGTGAACCTGTAAACTTGTTTGCAATGCCCGTTCGATTGGTAGGGTATGGAGCAAGTGTTATTCCAATAATGCTAATTGTTATTTGCCAGTCATTTATTGAGAAATTTTTCAATAAAATTATACCAAATGCAGTAAAAATCGTATTTGTTCCAATGTTGACTATTTTGATTACAGGAATCATCGCATTAGTTGCTGTTGGACCTTTAGGTTCTTATGTTGGTGAATTTATTGCCGCTGGTTTTAACGGAATTAGAGCGGTTGCTCCTTGGGCACCAGCCGTCATCGTGGGAACATTGTTGCCAATCATGGTAATGTTCGGTATTCATACAAGTATCGGACCTTTAGATGTTTTACAATTGACTTCTGTTGGCTATGCAAATATTTTTGGACCAGGAGCGATGGTGTCAAATATCGCAACAGGCGTGGCTGCATTAGTAGCAAGTACACGCACAAAAGATCAGAAAGAAAAGCAAGTGGCTACTTCTGGTGGAATTACTGCCTTGATGGGAATTACAGAACCAGCACTATACGGGGTTGCATTACCAAAAAAATATCCGTTGATTGCTACTATGATTGGTGGAGGATTAGGCGGACTTTATGCAGGTCTTAGTGGTGCTTCTCGGTTTGCTACAGGATCATCTGGGTTACCAGCAATTCCTCTTTATATTGGAGAGGACATTTCGAATTTGGTAAATATCTTAATCGCTATTGTGATCACAATGATCACCACCGCAGTAGCGACATATCTCCTTAGTATTCGTTTTGAGAAGAATGAAGAGTCTAATGAAAAAGCATCTGCACCAGCCATCGCAGTAGATTCGATAGTGATTCATAGTCCAATTACTGGAAAAATGTTAGATCTATCAGAAGTGAAAGATGAGGCATTTTCTTCTGGAATGTTAGGAAAAGGTGTCGCGTTCGAACCCAGCGAAGGAAAAGTGGTTGCTCCATTTGATGGGACAGTTGCTACGCTATTTCCAACGAAGCATGCGATTGGTTTGGTTTGTGAAAATGGTGTTGAACTATTAATTCACGTGGGTCTTGATACAGTTAATTTGAACGGAAAATATTTTGAGGCTCATGTGCAACAAGGAGATAAAGTCGTTCAAGGACAAACTCTAATTACCTTTGATTTAAACAAATTGAAAGAAGAAGGTTATGTGACGCAAATTCCAGTTGTTGTGACAAATACAGCAAGTTACAAGGAAATAAATTATGATGTCTTTGGAGCGAAGAATAATGACAATGCAATGTTAACAATACAAGTTTAAGTTAGGAGAGTATAAATGATGACATTACCAGAAAATTTCTTATGGGGCGGCGCGACCGCTGCCAATCAAGTGGAAGGCGGTGTCCTTGAAGGGGGACGTGGTCTAGCCAATATTGATATGATGCCTTGCGGATCAGATCGCAAGAAAGTGGCGGCAGGAACGATGAAAATGCTCGAGTGGGATGATAATTACTATTATCCTGCGAAAGAAGCGATTGACATGTATCATCGCTACATGGAAGACATTAAACTATTTGCCAAAATGGGCTTTAAAGTCTATCGTATGTCATTATCATGGTCACGAATCTTTCCAAATGGTGATGACGCGGAACCAAATGAAGAAGGCTTGCTTTTTTACGAGAATATTTTTAACGAACTTCATAAATATGGAATCGAACCATTAGTTACTATCGCTCACTTTGATGTTCCATTAAATCTCATCAAAAAGTATGGTTCTTGGAGAAATCGCAAATTGATAGATTTCTATGCCCAGTATGCTCGTACAGTGTTAACCCGATACAAAGGATTAGTAAAATACTGGTTGACGATTAACGAAATTAATATTCTTTTACATCAACCATTTGTAGGTGGAGGAATTGTTTTTGAGGAAGGAGAAAATCAAGAAGAAGTTAAATATCAAGCTGCACATCATCAACTAGTTGCAAGTGCTTTAGCAACAAAAATTGCTCATGAACTTGATCAAGAAAATAAAGTTGGTTGTATGTTAGCTGGAGGAAACAACTATCCTTACACGTGCCGGCCTGAAGATTATCAAGAAGCAATCAACCGTGATCGCGAAGGCTATTTCTTTATTGATGTACAAGCTAGAGGAAAATATCCAAACTATGCTTTAAAGAAATTTGAGCGTGAGAATCTGCATATTATTATTGAACCTGAAGACGTCAAAATTTTAGCTTCAGCTCCTGTCGATTTTGTGTCGTTTTCTTATTATTCATCACGAACAGTTAGCGCGCATTCTGAAGATTATGAACACACAACGGGAAACATTTTTGGAACCATAAAAAATCCTAATTTGCCATCAACAGAATGGGGGTGGCAGATTGATCCACTGGGGTTAAGAAACTCATTAAATCAAATGTATGATCGTTATCAAAAACCGTTATTTATTGTTGAAAATGGCCTAGGCGCAGTAGATGTTCCTGATGAAAATGGGTTTATTGATGATGAATATCGTATTGATTATATTCGCAAACATATACAAGCGTTTAAAGATGCGGTAGAAATTGATGGTATTGAATTACTCGGCTATACCACCTGGGGTTGTGTTGATTTGATTGCTGCAAGTACTGGTCAAATGAGTAAACGTTATGGATTTATTCACGTCGACCGCGATGATGAAGGGAATGGAACAATGAAGCGAACTAAGAAAAAATCCTTCTATTGGTACAAACAAGTAATTGAATCTAACGGAGAAAATCTGACAAGTGACAATATTTCCACTTCAATTGATACAACTGTAAAATAGTATAAAATTGCACTTCTATGAATGGACAATTTGTAGAAGTGCTTTTAAATATTTGAGGAAATTTTTAATAAAATCGCTTCTCTAGTTTATTTTTGTAAATTTAGTTTTCAAAATTTTAGTATTTGTCTGATATGACCAGCATAAAAAAAGGACGAGTTTTATTCTGAATACCGGTTATAATAAGAGAAATTAGAAATTTTTTCCACTAAAAAAATAATTGTTAATCTTTAAGTGTTTTGAACGAAAAATATTAAAAGGGGTATTGCTTAGAAAAATCTGGTATAGTAAAAAGAAAAAGCGAGGTTTGATATGGAAATTAGACTTTTACGTTATTTTTGGACGGTTGCACAAGAAGGAAATATTTCAAGAGCGGCTAAGTTATTGGACATAACCCAACCTACTTTGAGTCGTCAAATACGGGATTTAGAAGAGCAGGTTGGTGTTCCCCTTTTTCATAGAGAAAAAAACCATCTTTATCTATTACCTGATGGTATTTTTCTAAAAGAACGAGCAGAAGAATTAATTCAATTAAGCGACAAATTGGAACGCACTTTTATTGAAAGAAAAAAATCTCAATTGGAAGGAGTTATCACAATTGGATGTGTTGAAGCTGATAATTCTGATACTGTGGCAATGATGCTTGAGGAGATGGTAAGTGACTATCCGAATGTCACGTTTAATTTGGTAACAGGCACTAGTGAAGATATTAGTGATCGGCTTGAAAAGGGATTGTTGGATTTAGCTGTTTTGCTTGAGCCAGTAAAATTAGAAAATGTAAATATATTAAAATTACCAAGGGAAGAAAAATGGGGGTTCTTGGTTTCTAAGGAATTATTTATTTCAAGGAAAAGCAGTATTATTCGAGAAGATATTAAAGGATTACCAATTTTATGTTCTAATAGAGAAGAAGTTCAAAAAATGCTGGCTTCTTGGGCAGATACGCCTTTTAATCAATTAAATATTGTTGGAAACTTCAATCTATTGTTCAACGTTTTCTCTTTAGTTGAAAATAAAGTAGGTGTTGCTCTGACTATTGAAGGAGCTGTTGCAAAGAGAAACTTAGAAAGCACAGAGTTTATTCCAATGAAACCAGAAGTGAAAACAAACTGCATGTTAGTTTGGAAAGATCGCATTCAAACACCTGTTGTTCAAGAATTATTACTCCGTTTCAAACATGCTTTTAAAGCATAGCGGTATATAAAAAAAGCATTAGACGAAGAATAAAACGAGTAGTACGATTAACATAGTTATCGTACTACTCGTTTTATTTATAGGGAGGAATTAGTGTGACTGCGGTAGTCGTTTTCTTTTCTCGAAACGGAGAAAATTTTATTAACGGTAAAAAGCAAGAAATCTCAGTTGGTAATACAGAAGTAGTAGCCAGAAAAATAGCTGATCAATTAAATATTGATCTCATTAAATTGGAAGAAATAGAAACATACTCATTCAACTATGATGAAACTGTTAATCGTGCAGAAAAGGAAAAATTAAATGGTAAAAAAGTTGCTTATCAATCGGTTAAATTTAATCGTGAGAAGATTGACACGCTCTTTCTTGGTTATCCAAATTGGTGGGGAAGCTATCCAAGGGTTATCGCAACCTTTTTAGATGAAATTGATACAATTGATCTTACTATTTTTCCATTTTGCACTCATGAAGGAAGTGCAATGGGTAGCAGTTTAGAAGAATTAAAAAAGCAATGTCCAAATGCAATGATAAAATGCGGATTACCAATTCGAGGTTCTCGCGTAGAACGTTCAGATGTAGCAATTACAAATTGGTTACTTGCTTACGAGTAAAACTAAAATAATAGTATTGGAGGAATTTAGAATGGCAAAACATGAAGAAGTACAAAACGGGGTAATCTTTCCAATTGGAGAAAAAAATGATGCTTATGCACAGTATTTTATAGGACAAAGTTATTTGCAAGGATTAATCTCAGATCCTGAGATTAATGTTGGTGTATCGAACGTAACCTTCGAGCCTGGTTGTCGGAATAATTGGCATATCCATCATGAGGGATTTCAATTACTTTTAGTAACTGGAGGAGAAGGCTGGTATCAAGAAGAAGGTAAGCAAGCGCAATATTTAAAAGCGGGAGATGTTATTGTTACGCATGATGGTGTGAAGCATTGGCACGGTGCAACAAAGGATAGCTGGTTTGAACACATTGCTATCACTGCTGGAACCCCTGAATGGTTAGAATCAGTAAATGATGAATGGTACAACAAATTAGAAAAATAAAAGGAGGAACTATAATGAAAAAACAAACAGCCGGCAGAGAACAACTAGGAGAATTTGCCCCACAATTTGCAGCATTAAACGATGATGTTTTGTTTGGTGAAGTGTGGGCTAGAGAAAATGAGTTGTCAGCTCATGACAGAAGTATGGTTACCTGTTCTGCCCTTTTAGCAATGGGTGCCCCACAACTTGAGGCTCATTTAAAAATCGCCAAAACAAATGGAGTGACAAAAGCTGAAATCGTAGAGCTGATTACGCATTTAGCATTTTATACAGGGTGGCCAAAAGCTTGGAGTGCTTTTTCTATAGCAAAAAAAATTTTTGACTAAAGATTTTACGAAGAAAGAAGAATAGTAATGAAAAATATATTAATACTAGGAGCAAATGGTCAAATTGCGAAGTTGGTCATACAAAGACTTTTACAAGAAACAGATGATCAATTAACACTTTACCTTAGAAATAGTTCAAGATTAAGAGAAATGGAATCAGATAGAGTCTCGGTTGTAGAAGGAGATGTCAACGACTATTCAAAACTTAGTAATGAGATAAAAGATAAGGATATTGTTTATGCTAATTTAGGTGGAGAATTTGAACCAATGGCTAAAAACATTGTCAAAGCAATGAATCAAAATAACATATCTCGCCTCATATATGTAACAGGACTTGGTTTGTATCATGAAGTACCAGGTGAATTTGGACAATGGGTTGAAGAATCAATTGGTTCAGAAGTGATGAATGATACGCGTAGGGCAGCAGAGGTAATAGAGAATTCGGATGTCAACTATACAATCGTAAGAGCAGCATATATGGATAATAATCCAGAGGTTGATTATGAATTAACAGAAAAAGGAGAACCATATAAGGGAACAATTATTTCAAGAGCAAGTATTGCTGATTTAATCGTAAAAATCATCAAAAATGATGAAGAACATAGCTATTCCAGTTTGGGAATTTCTAAACCTGGTACCGATGGCAATCGTCCGATGTTTTAAGGAGGGACTATGAATAAATTAACGAGGATATCTTTACTGTCCGTTTCACTTTTAGTCGTTTCCGCAGGAGCAATAGCTGGAAATATTCCAGCTATTGCTCAAACCTATCCAACGATCAATGAAATGCTCATAGAACTATTAACCACTTTGCCTTCATTATTTATCATTTTAACCATTTTAATCAGTCCTAAAATTGGTAGAAAAATTGGTTATAAACGAACAGTACAACTTGGCATTAGTATTGTTTTAGTTGCAGGACTTATTCCAATTTTTGTAAAATCCTTTTCAATCCTTTTTTTTAGCAGAATTCTTTTTGGTGTAGGAGTAGGTTTGTTTAACCCCTTGCTGTATGCAATAGCATCCAATTTATATTCAGGAAGTAAATTAGCGACGGTCATTGGAATGCAAAGTGCTTTTGAAGGTGTTGGAGGCATGTTAATCACTTTCCTTGTGGGACAATTATTGATAGTTAATTGGCGTTTTTCTTTTAGTGTCTATTTAATAGCGTTACCAATTCTAATTGTTTTCAGTCTATTTGTACCTGAAACGAAAGTAATTCCTTTAAAAAAAAGGGAAGAACAAAAAGAGAGGACAATTGATGGTGCGTTCATTAAATATCTTGTTTTGGTTTTTGTCACGGTCACTGTTTATATGTCTGTTGCAGTAAAGGTGACGTCGTTACTTTATTTTAAAGGAATCGGTGATGCGACTGATGGAAGCAATTTATTGGCGTTAGTTGGATTTGGTGCAATGACTGCGGGTATGTTTTTTGGGAAAACAGTTAGACTCTTAAAGAAATGGACGATTTTTGTTTCATTTATTTGTATGAGTACAGCAATGTTACTTCTAGCAATTGCACCAAATATGCTAATAGCGTCAATTGCTGTTGTAATTTGTGGTCTATCTTTTCGGACATTTATTCCTTATGTCTTCAACGAGATTAACCAGAGCAGTAAAAATGCAGAAGCGAATACCTCAAAGTTGCTAATCTTTTTTAATATTGGTACTGCGTTTACCCCTATAACAATTTCATTACTACAAAAAGCTTTTCCTTTTTTAAATCAATCCGGGCTTTTCTATGGAGAAGCCTTGTTGATGTTGGTATTAGCTCTCTTATTACCGATAGTAGAAAAAAGTTTTTTGAATACAAAAGAGTTTTCAAAGAAAGGAAGATAACTAGTATGACAAGACCATATATTGTGTGCCACATGCTCACATCAATCAATGGAAAAATCAGCGGAGATTATATGAGTTCGAAGTATGCTAAAAGTGGAAGTAAAGCATATGAAACAATAAATGAGAGCTATCATAGTCAAGCTTGGCTATGTGGTAGAGTCACAATGGAAGAAAATTTCACGAATTTCCAAAAACCAGTGATAAAGGATGATTATAAAATTTATCCAAGAGAAGATTTTGTCGCCGTGTCTGATGCAGAAATGTATATTGTTTCTGCGGACCCGTCAGGTAAAGTTGGATGGGAAAGTAATTCAATTAATTATTCGGATCGACCAAATGCACACATTATTGAAATTTTGACGAATAAAGCTAGTGATGGCTATGTAGCATTCTTAAGAGATAAAAATATATCATATATTTTTGCCGGTGAAGAAAGAATTAACTGTACACTTGCTTCTGAAAAATTGTATGAACTATTTGCGATTAAAACACTCATGGTTTCTGGTGGTGGTGTAATTAATTGTTCCTTTTTAGATGAAGGAATTATTGATGAGGTGAGCATAGTAATGGTACCTGTCACGGATGGGAAAAGAGAGACAAATACTATTTTTGAAAATGCTAACGAAGAAAAAACAATGACACCAATCGGGTTCAATTTAGAAAAAGTTGAAATTATTGAAAAAGACACGTTGTGGTTGACTTATCTTGCTATCTAAATTTTTCGCAATAAGTAGCTATATAAAGTGGTCATTAGTTAATCTAGTCATTTAAGTTTTACCAGTGAAAAAATTTATTTTAAAGAAATTCTTTCAATAAGAGTGGATTGTAGTACGATTATTGATATTCTTTTACTTCTATTATCTCTATTATCAGTTGATGGAAATGGTAACATTAGCTGTGTAGCTCTGATAGAGAAAAATTTTAGCCAAATTTAAATCATAATTTTTTTGTCAAACTTTAAAGTGTGAAAAGTCTAATGTCTTTTTGCACTTTTTTTATAGAATTATGAATCAAAGAAAAATTTTTAAGCAAAAATAGCCAAATTGAAAAATTATTAATAGTTTAAGGTTTCAAAAAAGAGGATCCCACCTATTTATCATGTAGGAGGGATATTTATGTCAGATATTCAAAAAGAAAAGCAATTGATCTACGACCTGTTACGAAAACTTATTGATGAAAGAAGAGAGCTAAACAAGCAATATGAGGAACTAAAGCAACGCTTAGATAACTTAAACTCTATGGAGCAGGTATCTGCTGAAATATTGTCTGGAAATAAAAAAAATATTTCAGTATTAGAAAAAGAAAAAACACTGAGTAAAGACTACCTATTTAGAAAAAATAAAACGCAACATTATGTTTCCTTTGATCGTGTATCTAAAAATATTTTGTCTATTTTAAAGCAAAGCCCAGTACCATTGAGTAATCAGCAATTGTTAAAAAAAATAAATACAGAATATGAACTATGTATTTCCTACAAGAACTTAACTTGTAACATTTTACCTAAAATGCTAAAAGAGCGCTCTTTGCCGATTGAGCGTGCCTATCGTGGTTACTGGCAATATCACCTGCCAAAATTGTAGGAGGCGTTTGATAAATGAAAACAGAAATGGACGTTACTTATATTTTTATTCGTTATATTACTGTTACTTTACAACGTCAAGCAAATGCCTTTTATAATAAGCAAGGAAAGATATTTTCTCACGAATCTCAAGAACTGACAGAGTTTAATCAAAGAGAACAAACGGAAAGGCTCAATGAAAAGGTATTTACTCCAGAAGAAATTTTTGAAATGAATTTTGAAAATGAACAGCTTCGTTTAAGTCTTTCATGTCTAACTAATGACGAATTCTTTATTCTTAGTGAGAAGTATTCAAAAAAACTTTCAGATGCAGAAATTGGAAAGAAACTTCATTTAAGTAGCCAAATGATTTCTAAAAAAAAGCGCAAAGCTTTTGCCAAGTTAAAAGAATACTTTCTATTTTAGAGTTAGTTGCTCGAAATAAATCGCCACCTGAAAAAAGTTTAAAATCATAAATTTGATGATTAAGGTGGAGATATTATGGCAGTTAACTTAGTACCTCTTCTTCAAAAAGCAAAAAATGGAGATGAAGAGGCATTGCTCAAATTATTCCTTTCTTTTGAGCCGTCAATTATTAATCATTCGCGACGATACTCAAAGCAAGTGAATAAGGATTGTTACCAAGAACTAGCCGCTCAATTTATTGTGGCGGTGCAGACATTTGATATTGATAAATATTTAAAAGAATAAACAAGAAGGCAGATGTTTTGAAATTTTAAAGTTTCAAAATATCTGTCTTTGTCTATTTATCTAGTGAAGGCAAAAATAATGCCAACCGTTCCTTGAAAATTGAATAATGAACTTTTAAATTACGTTTTCTGTTGCCAGAGCTACAGCATAGCTACGCCAAGACTTTAGTGAGCGATCTATCGTTAATGCAGAATTTGATTTAGGCAATCAAGTTGCAATGACGGTGGCAGAATATAATGATACTTCCGCAAGGCTCCCGTAGACTGAGGAGAGGTGAAATTCCTATGTGCTTTACCTAAAGCGATTTAAAAGTGGTTAGAAAATGAAACAGTTATATAAGAAAAGTAAGTATAGATAGGTTAAAAATTGGAGGTGACAAATTTGGAACAAATCATTGAGTATCAGGCACGTATCGTATTGCCCGAAAATTTTGTTCTAATCCAAAAAGATGAATATAAAGCTTTAAAGGGATTAGGGTTTAAAGGAAACTGCGTTTCTGTAGAGGATTTTAGAAAGAAGCATACTTGCCTTAGTAGACCCATGTTTAATGAGCTAATTCTTTTAAATCCAAAATTCAAAAAGACATTAGATATTAAAGAGAACCCTAATGGATGTGTCGCATATCCTAAAGGTGGTAACTCAGGAAAATATTATATACTAGAAAGCAAATTATTAACTTTTATTGAAGAGAATTTTCCAGAAATTTTTACTAATTTTGAAAAAAATGAGGTATAATAATATTGACCATATATATAGCTGTTTAAACACTCATCTGGAAAGAGATGGTGTTTGAATGGGTGTTAGCAAGCGTGGTACAAAATGGCGTGCCTTTATAAGTGTAAAAAAAGAAACTGGAGGGTATGAAAATAAAGCATTAGGTAGCTTTTCAACTAAGTTTGAAGCCGTGAAAGCAGTAGAATATGCACAATCAATCTCTTCAAAGGATAGACAAATGGCTTTTGCTGTTCCTTTTTATGAATACTTTGAATGGTTTTTTCAGAAATATAAAAAGGAATCTAGCTCAAGAAAGACCCAAGGACATTATCAAGATAGCAAGAGATATATTAAAAATTATCTTGGAGAACTCTCATTATCTGATTTAACTAATGATAGGTACGTGGATTTATTAAATAGGTTCTCAAGAGATTATGCACCAGCTACGCTTGAAAAGTTTCACACTCACATGCGTGCATGTGTAAAACAAGCGTTTGCTCTAGGTCATATCTCTGTTGAGTTTACTTCTGGAAGCTCTTTAAGAGGGCTAGGAGATAAGACAAAGGAGAAACCAGTCTATCAAAAATATATTGATGATGCTCAGTATAAAAAAGTTGTGCAATATGTGGTGCAACATAGAAATAAGGATTCTTCTATCTACTATGCAATAATCTTTGCTTTGTTAACAGGATGTCGTTTTTCTGAAATTGTTGGACTTACCATTGATGATCTGAATTTTGAGCAGGGTTTTATAGACATCAACAAGACCTATGACTACATTGAACCTCCTTCAAATTCGACTGATTGGCTTCCTTGTAAAAATGCCAATAGTTATCGAAAAGTAGAAATGTCACAGAATTTGGCTGAGCTTGTTAGAGAGTTATGGCAGTATCAATCAAAAAGATGCCAAGCTAGGAATATTCCCAATCCTCGTAAACAAGTTTTCTTTGATTGGCAAGATGGGATATGTAATAACCGTAAAGCCAATATTGAGATTAAGAAAATTCTTGTTGAGTGTGGCATAATAGATAAGCCAAAATTTTCTATACACTGCTGTCGACATACATTTGTTTCCTTCTTAATTTATCAAGGATATGCTGTAGAAGAAGTGGCTTTAATTGTTGGAGACATGCCAGAAGAAATTAGAAAAACATATTATCATGTTTTTCAAGAATATGATGCAAGAACTAGGTCTAAAACTCGTGGTTTGATGAACTCACTTTTTTAAGTCGTTATTCAATAATGAAAAAGCTGGGTGCGAAAATGGTGCGAGTAATTGAAATATATTTAAAGGTATTTTTAGGGGAACCGCTAAATAAAAGAGATTTGAAAACTATTTAATGGTATTTTTTATCCTGTGGCTCTGGCCGCCGGTATACTAAAGACTGTTAAATCATTGATTTAACAGTCTTTTTTCGTTATAGTGGTGCGAAAATGGTGCGAATGAAATTTTTTATATTTTTTCTTGTAAAAAAAGTAGTTATTTAATTAGATAAAGGGCTTTTAATAGTTATTGAATATGGTCACTATTATTTTACTAGAAAATATAAAATAACTTAGTTAAAAGTAATTAACAAATGAAGATTTAAATATATCAATATATAATCAAATAAGAAATTAAGACGTTCAAAATTTGAGCGTCTTTTTTTATATTCAACATACGAGAGGAGGAAAAAGATGAGAAGACCAAAAATAAAAAATAGTAAATTACTAGCTACTTTAGTATTGCTATTCCAAACTGTAAATACAGGTATAACACCACTTGTTGCTCATGCGGAAGAAAGAGATTATCCTGAAGAAGTAACAATTGAGTATGATGCTAATAATATTTACAATGTTTCGGGGGTATATAATAATGGAAAAGTTTTTAATACGCATACAGCCCCTACCTATGCTAATTATAAAGGGAAGAAGCAACCTGTTTTCTGCATTGAGCCAGAAGTGAATATTATTAATCCAATCAATCCAGGTTATGAAAAAAATCCTTTACCCGATATGCCAGACCGCGCAAAATTAGTTTCCATTTTATGGAAAAAGGTTGGTCAAGATCCTGATACCCAAGCCGTTGCACAAAAAATCATTTGGCAAGCAGCCAATGGTTATACCATTCATACCATGACTCGTCCAGATGGAAGTACAGTAGATATTCCAAGCATTGAAGCAAAAATCAATAAAGTTGTCCAAGACTATCAAAAGAAACCCAGCTTTGATGGAACGACAACCAAACTAAACTTAGGAAAATCGACTGTTTTTAACAGATACGAATCAATTAAACTTGTCAGAATTTGATAAAGTGGTCGAAAATACTGCGAACATTGACTATCATGTGAATGGTAACCAATTAACTTTGAGTACGAATGAACAGTCAAAATCGGGTGTACTCACATTAGAAAAGTCAGAAGGAACAGGAACACCAGTTGCTTATAAAAAAGCAGGTGTACAAACCGTGATGGCAGGTGCCATTGATAAACCAACGACTTATACAGTCAAACTGGACATAGAAACAAAAGGCAAATTAAAAATTACAAAAATAGATAAAGAGTCAGGTCAAAAATTACCAGGAACAGTCTTTCATTTAGATTTTGGCGGAAAGTTTCCGACACAAGAAGTGACAACAGGAAATGATGGAACTAGCCTAATTGAAGGGATTCCTCATAATACCAAAGTGACTATCACTGAAAAATCTGTTCCAGCGCCCTATACGATTGACCCAACGCCGCTTTCTGCCACCATCAAAGCAGGTGAAACGATTGAAAAAGTGTCCAAAAATCTTCGAGAAAAAGGACAGATTGTTTTAGATAAAAAAGGTGTTGAAACAGGAACCACCCTTTGGAACGAACATTACTCATTAGCGGGTAATCAGTTTGAAATAAGTAAAGAGACTCCAGATGGACCGATTGTTCAAACGATAACTACGGATGCAAAAGGACATGCAGAAACGTCAAAAGATGTTTTGAAAGCATTAGAATTAGGAACCTATTATGTAACTGAGAGCAAAACTAGTGCAGGGTTTGTAAATACGTTTAAACCAGTCAAAGTGGTCTTAGCTTATCAAAATCAAACCGTGCCTATTTCAGTAGAATATGTAAAAGGAACCAACCAAGAAATTACAGGACAAACTACTTTAACCAAAGAAGACAAAGATACAGGAGCGGATACGCAAGGAAATGCTACGTTTAAAGGGGCACAATATACTTTATTCTATGGAGAAACCAATCAAAATCATGCCAAAGATACACCTGTAAAATGGCAAGATGAAAGTCATCCAGAAGTTATAAAAGGAGAGAAAGCTTCTGAACAAGAAGTAACGTTAACCGTTGATAAAGAAAATCAAGTGGGGGTGAAACACTTAGCCATTTCCAACTATTATTGGAAAGAAACCAAAGCACCTATTGGTTATACCTTAGACCAAACAAAATACCCAGTAGACATTGCCAAAGTAGATGATCATCAAGAAAATGCCGTGATTACACAAAACGTAACTGCCAAAGAACAAGTGATTCGTTTTGGTTTTGATTTTTTCAAATTTGCGAATTCAGCTTCTGGTTCAACTAGTAGTGGTTTCAATGATTTAACCTTTAAATTAACTCCGATTAAACCAACGTTACCCATTACAGGTGCAGAAGATGAAACAACAACTGGCTTTAACGAAGTGTTAGGTTTTGATGGCTATGGCAAGTTTGAAAATATTCCTTTTGGCGATTACCGTTTTGAAGAAGTAAAAGCACCAACTGGTTTTCAAAAGATTCAACCATTAGTAATTCATTCTACCTTCCAAGAAAATACTACGAATTATGAAGCTAGTCAGTACATTTTTACTATTACCGAAGAAGGTCAGAAAGATCCTATTAAAATAGTCAAAGTACCCTATAAAGAATTAACGAATCAAGCTTTTTCCGTTCACTTAAACCGACTTATGCTTTATGACAAACCAGAAACAGAAAATCGCCTTTCTTCTTTAGCTACTTGGCAATCAGGAGAGAAAAATTTAGAAACAATGAAAAATCCAACGATAGTGGATCGTTTAAGTTATAACTTGAATACGGTCAAAAAAGATTGGTATGTTGTCACAAAAATTGTAGATGTTGTAGCAACGAAAAAAGCCCAAGAAAAAGATAAACAGGCGAAACCAATCATTGTTAAGGAAGATAAAACAACTCTAGCAAATGAGCAAAAAGCAGGAACTTGGGAAATGAAATATTCATTAACGACAGAACAAGTAGCCGGTAAAACGTTGGTTTTGTTTAATGAAGTGTACGAAAATCAAGCAGTTTATGACAAAGGAGCAAAACCAATCGCTATTGATGATGATTTGAATAACCAAGCACAAATTGTGAAAGCAAAAACTAAACAACAGGTAACTATTCAAACTAAAGCACATGGAGCAGATGGTCGTAATACCTTTACTTATGGCGATATTTTGGCGATGTATGATGATGTAAAAATTACCCATGATCTTTTAGATGGAGCCAAAGAAGCATTTGTAACAAAACTCTATGCGTTACTTCCTAATGGTACCAATCAACTCATCTGGTCTTCTGGAAAAATTGATTATGTAGTGGATGATGCCATGTTTACTAAAACAATTTTGACAGAAAAAATTGATACGAGTCGTTATCCTAAAGGGACTCGTTTTACGTTTACAGAAACCAATTATGATAAAAACGGTAAAGTAAATGGCGAACACAACAAAGATTTAAAAGAACAAACACAAACTTTAATGCCAAAAGAAAAACAAAAACCTGTCGTTCCGCAAGAATCGAAACCAACGATTTCTGTACCAAATCAAAGGAAAGCATCGTTCCCAAATACTGGGGAAAAACGTTCTTCTGCATTATTGGTAATTGGTTTTACTTTGATGTTTGCTGTTGCAGGCTATTATGTTTGGCGCCATCGTGACTAATGGATGAATGAAAAACAGAATCATGGTTTACAGCGCGCACGTTATCCACCAGTTTTGCTGGAAATAACGTGCTTATTTTAATAAAAAGAAAAGAGGAAAAAAGATGGAATTAAAATTTGTCGTACCGAATATGGAGAAAACCTTTGGTCACTTGACCTATGCCGGAGAAGGAGAAGTTCTAACTGAAGGAAGTGGCAGAAATCGGGTAGTTATTGGTCGCAGTTATCACCTATATTCGGATATCCAACGAGCAGATGATATTGAAATTATTGTAGCACCAGAAGCAGGTGAAAAGATTTTTAAGGCTGGGGAATTAGTCAAAGTAGTGAATCCAAAGATTCAAGTAGAAGGCTATCAAATTGATAACCGTGGCTATACGAATTATCTTTTGATGGTTGATGATTTAGTGAAAGTAAATGGAGGAATGTAAATATGAGATTAGCTGAAGGAATGATTATTAACCAAGAAAAAACATTTGGGACATTAAAGTTTTCTGCATTACGTCGAGAAGTTCGGAAACAAAACGAAGATGGTACGGTTAGTACAGAAATCAAAGAACGAACCTATAATTTAAAATCCAGTATGCAAGGACGAATGATCCAAGTTAGTATTCCCGCGGAAGTTCCCTTAAGAGAATTTCCTTATGATGCGGAAGTTGAACTGGTACAACCAACTGTAGATACTGTGGCTAACTATGTCTTCCGAGAAGGAACGACTGTTAGCTGGTTCATTAAAGCGGAAGATTTAATTTTGAAAAAGAATAGCACTGTTTCACAACAACAAGAAAAGCCTATTGCTAAGAAATAATGAGGTTTCAACGTAGAAAAGGCAAAAAGATTTATCCAAGAGATACGCAGTTAATTTATCGTTTTGTCTTTAGTGTAAATATGACGATTTTGTTTGTTATAGTAGGCTTTTTTCACTGGCAACAACTTTACAATATGACGAATACAATTATTCAAAACCAACCTTTAGATAGACAGCTAGGTACATTTCACTGGCTGTCTCTTTTTGTTTCATTGTTTATTCAAGGGATAGTAATGATTTTGTATTTAAAGGGTTTCCCAAATCATTGGCAAAGTTTGAAACATCGTCAGAAATTGGCGCGAATGCTCATGGAGAATCATTGGTATGAAGTTACGCAAGTACAAAATACTCACTTTTTTAAAGATTTTAATCCACGTTCAACAGAAAGAATAACTTATTTTCCTAAAGCTTTTTATCGACAGAGTAATGGGTTGATTCATATTTTAGTTGAAATTTCTCTAGGAAAATACCAAGAACCACTATTGAATCTTGAAAAGAAATTAGAAAGTGGGCTTTATTGTGAGTTGACAGAGAAAGAGCTAAAAGACTCATATGTAGAATACACGTTGCTTTACGACATGATTGCCAACCGAATTTCTAGTGAGGAGATGTATTCAGAAAAAGGTTCTTTAAAGTTAATGAAAAATTTGAATTGGTCCTATGATACCTTACCACATTTGTTAATTGCAGGTGGAACAGGTAGTGGGAAAACCTATTTTATTTTAACGCTGATTGAAGCTTTAGTAAAAGCCCAAGCCACTGTATTTGTCTTGGATCCTAAAAATGCGGATTTAGCTGACTTACAAACCGTGATGCCGAATGTCTCTTCTTCTAAAGAAGATATTTCTCAATGTGTGGAAGATTTTTATAGTCAAATGATGCGGCGTAGCAAAGACATGAAGCAGATACCCAACTATAAAACAGGAGAAAACTATGCTTATTTAGACTTGGCTCCTAACTTTTTAATTTTTGATGAGTATGTAGCCTTTATGGAAATGTTAACGCCAAAAGAAAGTGCCAATATTCTAAATAAATTGAAACAAATTGTCATGCTAGGACGTCAAGCTGGTTTCTTTTTAATTTTGGCTTGTCAACGTCCCGATGCAAAGTATTTAGGTGATGGCATTCGAGACCAATTTAATTTGCGTGTGGCGTTGGGAAGAATGAGTGATTTAGGCTATTCCATGATGTTTGGTGAAACCAATAAACAATTTTTCTTAAAGAAAATCAAAGGCCGTGGCTATATTGATACAGGAACCAACGTCATTAGTGAATTTTATACACCAATTGTACCAAAAGGGCATGATTTTTTAGTTGAAATTCAAACAATTATTGAAAAAAATAACCATCAATAAAGGAGGAGCTTGTGGAATTTTTAGATTTATTTGCTGGTATTGGTGGCTTTCGATTAGGAATGGAAATGGCAGGTCACCATTGTATTGGCTTTTGTGAAATTGATAAATATGCCAGAAAGAGTTATCAAGCGATACATCAGACGAAAGGAGAAATAGAATTACATGACATTACTAGTGTCTCAAACGAATTTATTCGATCTATCGGACATACCGACATTCTCTGTGGCGGATTTCCGTGCCAAGCTTTTTCAATTGCGGGAAAAAGACAAGGTTTCGCAGATACTCGAGGAACTCTCTTCTTTGAAATTGCTCGCTTCACCGCTATTCTCAGACCTCGGTTTTTATTCCTTGAAAATGTCAAAGGATTGCTCAACCACGAAAGAGGGGCTACGTTCGAGACGATTCTCCGAACGCTGGATGAACTTGGGTATGATGTGGAATGGGCGTGTCTTAACTCTAAAGCCTATGTACCACAAAATCGAGAGCGAGTATTCATTATTGGACATTCTCGAGCAGAACGTACCCCACAAATATTTCCTCTCACCAGAGAAGACAAGCCAGTTATTCATCCGAAGAAAGGAATAATTGTTGTAGGAAAATTACCAGAAAAATACCAACAAAGCAGTCGCGTTTTCTCAACGGATAGTCTTTCACCAACGTTAACTACAAAGGTAGAATCGCCAAAAATATTAGTTCGAAAGCCCAATCAACAGGTCGAACGTGTCTACCCAGGAGATAGCGTCAATTTGTCCTATCCCAATTCTCAAACGCGGCGAGGCCGAGTAGGTAAACAAGTGGCGCATACCTTATTAACGAGCGACAATCAAGCAGTGATTACTGATCATTATCAAATCAGAAAGTTAACGCCAAGAGAATGCTGGCGTCTACAAGGTTTCCCAGATTGGACCTTTGAACGAGCAGCCAAAGTCAATTCAGAAACACAATTATACAAACAAGCCGGAAACTCTGTCACCGTTCCGGTTATTTTTGATATTGTCAGACAATTAAAGGATTGAAAGAAAGGTGAATTCAATGGATTACGATGCGCTGATCGGTGAATTATACGATATTTGTCATGAATATGAAAATCATGTGACGAGAGAAGATGAAAAAGAATTACTTTATCTTCAACAGTTGTATGCCTTAAATTTTGAGGTACGTAAAAATGGAGTGAAAGGATTGGGAGAGCCAGAAGTACAAGACGTGGATGACGATGCACGCATTGAATTTCAATCTATTTTAGCGACTCTTTCTCGACTTTCAGATTGTTCGCCTTTTCCAAATGTCAGTCTTCATTTAGATGGTTTAAGAGAACAACTTCAAAAGGAAGGAATTGATGGATTAAAACCATGATAGGCAATCATTGTGGAGGGCTTTGCCTCAAGCAAACTGCCCTTCACAATGATTTGTCCTGTTCATGATTGGACGAAGTCCAATCATGAGGCACAAGCCCCCTTTATCTAACAGGGGGGTAGAAAAACACAAACAAATGTGTAAATAGGATAAACAAATATTGTATTATCAACATTTATATCAAGTATACAAAGTGTGAACAAAGACTTTTTGGTTCACAGATTTGGAGGAAATGCGTTTGGCACAAAAATTTAATTTTGAACAATTGAAACAGAAGAGAATAGACTATGGGCTATCACAAAATAAGTTAGCTTTAGCTTGTGGCATTTCTCGAGAATATTTCAATAAAATTGAAACTGGATTAATAGAACCCTCTCAATCATTGAGAGAAGAAATTTTTCAACATTTAGAAAGCTTTAATCCAGAACTACCATTAACCTTGTTGTTTGATTATATCCGGATTCGTTTTCCAACGACTAATGTTAAGAAAATAGTGGAGACAATTTTACGTTTGCGTTTTGATTATATGATTCATGAAGATTATGCGTTTTATTCTTATCAAGAACAGTATGCGATGGGAGATATTATTGTGATGGTTTCCCAAGAGAAAGAAAAAGGTGTTTTGCTTGAACTAAAAGGGCGTGGTTGTCGTCAATATGAAACGTTTCTCTTAGCCCAACAACGAACGTGGCATGATTTTTTCTGCGATTGTTTGGCAGTCGGTGCAGTAATTAAGCGCTTGGATTTAGCCATTAATGATCGAACGGGAATTTTAGCTATTCCTGAATTAACGAAGAAATGTAAAAACGAAGAATGTATTTCTTTATTTCGTAGTTTTAAAAGCTATCGTTCTGGTGAATTATTGAGGAATAATGAAAAAGTTGGTATGGGCAACACCTTGTACATTGGTAGTTTAAAAAGTGAGGTATATTTTTGTTTGTATGAAAAAGATTACGAA
Source organism: Enterococcus sp. DIV0086 (assembly GCF_050498705.1). NCBI lineage: Bacteria > Bacillati > Bacillota > Bacilli > Lactobacillales > Enterococcaceae > Enterococcus > Enterococcus sp. DIV0086. The sequence goes on along the minus strand of NZ_JBNIDN010000003.1, from coordinate 27,223 downwards.
CAATACGTGAAATTAGGAATTCCACTAGAAGAAGCAGAAACAAAAAATCGTTTTGAAATTCGCTTGAAAAATGAACGTGCGTATTTAGCATTAATGGACTTTGTGAAAAATAAAAACATTGAAAAAACGGCTTTTTCCATTATTAACCATTATTTACGCTTTGCGGATAATGATGGAAGTAAGCAACGATCGAAGTGGCCAACCAATGAGAGGTGGCTCTGGTTTATTGGGAAAAATCGCCAAGAACTACGGTTAACGACAGAACCGCAACCTTATACCATTGAACGAACTTTAAACTGGCTAGCCCATCAAGTAGCTCCTACCTTAAAAATGGCGATGAAATTAGACCAGCTTCAGCAGACTAATCATGTGAGCAAAATGATTGCAGAAGCAGAATTAACCGAAAAACATCAAAAGATTTTGGTACAACAAAGTCACAAACTTAATGAACTAATTTTATAAGGAAAAGAGGAAAAAGAATGAATTTTGGACAGAATTTATATCAATGGTTTTTGAGTAACGCTCAGTCCTTAGTGTTATTAGCTATCGTTGTGATTGGCTTATACCTAGGCTTTAAAAGAGAATTTTCCAAGTTGATTGGATTTCTAGTGATTGCCTTGATAGCTGTCGGGCTGGTTTTTAATGCCCAAGGAGTGAAAGATGTTTTACTAGGACTTTTCAACCGAATCGTGGGTGCATAGACAGAAAGGAATTTAAAATAAAATGGATGAACTGCGTGTCTATATTGCGAATTTAGGAAAATATAACGAAGGAGAACTAGTTGGTGAATGGTTTACGTTACCAGTTGATGAAGAAAAAGTAGTCGAGCAGATTGGTTTAAATGAAATTTATGAAGAATATGCGATTCACGATTATGAGTTACCTTTTGAAGTCGATGAATATACTTCTTTGGAAGAACTAAATCGATTAGCCGCATTAGCACAAGAGTTGGAAGGTATGCCTTTTGAAGATTCTATTCAAGAAATTCAGCAAGCCTTTTTTAATAGCTTTGAAGAAATGGTGGAACATAAAGATGATATTGTCTGTTATTCAGATTGCGAAACAATGGCTGATGTCGCTGCTTCTTTAGTAGAAGAAGGTGTATTAGGAGAAATACCAGCAAATTTGGTGAATTATATTAATTATGAAGCCTTTGGACGAGATTTGGAAATGGAAGGGAATTTTTTAGTTACTAGGAATGGGATTTTTGAGTATGAGGGATGAAAACAGTACTAGTGAATTTCTCTTACTTATTCTAGATATAATACTACGGTATTGTGATTATTTTCTCAATGTGTAATAATGGTCTATAAGGAGTGATTTAATGAAAAAATTAGACCTACATATACACACTATCAGAACAATAAGTGATTCTAAAGAATTTAATTTTTCAATAGAGACATTGAAAAATTATATTAATGAAAGAAAAATTGATGCAATAGCAATTACAAATCATAATGTCTTTGATTATGAACAATTTAAGCTAATCAAGGATGAGTTAAACATAACTGTATTTCCAGGAGTGGAGGTCGATTTAGAAAAAGGGCACTTATTAGTTATAGCTGATAATAAGACGGACGCAGAGATTAAAGATTTTGCAATAACTTGTGAAGGATTTTCAAAGTATATTATAAAGCAATCATCGTCGTTGACTTTAAATCAGTTTTTTGAAGTTATTCCTCCTATAAAACTAAAAAATTATTTAGTTATCCCTCATTATATTAAATCTCCAGAAATTTCGGATAAAACATTACAAAGTTTAAAAGATGTTTGTAATATATATGCTGGAGAAGTTAGTTCAACTAGAAAGTTTATGGATTTGAAAAATAGACCTGATGATTTAACACCAGTATTGTTCAGTGATCAACGAATATCAGAAGATTTAGTTAATTTTAGCAATCATCAAACGTATTTAAATATTTCAGAGATTACACTTTCTGCTATTAAATTAGCTTTGAGCGATAAAACAAAAGTTGCATTATCTACAAAAGAAGGTAAAAATTTATTTGAATTACATCAGGGTATAGTTGCTTCAACTGGGCTTAATATTCTAATAGGAGAACGTTCATCAGGAAAAACTCATTTATTAGATGAAATATATAATAATGAAAGTAACGTGCGGTATATTAAACAATTTGAACTTGTTGAAAAAGATGACAAAGAATCAGAAAAAAACTTTAATCAGCAGTTATCTAGTGACGAAAGTATTTATACGACAGATTATCTATCAGAATTCAGAAAAATAGTTAAAGACTTAATATTAATTAATCCTAAAAATACGCAAAAAGAAATAGAAAAGTATGTAACTAGTTTGATAAAAAACGCAGAAAGTACTGAAAAAAAGATGCTTTTGCAAAGGCAAAGCTTTTTTCAGAAGAGATATTTAAAATAAAAAAACTAGATACATTGATGGAACTTATTAATGCTACTCAACTTTTAATAGAAAATAAAGAATACGAACACATAATTCTAAATTCAATTCCAAAAAATCAATTGAAACAATTGATTAAAGAATTGATTTTAGAATATAGACAAATATATTTAGAAATTGAAATAAAAGAGAAGACTAATTCATTAGTCAATAAAATAAAAAGTGAACTTTCTTTAAAAACTAGAATTCAAAGTATAGCAAACATAGATTTTGGAAATATTGCTCAGGACTATTTAAAAATTCAAAAATTTAATGAATTAGTTCACTTTTTACAATCTGAGCAAATTCTAAGCTCAAGAGAAATTTATGACTTTACTATTCAAAATTCAAAGCGACCTTTTAAAGGAGCACAGGAAGTAATTAATGTAATCGGTAAAAAAACATCCTATTTAGATATATTTAAAAAATATAATAATCCGTTTGAGTATTTACAAGCAATCAAAGATAATTCGGTTCTTGAGCCAGCTAATTATTATAAATATTTTGTAAAACTTGAAGTACAAATACTAAATAAGGATATGAAACCTATTTCAGGTGGACAACGAGCTGAATATAATTTTTTGAGGAAAATAGAAGGGGCACTTTCTTACGATTTACTTCTAATAGATGAACCCGAATCATCATTTGATAATATATTCTTAAATAATAAGATAAATAAAGTTTTAAGGAGTATTTCACAAAATATGCCAGTTTTTGTTTCTACACACAATAATACTATTGGTGGGTCAATAAAACCTGATTTTGTGATACACACGAAAAGAATTGTCGAGAACAATCAAGCAGTATATAGAATATATTATGGATTTCCGACTGATAAAGAATTAATTAGTAAGAATGGAGAAAGAATAAGTAATTTGTCAGTTCAATTGAACTGTTTAGAAGCTGGAGAAAAGTCATATAAAGAAAGAAGAGAAGCATATGAAATACTTGAAGATTGAAAACAATCAAGGTTATTTTTTGACAAGATCTCACGAGTGGAATGAAATTGATAAAATTTCAAAAGAGGATATATACGAACTAATAAAAATCTTGATTGCTATTGAGAATAGTGAATCATTTGAAATGGATGAATTTAATGAAGAAATACTACAACATGGAGTCCATAAAATTATATATAGAAATTTATATACTAAATTTACAGAGTTGAAACAAGAAAAGGATAGCATAATTGATAGAGTAAACCAGCAATTTTCAACAGCTTTTCAAAAATACTCCAATGAGTAAATATTGAATTAAGTAAATTTATAGTAGTGATTTCTACAAATGTATATGTGATAGTTTTATATTTATAATAAATTTCGTTCGATATACAACTGAATTATATAAAAGTAAAAAACATATTACTCTGAATAAGAGGTTAGAATTAGAGTGGCAGATTATTTATTTGCCACTTTTTTGGAGGAATCTATGAAAAAACTAAAAAGCTACACCAGTATCTGGGCAGTTGAAAAGGTGATCTACGCGATCAACGATTTTCAACTGCCTTTTCCTGTTACCTTTAGCCAAATGGCATGGTTCGTTTTAACCTTATTGGCAATGATTCTTTTCGGAAATTTGCCACCACTAGTATTTATCCAAGGCGCGTTTCTAAAATATTTAGCCATTCCTACATGTGTGACATGGTTTATGTCTAAGAAAACGTTTGATGGAAAACGTCCTTATGGCTTTTTACGATCAGTTATTTTGTATCTTGCTCGTCCAAAGGTAACCTATGCAGGAAAGAAAGTAACGTTAAATAAACAAAAAGTGCAACTGGAAATAACAACAGTTAGGAGTAAAGTCTATGACCCAAATCAAGTACATTGAAAACAATTTAGTCTGGAATACGGATGGCGAATGTTTTGCGTATTATGAATTACTACCGTATAACTATTCGTTTTTATCAGAAGAACAAAAATATGAAGTACATGAACAATTTAAACAATTAATTGCGCAAAATCGTGAAGGAAAAATCCATGCACTTCAAATCTCCACCGAAACGAGTCTACGAGCAACGCAAGAACGTTCTAAAGCAGAAATTACAGGACGTTTAAAGGCAATTGCCCAAGAAAAAATAGAAGAGCAGACCGAAGCTTTGGTCTCAATGATTGGCGATAATCAATTGGATTATCGTTTTTTTATTGGGTTTAAACTCGTATCTACAGATCAGGAATTGACGGTTAAAAATATTGGTAAGGAATTTAAAGAAATACTTCATGCATTTACGTATCAAGTGAATCATCAGTTAATGGGTGATTTTGTTTCAATCCCTCAAGAGGAAGTTTTTCGTTATCAGAAATTGGAAAAATTATTAGTGGCTAAAATTTCACGCCGCTTTAAAATTCAACCTTTATTCTCAAAAGACTTTGCTTATTTAATTGAACATATTTATGGAGGAGAAGTAGCAACCTATGAAGAATATGAGTATGTGCTCCCTAAGAGGAAATTAAGCAAGGAAACTCTAATCAAACGTTACGATCTTATTCGTCCAACTCGTTGTTTAGTCACAGAGAAACAGCGTTATTTAAAAATTGAGCATGAAAAACAGTCCATTTTAGTGGCCTATTTAACCATCAACTTAATTGTAGGCGAGTTGGATTTTCCATCGTCAGAAATCTTTTACTACCAGCAACAACAATTCTCGTTTCCTATTGATACAAGTATGAATATTGAAATTGTTCCCAATAAAAAAGCGTTATCGACAGTTCGTAATAAGAAAAAAGAATTAAAAGACTTAGATAATCATGCGTGGGAGTCAAATAATGAAACAACAAATAGTGTGGTAGAAGCATTGGATTCTGTTGATGAATTGGAAACTAATTTAGATAAGTCCAAAGAATCTATGTATAAGTTAAGCTATGTCGTCCGAGTTTCAGCTAAAAATGAAGAAGAATTAAAGCAACGTTGTGAAGAAGTCATGGATTTTTATGATGATTTAAATGTTAAATTAGTTCGACCGTTTGGCGATATGCTGGGCTTACATCAAGAATTTTTACCAGCCAGTAAGAGGTATATCAACGATTATATTCAATATATTACTTCAGATTTCTTAGCTGGATTAGGTTTTGGTGCTACTCAAAAATTAGGGGAAAGAGAAGGCATGTATGTTGGCTACAATGTAGACACAGGACAAAATGTCTATTTAAAACCTAGTTTAGCTAGCCAAGGAGTGAAGGGTTCTGTTACGAATGCGCTAGCATCGGCTTTCCTTGGTTCGTTAGGTGGAGGAAAATCTTTTAGTAACAATTTAATCGTTTATTATGCAGTATTATTTGGTGGTCAAGCGTTGATTCTTGACCCGAAAGCAGAACGAGGCAATTGGCAAGAAAAATTACCAGATATTGCCAATGAAATTAACATTTTGAATTTAACCAGTAAAAGTGAAAATCAAGGAATGTTAGATCCATATGTCATCATGAAAAGAAGTAAGGATTCAGAAAGTTTAGCTATTGATATTTTAACGTTCTTAACGGGAATTTCTAGTCGAGATGGCGAAAAATTTCCTGTCTTACGTAAAGCCATTCGTTCTGTTACTCAAAGCAATAATCGTGGATTAATCTGTGTGATTGAAGAATTACGTAAAGAAAATAGTGCTATTTCACTGAATATTGCCGATCACATTGAATCATTTACTGATTACGATTTTGCTCAATTGTTATTTTCTGATGGTTCAGTGGAGCAATCTATTAGCTTAGAAAAACAGTTAAACATTATCCAAGTAGCAGACTTAGTGTTGCCAGATGCGGAGACAAGTTTTGAAGAATATACCACGATGGAATTATTGAGTGTTTCTATGTTGATGGTTATTAGTACCTTTGCCTTAGATTTTATTCATAGTCAGCGGGAAGTTTTTAAAATTGTTGATTTAGATGAAGCGTGGTCAATTTTGCAAGTAGCACAAGGAAAAACATTATCGAATAAACTGGTTCGTGCAGGGCGTTCCATGAATGCTGGGGTATATTTCGTTACGCAAAACAGTGATGATTTATTGGATGAGCGCTTGAAAAATAACATTGGCTTAAAATTTGCTTTTCGTAGTACAGATATTCATGAAATTAAGAAAACACTAGAGTTCTTTGGGATTGATAAAGAAGATGAAGAGAATCAAAAACGGTTGCGAAATTTAGAAAATGGTCAATGTTTATTTCAAGATTTATATGGTCATGTGGGGATTCTTCAATTTCATCCTGTCTTTGAAGAACTCTTTCAAGCCTTTGATACACGACCACCTTTATTGAAAGAAGCAGGTGAGTCTCATGAAAAAGAAAACTAAAAAACAAATACTCATAGGAATAGTAGTGATACTCTTCTTTCTATGGGGACTAATGAGCTTTTTTACCCTTTCAGCAAATGCTAGTGGTTTAGTAGACAATAAAATTGATGCCGGTAATCTCTATTCAACGTATAGCTTAGATCATTATCAATTGGATTTTTTTGTAGATAGTTCATGGGATTGGCTACCGTGGAATTGGTCAGATGGGGTAGGTAAATCTGTCATGTATGGTCTATATGCTATTACTAACTTTTTATGGACCGTTAGTTTATATATTTCAAATGCAACCGGTTATGTGATTCAAGAAGCATATCGGCTCGATTTTATTTCAGATACTGCAGATGCGATTGGTAAAAATATTCAAGTTTTAGCTGGAATTTCCAGCCACGGTTTTTCCAAAGAGGGCTTTTACATTGGCTTTCTTTTGATTTTTATTCTATTTATGGGGATTTATGTAACTTATGTGGGTTTAATTAAAAAGGAAACATCTAAAGGGATACGTGCAGTCATTAATTTTGTGACTGTTTTTTTATTGTCTGCTTCCTTTATTGCCTATGCGCCAAGTTATATAAAGAAGATTAATGATTTTTCAACGGATATTAGTTCAGCAGCGTTATCTTTAGGTACGAAAATAGTAGTACCAGATGAGACAACCAAAGGAGAAGATAGTGTAGATTTGATTCGAGATAGTTTATTTGCTATTCAAGTTCAACAGCCTTGGCTATTGTTACAATTTAATGATTCGAACAAAGAAAAAATTGGTGTAAAGCGAGTAGATAAATTATTAGCCGTTGATCCAAATAGTGAAAATGGAAAGAAACGTGAAGAAGTGGTCAAAGAGGAAATTACCAAACACAACAATAAAAATTTGACGCTTACCAAAACCATGAATCGTTTAGGAACCGTGGTGTTTCTCTTTCTATTTGATTTAGGCATCTCGGTCTTTATCTTCTTATTAACAGGCATCATGATTTTTTCACAAATACTATTCGTGATTTTTGCGATGTTTCTACCAATCAGTTTTTTACTTTCGATGCTACCGACGTATCAAGGAATGGCCAAAAAGGCAATTGAAAAGCTATTCAATACAATTATGATGCGTGCGGGGATAACGTTAGTTATTACGACAGCTTTTAGTATCTCTTCTATGTTTTATGCATTATCAGGAAACTATCCATTTTTTATGGTTGCTTTTTTACAAATCGTTACATTTGGTGGCATTTATCTCAAATTAAGTGACTTGATGGGGATGTTTAGTTTGCACAGTGGAGATAGTCAACATTTTGGACGAAGAATCACCCAGAGACCCAAAAGACTGGCGCAAAGAAATATCCGAAGTCTAAAACGCAACATTGGACGAACGTTAGTAGGTACTTCTCTTCTGTCAAAACGACCAAGTAAGCAAAAAGGATCTAAAACTAGTTCACCTAATCGGAAAAACAGCAGTAAGAATTTAACACTAACCACTAACAACAGACAGCAAAATAAGCAAATTAAGGATAAAAATCCTCTGAACAAACATAAAAAAACAATCGATAAAAATAAGTATTCAAATAAAAAGAATCCCGAATTAAATATAGCGAATCAAAAGAATAAACGAAGAATTTTAGCTAAAGAAGTAACAAAAAAGAACTATAAAAATCACCAAAAACAGCCAACCGTTACCTATAAAAATAAAGCTTTAAAAGATAAAAAAAGAACCTATCAACTTCTTAGATCTCAAAGGGAAATGACCCAAGTAGATCGTACAGCAAGAAAAGTTCATCAACGAAAAACTCAAAAGACTCCTCCAAAATATACGAGACCTAATATAGTGAAACAGAAAAATAGTTCCACAAAATCTGTGAAGAAGAAGGAATGATTTATGAAACTAAAAATATTATTTTTCGGAAGTAGTTTTTTTCTAAGCCTATTAGGTTTGTTGTTAACTAGTCTATTACTATTTTCAACGGATCAAGATTCTTCTGCATCCGCTGAACCTTCTGAAACTCAGTTATCCGTTAGTCAAGAAGTTCTTAACTATCAAAAATTTGTTAATAAATATGCAAAAGAGAATCATATTAGTGAATACAGTTATTATCTATTGGCGATTATGCAAGTGGAGACAGGTGGAAAAGGACAAGATGTGATGCAAAGTTCCGAATCATTAGGTCTAGCTCCTAATTCTTTAAGTCCCGAAGCATCCATTAAACAAGCTTGTATTTATTTTTCACAAATGGTGACTAAGATGAAACGAGAAGGCAGTGATATTGAAAGTGTAATCCAGAGCTATAATTATGGCTCTGGTTTTCTAGATTATGTGACAAAACATGGTAAAAAATACAGCTATGAGTTAGCAACAGCTTTTGCCAAAGAAAAATCAGGTTGTAGAAAGGTTCCTTATCCTAATGAAATCGCAGCAGCCAAAGGCTATTGGCGATACGCTTATGGGAATCAATTTTATGTACTTTTGGTGAAACAATACCTTAAACAGGAAGCACCAACGTTTGATGATAAGATCGTTCAAAAAATTATCGATGAAGCCTTAAAGTATCAAGGATATCCCTATGTTTTTGGCGGTTCTAACCCAGAAACGAGTTTTGATTGTAGTGGCTTAACCCAATGGTGTTATGGAAAAGTAGGAATTCAATTACCAAGAACCGCACAAGCCCAATATGATGTTACGACACACCTTTCCATTCAAGAAGCAAAGGCTGGCGATTTGGTCTTTTTTCACTCAACGTATGATGCCGGAGAATACGTGACCCATGTGGGAATTTATGTAGGAAAGATGAAAATGTATAACGCCGGAGATCCAATTGGATATGGTGATTTAACCGATAGTTATTGGCAAGCGCATTTAATTGGTGCTGGACGTGTGAAAAGATGAAAGGTGTGAAGAAATGAAGATTACGATTGAAAAGACAAAAAGAGAAAAGAAAGTAAAAAAGAATACGCTCAAAAAAACTGAGAACAACCGTAAAGTCCCAGTATTATTAATAGGCAAGAGACGAAAATCTGTCCTATTCTTATGGACAGTATTATGTCTTAGTTTAGGCTTTGCAATTTATAAAAATTTTACTGCGATTGATCGTCAAACGATTCACGAAAAAGTGAAAGTAGAAGAAAAGTTAGTGGATACAACAGGTATTCAAAGCTATGTAGAAAGTTTTGCGAAAGACTACTTTACTTGGGAGAATCGAAAAGCAGCGATTGAAAATCGTACCAAGAAAATCAATGGTTATTTAACAGAAGAACTTCAACAGCTGAATCAAGAGTTGATTCGTACGGATATTCCTACGAGTTCCCAAGTTCAAGCTATTCATATTTTTAAAATCACTCAGAAAAGTAAACGAGATTTTCAAGTGAATTTCACGGTAGAACAACGAATAACCGAAGGAAAAAAATCAAGTGTTATTTCTTCTGCATACCAAGTCACTGTCCATCAAGCGGAGAATGGAGATAAGGTAATTAGCCAAAATCCAACGATTACTAGTCAACCAGGAAAATCGAATTTTCATCCAAAACAATGGGAGAACGATAGTACGATTGATTCCAAAACACGGGATGAAGTGACGAAGTTTTTGAAAACATTCTTCAAGTTGTATCCGAAAGCAACTAAGGATGAGTTGGCTTACTACGTAAAAGATAAAACTATTCAGCCGTTAAATAAGAACTATTTGTATTCAGAACTGGAAATACCTGATTTTAGAAAAGATAAGGATGGATTAGGAGTCGAAGTTTCAGTTAAGTACTTGAATCAAGAAACAAAAGCTACGTTAGTTTGTCAGTATCAGGTGAAATTGGAGAAGAAACAGAATTGGGTGATTGATAAAATAAATTAGATTTAAATTTAGGAATAGCTAAGTTTCAAAAATAATATCTATATAAATTAATAGAAGCTTATAAATATTAATGTATATTCTTTTTAATCGGCGAGTAATGTAATGATTAAGAGAAAGTTTATTTCTTATAATCAGTCAAGTATTGACATGTGTTTAAAACGGAAGTAGTTTTAAATTGTAGTTATGAATGCGCTAACAATCAAATGCTTTTTATTAACTTCTATTTAAGCATTGGTTATTCATATGGAAATTAATAGAAAACTATATTCTTTAGAACAAGGAGTATTCGATGGTTTTATTAGTGGAAATTATATTGATAATACTAGGATTTTTTTTCCTTATAGTAGGTAGGCAATTTAGAAGAGAAAAGTGGTTATTTCTGATAGCCGGAAATATTTTTAATGATTATTCTAATGAGAAAGCAAAAAAATGGGGCAGATTAGTGGGAATTATTATGTATGGATTAAGCATACTTTTTCTTTCTTTCGTACTATATATGCTTGCTAAAACTAAGAACTAAATCATTAATTTTTTAAAGGAGGGATCTCGAATTAAAAAATATTTTATTAAAGCGGGGGAAAGCAATGGGACAACGAGAAACTGCAAAGCAAATTTGGGACTATCTGACTTCAAACGGATGGACCCAACAATCTGTTGCTGGTTTATTAGGAAATATGCAATCTGAAAGTGGCATTATTGCTGATCGATGGGAGTCGGATATAGTAGGTAATATGAACGGTGGTTATGGGTTAGTCCAATGGACACCAGCTTCCAAATATATTAATTGGGCGCAAAGCAATGGATTAGTTTATCAAAATGTTATTTCACAATGTAATCGATTAGAATGGGAAGTTACTAACAACGAACAATTTTATAATCCAGATATGAGTTTTTTTCAGTTTACTCAAAGTACGCTTACACCTGAAGAATTAGCGGATATTTTTATTAAATGTTACGAAAGACCGCGTAATCCTAATCAACCAATACGTCAAGTTCAAGCTAGATATTGGTATAATCAATTTAATAACCAAGATCCTAGTAGAGTAGATACGGCGATTGAGGCAATGATTAAATGGATGAAAGATCATGAAGGAAAAGTTTGCTATTCAATGGACAATAGATACGGTCCAGATACTTACGATTGTTCAAGCTCAGTTTATAATTCATTAAAAGCTGGAGGATTCATTTCGGCTGATCACATTATTGGAAATACAGATACTTTATTTGGAGATTTGGAGAGTACTGAGTGGACTGAATTACCAGTTGTTAGTGGGCAGATAAATGCTCAAAGAGGTGATATTTTTATTTGGGGAGTACGCGGACATTCTACAGGACAAAACTTTGGTCACACAGGTATTTTCGTCGATGCTAATAATATTATTCATTGTCATGGTCCCGTCGGTTGTGGACCAGATCGTGGTATTTCTACTAATGATCATGATTGGTGGCGGACAAACAGCGGCGGTGATAATTATCCCAATACTATCTATCATTACATTGGAAATGGTCATGGAATTCCTAGCCCAAATCCTGATCCAGGTACTGATACTGGATTAATAGCATATTCTGGTGTGTTTTATCCGACTATACAGTTACCAGTGAGTGGAGATACAGATCCTAATAGCCCAGCACTTGCTTATTATAATCCAGGTATGCCGATTCTTTATGATAGTTATACTTTTGCTAATGGCTATGCATGGATTAGCTATATATCTTATGGAGGCACACGAAGTTATGTAGCAGTAGGACCAGATGATGGACGCACAGATACTGTCTGGGGGACGGGTTTTTTAAATAATATTCCTGAAGGAAATGGTAATTTAATTCCATATTCAGGAGTATTTATTCCAACCATACAGTTACCAGTGAGTAGAGACACAGATTCTAATAGTCCTGCAATCGCTTATTATAGTCCGGGTATGCCAATTATTTATGATAGTTATATTTTTACTAACGGTTATGCGTGGATTAGCTATATATCATATGGAGGTACACGAAGTTATGTAGCAGTAGGGCCGGATGATGGACGCACAGATACTGTTTGGGGAACAGGCTTCTTAAATGATTATCCAGGAAGAGATACGGGTCAAGGTGATGAAGGTCATCCTATTTTAATAGCTAAAACTGGAACTTTTTATCCAGACAGAACTCTTCCTATTAGTGCTGATACGGATCCAACTAGTGTAGCTGTGGGGGCGTTTGATTCAGGTGATGCGGTTTACTATGATAGTTATATCTTTATTAATGGTTATGCATGGATTAGTTATGTAAGTTCAACTGGTATTCGACGTTATGTAGCAGTAGGTCCAGATGACGGTAAGATAAATACAGTGTGGGGGACAGGTTTCTTTAATTAAATATAATTTGGGTTCTGTGACAAATACGTAAAGATATTTGTCACAGATACTCGTTTTTTCAAAATTTTGTAAAAAGATAAATTAAAAAATATCTTTTTGGAATTAGAGGTGAGTATATGAGTGATTTTGTAGAACTTACAAATGATGAATTTTATTTTTTTTCTTATAAACATCCACAAGGTTCCTACTTACAATCTTTAGAGATGTGTACATTATTACGAAAGCGAAAATGGCAGACTATTTTTGTTGGTCTAAAAAGAAAACAAAAAATTATTGCTGCGGCTCTAATGGCTTCTAAATCTATTAAGATAGGAAAGTACTATTCTATCTCTGCTGGTCCATTAATGAATTATGAAGATAATGAACTTGTAATTGAATTTTTTTTTAAAATAAAAAAGTATATAAAAAAAAATCACGGATTATTATTGAAAGTTACACCAAATTATTTTTATCAACATTTAAACGCAGAAGGTGTACCATTAGATGAACCACAAGCGAGTATTCATAAACAATTACTTAACTGCGGCTTGAAGCACAATGGATTCACACATACTTATATTAATGACAATCCAAGAGTTATTTTCAAAAAAAATTTAACTGGATTCACTGAAAGGGACTTGTTAAAATCTTATCATTCATCTACTCGAACCAAAGTAAACAAATCTATAAAAAGTGGTATGACGATTCATCAATTTTCTCGAGAAGAATTACCATTATTTGAAGATGTTATGCACCATACGGCAAGTCGTCAAAATTTTCAAGATAAAGGTTTAAGTTATTATCAGGATTTATATGATTCATTTGGTAATCAAGCAAAATATATGGCAGTAGAAATTAATTTTAATAGTTATGTGGAAGAAACTTTAAAGAAAATAAAAAGACTAAAGCAGAAAAAAAAGAAAATTTATACTGATGTTTCTAAAAGTGGTCAGAAAAAAAATATTGATACAGAATTAATAGCGTTAGAAAAACGATTAGAAGATGTACAAGTGTTTTTACCATTAAATGAAAAAAATAAAAATAAGATTCTAGCTGTTGGATTATTTATTGAGCGTTCAGAAGATATGATATTTTTATTTGGAGGTATGTATAAGCAATATAAGAATTTTTTATCACCTTCTTATTTTCTACAACATATAATGATGAAACGAGCTATTGATAAAGGATTAACTTGGTTTAATCTTTATGGAGTTGAAGGAGTTTATGATGGTTCTGATGGTGTATTAAACTTTAAAAAAGGATTTGGTGGGGTAGTTGAAGAACAGTTAGGAACTTATCTGTTAATTGTAAATCCAATCAAATATAATATTTACCAAGTAATGAAAACGGTTTATCGAAGTTTGAAAAATTAAAAAAATCAGTACAATTAGTGCTGATTTTTTTAATAGTTTTAATATTTATATAAAATAAAAAGTAATTACCAATTATTATAAGTAAAAGTTGTATAGTATTCTTGTCAGAAAGAAGGGATTCCCAATGAAAAAAATAATCTTGATAGGTCTTTTATTGAGTATTTTATCAGGATGTTCTTCCAACAAAAGTGGCGATAGCACTGCAAGCAAATCAAGCAAACCAACAGCAACATCAGAAATGAAAGCACCTGTTACCGTTAACAGCAGCCAAGCAAGTCAAATGAGCACGGAGTCAAAATCTAGTACGACTCAAAGGAATCCTTCTATTTCTACTAAAACCGAAAATCAGTTGTGGTCTGCGCAAAAAAAGGAACAGCTACAACAATTTATGGCTGATTGGGGGCAACGGATGAACCAAATGTATAAAGAATATACACCAGGAAATTCAATCAATTTTAATGGTGTTCAAGCGCCTGATGGTCTAGTAGGAAAGGTTACTATGCAACCAGCGATTGGTAAGCATCCCATTTATTTAGAATGGTCTGAAAATGGACAAGTGAAGGATGGATATGCGTTAGTTGCTGTTTACTCTGATGCAGAAACGCAACCAGAAATGCAAAAGCATTTGTATTTATTCACCATCGTTAACAATCAGCCCTTAGTTTTAGTGACGATGCAAAATCAAGGAGATCGTTATGGCTATCTGTATTTTGGAGCAACAGATAATGCAGAGTTGAGGGCTGGGTTTGAAAAAATTGTAGGTGCCCCGTCAATTACTAAAGAACAAATCCCAAATATTTCAGTAAATCCGTGGTCTTCAAAAGAGGAAGCGATTGATTTTTATGAAGGAATGTATAAAAACACGGCAAACGAAATTTCAACTCAAATTGACTGGCATAACTATCAGCGGGCAAATTGGCGCGAGGTAGAAACAAAAGGCGACACGTTGACATTGCATTTTGCCAACGTGGGCGGTGCTGGGGGCTCATACACACAATTCACGAAAGTCGGTACGAATACTGTTGTTGTATCATTTGATGGTAATGCCGCTTATCCCGATAACCCAAGTAGCGTTTTACTCGTGCAAAACAGTGATTATAAAGTTTTAAGGACTTTGGATCATCAATAGAAATCTTTACTATTTACTTGTTATCATAGTCGTATTCTATAATTTAAGGTTCATTTCAAAATTAAAAATACTCCAAACTATGAGCTATCCTCCAAAATTTAGACCTCAAAGTCTAGCTTTTGGAGTTTTTTTAATTTTAGGAATCTATAAGAAAAATACTATGTTTTGAATAAGACACAAGCTATTGAGTCTTGTTTTAATTCAAAGTATAGAGGTCAAAAAATCAAAAGTTTTGATCTATTTGGTTTGTCTTGCTGTACTTGTTGAATTCAATAGTTTTGAAAAATTTGTGTTCAGAATAAATATTTTCCTATGTAATTGCAACTCCTGATGTACCAGTAGAATGGCTAAGTACTATTATACTTAGTAAAAAAGGAACACATGAGGGAAGTAGAACGAAAAAAGTAGTTTTAACTTTTGATACAGTGGGATTAATTCAATGGTTAAGACAAACGGCGGATGAATAAGAATTGACTCACTACCAACAATTAAGAGGAGATAAATAATAAAATTACATTATGATAATGGAAAAAGCAAACGACCACTGATTGCTTTTTTGTTACCAGATAAATAGCCAGTCGTTTTCCGCCGACTGACCAAAGAGATAGATTTGTAAAGAAGTGATTTGTGCTTCCTACAATTCTTTTATAGCATTTTACAAGTGAGTAGACAAATATTTTACTAAAGATAAATAATAAAAGTTTGGGAGTGAAAAAATAGATACTAGATTACTAGAAAATAAAGAGACAAATAATGCGATTGGGGGACTAACCTCTAAAGTAATGACCACCAAAGATTGTGAAAATATTGGATGTAATTACTTGATATTTGCTAGTAAACTACTTATTAAGAATGGCTATGAAAAGTCCCAATGCCATATAAGTAGTAATTATTATTGATAAGGATGCTAAAATAATAATAAACGAATGAAGAATATGTGACTCTTTAAAATGTTTTATTGATAGAAAAATTAAAGTGGCACAAAATATAACAAATACTAACCAACATAACAAAAAACCACCAGTAACACGTATCACTTCAAAAAATAGATCCATATTATTCAACTCCTAGATATTTTCTTTAATTATATCATATATAGAAAATAATGATTATTATATCATTTAACTTAGAAATCCTTTAAAAGGATTCAAGACTATGGTAAAGTGAAGAAGGGAAGCGTTTTCAAAAATATTTAAAAGAAAGAAGGAAGAAGTAAATGAAAAAAATGTTATTGGGGATTATTTTTCTGTTGAGTGTTGGATTGTTCTTTATAGCTCCATCAAAAGCAAGTGCTGATGAAATAGACGACTTTCTGGACAAATACAATTTAACAGGAGTCGAACTAGATAATTTTGAAGCAAGAGAACAAGCAGTTAGACAAAAGAGAGATATTGGTTTAGATGAGAGTGCTATTAAGAAGGAATACACTGATTTAATAAAAAAAGGTGAATTAGACAACACCATAACATACTCAGAATTTTATGAGTTTGTCACATATCCGGAACCTAAAGATCCTGTTGTAGAACATGCTCGGAAAAAAAGAGATATTCAGAGACCACAAGCAGGTGATATTCTAGTTACCAATAGTACTTCGTCTAGTCCGATAGTAGGTCATGCAGGAATTTACCTAGGTGATGGTACTATCTTAAGTATAGACGGACCCAAAAAGCACCCATCAACAATTAGTCTGTTTCAATGGATGATTGCTCGTAATTCTACAAAAGATACATGGACAAAAGTATATAGACCAAAGGCTGCTTACAAACCAGCACAATCTGCCAATTGGGGAAACAATAATATAAGAGGAAAAAATTTTAGTTATGGAATTACAGGTGCGCCTACAAGCTTAGATCCTACGTATTGTTCTAAAATAGTATTTCACAGTTATTGGTTTGCCAATAATGGAAATGGAATGATTATACCTGGACGTTTGGTATCTCCGTATGCACTCCCTAACATGTTTGTAGACTACGGTCACGCTGATCATGTAGCAACTTACACTTGGAGAAATATTGCTTAATGATGTTATTGACAAAGCAAGTATAGATAAATAACCAAAAGAACCAACAGGGTATACCCTGTTGGTTCTTTTCTATGTTCAAATTGTTATTAGATACGTAGCAGGACATTCAAGTTGGGCATACTTCAACAGAATATAGGAAATTATACCCTTTTTCCTGTTGTTGACTATTTTGATCTGTGTTCTTGCAGTTTTCTTTTCACATAGTAAAAAATTATCTTTAACAAATTGGAAATAGCCCATTCGAAAATCCATCTTGTTAAAGGATTATCGAACTCTTTTGGGAAAAGCAAAAATAAGAACTCAACGATTAAAATTTTAACTGCTTCAATTAATAATGGATTCATTTGGAACACCGTCTTTCGTAATATTTATAGGTGTTTAACTCCCTATAAATAATTCGCCCTTACGGATTAAACTTGTCCCAAAGTAGTTAAAGAAAAATAGATACAAAAAAAGAGCCGAAACTAAAAAATTCGGCTCTTTGGATTTGCAATAAAATACTATGTTATGAATAAGACACAAGCTAGTTGTGTAATTTTTACCTAAAAACAAAGAGGTCAAAAACTTAAAATTTTTTGAGCCTTTTTTAGCTATAAAACTAGATAGTTGTTACTTTTCTTTTTAAGTAGCAAAATAATTTGTTGTTAAAAAGCAAATTTTCTTAAAATGAACTTCTACTATTATTCATTTTAGGCTCTCTACTTTTTGATGTTGATAAAAATACCAATATCAAAAGTAAAAAGCTATTTAACAGTGATTGATTCCAAACCCAATAATTTATCTTTTATCAGTTCTAAAACTTCTTGTTCTTTTGCCGACATTGTTGTGCTGTTAACTAAATAGTGATAGTAAAAAAGTTTGTGGGTTAAGGGTATTTTTTGAAGTCCATCATTACTGCCAATAAAACTTGCTGGAAGAATGGTAACACGGTTACTGAGAGTCAGCATGTTTTTAACAATTTGTAAATCTTCTCGAATGACTATATTATTTTTCGGTATTTTATACAAATCGAAAAAAATTTGTACGCTATGAGCTAGAGAGGAATTAACCTGGCTTTGAATGAAAGATAACGCACGATAATCTGAGTAGTCGGTTAATGTATTATCTTTTGAACAAACCAGAAAGAGTTCTTCTTGGTAAAATAAGGTTGTTTCAAAATGAGGATTAGAATCTAATTTAATTGGACTTTCTATTATTCGAATCTCTCCTTGTTGGACATTAAGTTGTCTACAAGTATCTTCTTTAAACAGACATAATTTTTCGTATTGATTAAAAATTTTAGAAACATTTTGTTCCATTGCGTAATCAGTTATAAGTATTGGGATATGTCTGAAATCGTTTAATAGAAAATGCTTGTTCATCTCAGTAATTGTTTCTTCAATTTTGTTTGCATAATTCAAAAAGATTTCTCCATCATGAGTTAAAGTAATTTTATGTTTTCCACGGCTACGCTCGATTAACTTTTTGCCAAGAAAATCTTCCAATCTAAGAATAGTTTTAGAAATTGCTGATTGTGACATATGCTCATGTTCAGATGCTTTAAAAAAAGTTTCTTCTTGACAGATTTTACAATAAATAGATATATCTTCTAGGTTCATAAAAACACATCCTCATTTAAAAATTGATAGTTCAAGTAAATCAGTTGTTTTTGAAAAAATATAAGCAATGATAAATAGAAAGCTTTGGTTACTGGTCAAAGTTTCCATTTAACATTGCTTATCTAAATTAATTCGTAAATAATTATTTGTTATTGATTTAACGACTTTAAGGCGTTAGCGATCATAATTTCAACATTTTTCTTTGGCATAATGGCTAACAGTTCAGTTATTTGTGGAGCAGATTTATTATCTGTAAAAACAACATTTAATGGCATATAGAGATTACGTCCACTTTGGCCAGTTTCTTTTTGTATAACTAATAGAATGGAGTCATAGTCAATTGGTTCAACAGTATTTTGGATTTCTTTTTGCATAACTAATAAAATTTTATGGACATTATTTTTATCAAATTCTGCTAAGTCTGCATAGGAAAATTTGTGTCTATCTGAATTTTTAATAAAATAAATTTTTTCCATAAAAGTCATTAGTGTTTTTGCTTCAGCACGGTAAAGTTGAATCACTTTTTTTATAAAATCTAGATTCTCTTGCATTTTTAGCTCTTTTAATTTTAATGCTGTATCTGTTTCAGCTGCATTTATTAAAGTAACTATTCGATTGGCTAATTCAGCAATTGGAATTTTTTTAATATATTCACTATTAATCCAGTCTAATTTTTTTTGATCGAAATAAGCAGGGGAAGCAGACATTCGATGAATATCAAAAGCTTCAATTAGCTCATCTCTAGTAAACAACTCTTTTTCGCCAATAGGGGACCAGCCTAAAAAAGCAATGAAATTTACTAATGCTTCGTTTAAATAACCAAATTTTCTGTATTGACTAATAAACTGTAAGGTATTTTTGTCACGCTTGCTTAATTTTTTGTGGGTTTCTAAGCTGTAAATTAATGTAATGTGACCAAATAGTGGTTGAGGGATACCTAATGCTTCATAAACAGCAAGTTGTTTCGGCGTATTGGCGATGTGATCATCGCCACGTAGTACATGACTGATTTTCATTAAGTAGTCGTCAATTACGACTGCAAAATTATAGGTTGCCATCCCGTTACTTTTTTCAATAATAAAGTCTCCGCCAATATTATCAGAGTTAAAAGAAACAGTCCCTTTAATCATATCATCCCAAGAATAGACATGATTTTTAGGCAAGTGAAGACGAACTGTTGGTTTTCTACCTTCAGCTTCGGCTTTTTTTATTTGTTCTTTTGTTGCACCATACCAACGGCCATCGTAGTGGGGAGCAATTTTAGCTGCCATTTGTTGATCATGCAACTCAGTTAGTTCTTCCTCAGTTGCATAATCTTTGTAGGCCAACCCTGCATCTAATAGTTGTTGAACATACTTATGATATAAAGAAACACGCTCTTTTTGATGATAAGGTGCAAATTCTTCTTTTGGTTTATCTGGCCCTTCATCCCAGTCGATACCTAACCAATGGAGATTTTCCATTTGACTTTCTTCACCGTGGGGTACATTTCTTTTTAAATCAGTATCCTCAATTCTTAAAACCCAGGTGCCCTTGTAATGTTTAGCGAATAAATAATTAAAAAGAGCGGACTGGGCATTTCCTAAGTGCAAAAACCCTGTTGGACTTGGTGCGTATCTTACTCGAACTTCTCCGGTTATTTCTATTTTTTCTCTTCTCAAGTCAATCCCTCCAATTTTTACCTCTTATAAAATAAAAAATTTTATTTGTTCTGTGTAGAAAATCAATAGAACCAGCTTCCTTCCGTAAAAAAAATGTAAGAAAAAATTAACAATTAATCGTTTTATTAACTTATTGAATATATGCGCTGATTATAGCATAGGGATAAAATAAAACAATGCTCATCAAGTTTTTATCGTTGTTTGATTTAGTTATTTAGAATCGTTTTTTTTAATTTGTCTATTTTTTTGATCCGTTAAAAATCCTTCTGAATGATGTTTTTTTATTGATATATAAAGATCTAAGAGTATTTTTCGACTTATTTATTTTCATTTTTCATAGCTGTTAAATCTAGTTAAAAAGAAAATATTCCTTTTTAGAATATTTAATATGAAAAATAATCGTTATACATAGATGTTCAACCATACTAATATAATTAGCGTAGCTAGTATACAGCTCAAATCAGAATTGACTAAATGTAATGTCAATGAAAAAGAAAGGAAGTAAACATATAGTAAGTCGTAATGAAGTCTATTTTGCAAAATAGCACAACTAAAAAGATGCATGAAGAGGAGCAATTTAAGAATGAGTAACGAATCAAATAAAAAAGATAGTCGTAACCAGATTACCTCGCTTCAGTTGTTTTCAATGACAACATCTATGGTTATGACGGTTTATGGTTTTGCTGCTTTTGCGAAACAAGGACCACGTGCTTTTTTCTTTTTATTTTTAGCCGCTGTTTTATGGTTTTTACCTGTGATACTAACTTCAGGAGAAATGGCCTCTATTGATGGATGGGAAAAAGGTGGAATATTTACGTGGGTAAAAGGGACACTGGGAGAAAAAAATGGTTGGCTAGCTTTATTTTATCAATGGATCCATATAACAGTTGGAATTAATACGATGATGTACTTTATTATTGGCTGTTTTAGCGCTTCATTGAATATACCAATTATCAATGATAACCCTATAGTTAAATTTATTTTGATGATGATTATTTTGTGGGGGTTAATTGCTCTACAACAACATGGGACGAGAATTACTGGGAAAATTGCACAATGGTGTTTTACCATTGGAGTGATTCTTCCAATTTTGATTCTGTTAGTTATGTTTATTATTTATTTGATCCAAGGTCATGATCACTATATAACGATTAATTGGCATACAATTATGCCTCATAGCTTAGGTATTCAAACATTAATTGGTTTTGTACCATTTATTCTAGCATTTGCAGGTGCAGAAGGTTCAGCGCCACATGTTAAAAATTTAAAAAATCCAGCATCATATCCCAAAGTAATGCTGTCTTTGGGAATCTGTGCTGTGGTTTCTGATATTGTGGGATCGATGGCAATTGCGATGACCATTCCAAATGAAAAAATCATACTCAGTAACGGGATAGTATATGCATTTGGTGGATTATTAGATTCTATTGCAAGTCATGGGATTATTATTGAAAAACTTTCAGGAATACTTCTTGCAACAGGGGTATTAGGAGAAATTAGCAGCTGGGTAGTAGGCCCGAATACTGGTATGTATGAAGCAGCAAAAGAAGGATTTTTACCAAAACGATTTTCTAAGGTGAATGACTATAATATCCCTACCAATATCATGATTTTACAAGGAGTAATTGTTTCAATAATGGGAGCACTATTAACTTTTGGCGCTGGCGGCTCGAAAGATAACTTATCGTTTAGAACTGCGATGAGTTTGACGGTTGCTATATATACTTTGATGTACATGATGATGTTTATTGGCTATATCGTGCTCCAGACAAAAAAAGATGAAGGATTAATTCCTAGTTATAGTTTCACAAAATCTAAATTTATAAAATATTTAGTTGGCATAGTAGGGTTTTTATTGTCTCTACTTGGGTTTGTTGTCTCGTTCGTTCCTGATAAAACCTTGCCTACAAATGAAAAGCATGCGTATCTTTTAATGTTACTAACTGCTTTTGTAATAGTTCTTATTATTCCATTCTTAATGTACAAAAAAAGAAAGAGTTGGAAGTCAGCATTACAAAATAATGATTCATTATAAGGAGAGAATAGGATGACAACATCAATAGATTATCAAAAATATTTAGAGGCTTCGTTTTTAGGAAGTGAAGGTTCTCAGGAGTTATTACCAAATACTAAATTACCAGAAGGTCCAATGTATGCAAATTTAGCAAGAGATTTAATCAAACATTTTCGCTTGAATGAAGCGAAAGCAAATCAAAATTTAGCCACATTTTGCACAACCCAAATGGAAGAACAGGCCGATGCATTGATTTTAGATAGTTTGAATACAAACGCCATTGATAAATCAGAATATCCAAAAACTGCGGCATTAGAAAATGCTTGTATTAGTATGATTGCTCATTTATGGAATATCGGGGATTCTAAAAAACTAAATAAAGATTTTATTGGTACTTCGACAGTTGGCTCTTCAGAAGGATGTATGTTAGGAGGTTTGGCCCTTTTGAAGTCATGGAAAGAGCGTGCTTCAAAAGTTGGAATAGATGTTTTAGATTTAAAAAATCATCGGCCGAATTTAGTAATTATGTCTGGATACCAAGTTGTCTGGGAAAAATTTTGTGTATATTGGGATGTTGAATTAAGAGCGGTGCCTGTCGATAAAAAGCATATGTCTTTGGACACTAGTTCGGTTATGAATCATGTTGATGAGAATACTATCGGAGTCATAGGCATTCACGGAATAACTTATACAGGAGCAGTGGATGATATTGCAACATTAGATAAATTAGTTTCCGAGTACAATAGAACAGCAAAAGTTGAACTACGTATTCATGTTGATGCTGCATTTGGCGGATTGTTTTCTCCTTTTATGGATGGCTTTGAACCTTGGGATTTTAGACTGGAAAACGTGGTTTCAATTAATGTTTCGGGACATAAATATGGAATGGTATATCCAGGAATTGGTTGGATTGTTTGGCGGAAAAATAATTATGACATTTTACCTAAAAGTATGCGTTTTGAAGTCGCTTATTTAGGCGATCGAGTGGATTCGATAGCGATTAATTTTTCTCATAGTGGTGCACACATTGTTGCACAGTATTACAACTTTATTCGCTTTGGATATTATGGTTATAAAAAAATTATGGAAGGCGTTCGAAAAGTGTCTTTACAACTTTCAAAAGAAATTTCAAATACAGGATTTTTTGAAATTATAAATGATGGGTCTCAATTGCCTATCGTTTGTTGGAAACTGAGAGAGGATATGGATGTTCCGTGGTCTTTATACGATTTAGAGTCAGTGTTATCTAAACATGGCTGGCAAGTTCCTGCGTATCCATTACCTAAAAATCGAGAAGACACCACGATCAGTCGCATTGTAGTCAGACCGTCAATGTCAATGACAGTGTGTGGTGATTTTATTGAAGACTTAAAGTTAAGTATTAAAGAATTGGAAACTTGTACCATAATTAAACCAATGCAATCAATCATTTAACGATTATAGCTAGAGAAATGATTAATAGCCGTTATCTTTCGGAAAATTTATTAATTAGTCTAATTCAGTGGAGGTGCTAAGTGAAAAAAAGAAGTGAAAAGCAGTTGCATATGTTGGATGTCTCTACTATTTTATCTGCTCAGAAAGGGGATGCAGAGTCTATAGCACTGGTTTTAAGTCACTACCAAAATTATATCTGTCGGTTTGCTTTACAGAAGGTTTATGATGAGCAAGGCAGTGTATCTGTTCATGTAGATGAATTTTTTCGTAGGAGTTTAGAAACCAAATTAATAGAAGCCATTCTGAAATACCAAGTTCCTAATCACTAGATATCAAGGAATAGAATTTTATGGAAATCGGTGGAGTTATTAAGAAAAATTATGGTGGTCACAACAGAAAAAATTGAACGTGAGAGTTGATAAATTTATCGCAACGCATTAGTCATCGAGAGGTTATTTTAGCAAGAATATATTTGGTAATGACAGCAAAGACATAGCTGATACTAACTAAATAAACACAGGTAGGCACCAATTATAAACAAAAAAAGAGAAAAGAGGAGAGTAAAATGGCCACACGTAAAAATCTAGGAGATCCTTGGGTTTTAGAGGTCCAACAATGGTTAAATAAAACATTTGGAAGCAATCCAAACTACGGTACTGTAGCAGAAACAGGACAAACAGGGTGGGATACAGTCTATGGAATCATTCGAGCAATTCAGTTAGAGCTGAAAGTTACAGATACACCAGTAAATAATTTTGGAGCTGGAACTGCAGCTGCTTGGGATAATCAAGTAACTCCTAACTTAGCTATCGGTTATAAAAATGGAAATATTGTAAAGTTAATTGATGCAGGATTTCGTTGTAAAGGAATGGGTTCTGGAAAATTTGATGATACTTATTCAAAAGAAAATGTATCAGCTTTAACTGAATTAAAAAAAGCTGCTGGATTTAGCAACCCAGATAGTAAATTCAATTCGATGTGGGCCCGTGCATTATTTGATATGAGTGCCTTTGTATTAGTGCCTGGCGGTGATGAACGAACAAGACAAATGCAACAAGATTTAAATAATAAATATTACCAATGGACAGGGATTTTACCATGTGATGGGATTTATCAGCGTGCAACTAATACAGCCTTGATTTATGGAGTGCAAGTTGAAGAAGAACTAGGGGATATCGCTAACGGCGTGTTTGGTCCCACCACTCAAAAAGACTACGGAGAAATTGCAGGTAATCATCAATTAGCCTCTTACCCTGGATTAGTAACATTAATCCAGTATGCATTGTATCAAAATCTAATCAACGTATTACCAAGTAGTGTCCCTTTTTCAGGATCACTAGACGTTGAAACTTCTTTTGCTATTGGATTATTCCAATCATTCTTGCATTTAAAGAATGTCGAAACAGGGTATCCCGATTTATCAACGGTGATGTCATTGTTACTATCTTCAGGAGACCCAAATCGTATTTTTACCGCGGTGGATACTGCTGCACAGTTGACACCTGCCCAAATTGAAACTTTAAAAAAGGCTGGTATTAAATATGTAGGACGTTATTTAACGGGGACAGTCGGTTCTGAATTTAAACCTAAGTATTTAACAATTGGTGAAGCGAATAATATTATCGGAGCTGGAATGGCCATTATTCCTATTTACCAAGATAATTTTCCAACGGTTGATTATTACACGTATGGACAAGGGGTTTCAGATGCGCGATCAGCTTTTGCAGCAGCAGACAATCTAGGGTTTGCTACGGAGACCATTATTTATTTTGCTGTGGATGTTGATGCGTTAGACTCAGATATTACTACCAATATTATTCCTTATTTTAACGGTCTGTTTGATACGATGAACTATAATAGACGCTACAACATCGGGATTTATGGGACAAGAAATGCGTGCATGCGTGTAGTTGATGCAGGATACGCAGTAGCTAGTTATGTATCCAATATGTCTACCGGTTGGTCAGGTAACTTAGGATTTTCGCAGCCAGCTTCTTGGTCTTTTGATCAGTTTGATGAGCCAGCAGACGGTATTGGCACTGGTGCTGGACTGGTTATGATTGATAAAGTGAATGTATCTGGTACGGACTCAGGTGTGACAGCAGTGTCAAAAAAAGATCCCGCCGTTAGTATGTTGCGAGGATTAGGAATTAAATTAATTAATGACATATTAGATAGTCAACAATTTGAATTTGGCAAAGAATTTGTTATTTTTGAATGGGGTATCTTTAAACTAACGCAAACATTAGCCGCTCAAGCTCAATCGCCAGATGCACAGGACTTTTCACTTAAATTTAGTATAATGAATGGAAAATTAGATCCAGCCTTTATTGCCAAAATTGAAGATGTTTTGGGATCTGGAATTACGGCGAAACTTGAAGACAGTGTTTCTGGATTAACAAGTGCCATTGAAACAGGTGATGCTGAATTTAGTGGTGGTTATAAGGATGGTGTCATTTCTGGTTCGATTACCTTTAATATGACAAAAAATACAGTGGATGGTACAGAAATTACAACGTCTGTAAAATATAATCTTGAGATTGACTTAGGCAAAATTGGTAAACCATTCCAAGATGCATTTGATTGGATTAAAGGAAAAGTAAGTAATGAGTTTCTTGGTTACTTTTTGTTTGCAATTGTGGTGATTGTTTTGGCAGGGGGGGCTATTTCTAGTGGTGTGTCAGTTACAGCTGTGGCAGCCTTCTCATTCATTATTTCTACTTTAACTTCGCTTATGAGCTCAATCAAATTTTAAATATACTGATTTAGAAAAACAAGACTGAGCAAAAGTGTTTAGCTTCAAAAAATAAGAAGGAGCTGATTTTGTACAACTGATTATCTTAAGATTTAGAACGAGGGACATAAATTGTTTTTACTTATGTCCCTCGTTTGTCATTTGTTAGTTTAAAAATAAATAGCCTATAATTCCCCATATTCCTAGTAAAAATAGTATACGACTACACTTTGTGATATGAGTATTGATTTGTTCTTTCTCTTCGGATTTGATTTTTACAATGTTCAGTTCGTTTTCTGGATGTGTTTTTAAATATTGTTGAAGTATAAGGGATTTTTTTTTGTCAACTTTGCGAGTAAATAGGAGTAAAATACCATCCGAAATAGATATTATTCCTATATAGAGAAAATCAAT
>NZ_JBNIDN010000002.1:0-388438 GCF_050498705.1 Enterococcus sp. DIV0086 | reverse complement strand
CAAATTTAGGAGTTTGTCTACAGTCTGAGTATACTTTTGGTTTTTATAAGTCTATTACTTCTTCAAAAGTTCAATTTGTGTATTATACATAGAGTTGAAGGCTTCTTGTTGTCGAGTTGAAAATTTTGTATTTACATAATTGTCTAACAAAAGGTTCAAAATATCATTAGTAGCCTTGGGCATGTCTTCTAAATCACCTAGAAAAGGTTTTAAAGTGTTTATCTTAAGATTTACTGAAGGAGATATTTTTTGAGTCATAGTGGCTTTATATTATCTGTCTATTGTAGGTGCTTTATAATCGCTATTATCAGATCTTAATTTTTTAGTCACTGATGTAGATTGTGAAGCAATATTATTTGTAGTATCTCTTGAAAAGTTATCATTTCCTTTAACACTAACATGTTTTTCTTCTAAAGAAGATTTTTTCTTTTTTGTTTTTATTATAGGCTCAAAACTATTACTCATATTTTATCCCTCCAATTCTTCAAGTACTAGTTGGTGTTGATCTAATTCGTTTAATACGTCAATAAATACTTTATGAGCTTTGACGTCCCAGCCATCAGCTTTACCTGTGTAATTATGACTAATCTTAATTCCCTCAACATCGTAGACTTTTAAACGTTCTTGATATTTTAGGTTCTGTTGCAAAGTTTTTAAAACCACCAATATTTATTCAAAATAATAAAATTTCAAAAATAGAAATGCTGGTTTAAAGCCATTTTTATTTTTAATTATTGGATTAATCGATTGATTTTATGGGTATTTTTGAACTTTGCAACAGAACCGCCATAATTATCAGCCTCCTTGTGTATTACATTGTAATACACAAGGAGGCGAAAGTCAAGCTTATAGATTCCTGTTGCACAACTTAAATGACACCTTAGTTTTTTCGCCAGTCTAAGTATTTCAAAAACGGCAACAAAGTATACCCCAATGTCATTAAGTTAAGAAAAAAAGCAGGAAAACATTTCAACTGACGTTTTTATATTACATTATTGAAAGAATTCCCTTGACTTTAATCTCTTCTGTATTAAAATGATTCTGATATGATATAATTTAGTTAATTATTTAAACGTGGGAGGTACTAAAAATGGTCAAAGATAATCTTGATGTAAGTGAAAAGCAAAAACTTAAGTATTCACAGATAGGCCTTACTACTAGTTTAGTTCTAGTTTTTATTCCAGTCATAGCAATGCTTGCGTTTAAAATGAGTGATTCTTTAGCAAAATGGCTTGGGGTGGCTCTAGTAGTTATGATTTTACCTACCCTATATTTTACATGGAATATTCTCAAGCTTGCATACAAAGATCAAAAGGACAATCCAATGACACCATTATGGGTTCCTAAGGTTTACGGTTTTGGTTTATCTATAAATCCTTATCATAGATTTGGAAAATTGATAATGTGGATATTAGTTATATTTATCATAGCTCTTGCTATATATATAGCTTTAGAACCTGCTGAGTTAATTAGCCATTAATACGGGGTATTAAAGTACAAGTTAAAATGATTGAAATCACTAAACAAAGTATACCCCAATGTCATTAAGTTAAAGAAAAAAGCAGGAAAACATTTAAGTTTTCCTGCTTTTTTCTATGTAAAAGGACACACTCTTGATACAATTATTTTAGCAATAATAAAACGTCATAGCGTTACGTATTCTGGAGGTGTCCTTTTGTCTAATAATATCAAAAAATCAAAAATACTTGAAACTTCTCACGAAATAAAACAAAATTTAGAACATCATATTCATTTTATTACAGATCAACCTGAAATTTTTGCTCAATCTCCGCTTGATTTTTCACGAAACAGAAAATTATCTTTTGAGACAACTCTCAAAATTATTCTCTCTTTCGGTGGACAAAGCCTTTCTAGTTAATTACTCTCTTACTTTGATTTTACACTTCAAACGCCAACTGCTTCCGCATTTGTACAGGCTCGAAGTAAAATAAAGATTGAAGCTTTCAAACAACTCTTTTACCGAACCATTCCTTCAAGTAACCAAAACAAACAATATAAAGGGTACCGATTATTAGTTCATGATGGCTCCGATATTAATATTCCTTATGATGAAAACAATCCTGAATCCCATTATACTATCGGAAAGTTTGACAAAATTGTGGGCTCTTTTCATCTCAATGCTCTATATGGATCCATTAAATAAATACTATGCATCGGTAAACTTTCAAAAAATTAGACAGCTAGACGAACGGAGCAGTTTGTGTCAAATGGTTGATGAGTTTACTTTTGAAAAGCCGACAATTATTATTGCAGATCGTGGTCATGAGTCATTTAACGTGTACGAACATATTAGAAAAAGTGGTCAAAAATTCATAATTCGAGTGAAAGATACCAAAAGTAATGGTCTTCTTAAAGGACTTCGATTACCTCAAAAAGGAACATTTGATAAAGAGGTTAACCTTTGGTTGACAAGAAGACAGACCAATAAAATCAAAGCTGACAAAAATTATCAATTTTTGCGTAAAAAAGCGAACTTTGATTATCTCCCACCCTATTCCAAAGAAAGCTATCCTGTTAGTCTGAGAGTCGTTCGAATTAAGTTGAGTGAAGATAACTATGAATCTTTAGTTACGAATCTTGACTCCTTCACTTTTAAAAGCGAAGATTTAAAAGAACTTTATCACTTGCGCTGGGGAATTGAAACTTCTTTTAGAGAATTAAAGTACGCCTTAGAATTAAACCAATTCCACTCAAAGAAACTAGAGTTTATTGTTCAAGAAATTTATGCTCGCCTCATTATGTACAATTTTTCAATGAAAATTGCTCAGCTAGCGGCACTATCAGCTCCTTTAAAGCAATCCTATCAGATTAATTTCACACAAGCTATAGGCATTTGTAAAAGATTTTTTCTTGATCAAACCGTCAATGTAGAAATTTTGATAAGAAGATATCTCCTCCCCATACGAAAGAATCGGAGTGACCAAAGAAATTTGTTGGTTTTTTATATCGTATTGCCTAATATTATAAATCGGACTATACCATATAAGACGTTTTTTTGTGTTGCTCAAAAATATAAAATTAGTCAAGTTAATAAGAAAAAAACGCTATACTTGAGACTATTATTTACTTTTTTGCCTTAACTTAATGACATTGAAGTATATCCTGTTGGGTTCTGTTGCAAAGTTTAAAAATCGATTGCATTTGAATATTTCTAACGATAGACTAGGCAGGAATTACTAATAATCCTTTTATTTCTGTGCAGACTGAAAAGCCAAGTTCCTTTTTCTCGGATTTTCTTGTATATTCCTCGAATAGTCTCCATGCCTTTAATCGTGGCTGAAGCCGTTCGAAGACTTTGATAAAACTTACTTCGCCGTTTCATTGGACGATGATCTTGCTCAATTAGATTGTTGAGATACTTCACTGTTCGATGTTCAGTATCCGTATATAAACCAGATTTTTGTAACTTTTTGAAGCACTACGAATAGAAGGCGCTTTGTCAGTCACTAGAACCTTTGGTTCTCCAAATTGTTTCTTTAATCGTTTCAAAAAGGCATACGCCGCTTGGGTATCACGCTTTTTACGTAGCCAAATATCTAAAGTCAGCCCATCTGCATCAATTGCTCGGTATAAATAATGCCATTTCCTTTTAATTTTGATATACGTTTCGTCCATTTTCCATGAATAGAAGGACTGCCTGTTTTTCTTTTTCCAAATTTGATAGAGAATCTTCCCATATTATTGTACCCAACGATAAATGGTCGTGTGACAAACCTGGACACCTCGGTCATAGAGGATTTCCTGGACGTCACGATAGCTGAGGTTATATCGAAGGTAGTAGCCTACGGCTACGATAATCACGTCTTTCTGAAATTGTTTCCCCTTAAAATGATCCATCTTCATTCCTCCAAACTATCATTTTTCTCTATTTTACCTTAAAATGGATTTTTTAGAAAACTTTGCAACAGAACCAATTCTGGTATCTAACTATAAAATTATAGTCCTCTACATGTAATTTTATAGTTAGTCAATAACGTTTTTTGCGGAAAATTACATATCCTAAAACTAAGAAAGTAAAGATATAAACAATAGTACCTATAATAATCTGATTGTTATTTAAGAGAGTTGAATCGTGATACATATCGTAATTGTAGTATTGTTGAGTGAGAAGTGTCATATTTAAAGGATTCCACTTCAATAGTGGAGAGACTAATACTCGATTATTTAATAAATTAGTTGAAATAAATCCACCCATAAACACAATAATAATATTTACTGTAACCACAGCAGAGTTATTAGATATTAAACAAGAAAATAAAACAATTAAACTGATGATAAGGAAAGTAGTGATTATATCAATTATATTTTGATTAATCATATTTAGCCACAAAGGCTGATTATATTGATAGACAGATAACCAATTAACCGAAATTGACAACGGTGTTGACTGGAGAATCCCCATAAAGATAATAGTGATGACATGTAAAAATAGATTATAGATAAATAGCGTGATAACTTTTGATGTATACAATATAAACTTGCTGGGTGTTTTATATAGAATAGTCAAAATTGCGTGATTCTGATATTCCATTGAAAATATTGTTGAACCTATAATAATCATTACCAGAAATAAAGCCTGTCCTCCAGCATAATTAGCCATTCCCAACAATCGAGGGTCTTCAGAATCTAAGACTATTCTAAAAATAGCCATTACAAAAAAAATAAAAATAGGAGCTAAGTATGTTAGCTTTTTATGCAATAACTTATACATTTCTTGATATAGACAGAGTCTCATAATATATCTCCTTATAGTAAACTTTAATAACTAAACTTTTTTATGTTTGAAAATTAATAACCCTAAGAAGAAGAAAATAATTGAATAACATATTGAACTTAATATTAATTCCACATTTGATAAATGCGAAAAACTGATATAGCGACTATTCGCTAGTTGGTTAACAATATAAATCATATTAAAAGGATTCCATTTTAATATGAAAGCAAATTCTCCTAGATTACTTATAAGTGCTGTTGAAATATATGAACCAACGAATCCTAAAAATAAACCTATTCCAATAACTAAAGAGTTTATCTTTGTTAAACAAATAAGTAAGAATCCTAACGATACTGAAAATAAAATATATAACAAAGCTCCTAACATATTTAGTAAAAGACTAGCAATAAGAGTTAAATTATTTTTATATATAGAAAACCAACTATAATCACTTCCTATGAACAAACTTTTAATTATCATAATTGAAACAAAAGATAGAAAAATTAAAAATAATCCATATAAAGCAATAACTAAATACTTGGAAGCGTATATCAATAATTTATTAGGGTGTTTAAAAAATAATGTTTTTATAGTATTTTCTTTATATTCCATAGCTATACTGTCAGAACTTATCGCTATCAATATTATAAGAATCCATTGACCTAATCCCAACCCCATTACTAATAAATCAGGTGTTAGTTTATTAGTTAAAGCCGTATAGATAATTAATAAGAATAATACACCAATCCCGTATATTGGGGATTTTTTTAGAAAATTTATATAGTTCTTCTTTTAAACAAGTCTTCATATTCGTTCCCCTTGCTTATTTTCTAATAGTTGTACAACTAAATCTTCAAATGATTGCTCAATCTTAGATAGCTCATTAAAATGTAGCCCTTCTTTATATAAAATATCCTGAGTCTTGTATAAATCTTTTTTATTTATAATTAAATATCCATCTTTAGTTGAAAATTTAACTTCATTTTTTAGTAACAAATCATTTGCTACTTTTGTATTATCTACTAATATTTTAAATTGTTTTCCACTTAATTTATAAAAGGCTTCAATAGGCTTATTAACGATTATCTTTCCCTCATTAATTAGGATAACATCCGTCATAATTTTTTGTAATTCACTTAGAATATGACTTGAAATTAGGAATAAAGTCCCTTTCTGTGCATAGTCTTTTATAATATTTCGTATAAGAATAGTTGACTCAATATCTAATCCATTCATAGGCTCATCTAAAATCACTAACTCTGGATAGTTTAATAAGCCTATCGCAATTCCTAATTTTTGCTTCATTCCTAATGAATAATCTTTTGACTTATTGTCAATATAATTTTCCATTTTTAAGATAGATATTATATCTTCCATATTATTCTCATCTTTACTATATAACTTCAAATTCTGTCTTCCAGTCATGAAAGGATAGATAGCTGGATGTTCAATTAAAGCCCCTACATTCTTTAAAGCTGTGTGTCTAGTCTCTGAAACAGTCATTCCATTTACTTTTATACTTCCAGTAAATTTAGTTAAACCCAAAATAGTTTTCATCAAAGTTGTTTTTCCCGCACCATTGGGACCTATTAATCCTGCAATTTGACCAGTTTTCATAGATAATGATACATCGTGTACGATATTTTTTCGACCAATAAACACATTTAATTTTTTTATTTCTAACATAAAATCCCTCCATATATCGTTATATTAGGTTATATTTTTTTAAAACTATCTTAAAAATTTTAAAAGATTGTCTTGTACCTTTTAGGATTATGGATAGGCTACACTGAACTGGACAGAAAAAATAAGGTGTGTATACTATAAAAAAACACATCGGAGGAAATATCATGTCTAAATCAGCACGCAAAACCTATTCAGAAGCATTTAAAAAGCAAGTAGTGACATTACGCCAAGGCGGAAAGTACGTACAAATCGGTCAAAGTCGAGTTCGTGTATCAACACCATTTTGAATCCCAAAATCAATTAGATATTGAACTTTTTCACTATGTTATTGGTGAAACCACTACCGAATTCACGGCTCATTAAACTATCAGACACCGATTGGCTATCGTGAGTCAGAGGCAAAACAATTGGCAAAAATTAAATAACAACAGACAGTTTTAAACATCTTATAAAAATTGCCCAAAAAGGTATTGCCATTCCAATCTCTAAAAACTCATAAATTGTCTAAAATATCAAAATTAATGGTTGGAATTAATCGATTACCTATCGTCAAAATATTGATATATACGGATTCAATCTTTTTCTAATTCATTGGTTATTCACTATTTTGACTATTCCCATGAGTTTTTAAAGGGGACCTTTATAATGTATACGCTTCACTGTTAATTTTAACATTTAATAAATTAGAAGTAATCATACTAAAGTATTAATTCATAGTTTTTCAACACATTAGCGGGTCATTGGTTCTGTTGCAAAATTAAGAAAAGAAGTGTGATTAACTTACTAAAGCTTTGATCAAGTTGGAATACCCAGTAAACCTTTTATTTCAGTACAGACGGAAAATCCAAAAAGAGTCCCTTCTTTTCGGCTTTTCTTGTATATTCCTCGAATGGCTTCCATCCCTTTAATCGTGGCTGAAGCCGTTCGAATATGTTGATAGAATTTATTTCGACGCTTAATTGGCCGATGATCTTGCTCAATCAAGTTATTGAGATATTTCACTGTTCGATGCTCTGTTTTCATATATAGACCAACTTTTTGTAGTTTCTTGAAGGTACTACGAATAGAAGGAGCTTTGTCGGTTACTAGAACCTTTGGTTCTCCAAATTGTTTCTTTAGGCGTTTCAAAAAGGCATACGTCGCTTGGGTATCACGCTTTTTACGTAGCCAAATATCTAAAGTCAGCCCATCTGCATCAATTGTTCGGTATAAATAATACCATTTCCCTTTAATTTTGATATACGTTTCGTCCATTTTCCATGAATAGAAGGACTGCCTGTTTTTCTTTTTCCAAATTTGATAGAGAATCTTCCCATCTTTAGAATTTAGAAAATACTTGGAAGATCGGTCAATTGTCCATTCTTTATCCAAACCTGGTTATCCTTGGAATAACGCAGTAACAGAATCTTTTTTCAAATATATGAAAAAGGAGGAACTGAATCGTCGGAACTTTTCTTCACTCCAAGAAGTACAGCTTTCTTGTTTTGAATATATCGAAGGCTTTTACAATACCCAACGACCTCACGGTACATTAAACATGCTTACTCCCAACGAAAAGGAGGAGAAATACTTTGAAAATCTTTAAGTATCTACTCTTTTTGTGTCTACTTTATTGACAATCATCCAAGCCTTGTATTGTTGTGGACTTCATTGTTGATACAAAGTTTTTTCATTGGTAAAACTTTGCAACACAACCATCATTTCCTCTTCTTCTTTCCTAAATAGTAGAACAGCCCACATAAGATTAAAATCAGTAGAACAATTCCTCCGTAGAGCGCCCACCTTTTCCATGGAGATTTGGTGTGATCAACGGACGTTTGGTTATACTTTTTCGCCTCACTTGCCTTAATTGTAAAGTCTTTTGAGAACTTCCACTCTCCATTCGCATTTTTTAACAAAATCGTGTAGGTATAGTCTCCTGCTTTAAAGTCTTGATCCAATGCTAAAGGCAAGGTAAATGAACTATTAGGTGCAATACTGAGGTCTTTCTGCTTCTTCTGTGCTAGTAGTTTTGATTGGCCTTTTTTGGTCACTGTAAAGGTTCCTTCCAATTGTGTGAGCAACTTTGGTTCTGGATTGCGTAAGGCCATCGACACTTGATTGTGTAAATTATTTTGACCAATCGTCACGTCACCACCAATCACTTTTGTTGGTACGGGGTCGTCTGTTTGATCCACACGGATTGCTAGGGTATGCATAAAGACATTTTGAATACCTTTGCCTTGTTTCTTCTCTTGGATTGGACGCACCACCACCCCGCCTAACAAAATTCCTGTTAAAGCGCGATCAGGCATCGTCAATCGGAAGCGAACTGTCTGTGATTGATTGGCAGGAATCGTGACTTTCGGTTGGTCAATCGTAATCAGGTCCTTAATCGCAAGTGTCATCGATGGATCTTTTGGAAAATCTGTCTTGGTGTAATCTACAATCCCATTTTGATTGGTTGTGGCAGTAGTTATCATAACTTGAAAGGTTTGCGGTTGTTTGGCTTGATTAGTGATGGTTAATTGAAAGGTATCCGTTTGTTTAGGTTGTACTCTCATATCATAAAAATTGGTTGTTTCTTTCTTTTGTGTTGCACCAAAGCTAGGTGAGATACTGTAGTTATTTGCTTGTTCCACAGAGGAATTGTCTTGTGCATGACCTACTGTCGGCTGGAGCATTCCTAAACATAGTAGGATAGAGAAAAAGTTGATAACTTTTATTTTCATGATGTTCTCCCTTTAATGAAAAGAACCATTCTCGTTAGAGAATGGTGCAGACTGTAGACAAAAAATACTCAGCACTAAAAGCATTGATAGTTGATACATTTTTTAAATACAATCAGCGACTGGGAGCAAAAAAACTTTTTGATCATTTAACCAACCAAGGCGTCGCTGTTTCCCTGAGTTTTATTAAATCTGTTTTGAAGGCGCATGGTCTTATTTCTAGAGCAGTCAAAATATATAAGGGCACCTCTAAAAACTAACGTAAAATGAATAAATCCCCTCCACATATGAGATAATAATATTATCAAACATACGGAGGTTTTTTATAATGGGATTGGATTTATTCGGAGAAAATAAGGTATTTGAAAAATTAAGTGAGATTGGTGACCCTTTAGAAAAGTTAAATGCCTTAATAGACTGGGAATTATTCCGTCCTACGCTCAATCACTTACTAAAAAAATCTGCTAAAGGTCCTGGCGGACGTCCACCATACGATTATGTGCTACTTTTTAAAATTCTGATTTTACAGCGTTACTATAACTTGTCTGATGATCAAACGAAATACACCGTTTTAGACCGATTATCTTTTCGTCGATTTTTGGGTATTTCAGAATATACAACGACCGTTCCTGATGCAAAAACAATTTGGCTCTTCAAAGATACACTCTCAAAAACAGAGAGGTATCAAGAATTGTTTCTTATTTCTGAGCGGTCTTTTGAATCACAAGGAATTATTAGTCATGAAGGAACCATGGTGGATGCCTCTTTTATAGAATGTCCTAGACAACAAAATACCAAAAAGGAAAATGATCTAATCAAGCAAGGTGAGGTCCCAAGTGATTGGAAAGATGCCAAACGGCATCAAAAAGATACCGACGCCTGTTGGGTTCAGAAGAATAAACAGAACTATTAGGGGTATAAAAAATCACGTTGCAGTAGATATGAGAAGTAAATTGATTATCAGTAATGAAGTAACGAGTGCTTCTGTACATGATAGTCAAGTTTTTGACGTGTTGCTAAATGAACAGACACAAGTTGTTTTTGCGGACAGTGCCTATATGTGGAATGAAATCCCTGAGAATATCCGTTCTGAGGTGATGACTCATGCAGTTCGAAATCATCCGTTAAATGAGGAGCAAATAAAGATCAATCATTTACGAAGCTCTATTCGTTGTCGGGTAGAACATGTTTTCGGATTTATTGAAAATAGTATGCACGGATCGACTTTTAAGGGAACGACTTTGATTAGAGCAAAATTGAAAGGAATGCCTACCAGCTTGACCTATAACCTGTTTCGAGTGGGACAAGTTAAAAAAGCTGCTCAAATTCAAAGGAGAAGTGTGTACAATTTTAACAAAATGGACCTCAAATCCAGTAAAAAACTGGACTTGAGGCTAAAGGTAAGAGGATTATTGCGAGTTATTATGATAAAAACTGATTTTTCACAGATACTTCATGGATTTTACGGAGTTATTAGAGGTGCCCTTATTCATTACTAACCTTTTCTGAAACATATATATTCTTATACATAGTAGAATCCTGAGCGCCTATTTTTAGTAAAAAAGCTCAAAATACTTCACATCCATAAACTTCTATCTCTGTCAGCGCAGGAAAAGGAGACTCATCTTGATGTTTAATCAGCTCTTTCAAGGTAATTGTCGTTGTCTTAGTAGGAGGAATCGTAAAGAATTGCCGATCTAACTGATTGGTTGTTTCTAAAATAAAAAGCTCTCTATCTAATTCAACTGTAGCCTGGTTCCAAAAGCTATCATGTGGATAGTCACCACGTAACACCAAAACGATTTTGTCCACTAAAACTTCACGTCCAAAATCAATGGTTAACTGTGCGTCTGTCTGTTGATTGATGCCCCATGATTGGTATGGAAAGGAGCCATGATTTTGGTTTGCTACCATGCCATCAATTGCATTTCTGGCAAAAAATGTTGCATCTTCTCTTGTTGCCACATTCGCAAAGGCATGTGGATATGCACCTGTCTGCTCTTTTTGATCATGTGCATTTAATGCCAAATTACGATAGTGTAATTCCTCCATTGTCGGTTTCCACACACGTACATAATGACGTTCGCCACTGAAAACTTTTGGCGAATACGCACGTCGCAAGTGCTCTTCTTGAATCACCGCATATTCCCATGTTGCTTCTGTCAAGTAAATCAAGGAAGGACTTAATGCTTCATCCATTTGAACCCAAAAAAAGCCTGGGTGCTCATTGTCACCTAACGTCAACTGGAGGCGTTCTCCTAATTGATACGCTCGATTTTTTAATGCTAAATAAACGTTTTCTGCATGTTCCGAGGTGACGACAATGGCTCCTTCAGAATCAATTAAACTTAATTTCATTTTTTTCCTTCTTCCAGATTTTTTTAACAATTAATACTCCAAAATAAACGTTCGCTCTTTTTTTCTCTGTTCTTTTTTTATGACAGCGGTTCGGCCGTATACGGTACTTTTGTCCACTACGTACAATTTACGACTAGTAGGCTCTTCTTGATAATTCACAACAATATCCCAAGTAGTTGTAGCCATAGTCACACGTAAGGCTTCTACGTATTGATCTGCTACTTGTTGATTATTCATATCTTTTACTTCAATCTTTTCAAAAGAATACGCAGAATGTTGCGGATCGACAATCAAGAAGCGTTTTACTTGATCCCCTTGTCCAGGTGAATTTAAAATGGCAACTTGGCTCGCATATTCAGTATTATATTGTGGCGAGATGTGACAGCCTTCTATACTTAATTCTTGTTCATCCAGTTGATGGAACATAACGTTTGTCTCATGAACTGGATAACTAAACCCAGTCGAAATACGTTCCACAAGAGGCTGCTGAAAGTGTAAGTGTTGTGAAACAGAATAGTTCGTTGCTCTCGACGCAAAAATTTGGTCAACAACTAGCCAAATGCCGGTCTTAATCCAAATAATTTTACGATTAACAAGACAGCCTAACCCACGATAGCCCAAGTGCATTCCCTGAACTAGAACGACCTCTTCATTAATAAATGAACCTCGTTTGATTTCATTTGGCACTTGCGTCGTACCCCATGCACGTTTTTGTTCCACAATATCTTGGTTATTGAGACAAATAGAATTATGGGAAAAAAGTGACTTATACTGCTGACGACGGTCGTCCTGGGCATTGTATGAATAACGCCCTGAATCCACTAAAACAGGTACACCGCGAACAACTAAATCAAAATGCAATAAGTCAGAGTGTCCATGCCCGCTACCTAAAAAGCCATTTTTAAAGAAAACAAAACTATCGTCATCCTGCCAGCCTGTCCGTAAGAAATAATTCCCCACATCTTCATGGACAAAATCAGTTTGAGCCAACGGTTGCTGTTGACTACTTGGCCAGTCTTCAAATAATCCTGTTCCATAAAGCAATAACAAGGCTACACTGGGACTAGCTAAGACATAGTTTCCAAAATTCACTTCTGGAAACAACACGGCTGCTAACGTCAAAATATCTTGAACATTTTCAATATCACTATCGCCATAACACGTTTGTTCACCAGCAGGAGTAACTAAATGACTAGTCGCTTCAGCCATAGTTCTGACTTTTTCTAGTAGCTTAGTGGGAATAGTTATCTGATTTTTTTGGGCACAGAGAAGCACCTCCAACATACAAATTAAAACTTCATGATGATACATATTTGACTGTTCCCAGTGAAAACCATCATTTGTTACTTGCAAGACAAGGGACTCCTCGAGAATCGCCAAGGATTTTTGTTGTAACTCTGGAGAAATCTTCAAGTAATCAAAATACGTGGTTGCCAGAAATACACCATGAAATTCTAAAATTCGCCAATTACTTAGGGCTTTTTCCGCTGTATAACTCTCAGATAAGTAAACTAATTGTTTTTGAATAAATAGTAGCATCTGAACAAATAAGGTTTCAGAAAAAAGTGGACAAGCAACTAAATATTCAAATAAGCGAACCCAGTTTTTCAAGCGTAACCCTGTATCAATCGTACGCCAACTCGTTTCCTCACGACCTTTTGCTCCGGATTCAGTTTCCATCCAAGCCAGCAAAATTTCTTCACATTTTTGATAGTAACAAGCTTCACCAGTCATCCAATACTGTTGAATTAGCTTAATCAAATAATGTTGACGATTCAGCATAAACATCCATTCCACATCTCCAGCATGAATATGGTGCCAATCAATCTCTCCTTTAGAAAAAGAGACAGGAGTTAAACATTTTTCCATATCCCATTCATCATTGAAAACAAATGTATTTTGATATAGCTCTTGGGCTGTCAATTGAATTGCCGGTTGTGGATGATTTTTTAAGTAAGCCTTCACCTGCTCTTGTCCCGAAAAAAGGGCACTTTTTGGGCGCTGAATAACAACTTGATAAAGTGCCTTTAGGGCTTCTTCTATTGCCCCCAGCTCATACTTTTCTTTCACAATTTTTAATTCTTCAGAATCTAAATTGATTATTTTAAATAAAGTTTTCATTTGTCTCTCCTATCACCAATAAGATTGCCAATCCTGTGCTTCTCTGACTAATGCTTCAAAGTAAAAATAATCACCCCAGAGAACCGCTTCGTCCACGCCTTGTTTTCTTGGCCAATGGTGCGTGCCATGCAACAAAAGACCATCCACCTTTGCCTTGCTCTCTTGGTGGATACTATCATAGTGTATCATCAATTCCTGTAACATTTTATTTTTTAATTCTGTAATACTAGCCTTTTGATTGGCTTCTTTATTTGGACTACTTAAATAAGTCTGTAACCCACAAATCACAATCGCAGCTGCTGAAGAATCTTTTAATTGTGAATCCTCTTTTGCTTTAAAATCCCAAACAGGAATGGAATCTTCGCTAAGCATCTCTTGAAAAGAAGATAAAACCTTCAAAAATCGTTGATTTTCTTCCTGAAATCCCAACGGGCAATATTGTAAAAATAGTTGAATCCCATAAATTGCCCATGCCTGTCCCCTAGACCAATAGGATTCATCTGCATAGCCTTGATTGGTTGCTCCACGCAAAGGCTTCCCGGTTTCTCGATCAAAAAAATACGTATGATAGGTGGAAAAGTCAGGACGAATCACGGTTGCCACAGCTGTTTTGAAGTGTGCTTGGGCGATTTCTGCATAGCTTGAATCTCCCGTAACCGTTGTTGCCCAAAACAGCAGGGGTAAATTCAAAAAGCAATCAATGATTAGGCGATATTCTTCTGGGTCGTCTAAATCGCTCCAGGCTTGGATAAACTGCCCTTTTTTTTGAAACCTAGCTGCTAGTAAGCCTGCGGCTAAGACCGCTGTTTCCTTGGCAAATTCTGAACCTGTCAATTTGTAATCTGCGACGCATGACAATGAATATAAGAAACCTAAGTCATGAAAATTCGTCGCAATGCAATTATCTAAACGCATGCGGAAACTCTTTGTTTGCTTTTGGGCAAACTGCTTGTATCTCTGATCATTTGTCACCTCATACGCTAGCCAGACCATTCCGCTAAAAAAACCAGCCGTCCATTCTTTATTAGGCTTGTGTTGGTACAACAAGTCGTTTGTGCTGGCACTAGGGAAATCTTCTGGAAATTTTTCCATTAGATGTTCCACTTTAGCGACGGCATGAAGCAACGCCCCATGTAAAACTTCATTATTTGTCATTTTCTCTACCCCAAATATTTACTTAATGGTTCATCACTTTCGTCAGGAACCATTTGTGCTGTTAGCTGAACACCCAAAGCTATTAACTTTTCAAAAGTGGCGCGATCCTGCGCAGTAATATTCACTGATTTTTTGATGGCCACAGTATCTGCTTTTGCTCCCATATTCCCAACATTCACTTTTTGAATCGGCAAGCCTTTTTCCATTAGCTCAAGAATATCCTCAGGATTCTTAAAGATGACAAGAACACGTTGGTTTTGATATTTTCCAGCCATAATATTGTTCAACGCTTTTTCTTTTGTAATAATTGACGTCGCAATTCCTGTCGGTGCAGCCGTTCTTAAAATTTTTTTCTGCATATCATCGTTAGCTACTTCATCATTAATAACCATAATCCTGGTTGCTTGCAGTGCATTTGACCAAAATGCGGCTACTTGCCCGTGAATTAGGCGGTCGTCTATCCGAATATGAATAATTCCTTCCATTACTCTCGTCTCCTATCCTAATACATGTAAATTATATAACACAATTGACAAAATTAATAAAATTAAAATAACACGTGTCGAATTTAAGCCTTTTCGTCCTAATAACCAGTAAATTAATGCAACAATACAAACTGGTATTAAAGCCGGCATAATTTTATCCAGCACATCTGTTTGAAGGTTAATTTTAATATCCCCTCTTTTGTAAATAAATGCTGTCTTCGCAACAACAACGGTTGGAATCAGCGCCCCGACTACGGTCAAACCGACCATCGTTGCTACTTCCGTCACTTTTTGAATTTTGCCTCCTACTGTATCAACTAATTTTGTCCCCTCGCTAAAACCAATTTTAATAAAAGGGTAGCCTAAAAATATTTTTAAAACCCCAGCAATAAGGGCAATCACACAGCCGACAGGACTACCTTCTAATGCCATATAAGCAGCAATTGAGAAAAAGACTGTCCCCCACGTCACACCAAAAATTGTATCGCCGACACCTGCTAAAGGTCCCATCAGCCCCGTTTTTAATGCGGTAATCGTTTCCCCAGACTGACTACCTTCCTTCTCCTCAACAGCCATATTTGCACCAATAATAAAATTAGACATGATTGCATTGCAATTGTAAAATTGAAGCTGTGACTTTACACGCGTCTTCAATTGTTCTTCATCTGGATACATTTTCCGCATAAATGGCATCATCACATAGCAATAACCTAAGCCCATCATTTTTTCATAGTTCCAACCTGTTGTTGAGAAAAATAGGTTCCGTAAATAAGCTTTACGTAAATCTTTTAGCGTGATTTCTTTATTCATCTTCATCCACTCCAATCAAACCATCATTATTTGCTACAACCACTGTTTGGCTTTTTACAGCATCAGTTACTTTAGCAACAATCAAACCAATTGCTAAAGCGATTAATGACGTACCAATCATGGATACACCACCAAAAGCA
Organism: Enterococcus sp. DIV0086; assembly: GCF_050498705.1. Taxonomy (NCBI): domain Bacteria; kingdom Bacillati; phylum Bacillota; class Bacilli; order Lactobacillales; family Enterococcaceae; genus Enterococcus; species Enterococcus sp. DIV0086. The sequence continues at coordinate 372,240 of NZ_JBNIDN010000002.1, read as the reverse complement.
GATAAACAAAAACCGATTAGCACAAAAGCAAAATGCGTTTTAACAGGTAAATATTTTAATAAGATTGCAATTCCCAATGCGGGTAAAAGTCCCCCAGCAATTTTTAAACCACCCATTAACCAATTAGGGGCAGCGTTTAAAGCAGAACTAACAAAATCACTACCTAAGGATAGGGAGATAAAGATTGGTAAGAAACGTGAAGCACACCAGCTGACTAGACCAAGAATATTCATTAATTCAACTTTTTTAAAGGCACCTTTATCTGCATAGCTTTCTGCACGATGCTGTAAAAAAGTATTTGCAAAACGAGCAAGTACATCAAAGTTTACACACAACAAACTGATTGGAATTGCTAAACCAATGGCTGTCTCCAACCCAGCATTGTTAACAACAGCAATCGCTGTACTAATAATTGTTGCCGTATTATAATCAGGCACCGTTGCTCCACCATAACTTCCAATACCTAAAGACATCAATTGTAGTGTCCCACCAATCATTAAGCCCGTTTTCATATCTCCCATAATCAATCCAGCAAACAACCCCGTCACTGCTGAGCTCTTAAACCCAACAGCCGTATTTAAGCCATCGTAAATGGAAAAAGCACCGTAAGCAGCTAATAATAAAATTTGAATTATTGATAAAGTGCTGTGCATCTTTGTTTCCCCCTCATGTTTTGTTTTCTTCTCGCTCTATAAAAAATGTCATTACTCATCCTCAGCATCCAGTTCTTGACTACTTAATGCTGTGCAATAATCAATTGCTACTGTACCTTGTTGTTGGGCATTAGTTAAAAATTCATTTAGTGAGGTAGTTTGTTTGACAAAGGAAGAAGCTAATAACATTCCTAAATTTGTACCCGCTACCACAGCTAAGCGTTCATTGTTTTGACAGCGTAGAAAAGCTTGATTAAAGGGCGTACCTCCCTTTAAATCGGTAAATAAAACTACCGCTGTGGCCTTGTCAAATGAAGACATCGCCTGATCCAGATTTGCTCCCAATTCATCTGCTGACATGCCTTCTTCAAAATCAACGGCATAAATCGTTTCTTGCTTTCCACTAATCAGCTCTAATGCTGATAAAATACCTGTCGCAAAATGACCATGTCCTGATATAATCATCCCAATCATAAGTATAAACTCCTTGTATATTTAGATTACTCAATTAAGAAGCTATTCCGTTTTGTTTAGCTGTTATTTTATATAATTGAGTTAGCCGCTGTGGACTAGTATTCGTTCCACCGGAATCCTTTGGATTACTGTTAAGGAAAGGCTCTAGCCACAGCTCTTTGTCATATTGTTAATTAGTTTGTTAGCGCATAGCTTTGACTATAACGCTTGATTTTTCACAAGGTTACATAGGCAAAGAGTAAGTGGAACATGGCGCATAATTTAAAAACTGGTAGTTGCTTTTTATGCTTTATGTGGGTATTGACGTTGCGAAATACAAATATGATATTTCTGTAATTAATAGTGATGGGAATACCTTTATCAAACATCTTCAGATAATGAATAATCGAGAAGGTTTTACAAAGCTTCAATCCACACTGACGAATCTTCAAAAAACAACAGGAGACGAAATTCAAATTGCTTTAGAAGACACAGACCATTACTGCTTTAATCTTTTGCGATTCCTTCGGACAAATGGCTATCCAACATTTAGTTATAATCCGCTATTAATTAAAAATTTGCGAAACACCCTTCTCTTCGTAAAACAAAAACCGATAAGAAGGACGCAATGAACATTGCTCACAAGTTGCGAGAGGATATAGATAAGCAACTTTTTGAAACAAAAACCGTCATGAGTGAACTGAAATATGCCACAAGAAATGCTTCTAAGATTAAGGACAACTGTACAAGACAAAAAGTAAACTACACTTGTTTATTAGACATTTTATTCCCTGAATTAGGGACTTTTCTAGGTTCGCCTACGGCGAAACATGATGCGTGTATTTATGCTGTTTTGAAAGAATTTCCTTCCCCTAAAAAAATGGCGAATGCCCACTTAAAAAAATAACAAATTTTCTTTCAAATCACTCACGTGGCCGTTTAAGAAAAAAACAAGCACTTGCCTTAAAAGAATTAGCTTCTGGATCAATTGGTAGTGACTCGCCAGCTCTAGAATTTGAATTACTCCAAACGATTGATACAATTGAGTATTTTGCCAACCAACGAAAATTGGCGGATAAAGAGGTGGCTAAAATTATGAGCGAAATTGATTCACCCTTTTTATCTATCCCTGGTGTAGAGATGACTTTAGGCAGTGTAATACTTGCTGAAATCCTCGATATTGATAACTTTAAATCACCAAAACAGTTACTCGCTTACGCAAGTTGTGAGCCATCAGTCAGTACTTCTGGTACGAATCAAGTAGAGACAGGACATATGGTAAAACGTGGCTCTTCTCCATTAAGATGGTTCTTACATGAGACCGCTAGGCTTATGTCTATTTGGTCTCCGTCTATGCGTCTCTACTTGGATAAAAAACGTTCTGTAGTAAAGCATTACAACGTAGCTATTAGTCATGTCGTCAAAAAACTAGTTCGAATTATCTTCCAACTCCTAAAAAATAATGAACCCTATGACGAAGATAAAATTATTGTTAATTAACCTAAAAAAATCCCCCTACACTCAGGTTTATTTGTCTTGCCCTAAAAACTGTTATCTAATCTTTTAATTTCCCCCTTGACTTAATATAGTTTGTCTTCCTATTCTTCGTTTTTTAATGTCAATTCAATTACTGGAACTAATTCGTCTGGCTGACGAACAGGTAGATTTAATAACAACATGGTTGGATCTAAGGCTTCTTTCACATGAACCTCGGTAATTTCTTTGTACAGATTAGTTGTTGCTAGACGCTCGCCACCTATATCTTTGGTATCTGCAAAGCGAATCTCTGAACCATCATTTAATAACCGGGCGAAAGTCACTTTACCACCTAGCTCTGGCAGCAATAATGTGCGGTAAGGCCAGCTAAAAATATGCAGAAATAATTGATTGCCCTTTTGAGTATAGCGACAATCTATTGGTGCTGGATATTTACTACCTGTGGCACCATAGATTGCATCTCCGTGTTTTTTTAACCATTTCCCGACATTTGCTAAAATTGTCGCGCTGTTATCATCCCAAAGTCCACGTGCATTGGGACCAATGTTCATTGTGAAATTTCCACCTTTAGAAACTGTATCAATTAGCTGCTTTGTCACCATTTCACTTAACTTAAAGTTCAGATTATCACGATCATATCCCCAACTATTATTCAGCGTTTGAACTGTTTCCCAAACATCGTTTTCGTCTGACATGCCTTTACTTCTAGAAAATTGCTCAGGCGTTTGCACGCCTTTATTTAAATCTAAACGATCATTAATGAGAATATGGGGTTGAATTGTCCGAATCATTTCTTCCAGTGCTTCGCTTCCCCAATCCTTTGCGCCTTTACCGACAGAAGAACCCCAGTCTCTACTTTTATATGAAAAGTCAAACCATAAATAATTGATTTCACCATAATTTGTCAACAACTCTTTGACCTGGTTAAACATCGTTGCACGATAGCCTTCCATATTTCCTTGATGCGTTGCTAAATATTCTTGGTTATTACGCATCGGATGATAACCATCCACTAAAAAGTCTGGTTGATACCAATCTAGCAATGAATAATAAACTCCAATTTTTAAGCCTTCTTCACGAAACGCTGTAATTAATTCTTCTAATAAATCCTTTTGGTAGGCTGTATTGGTTACTTTATACTCTGTCATAGCCGTTTCCCATAGACAAAAACCATCATGATGCTTGGCTGTAATAATTACATATTTACATCCAGCTTCCTTTGCCTGCTTAGCCCATTCTTTTGCATTGAGCAAATCTGGGTTAAAGTGATCAAAATATTTTTGATACTCTTTTGTACTAATTTCCTCTAAAGTTTGTACCCATTCATGTCTAGCTGCCACCGAATACAAGCCAAAGTGGATAAATAAACCGTAGCGACATTCTCGGAACCAGGTTGTATCTGTAGTCATTTTCTCCATGTTGATCCTCCTAAATAACGATTTATTTCTGATATAAAGATAATACCGATTACATTTATCTTTTTCTAGGTTTGGTGGTACAAATGGCAATTGTTCAAAAAATGCGTCAGCTATTATTTTTTTGATTCTTTTCACTTACACTGTAGTCAAACAACGGCTGTTTCAATTATTTTCTATAGAAGATTCAATTGAGATAAGAACCAGCTAGATTGGAGAAAAAAATGAACACAGTTTTAGCTTTTGACTTAGGAGCCACTAGCGCACGCGGAATTGTTTATACTTTTAGTAGTGGGTGCTTGGAGGAAAAAGAAATCTATCGTTTTACAGATTATCAAATTTTTCATCAAGAAAAGCCAGAAATATATTGGAATTTTCCTAAACTGCTGAAAGAAATCAAAACTATTATTTCTATAGCTGCTCAAAGCTATCAGATAGACAGCATCGGCTTTGATTCTTGGGGCTGTGATTTTGGTCTTATCAATAAAGAGGGCGAGCTGGTCATGCTTCCTTTATGTTATCAAACCATGCTGTTTGAAGAAAACCTTCATTATGGTCATGACTTGCCACCTTGTTTCCAAGAAAAAACTGGCATTGCTAACGCCTCAATCAATACTAGTTCACAATTATTATTTCTGAAAGAGCATTATCCCGACGCGTTACTTAATGCCGACAAACTACTGATGATACCTGACTTAATTCACTATTTTTTAACAGGACAAGTTTTGGCAGAGTCCTCCATTGCTTCAACAAGCCAATTATTTGATATGAAGCAACAACAGTGGTCACTAGAATTAATAAAAAAATTAGCGTTACCGCCTACTATATTTTCAACCATCGTTTTACCATTTACAAAAGTCGGTGATTTTAAAACAGAAAAATATTCCATCCCTATTCATTCTGTCATTCAGCATGACACCGCCAGTGCTGTTTATGCTTTACCGACAAATGAAGACACAAATTATTTTTTATCCTCTGGTACCTGGTCCGTCCTTGGACAAAAAACAGAATGTGGCTTGATTTTAGAAAATCCATTAGACAATCAGTATTCTTATGAACAAGCTGGAGATGGTAAAGTCTTAAAACTTCAAAATCTTTTAGGTATGTGGTTCATTGAAGAAGCGTTGCACGAAGTCAACGCCAAACAGCCTTTAACGATTCAAGAAGTCCAAACAATGCTGGCTGAAAATCAGCCACTACGGTTTTTCTTTAATAATCAAGACCCAATCTTTTCTAATAAGGGCAAATTTGTTGCCACATTAAAAAAATACGGAGAAGAAAATCAATTTCCCCTTTTGAAAACAGCCAGCCAGCTGTTCCTAACTATTTATCAAAACTTAGCCTTTAAATATGCACACGTCTTTACTAATTTAATGGACAAACCTAGCAAAACAATTTTTCTTTTTGGCGGTGGTAGCAAATCAAGCTTTCTCAATCAGCTAATTGCTGATTTAACTCAATGCCAAGTAGCTGTTTGCACCTCAGAAAGTTCAGCTTTAGGCAACGCCTTAGCACAGCTCGCTGCTCTCAACTTTTTACGAACAAGAGATAACTTGGTTGCTGTCATTCAACAGCATCAGCCACCATTTTATTTCATTCCAACGATAAATAAACCTTATACGACTCTTTACCAAGAATATCTACAGTTTACACAACAATAAATAGTTGAAAAACAACACATTTTTAAGGAGGAAAACAGAATGAATTACCCTAAAATTGGCATTCGCCCAACGATTGACGGCAGACAAGGCGGTGTCCGTGAAGCACTAGAAGTTCAAACCCTGGCGATGGCCCAACGAGCTAAAGCTTTAATCGAAGAAACTCTTTTCTATATGGATGGTACGCCTGTCACCTGTATCATTCCAGATACCACGATTGGTGGCTACGCTGACGCCTCTGTTGTAGACAAGCAATTTGCTGCTGAAAACGTCATAGCAACCTTGACAGTCACTCCCTGTTGGTGCTATGGAACCGAAACACTCGACTTCAGAAAAGAGACATTTAAAGCCATTTGGGGATTCAACGGAACGGAACGACCTGGTGCTGTTTATCTAGCTGCGGCGATGAGCGCCTACGCACAAAAAGGGATCCCTGCATACAAAATTTACGGAGAAGACGTCCAAAATAGTGACAGCACCACGATTCCTGATGATGTCGCTGAGAAAATTCTCCTGTTTGCACGTGCAAGTATTGCTGCAGGTGAAATGGCTCACAAATCTTATGTCAATATTGGTGGCTCTTCAATGGGCATTGCTGGTAGCCAAATTAACCAAGCCTTTTTTGAAAAATACTTAGGTATGCAAGTAGAGTACGTCGATATGACTGAACTGCTTCGCCGAATTCATCTAGGCATTTATGATTTAGAAGAATATCAAAAACTACGCCAATGGATAACAGATAAATGTCAAGAAGGTATCAATATCAACGCCGGAAAACACTTTTCAGAGGTAGTCAATAAGTCACGTTTTATTCCTGAAAACGAACAATGGGACTTCATTGCCAAACAAATATTAATTGTTCGCGACATCCTCTTTGGAAACCCTCGACTAAAGGAGTTAGGTTGGTTGGAAGAAGCCAAAGGACGAAATGCAATTTCTGGTGGCTTTCAAGGGCAACGTCAATGGACAGATTGGTTGCCAAATGGTGATTTTTTAGAGGCACTATTAGCTAGTACATTTGATTGGAATGGGCCGAAACAGCCGATTGCTTTTGCAACAGAAAATGATACGTGTAACGCAGCTGCTATGTTATTTGGAACACTGTTAACGAATAAAGCCCCAATTTTTTCAGATGTCCGCACTTACTGGAGTCCACAGTCAATTACAGAAATGACTGGACATACACTAGTAGGTAAAGGAGAAAACGGCATTATTCATCTCCTGAATTCAGGGGCTAGTGCTTTAGATGGCTGTGGTGGCTGTCAGGATGAACACGGAAAAGCAACCATGAAAGAATTTTGGCGTTTAACAGAAAAAGATATACAGGCTTGCCTGCAAAAAACCAAATGGTGTCGAGCCAATTATGAATATTTCCGTGGTGGCGGTTTTTCTAGTCAATACCACTTACAAGAAGAGCTTCCTCTTACCTTAATTCGGATCAACATTGTTGAAGGAGTTGGTCCTACACTACAATTAGCAGAAGGCTATTCTTGTCAATTGCCAACGGAAGTTCACCAAATTTTAAACGAACGAACAGACCCAACTTGGCCAACGATTTGGTTTGCACCAAACTTAGGCGAACCAGGATTTGAAGATGTCTACACCATGATGAATTCATGGGGAAGTAACCACGGTGCCAGTGTCCATGGACATATTGGCGCCGAGCTACTAACCTTAGCAAGTATGCTACGCATCCCCGTTTCTTTACACAATGTTCCTACCAATAAAATCTTCCGACCTCATGCCTTCTCGGGCTTTGGAACAAAAGATTTAGAGGCAGCTGATTACTTCGCTTGTCGTACCTATGGACCACATTATAACTAATTTTGAAAGAAGGATTTCTTATGTACTCAAAAGAAAAGCAACAGTTGATTGACTTTGGAAATAAACTAATTGATGAAAATTATACCCTAGGAACAGGAGGAAACTTGAGTCTATACATCAGAAAAACTGAAACAATGCTGATCACCCCCTCTGGGATCCCTTTTCATGCCATCCAGTTAGAAGATATTGTCTCAATGACTGTTGCCGGAAAAATTTTAGAAGGGAATAGAAAGCCTTCTAGTGAATGGCGGATGCACGCAATTATGTATGAAAAACGCCAGGACTTAACAGCTATTATTCATGCTCATACCATTTATTCCACCGCCTTAGCTATTTTACGTCAGCCACTCCCAGCCTCTCATTACATGATTGCAGTAGCCGGTAAAGACGTTCGCTGTGCAGAATATGCTTCATTTGGTACAGAAGAGCTAGCAGACAACGTCTTTCAAGCCATGGAGGATCGTAAAGCTGTTCTGTTAGCAAATCATGGTGTGCTGACAGGTGGCACGTCATTGGCAGATGCGTTCAATGTTTTAGAAGAACTCGAATATTGTTCAAAGGTTCATTTGATTGCTTCAAGTGCTGGAACACCCACAATAATGTCGGAGCAAGAAATGGCAAACATGGCGAAACGGTTTAAAACATATGGTCAAGCCGATAAATAATTATGGTATAATAAATTACTAGATAAATTTCCTATCTAGCAATGATTAAAGTGCCTAGGATATGAGTGAATCAAAGCGTATCCTATCCCGTTTAGGAGAGGAAGCTCGTGGATGATACAAGAAGAAAAAATCTCTTGTCCCTACTAAAAAAACATAAAAATATGCACAATGCAGACCTTCAAAAACAGCTCTACTGTTCTTCTTCCACCCTTAGAAGAGAACTAATTCAATTGGAGAAGGAAGGATTAATTCGCCGTTATCGTGGAGGGGTTGTTTTAGAAGTAGAGCAAAATCATACCATTGCCTTACGCTATCGAGAAAATGTGATGGTCGTTCCCAAAAAACACATTGCCGAAATTGCTAGTACATTTATCGGTGCAGGAATGTGCATCTTCGTGGATTCTAGTTCAACAGTTAAAGCACTTCTCCCATATTTACGAACACTATCCAACTGCGTCGTTCTAACCAACGGTCTATTAATTGCATATGAATTGCTCCAAGCTTGCTCTGAAAGCACCAAAATCTATATGCTTGGTGGTGAAGTTATTAAAGATGCCGAAAGCGTGATTGGCGATTATGGAAATTCTTTTTTAGAAATTTTTAACATTGACTTATTTTTTCTAAGTTCAACTGGGTTAGACAATGATGGTGTTTATGAAGCAAACTTTTCACAAGCATTGTTTAAGAAAAAAGTTATGCGCCTAGCAAATCAAACCATTCTCTTAGTTGATCACACAAAATTTGGAAAAAAACATGCATATAAATTTTCCAACTGGACTTCTTTTGAAAGTATTGTAACAGATATGCCTCCTAGTCAAGAATATCTAATATTAGCTAAAAATTCTTCAACTGAGTTACTGTATTAAAACGATTGATTCTATTGCAAAATTTCCAAATAGAGTATACCTGTCTTCATTTAATCTGATTACTATGCGGGTATTTCCATCAAACCTTTAATTTCCATACAGACTGAAAATCCGAAGAGTGTTTCGTTCAATATCATTAAGTTAAGGAAAATAAGAAAATGGAAACCATCTGGTTTCCATTCAGACTGTAGACAAAAAGGAGTGGCTTAATTGCCAACTCCTTTTTGTTAGTTTTTGTATAAATTTGAAATAAAAAGCCATAGGCTTTTTTGTTTTCTGTAGTGAGACACAAAAGTTAGACCGAATACCGACTGGAGAAATCTGGTCGGTATTTTTATGCGACGAACCGTTTACGGAATTGAACGGGACTGCACCCTAGTTTTGTCTTTATTCGTTGATGATTATAATAATCAATCCATTCCTCAATTGCTTGTTCTAGTTCTTCGAAACTAGAATAAATAATGCCATGGTAGGTTTCTTGTTTTAGTAAACCAAAGAAATTCTCCATAGGAGAATTATCAAAACAATTTCCTTTTTGAGACATGCTTTGAAAGATCTGGTGACCGGTTAATTGCTTTTTGTACTGCTTCATTTGGTACCCCCAACCTTGGTCAGAATGAAAAGTGCGCCGATATGGACAATCTTGCGTTTTATCAATGGCTTCTTTTTGTGCCTCAAGAATTGCTTTGGCATTCGGCTGTTTAGAAATACGGTAAGACAAGATTTCACCATTAAATAAATCAAGAAAAGGATCCAAATAGAGTTTTTTTATTTGAATATTTCCACTTTGATTCCGTTCATAATACTTAAATTCAGAGGTATCTGTTGTTAGCTTTTGATGAGGTACTGAAGTGTAGAAACGACGATGTAGACGGTTTTTTTCGCCATAGCCAACGGTTCCTTTGTAGGAATTGTATTTTCTTGATTTACGAATAAATTTTGTCCCTTTTAGGCCAAGTTTACGCATAAGACGACGAATTTTTTTCTGGTTTACGTTCAATCCTTGTTCTTTTAAAGCTAATTGAATACGGCGATAGCCATAGTTTCCTTTGTTTTCGTCAAAAATTTTCTTAATCAGGGCTTCTAATTTTTGATTGGGATTTTTTCGTTCAAATCGCTTTTGCCAATACATATACGTCGCTTTAGGAAATTTGGTTGCTTCCAGTAAGATTGTTAATCGGAATATTTTTCGGAGCTCGTGGATGATTCGGGCATCTCGTTCTTGAGTCGTTCCGGGATATTCATTCCTAAAACGCGGAGCTTTTTTATGAAGGCTAGTTCCGTTCGTAATAGTTCATTTTCATGTTCTAATTCTTGTTCGCGTGTTCGTGTTGTTTTCACCTGAACGGGTTTCTTTTTCTTTGACATAGAAGGTCTTCCTTTCTGTTTTGGTGAAAGCCCTTCTATGCCTGTTTCTAGAAATTTCTGGTGCCAAGCCAGGACTAAGGTATCGTTTGGCAGACCATATTTCAATGCGACAGTCAGATAAGAGTCACCACTCGTTAAATAATAGTGTATGACATCCCGCTTGAATTTGGAAGAGTAATTTTGGTAATTTACTCTTCGATGAAGTGCGTTAAATCCCAATTTCTCGACTGTTTTAACCCATTTACGAACAGTCGAAAGTGAAGCAATATCAAATTGATTCGCTAGTGTTAGATAACCCCCTGCTCCATTTTGATAAGCTTCTACTACTTTTTTCTTGAATGCATAATCGTATTTTGCCAATTTAAATAACGCCCCCAAAGTTAGATTTTTTGGTCTAACTTTGGGGGCGCACTACATTCCATAGCCATGTGGCTAGTTTTTTTAAATTCACGGCAGCAAACGTAAGCATCGTGTGCGCAGCGACTTTTTCAAGACCTCGATATTTCGTCCAGTGCATACCATGCTTTTCTTTTGCATCTGTAAATATTCGTTCAATGGTTTGTTTTCTCTTTTTGTAAATTTCTTTATTTAACGCCGTATGGCGTTGGTGTTCAAGTTCATCCATAAGATCAGCCCAAATATGCCGAGTTACAATTTTTTGATAGTTTGCACTCGAAGTACAGGTTTCAAGTAATGGACAACTCCTACAGAATTTTGGATTTGATTTATAGATTCGATAGCCATCACGAGTGATAGTTGAAAATAACAACGGTTGATTATTAGGGCATAAATAACAGTCAAAATAGGCATCATAAACAAAGTCTTTTTTAGGAAACATTCCTTTTACTCCATGAGGTGCAGTATATAGAAGAATCGGGTAGAGTTTCAAGTGTGACAGAAAATGAACAAATTTAGGCGTCTTATATCCTGCATCAGCGACAACACGCTTTATATTTGGAAAAGCTCTTTTCGACTGTTTAACCAGAACGGTTGCGACTTGGCTGTCATGCACATTTCCTGGTGTGATTAGTGTAGATAAGATAAAACCGTTATCTTCGCAGGAAGTATGCGCAGAATAAGCAAATTGTTTTTCTCGTTCTCCTTTAACATAGTAGCCACTTTCTGGATCTGAATGACTAATTTTTTGAAGACTCAACTCACTTTCTGTGTCCCATGTAAAAGGACGTTTTCCTACAGCAATACGTTCTTTATTTATTTCATCTTCTAATTCATCTTGATAAGCTTTAGCTTGACCGTAGGTCATTTCTTTTGTTAACTTATGTTTATTGGCATTTGCTTTGATATGAGTAGCATCAATATAAAGGTTGTCTTCCGTAACGAAACCAGCTTTGACAGCTTGTTCTAAAATATGAGAGAAAATATCCTCAAATAAAGTTGTTTCTCTAAATCTTCGAACATAGTTTTTACCAAAAGTAGAGAAATGTGGGATAGGATCCTCGAATGAATATCCTAAAAACCAACGATAAGCAACATTTGTTTCAACATCTTTAATTGTCTGTCTCATCGAACGGATACCAAATAAATATTGGATAAATACTAATTTAATTAAAATCACTGGATCAATACTGGGACGACCATAGGTCAAATACGTGGATTCTACAATGGGATAAATAAAATCAAACTGAATCTCAGCATCAATCTTTCGTACCAAATGATCTTTTGGTACAAGATCATCAATTGCTAACATAGCAAATTGATTTCTACCTTCAATCGATTGTTTTCTCATCATTAGAATCACTCCCCAAATAGTTTATGCAATCAGTATAAAACAAAAAAACTGCAAACAACACTCCAAATTTGGGAGTTTGTCTACAGTCTGAGAAATGCTTGTTTACCAGCATTTCTTTTTTTAAATTATTGTTTTTCGAGTAGGTTTTTACAAATTTTTGGTACTTGCAACTGAACCATAATTATTCTGTAGATTGGAGAGTTACTCTTTTTTCTCAATCTAGCCTTCTTTGAATCGATTCTTTAGAATAATTAGGGGTTCTGTTGCAAAATTAAGAAAAGAAGTGTGAGTCTTTGATCAAGTTGGAATACCCAGTAAACCTTTTATTTCAGTACAGACGGAAAATCAAACAGGTCATAATTCAAAAGATAGGGTCTGTAAAGAATTTTGTGTAAGTTCTTTTTCCGTTAAATGTAATCAGTGACTCTATCTTCAAAAAATATGACGAATTGCGACAGAATTTGTCCCCAATTTTGGACCTTCATGGTCCATTTTTTTGTGACATCCATGGTAACGAGGTACAGCATTTTTAGCAATAATTCCTCTGAAGGAAAGACACTTTTTAACTTCGTTGGTTTCCGTAACTGCCGGTGAAAGCCTTCAATCACATTGGTATTATATTAATTTGAGTGCTTCATCAATTGGGGTATCTCCATAAAGAACTTCAAATTCTTTACGAACAGTATTATCATTTTTTAAAGTTGAAATAATGGTTTGAGCTACATCTTGTCGCGATACTTTATTAATTTCATTTCCAATACCAGATTTTATTTTTCCAGTTCCGGGACTATCTGATAATATGCCTGGATGTATGATTGTCCAATCAAGTGAAGTCCTATTTTTTAACCATTCATCTGCATAATTTTTACAAATGGTATAAATTTTTAAATCATTATCTTCAGCAATTTCTTTTCTGATCTCTTCACGACCTGTACGAAAAGTACTAATCATGATAAAACGTTTAACCCGTGCTTGCTCAGCAGCTGTCATTATTTTAACAGCCCCATCTAAATCAATCATAACTGTTTGATCTAATCCTCTTCCACCAGCACCAGCGCTAAAAACAACGGCATCGACATCTTTCATAGCTTTACTAAAATCATCAATTGAGTCATGTACAATATCTAAAATAACTGTCTCAATTCCTCTTCTTTCGAAGAAAGGTTGTTGTCTAATATCACGAATGACAGCTCTCTCTTCGATTGTTTGATCTTCTTCAACAAAATCCGCAAAATATTTAGCTACTTTACCATGAGCTCCTACAACTAAAACTTTCATAATACCCTCCCTTTCTGCTTACTATTTTATTCTTTTTAAATTAATCAAGCAAGCAAATATATGGTCATAACTTAACAATTTTTCATATGATGTTGGGTTATGATATAATCAACTCATAAAGATATGCAAATAATATATGCCAAAAAGGAGGATAAAAATGATTAGTAATTTTCTTTGGTTACCACTCTTGTTTATTATTCATGATTTTGAAGAGTTGATACTTGTTCCCATGTGGATTAAGAGACATCAGGAAATATTATATAAAAAAAAGGAACCTATTTTCGGTGGAATAAAAAATAGTTCAGTGCTATCAGTGGGAATACTGGAGGAATTATTGATTCTTGTGGGTGTTTCAATTTACATGACATACAATCCTACTAGCCTAATATACTTTGGTGTTCTAACCACCTACTTAATCCATCTAGTTTTACACGTAATACTTTGTCTGCAGTACAAAAATTACGTTCCCGGTGTAATTACAGCTTTAATTCAAATACCTATTTGTTTTTCAATACTAAAATATTTTTATCCATTATTGAATAGCCGACTATTTGAAATTTTTATGGTGTCTTTAGTCTGTCTGATTATTTTTATGATAAATATTTTGTTCATACACAAAATAATGTCTTATTTATCAGAGAAAGCAATTTTATAAAGGATTTTAAGGCTTTTTTTGAAATTAGGTTATGCAAGGGTTTCTACAAATGAGCAAGATTTAGCCAGTCAAGTGGAAAAACTACAGAATGCTGGAGCAGAAAAATTTACAGCGAAAAATACACGGGAACAAAACGTGCCCCCCTAAACTACATAATAATAACGTTTTACTTTTCTTTCTTAATTTGGTTTAATTAGGGTATCAAATTAAGAAAGAAAGTTTTTGATGTATAAAAATTTCACTTCCTAAGTACTCTAAATTTATTTGCTTAGCAATGGCGCTTGTTGTGACATTTGGTTCTCTTTTATCAGCTGGAACAAATGCTTATGCCAATTCTACTAATAATATTCCTGGAAATAATATTAGCGCTAATTTAAAAGCAACATTTGACCCTTATATTCACGTTCAAAATAATCGATATGTTTTAGAAATTCCAAGTATCGTTAATGCAAATTCTGATGAAGTAGAACAAGTTAAGAAGTCTATCGAGTATGCTAATAGCCGAATAGAAATAAACAATGAAACCATAGATTCTAATACGAAGATCGCCACATATCAAGATTTTTCTTTAAGAGCTGGAGAAAGCTATACTTACAGCAATTTTTGATGGGGGACACGCTACTACTTCAGAAGTAATAACGCAGTGTATCAAATGGAACATGATTTAGATAACTATTCAATCATGAGTGGAATTTCTGCTCTTTGGGCCCCAGCTATTGGCGCATTAGGAGCAGCTTACTTTCAAAAAGTAAAAAGCGATTTAGATTATTATAACAATACTCATTTGAATGATTATATCAATATGGATGTAAACTGGGTTGGAGTTTATTCAATCTACTCAGTTTAAAAGGATAAAAGATAACAGATGTGCAAGTTATTTTTTAACAACTTGCACATCTGTTGAAAAGGAATGATGTTATGGCTATTTTTATAGCATGTATAACTATTTTAGGAATATACTTACAAAAAGAAGTATGGCCAAGAACACCTGATAATATTTCGAAATATCGTAGCTTATTAATGTCAGCTGTTCTAATAGTTTTATTTATTATTTTAAAACTCCCCATCAGTATAAACTTTTTTCGATTTTTATACTATTCTTAATTTTATTTGGAATTTTAACTTTCTTTTTAGATAACAGATAAAGTCAAGCGTACAACTATTACACCTTTCAAGCATGGTAGATTCTCTCTATGAAATATGGGTCAATTAAATATTCTGACTAAAAAGTACGGTATGCAACATTCCAGAAATAATTAAACGCTAAAACGTTTATATTATAGGGTTCAGATTAAGATAGCAATCAACTGATCTGTCCCTTATCTTAGTTCGTAAGGATTAACAAAACATAGAAAAAGTAACAACTTTATGAACACTATTTTTCAAATAATTGTTTGAAAACCTCATTAAATCAACATGTACAGAAAATCGTGATTTTATGAACACTTAGTTATAAAATTAAGAACTAAAAAAATCACTCAATTATTTTGAATGATTTTTTAGCGATTAAATATTATAGTTTATGTCAAATAAAATAAAAAATTTATGCCATTTAAAAAGAAAAATGACAAATTCCAAGTATAGCACGAAAAAACAAGCAGGTCAAAAACTTTTAAGTTTTTGACCCCTGTGATATTCCCTGAATAGTTTACGAGATATGAAAAACTCAACTATTCTTATTTATCATATTTTTCCTTTCATTTATAAGATTGGAAAAATATACCGTTTGTTGCTTAGCTTTTATAGATCTGATTGCGTGATTCACCAATTTTTTTTAGAACCACTTCTCCGTACTCCTCTTTTAAAAAGTCTTTAAATGGAATAATAGTTCTGATAAATTTTTTTCTAAAGAATAATTTTCTTTATTATTGAACACCCTTCTCTTAATTTGCACATAAGCAGTAAAAATCCCTCGGTTTAAAACATATAATATCCCATGGCTAAATAGCACATCACGAATCATATATTTAATATCAATATTGTCATCCAGTCTCACAAGATAATAGAGAAAAAACATCTATATAATACTTCATATTCCGAAGAAAACATAGACGTCTTTCTATTATTTATTTTTATACTTCAAGTATTTTAAGAACTAACATAATCAATCGTAAATTGACTCCTGATATCTTCAGAACTTCTCCCAATATATAGCTCTATAAGCCCAGGTTCAAGTTGGGTATTTCCCTTTTTATCTATATAAGAAATCAACTCAGAATTCACAACAAACGTTACAGTTTTACATTCGTTAGCTCTCAAGGAAACCCTTTCTGTAGATACCAATTCTTTTTTTGGTCTAACAATATCTGCTGCCAAATCTCTAATATACAATTGAACTACTTCATCGCCATCGAAGTCACTATTATTTTGAATATCGATACTTAAAACAATTTCTTTGTCTGGTGATAGTTGCATACTAGAGATATATCCATTTTTATACACAAAATCACAATAGGATAACCCATGGCCAAATGGATAAAGTGGCGAAGAAGGACTATCTATATATCGAGAAATAAAGCGTCCGTTACAATTATCTGCATTTAATGGTCTGCCGGTATTCAACTGACTGTAATGAATAGGAATCTGACCTTCATTCCGAGGAAAAGTCATTGATAATTTTCCAGAAGGAACCTTTTCCCCATAAAGCAAATCTGCAATTGCTTGTCCACCCATAGTACCTGGATACCATGCCAGTAGTAATGCATCAAAATTTTCTTCGATTTCTGTCAATATTACTGGTCTACCGGTATATAATACGCCAATTATAGGTTTTTTCAGCTTTCTTAGTTCTTTTAGAAGACAAATTTGGTCTTTTGGAAGCATTAAACTTGTTTTAGATGCACCTTCTCCGGTTTCTAAAAAATTTTCTCCGAAAGCAAAGACGATAACATCGGCGCCATGAGCCATTTTAATAGCTTCATGAGAATCTTTTTGGTAATTGTTAACATCCTTTCCAAGAAATAGTTCTCTGAAAGCAGGATCCGAAAATTCATCTGGAAAATTAAACTCACTAAACATTGCTGTTCCAGAATGAATGTGGAGCATATCCGCGCTAATGTGTTGAAGTACTCCTTCTTTTAACGTTATAACTTGATCTTTATCTCCTGTGAATGCCCAAAAGCCAAGTGTGAGTTTAGAATCACCAAACGGACCTACCAAAGCTATTTTTTGTGATTTATTCAAAGGCAAAGTATGTTTATCGTTTTTTAGTAAAACGCAACTTTTGCTTGCTAGTTCTTTTGCTACATTCTTAGTTGACTCATCCAAATATTTCCCAGTTGATTCTAAATCGAGTCCACGAAAGGGATTCTCAAATAATCCTAAATCATTTTTTAATTCCAAGATTCTCATAACAGATTCATCCAATAGTTCCTCAGACAATTGACCTTTATTTATTAAATCCTTGAGGTTGTTAGCATAGGAACTAGTCATCATATCTATATCAATACTTGCCTTAGCTGCTTTGAAAGCAGCATCTCTTTTATCGACAGCATATCCATGTGCGATCATTTCTTCAATTGCGCTATGATCTGTGATCAAAACACCGTCAAATTCAAGCTCCTCTCTAAGAATCTCTTTATTTAGCCATTCATTTCCAGTACAAGGAATTCCTTCTAATGTATTAAACGCTGTCATAACCAGTCTAGCATTAGCTTCTAACGCAGCTATATACCCAGGTAGATATTCCCTTCTGAATCTGAGTTCTGACATATCTACTGTATTGTAGTCCTTCCCTGAATCAGGAGCTCCATATGCAGCAAAATGTTTGATACAAGAGGCTATATGAGAATCTGAAAACATATCAGAATCCTTATCACCTTGAATCCCTTGAACGATGCTTCTTGCATATTGTTCAACTGTATAGACATCCTCTCCTGGTGATTCCATCACTCGTCCCCATCTAGGATCTCTGACAATATCTAACATTGGCGAAAATGTAACGTGAATACCTGCATTGTAACTTTCTTTAGCCAGTTCTTTTCCAGCAAGCTTGATTAGATTAAAATCATATGATCCGGATTGAGCTAGCGGGATAGGAAAGATTATTTTATTGCCATAAACGATATCCGCCATGAAAAGCAAAGGAATTTTATGACGGCTCTTTGCCAAGTGTCGTTCTTGAATTTTTTTTACTTCACTGGGATCAGTAACATTCAGTACAGATCCAACTTGGCTAATTTGAAACTCTTCACTCAGATGAATTTCTGCTGCGGGTCCTGTTTTAACAGCGTGTAGGTCTTCCGAAAAAAAATTACTTGTTAATTGTACTGTTTGACCAATCTTCTCTTCCAATGACAGCGAAGAGAGTAATCGCTTTAATTCTTTTTTTTCATCTGAAATCTCCTTAAACATTTGATTAGCGTATCATCCTCGTGTCTGCTTATATTTATTTGTCAGATAAGCACCTACCAAATTCGCATCACTATGAAAATCACAGACCGCTAATTCTGCAAAAGGTAGTTTTACCGGTAGAGGAATGTTTGAAATCTCTTGATAATACATTTTTTTTACTTCTGTTATAAAATCAACATTTTTGCTAATGCCTCCTCCTATTGCAATTTTCTCAGGCGCAAAAATAAATTGAAGTGAAATTAAGCTATCAACCAATCGTTTAATGAATGCATCGTATATCTCTAACGTTTCCTCATTCCCCTTTTGAATCAGAGTCATCATCTCTTCACCTGAAAGTGACTTTAAACTTAGCTTGTTTTTAACTTTACCCACTAAGCCAGGTATACTTAGCTCGTTTCCCAGAAAAGTATTATTCGTTGCTCCGCTTGGTTTAATCAATGAGAATTCGCCTGCATACAGATTAGCCCCTCTATAAACTTGATTATTTATCAGTATTCCTCCACCTACTCCTGTACCTAAAATAAAAACAAGTCCATTTGTTACATCTTTTAACGTACCAAGTTCTTTTTCTGCAATCAATGCACACCGTGCATCATTCTCAATCGTAATATTTAAATGAAAATGCGAAAATTTTTCAAAAAAGTTCACGTTATCAAAATATCGAATCGAACCACCGTGTAAAATATGACCTGTTGTTGTATCCATGGTTCCAGGAAGACTAAATCCAATTCCTTGAATATCATAATGAGATTGCTCTTGGTAAATTTTTTCAATGATATCTATAAATTCTTCTATATTATTCTTGGGTGTAGCTACACGATGACTAATGAGAATTTGATATTTGTCATCAATGATCCCCCATTTAATATACGAACCACCAACGTCCACACATAGTATTGTCATATTTTTCCACCTTCTTAATCATCTTTGGACAAAATCATTTTTCCATTAGATTTAATAACCTCTTTATAGTAATAGAAGCTATCTTTTCTATATCTGTTCAGTGTTTTTTTATTAAAATTATCACGATCGACATAGACAAGACCATATCTTTTTTCCATTCCGTCATTTACACTGAGTAAATCAATAAATGACCATGGACAAAATCCAATAATATTCACTCCATCATAAATAGATAATCCTAATTGTTTAATATGTTCCTTTAAATATGAAACTCTTTTGCTGTCATGGACTTGTCCATCTTCTAAAGTTTCCTCTTCCGACCAACCACATTCAGTAATGATAATCTCTACATTCGGATATCGATCATTTAATTGCTGCATGGCATATCTCAGACCAATTGGATCAAAAGACCAATTCCATTTCGTATAATCTAGGTTAGGGTTTTTAACGATTTCTAAATTTTCCAATTGTGGCGTTTTAGGATCGAAAGATCCTTTAAGTTTAAAGGTTGTTGTACAATACCAATTTACAGCTAAATAATTTGCTGTTCCTTCTTTAAGGATTGATTTTTCTTCATCGGATATATAATTTTCTATCCCAGCTTCTTCTAAAACATTCATTAATGATTTGGGTAGATTGCCTCGCAACGAAATATCCATCAACGAGAACGAAAACATGTCTTCTACAGTTTTTGCCAACAATACATTTTGTGATTCTCCATTTTCAGGTAAAGCGGTAATGTAAGACACAGCCGGTCCAATTTTTAAATCCGGATATTTTTCTCGAACCAATTTAAAAACTTTCGCCTGAGCAACACACATATTGATATTAGCTATTTGAGATTTTCTATATAATTCTGTTTTATTTTCATCTTCAATTCCTAAAATTTCTGGTTGTCCTACCATTACATTCTGCTCGTTGATAGTGAGCCAATAACGAACTTTTCCGCCGAACTCTTTAATTAAGAACGAGGCATACGCATAAAAATCTTCTATAGCATTTTTAGAAACCCACCCATCATATTTCTCAACTAAAGCATAGGGAAAATCAAAATGAAACATGGTTACTATCGGTTCAATGTTGTTCTTTATCAGTAAGTCAAGCAATCGATGATAGAATTGCACTCCTTCATCATTAATTTTTGATAAATCACCATTTGGTAAAACTCGTGTCCAATTTATTGAAAATCTATAGGCTTTCAATCCTAAATCAACCATTAACTGAACGTCTTCTTCTAAATGATTGTAATGATCTACTGAAACTGTAGTATCCATTTGCACATCGTTTTTTTTTTTTGTCCTGATATCTGCGACGGAAACCCCCTTACCATGACTATAAGCTGCTCCTTCTACTTGAAATGCAGAAGTACTCGCTCCCCACAAAAAATTTTTTTGGAAAAAAGCATCTATATTTTTCATCTTATAATGACTCCTTTAATTCGTTTTCTTTCTCAGCTTTCAATTCTTGATTGTCTAAAATTTTAAAGAATGGATAATACAAGAAGACGATTACGACCATGATCAATAATCTTAAAACAACTCCTTGCCATCCCATTGTGAAGAATCCCGCAATAAACTTAGGGACTGTCCATGGAATAATTGCAGCAGAAAAATTTGGATTATAAGCCGCAATAAACCCAATTTTCAATGCAATGAATCCTATTAATCCAGATACAACCGTACTTAAAACAAAAGGAACGAACATAATTGGATTTAACATAATCGGAAAACCAAAAATTACTGGTTCATTGATATTAAAAATATTAGGGATGGTTCCTAGTTTAGCAAACGATTTATATCTTTTTGATTTTCCAAAAATCAAGATACATATCATTAAGCTTAGCGTACTTCCGGTACCATCATTATTCATAAAGTCAAAAACAACTAAATTTTGAAGATATTCTACCGTTTGTCCAGAATTATATTGATCAATAGACATCATCATCATTGGCAATAAAACAGGGGTTAAAACTGACATTATCGCATTTGGATGTATTCCGAAGAAAAACAAGATATTCGCCAAAACATACACAATAAACAATGAAGGAACTGAAGCGCCAATAGTCATTAAGGGTTGGGCAATTATTTCGTTAATGAAAGAAAATATATCGCCGAAAGAGGTCAAGCTGAATCCAACCCGAATAACAAATATAGCTAGTAGAAGTATAAGACCTACAAAAATTGGTTCAAATGATTGTGTTACCATCGGTGGAACACTATCTGGTAACTTTAATAATAGTTTTTTATTTTTCTGCAGTTTTGCATAGCTCAACGGAATTAAAATTGAAACGATCATTGAAACAAATATTCCTGAACTCCCAAGGTTACTTGATAAAAAACCGCCAACAGATTTTTCACCTACAGTGATGATTTGCGGCTGTAAAACAAAGAATGCAGCTATCGAAAATAGAACGGCTGTGATTGCCTTTACATTTAAAAGCATCGCATAATTATAGGATATTGCTAAAGTTGTAAAAATAGCTAATACACCCATTGTCCCTCCAGCTACAGCATTAAATTGACCTGATAATCCAATTTCTGAGAAGTAACTAGCCACAACTGGAATAGGAAAACTTCCCAACAAAGAAAAAATAGCTGCACCCAAAGTTAAAGGCAAAGTCATCATCATACCACTTGACAATGCTTGTAGGATTTTTAACTGTCCTAATTTTGACATAGCCGGAACAAACTTCTCTGAACCCCATCTCTTAATATTGTCTACTTTACTCATTTTCAAATCTCCTTTTCTTAAATGTACCTTTAGCTTAGCACTAAGTAAGCGCTTTTCGTTATCACTCTTACGCTTGCTTTTTCATTATTTTTCGATATTTTCATTATCATGAAAAAGCGGTATACTGAAATTAAATGAATTAATACAGGGGAGAAGAAGCTATGAATAATTACGCTTTTATGCTTAACTACTTAAATACACATGCTTCAGATGATTCTTATTCTAAAATAATATTATTTTTAATAAAAAATAGAAAAACAGCTACGCATATTTCAATTCAAGAGGTTGCAGATGCTTGCTTTGTTTCAAACGCAACAATTTCACGCTTTTCTAAATATTTTGGGTTTGATAATTTTTCCTCTTTAAAAAAATATATTTATGATCATAGTGATATTGTTCCTAGACTTACATTTAGAATTCAAAATAAATCCTTTTCTAGATTAGAAAAACAGCCAAAAAAGTTTCTAGAAGAATATAAAACTATTATTGAAAAATCCTTGGATGATGTTATAGACTGCTTAGATATGACAACAACGGATAATTTTTTAGAAGATATCCATTCATTTGAGAATGTTTATATTTTCAGTTCAGATAATTCATTTAATCTTACCCAAGAATTACAAAGAGGTCTTTTTGTATCTGGCAAATTAGTTGTATCAGGCCAATCAGAAGATGATATGGAAAGAATAGTGAAGGAACTTGATGCCGAGTCACTCGTGATAATCATATCATCATTTGGAAACTTTTTATCCGAATATCCAAAGATCGTCAATCGTATAATTAAGAGTAAGTGTAATTCATGTTTTTTGACACAGCATACTGAGAATATGATTTCCTCTTCCTTCTCAAGGGTTATTTCAGTGACCAGTCATAACCATGTTGAAGCTGGTAGTTATCCACTGGCTTTTTATTGTGAGTTTTTAGTTAGAAGATATTTTTCTTTATTTGGCATGTGAAGAATTATAAGTAAAATAAGTTGGTCGAACTAGTGTTACGAGGTCGACCAACTTATTATTTTCATTATACTTTCGAAGTTAATTAGATGTTCCATATATCACTGTTTCTACCTTATTTGTAAATGATCTAAAATTCATCGACTCTTATGTTTAACTTCACATAGATTTTGATACAGGTTTCTGTATATAAATAAGAATAAATTTCATAGAAACTTGATTCAAAAAAATAGTGTGCCTAAATAGATTTTCTGGACACTATACCTTTAATGAACACTAAAGGATTTCTCAATTATTTCTGAGTGAGTTTAAAGTGACTACATGTTTATATTTTGAGCCATTTAAAAATTGAAAAAATTTGCTGTTTAAAAAGAAAGTGGCAGTAAACTACATCAAGAAATAATTTCGTGATCAAAGACTCTTAAGTTTCTGACCTGCTTGTTTTTAGTTAGCAATATAACACAACTAGCTCGTGTCATATTCAACGTACCATGACAGTACTCGAAGAACCGTTTAAAAAGATTTGGTCTACTCTTTACCTTTAACCCAAGCTTCCGTTTCAACTACTCTATAATTGCTCGCCACAATGTATTCATAAGGTAGGCTTTCTATAATGTTAGGAATATCGCGTACTTTTATTACTTCCGTTCCGTTAAATTTTGTAGAAACAATAAAGAATTCTATTTCTTCATTGTAATCATTAAGAAGTTGTAACATATCTTTATCTTTACTAAAAACATAGTGATCAAAAATTTTGGGTTCCCCATGATTGACATCTGATACAGAGATTACTTCAGCCATTGATAATGCACTTTCTTCATTGTATTCTATTAAAAATATTCCATGAGTTTTATTACCCTTGTAAGTTTTTAATTTTTGAATATGAGTATCTATGTTTTTCTTACACGACTTTAATAGGTTTTCTTTTGAATGATTATTGGAATACGGTAAAATATGTCTAACAAAAGTATCTTCATCGCTCAGCCCTTCTTTTATCTCTTTACTTCGGCTCTCGAACATTCTTTGTCTTTTTATATGCTCGGCTCCTTTTTTCTTACTTTCGGTAGAAGAAGTGACTAAAAAAAGTTCCAAAAAACCATCAGGCATTATAAAGTCGGGAAAGTCATTTGGTTTTGGATTGTGTGTAAGCGCGTCTAACATTTCGATTATATACTTTGAGTTGTTATTCAATTCTTCTTTTACTTTTTTCAAAATTTTACATTCGTGTTTTGTTTGTTGTTCTTCATTATTCATTTTCTTAAACTATTCTCCTGTCTTTTTTTTTAATATTATGCTTTTACTTTATTTTACACATAATCTTACTCCACAACAAATTGTTAAATTAGCATTATTAAATGTAAAAATTGAGTATACTCATATTTTACACAAATAAGGCATACTCTAGTGACCCAAGTATTGCAAAACGAAACTGAAATTGAGACGGGTTATGAGAAAAAATGAAAAGAGAGCTGTGCGTCTAACACAACTCTCTTACGTAGAACCGTTTAAGACGGTGACTTTGTTTAGTTAATTATAAAAAATAACCGAACTCGTCAAAGTTGACGGTTATTTTTTTTTGTCGTTTTTAACGGAAAAAAAACTTACAAAAAATTTTTGACAGACCCAAAGACATAAAAATAGACTTTACTGCGTCAACTTTTTTAAGTTTCTGCCCTTTGTTTTTGTGACCTTTCAACATTTATTTTTCTAGAAATTAAATTTAAAACTATAGTTCTAGATAAAATGCTTACACTTCCAGTTACTAAGAGAATGATAACAAAATCTCTTAATTCTGGTTGTATAACATAATGTATCAAAATTCCGTATACGACTACACGTATATAATTATTAGCTATTTTGAATAATACTGGTACTCTAAAATAAATATATATATTCATTCCTAGATAACTTAAAGCAATAACGATTATCATAAAAACTTTTAAGTAACCATTCAAAGGTAATATATGCGATTGTAATAAGACAGCTATATCTTTAATACTACCTGCAGATTCAAGAGTTTCGGAAGAGACTTTTTCAAAAGAAAAAACGACTCCAAACATAATAAAAAATGTTAATTCAGGAAATGAAAGAGCAAGCAATCCAATTAGAATAACTGCAATAAAAAAATACACTGTTCCTAAAATAATTAAATAAGTCAATCGTACGCCTCCTTTCATATAATCAAAAAAAATATAACGTTACACAACAATATTTTTATATTAGCTTCTTCTTTATACTTTTTCTTATAAATTTATACGAATTTACTTCCCTGATAGTTTTTTTTTATAATACATGCTATAATACTTATGAAAAGAGAGATATGCGTTCACATATCCCTCTAGTGTAGAGCCGTTAATAACGGTGACAAATAGTTAAATTTGAAATGACCGTCTAACTGACCAAAGTTAAACAGCGGTCATTTCTTTTTGTCTTCTTTTAGCACTTTCACAATCAAACTGATTAAAGCAATGGTAAACACACCAAAACCTAAAATCGTCTGAATTGTTTCATATGCAGACAAAGGCTGTACTCCTTTCATTAGATTTCAGTAATACGCTCATACGCATCACCCCATTTCTAATTGGATTACCGCCACCGCTTTAACTTTTCTACTTCTTAAGTATATCATAATAAGCATAGAAACCCTAGATGTAATAGGCTTTCTATGCTCTCTTCATCCTTCTTTATTTAACCCTTTTTTCGGTCACATCACCTTGTATGATTCAAATACCAAATCCGTAATTTTTGGCCCTCTTCTTGTACTTTTTCTAATATTTGAAGATACTTGGCTTGGTTATCCTGTTTGAACCTATCATGACTAAAGTCATGATGGGTTCAAACTCCTGTTGACGTTTTTTCTGTAAAAATGAAAAATATTAACATAGTATATGCTTAGTTTATCCACTATCTTCTAGAATAAAGAAACTTGTGTACAATTTTCCTTTATGCGATCAAGTGATTGTTTATAATAGTCCAAATTTGTTTCAAAACCGATAAATTTCCGATCGGTGTTTAGACAAGCAATGGCTGTCGTCCCACTCCCCATGCAATTATCTAGAACAATCTCCCTTGGTTTCGTATAAGTTTTTACCAGAAATTCCAGTAAAGCAACCGGTTTTTGCGTGGGGTGGAACGTATGCTTTGTTTCTTTTGGAAACTTCAATACATGATTCGGATACCCCGTCATCGTTTGTATATATTCTTTTCCAGATAAGGCACCATCATGTGCATAGATATTTTCTTTCGTCTCCTTTCGAATCGCTTTCTTTGATTGCTTTAGTGCGACTAGTCCTTGTGGGTAATAGCTCGGTGTCCCTTTTGAAAACACTGAAATTGTTTCAACGCAGCGCATCGGTTGTGTTTTCGCAAAGGTAAAGCCTGTGACATTGTTTTTCAGCCAATACCAGTCGTATTTATACTGAGAAAGGTTACTAGTACGTAAAGCCGTTGAAAAAGGTTCTGCACCAAATAGAACGATTGGACTATTTTCTTTCGTTACACGTAAATAAGCAGCCCATAGCTCTTTCCATGGCAATACCGAATCCCAAGAACAAGCTGTCGTCCCATAAGGTAAATCAGAAATAATTGCATCGATAGACGCATCGGGTAATTTTTTCATTCCTTCTAAACAATCTTCAAAATAAATCGTATTTTCTTCCATCATAAGAAATTTCTCCTCATGATCTAGGCCTAAATCGTTTTTAATTTTTCAAGTCTTGATATACCTAGTTTACAGAAGAGATCATTTAGAAAGTGCGTATAGAATACCACTATTTCGTTTGAGAAACGTTTAGTTTACAAGCGTTTCGCAATGTCATAGATAACCGCTACCGTTACCGAATTTCCTGCTTGTTTGTACAACTGACTATCGGACATAGTCTGTTTATAGTTACAATGGTAATGGTCCAACTGATTAGCAATAATCCTTCTTGCAATCGCTCTACTGCCGAACTTTGCAGCCAAAAAAGCTTCATCTGGAAAAGCTTGCAGTCGCCAACACTCCAGTGGTGTCAACTTTCTTATCTGAAAGTCTTCCATCACAACCGCTTGTTGTTCACTCGTTACTAACGTATGTGCGTGTTGTCTTCCCACACGTCCTCTACGTTTTGTAGAGTTTGGAAAAGCAAAGTTGATACTATCGCCTGGGTTTGCTTGAGTATATCCCTTTTTTGTTGCTTCTCTTACAAGAATTTTAGGCTCTTGCCCGCCCCCACCCATTGTCGTGAGTGTAGGAGAAATACCGTCTGTAGAAACGATAAAAGAAGCTGAACGATAGCCACCATCTAGATTTCCTTCTACAATAATTCCATGCCTATCTTGTGCAGTTAGAGTAAACATTTCTTCGCCATTTTCTTTACATCTTCGTCCGTTTTGACGAACTTTTTGCTTGTCAGGTGCTAAAATTGGGATGGCAATTTTACTTCCTTCCCCATGATTACAGGTAAGGGTTGGACTAACTGCTTCTGAAGAATAGACATTGCCGTTCATTCCTTTTGCACTAGGATTCACATTACCAACAACAATCTGTTTTGGATTGGTTATCCCTGCACTGTTTATTTCTGCTGATTCTTGATCAACTACGCTTTCTTCTCCGGTGATGGGAAATATTTTGTTGGTACATTCGCCTCTAAGACGTCCGATAATAAAGACACGTTCTCGATTTTGTGCGACGTAATTCTTGCTGTTAAGCAGTTGCCATTCCACGTCATACCCCAATTCATCCAGGGTTCGCAATGCATGTATGCTAATAAAGTAGACAGACTTTCTGCTATACTATCAATTAAATAGACACTCATTTAGAAAGGATTTTTATTATGGTAGACAAACGAAAAATACCCCGTAAATTTGATGAAGAGTTTAAGCAATCCATTGTTAAACTATATGAAAGCGGCAAATCTCAGAACGCTCTTGCCACTGAATATGGCATTGCCATATCCACTATTGCTCGTTGGGTAAAACAATATTCTGAAGTGAAAATTGATGATGGGACGATCCTTACGGCTCGACAAATTCAACAATTACAAAAAAGAAATGCCCAACTAGAGGAAGAAAATCTAATCTTAAAAAAAGCGATTGCCATATTCACGCCACGCTCCACGAACGACTAGAGGCTATCCATATCCTTCGTTATGAACATGCCATTGTTACATTATGCAGAGTTCTTAAAGTTAATCGTTCAACTTATTACAAGCATTTTTCAGAGAATGTTGCCCCTAGAACATTGGAAAATCAACAAATTCGAAAAAATATTTTAGAAATTTACACGACTTCTCAAAAACGAGTAGGTCCGGCAAAAATTCAACGAATGCTTTCCCGTGACTATGGCTTACGCATCAGTATTGGTCGAGTATATCGACTAATGAAAACGATGGATTTACCTAAAATGTCTACCTCTAAACCTGTTTTTAAGCGGTCAAAAAAGCAGGTTTCTTTCGAACGACCAAATCACTTAAAACAAGCGTTCAATCCACCTGCTCCAAACCAAGTTTGGACAAGTGACTTTTCCTATATTCCCATAGGGAATATATCTTTTGTTTATCTTTGTATCATTCTTGACTTATTTTCTAGAAAAGTGATTGCTTGGTCTGTGAGTCACAAAATAGATACTCTACTGGCTATTTCGACGGTAGAAAAAGCGATTCAATCACGAAGACCAACTGCACCGGTCCTTTTTCATACAGACCAAGGTTCCCAATATACCTCTTTAGAATTTAGAAGATACTTAGAAGATCGACCACTTGTTCATTCTTTATCTAAACCTGGTTATCCCTGGGATAACGCAGTAACGGAAGCTTTTTTCAAATATATGAAAAAGGAAGAACTGAACCGTCGGAAATTATCTTCGCTTCAAGAAGTACAACTTTCTTGCTTTGAATATATCGAAGGATTTTACAATACCCAACGACCTCATGGAACATTAAACATGCTTACTCCTAACGAAAAGGAGGAAAAATACTTTGAAAATCTTTAAGTATCTACTCTTTTTGTGTCTACTTTATTGACAATCATCCAATCAAAAAAATTACAAAAAGCTGGTCAATAAACTAAGAATAAGCATCGAACAGTGAAGTATCTCAACAACTTGATTGAGCAAAATCATCGTCCAAGTAAGCGTCGAAATAAATTTCATCAACATCTTCGAACTGCTTCTGCCACGATTAAAGGGTTGGAAGCCATTCGAGGCATATACAAGAAAAGCCGAAAAGAAGGGACTCTTTTTGGCTTTTCCATCTGTACAGAAATAAAAGTTTCACTGGGTATTCCAGCTTAATCGGAGCTTTAGATAAGTCACTCACACTTCTTTTCTTAACTTTGCAACAGAACTCGATAATATATAATTAGATATAAGTTTAATTTGCTGTAGTTGCCAACATTTATTAGGAACAGCGAGTACCAGTCTACTACTTTGTTTCGGTGACAATTTGATTGTACACACATCCGGCGTCAAAAATGGTCGTACAGATTTGTACATTAATATTGAAATGGTCTCTGTATGCTTTATTAAAGACAATATGGTCTCAATACGGGTATTAGTGCTTTTCACATTCAATCTGATTCCTTTTTTATTGCAGATTTCAAATACTTTTCGATAAATTCCTGACTGGGGGACTAATAGCACAAGCGGAGCATCTTTTAAATCAAAAAAGGTCAGTTGTTTTGCTTTGGCAAGGGTATGGGTAATCGGAGCAACCACACATAATTCATCTTCCGCTAAGAAATAATTTGTCGTCAAGTTATCCGGTAAGGTCTCTTCTCTGATTATACCAATGTCCACACTCCCTTCCTTCATGCGTTCGATGATGCAATCACTCTCCTCCTCAATTATATCCACTTGGATCTGTGGGAATTTACTCATGAAACCTGCCAACACCTCTATCAAGTCATACTGAGAGAGAACGGGAATTGAAGCCAATGTAACCTTGCATGAACTTTCCCAATTAAATTGTTCCATTTCTATTTTCATTTGCTGATAATTTTCCAGAATTTTTTTGGCATATTCTAAAAAGGTTTCCCCTTCTGATGTTAAGGTAGTCGCTTTTAAGGTACGGTGAAAGAGAATTACTCCAACCTCATCTTCAAGATGCTTTATTTGTTTTGAAAGTGAAGATTGTGATATCAAAAGATTCTCAGCAGCTCTTGAAAAATTTTGTTCTCGACATATTTCCATGAAATATTCTAATTGATCTGTTGTTATCATTCGATACACTTCTTTCAATCAAGGTAACGTTTACCTTTATCGTGAATTCCAACCTGATCTAAAAGCCTCATCACTAAGTGAGAGACAATGTCATCTATTGTTTCAGGATTATTATAAAATGCCGGCATTGGAGGAACGATTCGTACCCCCATCTCAGCTAGCTTTAGCATATTTCTCAAATGTATTTCATTCAAAGGCGTCTCCCTTGGAGATACTATTAGAGGGCGCTTCTCTTTCAGAAAAACATCCCCGGTTCTATTAATCAACGAGTCTGTAAACCCATAGGCTAATCCGCTGAGTGTCTTCATGCTGCAAGGAACGATGAACATCGCGTCGAACACTTGGGAACCACTAGCCATTACAGCCCCTAAATCATCATTATCATAGTAGGCATCTACCTGAGATATTAAGTCACTCCAAGAAAGAGTCGATTCCAATTCAATGTTTACTTTCCCATACTCACTGATAATCAAATGCACCTCTACTCCATGTGCTCTTAATGCTTTAATCAGCTTTATTCCGTAAATACTCCCAGTTGCACCCGTGATACCAACTACGGCTCTTTTCATATCTCCACCAGCCTTTCCGGATTTTCTAAATTTGATTTCAATCATTGGCAAACAAAATTCTTTTAATAGCTAGCAGTTGCTCTTCTAAAAAACGCTCCTCCTTATTCAAATTTCTATCACATAAAAGCAGTCCAGAGGCTAGATATAAACATTACTATCACCAATGACGGTAACATATTCGCAATTGGGAAAGACTTTATGCCGCTGATTCTCAAACCTGTTACCAACATGATGATGCCTCCACAAGCAGAAAAATCAGCGATCAAATTAGGAGTAGTCAAGGGCATAATGACTCCCGCTAAAAAAAACAGGCCAAACAAAACAATAAATTGAGGTATAACTGCGGTGGTTACAATATACCCAAGTGCAGTCGCAAATATGGCAGCGGTAAAAAAATCTAGGAAGCTTTTTGATATCAATATAGAAGGGTCCCCTGTTATCCCCTCGTTTAAAGCGCCAAATATACCTGTTCCACTTGCACTAAACAGCACAACGATGCCTATAAATTTCTCCATGAATGACTCCTCAGATTCAATTGATTCTGTTTTAGGAAAAATTCTCTGTATGGGGAATTGTATTTTCTTTGCACACCACTCAATTCCCTTTTCTAGTTTACATAATTCTCCAATCGCACTTCCCAACAGCAATGCTAAAATAACCGGCGGTAACATATGGACTTTTACAATTAATGAGATTCCCATACCCATAGAAGCTGCTCCAAAAACCAAAGGTAAATTTGTTCTAAGTCGTTCAGGTATTCTATTACCCAGAAAGGCGCCCAGTAAAGCGCCTAACAGGGTAGCCGTACAGTTTATAATTGGCCCTATCGGCATTATTCCCACTCCGTTTCATTCTTATAGCACAACCTATTATCTAGACAGCCATACATGTTTTAATTTAGATATTTTTTATAATCCATTTCTTTGAATTTTGCTCGTTGAAACCGATCTTTTTGATCATAAGGAACAGTACAATCAAAAATCACTTTACATGAAATTCCAACATCTCGTAATAACGGATTATAAAGAGGATTTTGGGTTGGATCTAACGGATGACATCTGACACCCGGAATAAAGACAGTATCAATATCTCCTTGGTAACGAGTATTCATTGCCCACATCACATCGCTACTGTCAAATGGGTCGACATCCTCATCAACCAATATGACGTGTTTAAGTTCTGAAAAAGCAGAGAAAGCTACCAGAGCTGCTTGTCTTTGACGCCCCTCATCACTCGGTATCCCTTTTTTAAATTGTAAAATGGCCATATACTTTCCACCGCCAGAAGGATGAGAATAAACATTTTGTAGTCGTCCGGGCATTGCTTTATCAATCATCTGAATAATACTGGCTTCTGTTGGAATCCCTGCTAAATTAACATGTTCTTCGCTAGGACCTATAACTGTTTGCAAGATCGGATTTTTTCTGTGTGTAACAGCCTTTATTTTAATAACAGGAACTTCTTCTTGGGCCGGTCCAGTATAGCCAGGAAATTCTGGCATTGCTTTACCCGTATCGGTATTCTTATCCTCTCTCACTCTAACATTGGGCAAAATTTCGCCTTCAAGAACAAATTCCGCATTGGCGATTGCTTTTTCATTAATTGTTAAGCAATCTACCAATTCCACAGGTTGCTGACGGATACTTCCGGCAACAGCCAATTCATTGTACCCTAATGGAGTTGTCGGTGGTTCAAAGCATGCGCCAATCTCAATTGCCGGATCAACCCCGATACTGATTGAAACAGGCATTGGCTTATCTGCATTTTCATACTTATCAAAGAACGTTCCTAAATGGCGTCCACCAGGAACAATATACATGGTTAGTTCATCTCTCCCTTGTACGCACAACCGGTGAATCGTTATATCTGATTCTTTCGTTTCTAAATCGGAACCATAGACCAATCCCATCGTGATATAGGGTCCCGCATCTTCTTCTGTATTCGTGGGAGCAGGAACAATTTTTCTCAAATCAAACTCTGGATCACTTGCAAGATGGACAACTTCTTGACATTGTGCCTCTTCTTTTGACACAGTAATTGGTTGAATAGGATTCATCACCGCGTCAGCAAAGAAACGACCAAGGTGTTCGGGCGATTGATTCAACATAGCCGCTACACGCTCTCGGCTTGCCAATAAGCCAATTAAAACCTTTGTATCAGGATACCCTTCTATTTTATTGAAAATCATTGCTGGTCCCTCTTTGGTCGGCCTCTTAACAGTCCCGCCAGCACCAACATAACGATAAATCCCAGATATTTCAGCACTAGCAGCTACAGGCTCATCCGTACAATGCAATTGACCAGGCATAGATTTTAAAATACTAAGTGCCTCCCTTAACCCAAATGATTCTTTTTTCTCATTCATTGTTTCCACAATCCTTTCTAAGCTGTTATTTTATCTATAGTATAGTGAGGCGCTATCAAGATAGCAATTCAGATTAGGAAAGGCTTGTTTCCCAAAATGAATGAATCATTCGGTTCTGTTGCAAAATTAAGAAAAGAAGTGTGATTGACTTACTAAAGCTTTGATTAAGTTAGAATACCCAGTAAACCTTTTATTTCAGTACAGACGGAAAAGCCAAAAAGAGTCCCTTCTTTTCGGCTTTTCTTGTATATTACTCGAATGGCTTCCATCCCTTTAATCGTGGCTGAAGCCGTTCGAAGATAATGATATAATTTATTTCGACGCTTAATTGGCCGATGATCTTGCTCAATCAAGTTATTGAGATATTTTACTGTTCGATGCTCTGTTTTCGTATATAGACCAACTTTTTGTAGTTTCTTGAAGGCACTACTAATAGAAGGAGCTTTGTCGGTTACTAGAACCTTTGGTTCTCCAAATTGTTTCTTTAGGCGTTTCAAAAAGGCATACCCCGCTTGGGTATCACGCTTTTTACGTAGCCAAATATCTAAAGTCAGTCCATCTGCATCAATTGCTCGGTATAAATAATGCCATTTTCCATGAATAGAAGGACTGCCTATTTTTCTTTTTCCAAATTTGATAGAGAATCTTCCCATATTATTGTACCCAACGATAAATGGTCGTGTGACAAATCTGGGCACCTCGGTCATAGAGAATTGGACGTCACGATAGCTGAGGTTATATCGAAGGTAGTAGCCTACGGCTACAATAATCACGTCTTTCTGAAATTGATTCTCCTTAAAATGATCCATCTTCATTCCTCCAAACTATCATTTTTCTCTATTTTACCTTAAAATGGATTTGTTAGAAACCTTTGCAACAGAACCATTATTCCTATTCGAATAGACAATTGGCGTGTCTAAATAATCATATCAAAGTGTTAAAACAGAATTCCTATGACTTTCGTAACTTTTATAATTTCAAATTGCGGATTTACGTTCAACAAGGACAAACAATACAAACTAAATAAAAAAATCCAGAGGTTTTTATCCTCTGGACCTGTTGCTATTCTACAATTTCTCTTTACCAATATGAATTGACAATGAGCCTTTTAAAATTTTTATTTATTTTTCAACTTTTGGTAGATAGTTTTCATTGCTTGATAAATACTATATTTAAGTGGATTTGCAATTAACAGATAGCTTCCTAACTGCTCTTCGACTTCTCCACCAAACCCTTTCTTAAAATTTAATACACCATCAGAACCATCATAAACACCTTCAATTCCATAAAAATTAAACCAAGTTAATCCTTTGTTAATTGATTGTTTCATCATAACATATTGCAGATAATAAGAAGGTGCTAAAAAATTTTTATATTGCTCATACATGCCACCAAATAAAAACACCATACCTTGAGGCCTATCAATAAATAAACCAACCGCTAAAATTTGTTTTTGATCTTTTTTTTCTAATGGTAAAAATTTTTGTACATCTTCTAAACGTTTTTTTAATGCTATTAACTCTCTTTCAATATTTTTTTTCTGACCACTTTTAGAAACATCGTTACAAATACGCTCATTTTTCTGTTGTAGTCTTTTTAATTTCTTAAAATTTTCTTCTGCATAACTGTTAAAATTTATTTCTACTGCCATATATTTCGCTTGATTTCCAAAAGAATCATATAAATCTTGATAATAACTTAAACCTTTATCATGGAAATTTTGACGACTTGCTGTATGTTGCATGACCTCTTCAAACAATGGTAATTCTTCTCGAGAAAGTTGATGAATTGTCATACCGCTTTTTATAGATTTACTTACTTTGGTTCGAGTAGATGAATGATAAGATTTTAATAAGTCTTTTTCTATGAGTCCTGTTAAATTTTTTTTGAAGATAACTCTTGGATTTTCATTAGTATAGACATGTGTAAATCCATTGTGTTTCAAGCCACATCTAAGTATTAGGTTATGAATAGTCACTTGTGGTTCATCTAGCGGTATGCCTTCAGCCGTTAAATGTTGATAAAAATAATTTGGGGTAACTTTTAATAACAATCCATGGTGCTTTTTAATATACTTTTTTACTTTTAAAAAAAATTCGGTTACTAGTTCATTATCTTTATAATCCATTAACGGACCACCTGAAATAGAATAATAATTACCTATCTTAATAGGTTTATAAGAAATCAATGCAGCAGCAATAATCTTTTGTTCCCTTTTTAAACCAACAAAGATAGTTTTCCATTTTCGTTTTTTTAATAATTGACTCATTTCTAATGATTGTAAATAGGAGCCTTGTGGATGTTTATTGGAAAAAAAATAAAATTCATCGTCTGAAAGTTCTACAAATTCACTCATTTCCTCACCTCTGAATTATAAAAAGTTTTTTACTTTATCTTTTCACAAAATTTTTAAAAGAGGAGTATCCGTGAGAAATGTTTTCAAGTATTTATCAGAGAACTCCATTTATATTTAATTAAAAAAAACTGTTCTGCACACTTTATTATACTGCCGTCTTCTGGACCTGATGCTACATAGCTTCTTTTATCACCATAATAAACATAACTGTAACAAAACTCGCTATTTTTGAGTTATAGTAATTAAGCATATAACTATTAGAATTTTTATCTCCAATCATAACTAATTATATAACCGAATAAAACACGCCAAAATATGCTATCAATCTCATACTCTTAAGTCAACTAATAGTGCACTTCTTATTTTCAATACTAGACCTAGGGGTGTTAAAATTGGTTATAGCAATATTACGCTTAAAATTGACGAATCGATTGATTAAAAATTGTCGCTAATTATTCTGACGAAAGCTTACTTGATGTAAACTAAAAAATTCATATTTGTATATAAAATTATTTATTGTTAGCGCCTTCCTGTTTGTTCGAGACAATATAATTTTCTCAGTTTTTCATGTTAATATTGTAATTTTTTAATTGATATGAATAAATCATTGCTTAATTGATCAAATACTCACAAATACTCTCTAAAATTACTATCATTTAGCACACTAGTCAATGTTCGATTGATTATACGCAACAAACTTTTTATAGATAGATACTAATAAAGTATACATATATATTAATGGTATATTGTCGATAAGTAAACACAATAATGAAAGGAAGAATACCTATGCCAAATTATAAAAAATACGATGAAGACTTAAAAAAGGCTTGATCAATCTTTATCATGGCAGGAAATCACAATTTAGTTTATGCAAAGAATAGGGAGTTTCACAAACAGTTATTTCACGATGGATCAAGCTCTATTCTGAAGTTAAAATGGAATCAGAAGAGCTACTTACTGCTAAGCAAGTGAGAGAACTCCAAAAACAAAAGGCTGCTTTAGAAGAAGAGAACCTTATCTAAAAAAAACGATTGCCATATTCACACCACATGCCACCAACGACTGAGAGCTATTTCCTTACTTCAATCAGAACACACTATTTTTAAGTTATGTCGTGTTAAAAGTCAATCGTAGTAAATTTTATAAATATAACAACAGTAAACTTTCCGCTCGCTTTCTTGAAAATTAAGAACTTAAACGGTTGATTATTCTGATTTACACAGAAACAAACTATCGATTAGGTGCTTCTAAAATACAAATTCTTTTACAACGTGAACATGGTATTTCTATTAGTATCTGTTGAGTATACCATCTAATAAAATCAATGAACTTACCAAAAATGGTGACTGCAAAGCCAAAATTCCGCTATCAAAAACCTACGGTTTCTTTAACTTATCCAAATTTAGTACAGCAACAGTTTAAAACAAGTCAGCCCAATAAAGTATGGACAAGTGACATCTCCTATATTCCAGTAAAAAATGGCTTTGTTTATCTTTGCGTCATTCTTGATCTTTTTCTCGAAAAGTAATTGTCTGGAATGTTTACAATAAAATAATGGCTAGTCTTGTTTGCGATACACTTGAAAAGGCTGTGAATAAAAGAAATCCTACGGCTTCTATCATTTTCCACTCTGATAGAGGCTCTCACTATCTGTCCCATCAGTTACGAAAAATTCAAGAAAAATTAATGATTGTCCCCTCTTATTCCTAAATAGATTATCCACAGGAAAATGCTGTAACTGAATCATTCTTCAAAGGCTCCTATACTAGAAATACGTACTGATTGTTCGCTATAATCTAGTATAGGAGTTTTTTATTATACAAACCCAAAATTCAGCTACGCGGTATTCACAAGAATTTAAAGAATCGATGGTCTCTCTGTTGTTTATCAACTTATCCGAGAATTAGGCATTCAATCAAGAATGATCAAAAAAAATGAAGAATCCTAAAAACTATATCGAAATCTCTCAACGTCTGAACTTAATAAAAAAATTACACGATAAATCAAGTGTTTTATTAACAGATATAACATACACTACAGTGAAAAAGCAGTGGGTTTACTTAACAAGTCTCTATACCCCTGTAACCCGTCGGGTTGAAGCATATAAGATAGGACGGAACATGACAAAAGAATTAGCAACGAGTGTGATTCAACCGAACATCCTAAAAGCATTAGAAATAAAAATTATTCATAGTGATATGGGTAGCCAATAAACAAGTAATTTGTTTGAACGACCGCTCAATCATTGTGAGGTTAAACATTCCTATTCCCGTAAAGGATGCCCTGGAGATAATGCACGCATCGAAAGTTTCTATTCTCTTTTAAAGAGAAAATATGTGAATTCCTAGTCTTTTCAATCGCTTGAAGAAGTCATTATAGGGATTGATCGCTATATCCGCTGATATAATAATAAGCGTATTTCATTGGTTGCTTAAACACCTATAAATAAACGTTCTCACCATTTTTAAAAATTTCACTAAAAACGGTTTTTTGAGCTGTCTTTTATCCAAAAAAAGAATGATTGAAGTTAGATTGGCCTGCTTTATCTATTCATTTTTAATAGAAAGAGTAGGATTGAAAATTATTTTGAAAAGTATTCGTCTTTTTTTGTCCGGAGTTTTGACATAGGAGCCTTATCATACCGAAAGTAAAGGTGTATTCTCCCGCTGTGGTGATGAATACTAACTTGCTTTTACTGGGTGTAGAGGAAATAGAAGCATATGTAAAAGCTATTGTTATTACTGCTTCCTTGTGTATAGTATACATTGTTGTAAGTATTCCGATTATAAACAAGAGACAGCTTTAAGTATGTCTGTAAAGACTATAAAAACATGATGGATGCATTATTCTATTTGACACAACAAAATTCGAACAATAATACGTTAAGATACAGAATTAAAAAACTTCCCTCTTTACTGTCCAAAGTATAAAAAAATTGCCAATGCTTAGCTAAGCAAATGAAAGTCTTACCTGCAGAACATAAATAGAATTTCGTATTCCTCTACTTGATAATACCATAGCTGAGGTTTTCATTATCGGCTATCTCTGTTAAAAGATTTCTTTTTCTGTCTCGGCTGGTTCCATTGCTTCGTACTTTCATTTTGGATTGAGCTATCGTGATTGTGTCCAAATTATGGGTAAATTTAGTATTGGAATCCATCACACCACGAATTATCAATGGAATAAACAATATTATAAGTGCTTTATTATTTATGAAAGAAGCGGGATAAACGTAGAAAATCATCTAAATCTTTGTGAATTGACGAGTCCTATGTTAAAGGAAAGATCAATACCTTTACCACATAATTAATTTCAATGGAAATATGCTAGATATGTGGCTACGCAATCATCGAGATATGATTCTACAAAAATCTTTATTAAGTCAATAATTCATGCGTATGATCAGCCTCGTTTCATCTTGATGGATAAGTATACGCATTCTTTTAAAAGCATTAAAAACTTGAAGGGAGAAGGAATATTAGCGAAAGAGGTAAACTACTGAAAAGTCAAATATCTTAATAATATCTTTGAACATGATCATGGACAAGTGGATACGAAGTTTCCTTATGGCAATAACTTTCAATCCACTTACACGGCCAAAAGCATTGAAATAGTTTCTGCATTATACAAAAAAAGTCGAAGGGAAATTAACCTCTTCGACTTTTTGTCTTGGGATAAATTGAAAATCGATTTATAGTTGCTTAATGAATTGGGTAAAAATTGGTTCTGTCTGTTATTTTTGAAAACTTTGCAACAGAACTAAATTTTGTTTTTTATTATTAAGACCATTCTTCTTCAAAGGCCACAGGATTCTTACGTTTTTTCGTAAAGAACACGATTATCAAGACATTGCTGATAAAAAGTAAGATTAAAAACAGCAATGTTTCTGTAAGCATGGATCCACCGATAGAGATACCTTCACGCAACGCTCGAATCGAATACGTCATCGGTAAGAAAGGATTAACGGCTTGATAAAAGTGTCCACTCAATTCAATCGGGTACGTCCCTCCAGATGCGGCGAGTTGTAAGATCATGAACAGTAGCATGATGAAGGAACCGATTTTTCCTAAAAGTAAATTAAACAGAGTAACAATTGACATAAAGGTAGTAGAAACTAAGATGCTGAATGCTACGACTTTGAGTGGATGCAGGACATCCATTCCCAGCAGTCCCATCAGCGCAGCATCCACAAGTAAGGATTGCATGATGCTGACTACTGCAAGTATTGATGCTTTACTTGCCCACCAAGCTAGACCTGTCGTTGGTTTTTTCGTTGGTTTGAAAGCATCAAAAAGCAGGTTAAAGGAGATTGTTCCGATAAATAAGGCGACAGACATCATGTACGGCGCCATTCCTGTCCCATTGTTTGCTAGTTTGTCTGAATCATTATGAGTGGTGCGAAGCGGCTGAGCGATTGTTTTTGCCCCTGTTTTCCCTGTGTTGATCTGACCGATTTCCTTTGAACCAGATGCTAGTTGATTAATCAATGTGCCTAGACCTGTTCCCATTGTACCTAAGGAATGGGTCACTTGATTTCCACCCACTACTAGTTTCCCGCTGCCCTCAGCGATTTTTTGTGAACCATTTTGAAGCTGTTGCGCACTGGCTAAGAGTTGTCCCCCATTGGCAGTCAATTGTCCAATTCCTTGGCTCAGCTGTTGCGAACCTCCATGTAAGGCAGAAATCCCTGTATTTAATGCTAAAATGTTTTGGTTAAATAGATTCAAACCAGTAGTAACTTGCTGAGCACCCTTGACTAGACTTAATGACTTTTCAGTTAACTGTTCAGTCCCGCTTGTTACTTTTTTCGATCCCTGCACTAATTTTTGGGCGCTACCGGTCAATTCTGGAATATTCTTATTTATAGTAGCTGTTCCTTGGGCGAGTTGATCAGAATTTTTCGAAAGTCTCTGTCCATTTTGGACAAGCTGTTGAGTTCCTTGAGATACACTGTTACTTTCTTCAGCGAGTTTTTGAATACCGTTTGTAAGTGCGGGAATGTTGGTATCTAATTGTCCGACACCGTTATTGACTGCTTGCGCGCTAGGCATTAATTGGTTACCAATGGTAAACATGCCATTAACGATGGTTTTTAACTTTGGGGCAGCTTTTCCACTAGCTTGAGCTAGTTGATCCGCGCCTTGTTTTAATTGACTAATTTGATCGACAGGAATTCCTTGGAGTGCAGATAACGCCGTACTTAGCTTTGTTAGCGATTGTTGCTGTGCAGCAATCTGTTCCGTCAATTGACCTGTATCGATGTTCAACTGATTGACAGCAGTCATCGTTTGGCTATTTTGTGCTTGCATAGTCGAAAGGACGGAAGCCTTTTGTTCTTCGGTCAAAGTAACACCAGTACTAGTCAGATGTGACACGACCGCATTGGCGTTGGTTGCCAAATCAGCCTGATAACTTCTTGTGAGCGCTTGCTTAGTTTCCTCCATTTTTTGCGTAATATTTGAGGCACTAACAGACATAGCTGTGAGCTGATCCGATAGTTCCCTGACCATGTCCGTTAGCTGACCAAGGTTTGATAATCCCGAGAGATCCATTACTCCGAATGCTTGTGATACTTGATAAATATAGCTGTTCACACAATCAGTATAAGCAATCAATTGCCTCTTATCTTCTTCTGATAATTGAACATTTTGTAACCCGGTAACAATTTTTTCAGTTCCTTTATGGAGATTTTTGACTTGTTGAGGTAATTGTTCTATTTGTACAGCTAGTTGTTGTACTCCATCAGAGATTTTTTTAACCCCCGTATTTGCAGAAGTAATACTTGACACATACTGATTGATGCCCTCATTCAAACTGGATGATCCTTTAGTTAATTGCTCTGTATTATTCGACAAAACTGGAAGTTTACTAGCTAACTGTCCAATTCCTGAATCTAGCGCTTGGGGCCCTGCCGCAACAGACCCGACTCCAGAGGTGTATTGATTGATTCCATTGGTCAGTGATATTGAACCCTCTGACAGATAGCTGAAGCCATTTACCAATTCAGGTCCTTTTTCCGCAAGCGTGTTGATTCCTTGAACCAATTTATCGGCACCATTACCCACATGCACCACACCTGCGACATATTGTTGTAGTCCATTCGTCAGAATCTGGCTACCATCAGAAAAGTTTAGCGAACTATTGGATAAAGTCGTCAAATTCTTTGAAATCGTCTGTGTTGCACCCATCAGCTGCTTCGTGCCATCAGATAAATTTTCAACTCCAGCAGTTGCTTTCGCCATTCCTTGCCCAGCATTTCCTAAATTTCTTAATACGGCCTCCGTATACATTCCCGTCACTTCAGTAGAGACTCGATCCTTTAGTTCAGTGATCGCAGAAGCTGACATTTTTGATGCGGTCAGATTCAATCCTTGGGATGTCTGATAGTCAATTGTCATTTGCTTTGGATTTTTACTCAAAAGAGATGTAGCGTCTTTTGAAAAATTTTCTGGAATCATAACGATCATATAATATTTCCCTCTTGTAATCTCCTTTTCGGCCTCCTTGTTAGAAACTAGATGAAAGTCTAAAGGCTTTTTCTTTAACAGATGTTCCGTCACGTCTTTGCCAAGAGCAAGCTCTTTTCCTTGATAATAAACTTGCTTGTCTTGATTCACGATTGCGACAGGTAATTTGTCCAGCTTGCCATATGGATCCCATAACGCACCCAAAAAAATTAAATTGTACAATGCAGGAATACAGATAATTGCACCTACCACTACTAAAAGAAATTTATTTTTTAATAACGAAAACCATTCTGATTGAATCATTTTTTTCCTCTTTCATCCATATTATATTAGAAAATAGTCAACATGTTGATTTTAGTTGCAAAAAAAGTATATAATCATGTTGAAAGAAAAACAACCATCAATTCATAAAAAAGTGTTGATTTGAAAGGAAAAATTTATGGCTAAAAATAATCCAAAAAAATTAAAAACTAAACAAAAAATTTATCAATCACTTATTCAACTATCAAAGCATAAATCTATAAAGGACGTTTCTGTTTCTGAAATTTGTAGAACGGCTTCTATCAACCGCTCCACGTTCTACCTACATTACCAGGATATTTCAGACCTTATTATGGAGTTTCGACAAACAAATATTTATGATTTCATTGATAGTATTAAAGAGAAGAAGAAGCATCCTAATACTATTAACCTAACAAAAAGTCCAACAGTATTTCTTGACTATAAAGATTTGGTTCAAACGATTCATTATGCTCAAAAAGAAAAAGACATTGTCAGAATGCTTTTAGGAAAAAATGGTGATCCAGACTTTGTAGATGAACTAAAAAGTGCGATTCGTAATTTAATCTCCTACCTTTTAAAAGACCACTATCCACAATTAAAAAAAAATTTTCCAAATGTACCAGATGATTACCTTGAAATTATTCTATTTGATACCTCTGCAGAAATTATAATGCATTGGATGGAAAAAGGTATGAAAGAATCTCCGGAAGAAATCAGTGAAATAATTTCCTCTGCACGTATTATTGGTCCACTAATTCTGATCGAAAGTAAAGAGTGATTTACGATTCTTTAATAACGCTGATTAAGTGATGTAAAATATGTAGCCAATTCCATTTTTATCAATATAAAGTCTTTAGATTTTACAGAAAATAATTCAGCAAAATAAATCATTTATAAAAAAACTACACTTAATTAAGCTTTAAATAAACAGCCTACAAAAAAGAAGGCTTTAAGATTAAATTTGTAGACCCATTAAATTTTTTGAAAAACAATTGCAAAAAATGAAGTAACTGATTATGTTTCTCTAGGATCTGTATTTTTAGCTTTGTTCGTTTATTTTAATATAGTTAATTAAGTTATTACTTTTCTTTCAATATTAGTAAAGTCGGTATTTTTACCAACATCTTTTTTGAATCAAAAAAGACACCTAGAAATCCTGTAGAATTAAAGTCGCTGAATTCATTCTAAGGAGGAATCAAGATGTCCTATACTGAGGTTATCAAAGAAACCCTAAATATTCTAGACCTAAATGTTACTTTTGAAGAAAATTGTTTCCGAAAAGATTAAAAAAAAACAAATTTATAAAGTTTATACAGGAAAATTAACTTATTCCCCAGAATCCTGTGAACATTGTAAAAATCATTCCACTATTAATCGCTGGGGTATGACAACCGTTCGGTTGTTACTGAATGAAGTCGCAGAATTTAAAACGTATCTGTAATTGAAAAAAACACGGTTTAAATATCATGCGTGTCAACGGACTTTTGTTGCGGATACAAGCATTGTAGAAAAACACTGTTTCATTAGTCAATCTGTCAAATGGGCCATTACTACACGGTTGAAAGAAAATACTTTCATGACAGGAATCACTTGACAAAGAAATGTTTCATTTTCT
The DNA here is from genome assembly GCF_050498705.1 of Enterococcus sp. DIV0086. Lineage (NCBI taxonomy): Bacteria > Bacillati > Bacillota > Bacilli > Lactobacillales > Enterococcaceae > Enterococcus > Enterococcus sp. DIV0086. The sequence goes on along the minus strand of NZ_JBNIDN010000002.1, from coordinate 328,367 downwards.
TCTGTTTATCGTGTGCTGAAACGCATTTAACAACCGATGAGTCCTTTTAAAACAACCTTACCAACGGTTCATTTAAATCCGTTCGTCATGTTTCTGGCGCCATAAGTTTTATCATTTTAAATGCGCAAACAAGAAAATTATTTGATATTGTTGAAAACCGACAACGTCCTTAGTTAGAACGTTATTTTAATCGTTTTCCATTGTCTGTGCGGGAAAACGTTCAATTTATTGTCATTGACATGTACGCCCCTTTTTATTTATGAGAATTGTTAAATAAAGTATGTGCGTAGAAATTGTACTATGATAAACTTTTTTAACTATCAGTTGCATTATCGAAATTAATTAACTCTATCAAGAAAAACATTTGATAGTAAATTTAAACTGAAGATTTCTAAGAATATCCTTTAGAAAAAGTTAACTATTAGATATAGTATAGAAGTTAAGAAACTTTTGCGAGAGAGGATAAGCTAACTTCAAAGAAAGGTGTTTACACATGTCTCAATGTTATAAAAAAGAATTTAAACAAACAATTTTAGATTTATACAAATCAAAGTAAAAATGTCTATCAATTATCTTTGGTATACGAAGTTAGTTATTCGTCGGTTTTAAAATGGGTTCAAGATCCCATTAAAATTAGTTCTGGCAAAAACATATCTGATAAAAAGAAAGACCTTAAAAATCTGTTAAAAGAAAAAGATGAGGAAATTACCCTCTAAAAAGTACTTCGAATTGAGAGTGTAAAAAAAACTGTGTAAGTTGCTAATTCTAGATAAAGCAACTTCACAGTTTTTCTTTTTGTTTTCATCCAACTTTGGATAAAATTAGATGAGGAGTGATTGCACTATGACCAGAAAAAAACGAGATAAAAAATCTGTGGAGTTCGCCCAATCCATTATCGATACGTACCAACCTGAAAATATAGATGACATGCAAAATGCCTAGAAAGATATTTTCGGTTCTATGTTTGAAGCAATGTTACAGGGGGAACTAAACCACCATTTAGGTTATGAACCAAATGAAAAAGCAGAGAAGTCTTCCGATAATCGACGAAATGGGTATGGCCAAAAACAGCTAAAAACCAGTATGGGCGAAGTTCAAATTCAAACCCCAAGAGATCGTGACGGTTCTTTTGAACCGGTCTTGATTCCAAAAAGAAAAAAAAGATATATCTGAATTTGAGAACAAGGTTTTAGCCTTGTATGCACGTGGTATGAGTCAACGAGATATTTCTGATACTATCGAGGATATTTATGGGTTTTCTGTCTCTCATGAAATGGTCTTCGATATCACCGATGCCATTATTCAGGAACTAGAAGAATGGCAAAATCGACCACTAAAAAATGCTATGCCTTTTTATTTGTGGATTGTATGTACGTCACCATTCGTGATAACTATGAGGCTAAAGAAACGGCCGTTTACACAATCCTTGGGATTGATTTAGCTGGAAATAAAGACATTTTAGGTTTATGGCTGAGTCAAACAGAGAGTAAAAGTTATTGGATAAAAATATTTGATGAGCTTAAAACCCGTGGCGTAGAAAATGTCTTCTTTTTATCTATGGATGGCGTTTCCGGTTTGGAAGCTGGGGCAAAATCTGTTTTTCCTGAAGTAATTGTTCAGCGGTGTATTGTCCATTTGGTACGAAACTCCTTAAAATACGTTCCTAGTAAAGATTATAAGGACTTTTGCCGTGATTTGAAGAAATTCTATAGTGCACCAAGCCTGAAGGCTTGTAGGGCTAATTTTGAAACATTTAAGCAACGTTGGTCTAATTATCCCGGAGCAATCGCCGTTTGGGAGCGCAACTTTGCTCATGTTGAACAGCTTTTCGACTTTGGTGGCGCGATTCGGAAAATCATGTACACTACAAACGCAATTGAAAGTATCCATGCCAGTTTTCGAGAAGTTACTAAAAAAGGTGCTTTTCCTAATGAAAATGCCTTATTAAAACTGTTGTATCTTCGTGTGTCTGAACTTGAGCGCAAATGGGCAACTGGCCATATAAGAGATTGGCCGTTAGTTCTAAACCAGCTGATGATGAACGAAGCCTTTTCTAAAAGGACTGAAAAATATAGTGTTTATTTGTAAATCTTGAAACATTTATTTCCTACTTACACACTTTACTTGACAATCCCTTCAATTAAAGTTAATAGTCGATATGATAATGAAAATAGTAATCAACAATTACGATAATAACGTATTTTTGAAATTGTTTTACTTTAAAGTGCTCTATATTCATTCCTAAATAAAAGATAGTTCCACTCTTAATAGTCCATTTACATACTCTAACTATTATTTGTATATCCTTATTTTTTGAATTGAATACTTTTCTTTAATGTTTGTCGTCTTTCTTTCGATTTGGCTAAAATCCACTATTTATTTGTTTAAATAAATTTCTGGTGGTAATACTTTATTGCAAGCAATATATTTCTTGCATGAATAACACTAATTTCCCATCACTTTTTTTATTGTTCATTCTCCCTCTAACCAATTATGAAGTATTACTTGGGGTATTTCTTCCTTGTCCATTCCTAACATATCATCTAGCATACTTTCATTTGCTTTATTTATTTTAGCAGATTGCAAACGACGTTCTACTCCGTTGATAAAATATGTGGCAAATTCAGCGATACCATTATTTTGTTGACTTCTTTCTCCCATATGCATAAGTTGTTGCTTGACTATCTGTTTATCAAATTTTGTTGGATTATTTACAAAATATTCTAAAATAGCATGTACATTTTCAAAATCTACTTGTAATTGTCTCAAAGTAATAGTTAAGTTTTTATAATTAGGATCCAGTCCAATCCATTTCAATAATTCAACATGTTTTTCCTGATATTTATTTTCTTTTTTATTTTCTTCTTCTTTTTTTAAGTCAGTTACCTGTAATGTAATCTCTGATTTATCCTCTGATGTAATCTCTGGTAATGTCGTTTCATTTTGAGTAGATAGTGAATCATTTCTTAATAAGGGTGTTTCAAAATGATTCAAGCTTGTTTCGATTTGATTCGATGTCGTTTCATTTTGATTAGGGGTCATTTCATTTTGATTTGACATAGTTTCAAAATGAGACAACACGTCGTTTCTGTTTTCTTTATACGAATGTTCTATTAACTTGTCTTCCAATTTTTGTAATTCAGCAAATCCAACAAAATTCATAATTAACTTATATCCATTTAAACTATATCCAAGCTTATAAAGATCCATTTGCAACTTGAGTAGATTAACACGATATTGGGGAGTATTATCTCCTCTGTATCGTGGATTTTTTCGTTTCATAATCCAACCTTTATCTAACAAGTTATTAATCACTCTTGTCATAGTTGGTTTAGAAATTGTCAACATAGTGTCTTCAATCAGTTCATTTGCTGATTTGTAAATCCATCCTTGTTTTAAATCAGACTCTAGACACGATAAAACAGAAGTATCATTATCTTCGGTGTACTTCTTAACTCTTAACATTTCTTCACGTATAAATTTGGCAGCAGTCTTCGTTCTTTCTGACCAATATATAAATTGGTTTAAAACAATTGCTTGATTACTATCTCCAGTTAATTTAACTAACTCTTCCCTAAGAACAGAAACTTTTAATGGCTTAGACAAGTCACTATCCATTAAAGCATCTTCCATGTCAAGATAGGCATTTGAATTATTATTCTCAGTCATTATTGTACACCTCAATATACTAATTTTGGTGTAGAAAAATATTGAATACTTTTAATTTTTTAGTTATAATCAGTATGCAGTGTTAGCTATACACACATACCTAGATATTTTTCTACTATTGGTTGAATATCTATAAAACATTTTGACAGTGCTGTTACCGCAGCACTGTTTTTTAATACTCAATGCCATGTACGATATAGTTGTATTCGGGGGAATCTTTTAAACTCAATACAAATTCTTTAAACTCTTCATCGTCTTGTGGCAAATCATACAACCACAATCCCTCGTATAGATCACCAATGAAGCTCTCTATATCATCTAAGTATTCATTATTTAAATCTTTCCTACCTGAAGAAAAATCTCTGAAATAATTACCGTCGATGCCAATTGCTAAAGCTAGTTTAGATTGAACAACCATATATTTTTTATTTAGCAATTTTACTAAGTATCGTATGTAAGCATTTCGATCTGATTTGGAAAATTCTTTAGAATTAAATATACGCCTCACTCCTTTTTGCGTTATACATAACGCAACTGTTAATTAATTTAACCATACTAATAAAAAAATTTCAATAAACAAATAGACAAAATAAAGTTAAATTGTTTGAATTAGAGAAAGAAAACTATTATCATAAAGCTTCCAAAAATGTTTACTTTAAAGTACACTTAAAAGTAATAGTTTATTATTACTATTACAAGTAGCCTTATGTATAATTATTTAGTCTAAAGGTTGATTTTGCGTTGTGTATAACGCAAATATATAGTATACTGTATTAGAAAGCTGTAAAGTTGAAAATAAATTTATAGTAGTATTGAAAAGTGTACTTTTAAGATTACTAAATAGAATACTTTATAGTGGTGAATTGAGTAATGATCAATAAAAGTCAAACTTTTTTAGGGGGAACTAAATTATGGCACTCAAAATAGCTTTTGTGAATAATAAAGGTGGATCAACTAAAACTACAAGTGTTGTAAACTTAGCGGGTGCAATTAATGTTATGCATCCCAAAGCAAGAATTGCAATTGTAGATAATGATGGCCAAGGGAATGCCAGTCGTAGTTTTGGCAAAAATCCAAGAGATTATGAAGATACAATGTATGATGTATTTATGGGGACGAAAGAATTAAAAGATGTTGTTCAAAAAGATATTTATGAAAATATAGATATACTTCCAGCAAACACTGATATGAACTTTTTTGAATTTGATAAAATGAAAGATTATGAAGAGGAGTTTACCGTTTCAACCTTTCAATTAATCAAAGGTCTTGCTGAAAGAGGGTTCGATTTTACTAATCTAGATCTAAGTACTTGGCGAGAGATGATTCCGGATGAAATTTCGATTACTCAAAATTATTTCAATTTATTAGAAGGTAAATTTGAACAACTAGATAAGGAATATGACGTAATTATTTTTGACACACCACCGGAAATTAAATCTGTTACATCTTCAGTAATCGCTGTAGCTGATACAATTGTAATTCCATACGAACCTGAGATATATTCGGTTGATGGTATTGTTAATATTTTGGATAGAATAAAATATATTAAAGAGGAGTATAATCCTAAATTACAAATTGCGGGTCTACTACCTGTTAAAGTTAGAGCAAATACAAATGTACATGCTGATACGATGTTGAAAGTAATTGGTTATGCTAATACAATCGGTATTCCATTTTTCAGCACATCAATTCCCAATACAATTAAGTTTTCTACTTCAACTGCTTCTCGTGGGTTACCTGCTACTCTCGGTAGAAAGGTTAAGAGCTCAGAAGATTTAGTTCATTCTTATTTCAACTTATTAGAAGAAATGGAAAACAAAGGCATTATTAACTTTGATAACATTTAAGGAGGATCTGATTAATGGCTAGAAATAGAGATATGAAGGGGCAAAAGAAGAATATGAATGCTTCTGATGACATGTTTGCTGAGCTACTTGGAAACGCTAATCCTATTGATGAAGAAAAACAAGAAAGTAATAATAAAGAATTACAAAAAAATAATCTTGAAAGCATACCTGAAAGTACACTTTCAAGTGTACTAGATAATAGTACTGAAAAATTTAATGATGAAGATAATCAAATAGAAGAAATTATAGAAAAAATAGTTTCAAAAGAAAGTTCTACACAGTCCCCTTCCGTAGTAAATAAAGGTGGAAAATTAAAGATTGGATCTAGATCGAAGGGGAAAAAATCTAAAAAACCCAATTTTTCTGCATTAAATGAAAATGGATTGTATGATTTACAAAAGAAAAACAAAGATACAGAAGTATATCTGGAACTAGTTAAGAAGACATTTAGTATCAGACCTGATGTAGAAGAAATTTTAAAGGCGGCGTTGACTAATGAGCGTGGTGGAGTTATTAAAGGATTACAAGCAACATTTATAAATAACGCTATTATATTTGAACTTATTAGAATAGGTGTCCTTGACGAGGCGAGTTTAAGTGAAATTGAAGACTATTAAGTCTTCTTTTTTTTATGAATGTTCTACTATTACTATCTATATATAATAGTAAGGGTCTGTAAAGAATTTTGTGTAAGTTCTTTTTCAGTTAAATGTAATCGGTGACTCTCTCTTAAAAAAATATAACGAATTGCGACACAATTTGTCCCCAATTTTGGATCTTCATGGTCTATTTTTTTGTGACATCTATGGTAACTAGATACACCATTTATAGCAATGATTCCTCTGAAGGAAAGACGCTTTTAGACTTTTTTTATTTACGTAACTGCCGGTGAAATTCCTCAATCACATTCGTGGTGTAAATGATCATTCGTAATTCTGAAGGATACTTGAAAAAATTTGCTAATTCTGACCAATTATCCATCCAGCTTTTTGTGATAATCGGATATTTTTTTGCTCCACTTTTCATCAAATTCACTGAGTGATTCCAATGCTAATTCTTCCGTAGAGGCCTTGTAAATAGGGTTTAAATCTGCTGTTATCGTTTTCAAATCTTTGTAACCAACAAAACGGATACTGTTGCGAATTTGATGAACGATACACTTTTGGACTTATGTTTGCGGGAACGTCTGCTTGAATCACTTCACTGAATCCATTCAAATTGTCTGTACAAGCAATCAGAATGTCTTGAACCCCACGATTTTTCAATTCATTTAGCACCATTAGCCAAAACTTTGAAGATTCTGATTCGCAATCCAGATACCTAATACTTCTTTAAATCCTTCAACCGTTACGCCAAGTACAATGTAGACAGCTTTCGCTTGTATCCGTCCTTCATGACGAACCTTAAAATGAATAGCATCCATAAAAATGATGGGATAGAGTGCGTCTAATGGTACTTATTCGCAACATTTGAAATTAGCGTAGGGGAAACCTCAGCCCCGTACAAATCAGTAAAATAATCTTGAATTTCTCTTGTACTCAATCCCTTTGTATACATGCAATGATTTGGTCTTCGAGTCCAGATAAAGATGTTTGATTTTTCTTTACGATTATAGGTTCATACTCACTGTTTCGGTCACGGGGAATAGTTAATGGAATTTCCCCAAATTCCGACGACCGTAAGGCCTTGCTGCTCGTGCCATTTCGTCTGTTATTTGTATATTTCGTCTCTTTTAAATTTTTAGCATAGCCTAAATATGTATCTAATTCAGCCTCAATAGTAAGTAAAACCAATTACCTATACCACTACTATTAAGTATAGGTAATAGAAATACAAAACTTAATCAATTACTATTTAAAGTTCTACTACTATTACCTATATATAATAGTAAGCAAAACCTATTACCTATATTACTACTATTAAGTATAGGTAATAGAAATATAAAACTTAATCAATTACTATTTAAAGTTCTACTATTATTACCTATATATAATAGTAAGCAAAACCTATTACCTATATTACTACTATTAAGTATAGGTAATAGAAATATAAAACTTAATCAATTACTATTTAAAGTTCTACTATTATTACCTATATATAATAGTAAGCAAAACCTATTACCTATATTACCACTATTAAGTATAGGTAATAGAAATATAAAACTTAATCAATTACTATTTAAAGTTCTACTATTATTACCTATATATAATAGTAAGCAAAACCTATTACCTATATTACTACTATTAAGTATAGGTAATAGATTACTATTATGTTTTGTTCTTAGTAATTTAAAAGAATTACTTTAAAGTACACTTTGTAGTAATCTTTTTGGAAAGATGTGCTAGGATAACCCTGTAGTAAACAAGTAAAATCTTTGAATAAAAGCTTTTTAGCCGAGATAAAAGTATCTATTAATTGAGTTAATCATGAAGTAAGTAAATAAAAAATAGAACTAAAAAGTACTAATTTATAGTTAATAGAAGCAAAATATAGTAAATAATTTTCTTGCTCACAGTCTAAGATTACATTATGTAGCCGAAGTGCTAATTAAAATTATAGAATACAAAAATATTGTAAGACTATCAACTATCTTTTTTAAAACTAAAAAGAAAAAGTATTGACCCGTTTGGTTCTGTTGCAAAGTTCAAAAATACCCATAAAATCGATCGATTAATCCAATAATTAAAAATAAAAATGGATTTAAACCAGCATTTCTATTTTTGAAATTTTATTATTTTGAATAAATATTGGTGGTTTTAAAAACTTTTTGCAACAGAACCTAAAATATCAAGAACGTTTAAAAGTCTACGATGTTGAGGGAATTAAGATTAGTCATAATTACACAGGTAAAGCTGATGGCTGGGACGTCAAAGCTCATAAAGTATTTATTGACGTATTAAACGAATTAGATCAACACCAACTAGTACTTGAAGAATTGGAGGGATAAAATATGAGTAATAGTTTTGAGCCTATAATAAAAACAAAAAGAAAAAATCTTCTTTAGAAGAAAAACATGTTAGTGTTAAAGGAAATGATAACTTTTCAAGAGATACTACAAATAATATTGCTTCACAATCTACATCAGTGACTAAAAAATTAAGATCTGATAATAGCGATTATAAAGCACCTACAATAGACAGATAATATAAAGCCACTATGACTCAAAAAATATCTCCTTCAGTAAATCTTAAGATAAACACTTTAAAACCTTTTCTAGGTGATTTAGAAGACATGCCCAAGGCTACTAATGATATTTTGAACCTTTTGTTAGACAATTATGTAAATACAAAATTTTCAACTCGACAACAAGAAGCCTTCAACTCTATGTATAATACACAAATTGAACTTTTGAAGAAGTAATAGACTTATAAAAACCAAAAGTATACTCAGACTGTAGACAAACTCCTAAATTTGGAGTGTTGTTTGCAGTTTTTTTGTTTTATACTGATTGTATAAACTATTTTGGGAGTGATTCTAATGATGAGAAAACAATCGATTGAAGGTAGAAATCAATTTGCTATGTTAACAATTGATGATCTTGTACCAAAAGATCATTTGGTACGAAAGATTGATGCTGCGATTCAGTTTGATTTTATTTATCCCATTGTAGAATCCACGTATTCGACCTATGGTCGTCCCAGTATTGATCCAGTGATCTTAATTAAATTAGTAGTTATCCAATATTTATTTGGTATCCGTTCGATGAGACAGACAATTAAAGATGTTGAAACAAATGTTGCTTATCGTTGGTTTTTGGGATATTCATTCGAGGATCCTATCCCACATTTCTCTACTTTTGGTAAAAACTATGTTCGAAGATTTAGAGAAACAACTTTATTTGAGGATATTTTAGAACAAGCTGTCAAAGCTGACTTCGTTACGGAAGACAACCTTTATATTGGTTCTACTCATATCAAAGCAAATGCCAATAAACATAAGTTCACAAAAGAAATGACCTACGGTCAAGCTAAAGCTTATCAAGATGAATTAGAAGATGAAATAAATAAAGAACGTATTTCTGTAGGAAAACGTCCTTTTACATGGGACACAGAAAGTGAGTTGAGTCTTCAAAAAATTAGTCATTCAGATCCAGAAAGTGGCTACTATGTTAAAGGAGAACGAGAAAAACAATTTGCTTATTCCGCGCATACTTCCTGCGAAGATAACGGTTTTATCTTATCTACACTAATCACACCAGGAAATGTGCATGACAGCCAAGTCGCAATTGATCTGGTTAAACAGTCGAAAAGAGCTTTTCCAAATATAAAGCGTGTTGTCGCTGATGCAGGATATAAGACGCCTAAATTTGTTCATTTTCTGTCACACTTGAAACTCTACCCTATTCTTCCATATACTGCACCTCATGGAGTAAAAGGAATGTTTCGTAAAAAAGACTTTGTTTATGATGCCTATTTTGACTGTTATTTATGCCCTAATAATCAACCGTTGTTATTTTCAACTATCACTCGTGATGGCTATCGAACCTATAAATCAAATCCAAAATTCTGTAGGAGTTGTCCATTACTTGAAACCTGTACTTCGAGTGCAAACTATCAAAAAATTGTAACTCGGCATACTTGGGCTGATCTTATGGATGAACTTGAACACCAACGCCATACGGCGTTGAATAAAGAAATTTACAAAAAGAGAAAACAAACCATTGAACGAATATTTGCAGATGCAAAAGAAAAGCATGGTATGCGCTGGACGAAATATCGAGGTCTTGAAAAAGTAGCTGCGCACACGATGCTTACGTTTTCTGCCATGAATTTAAAAAAACTAGTCACATGGCTTTGGAAAACAAAAAAGCCTATGGCTTTTTATTTCAAATTTATACAAAAACTAACAAAAGGAGTTGGCAATTAAGCCACTCCTTTTTGTCTACAGTCTGAGAAATGCTGGTAAACAAGCATTTCTTTTTTTATTTTGATAAAATATAAGATTTTAAAGATACATTTAAAACTTGCAACAGAACCGAATTATTTTTCTGTCTTTTTTCTTGTAAGAATATAAAACAAGAAGTTTTTATACATTTAGAATCATTTTAAACAAGGGAATATATTAATTATTTAAAATCTACTACAATATTCACATTAACATTATAATACTATTAGAATATAAACACAAGAAGTTTTTATACATTTAGAATCATTTTAAACAAGGGAATATATTAATTATTGAAAATATACTACAATATTTCACATTAACATTATAATACTATTAGAATATAAACACAAGAAGTTTTTATACATTTAGAATCATTTTAAACAAGGGAATATATTAATTATTGAAAATATACTACAATATTTCACATTAACATTATAATACTATTAGAATATAAACACAAGAACAACTATCATTATTACTATTTATTCGTAAATCTCTCGAGTATACTTAATAGAGATAGCTCAAAAAGTTAAAATTAAGATATCTAATAGTCTTTTAGTTTCTTTTACCCGTCAAATTAAGCCGTCAACAAGTAGAAAGGATGAAGTTATTTTATGCCACGAACTGGAGAAAATATTTATAAACGAAAAGATGGTCGCTGGGAGGGCCGTTATCCAATTGGTCGACGTCCCAATGGACGATTGCATTATGGGTACATTTACGGTAGAACATTAAGTGAAGTGAGAAATCGTTTAATTCCTTTGCGGAAAAAGGTCGCTAGGATGAACCATTATAAAAGGGTTGGCTCATTGTCTTATAAAGTATGGTGTAGAGAATGGCTACTGAACATTCAAGGAATAGTCAAAGACTCTACTTTTTCTAGCTACAGTTATAAACTAAAAAAAGTATTTATTACCTTCTTTAGGGGACCTACCTTTACACGAAATTTCAGCTACAAAAGTACAGCAATTAGTCAGTCAATTGGAAAAGCAATCTCTCTCCCCCAGCAAGTATTAAAATAATGATAACACTTTTAAGTGAGACATTAAGAGTTGCGTATAAAAAGGAATTAATTGAAAAAATCCTTGTTCAAATGTTGTCTTACCCAAAGTAAAGAGAAAAAAGTGCATGCATTATCTTTACATGAGCAAAAAGGTTAGAGAATACTATTGAAACCATTGCAACCCCTAGTTCTTTAGCAGTCATAGTTGCTATGCATACGGGGCTTAGAATTGGAGAGATTTCCGCGTTGAAATGGAATAATATACAATTTGATCGTCAACTTTTAATTGTTGAAAATACTTATCAGCGTTTACCGCTCCCTAATGAAAATAAGACCATTTTAACTGAGGCTCCTGCTAAAAAAGTCAGGCTGCTCAAAGAGTAGTACCATTATCAAGAAAATTGATTCTATTATTAAAGGAACATGCAAAAAATAAACAGTCAACGTACGTTTTTTCTGTTAACAATAAGCCTTATGAACCGCGTTTATTATCCTATCACTTTCAGCGAATCTGTAAAAAAGCAGGCTTAGTAAATATTCATTTCCATCAGCTTCGTCATACATTTGCAACACGATGTTTAGAAAATGGTGCAGATATTTCTTCTGTTAGTGCGCTTCTAGGTCATTCTTCGACACAAATGACACTGGATATTTACTCAGATTCTTTACTAGAACAAAGAATTTTTGCAATTCGTTGTATGGAGCGGGCAGTTTCTTAGAAACCTTTTCCAAAAATAAAAAAGGAAGTAATTGACAGGGATTTTTATTTTTAAAAATGAAAGCGATTGCAAAAAAAGAGATTTCTTTTTCATAAATAATGAGTAAAGAACTTCTGAAGAAGTTCTTTTTGTTATATAAAGACAAACAAATAATTAAGAATAGCCGTCAGTATATCCCGTCATATTAGTAAAAAGCTAATTTATCAAGTATTAAGAATAACTTCTTGTTTTATATTCTTACAGAAAAAATATTTCTGCATTATTTTATACAAAGTAAACAAATAAAAGTTATGAGGTAGATTAAAATGAATAAAAAATCATTATTTTTAGGTATTTTATTGTTAAGTTATTTTCAACCCTTGTATTCTGCAATTGCTTCCGAATCACCAATAAGTGGTTCTTCTTCTATTTTAAGTTCAAGTGAAAATCCAATATTAAACACAAATAGTGATCCATTGTCAAATATGCATAATGTAGATATTAATAATACTACAAATGACCATTTAACTAACACAAAAAAGGATAATGAAGAAAGTATAAATGATGAATCAAATTTAAATAAATCCGATAGTGAGTCTAAAGATAACCTTGAAAAAAGTATCGAAGAAAAAACATCTAATTCAGAAACTGTATCTTCAACAACAGAGACTTCCGATAATTCTGCTGAGACAAATAATAAAGTAAATGAAGATCAGATGGTGAAACCACCAGAAAAAGCACAAGTAAATAAGATGGCAGCTTCAACAGGTACATGGGGAACCGCAACTTATAATTGGGTAAGTGATGGACGATTGATAGTTATGGGAGGATCGTTACAACGAGCTGATCTTGCTCCTTGGAAAGGATCTTCACCAGACATAAAACCAGAAGAAATCAAATCAATAAACTTTCTAATGAAAACAGTTTCCCCAGAAAATAGTGACTCTCTTTTTAGTAATCTTACTAATTTATCAACTATTGAAAATTTAAAAAACTTAAATACTGAAAACTCAACCAATATGCAGAGTATGTTTGCAAATACACCTTCCCTTACTAGTTTAGATCTAAGTAGTTTTAATACGAATAAAGTCAAGAATATGAACAGCATGTTTGCGAATATACCTTCCCTTACCAATTTAGATCTAAGTAGTTTTAATACCAGTAGTGTCACAGATATGACGGACATGTTTAAGGATACAACAAAACTTCAATCCCTTAAGCTTGGACAAAATTTTAAATTTATAGGTAGTAATGCAAATTTACCTTCTCCACCGATAACCGATCAATACTCAGGGAAATGGCAAAATATAGGTTCTGGGACGAAAGATTCGCCTAAGGGAGTTAATATTTGGAGCAGTACTCAATTCATGAGTAACTACACAGGAAGTAAAGATGCCGATACGTATGTTTGGCAACCAGCCGGAGTGGGTTTGTGGGGAACTGCACCTTACCAATGGGATGCGTCAAGCGGTGTACTAACGGTTGGAGCAGGGGATTTGCAACAAGTAAACCTTGCACCTTATGTAAATGGCACCATTAAACGGAACGATATTAAAAAAATTATTTTTACGGGAAGTGTAATTGCTCCAGTTGATAGTTCTAGTTTTTTCCAATCTCTTTATAATTTATCAAATATTGACGGATTAACTAATCTTGATACTTCAAACGTGATAGACATGAATAGTATGTTTGCAAATATAGGTGTTACCAGTCTAGATCTTAGTAAATTTGATACTAGTAAAGTAAAGAATATGGGGGCTATGTTTTATGGAATAAAGAAATTAACCCAGTTAGATTTGAGTTCCTTTAATACAAGTAATACAGAAGACATGTATGCCATGTTTTATAATTTATATGCTTTGACTAAGTTAGATTTTAGTAATAAATTTGATACTAGTAAAGTTAATGATATGGAGTATATGTTTTATGGAAACAGATTAATGACTAGTCTAGATTTAAGTACCTTTAATACGAGTAAAGTGACGAATATGGCGTATATGTTCTCTAACACAACGAATCTTCAGTTACTCAAACTAGGAAAAGGGTTTAGATTTGCAGCTAGTAATACGGATCTTCCTGAGCCACCTAATAACGATAAAATAGCTGGAAAATGGCGTAATCTTGGTTCGGGTGATCAGAAAAAACCATTAGGAAAAAACCTTTGGACTAGTAGGGAACTAATGACAAACTATAACGGAGAAACAGACGCGGATACGTATGTTTGGCAGCCTACAGGAATTTCTATAGATTTAGTTTCAGAAAACTTTTCTTTCCCAAACGTGCAAATTTCCGGCAAAAAACAGACCGTAGAGCCTACTGAAAAAGCGAAATTGTCTTTAACAGATGCGCTACCTAAGAATTATTCTGGTACTCAATTACTGGTTTCTTATGAGACTCCCGACGATGAGTGGCAAAAAACAGGCTTCTCATTGAAAATAAAACCCAGCACAACGCAGACCTATATCCAAACAGCTGAAGTACAGGTGAGTCCGGATGCAACGCCAATAATCACTCAATTTGATGAAAGTAAAAAACAAGGAGGGACGATTGTCGATCTTGACCTTTCACCAGAACTAACCGTTCCTCAGTCGTTGACCGCAAAAAATTATTCGACAACCATTGTTTGGACCATCCAGCAAGGGCCTAAATAGTCTAATGCTGTTTGAGTTAAAAGAAAGGAGGCTACATGTGAAACATTTAATTTATGGTTTTTCCCTCATCATAGGACTTGGACTCTTCGGAGGGTACTTTGATCAAAAAGAAGTCTTTGCAGCACCATCACAGACAGAAGTCGCTATTAAAATCAAGGAAGCCCCTCCGGTGGTTCCAAATGCAAACCAACTAATCCCAATTGATATTTCTGATACAAGTATTCGCGGAGATCCAGATTCAAATAAAGGTATGGGGTATTCAAAATATCCACAAACCAATGAAGATAGATCTCCATGGTGGGTAATTCCGCTAGGAATGCTAATAAGTATAGGAACGCTACTATTTTTTATTATTAAAAAAAAGAAAAGAGGAAATATAGTATGAAAAAAGCATTAGTAAGTACTACGTTGTTAGGAGTATTAATGGGAGCTGGTTTATTTATCCAAACTTCCGTTTATGCTGAAACAGCCAATAATACAACAGCTAATATCACGATTAATGGTGGGGGGTTGAATATCGATAACTTAGCATCGATTGACTTCGGTAGCATAACTTTGAATGGTAAAAAACAGACGATTTCACCTAAAACGCCCGCCGCTCCTATTTTAAGTATCCATGATTATCGTGGAAAAACAGATGGCTGGTCGTTACAAGCAGGGTATGAAAAAGATAAAGCTCTTGGTGGAGGAATGACGTTAAAACTAAATCCTTCATCCGATCAAGGAGGAACAGTTTCTCAAGTATCTTTAAGTACTACAATGGCTCCAATTTATAAGTTAACAAAAGCCGACTTAGACAAGCAAGATACAAATCTTACCTTGAACCCAACTATTGATGTTCCAGCAAATACACCTGCTACAAACTATACCGGAACGATTGTATGGAATGCGGTAGAAGGAGCACCAGCATAGAAAAACAACTAAAACGAGAGGACACCATTCTCTAATGAGAATGGTGCTTTTCATTAAAGGGGGAACATCATGAAAATAAAAGTTATCAATTTTTTCTCTATCCTACTATGTTTAGGAATGCTCCAGCCAGCAGTAGGTCATGCACAAGACAATTCCTCTGTGGAACAAGCAAATAACTATAGTATTTCTCCTGACTTAGGTGCAACACAAAAGAAAGAAACAACCAATTTTTATGATATGAGAGTACAACCTAAACAAACGGATACCTTTCAATTAACCATTACTAATCAAGCCAAACAACAGCAAACCTTTCAAGTTATGATAACTACTGCTACAACCAATCAAAATGGGATTGTAGATTACACCAAGACAGATTTTCCAAAAGATCCATCGATGACACTTGCGATTAAGGACCTGATTACGATTGACCAACCGAAAGTCACGATTCCTGCCAATCAATCACAGACAGTTCGCTTCCGATTGACGATGCCTGATCGCGCTTTAACAGGAATTTTGTTAGGTGGGGTGGTGGTGCGTCCAATCCAAGAGAAGAAACAAGGCAAAGGTATTCAAAATGTCTTTATGCATACCCTAGCAATCCGTGTGGATCAAACAGACGACCCCGTACCAACAAAAGTGATTGGTGGTGACGTGACGATTGGTCAAAATAATTTACACAATCAAGTGTCGATGGCCTTACGCAATCCAGAACCAAAGTTGCTCACACAATTGGAAGGAACCTTTACAGTGACCAAAAAAGGCCAATCAAAACCACTAGCACAGAAGAAGCGGAAAGATCTCAGTATTGCACCTAATAGTTCATTTACCTTACCTTTAGCATTGGATCAAGACTTTAAAGCAGGAGACTATACCTACACGATTTTATTAAAAAATGCGAATGGAGAGTGGAAGTTCTCAAAAGACTTTACAATTAAGGCAAGTGAGGCGAAAAAGTATAACCAAACGTCCGTTGATCACACCAAATCTCCATGGGAAAGGTGGGCGCTCTACGGAGGAATTGTTCTACTGATTTTAATCTTATGTGGGCTGTTCTACTATTTAGGAAAGAAGAAGAGGAAATGATGGTTGTGTTGCAAAGTTTTACCAATGAAAAAACCTTGTATCAGCAATGAAGTCCACAATAATACAAGGCTTTTTCTGGTATAATATAAGAGATAGTAAAGTTTATTGACGGTGGTTATCCAATCGAAAGTGAGGCAATGCGTATGAACGTATTGCCAAAATCTATAGAAAAGAGTGAATTTGAAAAAAAGATTAAGGTATTTGAAAAACAACTACGAACATATGAAGCTGCCTTAACAATTTTAAATGAATGTTGACTTATGTGTGATTTTTGGATTTAAATGGCCTGCTATTTCTATAGATAAATGGCACTATCTTAAATAGATAGTGCCATCAGACTGTAGACAAAAAGGAGTGGCTTAATTGCCAACTCCTTTTTGTTAGTTTTTGTATAAATTTGAAATAAAAAGCCATAGACTTTTTTATTTTCCATAGCCATGTGGCTAGTTTTTTTAAATTCATAGCAGCAAACGTAAGCATCGTGTGCGCAGCGACTTTTTCAAGACCTCGATATTTCGTCCAGCGCATACCATGCTTTTCTTTTGCATCTGCAAATATTCGTTCAATGGTTTGTTTTCTCTTTTTGTAAATTTCTTTATTTAACGCCGTATGGCGTTGGTGTTCAAGTTCATCCATAAGATCAGCCCAAATATGCCGAGTTACAATTTTTTGATAGTTTGCACTCGAAGTACAGGTTTCAAGTAATGGACAACTCCTACAAAATTTTGGATTTGATTTATAGGTTCGATAGCCATCACGAGTGATAGTTGAAAATAACAACGGTTGATTATTAGGGCATAAATAACAGTCAAAATAGGCATCATAAACAAAGTCTTTTTTACGAAACATTCCTTTTACTCCATGAGGTGCAGTATATGGAAGAATCGGGTAGAGTTTCAAGTGTGACAGAAAATGAACAAATTTAGGCGTCTTATATCCTGCATCAGCGACAACACGCTTTATATTTGGAAAAGCTCTTTTCGACTGTTTAACCAGATCGATTGCGACTTGGCTGTCATGCACATTTCCTGGTGTGATTAGTGTAGATAAGATAAAACCGTTATCTTCGCAGGAAGTATGCGCGGAATAAGCAAATTGTTTTTCTCGTTCTCCTTTAACATAGTAGCCACTTTCTGGATCTGAATGACTAATTTTTTGAAGACTCAACTCACTTTCTGTGTCCCATGTAAAAGGACGTTTTCCTACAGCAATACGTTCTTTATTTATTTCATCTTCTAATTCATCTTGATAAGCTTTAGCTTGACCGTAGGTCATTTCTTTTGTGAACTTATGTTTATTGGCATTTGCTTTGATATGAGTAGAATCAATATAAAGGTTGTCTTCCGTAACGAAGCCAGCTTTGACAGCTTGTTCTAAAATATGAGAGAAAATATCCTCAAATAAAGTTGTTTCTCTAAATCTTCGAACATAGTTTTTACCAAAAGTAGAGAAATGTGGGATAGGATCCTCGAATGAATATCCTAAAAACCAACGATAAGCAACATTTGTTTCAACATCTTTAATTGTCTGTCTCATCGAACGGATACCAAATAAATATTGGATAAATACTAATTTAATTAAGATCACTGGATCAATACTGGGACGACCATAGGTCGAATACGTGGATTCTACAATGGGATAAATAAAATCAAACTGAATCGCAGCATCAATCTTTCGTACCAAATGATCTTTTGGTACAAGATCATCAATTGTTAACATAGCAAATTGATTTCTACCTTCAATCGATTGTTTTCTCATCATTAGAATCACTCCCAAAATAGTTTATACAATCAGTATAAAACAAAAAAACTGCAAACAACACTCAAAATTTGGAAGTTTGTCTACAGTCTGCACTGAATTTTATATTCAGTGTTTTTTATTTTAAGTTATAAGTTGGTACAAATAATTTTGCCAAAATTTTATAACGAGGAGTCATTAATTTAACCAATAAAATCATTGCTAAAATACATAAAAAACTAAAAGAAATCGATTGCAATTTTAATTAACTTTATTTATTCTAAGAGTGTAAAATATTTTTATTTTACCTAGTAATGGTGATTATTCTTTTGTATGAAGCAAAACAATAATAAAACTAGTTTCATTCCTTGTTTATCTTTTTCCAATAGAGAAAATATAACCAACAGTTTATCACCTGTCGTTAGAAATATTTTATTTCTAACGACAACTATTTAATCGGTTTAATACAGTATAAAGCAACAAAAAATTCTTTCGGTTACACTCCACGACCCTCAATTTACAAGAATTTTTTGTTGTTTTTTATTGATTAAATAAACACAAGCTGAACTACTCTGTTTAGTAGTTCAGCTTGTGTTTGAGTTCTTAGTAAAAAGTTATAACGAAAAATTAAGCCAGAAGTGAGTAACTAGCTTAGGAAAGAGGTACTATGAAATAATTATTACTAAGAAGTTAATGGGTAATTAATAAAAAACGACGAGTGTTATCTTACTTGGTTACAAGATTAATATGATAACAACGAGTGAGTAATAAACTATAGTTTTATTATAGTATTTTTGTAAAAAATTTCAAATGTACCTGCTATTTCGTTTCACAAATATAAAAGGTTAAAATCTTGATTTAAAAATGAAGTGTAGTTTGTTTGTGAAAATATAGTGTTTATTCTTCTATTTGTTTTTTAATAAGCAAGTATATGATTATTCAATCAATAACCACGTAAGTCTTATGATAGACAGAATTATAAGAGTTAGCATCGTGTAAGGGCTCTTATTTTTATTTGAAAATAAAAAATAGAGGAGTAAACTTAAGATATCAATACGTAAGGAGTGTTATCTATTATGTCAAATTATGGAGAAAAAGAAACAAGAGCATTGGTAAAAATTACAGAAGTTTTGAACAAATTGGATTCCAATTTAGAAGAATTAGATACTTTAAATGAAGATACCAAAAAACATAGTATGAAAAAATGGCTTGTTGAAAAAAGAGCAATGCATGAAATTAAAAAGATTGCACATAAAGCTGATAAGTATGACAAGTACGATGAAAAAGAATTACAAAAAGATATTGATCATGTAGAACAATATATGTAAAAAATATTAAAAAGAAGAGTACACAGAAAGTAGATGATTTTCTGTGTACTCTTCTTAATTGTCTAATATGAGTGTACCCTAATTAGACAATCACAACTATTTGATTTTCTTGTTTTTTAGCTGTATGATTAGGGTGTATGATAAAACACTTGGAAAGAGGTGGAATTTTGAAAGTTGCATATGCAAGAGTTTCATCCATTGACCAAAACTTGGAACGGCAAATTCAAGAGTTCAAAAAATTAGGGGCAGAAAAAATATTTGTAGAGAAAAAATCTGGCGCAAGTATTGAACAACGACCAATTTTTACAGAAGCTCTCGATTTTGTGAGAGAATCCGATATTTTTATGGTAGAAGCCATTGACCGATTAGGCAGAAATTACGATGAAATTATTCAGACGGTTAATTTATTGAAAAATAAAAATGTTCGACTCATAATTACAAGTCTTCCTATTATGGCTGAAGCGATTGGTAATCCATTACTTGATCGTTTTATTAAAGATTTGATCGTCCAGATTTTAGCAATGATTGCAGAACAAGAAAGAACAGAATCTAAGCGACGACAAGCACAAGGAATTAAAATTGCAAAAATGAAAGGTGTTTATAAAGGGCGTCCCAAATTATATAGTCCAATAGCAAAAGATCTCCAAAAAAGAGCGGTCTATAGAAATATTATAGAAGAGTTACAAAAAGGCACCGCTATTTCAAAAATAGCAAAGGAGTATGGAATTACTCGGCAAACGGTTTATAGAATAAAAAAAGACTATGAATTAAACCAATCTGAGTTTTAATGAAGCAAGCAGAAAATAAGAATGATTGTTTAGTGAAAATAGACAAGGAGTAGTTATTATGGAAAATAGAGAGAAAATTATTCAGTTGTTGAAAAATCCTTTAGTAACAGGTTATGGAATAGAAAAAATGTCAAATGGGCGACTCTATTCAGCAAACTTCCAAAGATATAAGAATTGGATGATTGTCAATAAAGTAGACACAAAAAGAGTAGATACTTAAAGATTTTCAAAGTATTTTTCCTCCTTTTCGTTAGGAGTAAGCATGTTTAATGTTCCATGAGGTCGTTTGGTATTGTAAAATCCTTCGATATATTCAAAGCAAGAAAGTTGTATTTCTTGAAGCGAAGATAATTTCCGACGGTTCAGTTCTTCCTTTTTCATATATTTGAAAAAAGCTTCCGTTACTGCGTTATCCCAGGGATAACCAGGTTTAGATAAAGAATGAACAAGTGGTCGATCTTCTAAGTATCTTCTAAATTCTAAAGAGGTATATTGGGAACCTTGGTCTGTATGAAAAAGGACCGGTGCAGTTGGTCTTCGTGATTGAATCGCTTTTTCTACCGTCGAAATAGCCAGTAGAGTATCTATTTTGTGACTCACAGACCAAGCAATCACTTTTCTAGAAAATAAGTCAAGAATGATACAAAGATAAACAAAAGATTTATTCCCTATGGGAATATAGGAAAAGTCACTTGTCCAAACTTGGTTTGGAGCAGGTGGATTGAACGCTTGTTTTAAGTGATTTGGTCGTTCGAAAGAAACCTGCTTTTTTGACCGCTTAAAAACAGGTTTAGAGGTAGACATTTTAGGTAAATCCATCGTTTTCATTAGTCGATATACTCGACCAATACTGATGCGTAAGCCATAGTCACGGGAAAGCATTCGTTGAATTTTTGCCGGACCTACTCGTTTTTGAGAAGTCGTGTAAATTTCTAAAATATTTTTTCGAATTTGTTGATTTTCCAATGTTCTAGGGGCAACATTCTCTGAAAAATGCTTGTAATAAGTTGAACGATTAACTTTAAGAACTCTGCATAATGTAACAATGGCATGTTCATAACGAAGGATATGGATAGCCTCTAGTCGTTCGTGGAGCGTGGCGTGAATATGGCAATCGCTTTTTTTAAGATTAGATTTTCTTCCTCTAGTTGGGCATTTCTTTTTTGTAATTGTTGAATTTGTCGAGCCGTAAGGATCGTCCCATCATCAATTTTCACTTCAGAATATTGTTTTACCCAACGAGCAATAGTGGATATGGCAATTCCATATTCAGTGGCAAGAGTGTTCTGAGATTTGCCGCTTTCATATAGTTTAACAATGGATTGCTTAAACTCTTCATCAAATTTACGGGGTATTTTTCGTTTGTCTACCATAATAAAAATCCTTTCTAAATGAGTGTCTATTTAATTGATAGTATAGCAGAAAGTCTGTCTACTTTATTAGCATACATGCATATGTTGCTTGTGATTGTGGACAATTAGCTAGAAGAGAGAGGGAGAAATATAATCACTTTAAGTGTAGTAGCTGTAAAAAGGAATATAAATTGTATCAAGGAAACTATGTTGTAATTGATGAAAAAACAAAGGATGCAACTCAAAATGACTGAAAAAATAAAGGAGATTTTTGATAGAATGCTTTTAATTATTTTTAAATGAGATTATAGTGAATTAAGTACACATGAGCGTTGGTAGAGTTCGATGTGGTATCTTCAACGCTATGGAATTATTGCAGGAAAAAGGAAGAATGAATAATATGGAAAAACAACAAGCAAAAAGCATTAAAAAGAGTCTTTATTTGTGGAATAAAAAATGTGGTGATAAACTAGAATGTGATTGTGGTCAATTAGTAAACAAAGTATGAAGTTTTTGGATATACTTAATGTAGAGAGGTACTTAATCAAAAAATTAAATGTAAACGAAGAGAAATGATTTAGAATTAGTTATTTTCGGTATAGATTTAATAATAAAAAAATACTATAACCACCTACAGATATTGTCTTTAACTCAATTGTACGTTATTTTTAACTATAAATTTAAAATATATTGAAAGGCTTGGGAGGCTCCATATATAATGGCTAAAATGTTAAAAGTAGAAAGATTAGCTGAAATAGAAAATTACTTAAATAAAAATAAGCAATGCACAGTAACACAATTATCTGATCTATTGGGTATTACATTAGAAACGGTACGTAAAGATTTAGACACCTTAGAAAAAAGGGGAATTATCAAGCGTGTTCATGGCGGTGCTTATTTAATTGATGCTATTGACCGAGAAGTACCGATTAATGTTCGTAATGAAATGCTTCAAAAAGAAAAAACTGGATTAGCTGAGATTTGTACAAAACAAATTGTTCGAGGTGATAGTATTGCATTGGATAGTTCGACTACTTCTTTTTACATTGCACAACAAATCAAGCGATTTCAAATAAATTGTTCTATTGTCACAAATTCACTTGAGATTGTGCATTACTTACAGGATGAACCATATCTTAATTTAATTATGATTGGTGGAAAATTTAGAGAAGTATCTCATTCATGCATTGGCCCCTCTGCAATCGAAATGATTGATAACTATGTAATAGATAAATTCTTTATTAGTTGTTCAGGTATATCTAAGGAGTTAGGTTTAACTGACAATAATCAAAGTGAAGGAGAAGTAAGGAAAAAATTTATAAATCAGTCTAACTTGAACTATTTAGTCGTGGATCATACCAAGTTTGATTTCAGAACGGTATATAAAATCGTTGACTTTGAGAAAATAGATTACCTAATTACAGATATAAAATTAGACAAAGATTGGGTAGAGTTTTTAGAAAATATGGATGTTACTTTGTTATTAGAGGACAGTTTAGATTAGGAATTATTCCACTGTATCGTGAAAAGTTTTGTAATGAAGTTTTTACCAAATTCTATTACAATATCTTTACGCTAAGTTAAGAAGAATATGATATTACTTTTGAAAAAGTTCAATTAAATTACCTTGTAACTGTTGAAGGAAAATAATGAATTAAGTACCCCATACTTTTGAAGTAATAGCTAAAGTCAATATATAAAATTATCATTTTTCAATCTCTCATTATAAGAGATTGATATAAAGTTTTAGATAAAATTTTGCCGGATGGGCTTGTTTATCCTATACAATTACATAAGGATTTTGTCTGTGATTTTTGTATTGAGCTTAAATTATAACCCTATCAAATAACACTCATACTTATTGTCTGTGCGATTAAATTTGTTTGGTACAAATGAAATGGTCACTCTACCCTTACAAGTAGTGTAAGGGTAGAGTGACCATTTCGGATAAAGGTTCTGTTGCAAAGTTTTTCGTTAAACTGATTTTAAGGTAAAATAGGAGAAAAAGATAGCTGGAGAAACGAAGATGGATCATTTTAAAGGAAAACAATTTCAAAAAGACGTGATTATCGTAGCCGTTGGGTCTGTAAAGAATTTTGTGTAAGTTCTTTTAATGTCATCAGTAGTTTTTATATCATAGTATTGAATCATTTGTTTGATTTGATCTTTTGAGAGCATACTCATTAGCTCGTTCCTCCTAGTTCATTTATTTGATTATGCCATTTTGGAACTTACACAAAATATTGTACACCTTCAATTGGGCCAGAGTGTTTCTTCTTTAAACTTTGCAACAGAGCCAATTTTTAAAACATTATTCAAATTCTGCTATATCGAGAACGACTTGGAAAGTCAGAAGCAGGGTATAAAAAAATACAGATTGTGCGATAAGTGCATGATTGGTTTGAAAATCCCATCATGATTCCCAAAATCATCGTGGCAATAATCACGGTATCTAGCTGTTTTTGTTGGTCAATTTTTCGTTTAAACCGAGCAAAGTCAGGGATAAACTTACAGTATAATTATTCAATCTTTTCCAAAGTTGTTTGATAAGCTGTTTAAAAAACTGTAAACACAGCATTTTATTTGGTATTGAGTTCAAGTAAATAAGCAACGAAGACCAACTGGCTTTCGTTGCTTAAAAGATACTAAGTTTTACTAATCTACAGAAGTTTACCATTAAGGTGTATAATTTTAAGGCTTTAAATCATATGAGAATATGAAAATAATAATATTCTTGATAGATTAGCTCTTATTGTGGGTAAAACCTCAATATATAAGACTTCTTGATTATCCATAATATTCACAGCTGAATAGCCAAGAGAAATAAGTTAATTCAATTAATAGAATTTATTTGTTGGATATTTTTCAATATAGGTATCTAAATCATAAGGAGAATAAAAACCGTCGTCGGTCACAACTGCTCCTATAAATTCAGGTGGAGTCACATCGAAAGAAGGATAAATCGCACGGACACTTTCTAGAGTATGTTTTATCTTGTTTAACTCTAAAACTTGTTTTGGATCCCTAAATTCTATTTTAATATCTTCGTGTGTTTTCTTTTCCATATCTGGTATACCTGTTACGAAATAGGGGATACCAAAATGCTTAGCTAATAGTGCTATTTGGAACGTTCCCACTTTGTTTGCGATATAGCCATCTTGGGAAATGGAATCTGCAGCTGACGTAAATAAGTCAATCTTTTCATGTTGCATTGCATAAGCAATCATATTATCAGATACCACAGTGGTATCGAATCCCATTTCAGCACAGCAGCTGGCTGTTAAACGTGCACCTTGTAAATAAGGTCGTGTTTCTGAGCAAATAAAACGTAAATTTTTTTTGTTCTCTATTGCTTCACGTAATAGCATTCCGATAATGGTTTCACCAAAACACTGTGTTAGTATTGTTCCATTATCAGGCACTTTTTTTATTAAGTATTTGGCTACCTTACCCATTGTGAAATAACGACGATTTAAAGCATCGACTGTATTGTCTTTGATTGCTTGGGTAGGATCCACTCCTTTCTTCATAGCGTCTATCCCAATTTGTACACATTTTTCTGTTATTAGCTTCATTCTATTAGCTGTTGTAGGTCGTGCATTTGAGATTGTATCACTTGCTTGTTGCAAATAAGTGATACGTTCGCTTTCTGGGAGTTTTTTACATTCGTAGCTTGCTAAAGCCATACCCATTCCGGCAGCTGTGTAAGGGCCAGCACTTTGTGTTACCATGTCAGTGATGGCTTGAGCAACTTCTTTATGCGTGGTACATTCCACAAAATCGGTTTTTCTTGGATAAATTCTTCTATCTAATATGCGTACTTTTCCATTCTCGTACCATGCAACATTTTCATATTGTAGAAGAGTAGGCATAGTATAATCTTGACGTTTCATTTAAAATACCTCTTTACATTCTAAGAATAAGTTTACTAAATCTTTTCCCTGCACAAATTTTTCTCTATTTTTAATTAGTTGGACACCGTTTAGTATTAGAATACGTTCAGCAATTATTTTATCTTTATCAGATATTAATGAAAGTTCTTTTACTTTAGAATCACCTACAACCCTACGAATAATTTCAGTTCCTGCATATCCTAATGAGTCAGAAAGAATCCCATTTAAATAGTTTTGTTTAAATGCGTTATTTTGACTAAGTTCAAGTTTTACAGTGTTATCATAGGCTACAGATAATTTTTTAGAGACTTTGTCAAATACTTCCTCTATACTTGCTAATAACCAACCCTCAAATAAAAGGCTTTTATCTTTTCTAAATAAATTAAGTACTAATGGGAAATATAAATGCGCTAAGACATTTCCTATGTCATAGCCCATAGGACCATAAAAAGCAAACTCTGGATCAATCACTTTTAGCCCTGATTGATTGATAAAAATTGAGCCGGTATGAAGATCTCCATGCAATAAAGCTTGAGAGTTGTTCATATAATTATTTCTTAACCAATCGATTTCTGCTTTAAGTGAATCATTTTGATATAAATAAGTCTTGACAAAGTTTTCGTTTCCTTTAGTAATGATATTCTGATTTTTATAGTTATTATATGGTTCAGTAAGAACAAGATCTTCACTAATGTCACACATTTCGATATTAATAAAAGATTTCACGCGCTGTTTTTTTGTATTCCTATCTAAAACTAAATCCGTTGTAGGTAACAATACCTGAGACAAAAAGTCTGAAATTTCATCGCTGAAGTTTGGATATATGTTTTGATCGATTAAAGCATATCTCATATTTTTATATTCAGAAATGTCTTCCATTGTTAAAGCAAACATTTTGTCATCATAATGATAAATTTTAGGAATAAAGGCAGGTGCAAGTTCATTTTGGAGTTTTAAAATATCAGCTTCAATCTTATTTCGTGATAAGTCCAGTGGACGTCCTGAAGCACGTAAAAATTTATCAGCTTGTTTCACTACAAGACTTTTTCCAGTGGATTCATCGACAACTAGATGAACGTAATTAATATTTCCATCGCCAATTTCAGATACATTCAAATTAGATATATTGTCAAAAAGGTGTAAGTATTTAACGACATATATCTTTATATCCTCGTTATTCATTAGAAAATGATTTTTATATTTATTTTTATCTTCTGTATTCATACATTTTCTCCCTCTTTTGTACTTAATGTTAATAATAAATAAACAGTCTCAACAGCCGTTCCCTCAATGAACTATAAGGTCAACAAATTAGCTACTTATATCATAGTGCTAGTTGTAAGATTTTGATAATATCCTCACTGTAAAGTGGTTTTAGATGGCCTACTGGTTGTTTATCATGATTTGTAGCACGATTGGCCATGATTTCAAACTTTTCACTGTTAATATCCATTTCTGTTAAAGTTGTTCGCATTCCTAATTTAATAAAGAATTCTTTAGTCTGTTCAATTGCTTGTGTAATGATTTCACCTTCAGAGTAAATTATTGGGTCAATATCAAAAATACGAATACCGTATTTTACAAACTGTTTAGGGTAAAACTGACTAATATATTTCATCCAGGCTATAGTAACAACGCACATGCCTTCACCGTGAACGATGCCGTATTGTCCGCTTAGCTCATGTTCAATTCGATGAGACCCCCAGTCTGGTTCACGCCCTAACTCTAAACTGTTATTATGTGCGGTGATAGCAGTAAGAGACATCTCAGCTCGTAAATCATAATTTTGTAAATCAGATATCAATTTGACACCATTAATCAGAGTAGATTTAATAGCACCTTCCAATAAAAAGTCTGTTAAGTCTGTATGTTCAACTTTACTAAAGTAACGTTCTAGGAGGTGTGACAAAATATCTGCGGTACCGACACCTGTATAGTATTTTGGAAGCCCTAAAGTGTATTCAGGATTTATGATAGAGAATTTTGGAATTATTAAATTGTTCTCTACGCCTAATTTATTATGACCATTTGATACAATAGTTGCATTTGACATTTCGGATCCGGATGAGGCTACTGTAGATATAACCCCAATCGGTAGTGAACGAGTTACTTCAGCTACTCCTGTAAAAAAGTCCCATGTATCACCGTCATACAAGCTACCTAAAGAAACTGCTTTAGCAGTATCTATAACACTTCCGCCACCTACAGCAAGAATAAAGTCTATATTGTTCTTATTAACAAATTGGCTCAATTCGTTAATAAGAGATAATGTCGGATTAGGGACGACATTCCCATTTTCAAAATATTCAATTCCTAATTTCTTTAATTCAGTACTAATAATTTCTGAAATCTTTAGGTTTTTATAGTAGTCTCCACTAAAAAGTACTAATATTTTCTTATTCTTGCTCCACTCGTTAATTAATTTACCAACTTTTTTTTCTTCTCCTTTACCAAAATAAATATTAGCCGGATTGTAATAGTTGAAATTTAACATCTGTTATTTCCTCCAAATTAGTTATTTTTTAGACTTCATCAAAAATTTGACCATATGTGTCAAATTTTTTAATTACAACTTCCATTTGTCTTTCATTTAACAACTTAGGCGTGCCGATAGACTGTGCACGAATTTTTAATTTAGCTAAAAATTCAATGTCTTTAGCAACAGAAAACGCTTCTGCACAGCTGGATCCAACGGCGAGAACGCCATGATTACCTAATAATATTCCATTATTTTTCCCCATTACACGATAAGCTTCGTCAGCTAGTTCTTGTGTCCCATAAGTACGATATTCACAGCATCGAACCTTATCTCCAATAGATCCAATAATATAATGAAGAGGCTCAATATCTTGATTTAAGCAAGATATTGCTGTTGCATAATCAGAATGAGTATGGACAACAGAGTTCACATTTTCTGTCTTTTTATAAAAAATGCAATGCATTTGATATTCACTTGAAGGTTTTCTGGTTCCTTCGAGTGTATTTCCATCTAAATCTAGAAGTACAATATCTTCAGGTTTAATATCATCATAAGGTATTCCGCTAGGACTAATTAACATAACATTATCTTTCCGTATATATATAGAAATATTACCACCCGTTCCTGTTGTTAATTTCTCGGTAACTAATTTTTTTCCAAAATTTGTAATTTGTTGTCTTTCTGCCATGTATCTCATAATTAAAACTTCTCTCTTTTCTGTTAATTTTTAATGAACTAACGAACTGTTAACCTTTCGCCTTTTTTTTAATCCGGTTTTAGTATTTGTTCATTTAAATCTTTGTATTAGCGCTTTCTTTATACGGATAATATCTTTTTTTCATATAAATGTCAACTAAAACAAAAAAAAAAAAGATAAAACACGTAAAAAAAAAGAAATTAGATTGATTTATTTCTTTTTAACTGTTAGTATATGTTTACAAAATGAAAGTGATTTCTTTGTGGATACATTGAGTTAGCCGCTATTCTGAAGTAGTAAACAATGCATTACTTTATATAAGAATATAGTTCCATGCATTTGTTTTTATGTTTAACAGTCTAATTGTGGAAAGGAATTGAGTTTAATTATGGAAGAAAAAAGAGTGAAGGGGTCTTTTAAAGGATTATTACCATTAGTAGGATTTTTAATATTGTATATCCTTTCAGGACTAGTTAGTGGCAAGTTTGATAGTATGCCATTACTTGTAGGTATGACTATTGCAGGGATGATTGCATTTGCATTGCCTCCAGCTGAGGGAGAAATTAAACTTAATTTTCAACAAAAATTTATGAAGTTTTGTAAAGGTGGCGGTGAGCCTAATTTAATTATGATGGTAGTAATTTTTATCATGGCAGGAGCATTTCAAGGGGTTGCCTCTAAGATGAATGCCGTTTCTGCAGTAACGAATTTGGGTTTAAGTATACTACCTCAAAATATGATTCTTCCAGGTATTTTTGTTATTGGGTGTATTTTGAGTTTTGCCATGGGAACATCAATGGGTACAGTTGCTGCTTTAATGCCCGTAGCTGTAGACGTTGCTACTAAAACAGGTGTTAATCCGGCTCTAATGGCTGGGATTGTTGTAGGAGGAGCAATGTTTGGTGATAATAACTCTTTTATTTCAGCGTCAGCTATTGCTGCAGTTCAATCTCAAGCGGTAGAGATGAAAGATAAGTTCAAATTAAATTTGATATGCTATGCTCCGGCGATAGTAATTAATATAGTTTTATTGACACTTTATCCAATTAAACATGTGTCTTTGACTACAAATTATGATTTTAATCCGGTAAATCTTATTCCATATGCTTTAGTAATTATTTTATCTTTAATTGGTTTAAATGTGTTACCAGTTATGATAGTTGGTGTAATCTCAGGTATTGTTATTGGAGTATTTCACGGAGACTTTGGTTGGATTAGTTCCATGCAATATATCAATGAAGGTATGTCTGGGATGCAAGAAATGGCTATAATTGCAATTTTTGTTGGTGGCGTAGTGGAGATGATGAAGTATCTTGGAGGTATTCAGTGGCTGATTGATAAATTAAGTAAAAATACAAAGACCAAACACGGCGCTGAGCTGTCTATTGGATTATTAATTATTCTTCTTTGTGTAGCAACTACAAATAATACGATTGCAATTGTGGCTGTTGGTCCGATGGCTGTTACTATCGGGAAGAAGTTTAATTTATCTCGTACTCGTGTGGCAACGATTTTGTCAATGTTTGCAACCCATGTGCAAGGATTAATACCATATGCTGGCCAGTTGCTAGTATCTGGTGCAATGGCAAAAGTTTCACCTGTAGCTGTTATCCCTTGGGTATGGTATTGTTATTTAACACTAATTATGAGCCTATTGTTTATCTTCGTTAACTTTCCAAAAAATAAAGAGGAACATGATGGTTATGATGACTTCGATCAATTAGTAGAAGAAACTAATTGATCGATGTTAAAGTTAGCAAAGTATTTTTTTAGCTGATGCAGGGTACTCTCTTAAGGAAGAAATTTTACCACTTTAAAAAAATTGGATAGATGTCAATAAAATAGACAGTCAAAAAAATATTTTTAGTGGAATTTCCAATATATTTCTTCTTTTAGATTTAGAGAAAGCATATCAATTGCTGAAAGAGGCCTTCTAGGATTGTAAAATGCGATAGCTGCAAAAAAGAATACAAACTGTATTAAGGAAACGGTTCTGTTGAAAAATTAAGAAAAGAAGTGTGATTAACTTACTAAAGCTTTGATTAAGTTGGAATACCCAGTAAACCTTTTATTTCAGTCCAGACGGAAAAGCCGAAAAGAGTCCCTTCTTTTCGGCTTTTCTTGTATATTCCTCGAATGGCTTCCATGCCTTTAATCGTGGTTGAGGCAGTACGAAGACTTTGATAAAATTTGTTACGACGCTTAATAGGTCTATGATCTTGTTCAATCAAATTATTGAGGTACTTGACTGTACGATGTTCAGTTTCATTGTGTAGTCCTTGCTTCTGTAACTTCCTAAAAGCAGAGCCAATAGAAGGTGCCTTATCTGTTACTATGACTCTTGGTTGTCCAAATTGTTTATGAAGTTGTTTTAAAAAGGCATAAGCTGTTTGTGTATCTCGTTTCTTTCGTAACCAGATATCTAAGGTTAGGCCGTCCGAATCAATCGCTCGGTAGAGATAATGCCAATGCCCCTTTATTTTGATATAGGTTTCATCCATTTTTCAAGAGTAGAAGGATTGTCGATTTTTCTTTTTCCAAATTTGATAGAGAATCTTCCCGTATTCTTGTACCCAGCGGTAAATGGTTGTATGGCAAACGTCAATACCACGATCATAAAGGATTTCTTTCACTTCGCAATAGCTGAGATTATAACGAAGATAATAGCCAACGGCTACGATAATCACGTCTTTTTGAAATTGTTTTCCTTTAAAGTGATCCCTCTTCATTCCTCCAAGCTGCCATTTTCTCTATTTTACCCTAAAATGTACTTATTAGAAATCTTTGCAATAGAACCTGGAAAACTTTGCAACACAACCTTATAAACTATTTTCTTTCGTATTTCTTTAATACAAGAATAGAAATTATTAAACTCACAAAAAATTCTATAATAACACTAATGGATAAACCATTACTCCCAACTGATCCTAGCGTAACAGCAATAAAACCTAGCCAATTTATTAAAATATGAAAAATTATTGGTATCCATAATTTACCAAAAATTAGATAAATGGAGGTTAAAGTAAATCCTATCCCTGCAGAATAAATTAATTGATTCATAACATCCCAAAAAGGCATAGACGATATATTTCCTAAATGTGCAACCGAAAAAATTATTCCCGATACTATCATAAGGAGTATCGTATTTTTTTGATTAGACTACTTAGTATGGTTACCAACCCCAGTCTAAAAATGATTTCCTCGAAAACTCCGATACTAATAGCTTGTATAAGAGACATAAAAACAATAACCAAAAAGGATATGTTATCGATTTTTAAATCTGAAATATTTAATTCTAAAAAACTAACAAGGTTAGTGAAAATTGTATAAATGGGAATTAAGGAAAGAAGTAATAGATTTTTCCATTCTAGAGGATTTTTATCTATCTTAAATTTAAAAACATATTTATACGTTAGCCAAATAATAATACTTACTACAATTCCATTCAGCTCTATGACACCTTCTATTTTTCCAATTTTTAAAGGATAAAAAAAGGTAAAAAGTCTTTAAATAGGAATGCTAAAATAATTAATAAAGTAAAGATAAAAGTATTTTTACGTGATTTATTCATCAAAATTCTCCTCACACAATAGTATTTTTCGCGTATGCGATTTTATATTACTGACTTACATAAAAAGTCTAGAATAAAGATTTGGTTTTGTTGTGAATAAAATAAGTATTTACTGTGAAAAAATTAATTTATTTCCTGAAGAATGGATTTAGGATAGAAGTTGAGAAAATTTTTTAAATTAGTTTATCCTCTCTTAATAGTTAGAACAGAACTATTAAAGGGATGGAAGCCATTTTTTAATTGTGATACTGCTTATCGAGTGGCCAAAATTATTCAACGTGTCATTTATAACCATATGGGGCTATACGTTACAATTGGCATTGGAGATAACCCATTGTTAGCCAAGCTGGACCTAGATAACGAAGCAAAAAATACACCAGGTTTTGTAGCAGAATGGCGATATGAAGACGGAGAAGAAAAAATTTGGGTTATCTCCACTATCATGGAATTTTGCGGGATTGGAAATCGAATGGCTGCACGACTGAAAATGTCTGGGAGTCAATCGATTTACGAGTTAGCTCATGCAGATCCGTATCTGTTAAAACAACGTTTTGATGTCATGGGATTTATGATGACGAAGAATTTTATGAAGAAATTTGACTACTAGGGCGCATTGATTAAAAAAGACGATAAAACTGCTAGTATAGCGTATGTACAATGCACGTGTGGCTGTTTTTCAAGCAGAGTTTCGAGTAATTCCGACAAGTATAAATACTCGTTATGTAAAGTATACGTACTAAAAAAAGAGAGCTAAAACTTGAAGTAAAACACTGAAGGTTTACTACTGTGTAGGCATATTTTGAATTTATGTTATACTTATTACGGCAACTTGCCTCCGATTGGGGGTGCTGTTTATGTACGAACTTATGTCTTTGGTTATCGCCCCGCTTTTTGTGGGTCTAGTAATCTTACTAGTTGACCATTGGTTAGATGATTAGCAGATAACCATGCAAGTTGTCCTAGCCCACCCGTCTATCCGCAAGACGAAAAAAATAGCCCAAACCTGTGACGAGGTTTGGGCTATTGTGCTGTTCATATCGAACTTATGTCTTCCGCACTATTAGTATAACATATTTTAAGAAGAGGTCAACAAAAAAGAAGCAGATACGCCCTTTCCTTATCTACTAGCAAGACTATGGACCAGGTCTATTCAGAAATTTTAAATTCAGTAATTTGTCAAATACAGTTGTATGTGTATAAAAGCTAAATAGAGTAAATAACGATTGAGAAAGCGGATACATTCTGTTATGATGAAATTATAATAGAAATATGAAAAGGGGTTATTTTATGAACAAAAAATTGTTAGGAATGGTAAGTGTAGCTTTTTTGATTTGTCTAGGGGTTATTGGGTTTCAAAGCGATGTTAATGCTGTTGCATATGATGGAATGGAAGGAAAGACAGTAGTCAATCCTGAAAGTAATAAGGAAGCTGTGGAACTTGTAAAAGAGGCTGGTGCATTAGAAAATAGTCCAGTTCCTATTGAAAACTTAACTACTGAAGAGCCTGTAGGGGAAGTGATATACAACCGAAAATCTGCTCTGCGTAGTTCGATTCCTCCCTCTCAATATAAACATTACGCGTACCAAGAAATAAGAAATAATGGACTGTGGAATGAATTGAGAATTAATGAATTAGCTCCTGTAGGATTTACTTGGGTTGAAAATGGAGTTCCTGAAAGAAGCGTAAATCCAGGCCCATATTCTACAGTGAATTTTTATGGTGGTTATATAGACAAACAAGTTGGGGGGTACAGCCAAGGGTATTATTGGAGATTATTCGAAACTAGCTTTAAAGCTGACGATGGTAAGTGGAAAATCACAACAGTTTGGTTATCTGCTTGGAATCTTCAACATTTATTATTTGGCTAGGATTATGGTAAATAAAAAATGTTTGTTAGGGATATTGGTTATATCTGTATTATTTCTACTCTTTTTATTTTTTGTATACAAGGTAGATGAATCAGAAGATTATACTGAAAATAATTCCATAATAGAAACTGTAAAAGAAAGAGAAAAAGATAGGAAAGAAAAATATTTTGAGACACTTTTGGTTTCTCGTGATGGGGTTGTGACAAAAGAAGATTTAGAAGCATACGTATGGGTTCCAAATGGGTCTGGAGAAGTAAATTCTTTTCAAAGCGGAATTAGAAAACAAGGGGTTTATCCTGGAAAGTATCATAAAGAGCCTATAATAGTTAGCGAGTACAATTTAGAAGATGGGATTTATACAGAAAAAGGTGATCCTAGCAAGTATAAAGTTATTTGGAAGAAGGGGTATATATTCTTTGAACCAATTGACGAGTTAACAAATAAAAAAGAGCGGGAAAAAATATTCTATCCAGCGAGACTTATAGATGAAGAAAAGTAACTAGTGACGAATATAAAATTTTAGTTAGGAGACATACAGAAAAGGCAGCAATTTTTGGTGCTTTTTTTTGTATGTCTTTATGGAAGTAGTTTGCATATGCTATTGATTAGAAAATATTCTGATGTAAATTTTAAGTATGCTTCTAGCTTACAAATAGAAGGGCATTCATAATGGTAATTCTCACAGTAATTTATACATGTAAATTAACAGTTTCTAAAATTTCTTTGAATTTCTAGCGCACTATTTCGTTTATATGTTGAATGTATCCAATGACAAGTAGAATTATCCCGAAAACTGTAATCATTTGATTTATTGTACAATATAGTGTACAATAAATCAAAAGTAATAAATAAGAGGTGAACAGAATGGAAGCAGTAGCTTATTCAAATTTCCGCCAAAATCTACGTAGTTATATGAAACAAGTCAACGAAGACGCTGAAACGCTTATTGTAACGAGTAAAGATGTTGAAGATACAGTTGTTGTATTATCAAAAAGAGATTATGATTCTATGCAAGAAACTTTGAGAACACTTACTAATAATTACGTCATGGAAAAAATTCGTCGAGGAGATGAGCAATTTTCCAAGGGTATATTTAAGACACATGACTTAATTGAGGTTGAATCTGATGATTAAAGCTTGGTCTGATGATGCTTGGGATGACTATCTTTATTGGCACGAGCAAGGAAACAAAAACAACATAAAAAAGATTAATAAGTTAATAAAAGATATAGATCGTTCTCCCTTTGCTGGATTAGGAAAACCCGAACCATTAAAGCATGATCTATCTGGGAAACGGTCTAGACGGATTACAGATGAGCATAGACTGATATATAAAGTTGAAAATGAAACGATATTCATTTATTCTGCAAAAGATCACTATTAATCAATGAAACCAACAAGGTCAAAAACTTAAAAGTTTTTGACCTATTTGTTTTTTCGTGCTATACTTGGAATTATTAAGTGTCAAAAACTTATGTTCAGAAAAGGTGAGGGAAAATTGGCCATTTATGGGTATTCACGAGTCAGTACCAGCAATCAAGATTACAAAACCCAAATTCGAAAATTAGAAGAAGCTGGAGCAGAAAAAATCTTCAGTGAAAAATACACAGGGACTAAAAAAGAAGGAAGAAAAGAATTAGAAGAGCTGCTTTCAATTGTAAAAGCTGGCGATAAAGTTTTGGTGACAAAAATTGATCGATTGGCCAGAAGTATCGTTGATTTAAATTCAATTATTTCTACATTAAATCATGAAGGTGTGACTATTTCTTTTTTAGATGATCACTTAACGTTTGAACCTGATAAGAAGGACTCTATGCAAACGTTAATGATGAATATGCTGGGTAGCTTTGCGCAATTTGAAAGAGATTTAATCGTGACGAGAACGCAAGAAGGGAAACAGTGGCATCGAGCGAACAATAAAAATTATCGAGAAGGACGTCCGAAAAGAGTTCTAAATGATAAATACAAACATGCACTAGAGTTAATGGAAACAAACAGCATGCGAGAAGTGGAAAGGAAAACAGGTATTTCTTTATCTACTCTCAAACGAATCAAGAAACAAGCAAAGGAAGAACAGTTACTTAGTGAGAAATAATTCAGGAGTAGTTATTATGGAAAATAGAGAAAAAATTATTCAGTTGTTGAAAAACCCTTTGGTTTCAGGGTACGGAATAGAAAAGATGTCAAACGGGAGACTCTATTCAGCAAACTTCCAAAGATATAAAAATCGAGTAAAGAAAGAAGAGAACCCATTTATTATTTTTGAAAGTATGACTGAAAGGGTTGAAAATGTATTTCTAGAATTAGCTGAAGAAGTCATACGAACGAATCCTAAAACAAAACAAGAATTCAAGGAAATGATTTATGAATATACTTATCAGGAGGATAACAAATGGTAGTTCGAAAAACATATGATCATTGGGGGATCGAAATCAGCACATGGAACAAAAGTAATATTGTTACTTTTGTTGATTGTGATTGCGGGCAATTAGCTAAAAGAGAACTAAGAAAGCATAATCAATTTAAATGTGAAGGCTGCAAAAAAGAATACAAATTGTATCAAGGAAACTATGTCGCAATTGATGAAAAAACAAATGAAGTAGTTAAAAACGATTGAAAAAATAAAGGAAATCTTTAATTGAGTGCTTACAATAATTTAAAAACGTGTATGAGGAATTTATTGCGTATGAACGTTGGTAGAGTTCAACGTATTGTATATGGTATAATAAGCAAGTAGAAAGTTTATGGCGATTGGCTAAACCCAAAAGAAATGGGGTGATGCCTATGTTGATTTTTGGCTTTACTCGTTTTTGAGAAGTCGTGTAAATTTCTAAAATATTTTTTCGAATTTGTTGATTTTCCAATGTTCTAGGGGCAACATTCTCTGAAAAATGCTTGTAATAAGTTGAACGATTAACTTTAAGAACTCTGCATAATGTAACAATGGCATGTTCATAACGAAGGATATGGATAGCCTCTAGTCGTTCGTGGAGCGTGGCGTGAATATGGCAATCGCTTTTTTTAAGATTAGATTTTCTTCCTCTAGTTGGGCATTTCTTTTTGTAATTGTTGAATTTGTCGAGCCGTAAGGATCGTCCCATCATCAATTTTCACTTCAGAATATTGTTTTACCCAACGAGCAATAGTGGATATGGCAATGCCATATTCAGTGGCAAGAGCGTTCTGAGATTTGCCGCTTTCATATAGTTTAACAATGGATTGCTTAAACTCTTCATCAAAT
Source organism: Enterococcus sp. DIV0086 (assembly GCF_050498705.1). Taxonomy (NCBI): domain Bacteria; kingdom Bacillati; phylum Bacillota; class Bacilli; order Lactobacillales; family Enterococcaceae; genus Enterococcus; species Enterococcus sp. DIV0086. Next base: position 290,662 of record NZ_JBNIDN010000002.1, on the reverse strand, counting down.
TTACGGGGTATTTTTCGTTTGTCTACCATAATAAAAATCCTTTCTAAATGAGTGTCTATTTAATTGATAGTATAGCAGAAAGTCTGTCTACTTTATTAGCATACATGCACTTCTTGATTCATTTGAAAATCCTTTAAAAAATAGTTTAACGCTGTTTGATTGCATTCTTCTTGTGATTATCTTATTCCTTCTAACAAAAATAAAAAAACTGCACTTGTAATTAAGTGCAGTCAGACTGTAGACAAACTCCCAAATTTGGAGTGTTGTTTGCAGTTTTTTTTGTTTTATACTGATTGTATAAACTATTTTGGGAGTGATTCTAATGATGAGAAAACAATCGATTGAAGGTAGAAATCAATTTGCTATGTTAACAATTGATGATCTTGTACCAAAAGATCATTTGGTACGAAAGATTGATGCTGCGATTCAGTTTGATTTTATTTATCCCATTGTAGAATCCACGTATTCGACCTATGGTCGTCCCAGTATTGATCCAGTGATCTTAATTAAATTAGTATTTATCCAATATTTATTTGGTATCCGTTCGATGAGACAGACAATTAAAGATGTTGAAACAAATGTTGCTTATCGTTGGTTTTTAGGATATTCATTCGAGGATCCTATCCCACATTTCTCTACTTTTGGTAAAAACTATGTTCGAAGATTTAGAGAAACAACTTTATTTGAGGATATTTTCTCTCATATTTTAGAACAAGCTGTCAAAGCTGGCTTCGTTACGGAAGACAACCTTTATATTGATTCTACTCATATCAAAGCAAATGCCAATAAACATAAGTTCACAAAAGAAATGACCTACGGTCAAGCTAAAGCTTATCAAGATGAATTAGAAGATGAAATAAATAAAGAACGTATTGCTGTAGGAAAACGTCTTTTTACATGGGACACAGAAAGTGAGTTGAGTCTTCAAAAAATTAGTCATTCAGATCCAGAAAGTGGCTACTATGTTAAAGGAGAACGAGAAAAACAATTTGCTTATTCCGCGCATACTTCCTGCGAAGATAACGGTTTTATCTTATCTACACTAATCACACCAGGAAATGTGCATGACAGCCAAGTCGCAATTGATCTGGTTAAACAGTCGAAAAGAGCTTTTCCAAATATAAAGCGTGTTGTCGCTGATGCAGGATATAAGACGCCTAAATTTGTTCATTTTCTGTCACACTTGAAACTCTACCCGATTCTTCCATATACTGTACCTCATGGAGTAAAAGGAATATTTCGTAAAAAAGACTTTGTTTATGATGCCTATTTTGACTGTTATTTATGCCCTAATAATCAACCGTTGTTATTTTCAACTATCACTCGTGATGGCTATCGAACCTATAAATCAAATCCAAAATTCTGTAGGAGTTGTCCATTACTTGAAGCCTGTACTTCGAGTGCAAACTATCAAAAAATTGTAACTCGGCATATTTGGGCTGATCTTATGGATGAACTTGAACACCAACGCCATACGGTGTTAAATAAAGAAATTTACAAAAAGAGAAAACAAACCATTGAACGAATATTTGCAGATGCGAAAGAAAAGCATGGTATGCGCTGGACGAAATATTGAGGTCTTGAAAAAGTCGCTGCGCACACGATGCTTACGTTTGCTGCCATGAATTTGAAAAAACTAGCCACATGGCTATGGAAAACAAAAAAGCCTATGGCTTTTTATTTCAAATTTATACAAAAACTAACAAAAAGGAGTTGGCAATTAAGCCACTCCTTTTTGTCTACAGTCTGAGAAGGGCTAAACTTTAGCCCTTCTTTTTTCTTGCCAAATCAGTAATAATGCAGAAATTACACTAATTATTCCTGTGACGTAAAAGATATTTTTTGAGATTATTGCTGTATTAGACATGAAAAATATTTTTATTAAAATAATCAAAAACAAAAATAGTGACCATAAGCGAACAACCTTATCAAAGAAAACTATTAAAGTATTAGAAATATTATCGTTGTTTTTCATAAATTGCTGATCCTTTCTAAATTAGATTATATCTAGCCTATTTATTTTAGTATATATTAATAGTGTTACTTCTGCAAAAATTCAATAATATATAAAGATATAAAAAAAGTATTATACTATCAATTAAGTACCAACAGGGTATGCCTCAATGTCATTAAGTTAAGGTAAAAAAAGTAAATAATAGTCTCAAGTATATCGCTTTTTTCTTATTAACTTGACTAATTTTATATTTTTGAACAACACAAAAAACGTCTTATATGGTATAGTCCGATTTATAATATTAGGCAATACGATATAAAAAAACAACAAATTTCTTTTTTGTTATATTTCTTTGGTCACTCCGATTCTTTCGTATGGGGAGGAGATATCTTCTTATCAAAATTTCTACATTGACGGTTTGATCAAGAAAAAATCTTTTACAAATGCCTATAGCTTGTGTGAAATTAATCTGATAGGATTGCTTTAAAGGAGCTGATAGTGCCGCTAGCTGAGCAATTTTCATTGAAAAATTGTACATAATGAGGCGAGCATAAATTTCTTGAACAATAAACTCTAGTTTCTTTGAGTGGAATTGGTTTAATCCTAAGGCATACTTTAATTCTCTAAAGGAAGTTTCAATTCCCCAGCGCAAGTGATAAAGTTCTTTTAAATCTTCGCTTTTAAAAGTGAAGGAGTCAAGATTCGTAACTAAAGATTCATAGTTATCTTCACTCAACTTAATTCGAACGACTCTCAGACTAACAGGATAGCTTTCTTTGGAATAGGGTGGGAGATAATCAAAGTTCGCTTTTTTACGCAAAAATTGATAACTTTTGTCAGCTTTGATTTTATTGGTCTGTCTTCTTGTCAACCAAAGGTTAACCTCTTTATCAAATGTTCCTTTTTGAGGTAATCCAAGTCCTTTAAGAAGACCATTACTTTTGGTATCTTTCACTCGAATTATGAATTTTTGACCACTTTTTCTAATATGTTCGTACACGTTAAATGACTCATAACCGCGATCTGCAATAATAATTGTCGGCTTTTCAAAAGTAAACTCATCAACCATTTGACACAAACTGCTCCGTTCGTCTAGCTGTCTAATTTTTTGAAAGTTTACCGATGCATAGTATTTATTTAATGGATCATAAAAAGCATTGAGATGAAAAGAGCCTACAATTTTGTCAAACTTTCCGATAGTATAATGAGATTTAGGATCGTTTTCATCATAAGGAATATTAATATCAGAGCCATCATGAGCCAATAGTTGGTACCCTTTATATTGCTTGTTTTGGTTACTTGAAGGAATGGTTCGGTAGAAGAGTTGTTTGAAAGCTTCAATCTTTATTTTACTTCGAGCCTGTATAAATGCGGAAGAAGTTGGCGTTTGAAGTGAAAAATCAAAGTAAGAGAGTAATTCACTAGAAAGACTTTGTCCACCGAAAGAGAGAATAATTTTGAGAGTTGTCTCAAAAGATAATTTTCTATTTCGTGAAAAATCAAGCGGAGATTGAGCAAAAATTTCAGGTTGATCTGTAATAAAATGAATATGATGTTCTAAATTTTGTTTTATTTCGTGAGAAGTTTGAAGAGTTTTTGATTTTTTGATATTATTAGACAATAAGGACACCTCCAGAATACGTAACGCTATGACGTTTTATTATTGCTAAAATAATTGTATCAAGAGTGTGTCCTTTTACATAGAAAAAAGCAGGAAAACTTAAATGTTTTCCTGCTTTTTTCCTTAAATTAATGACGTTGGGGTGTGCCTTGTTTAGTGATTTCAATCATTTTAACTTGTACTTTAATACCCCGTATTAATGGCTAATTAACTCAGCAGGTTCTAAAGCTATATATATAGCAAGAGCTATGATAAATATAACTAATATCCACATTATCAATTTTCCAAATCTATGATAAGGATTTATAGATAAACCAAAACCGTAAACCTTAGGAACCCATAATGGTGTCATTGGATTGTCCTTTTGATCTTTGTATGCAAGCTTGAGAATATTCCATGTAAAATATAGGGTAGGTAAAATCATAACTACTAGAGCCACCCCAAGCCATTTTGCTAAAGAATCACTCATTTTAAACGCAAGCATTGCTATGACTGGAATAAAAACTAGAACTAAACTAGTAGTAAGGCCTATCTGTGAATACTTAAGTTTTTGCTTTTCACTTACATCAAGATTATCTTTGACCATTTTTAGTACCTCCCACGTTTAAATAATTAACTAAATTATATCATATCAGAATCATTTTAATACAGAAGAGATTAAAGTCAAGGGAATTCTTTCAATAATGTAATATAAAAACGTCAGTTGAAATGTTTTCCTGCTTTTTTCTTAACTTAATGACATTGGGGTATACTTTGTTCCCGTTTTTGAAATACTTAGACTGGCGAAAAAACTAAGGTGTCATTTAAGTTGTGCAACAGGAATCTATAGGCTTGACTTTCACCTCCTTATGTATTGCATTGTAATACATAAGGAGGCTGATAATTATGGCGGTTCTGTTGCAAAGTTCAAAAATACCCATAAAATCAATCGATTAATCCAATAATTAAAAATAAAAATGGCTTTAAACCAGCATTTCTATTTTTGAAATTTTATTATTTTGAATAAATATTGGTGGTTTTAAAAACTTTGCAACAGAACCGAATTAAAACTAGACCGAAAATATTTTAAAGGAATAGCAGAAAATAGCAATGGACGCCGTGGCTTTTGCTTTGGAGCCAATATGGATTACAAAAGTCCAATTACTCTTTTCATTACAGAAGCACCAATAGAATCATTATCGCTTTGGGAGTTAGATAAGGAAACTTTACCTAATAACTCCTTTTTCTTATCATTATCTGGTTCAGGAACAAAACAAGAAACCATATGGAAAACGTACAAAGATTTGCAAAACATGCTCAATATTAACGAAGTAACAATTGTAATGGCTGTAAATAATGATAAGGCAGGAAAAGAATTGGTTCGTACAGTTCACAGCCAATACAAACAATCTGAAGACTTAAAACAAATAGCAAAGCTGTCTTTATATTTACTACCAATCGAAAATGGAGACTTTAATGAATGCTTGGAGTTAAAAAAGACCGGATGTTTGGAAAGTCGTGAAATTAAGAAGAAAGAAAACGAACAAGCCAAAGTGATTTTTGAGCAACAAAAATCAGCTGTTCAAGAGATGAGTGTATGAAGTTATTAAAAGTAAAATAATTCTCATACTTTCTGTTTTGGGACTTGGTTTTTTAACCGTTATAGCTGTTGTTCAAGAAACGGAAAGAATGATTCTTATGATTGCAGGTGCAGAGTCAGAGGGGAAAAATAATGCCTTGCCAAATGAGAATATAAATCTTCCTCCGGAAGTTTTAGCGTTAAAACCAACAGTGGAAAAAGTGGCCAAGGAAATGAACATTCTTGATGAAGTACCCTATCTTTTAGCGATAATAATGGTTGAATCGGGTGGGCGTGGGGGTGATCCATTTCAATCTAGTGAAAGTGCGGGGTTGCCTCCTAATGCAATAACCAGTCCGGAACAATCGATTCGTCAAGGAGTTACTCATTACAAAAGTTTAAATGAAAACAGTCCTTTTCCGTTCTAGACAGTAGACCAATTCTATTATGTGCACCAGTTAGAAAGAATCGATCACAATAGCTTCCCGATAGGTTATTCTGTTACTTCCGCTTCTATTCACGATATTCATATTATGGAAGAGGTAGTTGAACAATCTCCTACTTCACAAGTACTAGTTGATAAAGGATACGTGAGCTAACCACTTGAAGATAGTTTTGAAAAGAAAAGAATTCACTTTTGGACGCCTAGAAAAAAATTCTAAGCAGCCAAAGGTTGCGGAAGATAAATTGCTGGAAAAGTTACGAAAACGTATTGAAACGGTTTTTTCTGCATTAATAAAACTGAATGGAAGTGGTTTTTTAAACCGCTCTTTAGTAGGATTCGTGGCCAAAGTAGAAGGGATTCTGTTGACCTACAGTTTTATACTTGAAGAAGCATAAAAGTTATTCCTGGTACATTAAAATATTCATTTGACTACTTTTAAATTTAACTAGCACTTCGGGTATGAAAATATAATAAAGTTGTCATGATTTTATAAATAAAAACGAATAACACAAAGTAGTTAAAAAAGTAGAATAATTTTTAATAAGAACTACGATAATTAATCTAATAATATTTGAGCATACAATAGGAGGATACATTAAATGCGTCTAACTTTAACAAATCTAACTAAAATATACGACAAAAAAAGTATTAAACAAATTAAGTATTGATTTTTCAAATGGTGTATATGCTTTGTTGGGACCAAATGGATCTGGAAAATCAACACTTATGAATATAATTTGTGGATTAGTTTCCCCAACATCTGGAGAGGTTACTTATGATTTAAAGGATAAAAACAGACTATTTAAACAACTTGGTTACTTGCCGCAGACATGTAATTTTTATCCTGATTTTACGGTATTTGATTTTTTATATTATATGTCAACGTTAAAAGGAATACATGACAGAGATATAGATAAAAAAATAATACTAGCATTGAAAAAAGTTAATCTTGATAGTAAACAATACTCAAAAATAAATAGTCTTTCGGGAGGTATGCAACGAAGATTAGGAATTGCACAAGCAATCATTAATAATCCACAAATATTAATTTTAGATGAACCTACAACGGGACTTGATCCTAAAGAACGTGTTTCTTTTAAAAGGTTAATTTCAGATTTAGGAACAGACAAGATAGTTATTATATCTACGCATATTGTATCTGATGTTGAGGATATGGCAGATAATATTATTTTTTTAAAAAAAGGCAATGTTGTCTTAACAGGGACTCACACAAGTGTTCTAAAAACTATTGAGGATAAAGTTTGGATTGCTATTGTTGATCAAAATGAAGCAAAACAATTTGAAGAAAGATATGTCATTTCCAAAACACAACACTTACCTAATAAGTATATACAGTACAGGATAATATCTGATAGCAAACCATGCTCATCCGCCAAGCAAGTTTTTCCGACTTTAGAAGATGTTTACCTTTCAATTTTTAATCAAGGAAGTGGAGAATAAAACAATGAATACTTTAATTAAATATGAGATAAAAAAAATTATTACAAAAAAATCAATAGTATTTACTTTACCACTAATTATTATATTTGTTGTTTGGTTATTTATTTTACCAATCTTTCAAGAAAACGTAACTCTTCCTAAAGGTAAAACTTACCATGGTATGGAGGCAGTAACAATCATGAAAAAAAGCAGATGTATTATTAGATTCAGAAGAAATTAATAATACTATATTAAAATATCAATCAATAGCAAAAGACAGTAACAATTACCCCGTAAATGATTCGTCTAACATTGAATTTAAAGATACTATAAATAATTCTTTTATTTTACCAAACTATGAGGAATTAAATTTTATTGCTAATGTTTATTCTGGACCGCAGATTTATGTAGGGCATCCAGAAATACGTAATATCCGTGTTTCCTCTGATGGCTTTAATTTATATAATAAATTGAATATTAATTATCTTAACATTGAAAATGGAAAGAAATTAAATAGTTCTCATAACTACACTATTTCTGAAAAAGAATATTGGGTAGGCTTAACAAAAAAAATAAAAACTCCCTTTAAAATAGGATATCAAGGAGCATGGAGAATTATCATAGATCGCTTACCATTCTTATTCATACCAATTTTATTTATTTGTATCTTGGTTTCGCAATCTTTTATCAATGATTTCCAACTAAAAACAATAAAAGTTATTTTTCCTACAATTAAAGGAAGAAAATATCTTGCAATCGCAAAACTTATTTCTGCATATTTAATTGGAATTGTATATTATTTGGTCTTTATCCTACTAGTAACAGTGCCTTTGTTTTACTTATACAGTTTTAAAGGATGGGATTTGCCAATACAGGTTCAAGATCCGAGTATTCCTTATCCATGGACTTTATCACAAACAGTATTTATTCATTTTGGATTGGGTTTGATCATATTGATAGGATTAATTACCTTTATTCTATTAATATCCTTATTTATTAAAAAATTTTTACCGATTATTCTTTTGACGGTATGTATAATACTACTTCCAACTATCATCCCAAAATCTAGCGAATTTTTATCCTATAGCCTTTTAGTAAGGCTACTTCCTATAACTCAACTTAATATGGCTTATGTTGACTGGATTAGTTACGATATATGGGGGCAGTATTTAACGTATACACATTTAATTTAATTATATATAGTTTGGTAATAATCTTAGGCATACCTTTTATTATAAAAAAATATACCCAGTATGAACTTAATCAATAAATTTACTTTTTCCGCAGCTTAATCACAGATAAAATGTTTGTAAGATAAGATTAGAAACAAATTTATTAAATGTTCCATTTTTTGGGTGTTAAAAATGGTATAATAAATAAAATTATAGACGCCGTCTTCATGATTTACTTAATAAATAAAAGCATCGATTTTAACGTCAATTTTCAAAGTGCATGTTCAAATTTAATAGATCTGCTATTGCTATCTTAGCGAATAGTTGAAAGATTTTTTATCACAATATTACTAATATATTAATGATTTATCAGTTAAAGTAAAGTCCGTGAAGACAGTCTTTTAATGTGGTATTTAGCATGACTTTTCATTTTTAGTCAATAAATTCAAAATGGTTTAAGTTTAAAATATTAAAAAATCCAGTGACTAGCTTGATTCTCTGAAAGAACTGCTGCTATTGGAAGATTAATTAATTTTGAGGAGGATTGAATGACTAATAATATTGTAATTCTTGATGATGAAAAAGAAATTTGTGATTTGATATCAACCCTATTACAGTGTGAAGGATTTAAAGTTGTTTCTTTTTATAATGGAATAGATTTTATAAAGTATATTGAAAAAAATGAAGTTTCACTATTAATCTTAGACCTTATGCTTCCTGATGTTGAAGGACTTGAAATTTTAAAAAAAATAAGGCAAAATAAATTTTTCCCAGTTCTATTATTGACTGCTAAAAATACTGATTTAGATAAGATTATGGGGTTGTCACTTGGTGCGGATGATTATATTACAAAACCTTTTAATCCTTTAGAAGTAGTGGCACGAATAAAAACAAATTTAAGGCGTGTTAATCTTTATGATAGTCAAGAACAAAATAATCAATATGAAATAGAATACAATGGTTTAATAATAAATAAAAATACACGCAAAGTAATTCTACTGGATGAAGAAATTAAAGTAACTCCGATTGAGTTTGAAATAATTTATTACCTATTACTTAATATCGGAGTTGTAGTGACGTCAGAAGAACTATTTAAAGCAGTCTGGAAAGAATCATATATGGACAGTAATAATACAATAATGGCTCATATAGCAAGAATAAGAGAAAAGTTTCACGAAAAACCAAGAGATCCGAGTTATATTAAGACTGTTTGGGGAGTAGGATACACTATTGGAAAATAAAAAAGCATATCACATAATACTAGGAAAGTTATGTCTTCAATATTTTTCTATTATGATAATACTGATTGTGTTCTTTGTAATAATAGTAGATATATTAACAATTTATCAAGGTATTAGTTGGAGAGGTTCAGTAAATGAAATACATTGGATTACCTTTTTTCAAGATAATATGTTGATTATTAATATTGTAACATTACTTTTAATTTGGTCAGTTACAACATTTTCATTTTTTTGCGGAGCATTTTCTATATAAAAGAGATTAATCATGTTATGGAAATCATGTCTATGGACGTAAATGAAGATATTGAACTACCTTCTGGAATAAAACCTTTGGAAAAACAATTTAATATTGTTAGAAAGAATTTAGAAAATCAAAAAATAATGTTGAAAAATTCTGAAGATAACAAAAGGGAAATTATTACACATCTAGCTCATGATTTAAAAACACCATTAACTAGCATTATTGGATACTTAACTATAATTAAAACCAAATCAAATTTAGAGCACGATATACAGAAAAAATATATTGATATTTCACTTGATAAGTCTAATAAGTTAAACAGTATGATAAATGAACTTTTTGAAATGTCTAGTTTTCATGACTATACCAAAACTCTTAATATACAAAAATAAACTTAAGTGTCATGTCTGAACAGTTATTATCTGAATTTAAACCCTTATTAAGGAAAGGGCAGTTTTTTATAGCAGATATAGAAAATGACGTTATGATTAATACCGACTTGACTATTATAGAAAGGATCCTTGATAATGTTATTAAAAATTCTATTAACTATGGATTATTAAATTCTGAAATTCAGTTTCGCTTAAAAAATAACAAATCAAAGATTAATTTAAAAATAATTAATAGCTGTAACCCCTTAACTACTGAACAAGTTAAAAGTGTTTTTGAACCTTTTTATAGAATAGATAAAGCACGAGGTACTTATAATGGAGGAACAGGATTAGGACTTTATATAACTAAAAATTTTGTAGAAAAAATAGGAGGAAAAATAACATTTAATTATCAACATCATAAAGCAACTATAGATATTATATTTCCATTAATTTAAGTTTTTCATTGCCGTTTCAGAGGTTATAGTTTTTCGCTTTAATAATAGACGCAAAATACCTTTAATTTTAATATCCAAATAAATCAAAGATATCATTAAAATTTTAAACTGTGTTTTGGTTCTTTGTCAAATAATGTTGATAAAGAGAAATTGCAGAGTCGCATAAAGTCCAGAGGAGAAAATCCTCTGTTTTTTTTATTTGGTTTGTATTGCTTGTCCTTGTTGGACGAAAATCCGCAATTTGAAATTATAAAAGTTACGAAAACCATAAGCATTCTGCTTTAAAACTTTGATATGATTATTTAGATACTCCAATTGTCCATTCGAACAGGAATAATTCAACGCATGATGCCTCTGTTTTTGGTGTTTTTTTAAAGGTTCGTAAGGTGGTTTGATAAGTAGCTGGCAAGTGAGAAATACTTTGCGTAAGCAAGGCATCAAAATACGTTTCGTTTATGAATGGCAAACAAAAAGTCTTGGTACAATGTGTAGCCTTATGCTAACTCAACGCTATAGGAAAGCAGTCTGTCCACAAGCTCTGTTTCGGTTAGATAAGTTTTAAACTAAGGGCGCCAACGGCGGTTTAAACTATCCAACTTTTCTTGATTTTTTTGTAATGACTTCTAGTATTTTTTGGACTGTTTTCCTTGTCTTTTTTCAGCTAAACTTGAACTTTTTAATAGGCGGTTTGTCCAAGTGATTCGATGGTTTCGAAAAGCCCGACCGATGTGTTGAACGATATGGAAGCGATCAATGATGAGCTTAGCATTAGGGAAGTGTTTCTTCACTAGAGAAACATAAGGTGCGTACATATCAATGACAATAAAATGCTATCTTAAACGGCTACGAATTCGAGAAGGAGCCGTTATGGGCAGTTCAATGACTTACTGCTTATTTTAGGTTTGATAACAAAGTAATTCTTTTTAATGATAAACAAGAATCATTGGATATTGCTAATAAAATCGACAAATATTGTGAAATTGAAGTTTTTGATTGTGGTTGTAATTCAAATTTTATATCAATCAGTGACATTAGAAGCGATGAACAATCAATTAAGAAAGAAACGCTTTATTATGTTGATTTCGATTTTGATAGATTTCTCATTAAAGTAAATGCAGTTTTTGATAGCAGCAAAGATGTTGTTTGGATTGAATAATGGGAGTGTATCGTGCAAAAAGGTTATGAGGATTTAGTACAATTCACACAAAAAGAAATCAAAGCAATTAATCAATGTTATTGGACTTTTGCTGTGAAAGTAGGAGATAAATAAAAATAGCCAACCAAAAAGGTTAGCTATACGATTGAAGGCGGAAAATCCACCATAGTAATAAGCTAAATAGTTTCCGCTAGCTAGCTATAGATACATTTTCATCTCAGATAGAGACAATTAATAATACATTACTATGAAATTTTAGGCAACAAAAAAAGCCGACTGTTTTCCGCCAGTCGACCATCATAGAAAAAGTGTCAATAGAAAGTACAAACTATGTTTCTCTTGCATGGGACAAGTATAACTAATTTCATGAAAAATTACTATTCTAGATTAGTTATGAAGATATAAAAAGCCAACCGAATGTTGGTTGACTAAAATCATATAAGTTATGAAGTCTCCTATACTAGAAATACGGACAGATTGTTCGCTATAATCTAGTAAAGGAGCGAAGATAAACCAAATATTGAGCCGACCCCCAAAAGTTAGACCTTGAAATCTAACTTTTGGAGTTTTTTTGTATGGCAAAATACAGTTTTGAATTTAAACTTAAGCTTGTTCATGACTACTTATCTGGTCAAGGAGGTCTAAGGTTTCTCGCAAAGAAGTATGGGTTTAAAAATAGTTCTCAAATAAACAAATGGATTAATGCATATAAAGAACTTGGTGAAGAAGGACTACTTCGCAGTCGAAAAAGTAAGAATTACTCTGTTCAAATTACGCTAGATGCGATAGAGTTGTCCTGTCAAAAAGTAGCTAATCTTCTAAAAATGAACAATCCATCATTGATTGCGAATTGGCTTAGAATGTATCGGAAGTTTGGTATAGAGGGTGACTCTCTAAACAGAAAGGACGTCCACCTACCATGTCTAGGAAGAAACGAAATGAACCCCAACCATTACTAAGTGAACTATCTCAAGTAGAGAAACTAGAAAAAGAAAATAGAATGTTAAAAATTGAGAAGACTGCGTTTAGAGGACGAACAAAAAATGAACGAATCGCACGAATCATTCACAGTCTCCGAGGACACTTTCGATTAAAAGGTTTCCAAAATTCACTTACATGTACTGGCAAAAACGCCTCGACAGAACAGCTTCAACACAAATAATTGAAGAAGAAATTCAAGCGATTCGTAAAAAACATCCACATTATGGTTATAGAAGGATGACTCAAGAATTGAAACGACGTGGATATCAAGTAAATAAAAAGAAAGTGCAGCGATTAATGCAAAAGCTACAGTTACAAGTTAAAGCATTTACTAAGAAATCTAGAAAATATAATTCATATAAAGAAACCGTTGGGAAAGTAGCGAAAAACTTGATTAATAGAAGGTTCAACACTTCGGTCACTCATCAAAAAATTATGACGGATACAACTGAATTTAAATACTATGAAACAGATGGCGCAGGCATTCTTCGACAGAAAAAACTATATTTAGATCCATTTATGGATATGTATAAAAGCGAAGTTATAAACTACAGTCTTTCTACTCAACTAAATGGTAAAACAGTTATGGCAGGTCTGAAAGAAGCTATTTTTCAAACAAACGATTGCCCTTATCGTCGCACCTTCCACTCTGATCAAGGCTGGGCTTATCAAATGAATGCCTATATACAAATATTAAAGGACAACAATATCTTTCAAAGTATGTCTCGAAAAGGTACCTGTTTAGATAATTCTCCTATGGAGAATTTCTTCAGTATCCTAAAACAAGAAGTGTACTATGGAAAAATCAACTCTATAAAAAGTCTAACTTTTTGGGGTCACTACATATGACTAATTCTCGTCATTTCTCTTTTTAAAACACATATAATAGATATGTATAATTTACAGGCTAAAATAGCGTAACATAGCGATTTTCAAAATTCTATTTTAAGTGAAACTATAATTTACATAAAAGTCTAGCTACACATAACTTTTGATCAACTCTTTTTGTTGGTTCTGTCAAACTCACGATTTATTCACAAAACTATTAAATTCTGCAGATATTCTTCTTTGATTAAGGTTAAAATGGATAGATAATATCTCTATATGTCATGACACATAGAGATGTTTGTGGTATGTTTAATTCATTAATTAATGAAGGGAAGTTTAAAAGTGAACAATTTGATTGCAAAACATGTTTTTAGAATTCCAACCATGAATACTCGACTAATTTCAACGTCGGCACTCTTATTAGCTATGGACGTTATTCTTTACAAAATAGCAATTGGACCTGCATATTTTCAAATCACTTTCGGTTTTTTATCAATGGCCCTTATGGGTTACCTATATGGACCTATCTGGGCGGGTATGTTAGAAATGATGTCTAATATACTTAATTTTACTATTTTTGGATCAGGAACATTTCAAATTGCATTTTTATTGACAGCATTTTTAGGTGGATTTATCGATGGGTTATTTTTATACAATAAGAAAGTTAACTTCCTAGCAGTCATAATTACGCAATTGCTAATAATGATTCCTGTTAGTTTATTTATTGATTCATGGTTGATCTCATTTCTTTTTGGAACAGATTTTAAGGTGATTTTTATAGGAAGGATAGCTAGAAATGCGTTACAAACGCCTATTCAAATAGTAGGCATTTATTATTTCATAAAGGCCTTAGAAAAACGAAATATTTTTAAAAAAATTAACTCTAATTAAAAAAATGAACGTTATCTTCACTCTTAGTATATTGAATTAAGTTGGTGGTAAATAAGTGACTATTCTTTATATGGATTTTAGGGGCCATGCGTACGTTGGACCTAAAAGAAATGAGCCGTGAATTCGGTAGTGGTTCCACCAATAAACATAGTGGAAAAGTTCAATATCTAATTAATTTTGGGATTCAAAATGGTGTTGATACACGAACTCGACTTTGACCGATTTGTACGTAATTTCCGCTACGGTATTATCATGTGGGCATCCTTTTTTGCTTAAAGAGCGCTGAATATCGAAGGCTGCTAAAATTGATTGTCAAATTCGCTTCCTCTATCGGTATGGAATAATTTTACTTTGGTTAATGGCCAACCAATCGTTAAAAATGCTCGCTTAACCAGGTGAGCATTTTTTTGTGCCTGAACTGTAGTCAATAATCTCGCGAGTATACAAATCAACAATAAGACAAGTATAATGCCAGGATTGCTTCGCACGAACATAGGTTAAACCCGTGATAATTACTTCTAATGGGATTTCTCTAGTAAATAAACGGTTGAGAATATTTTTATCTGGCGCTTCATTAACCTTCTGTTTCGTTTTTTTGAACTGCAGTTTCGTATAGTTAGAGACGAGATTGTATTTTTTCATAATACGAACGATATATCTTCTAGATACACAGAAACCTAAGG
Organism: Enterococcus sp. DIV0086; assembly: GCF_050498705.1. Taxonomy (NCBI): domain Bacteria; kingdom Bacillati; phylum Bacillota; class Bacilli; order Lactobacillales; family Enterococcaceae; genus Enterococcus; species Enterococcus sp. DIV0086. The sequence continues at coordinate 275,622 of NZ_JBNIDN010000002.1, read as the reverse complement.
TTTCCAAAACTTTCTTTAACTTTCTCGTTCCATAATTTTTTCTACTCTTGTAAAATTCATCAATAATCAAACAATCCAACTTTGCTTCACTGGCCATTTTAATTGGATGCGCTTCGTAATAATAACTACTACGAGCGACTTTCAAAATTTTACACATAGTTGTAACCGAGTATTTATGCTTGTTCGCACTAATTACTTGGACTTTTGTGCGAAAATCAGCGCTGCTTGCTTTAAAATATCATTTTCCATAGCTAAGTGTTTATTCTTTTTGCGTAGTTCTTTTAATTCCCGTTTCTCGGGCGTCAAGTTATCTTTTTCTTTAAAAGAGCCTGTGGTTTTAAACTGACGACGCCATTTATCAAATGTAGATAGGGTCAGTTCATATTCTTTAATAATATCTTTACTAAACTTTCCGCCTTGGTGTAATGCCACTACTTGCTTTTTAAATGCTTCTGGATAGGTTTTGTGTGCTGATTTAGACATGATATTTCCTCCGATGTATTTTTTTATAGTATATACACCTTATTTTTTCTGTCCAGTTCAGTGTAGCCTATTCAATTCCTGTGTTTGCTATTAATTCTCATAGAAAAAATTTGTTTGGACTTAATTTTTCTTTACTTCTAATATTTTCATATGAATTTTTTTAAGAATACCGATAATATCCTCGTAATCAGATATTAAACCCGTTGCCTTTAGTAAAGGTAGTTGCTTCTTCAACACATCTTTATGCACTTTTACTTACCAATCAGTAGCCATATTAAACTACCTCAAAATCATCATCTTTTTCGTTTTCCATTAGATTAAATACAGAGTCCAATGTACCAGTTCTTTGCAAGTAGAGTTCTTCTTGTAGAGTCTTCCACTTTCTTTTAGAAATTATGATAATTCCATCATTCAAGCCGTTTTTTGAATTCATAGTAATTTCTATTTCAGAATTTTAATTAGCTACTTCTTTCAATACTTTAAACATATCTTTTCTTAAATTTGTTGGGGTAATAGTTTTCAAAGAGAACACCTCTTTCTTTTTATGTACGTTATAAAGTACATAAAAAGAAGTCAAGTATCTATCCACCGTTCTTTTCAAGAATATGTGCCACATACAGGCTATCAATACTAGCCATTGATAGTTTTTCTAGTTCTTCATAAGTGAAGTCACTGTTTCGTACAATCAATATTATTTTTTCTTCTTTGGTCATGATTCCCAACTCACTTTCCTTGTTCTATCTATCATTGTTTCGGTTTAAATATTTGGTAGTGACTACGTAAGGTACCACCATTAAAAAATCTAAAATATTTAATAACGAAAAAGATTGTAGTAAATCCCAACATTGAAAAGCAGGAACGCTATTCGGATTTTTCGTCTGTACAGAAATAAAAGTTTTATTGAGTATTCCAACTTAATCGGAGCTTTAGATAAGTCACTCACACTTCATTTCTTAACGTTGCAACAGAACCGTCACTGATTACATTTAAAGGAAAAAGAACTTACACAAAATTCTTTATAGACCCAAGCTGGAGGGTGTACAATATTTTGTGTAAGTTCCCCAATGCTGATTGATCGATTGCTTGGCTTTTCTACGCCCCTTAAGGAGGCGCATCCTTTTTTTCATGAATTAGTTGAAGCTTTTCTAGACAAAGACCCTGACTTATTTTTCTCCTTATTGGCAGAACTTCCCGAAACGTTAGATGACGGCTTTCGGGAGAAGCTTCAAAACCTTCTGACCTATGAAGAAGGCATCACCAATGCGATGATCTCTCCCTACTCCAATGGAAAAATAGAAGCGGAGAATACCCATATATAGACAATGAAACAAGTACCTACGGATTTAAATCATTTGAGAACATGAGAATTAGAATCTTTTTGATTAATCAATTAATCAAAGTAAGATAACAAAAAATCTGAGCCAGAATGTGGTTCATTCTGGCTCAGATTTGATTTTGAACAACTCATCAGTCCTTATTGACAAAGAGCCAGAGTAACAACACCAAATATTATAGAGTCCAGCAAAATCCTCGATGTCTCTTTTTGACGGTTATTGTTTCAAAGTAAGGTATTTATGTTAACGAAAAAATTCCGCTACCGCATTTTCTACTTTTGATTCTTCCGAAATATAAGGAATAGTGATGTGGTCTGAGCCTTCATTCATCTTGTTATATTCGATGGATGTTTCTATTGCATGCTCATTTCTTGCCCAGCTGCGACGGGCAACACCGCCCATTGTATCCCAGGCAATTGCAGATTTGATGATTTCATCTGTTTCTTTTGTACCGTCTAAAACTAAGCCAAATCCGCCATTAATTGATTTTCCAATCCCTACACCACCACCATTATGCAAGGCAATCAATGTCATTCCTCGTGCTGCATTTCCAGCAAAGCATTGAGTGGCCATATCTGCACAAACATTACTACCATCCTTAATATTTGACGTTTCTCTGAATGGGGAATCCGTTCCTGAGACATCATGGTGATCACGTCCAAGCATTACTGGTCCAATTTTTCCTTCTCGAACCATTTCATTAAATTTTAGTGCAATATTTACTCGTCCCATACAATCTTGATATAGAATCCGAGCTTCTGTACCTACAACTAGTTGATTTTCTTCGGCATCACGAATCCAGTTGTAGTTATCACGATCTTGGTAACGACGATTCGGATCAATAACTTCCATTGCTGCATGGTCTGTAGCAACTAAATCTTCATGATTTCCGCTTAAACATACCCAGCGGAAAGGACCGTAGCCATAGTCAAAGAGCATAGGACCCATGATATCTTCCACGTAAGATGGCCAAATAAATCCATCTTTATCATCGATTCCATTTTTAGAGATTTCTTTAATTCCAGAATCGTAAATTGCTTTCATGAAAGAGTTCCCGTAGTCAAAGAAATAAGTTCCTTTTGCCACTAAAGACTTAATGACTTTATAGTGACGGGCAAGGGTTTCATCGACAAGCTTATGGAATTGCGCTTTATCTGAACCTAATAATTCTGTTCGTTCTTCAAATGAAATTCCGGCAGGGCAATATCCTCCTTCATAAACATTATGACAAGAAGTTTGATCTGATAATAAATGGACGTGGATATTTTCTTTATCAATATATTCTAGTAAGTTAACAATATTTCCATGATAAGCAATGGAGGCCTTTTCTTTTTTATCCATATATTCTTTTGCAATACGCATTGCTTGTTCTGGTGTTTCAGCTAAGCTACTAATCCAGCCTTGTTCCAGACGTGTATCGATACGAGATTTATCTACTTCAGCAATAATTGCGACAGCATTAGCAATTTCTCCGGCTTTTCCTTGTGCACCACTCATCCCGCCTAAACCAGAGGAGATAAATAATTTTCCAGCTAAATCTCCATCATCAGAAATCCCTAATTTTAATCGGCCAGCATTTAAAAGTGTATTAAATGTTCCATGAACAATTCCTTGAGAGCCAATATACATCCAGCCACCAGCGGTCATTTGTCCATAGTTTGTCACACCCATTTCTTCAGCAATTTCCCAATCATCGATATTATCATATTCTCCAACTAGAAGTCCGTTTGTAATGATTACACGAGGGGCATCTTTTTTTGATTTAAATAAACCGAGAGGGTGACCTGATTCTAAAACAAGTGTTTGTTCATCAGTAAGAACTTCTAAGTATTTTTTGATTAGCTGATACTGCATCCAGTTTGAACATACTTGGCCTGTTTCACCATAAGTAACTAATTCATAAGGATAAAGTGCAACTTCAAAATCAAGATTATTATCAATCATTACCTGCATGGCTTTTGCCGCAGTGCAATTTCCTTTATATTCTTCAATTGGTTTTCCATAAACTCTTTCTTTTGGATACCAACGATAACCATAAATTCTTCCACGAGTTCGTAATTCTTCTAAAAATTCAGGAATTACAATATAGTGATATTTAGGATGAACATAGCGTAATGCATTTTTTAAGGCAAGAATCGTCTGATCCTTACTTAAGCGAAATCCACGATCTGGTGCACGACGGATTCCTTCTTGAAAGATTGTTTTTTCTGGTAAGACATCATCTAACTTGATGGTCATTGATGCCTCTACTTCTGTTAACTCTACCATTTGTTTTTCCTCCCTATTAGCCAGATACTTGAATTTTAGAAAAACTGTGATTTGATGACTGCACCTATAAGTATAAATAAGAAAGTCAATAAACAGTCTATCTTCTTAACTAATTTCTATTATATAATATAATTAAGCGCTTTCAATAATTTGACAGAAATTTGACAGCATTTTATAAAATAGAAGGTGCAAGAATAAAAGGAGTGAATAGAGATGAAAGCAGACAAACTTCTAATTAATTTTAGCCAAATTTTTTGTCCAGTAGATAAAGGGCACCCTTTACGAGGAGAAGAAATGAGTGAGGCAACAATCATTGAAGATGGGTATATAGCAATTAAAGACGGCAAGATCCTTGAAGTAAACTCAGGGAGTCCCAGAGAAGAATTGAAGGGAGAAGGGACGGAGGTTATCGATTACAGCGGTAAGTTAGCTACGCCAGGACTAATTGATTGCCACACGCACCTCGTTTATGGTGGAAGTAGAGAAAATGAATTTTCAAAAAAACTAAACGGTGTCCCTTACCTTGATATCTTAGCAGAAGGAGGAGGCATTCTTAGTACAGTCAATGCAACTCGAGAAGCTTCGTTTGATGAATTGTATCAAAAATCCGCTCATTTGTTAGATGAAATGATTATTCATGGAGTCACTACAGTAGAAGCAAAGAGTGGATATGGACTAGATTGGGAAACTGAAAAACGTCAATTAAACGTAGTAAAAGAATTAACAAAAGACCATGATATTGACTTAGTTTCAACCTTTATGGGTGCACATGCTATTCCAACTGAATTTAAAGGACGGGCGGACGAATTTATAGATCTGCTAATCAAAGAAATGCTGCCAAAAGTGAAAGAAGAATCCTTGGCTGAATTTTGTGATATTTTTTGCGAAAAAAATGTGTTTACAGCGGAACAATCGTATCGATTACTTAGTGCAGCTAAAGAAATGGGCTTCAAACTGCGAATACATGCCGATGAGATTGCTTCAATTGGAGGTTCTAAGGTAGCTGCAGACTTGTATACAGTCAGTGCGGAGCATTTAATGGTTATTACAGACGAGGATATCGATCGTTTGAGTGAAGCCAAGGTCATTGGAAATCTTTTACCAGGAACAACCTTTAGTCTAATGGAGGATACCTATGCGCCTGCTAAAAAGATGATTGAACGAGGTATGGCGATTACATTAACAACGGATAGTAATCCTGGGAGTTGTCCAACCGCAAACTTACAATTTATTATGCAGCTAGGATGCTTCCAATTAAAATTAACGCCGATTCAAGTTTTTAATGCAGTTACAATTAATGCGGCATATTCTGTTTGCAGAAATGAAAAAATCGGTAGTTTTGATACCGGTAAGCAAGCGGATATTGCAGTATTTGATGCACCAAACATTGATTTTCCTATGTATTTTTTTGCAACAAATCTGGTAAGTCAGGTATATAAAAATGGGGAGCTAGTGGTGAACGAACGTCAAAGAATCTAACTGGTAACTAGTTTAAATAGTTTATTCATACACGAAAGGAGACACCCGTCTATTTAGGTGAAATTCCTTTCGTGTTTTATCTCATCTCAATAATTCACTGATGAAATAAAAATATTATTCAAAAAATGGAAGCGCATTCTAATTTTTGTATGTTTTAGAAGAAAAGTATCGTAGAATGGAAGAGAGAAGGTGAATAAATGAAGAAGATGCTGCGATGTGAATTATTTGGTAATCCGAAAATTTATTTGAATGAAGAACCCGTTTTTTTTGCATTTTCAAAAATCAACGCTCTTATCTACTATTTAGCCATTAATGGTTCTGTCAGTAGGGATGAGATTGCGGGGGTTTTATGGTCTAATAAATCAGAGCAAAGTGCAAAAAAAAATCTTCGAAACACGATTTATCAAGCAAACAAAGAATTAGGAGAGGAGTTCATTGTTTCTCCAAATAAATCAATTCTTCAACTAAATGAAACTTTAGTGCAGCCGAGTGATGTAGGCTGTTTTTTACAAGATCCAGTAAATCATTTAGATGAATACCAAGATGAGTTTTTAAAAGGATTTTTCTTAAAGGATTCCGATGATTTTGATTTATGGGTGACAAAGATGCGCAATTATTTTGAGCAAAAATTTATTCAAAGCTGCTATCAAAAAGTTGCTGCAGATATTGAAAATAATCAGTTAATTGATGTAGAAAAAAATATTCGACGACTGATTGCTATAGATGAATATGACGAGCGAAACTATCAAATGCTGATGAAATTTTATCAAGACAGTCACAGAAATGGGAAAGTCATTGAAACGTATTATGATTTGTCTAGTATTTTAGATGAAGAATTAGGAATCAAACCAAGTGAAGAAACACGTGCAATTTATGCAAAAACGTTAGCAATTGTTAAAAGAAATAAGGAACAAAAAAAGGTGAAGAATTACCGTTTTTTTGGTAGAACAGCTGAAATAGAAGTATTAGAAGCAAACCTTGACTGTTTCTTTCATAAGCAGGCATTTCAATCGGTCATTGTTCAAGGAGATGATGGTGTTGGAAAAACTGCTTTATGTCAGCTTGTCTTAAGTAATACGGCACCGAAACTTTTAATTAAGGTAACCTGTTACCAAGCAGAACAAGGCTTTACCTTGAGAATGTGGCGGGAGATTATCAATCAGATTGACCAAATTGTTGTTGATGAAAAAATAGTGGAGGAAGAAACATGGCGTGCCATGTGCTATCGGTTTTTCCCTAGTTTTTTGGATAAACAAAGTGCCTGTTTTGAAGAGTCAGTGGATAACTCAGATATGAATTATCTTTCTCAATTTTTACTTGTCATCCTTAATAAGATAGCAAAAATTCATTCAGTAGTCTTTTTAATCGAAAACCTGCAGTGGATAGATGAGCGAAGTCTTCAATTATTGACAAGTGTGTTGTTACACAATGAAGACTGTATGTTTCTTCTAACCCTGCGCACAGATCACCACAGACGAATCACCGATTTTATTAATGCTGTTAGTCATTATGATAAGCTTACAAAGCTTTTATTAGAGCCTTTTCCAAGAGAGGCAATAAAAACCTTTATTGAAAAACAGATACCTGATCAAAAATTCAGCTATGATTTTTATGATAAGCTCTATGAAGAATCAGAAGGGAATCCTCTTTTTTTAATAGAATACGTTAGACAGCTTAGAGTAGGAACAAAGATTGACTATATTACACCAAAAATTCAAGAAGAGCTGGAGTTTTCTCTTACACGGCTTTCAACTTTTGAGGAAGAAGTATTAGAAATTGTTTCATATTTTCGAGAGCTGGCTGAATTGTCCATGCTTGAGGCGATTTTACGAACAGATCATGAGCAGCTTGCGCATGCAATTGCAAATTTACAACAGAGAAATTTATTAATTGAACAAGTGTTTTCCAGAAAAATTAGTGTCTGCTTTAAACAAAAAAAATTACGGAAATATATTTACTCGAAACAATCTGCAACAAAGCTTCGTGTCATTCATGAACAGATTGCTTTCTTATTTGAACAGCAATGGAAGCTGACAAACGATAAAGAGCTGTTATCTTTGGTGGCCTATCACTATAAGTATGCAAATCAGGAATTGAAATCTCTTGATTATGAATTATCAAAGCTGGAGCCGTCTTTGAAGTTTCAACACGAACTTTTTCCCATTTACAATGAGCGAAGCGAAATAGCGATTGAGCTTCAGACAGTAGAATGGCAAAAGGAATTTGAAAAATTTGAACAAATTGGTGAGCAGTTAAAAAGAAACGAAGAGCTTTATGGAGAACAAGAGGATTATCAGCTGTTATTAATGAAATATCTATATCTTGAAGGACGCTACTTTATCAATCGAGGAAATTACGGTCGGGGAATTGAGAATATTCAACGAGTGATTGTAAAAGCAAGAGAATACCACAATGATCGTTATCTAGTTAAGGCTTATCGACAAATGATTTATTACTTTATTCAGACAGATAATGCAAGCGACATGGCACACTATATAGAATTAGCGATGTCCATCTCAATAAGGACAAATGATCACGAATCAATCGGGATTTTGTTACGTCTAAAAGGTTTATATAACTTAATGGTTGGTGAACTAGAAGTTGCTGAACGATTGTTTCATGAATCTATTACCATCTTTACTATTTCTGATGAAGTAAGAGAAAAATATGCAAGTAACATAGCGGCTTCTTATGATTATCTTGCAGAAATTGAACGATTGAGACAAAATTATGAGCAGGCAATCTCTTATCAGAAAAAAGCGATTGTTTTATGTGAGGAAACGAGTTTGATTACTAGCTTAGTTATTTTTTATGTAGATATGGGGATTTCAGCTTTTGCTGCACAGGATTATAAAGAAGCTCGACTCTATTTACAACGATCAAATGAAATGTATGTCAATCTTACTTCTCCCTGGAAGAGAACGCAGTTAAGTGTCTATCTTGCACTAATTGATTTGTTGGAAGGGGACTATCAGGCAGTATTTGAAGCGCTCTTGCGATTTAACGAAATTCAAACACAAATGACCAATCCGCGAGATTTAGGAATTTTATATTTCTATAAAGCGATTGTTAAGCATTTGTTGAATACACATGTGATGCAAGAGCCAAACCTAAGCAAATTGCTTGATAGAGAAGAGTCCTATTATTACGAGAAAGCAGTCGAAAATCTTAGCCCTTATCGAGATCAATATGAGCTGCACTATCTGCGCGAGGTTGTTTTTGAAGGGGCATCCTCACAAGCTGATTAGACAGGAGTAAATTTGCCATGACACGTATACAAAATTAGGTAAATAGAAGTTTTCTGTAGTCTCTAGCTAGGATTAAAAGTTTAAGCGAGGAGAGAAATGATGTGCCCCCAAAAGTTGTACTTGAAAAATGCAATTTTTGGGGGTATTTGTTATGAATTATTATGAAATAGAAGTCAAATTGAAGATAGTTCAAGAATACGTAGAAGGACGCCACCACGTTTGTCTATCAACAACTTCTGCGCATGGAGTATGCTAGCCTTGAAGGCTTTACAAATAGTTGCATAAACGTACCTATTTAGTACTGCAAATCACGTAGCTTCACTTCCGCTAATCCATATCCATAGTACCTACTTGGTTCTTGGAACTGAACTCTTTTATTTCGACCGTTCTTTTTCTGAGCTTTTTTAACAAGGTAAAATCATTTTTTTCAACAGAAGAAGGGCTGTTTGCGGATAGTTTTGGGAAAGAAGCCCGAGTGCTGAAAATAAATAATGTGTATCAATAAAAAAAGTGGGGGCTAAGGGTTTTAAATGAGTAGTATCAGAAAAACACGCGTACTTTAGAATTTGTTTAGGTTGCTGATGATAGACAAGAACGCCCCCAGTCCCTATGACATTTGGAAATGTACGCAAGTCTTTTCCTTTTTGATAATAAACGGTTCGATTAGGTGTTTGACTCGCACGTAGCTTCCCCGTGTGCCGATTAACTGAAAGTTCTACCGCTTTTGAGGCAAGTAGTGTATCTAACTGCTGCTCTTTTTTTGTGTCGGGAAGATAGGTCGGTTGTGTGATTCGTTTTTGAACGCTTCGTTGTAATGCTTGTTTATCACCCTGAAATAGTTTCTGAAAGTCATCAAACCCAACAGCTTCAATCAAACTTTCCGAAGAATATCGCATGCCCAAATCACCTTCTACTGTTCTCTTAGCGTGAGGTTCTTCTAGGCCTTCAAAAAATGTCTGATTATCTGTGATTGGCGGATTTCCAACACTAAATACATCTGTAGTTGCACCGCCAACATCGACTACTAATGTTGGGCCGATTCCCTGAATATTTGGCAGTCCATCTGCTAATAGCTGAATCGCCAATAAAACAGATGTAGGAGTCGGAATAATTGGCAACTGACTCTTTTTTGCAACTTCCTCAATGCCATTTGTTTGAATAATCTTTTTTAAAAAGATGTCTCTGGCTATTTCTCTTACTGGTTCTGCTTGTAAAACATTTACTTTAGGCATGACATTTTTTGTGTAATAGACGGTTAGATGAGGGCTAGTTAAAAGAGAACGAATTTCCGGAATTGCTGCTTCATTTCCAGCAACTAAGATAGTTCCTGAGGATAAATAACGATTTATCATTTGTGCATTATGACAGATAATTTGTTGGTTTCCACCATTTGTTCCTCCAGATAATAGAATAATATCTGGATTTAATTGGTTCATTTCTATCACTTGTTCTTTTGTTAGTCTATAGTGATAGGTATTGATGACTCTTGTTCCAGCACCTAGTGCCGCTCGTTTTGCCGCTTCTGCAGTAAGACTTTCAGTTAGACCAATAGAGACCATACGAAATCCGCCCCATGCAGAGGAGCAGATAAAGACCTCATCAAAAGCAGATTTTCCTAGCTGCTGTAAAAGTGTGTGTTCTCCTTTTTGATAGCATGCCATAATTCCCTGTTCATGGGAGGTAGGTAGGCTGATATGAGCAGCTACCTGTATGGTTGTTACATTGATTGCGGCAAACTTCGAATAGGTACTACCAAAGTCGACGAGTAAAATAAGTTTGTCCATCTATCCGATCTCCTGTTTAAAAAATAGTTAATGAGAAAAAATTAATTTTTGCTCTTCTTTTTCTCATTTTAGAATCAATTAAACGTCAAAAGAACCAAAACTAATTACAAAATCTATTGATTGATTCATTTTTCATAGTTGTAAAAAAATAAATAATTGTTTTATGTTTATTTTTTCTCTTTATTTCTTACGCTGTTTTTCCGTTCGTTTTATAATCCTTTTATTTTATTTATGAAAACACCTAGATTGCGTGTGTTATCAAAAGTGTTTAAGGAATAGATTATTTTTAAGTAACAACTCAGTTATTTCTTCCTTATGAGTTCTACTCCAAGTGTAAAAAAAGCAGTCAAAAAAGTGTCAAATTATTTGCTCATAAAAAATAAGGTGAACGTTTCAAACAGAATTCTCTTGATAGAAATTGTCTTTGAATGATGAGAAAAGGCTGGTAACACGCAATTTTGACGTGTTGACCAACCCATATAAGCATGGTAAGGTAAAGCCGTAAATGAAAGCGCTAACAAGATTTTGAGAGGTTGTTAACGTATAAATCTTGACTTTTTTGGAATAAAAATTGTGAAGATGAACTGCGCGTATTTTTATTTTGTACAGGAGTGATGACCCGTACAAGCTGAAGTATTTACTTTGTTACTTAAAAGAAATTTTGAAGACGAGAGCGTAAAAAAGAAAGGATGGTTTAAATGGCAAAATTAATTGAATGTATCCCAAATTTTAGTGAAGGTCGCGATGAAAAAGTAATTGAAGGATTAGTGAATACTGCAAAAAGTGTGAATGGTGTGACTCTTTTAGATTATTCATCTGATGCAAGTCATAATCGTAGTGTATTTACTCTAGTTGGAGATGAAGACGGTATTCAAGAAGTTGCTTTTCAACTAGTTAAGTATGCAAGCCAACACATTGACATGACAAAGCATCACGGGGAGCATCCTCGTATGGGCGCAACGGATGTTGTTCCATTTGTCCCAATTAAAGACGTGACTACAGCAGAATGTGTTGAAATTTCAAAAAAAGTAGCGAAGAGAATTAATGATGAACTAAACATTCCAATCTTCTTATATGAGGAATCTGCAAGTACACCTGCTCGTACAAACTTAGCGAAAGTAAGAAAAGGACAATTTGAAGGAATGGCAGAAAAATTGTTGGAAGAAGAGTGGGCACCTGACTTTGGTGAAAGAAAACCCCATCCAACTGCGGGAGTCACTGCTGTGGGTGCACGTATGCCATTGGTTGCATTTAATGTGAACTTAGATACGGATAATATTGACATCGCAAATAAAATTGCGAAAATTGTTCGTGGATCTGGCGGCGGATTTAAATATTGTAAGGGAATTGGCGTGATGCTGGAAGATCGGAACATTGCACAAGTTTCAATGAATATGGTCAATTATGAAGGAACCCCTTTATATCGAGCGTTTGAAACAATTCGATTTGAAGCCAAAAGATATGGTGTAAATATTATTGGCAGTGAAGTGATTGGGTTAACTCCTGCAAAAGCACTTATTGACTGCGCAGAGTATTATCTTCAAATTGAAGAATTTGATTATAAAAAACAAATTTTGGAAAATCATCTACTAAATTAGGAGGACTGACCATGCAGTTAATCGATAGAGAAGTAAAAGACTTTGTAACGGTCTTAGGATCAGATGCACCAGCTCCTGGTGGGGGCTCCGCATCAGCACTTGCAGGTGCAATGGGGATCTCATTAACAAAAATGGTAACAAAATTAACCATTGGAAAAAAGAAATATGCAGAATTTGAAGAAAAAGTAAGTAAGGCACAAAAAGAAGCGGCTCGATTACAGTCTGCATTTATACGTGCAATCGATGAGGATACAGAGGCATTTAATAAAGTATCTGCAGTATTTACAATGCCAAAAGATACCGAGGAAGAAAAAGAAATCCGTAAGCAAGCAATGCAGCGTGCCTTGGAGGGCGCAACACAGACACCTTTCAAAATGATGGAAATCGCAGTAGAAGCGTTAAAGGTGACAAGAGAATTGATTGGAAAATCAAATACAAATGCAGCAAGTGATTTAGGTGTAGCTGCGTTGAATTTGAAATCTGCTCTGCAGGGTGCTTGGCTAAATGTTTTGATTAATCTTTCTGGGGTAAAGGATGAAGAATTTGTCACTCGCTACAAAGAAAAGGGAAATGTACTGTTAAGTGAAGGAACGAGTCTGGCAGATGAAATTTATACTGCCATCGAAAAAATTGTTTAGGAAGGAAGAAAAAAATGACAAATTTATCAGATATCGAAATTGCAAATCAGGTTGAGATGAATCCAATTACGAATGTTGCCGAAAAACTTGGAATTCCTAGAGACAGTCTATCATTGTATGGAGATTATAAAGCAAAAATAAATGTTAGTAAATTAGGTGATTTGGATAAAGCTAAGCGCGGCAAATTAATTCTTGTTACGGCTATTACGCCAACTCCAGCTGGAGAAGGAAAAACCACGACGTCCGTTGGGCTAGTGGATGCCTTGTCAAAAATTGGCAAAAAGGCTGCCATTGCACTACGTGAGCCATCTTTAGGCCCAGTATTTGGTGTCAAGGGTGGAGCTACAGGAGGCGGGTATGCACAAGTAGTTCCAATGGAAGATATCAACTTACATTTTACTGGGGATTTTCATGCAATCGGTGCGGCGAATAATTTATTGGCGGCCTTGTTAGATAACCATATTCATCAAGGAAATGCACTAGGAATCGATAGCCGAAGAATTACCTGGAAGCGCGTGGTAGATATGAATGATCGACAACTACGTCATATCGTAAATGGTCTTCAAGGCAGAGTTAACGGCGTTCCACGTGAGGATGGATATGATATTACCGTTGCTTCTGAAATTATGGCGGTTCTGTGTTTGGCAAATAATATTACTGATTTAAAAGAAAAGTTAAAGAAAATCATCGTTGCCTATAGCTTTGAAGGAAAACCTGTCACAGCAGGAGACCTAAAGGCAGAAGGCGCAATGACAGCACTTTTAAAAGAAGCGATTCAACCCAATATTGTACAAACACTTGAACACTCACCTGCATTTATTCATGGCGGTCCATTTGCAAATATTGCACACGGTTGTAATAGTGTTCTTGCTACAAAGCTTGCATTGAAGTATGCAGATTACGCAGTAACAGAAGCAGGATTTGGTGCAGATTTAGGCGCAGAAAAATTTATTGATATCAAATGTCGTTTGGCAGAATTAAAACCAGATGCGGTTGTCTTAGTTGCTACTATTCGTGCTTTAAAGATGCATGGTGGAATGAAAAAAGCAGATTTAGGAACAGAAAATGTAGAAGCGGTTCTTAAGGGACTTCCTAATCTAGAAAAACATTTGAGTAATATTCAGGAAGTATATGGCATGCCTGTTGTAGTAGCAATCAACAAGTTCCCAACCGATACGGACGCTGAATTAGCAGCTATTGAGAACGCATGTAAAGAACGTGGTGTTGAAGTGACCTTATCAGATGTTTGGGCAAAAGGTGGCGAAGGCGGGATTGATCTTGCAAATAAAGTAGTCGAATTAGCAGACAAGCCAAATAGTTTCAGCCATGTATATGATCTATCTGATTCAATAGAAGAAAAATTAACAAAAATTGTTCAACGTGTCTATGGTGGAAAAGGAATCGAGCTTGCACCAAGTGCACGAAAAGAGCTTGCAGAATTAGAGAAGCTTGGTTTTACTGAGTACCCAATTTGTATGGCAAAAACACAATATTCTTTCTCTGATGATGCCACGTTGCTTGGTGCACCTAAAGACTTTACTGTAACTATCCGTAATTTGAAGGTTTCTGCTGGCGCAGGATTTATTGTTGCTTTAACGGGTGCAGTAATGACGATGCCGGGACTTCCTAAATCACCAGCAGCAGAACGAATTGATGTAGATGCTGAAGGAAATATTTCTGGATTATTCTAAGATGAAAATAGAACATTTTACGCATAACCAGTATAAGCGGTCAACTTGGAGTGGAGGAAAGACAACTGAGCTTTTCCTCTTCCCTCCAGAGGGAGATTATCAAAAAAGAACATTTGATTATCGAATTTCTAGTGCCACGATTGAACAGCAGTATTCAGAATTCACTTTATTACCTGGATACCATAGACTTTTGATACCACTTGAAGGAAGCGTTATCCTGACACATGGAGAAAAAACGATACGACTAGATACATACGAGGTAGGAGAGTTTGATGGAGCACTTCCTACAACAAGTGAAGGGAAATGTATTGATTTTAATTTGATCTATAAAAAATCTATGCAAGGGGAGATGAAGCTGGTTCAAGCACATAATTCTCTATACTCGATAGAAAAAGACAGCTATTTATATTGCATAGATGAGTGTGCAGTAAAAATAAATGACGCTACTTATTTCTTGAAACGATACGATAGTCTCGCACTTACTGAAATAACTGAACAAACTGTTTTAGAACTGTTAAACAAGGACGATGCAGTAAAACTAATTTATGTCAGTTGCACTTAGGTTTAAACGAGAATGAAAACGTTTTAAACGAGAGGAGAATAACCATGCAAAATGAGGAACAGATTCCGGAGGTTTCGGATATTAAAGACCCAGAGGAGCTATCGAGCAGTGAGGATAAAGCAAAGTTTAGTCTGAACGGAGCTACGTTATACGGAATTAATGCGGTAATTGGTTCAGGGATTTTCTTACTTCCTAGAACTATTTATCAGGATTTAGGACCAGCATCACTCGTCGCTATGTTAGTTGACGTATTACTTGTATTAATGCTTGCTGTCTGCTTTGCGGAAGTTGCCGGATACTTTAACAAAAATGGTGGAGCATTCCAATATGCAAAAGCAGCATTTGGTGATTTTGTTGGATTTAACGTAGGAATTTTGGGCTGGTTTGTGACGATTATTGCCTGGGCTGCAATGGCTGCAGGATTTGCGAAATTATTAATTCAAACATTTCCGTCATTAGAAGGACAAAATACACTTATAAGTGTGCTATTAATCATCTTTTTATCAACAATTAATAGTATGGGAATTAAGACATCAAAGATTTTTACAATCACGATTACTATTGCGAAATTAATTCCTATTATTGCTTTTACGCTGATGAGTATTTTCTTTATTAAAAATGGAATTGACGCTGGAAACTTTACTCCTTTTCTACAGTTAAATCCTGACATGACCTTATCTCAGGCGATGGCTTCTACCTCACTGACTGTATTTTATGCCTTCATTGGGTTTGAAGCGTTGCCGGTAGTAGCAGGAGAAATGCGTAATGCGAAGAAAAACGTACCAAAAGCAATAATTGGCTCAATTAGTATCGTATCTATCTTATACTTTATGATTATTGCTGGAACAATCGCAATGCTTGGTATGGGGATTTTGCAAAGTAATGCCCCTGTACAGGATGCCTTTGTTGAGATGGTCGGACCTGCAGGAAAATGGATTATTTCAATTGGCGCATTAATTTCTATTGCCGGGTTGAATATGGGTGATTCTTTGATGATTCCACGTTATGGTGCATCAATTTCAGATGAAGGATTATTACCAAAAATAATTGCAAAGAAAAATGCTAAAGGAGCACCGATTGTCGCTATTATCGTCTCTGGGTTAATTACAATCGGATTTTTATTAAGTGGTTCATTTGAACAATTGGCTGAACTGAGTGTTGTTTTCCGTTTCTTCCAATATATTCCAACAGCTTTGGCGCTGATTTGGCTTAGACGGAAAAAGGTGGATACTGTACCAGCCTTTAAACTACCTCTAGGACCAGTCATTCCTGTTATTTCCATTGTGGTGAGTATTTGGATGGTTGCAGCAGCAAATCCAGTCAATCTGATTGCAGGATTAATCGGAGTGATTGTTGCAAGTATTCTATATTTTGTCATTAATAAAGAGAAAAGACCAGGCGCGACACAAGACTAGAAACATTTGTATATAAGCAAATGAAAATTGGAGGATATTAGACATGAAAGAGGATAACAAAGTAATTATTTTAGATGGTGAAAGCTTAACATTGGAAGATGTTGTTGCCGTTGCAAGAAAAAATGTTCAAGTAAGTATTGCGGAAAGTGCAGAGGAAGCAGTTAACCGCTCTCGTAAGATTGTTGATGATATTGTAGCAGAAAAAAGAGTGGTATATGGAGTAAATACAGGGTTTGGTTCATTGTGTAATGTAAGCATCTCCCAAGATGATACAGTGCAGCTACAAGAAAATCTTATTCGTACGCACGCTTCTGGATTCGGTGATCCGTTTGCAGAGGATGTGGTTCGTGCAATCATGTTGATTCGCGTAAATTCACTTGTGAAAGGCTATTCTGGTATTCTATTAAGTACAGTTAAAGCACTGATGGCTATGTTAAATAAAGGGGTTCACCCATTTATTCCGGAAAAAGGTTCATTAGGTGCATCTGGAGATTTGGCACCATTGGCACACATGGTGATGCCTTTATTAGGTCTTGGGAAAGCCTACTATAAAGGAGAATTGCTGTCAGGAAAAGAAGCAATGCAGAAGGCTGGACTAGAAGTGATTCAATTGAGTGCAAAAGAAGGGCTGGCATTCATTAATGGAACAACTGTTTTGACAGCAGTCGGTGCACTAGCTACGTATGACGCGATTGAATTACTAAAACTTTCAGATATTGCAGGTGCACTTTCTTTAGAAGTACATGGGGGCATTTCCAGTCCATTTGAAGAAGAACTTCATACCATTCGCCCACAAAGCGGACAACTAGCAACTGCTAGAAATATTCGTCGACTCATCGAAGGAAGCGGATATATCACCGAAGCAACACCTGATCATGTGCAAGATCCGTATACATTACGCTGTATGCCACAAATTCATGGTGCGAGTAAGGATTCTATTGCATATGTGAAAGAGAAAGTTGAGATTGAAATAAACTCAGTAACAGACAATCCAATTATTACACGTGGCGGAAAAGTGATTTCTGGCGGGAATTTCCATGGAGAACCAATGGCTCAACCATTTGATTTCTTGGGAATCGCCGTGGCTGAAATTGGAAATGTTTCTGAACGTCGGGTAGAACGATTAGTGAATACACAATTAAGTAAGCTCCCTTCATTCTTAGTAAAACATCCTGGTCTAAACTCTGGATTTATGATTACACAATATGCATGTGCTTCTTTAGTTTCTGAAAATAAAATCTTGGCACACCCAGCAAGTGTTGATTCTATTCCATCATGTGAAAACCAAGAAGACTTTGTTAGTATGGGAACCACTGCCGCAAGAACTGCTGCAGAAATCTTATTGAATTCTAGACGGGTGGTGGCAACGGAAATAATGGCTGCGTGTCAGGCATTGGATATTCGTGGTTATCAGGACAAACTAGGAAAAGGAACACAGCCTGCTTATAAAGCATTCCGTCAATTTGTCGCATTCATTGAGCATGATAAAGATATTGAAATGTATGATGAATTAAATAAAGCGACAGATGCCATGATTCATGGAGACCTTTTATCGGCAGTAGAAAAAGAAGTGGATTTGGATATTCAATTTAGCTAGTCGCTAAATAGATGAGTGGAACAAGTAGAAAGCAACGGTCAATTCGGTCCTTTTTACTTGTTCACACTTTTTTGACTTCCTACAGCAAATCACTTTTAAATGAGGAGGATGAAGGATGAATTACCAAAAACCAAAAGGGACGGTAGATATTTTACCGGGTGAATCTGAAAAATGGCAATTTATTGAAAACAAAGCACGTGAGGTATTCAATCTATATCATTTTAAAGAACTACGGACACCGATTTTTGAATATTTTGAAGTGATTGTACGGGGTGTTGGAGAAAGCACAGATATCGTATCAAAAGAGATGTATGATTTTTATGATAAAGGAAATCGACATGTGACGCTTCGACCGGAAGAAACTGCGGCTCTGGTTCGCAGTTATGTGGAAAGGACCAGAACACCCGCAACCCTTTAAAGCCTATTATATAGGGCCTATGTTTCGGTATGAGCGACCTCAGGCGGGACGTTTGCGTCAGTTTCATCAAATTGGTGTAGAGGCAATAGGAACAAAGAGCCCTGCAACCGATGTGGAAACAATCGCAATGGCATTAGATTTTTTCCAACAATTAGGGATTACTCACACGAAACTTGTTATCAATTCTCTTGGAAATGTAGAAAGTCGAAGCCGATATAGAGAAGCGCTGATTGCCTATTTGACAAAAGTAGAGGATCAATTAAGTCCCAATTCGCTGCGTCGTCTTCATCAAAATCCACTGCGTGTACTTGACAGTAAAGCACCTGAGGATCAAACAATTGTAGAGAAAGCACCTTCTATTTTGGCTTATTTGGATGAGGAAAGTAAAACTTTTTTTGATGAAGTGAAAAAATTGTTAAATAACTTAAGCATTCCATATGAAATCGATCATCGCATGGTTCGCGGATTGGATTATTATAATCATACTGTATTTGAGATTATGAGTGATGCGCCAGGGTTCAATCATGTTCTAACGACGATTTGTGCAGGAGGAAGGTACGACGGGTTAATTGGTGAGTTTGGCGGTTCTGATGAGAGAGACACAGGTTTTGGTTTTGCCTTAGGAATTGAGCGCTTATTAATTGCCATTGAAGCAGAGGGAGAAGAACTGACCACCTCACAGTCAATTGATGTCTATGTTTCTTGTTTTAGTCATGAAGAAAGCAGCTTAGCCTTACGTATCGCTCAAATCGCCCGACATTCTGGGTTGATTGCTGAGCAGGAGATTCAGTATAGGAAACTAAAAGCGCAGCTACGAACGGCCAACCGTTTAGGTGCAAAGTTCGTTGTATTTATTGGAGAGGAGGAGATACAAAGTAATAAAATAACGGTTAAAATCATGAAGACTGGTGAAGAAAAATGAGTTCCTTTTGAAGAGTTACAAAATTTCTTTGAGGAAATGAAGGAAGTGTAGTAGAATGTTTAAGGCAAAACAAGAAAAGTTTTGGCAAGATTTTGTGACAAAAGTAACTATTGCGTTAATCTATGCATTTTTGTATTCGATAGCGCTTAACTTTTTTTGGCAACCGGGGCATATTTATGCAGGTGGATTGACTGGGATTGCGCAAATTCTCTCGACCTTATTTGATCGAAGTGGTGGATTTACGCTGTCTATCTCTGTTATTTATTATTTGTTAAATGTTCCGATGTTTATCTTAGCATGGTTCAAGATAAACAAAAAATTTGTCTTTTTTACAGTGATTTCGGTCACCTTTGCTTCTATTGCTATTTCAATGGTTCCAACGGTGCCGCTTACGAATGATCCGATTATTTGCGCTATTTTTGGCGGTGTGATCAATGGGTTTTCCTTAGGATTAGCATTGAAATATGGGATTTCTACAGGAGGAATGGATGCACTTATTATTACACTCAGACAGCATACTGGACGGAGTATTGGTGCAATCTCAATGGGAATTAATGGTCTAATTATTTTAACCGCGGGCTATCTTTTTGGCTGGCCTTATGCATTTTATAGTTTGCTTGCTATTTTTGTCAGTGGAAAAGTAACTGATTTAGTCTATGTCAAGCATCAGAAAGTTCAAGTCATGGTGATTACTCAGCAGCAAAACCACGTCATCCCGGAACTACAAAAGGTTTTGAAGCGAGGAATCACGGTCATTCCCCAAGGATATGGTGCGTATGATTATCATGCACAAACAATTTTGATTACAGTCATCACTTTTTATGAGATGGAGCTTTTAGCAAAGGTCATGAAAGAAGTTGATCCAAAAGCGTTTGTTAGTGTCTCGCAAGACATTAAAATTTTAAGTCATTTTGAAGAATTAGATATAGTATAAACGAATTGTCAAAATGGGAAAATCAGTTTTTGAAGAATGAGGAGATGGGTATATGTTAAATCCAGGTGAAATTTTACAGCAAAGTATCAAGATGGGGAGCCAAAAAATTGAAAAGCCTCTTTTAGCGAAGCTAATTCTAGGATTTATTGGGGGCGCGATGATTTCATTAGGATATTTAGCGTATATTCGTGTATCTGCCTCTATTTCAGTTGAGTTGCCAAGTATTGCAAGTCTGGTAGGAGCAAGTGTTTTTCCAATCGGTCTGATTGTCATTTTATTAGCAGGTGGCGAATTAATCACAGGGAATATGATGGCCGTTAGCAGTGCGTTTTTTGCAAAAAAAGTGACACTGATGGAATTAATAAAGAATTGGCTAGTCATCACGCTTGCGAATATTGTTGGTGCTATTTTTGTTGCCTACTTTTTTGGTTTAACTCATACAGGTGCTTTTCAAGCGCAAGTGATTAGTGTGGCACAGCATAAAGTGGAGAGCTCATTTCTTCAAGCATTTGTCTCAGGCATTGGCTGTAACTGGTTTGTCGGACTTGCTTTGTGGTTGTGCTATGGAGCAAAGGATAGTGCTGGAAAAATCTTAGGCATCTGGTTTCCAGTGATGGTTTTTGTAGCCATCGAATTTCAGCATAGTGTGGCAAATGCATTTGTCATTCCAGCAGCAATCTTTGAAGGCGGCAGTACATGGATGGACTTTATCCAAAACTTTATCCCTGTTTATTTAGGCAATATTGTTGGCGGAGCAGTATTTGTTTCCGGGTTCTATTATCTAAGCTACAATCATCATTAATAAAAAATAACAGAGTAGAGGACAAAGCGTTAAGTGTCACAAGAGATGGGATGTTGCTCTATGAACGAAGAATAGTAATTCGCGGTTTTGTCCTCGCATTCGCTGCATGAATCTTTGTGTAGCAGCTCAAGAGGAGATGCTCGTAATGAAGAAATTAAACGTACACGCTATGACGACCATTAGCTTACTTATTGCTTTAATGGTCATACTATCTCAAGTATTTGGTTTTGAAACACAGTTAATAAAAATAACCTTTGATTTTATTCCAGAAGTAGTTATGGCGTCTTTGTTTGGGCCTTTTTGGACAGGTGTAGGCGCATCTATTGCAGATATAATAGGAAATACTTTGTTGGGGAAAGCACCGTTCTTTATTGGATTTACACTCAATGCATTTATTGGCGGATGGGTCTATGGCTTCTTCTTTTATAAGAAAAGTGTTACACTCAAAAATGCTTTTTTCTGTGTATTAGTAAATACATTAGTGATTAGTCTATTTTTAACTCTATTGTGGTTGTCCATCATGTATGGCATTCTTTTCACAGATGAAAAGCTTTGGGCGATTCGTTTAACGAAGGCTGCTGTGATGTTGCCAATTCAAACGATTCTTATCTTTTTCTTTGGCAATGCCATTCCGATAAGGGTTATTGGCAAACGGTTTGTTTCAAAAAAATATCAAGTGAAATAAGAAGGTTCTGTTGCAAAGTTTCAAAAATAAAATCAGTTCCTGTATTGTTTCTTCATTTTAAACTGGAATACCCAATAATTGCTTGATTTCAAGCGTCACTGAAAAGCCGAAAAGAGTTCCTTCATTTCGGCTTTTCTTATAGATTCCTCGAATGGCTTCCATCCCCTTAATCGTGGTTGAGGCAGTACGGAGACTTCGATAAAATTTATTCCGGCGTTTAATTGGACGATGATCTTGTTCAATCAAATTGTTCAAATATTTCACGGTTCGATGCTCTGTATTGCTATAGAGACCGTTCTTTTGAAGCTTCTTGAAGGCTGCTTTAATTGAGGGTGCTTTATCCGTGACAAGAACCTTTGGTTCACCAAACTGTTTCCGTAATCGTTTAAAGAACCCATAGGCTGCCTGCATATCTCGTTTTTTACGTAACCAAATATCCAATGTTAATCCATCCGCATCAATTGCTCGATACAGATAATGCCACTTTCCTTTGATTTTTATATAGGTTTCGTCCATTTTCCACGAGTAAAAGGACTGTTTATTTTTCTTTTTCCAAATTTGATAGAGGATCTTTCCATATTCTTGAACCCAGCGATAAATTGTCGTATGGCATACATGAATTCCGTGATCATACAAGACTTCTTGCACTTCGCGATAGCTGAGGTTGTATCGAAGATAATAGCCTACGGCTACAATAATCACATCTTTTTGAAATTGTTTGCCCTTAAAGTAATCCATCTTCATTCCTCCAAACTATCATTTTTTATTATTTTACCCTAAAATGGACTTATTAGAAAAGTTTGCAACAGAACCTTTTTACTCTACAATTCAAAATAAATTTACAAAAAAATGGAAGTGCAATTGTGAAAAACCAATTCAAAGGAAAGCAGTATGACTATCGAATCATTATTGAAGCCATTAGCTTATATTATCACTTTGGACAAAGTTATTGTGCGTGTGCCAAAATTATGAGGGAATTTAGTATTGGCATGGATTATACAACCATTTATCGTTGGGATAAACAGTACGGGAAAGGTCTTTTACCACTTATGAGAAAAATGAAACAAACGGAGAGTCTTGTCTCAATTCTGGAGAATTGACGAAGCATACGTCAAGGTCAAAGAAAAAGATCGGCTGTCTTTATCGTGCTATTGATTCAAACGGAGACACCTTAATGGTTGCGTAAACATCGAGATACGGTCTCCACAAAAGCCTTTATTAAGCGATTAATCCAGGAATATGGGCAGCCACGTTCGATTGTAATAGATAAGTATACCCCTTCATTAAAAGTTATTAAAGAGCTGAAAGAAAAGGGAATTCTGGATCCACAGGTGAATCACTGGAAGTCTAAATATCTCAATGATATCCTAGAAAAGGATATCATATTTTAACAGGTAGACCGCGTTTGCTACCGCTTTACGCCTATTATCCTGCACATTTAAATGCTTATAACAGGGACTATTGGGTGGAAGTTACTGAGGAAAGCGATGGAGCTATTAAGTTTCCTAATGGAAAATATTATAAAGAGTACCAACCAATCAAAGAAAAAGCTTTTAATACCGATTATCACTTCGATACCATAGAAATTGATGATCAAAAACTGGTTCCTAACGTCTCAATAACGCATAAAGTGAGATTTATTGATCCCAATAAAAATGAGTATCCAAAAAAAGCTATTCAAGAATCCTTAAATGGAGAAAAAAATAATTATCAATTTTCAGCTAGATCCATCATTGATCGCTATAAAAAATATGACTTACCGTTAGGGTGGTTTGTGCCTAATGATGGTTATGGAGCGGGTTACGGTCAAAGTGATAGTTTAGCAGGTGATATTGAAAATCTAAAAGAATTTGGTAATTATGCTCGGATAAATGGAGTGGAATTGGGACTTTGGACTCAAGAAAATATTTCACCTAAAAATCCAAAATTTCCAGAAAAAGAAGATCGGGATTTAGAAAAAGAAATAAAAATTGCTGGGGTAGCATCATTAAAAACTGATGTGGCTTGGGTAGGCGAAGGTTACACTTTTGGTTTAAATGGGATATCTGAAACTTATAAAAAAATGAGCAGCTTAAATCAAAAGCATCCTTTTATTGTCATCCTTGATGGATGGGCAGGAACGCAACGTTATGCAAGTATTTGGTCTGGTGACCAAGAAGGTTCCGATTGGCAAAATATAAAATTCAATATTCCAACTTATCTTTCCACAGGTATTTCTGGTAATCCTAACGTTGGAGGCGATATTGACGGGATTTTTGGTGGAAACAATCCTATTATTCAAACACGTGACTTGCAGTGGAAATCGTTTACTCCTTTACAACTTTCCATGGATGGTTGGGGGAGTAAACCGAAAGATTTAGGAATTCAATTTGGCTCAGAATTTTTAGATATTAATCGTTTCTATTTAAAATTAAAAACAACGTTATTACCTTATTTCTATTCTTTAGCTTATGAATCTAACCAAACAGGAGCTCCAATTGTACGACCAACTTTTTTTAATGAATATAATGAATTTACCTATGGATCCAGTTTAGAAACACAATTTTTAGTTGGAAAGTATTTATTAGTTGCTCCAATTATTGAACCTTATCAAATGAAACAAAATGGCGATTCAAAACGAGCCAGCGTATATTTGCCAGATCACAATACCACTTGGTACGATTTCTTCACTGGGACTCCTTACAAAGGCGGTACAAGTTTAGCTGATTTTGATGCTCCATTTTTGATGCTCCATTATGGAAATTACCATTATTTGTAAAAGCTGGCAGTATTTTACCGTTTTTCAATCCAACCAACCAAGTACAAGACATTGATTATACTAAACGTCATTACGTGATTTATCCAAGTCAAGAAGCGAATACATTTATCGAGTATGAAGATGATGGTTTTAGTAATGAATTTGAGAATGGTAACAATTTGATAACAGAGATTACACAACAAGAAACTGATGACAAAGTTGTAGTAAACCTTAATCCATCTAAAGGAAAAGGCTACGCTAACTTAGTAGAAAATCGAGAAACAATCATAGAAGTCTTTTTATCTGTCACCCCGAAAAGAGTCAGATTTAATGAAAAAGAAATATCTAATTGGGAATTTATAGATAAATATTTGTTTACTTTTGCGGCAGAAAACAGTGGATCTTCTTTTTCAAAACAAATTATTAATTGTGGTAAATTTGTGAAAATAACATTACCAAGGACAAGTATCTTTACTAACATCACAATAGAAATTGTAAAATAAATGGTTTTGTTGATGTTCTATAAAATAAATTCCTAAGTTTACTACAGACTGTGTGAGTTCTAAAATAGTTTAGTTTTAGAAATAATCCTGGAGGAATAATGGATATATTTTGAAATAACAAATCGTCACTGAACTTCAAAAAAATTCGGTATAGCTTCAACTACCTTATTGATGAATATTCTCAAAAGGGATACAGTGATTTTCAAAGACTGATATTCTAGCTTTGAAAATTAAAATATTCGTCTAAAAAAGGAGGCTGAAACCTTAAAAAGGTATTTACATCTTCGCAACAAAAAATGATAAGAGATTCGGAGATGATTGTTTTGATTAAACAAAAAGATTTAAATATTCTACCCTCTTGTGAACTTTTGAGCTTAACTAGTTCAAGCTTTTATACAAGAAGAAAGCACGTTGTCTTTAAAAACGAGCTCCGTCGTAAACGTCTAAAACATAAATATAGGCCACTCATGACTATTTGAATCAAATTTATGGGCCACCCCCAAATTACGCCAATCTACTAAAAAAAGGGGTGGAAATCGATGTATACAGAAAAAGAGTATAGGATAAAAAATTTGTTTTCAAAAAGAAAGGAAGTTCCTTAAATGAAACGACCAAATATTTTATTCATAGTTACAGATCAACAGCGAAAAGATACCTTATCTATTTATGGTGATTTACAATGTGACACGCCTGTTTTAGATGCATTGACACAAGAAAGTACCACATTTGAAAATGCATATACAGTTTGTCCTATTTGTACTCCTGCCCGGGCTTCTCTTCAAACGGGAGTATATCCAATGCATCATGGTATGCTGACAAATTCATATAATTATGGAAATATGGTTCAAGAATTACCTGATTCACCTAACTTATTGAGTCGGCGCTTAGCGGCGGCAAATTATCAAGTTGGTTATACAGGGAAATGGCACTTAGGATCAGGCGTGGAAAATGTAAAAAACGATACGTATATTCAACAATACATGAAAGATATTGGCTTTGCTGAATTAAGGTTAGGTAAAGATAGTCTACCAACAGCAGTAGGATATCTAGGCGATGACTTTCCTGGGCATGGGTTCGGTGGTTATCATTATCCACAATTTAAAAAGTATTTACAAAAAAATAATTTGACTTTTCAAGTTGAGAATATCCTAACAGGTTTTTATGGCAATCACCAAGCTGGTGTGGTAACAACAGGGATTGAAAGCACCATTGAACATTTTTTGATTGAACGGAGTAAGACCTGGATTGAGACATTTAAGCATAAAGAAGAACCGTGGTATTTCCAATTGAATTTTTGGGGACCCCATGAGCCTTATTTTGTGCCAGAAGAATTTTATCAGATGTATGAAGAGAGGAAGCTTGCTCCTTGGGCAAATTTCATTGATAGGGGTCTTTTAAAACCACGTATTCATGATATGAAAAGAGGGAACTTTACTACTTGGTCAGAAATAGAGCCAATCGTAAAGCATTATTTTGCAGGGGTATCACATATTGATTATCAAATTGGGCGTTTGTTAGAGTATTTAAAACAGGAAGATTTGTATGATGAGACAATGATTATCTTTAGTTCAGATCATGGGGAATCACTGGGGATACATGATGGCTTATGCGATAAAGCTATTTTTATGTATGAAGAAACGTGTAGTATTCCGTTACTCGTAAAACCAGCCCTTGGGCAATCTGTAGCAGCGGTTACCGAATTTGTAAACAGTTGCGATATTTATTCAACAATTCTTGATTATGCAGGTGTTGATCCTCAACTGCAGAAACGAGATGGTCAATCGTTTAAGCCACTAATAGAAGGGCAAACGAGCTGTTGGCCAGAAGTGGTTGTCACAGAATGTTCAGGGATTGGCAGTTTGTTGTTTTCTCAGCGGATGATTCGAAAAGAGAATTGGAAATATGTATTTAATGCCGGTGATACAGATGAATTATACAATTTAAAAACAGATCCGTATGAACAAATTAATCAAATAGAAAATCCGTTATTTTTAGCAAAAATACGGGAAATGCAGCAAGCATTAGCTAATTGGATGGAAAAAAATAATGATAATTTAAAATTTGAATTTCAACAATTTTTGAAGTGAGAAAGAGTTATAATAAATTTGCTGTTAAAAACAATTCAAAGTAAGCAATTTTTTTGGAGTAGATGTAACAAAATTGCCTAGTTATGAATTATCAAATATTTTTGTCGGTTATGCATAATATGTTGTCTTATTTATTCATGATAGATTGAATAAATTAATAACCATTAATTTTAGATTGGCAACAACAATATTCGATATGGAAAATAAACAGTAGACAGTCACTAGGTGTAACCTAAGAAAGGATCTACTTCATGAAATATATTTCAGTGTTAATTAAACCTGCATCAGGATTATGTAACATTCGATGTCAGTATTGCTTTTACGCCGATGTAAGTTCCTTGAGGGAAGTTGATTCTTATGGCAAAATGTCCCTAGAAATAATGACAAAAATGATTGAAAACATTTTTATCGATTTAGAAAATGGCGATCATTTAACTTTAGCCTTTCAAGGAGGAGAACCAACTTTAACTGGGTTAAACTATTTTCAAAAAATGGTAGAAACTGTTCAAAACCAGTCAAAAAAAGTGCAAGTCGATTATGCGTTACAAACAAACGGGCTGTTGATAACCGAAAAATGGTGTCAGTTTTTAAAAGAGCATCATTTTTTAGTAGGGCTGTCAATTGATGGTCATCCGTTGTATCATGATTTGTATCGTTTAGATACGAAAGGCAAAGGGACTTTTCATCGTGTGATGTTGACAAAGAAGCTATTTGATCAGTATCAGATTGACTATAATGTGTTGTGCGTGTTAACGAATCCATTAGCAAAAGAAGCGAAAAAAGTTTATCAATTTCTTCAAAAGGAAAATATTCAATATATTCAGTTTATTCCATGTTTAGATGAATTATATGCAGAAAAACGTAGTTCTTATGCACTAACACCTGAACGTTTTGCCTCTTTTTACCAGCAAATATTGAAACTTTGGTTAAAAGAATTAAATGAGGGGACATATCGAAGTATTAAACTATTTGACGATGTATTTCATTTATTTAGGACCAATCAACTGAATGCGTGTGGACTTACAGGAAGATGTCAAATACAGTATGTGATTGAAGCAGATGGTAGTGTTTATCCTTGTGATTTTTACGTTTTAGATGACTATCGTTTAGGTTATATTCAAGAAAAAACATTGAAGTGCTTATTTGAAAAAGCAAGCAGTGTTCAGTTTCTCTGCGAACCACATCAAACGGAAGCCTTTTGCCAAAGCTGTCCGTTTTTGACAAGTTGTCATGGTGGGTGTAAGCGAATGAAAGAAGCCATGTATGTCAATAAAAACCATGATTTTTGTGGATATCAAAGTTTTTTGAAGAATTATTTACCTCGTTTACAAGAAATTCAGCAATTGGTTCAGAATCTACCTAAGACGTAAGAAAAACTTTTTTTCTGGATTGAATCTGTCACAATAGATATAAAATAAAAAATAGAGGGGACAAATTACCTTACGTAGTAATACATGAAGAAACAGATTATAATGTGGCACGCATAGTTTGAATTCTTTGTTACACAATGTTGATAAAGAGGAAATATAGAATATCGTCAGATCCAGAGGGTTTTACTATTTAGTTTGTGATGCTTTTAACGTGAATAATTCAACATGCAATGAATTATTTTTTGATGTTTTTTATCTTTATAGACTGGCTGACAAGAATATGGTAAAAGCACCAGTATCAAAAAGTATAAAAAACAAAAATAGAAGTAGAAACCGAAGATTACTCGGGATCTACTTCTATTTTTATTTTAAAATATTTCCAATGTTTATAGCTGATAATATACTCTGCTACACTGCCATCGGTTAAATAAGAATGTTTTACTTGTTTTATAGCCGGTTCACGAAAACTTAAGTGTAATAGATTTAATAGTTTAGGATCATCAGGAAATACAACTTCGTTTGTTTCAACAGAAGATAATGAAAATAAATCAATTGAAAAATCTTTATGTACCCGATCATAAATACTAGAATATATATTTAGATTTTTGGAAATAGGCTCTTTTATAAGTTTTTTAGGAAGATGTGTGACATGTACTAGGAATGGTGTGCCTTCAGAATAGTGAACGCGCTTAACTTTATAGTAAGAGATATTAGCAGGAAGACCTAGTTCTTTTAGAATTTTAGGGTCATTGTCTTCTTCAACAGAAAGAACGATCACTTTTTCTGAAGCTAGTGTACGCAATTTAATGTCCGAAAATTTTATATTTTGAGAAACTTTTGATTTAGAAACAAACGTACCTTTTCCTCGAATACGATAAAGATAACCTAAACTAGTCAATTCATTTAGGACTTTAATAGCAGTAATAGAGCTCACGGAATATCTCTGTTTGATATCTGCTTCGGAGTAAAATTTATCACCAGGAATAAAGATATGATTTTTAAGTTCTTGTAGAAGTGCTTGCATAATTTGTTTATATTTAGGAATCATAAAAGGTTCACTCCACTCTTGTAATCGAATATTATCAGAATATCATGTTAATCATTCCCTAGCAAATAAGAATGTGAAATGTAATACTATGTTTCTTTGTAACTTAACATGTTAAAATGTTAAAATGTTAGGTTTACTAATCACTTAACATGTGATATAGTTTTTTTGTAATACGGATAGTATACCAAGTGAATAAAAGCACAAGGAGGGAAATTAGTGAAAAGCATTGTATTAATTAGTCATGGTGGAATGGCAAAAGGAGTCAAAAGTAGTGTAGAAATGATTGTTGGTAAACAAGAGAATCTACATGTGGTTTCATTACGACCAGATGGAGATAATCTTCAATTTGAAAAAGAACTAGCTGAGAAAATGAAAGCCCTTAACGGATCGACCCTCATCATCGCTGATCTTTTAGGTGGAACTCCGTGTAATGTAGCAACAAAGAACTATTTAAATGTAGATGGGATTGAAATTATTGCTGGGATGACATTATCTATAGTGATTGAAGCAATAGTAAATCAACATGCTTCTGTAAAAGAATTAATTGATCTTGCAGAGAAAAATATAATTGATGTAAAAGCAACAATAAACAAAGTAGAACAGGAAATTAACGAATCAGGTGAAGAGGAAGAGCCAAGTAATTATAGTCAGTACGCAGGGAAAGAAAACATTGTAAATACAAGAATTGACGAACGTTTAATTCATGGACAAGTTGCAGGCATTTGGACGACTAGTTTAAATACTCAGAGAATCGTTGTTGCTAATGATGAAGCTGCTGCTAATCCTTTACAAAAGTCTTCTTTACGAATGGCTGCTCCTTCTTCAATGCGATTATCAGTTTTACCAGTTGAAAATGCGGCAAGAAATATTAGTTCTGGAAAATATGGAAAGCAACGAATATTCTTATTATTCAAAAATCCAAAAGATGTTCTACTTAAAGTAGTTAATGTTGGAAATATGAGTTATAAAAAAGGTGCTAGAGAGATAACTAAGAGTATTCAAGTTTTACCTGAAGAGGAAACTATTTTTGAAACAATAGCATCGAAAGGCATTAATATAAGCGCTCAATTAGTTCCTAATGACCCAGTAATTGATTTTATTAAAAAACTAAAAAATTAATCAATTTTATTTATAAGCTTGGAGGAAAGATAATGGAATTAACTATTTATCAAATAATATTACTTACGATATATTCATTTATTGCAATCAATGATTCACTTATCACTAATACTTTAACTCAGCCAGTAGTATCAGGTTTTGTAGCCGGTTTGATTATGGGAGATATGAAAGTGGGTCTAACAGTCGGCGCTACATTACAGCTAATGCGCTTAGGGATTGCAGCTTTCGGTGGAGCAAGCATTCCGGATTACTTTTCTGGTGCGTTGCTAGGAACTGTTTTTGCAGTATTATCAGGTCAAGGAGCAAAATTTGGAGTAGGATTAGCTGTTCCAGTATCATTATTAATGTTACAGCTGGATGTTGTAGCTCGTTTTTGCAATGTATTTCTATTGCATAGAATCGATAAAGCAATTGATAATTTAGAAGATCAAAAAATAAGTCCTCTTGTTTTATCTGGTTCTATGCTATGGGGGGTAAGTAGAGCAATTCCCGTTTTAATTATGCTACTTGCCGGATCCGCAACAATCCAATCTATCACTACTAGCATGCCAGACTGGCTTATGGGTGGATTAAAAACAGCAGGAGGAGTACTTCCTGTAGTTGGTATAGGTGTGTTATTACGATATTTACCTGTGAAAAAGTTTGTTCCATTTTTAATTTTAGGCTTCGTTTTATCTTCTTATTTAAAATTACCAATATTAGGAGTTTTTTTATTAGGATTAGTCATTGCCATGCTATTTTATAAAATGAATTCTACAAAAAAAGAAGAAACCACTACAAAAGAACATGTACTTTTAGAAGGGGGATATGATGGTGATGAGTGAAAGTAAAAAAATATTAACAGAAAAAGATTTAAATAAAATGAGCTGGCGATTTATCTTAGGAAGTCAGTTAAATTGGAATTATGAACGAATGATGAGTTCGGGTTACCTGTTTGGGATACTACCAGGACTAAAGAAGCTATACAAAGGCAATCCAGAAGAATATAAAGATATGTTACACACTCATAACCAATTTTTTAATACAAATGCTATCTTTGGAAACTTAATTATGGGGATTGATCTTGCTATTGAAGAAGCTGATGGCTACAAAGCAAAAGAAACAATAGTTGCGTTAAAAACGGCTTTAATGGGGTCATTCGCAGGAATTGGGGATTCCCTATTTCATGTTATTTGGGGAACGGTGTTTGGATCGTTAGCTGCAACATTAGCAATGGATGGTAGTCCAATAGGTATATTTATTTGGGCGATTGCTAATTTAGTATTAGTGTTCTTCCAATCGCGTTTACTTCAATTAGGTTATAAGCAAGGAGTAAAATTAGTTACTGTTATGAAAGATAAGCTAAATGCTTTCACAGATGCAGCACTAATTTTGGGGATAACTGTTATTGGTGCATTAGCTCCCACGATAGTCCGGACAACTGTTCCATTTGTTTATAAACATAATGGTGTAAAACTGGTTATTCAAGATACTTTAGATACGATTTTGCCTAACTTAGTTCCAGTTGTGTTAGTAGGGCTTGCTTATTGGTTATTAGGACGAAAAAAAATGAATTCTACGCGTGTGATTGTATTCTTTTTAATCCTATCAATTGTTCTATATAATTTGAAAATATTAGGATAATCATAAACTTAATTAAATGAAGCGAAGGCAGTGTAGGAATGGAAAATTTTATGGAGCATAGCAAGTCTTTATTAAAAATTATAGGTGGAAATGTCTTGTTAGGAATCGCTTATTCAAAATGGATGAAACCGAGAGGAATAATTAATGGTGGAGTGACAAGCTTGGCGATGATTGTAAATAAGGCAACAGATATTAATATTTTATATTTAACGTCTGGAATAACGATACTTCTACTTTTTGCTTCATTTTTCTTTTTAGGAAAGCAAAACCTATTGCGCTCCATTGTAAGTAGTGCATGCTATAATCTTTTTTTTAGTATTTTTTATACGTTACCAATTAGACTAGAAGTGAATTTACCAGTTGATTTTGTACTTGCAACTATTTTTGTTGCAGTAGGATACTATTGCTGTCTTTCAGAAAATTCATCAACCGTTGGAGTGGATGTACTTGCGCTAGTTATCCATAAAAAAAATCCTAAAATAGCTGTAGCTAAAGCTATTCGACTTTTAAATTATACTGTATTGGCCTTTGGTTTACTTACTTATGGTTTAACTTCTGTTGCAATAGGTGTTATTTTTAGCTATGTTCAATCACTATTATTACATTATTTATTAGAGAAGAAAGAAAAAAAGTTTGAATAAAAAAGAAAGAGGCGATAGTAATGCTAGGTTTAGGTAATTTAGAAAGTTTCTTTTTAATCTCTGATAGTCATGTAGGCAATTCTGCAGTGGGAATGGAAGATTTTGTTATTGCTTTGAGAAACATGAAAAAAATAAATAAAGAGACAAATCTTTTTCATTTAGGGGACTTAACAAATTATGGGGACTCAATTTATATGGCAAACTGTTTAACTGAAATTTCATATTTTTTCCCTGAAGCAATAATTACTTTAGGAAACCATGATGTCAGAGGAAGAAAAATGGTCTTGCTGAGAAAGTTGATAATGATGGTTGGATAGATTTTTGGAAAGTATTTTGGGATTCGAAAAAAGATACTTTAAATGATCCACGGTTCAATTCATTTAATCAAGTAAAAAGTATTTTTTTTCATGTAATAAAAAAACTTTTGGAGAATATGAATATGATAATTGTTTAATTTTTTCTTTGTGTACGGAAAGGCCTATAAAGGATAGCTGTTATTTAACAAAAAATCAATTGGACTCATTGGAAAAAACAATTGAAAAATCAAAAAAAGAAAAGAAAATAGTGTTTATTCTGTCACATCAGGCACTAAATAATACTCATATTGGAAGTAATGATTTTCATGGTTTTGGTCCACAGAATGATCAAGTAGAAGCAATATTAAACAAAGGTAAAAACATTGTTTTTTTTAGTGGTCATATACACAATGGAATAGGGAAAAATCAAATTATTAAGAAAAATTTTGGATTTTTAGTAGATACACCGTCTTTCTGTTATCCAGAGAGTGGCTTAATGGAGAAAGGAGTAGGGTACTATATTACTCTAGAAGAAAATAATATCAAAATAGAAACTTATTTTTTTGGAAATGTTGTAAACGAAACTTACAAAAAGCTAGAAAAATATACAGCAAATATCACTTTAAAAGAAAACAATTTCAAAAAGATGTGAAGATAAGTAGCCATTGGCTACTATCTTCATTATAATCGCAGTTATCGAGAAGTTCAAGAAGTCCTTTATGATAATGATATTCATATTTGTCATACATTAATTTATCATTGAGTAAAAGAATGTGAGAATGTCCTCTATCAAATTTGGAAAAAGAAAAAGAGACATTCTTTCTACTTATGGGAAATGATGTTATTTATATCGTGTGATTGATGCTGGAGAACTGACTCTAGATATCTGACTGTGAAAAAGCGTGATACGCAATCAGTTGTTTGGTGAATCAAAAGTTCTTGTTACTGACAAAGCATCTCCTATTCATAGTATATTCAAGGAGATACAACAATCTGGTTTATACACAAATACAGAGCATAGAAAAGTGAAGTATCACAATAATTTAATTGAGCAAGATTATTTCTGATGGAAACGTTAGAATAAATTTTATCAAAGTTTTCGAATTGCTTCAGCCATGATTAAGGACATGGAAGCCTTTCGAGAAATCTACAAAAAAAGCTAAGAAGAGTGCACTCTTTTTGGCTTTTCAGTTTGTATGGAAATAAATTCATTATTGGGAATTACAGCTTAATCGCTCATCAGGAATATACAAGTACGATTGACTTTTAGTTTTTGTAACAGAACCCGCCGCCGGGGATAAAAATGAATTTATTGAACAACAAGAGAATTATCAGGAAAAATGTTAAATAATATATCTATTCGAAACCATAATTAATATTTTTATATCATTAATTTTGTTTTTCTAAAAACATAAAACTATTTTATTCTTCTCCTAATTTTATTGAACGACCACACGAGCATGAAATCTTTACAAATAATTTTAATGAAATTAATTTTACAAAGGAGTGAGTAGAAAACATGATTTGATTATCCGGTGGAAGGCTTCATTGATGATTGTTATGGAAAAATTTATTCTAAGCTGTTGTAAGAAGATATTCAAAAACTGACATTAAACTAATTAACAAACAATTGTGATCTAGAAGTAGCTGAGAGAAGCAGCAGTTATTTTTCTCAATTCAGAAATTACGAGCTACTATAAAGCAACTAGATAATTAGATTATGGATATGCGGGAAAAAACTGTCTATAAAGAAATGTTTAAAGAGAATCTATAAACAAATACTTCTCAACAAAACTTGTTGGAAAGGAATTGGTAGAAATCGTTCAGTTAATGCAATGATCAACGTTAATCAAACTTTATTGTGATAAAACACCACATAAGATTTATGAGTGATCCGACAATTTGACAAGCAATTCTAGATAGAAAAAACCGTCACTAAATATAGTCGCGGTTTTATGTTTGAAATCAAATATTTAGTATCGAATAAAAAAGTAATCCTAGTATTCCTATTCCAATTAATAACCAAACTATTTTTCCGATTGGGTGATTAGGATTAATTGTTAAACCTAATCCATAGGCTTTAGGGATGAAAAGAGGCTGAGGCACATTACTTTCATTTTTATAAAATGATTTATATAAAATATAACTCGACGCAACAAGGGGTATACTAATAAGGATAACAATTGTAGCTAGAATATTTTCATATAATTGTTTTTTAAAAAAAATATTAGATAAACTAAGTAACACAATTAACAAGAGAGAAATGGCAGTAATATAACTAGCAATTCTTTCTTTTTTATTATTTTATAATCTTTTTCAACTTTTTTCATGTAGGCGGAATCTCCTTTTAACATATAGTCAAGGGATAAGGAATAGTTTTCACTAATAGATATCAGCGTGGGGATGTCTGGAAAATTTTTTCCATTTTCCCAATTGGAAATGGTCTGTCTTGTAACGAATAATTTCTCTGCCATATCTTGTTGTGTAATTCCTAGTTCAGCTCTCCTATCTTTTAAAATTTGTGCAAACATTTTTTCTTATCTCCTTCCAATAGTAGAGTAGTACAAAAAAATTTTTTGTTCAAGAAAGCTTGATTTGACAACGCGCAAGAAACTCTTGCTTTTTGATATTTTATCTTGCCAATTGCCCGTAGTTTTCTCACTAGAATATTAACTATCATCCGTTGGCATTAAAGCTCTAAAATCATTCCATAGATAATTCGTCAAATTTCTTTTTAGTGTTAAATAGAGCTTGCATAGTACTTTTTGGAAATTCTAAATGTTTCTGATAGATAAAACTATCTATTTCTATTGTAAAAGCTTCACCATATAAAATTTGTGCAAGTTGTATCACTTTAAAGTATTATGTGTTATAGCATAGTGACTTAACATTGAAGATTTTTTCGGGTGATCCTAACGCATAAGCTACCGCAAATAGTGCTGCGTATTCAACTACTACAAGCACATTATCAGCTAGAATAATGTTTACTACTACTGATGATTTTACTTTTGGCTCATCAATTTCTATTTTTTGTAATTTAATATATGTTTCTTCATTTTAATATAATCGATTAACAAAATAATGAAATATCTAATTGAGCGATTTTCTTCAATATCTCTGATGCGTAAATTTAAGTTTGGCAAGCATTGATGGCCACATTCTTCATGAATCTCTGTATATTTAAATGCTATCATTATTGTAATAGAGCTTTGGAGGAATTATTTCTATTTGAATTCTCCTTTCACTATTAAGAATATATCGGAAAATTTGTTTTTTCACATGAATTACATTTTCATACTTTACACCCATTAAATTAATTTTCAATGAATTTATACTAAATCCTTTAAATTTAATTCATAGTTTGTTACTATGTGCAAAATAATAAAAATAAGCAAAAATGGGGGCATATAATTTATGTTTAACTACATTTCTAAGAAATATCATAAAATTGTTCAGCTTAATTTTATGTGGGCGGTTCTTGCCTTCCTTTTCAATTTATATCTATTTCCAAAATTACCCACAATTATTCCAAACCATTTTCAATGGGATGGAACTCCCGATAATCCTGGTGGGCGTTTTATTATTTGGGTTCTGCCATTGATTTTTATTGCTTTAAGTATTTTATTTAGCGAAAAATCACTTTTTAAATTTTTTTCTGTTGTTAACTCTGTCTTAAATAAAAACTTAGCAGCAATTTTTTAGTTGATTTTATGGATGTCTATTCTTTCTGCTTATTTTTATTATTTTTCTTTGGCTCATTAATGAGCCATACTTGTTAATATAAAATACCAATTTAACAACTTTATTTTGAATTGTAAATAAATCGAAATAGGAGGCTATGCAATGGATGTATGGCACTTGTTAATGCCGTGATCATACAGAATTTTTGGACCTCTCGATAGCGGAATTTTGAGTTTGCGGTCACCATTTTTGGTAAGCTCATGGATTTTATTAGACGGTACACTCGGCCGATACTAATTGAAACACCATTTTCACGTTGTAAAAAAATTTGTATTTTAGCAGCACCTAATCGATAATTTGTTTCTGTATAAATCGGGGTCACTGGAACATCCATATAGAAAATAGCGATAGTGAGTCATGAAAAAAACAAGGAATGTTGTTAAATCAACGTTTCTTGTTTTTTCCTTTTCCTCATCAAAAATATTCTTCTGGAACATTCGTACAAAAAATAGCGGTAGGATTTAAAACACGAACATTTTAGTTTTATTATGAATTTAAATGATACTTCTATATCGTTTAAAATACAACTTGAGAATTCTATATATTTTATGCACAAACAGTTAGTAAAATCCCCAGACCTATTCTTCAAAAATACTCATATCTATACATCGAAAAGATAGATCCTCTGGAATTAAATTGAAAGTCTATTCATGGTTGCTTAACGAATTGGATCAGCCTATTGTTTTTGAAAACTTTGCAACATGCCTTAAATGATTGGAAAAATAACTGATATAAAATAAGAAGTCAATTCTTCTGGACTTTGTTTTAAATTGTTTTTTAACCACCACCGAATCATTTCAATAAAACTGCCAGTTATGTGATTTAAGAGAAAAGCATCTGGTACTGCTTTGTTTTTTCTGTCGACGTTTGAAAAAAGTTGATCAAAAAATAAGTCATTAAGGTACTGTTTGAAAAAGTGTAGGAATAGTTCACTACTTTCAGATAGTAGTAAACCGCTGATATTTTTTTTGTTGTCCTTTAAATGATATAAAATATGAGTTATTAATATTTCAGAATTATCATCGGAAAAGGAAAAGTCATGGCTTTTTTCTTTTACTAAATTATCGGAGAAAATATGAGTAAAAAGATCCAAGCATAATTCATTAAGTAATGCGTCTTTAGTTTCAAAATGCGAATAGAAAGTGCTCCGACCAATATTTGCTAAATCAATAATTTCTTGAATTGTAATTTTATTATAATCTTTAATCGTTAATAAATGATTGAAGGCAATAAAAATTGCTTCTCTTGTTTTTTTTTGTCGTCTATCCATCAATGCGATTCCTCCATATAAACAATTTAGCCAAAACGTTCAGTATAATCCAAATTAAAATAATTGTTCCTTGCTATAAATAAAAACAGTTCGTACAATATTAATGAACAGGATGTACATTAATGAATAAATCGTACATCTTGATTAAGATAAAATCAAGTAGAACTTAAAGGAGGACTTATTAAATGCTATTAAAAATAAAAAAAATAATTCTAAATGAAGAAAGTCGCAATATATTGTTTGTTGTTATTTCAGCCGCTGCTTTAATTTTCAGCCTTACAGGAGTTATGAAAAATAAATTTCCTTTTGATATTGCGTGGATTGCTATAATTCTCTGTGGAATTCCCATTTTGGTTGAATCAGT
Source organism: Enterococcus sp. DIV0086 (assembly GCF_050498705.1). Lineage (NCBI taxonomy): Bacteria > Bacillati > Bacillota > Bacilli > Lactobacillales > Enterococcaceae > Enterococcus > Enterococcus sp. DIV0086. Next base: position 236,965 of record NZ_JBNIDN010000002.1, on the reverse strand, counting down.
AACGTCATTAATTAAAGAACGCGATATTAAAGCTGATATGTTAGTATCAATTGCTTTGGTGGCTTCTATTTCTATTGGTGAATATTTTGCAGCTGGGGAAGTAGCATGGATAATGGCAATTGGAACTTTGTTAGAAGACATGACTGCTCGAAAAGCTCGACAAGGTATTGAAAAATTAATAGATCTTACACCTAAAACTGCTAGGATTAAAAGAGAAGAGGCGGAAGAAGTAATTCCCATATCTGATGTTCAAACTGGAGATATTTTGGTAGTTCTAGCTGGAGAAACAATAGCGGTTGATGGCATTATTATAGCTGGGACTACTGCAATCGATCAATCAATAATGACTGGTGAATCAATTCCTGTTGACAAAACAGTTGGGGATAATGTCACCAGTGGTACGTTGAATCAATTTTCTACTTTTGAAATGCGTGCGACCAAGGTAGAAAAGAATAGCTCATTGCAACGTATGATTCAATTAGCAGAAAAAGCAGATGCTAATAAAGCACCTGTGGTAAAATTAGCAGATCGTTGGGCAACATGGTTAGTAGTAATTGCGCTTGGCATTGCACTTTTAACGTGGGTACTTACTGGTGAAGTTATTAGAGCGGTTACAATTTTAGTTGTTTTTTGTCCATGTGCGTTTATTTTAGCTACGCCCACGGCTGTCATGGCGGGTATTGGTAATGCTACGAGATTTGGTATTTTAATTCGTTCTGGTGATGCGCTACAACGCATCGCTCAAATTGATTCTATAGCTTTTGATAAAACAGGAACGCTTACTCAAGGGAAGATGGAAGTTATTGGTGTTGAAAATTATTATTATGGTCTTCATGTAAGTGAACTTTTACGATTAGCAGCTTTAGCAGAACAACGTTCTGAGCATCCGTTAGGTAAAGCGATTGTAACTCATTATTTGAATAATGGTGGAACAATTGAAAAGATCAAAGATTTTAAACTAGAAAGCGGAATGGGAGTTAGTGCAAAAATAGGTGGACGAATAGTTCTTGCTGGTAAAGCTGAGTACATTAAGCGTACTAATGCTATCATTTCTGCTGCTGCTGAACGTAAGGCACATACTTATTTAAAAAAAGGAGCCACGGTTATTTACGTATGCTTGGATGGATCGTTTGCAGGATTTATTGCTTTAGCAGATGTTTTACGACCCACAGCAAAATTAACAGTCAATCAATTGAAGCAAATGAATATTCATCCAATATTATTAACTGGTGATAATATAGATACAGCAAAATTTATCGCTTCAAAAATAGGAATTGATGAAGTAAAAGCAAATCTTATGCCAGAAGAAAAAATGTCCTTGATTCAAGAACTTATTCAAAATGATAAAAAAATTGGTATGATCGGAGACGGTGTTAATGATGCATTAGCGCTAAAAACATCATATGCAGGAATTGCTATGGGTGGCATAGGTAGTGATATTGCGGTTGAAGCAGCAGATGCAGTATTAGTAAGTGATAATATTGAACGAATTCCGTATTTAGTAGCAATGTCAAAGAAAGTTATGAAACGTATAAACTTTAATATTATGATAGCTATGATTTGGAATATATTTGCTGTTGGATTATCAACAATGGGTATTTTAAATCCAGTTACAGCAGCACTAGTTCATAACGTGGGGTCTGTGTTTGTAGTAATTAGTTCCGCTCTATTAATTACAAATCAAGGTTCTGTTACAAAGTTTTTTAACAAGTCCGTTTTAGGATGAAATAGAAAAAGAATCGCTTGGAGGAATGAATATGAATCACTTTAAAGGAGAGCAATTTCAAAAAGATGTGATTATCGTAACTGTTGGCTAATATCTTTATCATAGCCTCAGCTACCGAGAAGTATAAGAAACCCTTTATGACCGTAGTATTCATATTTGGCACACCATTATTTATCACTGGATACAAGATACTGCGGTACTATTCTCTATCAAATTTAGAAAAAGAAAACTTTACAGTGCTTTTATTAAAAGTGTGTTTAAAAAGCTATGAAAAATTGACTTATACATTGAACCGTTATACATGAATGATTTGAGTGAACAAGACAATTGTCTTGTGAAACGGTGGAATGAATTTTATCAAAGTTTGTGTGTTATCTCAACCTGTGAAATCTACAAGAAAAGCCGAAAAGAAGGTACTCTTTTCGGCTTTCTGCCTGTGCTGAAATCAAGATATTACTGGGACCTCCAGATTAATTTATACTAACACAAGTAGGCCTTTGATTTATTTTTAAATTTTACAACAAAACTCTAGCAGGTAGAGACTCCCGTGTAACCTATGGCTAATGTCATTTTGGCTAGGGTATAATACATACTTTTCACCCCACGATGCAGCATCGGTCTACTAGTGTTAGATCGGTATACTTTCTCTATCAATATTGCCATTTGTAACCACTATTTTACCACATTATCCCAGTAGCTTTCACACCTGAAAATTACTTTTTAACGCATGTACTGGTAAGGATACCTTAAGTGGAGGTGGTAGCTCTTATTACAATTATATAAATAATTTTCAGGTTGTAAACTAACTTTTGTGGAAAAACCGAATCTATTATATCAAAAGCTTAAAGCCTGCTTAAACAGTAATAAAAAGCTTTCAGCAATTAATTTATTTTGTCTTCGAAATCTCATTTCTAAGAGTGTGCGTTCGAATAGCAAAATCACGGAAATAAAATTTCCACTTTAATGTGGAAAATAAAAAATTTAATTTAAATAGAAAACGCTTTATAGTTGAGGTATAGAAAAAAAGGAGGAAGTTTATTTGGGGAAAGTAAAAATTGGAACTGAAATGGAATCAATGACGATAATTTTACACGCTGGTAATGCAAAAAGTGATTCATATGAAGCGCTACAAGCAGTAAAAAAAGGCGACTTTAGGATTTTTGAAGAAAAATATCAATCAGCAAAGGGTGAAATTAAATTGGCACATAAAGCTCATGCAGAAATGCTGCGCAAGCTCTCTGCGGAAGGGCTTATGAATGAAATTGACTTACTGCTTGTTCATGCCGAAGGACATTTAACATCGACCGCAATCGCGGTTGATATGATTGGTGAGTTTGGTGAGCTATATAAATGGAAGGAGACAATTTAATGGAAAATAACTTTTTATGGGGTGGTGCAACAGCTTCGTATCAATGCGAAGGTGCTTGGAATATCGACGATAAAGTAGAATCAATGTGGGATCGCTATTTACATGAGAACAATCTGGAAAATGGTGATGTCGCTAGTGACCATTATCATCGTTTCGAAGAAGATATTCAAATGATGAAGGAAGGCGGACAAAATTCTTATCGTTTTTCTCTTTCTTGGCCGCGGATCATTAAAAATAAAGAAGGCGATATTAATGAAAAAGGGATTAAATTTTATCAAAGCTTGCTAGATACTTGTCATAAATATGATATTGAGCCTTTTGTAACGATTTATCATTGGGACCTGCCGCAATATTGGGAAGAAGAAGGCGGATGGCTGAACCCTCAAGTTATCTATGCTTTTGAACATTTAGCAAAGGTTTGCTTTGAGCATTTTGGTGAGAAAGTTCGAAACTGGACAACGTTTAATGAACCTAAATGGTTTATTGTCAATGGCTACTTCATTGGCAATTATCCACCGTGTTTACAGGATGTTCAGAAGACGATAATTGGTGCTTACAATGTAATGTTAGCAAGTGCTCTAGCTGTACGAGCTTTCAGAGCTGGAAGTTATCAGGGACAGATAGGCATTGTTCACAGCTATACCCCAGTTAATGGTGTAGATGATACAATTGAAACTCGGATAGCTATGCGCTATGCCGATAATTATTGTAATAATTGGATTTTAGATACTGCAGCTTTAGGTGAATTTCCAATTGATTTAGTAGCAAAATTAGCTCAGGACTATGATATCAGCTTTATGAAAACAGAAGAGTTGAAAATCATAAAAGAAAATACCGTTGATTTTATTGGATTAAATTATTATGCTCGAACCTTGGTGAAACCATATACTGGGGGCAAAACACAGCTAGTCTTCAACCACTCAGGGAAAAAAGATCAAAGTAAAGTAGTGATCAAAGACTGGTTTGAACAAGTAAAAGATCCAAACAGCGAATTTACCGCATGGGATACCGAAATCTATCCGAAAGGATTACGAGATGGATTGATTGAAGCTTGGGATCGCTATCATCTTCCAATTTATGTAACGGAAAATGGTGTGGGTGTGAGGGAAGATGTGACGGTAGCTCAGGTGAATGATGACTATCGCATTTACTTTATGAATGATCATATCAATGCCATTATGAATGCGATGGATCATGGAGTGGATATTCGTGGCTACTATGCTTGGGCATCATTTGATTTATATTCATGGAAAAACGGCGTGGAAAAGCGTTATGGTTTAGTAGCTGTTGATTTTGAAAAGGACCAAATCAGAAAACCAAAAGCATCTTATTATTGGTTTAAAGAAATCATAGAAAGTCAAGGGAAAAAAATTCAAAGAAGATCCTTTGATTAAAAAGTAACTATTATTTTTTCTAATAAGAAGAGGAGAGAATAAAAATGAAAAAAATCATGCTAGTATGCAATGCTGGAATGTCAACAGGGATGTTAGCAAAGAAAATCGAAGCAGCTTCTGATTACACACTAGAAGTAAAAGCTTATAGCGAATCAGAATATCAAGATTATTTACAAGGAGTGGATTTAGTCTTGATTGGCCCGCAAATTCGGTTCTTAAAACCTCAAATCGAAGCGGCCGTTGACGTGCCAGTAGAAACAATTTCACCAATGAAATATGGCATTATGGATGGTGAGGGTGTTTATGAGGATATAAAAACATTGATTGGAGGATAAAAAGTCATGGGATTTAGTAAATTCAGTGATACGATGGACAAATACATCTCACCTTTGGCAAATAAACTGAGTCAGCAGCGTCATTTAAAAGCTACGCGGGATGCCTTTATGTCTATGCTACCGATAACTTTGTTTGGTTCGATTCCAATTATTTTGAATGCACCACCTGTGACGAAAGATACAAAAAATATTTTTTTGTTAGCCTGGGCAAGCTTTGCGGAAAAGAACAGTCTGGTTTTAAATTGGATCAGCGGCGTAACCCTGAATGCGATGGCCTTATTCATTTGTGTAGGGATAACTTACTTCTTGTGCCGTCACTATAAAGAAGATGTTTTGCGTCCAATGATGTTTGCACTTGTCGGTTTCCTAATGCTTGTCTTAACACCGCTAAAAATGGGTTGGGATGGAAAAGAAGTCGAAATCAGCTTTTTAGATGGACGGGGAATCTTACTGTCACTTTTTGTCGCAATCGTTACAGTGGAAGGATACCATTGTATGCGTAAAAATAATATTGGTCGAATTAAGATGCCCGACAGCGTTCCGGCTTCTCTTTCAGAGACCTTTGCTGCTTTAGTGCCAGGCTTGATTTTGATGACGTTCTTTTCAATAATTTTTATTCTTTTCCATGCGTTTGATACAACAGCTGTTCAATTTCTATACAATACTATGGCGCCAAGTTTTAAAGCAGCTGACAGCCTACCCTTTACAATTATCAGTGTCTTCTTGATCCATTTGTTCTGGTTCTTTGGAATTCACGATGCTGCTCTAGCAGGAATTCTTGGACCAATTCGTGATGGAAATCTATCTATTAATGCTGCAGAAAAGGTGGCAGGAAACGATTTAAGCAATATTTTTACGACACCATTTTGGACTTATTTCGTCATTATCGGCGGATCTGGTTCAGTGTTAGCCTTAGCCTTCTTAATGATGCGTTCAAAATCCAAACAGTTAAGTACAGTTGGGAAAATTGGTTTGATTCCTTCTTTCTTTGGTATTTCTGAACCAATGATTTTTGGAACGCCATTAATGCTAAATCCGATTTTCTTCTTTCCTTTCATCTTTACTTCAGTTTTTAACGCAGTTGTTACTTATCTCTGTATGTCGTGGGGAGTTGTAGGAAAAACCTTTGCTGTCTTTTCTTGGCAGATGCCGTCACTAATAGGTGCTTTTCTATCCACAATGGATTGGCGTGCAGTTATCCTAGTGTTAATTCTGATCATTCTCGATGGACTGATGTATTATCCATTCTTAAAAGTTTATGAGAAAAATCTTGTTCAGTTGGAAAATGAGAGCAATACAATATCAGAATAATTGTTATAATAAATAGTAGAAGTTTAATAGTTTCTATGCTTTTTTGGAAATAAAAATTAGTTATTTGTCATAGGAGGAATCATAGTGAATATTTCTCAAAGACAAGAAAAAATTCTAGAGAAATTGTATCTAAATCAACAGACTTTTACCGCTGAGCAGCTGTCAAAAGATATTGGGGTTTCGTCGAAAACGATTCGAAATGATGTTCAGCAGTTAAACCAACTTACTGAACGAGCCATAGTCCTATCAAAGGCGGGAGGGGAGCAGGGTTCTATTTAAACCCTGAAAACAATCACCTTCAGAATATGACGTCAGATAAGAAATCGAAGAATCTACCATTTGATATACTTATACGATTAATAGATCAAAAAGCCTGTGACTTTTACAAACTAGCAGATGAATTCTTCATTAGTGAATCTACGCTTGATCGAATAGTGAAAAAACTCAATATATTGATTGGGAAAAGTGATCAGAGGCTGATAATTAAACGGAAACAAAACCAGCTTTTGATAGAAGGGGATGAAGCTGCTAAGCGTCGTGTGTTTACGTTATTTTTAAATCGAGAGATTGAGACAAATAAATTGAGTTTAGACAATTATTCAGATTATTTTGAACAGGTTGATCTAACAAGCTTATCTAAAGTGGTTATGAATGTTCATCGAAAGGGAGATTTTTTTGTCAATGATTTCTCAATGATTTCATTTATTTTACATCTCGCAGTACTTTTGGAAAGAGTCAGCAAAAAAAGCTACTTGAATTCCTCTCGGGCTTCGTTAAAAGAGACTAAGAGTGATCAAATGACCTTGACTTTGGCGTTGGTTAAGGAATTAGAAATGAATCTTGGAGTTAAGATTCCAGAGCAAGAATACGTATACATTTATCGACTGTATTCCGGTTCTCTTGTTTCTGATGAAGATCTAGCTGGTAAAAAACTAAAGCAGGTGATTGAAGGCAGCTTAACAAATATCGACTCAATTTTTTTTATTGATTTTACGCATGATAAGAAAATTACGGATTATTTGATGACTCATGTTTTATTATTATATAAGCGTGCTATGCATAAACAATATTTGGTAAACCCGTTACTTGAAGAAATCAAAAGTAAGTTTCCTTTTGTTTATAATATCAGTGTCTATGCCTCTGGTTATCTTCAAGAGAAGCTGAATATTCAATTTCCAGAAGATGAAGTGGCGTACCTAACACTTCATTTTCTTTCAGCATTAGAAAATATCCGCGCTCATAAAAAGAAACGTGTACTGCTGATCTCTCCTTATGGGGTGGGAAATCAACGAATTGTCAGAAATCAATTGGATAAAATCCAGGAGTTTGAAATTGAACTATTCGTTGCGAAATCCATATTTTCGGTGACAAATGATATTACAAAAGAAAAATCATTGATTTTAACGACGGAAAAGTTAAATCTAACAACAACCGTTCCAGTTTATCACTATGATTCATTTTTGAGAGATGTTGATTTAAAGAAAATTAGGAACATATTGTTCGAAGAAAATCAGCCGTCTTCCGTTTTGATGACCTTTTTGAAGGAAGAGCTGTTTTTTCCAAAAAAAATGTTCACAGACAAAAATAAAGTAATCCGATTTCTTTGTCAGGAATTATATAAAAAGGGCTATTGTGAAAAGAACTTTGTGGAGAAGGTACTGCAGCGAGAAGCATTATCCAGTACGGATTTTGGTGATTTTTATGCATTGCCTCATGCCGTCAAACGTGAGGCAAAACAAAATGTGGTAGCCATTTGCTCACTGGAAAAACCGTTACAATGGAAAGAAAAAAAGGTTAGATTAGTCTTGTTGTTGGCCTTGAAGGAAGAGCGAGATAATTCCTATGAACAGCTATTTGAAGAACTTGTATATGTGCTAAATGATGCATCACGAGTAAAGAAACTTTCACGGCAAACAAGTTTTCAAGAATTTATGGCAATCTGTCAGAATTAAGGAGAATAAATAATCGGCTCCATGTGCCCCAAAAAAGCCTGAAATTATTTTAGATCTGTTGATTCGTTTAGGTTCTGTTGCTAAGTAAAAAATTAATCAGGCGTCTACTTGTGTTAGTGTAAATTAAGATGGAATTTCCAGTAATATTTTGATTTTAGTGCGGACGGAATAGCCAAAAAGAGTCCTTTCTTTTCGACTTTTTTATAGCTTCTGTATATGGTTTCCATGTCTTTAATCTTGGTTGAGGCGGTGTGCAAATTTTGATAAAATTTATTCCATCATTTCACTTGGATTTGAGTCAATATCTTGTACACATTTTAGCAGAGACGGTTATGTAATTGTTTCTTTTGCCAATCTTTCAAACTCTTGTGCAGTTAGATAGTGAATCGAGCTGTGCATTCGATTACGGTTATAAAATTCTTCAATGTAGCTAAATAGCGCACAATTTATTTTTTCAAAATCTGAGTAATTCGTTGTATATACTTCTTCCTTCTTCAACGAGGCATGAAAAGATTCGATTCCTGCCTTATCATAAGGTATTCCTTTTCTACTATAGGAATACCTTATTTTGTTGTTTTCAAGCCATTTTTCTTAATCGGAATGTGGGTAATGTCAGCTGCCCATTTCTCACATAAGTAAAAGACTGGTAGTGCCCAAACACCCCAAGATAACATCAAGCGTCATAAGAAGATAAAACAAAAAAGCTGTTTTTTTGGATAGTTAGTACCTGGCGTTGTTCATCTAGACTTGGAAAGACGTACAAATAATGGACCAATGCTTTTTTTATAAGCAGATACCCATCTTCTATCAAATGTAAAAAAAATTTCCACCGCTCGCACGCTAAAATACCCATAATAGCCATAAAAATATACGAAAGAAAAAGATGGTGGATTAGTAGCTGATTGTATGCACAAACCAATAGAATAAAAATACCTAAGCAATTATCTATTCTAGTGATGGCATTATACGTGTGTTGGATGTCAGTGGGAACTAGCTTAATCTGTTGATTAACAGAGAGAATATCTTTTTTTCCTTTTACAATGCTTTTCTTGAAAGAGTACAATTGATAAGCACAGTTACCTATCTTCAAAAAAGAAAAAAGCACCAAAAGAAGAAAAAATATCATTACTAGGATAGTATTTTCCGTAAAAAAATTATCGGACATAAGAACCCCCCTTAAAATTCACCCTCTTGTAGGTAATTTTAATTTATTTTTGTCTCTACGAAAAAGATGTCTAAGATTTGATACTAACATCAATGTACTTGTTAGAAGACTTGGTAATAAACTACTTTTGCTTTTTAAACTTTGCTAGTTCATACATAATTTATAATCTATTAAATCTTCATATATTTTCGTTTGTAGCAATTGTTTCCAATTTGGCCGAAATATTCTTTTCAAAAATTCAGGAAACGAATTGTGTTATTGAGCTAAACATAGCTTTTTTTTTCCTTTATAATAAAGAAAGTTCAGAGGCCTTTGAAAAAATTTTATATTTTAAACAAGTAGTTTAGTTATTTTTTATCTTTGACAAGAAAAAATCTAGTGTTGATAACGTCGTATACATTTTTTAAATCCTGATAAATCGAAATTTTCAATCAATTCAAAGAGGTGCTTTATGAAAAAACAAAATCTTTTCTTGTTAGTTACTCTAACGGTAGGCTTGTTACAACCAATGAGTATGGTATTTGCAGCACAATCATCAACACTAAATCAGACGACTCTAAATAAAGGGGGAAAAACGTCATTATATTCTACGATGGAAACTACTAGTGGAACTGAAAATGTACTAACTACCGCTACCACAACTGAAAGTTCTGATTCAACTATTAAATCAAGGACAGATGTCGTTCCAGCCGAAACAACGAAGGAGACTGCTACAAAAACCTCCAAAATTCCAGAAAGTTCAGAACAACCGTCTACCACAAGTAACACATCTGATTCAAAAGCTAAAGCAAGCATAGATAATTCAACCGAAAATAGTTCAACTATCAATGATCATGAAATCACAAATGAAAATGTGGCTATTACTTGGGGAGATATCAGATGTGCCTGGGACTCTAACACACGTACATTAGGATTATATGGAAAAGGGAGCTTAAAAGATGTTAAAAAAGCTCCATGGAAAACGGGATTTATTCAGGCGAATGATATACAAACTATTTCTTTTGTAGGCGTTGATGATAGAGCAAAAGCACCTAAAGATTCATCAAATATGTTTGCAGATCTTCCTAATCTATCAAAAATTATTTTGTCAGGACTTGACACTCAAGATGTTAGCAATATGAGAAGTATGTTTTCAGGAGATACTTCTTTAACTAATTTAGATTTGAGTAGTTTCAATACTCAGAATGTTAACGAAATGAGTGAAATGTTTTCAGGAGACACTTCTTTGAAAACTTTAAATTTAAGCAGTTTTGATACGCAAAAACTGGATGACAATGCTATGTATTGTATGTTTGATAAGGCGAACAGTTTAAATGAACTAGTTTTAGGTTCAAACTTTAAATTTGAAGTTAAGAAGAGCGTGTCATATAGCAAGCTAGTTAACCCACCAAATAATGAAAAATATACAGGAAACTGGCAAAATATTGGCAAGGATGGAACAAAAGAAAATCCGGTTGGAGAAAATATCTGGAGTACAGAAGAATTTGTTACTAACTATCAAGGAAGTAAAGATGCGGACATCTATGTCTGGCAGCCGAGGAGTTCTGCTGGGTCTTTTGAGTGGTCTGTACCAGACAACTTTATTTTTACGGATATAACAATTTCCAGTAAACCCCAAGAGTCTTCATTAAAGGATGCTAATCAAGGGAAGACGACTTTTATAGATACGTTACCTCGATTAAGTAAGCAAAATAGAAAAGTGTTGGTTTCTTATGACTTAAGTGATCCTACCACTGCAGATTGGATAAATTCAGGAGTGTCATTAAGTCTTAATCCTAAAAGTACGAGTCCATATATAGAAGCTTTTTCTGTTAAGGTAGATTCGAAAGTAACGCCTTTAATTATATTTAATGAGGATAAAAAAGAGTCTTCTTATTATTCTGGGAGTATTGATGTTTTACCAAAAGTAACGGTTCCTCAAAATATTTTAGCTAAGAGATATTCAGTAGTTATTGATTGGGTTATTGAACAGAGTCCTAGTAAAGACTAGTAAAATAACAGTAGAAAAGGCAGTTAGAGAAAGGAGCGAATAAATGAAGCGCTTGGTTTGTAGCTTTTTACTTATTCTAGGAGTCGGATGTTTGTTTGGAATCTCCGCACAACAAGTTACAGCAGCAATGCCTTCACAGACGGACGTGGTAGTTACGATCAAAGAGGCACCCCCGGTTGTTCCAAATGCGAATCAAATGGTTCGAGGAGGGGAATCTCCATCAAGTATTCGGGGGCATACGGAATCAATTAAAGATAAGGCATATTCACAGTATCCACGAACCAATGAAGAGCAGACTTCGCGGTGGTCAGTCCCATTAGGAGCTTTGCTATGTTTAGCCGCTTTATTACTTTTTCACTATGATAAAAATAAAATGGAAAGAAGGAATGGATTATGAGAAAAATGATTTTAAGTACGGTACTTTTAGGAGGACTAATGGGGACTATGTTATTCATTCAAACACCCGTCCATGCGGCAGAGAGCAACAAAACGGAAGCGAATATCACGGTTAATGGTGGTGGGCTAAACATTGAAGAGTTAAGAAAAATTAACTTCGAGGCGATTACATTGAATGGCCAAGAACAAACCTCACAACCAACAGAGCCAAAAACCCCCACTTTAACCATCCATGATTATCGTGGAAAAACAGATGGCTGGTCGTTACAAGCAGGGTATGAAAAAGATAAAGCTCTTGGTGGAGGAATGACGTTAAAACTAAATCCTTCATCCGATCAAGGAGGAACAGTTTCTCAAGTATCTTTAAGTACTACAATGGCTCTAATTTATAAGTTAACAAAAGCCGACTTAGACAAGCAAGATACAAATCTTACCTTGAACCCAACTATTGATGTTCCAGCAAATACACCTGCTACAAACTATACAGGAACGATTGTATGGAATGCGGTAGAAGGAGCACCAGCATAGAGAAACAACTAAAACGAAAGGGAGCTATTCTCTAACGAGAATGGTTCTTTTCATTAAAGGGAGAACATCATGAAAATAAAAGTTATCAATTTTTTCTCTATCCTACTATGTTTAGGAATGCTCCAGCCAGCAGTAGGTCATGCACAAGACAATTCCTCTGTGGAACAAGCAAATAACTATAGTATCTCACCTAGCTTTGGTGCAACACAAAAGAAAGAAACAACCAATTTTTATGATATGAGAGTACAACCTAAACAAACGGATACCTTTCAATTAACCATTACTAATCAAGCCAAACAACCGCAAACCTTTCAAGTTATGATAACTACTGCTACAACCAATCAAAATGGGATTGTAGATTACACCAAGACAGATTTTCCAAAAGATCCATCGATGACACTTGCGATTAAGGACCTGATTACGATTGACCAACCGAAAGTCACGATTCCTGCCAATCAATCACAGACAGTTCGCTTCCGATTGACGATGCCTGATCGCGCTTTAACAGGAATTTTGTTAGGTGGGGTGGTGGTGCGTCCAATCCAAGAGAAGAAACAAGGCGAAGGTATTCAAAATGTCTTTATGCATACCCTAGCAATCCGTGTGGATCAAACAGACGACCCCGTACCAACAAAAGTGATTGGTGGTGACGTGACGATTGGTCAAAATAATTTACACAATCAAGTGTCGATGGCCTTACGCAATCCAGAACCAAAGTTGCTCACACAATTGGAAGGAACCTTTACAGTGACCAAAAAAGCCCAATCAAAACCACTAGCACAGAAGAAGCAGAAAGACCTCAGTATTGCACCTAATAGTTCATTTACCTTACCTTTAGCATTGGATCAAGACTTTAAAGCAGGAGATTACACCTACACGATTTTATTAAAAAATGCGAATGGAGAGTGGAAGTTCTCAAAAGACTTTACAATTAAGGCAAGTGAAGCGAAAAAGTATAACCAAACGTCCGTTGATCACACCAAATCTCCATGGGAAAGGTGGGCGCTCTACGGAGGAATTGTTCTACTGATTTTAATCTTATGTGGGCTATTCTACTATTTAGGAAAGAAAAAGAGAAACTGACCGTATGATATATATACATATGGGGTGGAAAAACAATGAAACGATTTGTTGTATTAACAAAAAATAACTTGTCTCATCAATTATTTTAACAGCTCATGTAGGAACTTACTTATGAGCTGTTTTCTTCTCAGTCATTAATTAGAAAGTGTTTTTAAAAATACTCTAGAGCGAAGCATCAATGATTTTATCAGGGATAGTTACTAGTTACACAGTTCTTAAAAGAGTAATAGAAAGCACGTTACTAAAACTAAAAATCTATGCTCTACAATTATCTTTTCAGTAGAAACTTTGTTGGAGATCGACAAACAAGATGAAATGAAATATCCATTATCGACCATGCTATTACGGATTAACGAAAAGCCCAGTTAGCTACATCTACAAGGTAAACTAATTCGATTAGTCTGGGGTAAGGTTATTATTTTTATCATATCGTTCCTCCGCACTTTGAGAATGACTGCCATTTTTTTGACTGATATATGATGCCTATGTGACAAAAAATGATCAGAAAGAGTTGTATAAGATATTTTTTTTATGAAATACGAAGGGATTTGGAAACATGTCAATTGAAAAACTAGAGTATTTTTATGTTGTTGCTAAATATGTTAGTCTTACTAGAGCATCCCAGGAACTTTATGTGGGGATCTCATCGTTGAGCTCTGCAATCAAAAGCCTTGAAAGTGAATTAGGATTTGATTTATTTGTCCGTCAAGGAAAAAAATTAGAGCTTAGTACAGCCGGAAGAGAGATTCTTCCATATGTAAAAAAAATTCTTGAGAATGTAGAAATGATTCGTTCTTCACTTTATGATAAACTGAATCAGTTTTCATTTAAAGTTGGAATCAGTGAAATTGCCGTACAAACGATTACTCACAAGCAAAATGTAGAAGAACAAGCATACAATTTTACCTTCGTTAAAAGTACGCCACTGGATGTTTTGAATAAATTAAGGAATCAGGAGATAGAATTAGGAATTACTAGTAATAAAGTGGACGATCCACAGTTTGAACGAACCTTTTTATTCCAAACGGAGGTATTAATAGCCACGAGCTGTACGCTAATATCGAATCATGTACTAGTAGGGACAGCTCAGACGTTGGAAAACGTACCGTTTCTTATTTTAGAAGATCATGTAGAACATGAAACATTGACAAAAATGGTTACCAATGTTCTTAAAATAACCCCCACTTTTATCTATTGTGCAGATAGCTTAGGTATCCATAAATGGTTGTGCGCCAATAAAGGGGTATTAGTAATTCATTCCACTGAAAAAGAATTACTAGAAGATGAGACTATTAGATTTCTTTCACTAGAAAATCAAATTTATATTGATTACTATCTGTATAAGAACAAAAGTTATCCTTTTACGTTTAATGTGGAGGGAGCTAAAAATTACTTAAAAAGCGCCTGCAATAAAATGTGATCAATGGTTCTATTATAAAGTTTTCCAACAAGTACAAGGCACTTATGGCAAGTATCGAGACAAAAAATACGAATGTAAGTGATTTTTTATTCTTTGTTCTGTTTAAATTAGAAGTTTTATCCAAATCTTTAATAGTGATGTTGGTTTTCTTTTTCATAGATAGAACACTTTCACTCAATAACTATTTTATACGTAAATTTGTAAAACGATTATTACTTTATTAAGTTTTCCTATTCATTTAGCTAATAATGAATATGGAATTGCTTTATGAACGAATAAAACAACTTTGTAATAAAAAAATTATCAGTTTACAAAATTGAAAGAGCTTTGAATTTTTCAAATGGAACTATTTCTAAATGGAATAATTCAATGCCTTCTGCAGAGAATTTAAAAAAAGTAGCCGAATATCTTGGGGTAACATTGGAATACTTACTAGAAGATGAAAAACAAGAGGTGTAACCTATGCCACAAGTCACACTAACTAAAGTTATTGAAGTTGAGCAAGCACGGATGGCGAAGGACGAAGCAATCGTTTACTTTGGCTGTCAAAACCACAAACCAACGTTTCAAGCTTTGTTGAAAAAATTTAAAGAGCATAAAGATTTTAAAGATGACTACCGACTTGTTACTTCTAATATGCCGATTATCAATATTAAGAAATTTGATTAATTTTTAATCTGGCACGCCAAGAATAAGTACAGACGGAATAATAGGAGGAATAAAAATGAACATTATAGAAGCTCTTTTAGAATCAAAAAAAAGGGTAAAGGAATCATCAGAGAATGTGATTTGAATAATGGTATGGATATGGTTGTTTTACCAACAAACCGAAAAACATGTTGTATATTAATACCTATAGTTGAAGATAAAAAGGATGCATCCAACATAGGGACCTACTGGGATCCTACGCTGGATGACTTGATAGCTAAAGATTGGATATTAGAAGAGTAACTTTTTTAGTGAAAGAATCGAATTTGTTATTTTTTTGATATTATTAGCAAACTTGTTTTCCATTTCTACGATAGACTTGTCTGTCAAGCAAACTCTGAAAGGCTTACTGCTTGCCCATTTATTGTCAAGAAAATCATTTTTCCCAAGTTCTCTACAGGAATCTAAAAAGTCTTCATACATCATATACGGAAATAAAGCATCGTGAATAGTCTGACCACTGTTCATATTTTTAGCTTCTGATTTTGAGATTCCGTTATTGATTTTGTCTAAGTACTCTTTATACAAAGTTTCTAAAACAAACTTAGATTCATTGGTTAATTCATCCATTATATTTACCTCCCTTCCGCAAATATCATACTGCGGGTGTGGAAATAAAACAACCAACTTACGAGGAAACAAAATGGTAGCAGTAAATTTTGATAATGACAAAAACCCAAAACGAATTATTTTTGAAAGTGATGCTTGGAAATTAGTAATAGACAAGGAAGGAATTGTATATAAAAGCGAAGCTTCAAAAAAAGAAAGTCAATTTTTAATCGCTGGAAAATATATCACTACTGGGGATATTGAAGAATTAGTCAATCAAAAGTTAACGCCTCAAGAAATAACTAAACAAGTCATGTTATTAAAATTAGATATTTAACAACAAGCTGAACAAGCATTCAGCCAAACGCTAAAAGAAACTCCACAATGGTTGCAGCCATTGCAGAGATTTTGAAAAGTTATTGAATGTTTAGATACAAAATATCCTTGCCTGCTATCACGACAACATTTTCACCTTTGAATGTAAAAGTAGCATTATCAATTAGCTTTACAGAACTGATCTTTTCAGCATCGTGATTTTTCCATTCGTGATGTGCCGTAGTAAAGCTCTCGAAAGATGGAACCTGAATATTTTTACCATCTCGTAAGAAAATATCTAGCAACATAGAGTGCGCCTCCATTCATAATTTATTTCAGCAGACCACTTGCTGATAAGAAAATTATACCAGAAAGAAACCGATCGAATGAATGAATTAGTAAGAGTCACATCGAACGAAAATGATGAACAGCTCGTTAGTGCAAGAGAGTTGCATAAGAGCTTAGAATTAAAAACACGATTTAGCCAATGGGTAACACAAAACTTCAAACTATTTAGAAAAAACATCGATTTTACAAGTGTAGTTTCAACTGCGGTTGTTAATAACGGAGCATTGCGAGAATTACAAGATTATGCGTTATCCGTTGAAATTGCAAAACATATTGTTATGATGACGGGTGCACCAAAAGGGTTTGAAGTTAGAGATTATATTTCAGTAGAGCAAGCATGGAACAATCCGGATGTGTTTGTCAAACGTGCAGTGCTGATCCAACAAAAGAAAATTGATACCCTTCAACTAGAAAATCAAGAGTTGAGACCCAAAGCATTATTTGCTGATGCTGTAGACGCAAGTAAAACATCCATTTTAATTGGTGACCTAGCTAAGCTAATTAAGCAAAATGGTGTTGATATCGGTCAAAATCGTTTATTTCAATGGCTACGTGATAACGGATGTTTAATCGCTCGAAAAAGTGAAAGCTACAATATGCCGACTCAGCGATCGCTTGAGCTAGACATTGCAGAAATTAAAGAACGAACACACAACAATCCAGATGGAAACATTCAAATTAGTCGAACGCTGAAAATTACTGGCAAATAGCAAATCTACTTTGTCAATAAATTTATAGAAGAAAAGACTGCTTAGGGAATAAATTATTACTTTTTAAAACAACGAGGAAGTGTTAACTATGTATATTAGACGAGAGATACCCATCAGGGGAACTAAAAAAGAGGGTTAGCAAATTTACATCGACACTTGCTGCATCGAACGAGACAAGCTTAAGGGATTGCCTACGTAAGGCTCGTAATAAATGTCCTATTATTTGGCTATATTATATGGATATGATTATGAAAAAAAGACTAACAAGGACGGTCATCCAAATTAGTCACAGACAAAATTAAAGTAACTATATTATAACATGATTATAACATATATGTTTTTTTGGGGGGAGGTAATGATTGATATTACTGGATTAAACGATTCTATTCATGAAAATATGTTAGCTTACGAACAAAATGAAGTAGTCAAAGCCAGCCACACAACTTCAAGCTATGGACAAACAAGCGTAGTGGTCCGTAAAAGAAGGCTTACACATCAGTTCAGAGCCTTGGCTCCTATACTAGAAATACGGACAGATTGTTCGCTATAATCTAGTAAAGGAGTTTTTTATTATGCAAACCCAAAATTCAGCTACACGGTATTCACAAGAATTTAAAGAATCGATGGTTTCTCTGAATCAGACCGGGCGATCTGCCAATTCACTGTCGAAAGAATAAAATGTCAGTGTCTCGACAATCAGTAAATGGATACGACAAGCAGATCCCAATGACAGAAATGTTCTTTCGTTAAGGGGAAATGGGAATTAGTAACCGAAAACAAACGCTTAAAAGAAGAGATAGATAGTTTAAAGCGAGCAGCGTTGTTTCTGGCAAAAAATTGATCAATAAAGGGCGAGCCACTGTATTAAGGGTGATTCGTCTTAATTTAGAGACTGGACAACCGCATTACCCGAATTTTGCAGGTTTTTGCTATTCCTCACTCTACTTACTATGATTATTTGAAGTAGAGGCCGAGTAAATCCGCACAAAAACGCCAACAATTTAAGGAACAGGTCTTAAATTGTTGGTTGAAGTACCTGATGTACGGGTATCCACGTAACGTAAAATACTTTAAAGAGGTGTTAAATCTCTCAACGTCCGAACTTAATAAAAAAATTACACAATAAGTCAAGTGTTTTATTAACAGATATAACATACATTCCAGTGAAAAAGAAGTGGGTTTACTTAGCCAGTCTCTATAACCCTGTAACCCGTCGGTTTGAAGCATATAAGATAGGACGGAACATGACAAAAGAATTAGCAACGAGTGTGATTCAACCGAACATCCTAAAAGTATTAGAAATAAAAATTATTCATAGTAATATACAAGTGATGTGTTTGAAAAAACGCTCAATCATTGTGAGGTTAAACATGCCTATTCCCGTAAGGAGTGCTCTGGAGATAATGCACGCATCGAAAGCTCTCATTTGATTTTAAAGAGAGAATATGTGAATTCCTAGTCTTTTCAATCGCTTGAAGAATCCATTATTGGGATTGATCGCTATATCCGCTGGTATAATAATGAGCGTATTTCATTGGTTGCTTAAACACCTATAAATAAACGTGCTCACCGTTTTTAAAAATTTCACTAAAAACGGTTTTTGAGCTGTCTTTTATCCAAAAAAAGAATGATTGAAGTTAGATTGGCCTGCTTTATCTATCCATTTTTGATAGAAAGAGTAGGACAGAAAACTATTTTGAAAAGTATTCGTCTTTTTTTGTCCGAAGCCTTGACAAAGGAGCCCAACGTATTTACCTTGGTAAACATGCATGTTTGGAACGTTTCATGTGTCAATATAATGATGTGGCTTTGCCAGATAAGTATATAACTATTATGATAGGCATGAAGGCGCATACGATAAAATTATTAATGCTATATTAAATGACTGCGAAGTCGAGAAAGAACCACTTTACTATGCCGATTTTATAAATGATGGGGATGTGTACAAACGATTAATTCTGGATCATGAGAACGGTAAATACAATATTGTTGACTTTAATTGGATTGGTTCAAGAAATGTTCACAGAGAAAGAAATCAAAGCAATTAACGAGCGCTATTGGCTGTTTAAAGAGGAAACAGGCAATTGATTACAACATATTGTATGCGAAAATTAGTTCCCACTAGATATTGTGGATAAACCTGTGTATATGTGTATAACAAAAAAAGCCAACCGTCCACTGGCTGACTAAAAGAAATATTATACCTGATAAAAAGCCAGCCGTTTTCCGCCGACTGGCTAGACGAAAAAGATTTGTAAAGAAGTGAATAAAGCTTCCTACACGATTGTTATACACCTTTCGTCGGAAAAATGCAAAAATCTAACTGTTTTCCGCCAATTGCCTCAAAAAAATGATGACTTATCCAAAATAAACCACCAAGAAAGTTACTACTAGTATACCATGGAGGTGGAGAATTTGCGATTATTTACTGATATTGATGAAAAAAACAAAACAGAATACACGCAATATTTTAAAAAAATATAGATGGTTGCAAAGAATTGCTGGTACGCCCCAATTTGATATAACATCACCGACAATTAAAGAAGTGTCTACTCAGAAAAAAATACTCATCATTCTCAACAGCGCTTTATTAGAAAAATTGATGCGGAAAAAGAAAAATTAAAAATAGATAATGTATTAGTTAGATTGTCATTGATAAATAGACAATTATTATATTATACTTACTGCAGTATTGAAAAGAAAACCAATGTTTGGATTGCTTCAGAATTAGGTTATTCGGTTAGCAGTGTTGAAACTTTAAAATGTGTAGCACTTCTTGAATTTGCTGAAGTATATGATAATGGAAAACTTGTAGTTTGGAATATTTAAAAAGTTGAATGTAATTTTTTTAACATAATATAATAAAAAAAGGTGATGAAATGAAGGCAGTATTGAAACAATTTAAGTTGTATGACGTTATACTAGTTGTATTATGTATAATATTATCTTTAGTTCCGCTAGCAATCTTTACTGCTCAAGAATTAGGTCAAAATGAGACCGTAGCAAAAATTGCTATTATAAAAATACATGGCAAAGAAGTAGACCGATTTGAAATTGATAAAATTGATCATTTTGAAAAAACTTATTATCCTGCAAAGGGACAATATAATATTATAGAAATACAAAAAGGTAGGATAAGAGACAAACAAGATAATAGCCCAGACCAAATTGCTGTAAAAACTGGTTGGATAAGTAAAAAGGGTCAAACGTCTATTTGTATTCCTCATGACTTAGTAATAGAAATTGTGTCAAATAAAAATGAAGATGATGCCTATCCTATTTATTAATTATGGTTTTTTAGTGGTTTTATGGCAGATAAAGTTATAAAACCAATGATATTATACTAGTATAGAAAAATATGTAAAATACAAAACCGATTGCAGATTAAGCAATTTGTTTTGTAATATTTTATGGATCAATTACGCATAATGATATCTAGATATATTTAAAGAAAGTAGGAGATGATGATTAGTTGTGGACGTCAACATTCAACTATATCAAAGATATTTTAGGGGGACTATTACAAAACCGATGACTATATTAGGCAACGAGAGTTAGAACTACAGCATCCGTATAAAGAAACGGACATCAATGGTGATATTCAAGGTAAAGGAACTAATTCGGCTACGACTAAACGATTGGCTATTCCTCGCTCCGCTTACTATGATTATTTGAAGTGGAAGCCGAGTAAATCCGCACAAAAACGCCAACAATTTAAGGAACAGGTCTTAAATTGTTGGTTGAAGTACCCGATGTACGGGTATCCACGTATCGTAAAATACTTTAAAAAGGTGTTAAATCTCTCAACGTCTGAACTTAATAAAAAAATCACACGATAAATCAAGTGTTTTATTAACAGATATAACATACACTCCAGTGAAAAAGCAGTGGGTTTACTTAGTCAGTCTCTATAATCCTGTAACCCGTCGGGCTGAAGCATATAAGATGGGACGGAACATGACAAAAGAATTAGCAACGAGTGTGATTCAACTGAACATCCTAAAAGCATTAGAAATAAAAATTATTCATAGTGATATGGGCAGCCAATATACAAGCGATGTGTTTGAAAAAAACGCTCAATCGTGGTGAGGTTAAACATTCCTATTCCCGTAAGGGATGCCCTGGAGATAATGCACGCATCGAAAGCTTTCATTCGATTTTAAAGAGAAAATATATGAATTCCTAGTCTTTTCAATCACTTGAAGAAGCCATTGTTGGAATTGATCGCTATATCCGCTGCGTATTTCATTAATTGCTTAAACACCTATAAATAAACGTTCTCACCGTTTTTAAAAATTTCACTAAAAACGGTTTTTTGAGCTGTCTTTTATCCAAAAAAAGAATGATTGAAGTTAGATTGGCCTGCTTTATTTATCCATTTTTGATAGAAAGAGTAGAATTGAAAATTATTTAGAAAAGTATTCGTCTTTTTTTGTCCGAAGGTTTAACATAGGAGCCATTATAGATTAAATGCTTTTTAACTACTAGATAAAATATTTCATTAATTTTGATTTGGACGTGTTAGAGTATACGGCTCATAACCGCTCTGTCACAAGTTATAACGAAAGATAATAACATAAAAAACGGACAAATCATCTTATGTATATTAGGTCAATAGTTGAGAGAAGTATTGGCCCGGCTAGTGCATCGGAAAGTATCTGGAAATTTAATCCGCACACTTTTTTATTTTTCAAAGAAAGTAAAAATCAGAGCTGCACAAATAGAAATGATTAAAAACATTCCAATGTCATCATCTAATGTTTCAAAAACTTCAACAGGTTTCATAAAATATTTAATTATTTTTTTCATTGTATTCACCTCAAGAAGAGAATAGAACGAAATCTCCTACTTATCCATTGATATATCTAACGATTGACTTACAAAATTGAAACAAAAATTCACCAGAGGCAGTGGGTGTGACTATTATTATTATACAAAAAAGACCTCCATTATCTAAAGAATAAGTTTTTTTTCAAAGTCGCTTAGCAGATAAATCATTAAATCGAATTTATTATAAAATATATAATATAAAAGTGAACTGTGTGCTCATTTAACTAATAACTCATATAATCCATTATAAATCTAATAATTTCTGTTTCTTTTCATCAAATTCTTCTTGAGAGAGTATTTCCATATCTAAAAGTTCTTTTAATTTGTTCAAATTATCAAATTGGTCTATTGCATTATCACTTGATGTCTGTGTTTCTATGCTATCCAATATATAGTTTAAACCACCTGAAAGTTTCTTTACAGTGGTAGCCATTTGCTTATACATAAATTTTGACTTTTCAATTTTTAAAGTTATTAATTTTATGAATTTAATAGGTTTAGGACTATTTTTAACGTTAATCATTATATCTAATTGGGAACAATAATTTTTATCTTCTTTTTTTATTTTTGATGCTCCAGTAATCGCAGTACCTGAAGCTCCAAATAGTATTCCACCTAACGCCGCTCTTCCTAAGCTTATGCCTCCAGGAGTAACTCAATTTCCATCTTCGATTAGTTCAAAGTTAATTAAATCAGTATAATTAAAAATTTCATTTTTATATTTAAATAGTTTTCTTGTTTCATCTATTTTTATAGGACCATAAGAGCTAGTTTCTGTAAATTCAATATCATCTTTCTTTTTATGCTTGAATAAACCCATAATTTTATCTATCTTTTCTTTCTTCAACTTTTCTTATTCTTCCAGTATCATTTATCTATTCTTAGAATGAATAAATACTTCCTTGGTAGCCTATTTACTAACATCTAATGTTTTTTTCAACTTCTTTCCAAACTCTAACGCACACTCCGGCTTATTAATTTAAGTTAATGTTATCATTTAATAAAGATTTTACAAAGAGAAATATTAAATACATAAAATGACCATACTTATCAGAAAAAAGGAGTGAAAGTGAAGAAACTAGAATTAATATAAATGTTAATTTAGAAAATTTAAGATAAGTTAACGATTACCAGAAAATAAAAATCTAAAAGTATCAGTTTGGTGATAACTTATCAAGTGTTGCGGCTAAACTTGGTACGACTTATCAAAACTTAGCTTCCTTAAACGGATTAGCAAATTCTAACTTGATTTATCCTGGTCAAACATTGAGCTATTGATTTTTTTTAAAATCTGTTGAAATTTAAAAAAATTTGATTTAAAATATAGTTACCTTTTGATATTTCCATATTTTGACCTTCTTTTTATGAAGAATATAAGAAGGGTGCTCCTATCTTTTCCCAAGTCCTAAGATAGGAGCGTTTTTTGTTGAAATATATCGAAAGCTTGTATAAAATAAACTTAGATTTTTTTGATAGGGTCACATGGTTTTCTCAATTTGACGAAGCTCTCTATATTCTGTATAGAGAGCTTTATTTTATGTTGAAATTAAAAGAGAAAGAGTTAAAAATGTAATTGCCTAAATGTATTACTTTTCAAGTTTACCCTCTTGCCGCCTTTCCCAAACAAGGCGGCATCTTTTGACATAAAAAATATTGAACTCAAAAAACAGATATTTTAAATATTGATACATATTTAAAACTCTTATTTTTTCATGTAGACCGCCTTTCCCTAACAAGATAGTCGTTTTTTGTTGAAAATTGAAAATCAGTAAAGTAAAATTATTATATATTTAGTTATAGTCAGTAAAAACTATTTTATTCTAAATAAAGTGGTTCTTACTTGGACCATTAGCTCAGCTGGTTAGAGCAAATGGTCCATAACTGTTCGGTCAGTTAGAGTTCTTTATGGTCCATAAAAAATTAGAAGGTGATTACTTTTAATATTTTAAAATATTCGTTTTACTTATTAATATCTATTATTATTAAAGGAGTGGAAAAAATATGGATGAACAATCAAGTTGATTTGTTCCATAAGAGATAAAAGGTTGGAACAGAGGAGCTTTTATGTATAATATTTTTTGGGGATTAGGCAATAAAACTTATTTGCCTTTAATGTGCTTAATACCAATATTCAATATAGTATGGATATTGGTATGCGGTACTAAAGGTAATGAGTGGGCTTGGAAAAAGGAAAACTACAAAGATACAGACGCTTTCTTAGCTGTTCAAAAAACTTGGAATCGTGCAGGAATTTTTCAGTTTGTTATCACGATTATAGCTTTAGCAGGATATATTTTCTTTTTATATACACTTACTAAATCAACACTTGATAGAACTTATAATTACTAGCTTCACTATGAAACAAAAAGACCATAGATCACTAAGAGCTAAGGCTTTTTATTATCCTCAAATTTATTATGAGCATAAACGATTTCAACGAATACAGCGATGATTAAAATCATTAAAATCGGCATGGGTAAATCACGAATGAGTAATTCAAAATCGAAAATGATAAACAGCTTTCACTTTTTTTAAAAAACTATACCACAACCATAAAATAGAATAAAACAAAAAACCACCAGAGGCGGTGGCGTGAGTTAGTCTTCGTCAAAATCGAGTTCAATTTGACGAGCTCTTTTTATATGTTCTAAGACTTTTAAAAGGGTGTATTTAACTTTTAATCCGTTCTCGGCTAATCGTTGTTCCATTAGTAGGCGAACTCTAAGCGTGTCGCTTGCACCAAATTGCTGTTAATTATCGCTTACTGATTTTAGAAATTCTTTATCAGCTATATTTGCCTAAAAATGGTTTATCACCAGAAGTAAACTTCAATTTTTCACCAGCAAACGAAACACTTACAATCTGTAAGAAAACGTCACTTTCTGAAGTAGGTAATTCTTCATCCTTAGAAGGTGGGATAAAAAAGATTCCATATCAGATTTTGAAACAGAAAGAGAAGTTTTTTTCTCTGTTGAAAATTCAATGGTGCTTAATCCGTCGACTTCCAATGGCCTGACAAACTCTTTTACTGATTTTCTAAATTCGATATTTGTATAGGCTTTGAATGCTTCTTTTGATGTAGTAACAGAAGTTTAGTCGTCCAATGTAATTTTCACTTCACCTGAAGGTAAATCTTTTTTTGACTTAATAATTCTTTTACCTACTGTTTTAGTAAATAAAATTGCTCCGTAAACACCATCAAATATTTCAATTAAACTCTTATGCGCTTTGCTCTCTTTTCCATTAAGTAAGTCAATTGCTTGAGTTAACAAATCACCACCATTGCCTAATATTAAATCTACAATGAAAGAGCCTTTATACGTAGCTTTAATGTCCAAAGAAACAGGTTGTTAATTTGGATAAGTAATTTGTTACACTTCTTGAAAGGCTTCTGATAGCGCGAGTAAAGAAGGTGCTAGGTCACTAATTGGAGAATTCTTCCGTCCGATAGTGATTCGCCCGCATAGCGTACAGAAAATTCATATTTAGCCATTTGTCATCATCCTTTCCTCGCATTTTCTTTAATGATAAAGCAATGAATAAGTTTTGATAACAGAAACTTTCTTAACATTGTAACAAAACGTTGGGCGTGACTACTATTTGAAGAGCATACTAGTGTAAAAGTTGTGAATGGTTGATTATGTATACAAAAAAACTCTGTTCTTTGCAGAATAAGGTCTCTTTTCGTAGTCACCTTAAGGGTAACCATTTAAGTTATCAATGCTATATAACACCATATATCAATTATGTGTTCGTCAAAATGAAGGGCAAAAAGGGGCAAAAGTTCTAAAAGGTTGCAAAAATTTGCAGAGTAAAAAAGTTGAAAATGCTGATTTGGCGTTTTTTTATAAGGGCATGGAAGGGTATAGGTATTAAAAAAACAATATACTCTATTAAACTATATAACAAAAAAGCCTAACAGGATTTTTTGTTATATAGTACATGATGGAGTGTCTGTTGTTGCTCCAATTTTACGTTAAACACCTGTTAGGCCATATTCAGTTAGTAAGGAAGTTCTCAAATTCCCACGCCTTTCTTTCCTGTTTTTAAAACTTTAATTCACTTACACGCAGCTTTTCTGAGCGTGTCAATCAGCCTCTTTTCTTCCAAATATTGTATATAACGTTTCTTTAAAAAATCTCTACTTGAAAACTAATTATGGGAATCTTGATTCCTTACATTTATATTATACAAAAACTCCAGAATAATGCAAGCGATTACATGATTTAAGAGTATTTTCAATTTTTATTATTATATGTTATTATAAAATTGATTTGAAAACGTTTACCACAGGTATAGTAAGGATAAAGTGTGAGTAACTGGTAGAGTAGGTTATATTTTGAAGTAAAGTAGTTGTGCTAGGCAATGAACTTTTGGGTATGATTCTCTGTTGGAATATCTATTCAATAAAAAATGTACTCTAATACGAAGTGATATTAGAATATTAGAAAGAGAAAAGATATTATTACTAGTTTAAAAGACGTGCACATTGTTGCTCATTTAGAAAGACGTGTTGAAAATTTCGCATGTACTATAAGCAAAGATATTACTTGTGATACGATTTTTCAAGGAATACGCGATCTATTGGAATATTGCAAACTTCAAGAGGTTATCATTTTAATTTCGATTCTAACTATAGTTTATATGGAGATGAAACTAAAATCTTCAAAGAAAATTGGATTTTAAATTTAGTGGATTATTATGTTGAAATAAAATTAAGCTTAGAGGGTGACTCAACAACTTATAAGAATGATTTCAACTGTGTTTGGTGTATTAAGCAGAATCAGATTTGATTTAGCAATAAATATTATGACTATCAATAGTTTTCTAAATAATGAGATAAATGTATACGGTATTAGTCAAGAACGTTCGTTTTTTCATTGTGAATATATAGTGAAGCCGTCAATTTTTTAATAAATCTAGATACTGATTGCTCTAGATTAGACATATATAATATTAATAATACTGATCATAATTATATTATTTTTATAGAAGGTAAAATCATTTACTCCTCTTCTAATCAAACACCAATGCTTGAACATAAAGATGATATTTATAAAAGAAGCTACAACGTTTCTTTTAATAATCTTGAAAATCTTGGATTTACAGTGAGAAGAGAATTAAATTATGCCATTGAATCGGAAATAGTATCTTCTCTTTCTCTGATTTGTGCAATAACTTTTTAAATTGTTAAAAAGATGTATTTTGAGAAACAAATTAATGAAAAACCAGCATTTTGGGATAGTCAAAAAAATTCTCTGCGGGTATTTTTGGAGCAACCCTTACTTCTCAGTATATTAAATTTATGAAAATTCATTTAATGAATTTTTTTCTACAAGCATTTAAAAAATAGATTCATAGAAGAATATAAATCAAAGATAAGTAACTATCTTAAAACAAAAATATCTTAGCAGTCTCATCTGGAACAACCGATATCATCTTATCGCATAAAGTTTTAGTACTAGGAATTGGCAATTAAGTTATTGTTCCAAGTTTTACTTTTGTATAACTATTCATATAATTATCCAAGTAGGTGAGTTACAAAACCTATATTTTTTAATTGCTTGGAAAATTTTTTTATTATTGACCAAAATGAAGTAAAAAAGACAGCCACAGACAAAACAATATGTATTATATAAGTTCATATTTTTGATATTCCTAAGAAATAAATTCTTTAGAAAAAATAGTAAAAAAGAATAAACTAAAAAACAATTTATGATACCGCTCATACTTTTGGGGAAAAATTGATGAACAGCCTAAACCGTAAGTAATTTCGGAGACATTTCTGTTTTTAGTACGTCTTTGAAAAAACTCTAGTTATGGAGGAAAGCGGACTCGTGACTAATTCTGATTTTAAAATTTCTGAAAAAATTTGTTTAGCGAGTATG
Source organism: Enterococcus sp. DIV0086 (assembly GCF_050498705.1). Taxonomy (NCBI): domain Bacteria; kingdom Bacillati; phylum Bacillota; class Bacilli; order Lactobacillales; family Enterococcaceae; genus Enterococcus; species Enterococcus sp. DIV0086. The sequence continues at coordinate 208,948 of NZ_JBNIDN010000002.1, read as the reverse complement.
AGAATCCCAGAAATTATAATTGTACGGAGGCTGGAATAAACGGTAGGTTAAGTGAGACTGTATCTATAACAAGAATAATATCACTAGATGTATTGGAGGATTTGAAAAAAGAAGCATAAAATTGAAAATTTATATCAGTAATTTTTAAGTAAAATTAATGGTGTTAAACTTCAAGAAATTATTAGTACTTATAAAGATATGGGAATAAATGTGGACTCAGAAGTTTTGTATTGGCTAGAGATACTATAATCTAAAGTCATTAGACTTAAAAGTAATCCCTTAATGGAACTACTTTTATCGTGCAGTTCTCAAAATGGATTGTTATAAACAATACTCACAATCAGTGCTACCAATAACGGAAAAAATCGAAAAATATATGCAATGATTTAAACAGCATTCAAGGATATACTGAACAAATAAAGGAAAATGGAGGTTGCCATGAGTAATCAAAGAAATTATGTTCATGACATTCGAAAAAAAATTGGTCATGACCCACTAATATTAATAGGTTCAAATGTAATTATTCAAAATAAAAATGACGAATTTTTATTACAAAAAAGAAATTCAAACTCTTGGGGGGCTTCCTGAGGGTTAATGGAAATAGGAGAAAGTCTTGAGCAAACAGCAATTCGAGAAGTGAAAGAAGAGACAAATTTGGATATTGAAAAATTAAAACTAGTTAATACATTTTCAGGAAAGAATTATTTTTTTACATTAGAAAATAAAGACCAAATATATGTTGTTACTTCATTATATAGAGCAAAGCGGTACAGTGGAACGATGATTCCAGATGGCACAGAAACAAAAGAGTTAAAATTTTTTCTTATGAAAACTTACCGGATGAAATTGAGGATGAATATCTTTATTATATACAGTTTTACATGGGGGTTGTACATGAATAAAAAATTATATATTTTTGATTTTGATGATACTATTGTTAATTCTTTGCCCTTTGCTTTCAATGTTTTCTGATTGTTTTCTTTACGGATAATAATCATATTTTACGAGACAGTGAAATAGAAAAAATGTTTGGCTCATCATAAGAATTAATTATTGAAAAATATCAGGAATAAAAATAACGTAAAGAAAGGAATAAAACTTTTTTATTTTTATACGAAGAACTTCATGATATTTATATACAGAAACAGACCTTAAAAGAATTTTTAGAGTGGGTTAAATTTTTAAAAAGAAATAAGCACCATGTCTGCATATTTACCGGTATATGAAAAAATATTCTAGAAGAATATTAAGCTACTAAAAACAATGGAGGAGACTTTAAGTTATTGGTTAAGAAATTGAATACCTTTGGAAAAGTAGTTATCGCGATTATATTGTGGCTTTTGTGGTTAAAATACGCTTTCAATCTAGTATTCATGGTGAACTTTCTAAAATAATAGTTTTAATTGCAATTGTTTACTGGCTTATTTATATACCTATAAGCCAAAATAAAATTGAAAAATTATTCCATCAAGGATGTAATCATTTTAATACTTGAAAAAAGTATTAAAAGCAATATGAAGAAGACTACACGATTAGCTACTCAGATTTTTAAGAAGCAAATCGTGTGCTATTTAGCTATATTGAAGGATTTTATAACCGGGATCTAATTCATAGTTCCATTCACTCTCTAATCTAATCCCACAGAAGTTTGAAGAGTTGTCAAAAGGAAAAATGGCGTAACCGTATCTACTAAAATGTGTCCAAGATATTGACTCGAATCTACCTTTGAGATTAGTTTATCCTATCTCAAAAGTTTTCTTAACTTCTATCCTAAATCCAATTCTATTTTCTAGAGTAGAAAGGTAGTAGTATCATGAATAAAAAAATAAGTATGATAGCATCATTTGCGAATGCAGCCGCTGTTTTAAGCTTTGCAGTATCAATGATTTTTGGAAATTTTTATACTAGTTGTCTAAGTTCGACTTTTATCGCTTTTAGTTTTGTAGCTATGATATGTGCATATACTTTTTATTCCAAACAAGAAATGAAACTAGCAGGAATTATTTCAATAGGATTTGCAGTTATGTATGCAAATCTGATTTCCATTGTTTATTTTGCACAGATAACAACTATACAGAGAGGTGGGCTAAGTGTACAAGCAACCAATATTCTTGACTATCAAAAGTTTGGTTTATTCTTTAATTATAATATGCTAGGATATGCTTTAATGGCTTTATCTACTTTCTTTGCAGGACTGACTATCAATAATGTAAGATCTAAAGGCGATAAGTGGCTGAAAGCCTTACTATTAATTCATGGAATATTTTTTATTTTTTGTTTTATATTGCCTATGCTCAATTTATTAACCCCTGATATGGGTGGTTATGAGTTAATAGGGACTGCTGTATTAGAGTTTTGGTGTATTTATTTTCTTCAAATCAGCATATTATCTTTTTTGTATTTTTCTAAAGTTAAGGAAGAGCCATAAGCAAAACATAATGGAATTAACTATATAAAAATCATAGTATAAATAAATAATTTTAATAATGGTATTATTTATTTTTTGATATATAAAATTGAAGATATTTATGACTTTCATCTATGTTTGTGTTTCAACAAAAGAATAAAATCTTGAAAGATAAATTCAAAAGTTCATTAATTTATGAATTCATCGTCACTATATTTTTGTAGAAACAGGAATCTGGATATTCTTTTCAAAGAAAACAATATCAATTACTGGATTTTATTGTAAGCTTTTAAGATGAACAGCTATTTTTTAACTTCTTTTTCATACTGAAATTCTCAGTAAAACTTTTATTTCAGTACAGACTTAAAATTTGTAGATCCTTCCTTATTTTTGATTTTATCATATATTTCTCGAATGGTTTCGCTCGCTGCCTTTAATCTTAGCTGAATCCGTTGATAAAATTTATTTCAATGCTTCATTGAACAGTGATATTACTCAATTAAGTTATTGAGTTACTTTGCTAATTGCATGACATAAATAGTACTATTTTCCTGTAATTTTGATACAGGTTTTATCTTTCCACGAATGAATGGATTGTCTATTTGCTTTTTTCAAATTTGATAAAGAATCTTTACATATTCCTAAAACTACCGATAATTCGTGAAATTGAAACATGAATGTTTCAATCATAAAGGTTTCTTGTATGAGATTATAATGAAGGTAGAAGTTAACAGTAATGTATACGGTGTGAATAGCATATTTAATCCTATATGACACACAATTAATTGATAATTATTCTCAGTAGTAGTATGCTTGTTTTAGAAAACATTATTATGTGAGGTGTCAGCAATGGAAAATATCATTATTGTAGGATTGTCACTTGTACCAATTACCGTATTTTTCTTTTTTTTGAACAAAGATTTACATCTATTGCCAAATAAAACTAAACGAAATTAGCTAATGATTAGATGAATCGCCCTATTATACTTAGGCTAAAATCTAACTTTTTTGTTGGAATTGGTCTAGTGAACTAGACCAAAAGATAAAGAAAAGCGAGAATATAAATTATGTAAGACGTTTATTTGGTTTTGCTACAAACTTCCAAAATACAACAAATTCTCATAATTTTTGATCAATTCATCATGCAATGCTGAATAGATTTTAAATTTCATCCCATATGGAAAAGTCGAAGAGGGTAATTCCTCTTCGACTTTCTTTGTATAGTGCTAAAACCACTTTAATACTAATGTCTATGATCGTGGTAGCTGCTTTATAAGTGAGCTGAAAGCTATTCCCGTTGGAAATTTTCCCTTTTACTTGTCAATGATCCTGTTACAAAATGTTATTAAGATATTTGGATTTCCAGTAGTTCCTCTTTTCTTCAAAAATTCCTTTTTCTTTCAGCTCTTTAATTGCTTTTAAGGAAGGGCTTGCTTATCGGTTATGATGGAATGTGGTTGGCCATAATCTCGGATTAACCGCTTAATATAGGTTTTTGTGGAGATTTTATCCCGATGACTAAGCAACCACATTTCTAAAGTGTTTCAATTGGAATCAATGGCACGCTAAAGATAGCGGCCTTTTCCTTTTTTTGAGATAGTCTTCATCAATCCACCAGTATTTAGATGAAATTCTTTTTTTTATTTTGCTTCTTCCATAACTGATAGAGTACTTTCACATGTTGTTTGTTCCAGCAATAAATGGTTGTATTATCTATACCAATACTTAATTTATGCATAATCTTGGCACAATCACGATAACTCAAAGAAAAATGGTAGTATAAGCCGATGGCTTCGATAATAAAACGATAATTAAGGGAGGAGCTAGATTTATTAAAAAGTTCCAGGTCTCCTTGGGGTTAAACAAGAGGTCTGTTATCAGTTCTTAAAAGAGCACCAAAATGAATAAAATCCTCTGAAGAGCTAGTCAGAGATTTTATTCTGAGTATCTGTTTTTTCTTGACATATATAGAATATAAAGATTTAAATCGTTGTATTCTTTAGAAGTTGTTTTTGGAAGAAGCTAATCTAAACTATAATTTTCATAGAAGTTAAACAATTATTATATGTTGGTTATTTTTTCGTTAAATAGATTTTTTTAGATTTTATAGAAAACATGACACTCTTATACGCGCTTCTAACTTATAACGTTAAGTTTCGTTTTTTTTTAAATAAATGATTTACAAAATAGAAATATGTGCTATTATAAAGTTACTTAACGTGTTAAGTTTGGGAAGGAGAGATAAAATGATACAACCTAAGTATGAAATAATAAAACAAGACATCATAAAGAAGATTAATAGTGGTGAATTTTTACCCGGGAAAAAGATATATTCTGAAGGAGAACTTAAGAGAATTTATGAAGTGAGTAATACAACGGTTGTACGAGCCTTGCAAGATTTAGTATTAGAAGGTTACTTAATTAGACGTCAAGGAGAAGGTACATACGTTAGAAGAAATTTACATCATAAGAAAGTTTTTTTTGATGAGCTTGGCCCGCTAATTGAGAAAAAACCACAAAAAATTAGTAAAGAAGCAACTGAAAAAACAATTACAAAGATTCATCAAGGTATTGTAGAAAAGAAAATTGCAAAAAAATTGAATCTGAAAGAAGAGACGAGTTTAGCACAGATTGTTCAAATAGCAATGATTGATAATTTAATTTGGAAAATTCAAATTCGTTATGTATCAGATGATATGTTAACGGATGAGATGCAGGCTCAATTAAAAGCTGGGGGTAGTTTATCAGATGAGTACAAAAAAACGAATCATTTAAATCGTTTACCAATGACTCAACAAATTAAATTTAGTGTATTAGCAAATGAAGGAGATATTTTAAATTTGCTTCCTGAAGAGGTACTTCATATTGACTGGCCTTTAAATTTACCTATTGTCAAACTTAATAAAATTTATTTTGATAATCAAAAAAAACCAATTGAATTTTCGACGACATTAATCCATTACGAACACTATGCAATTAATATTGAATTTGAAGGGATATAGCTATGAAGATAAATATTGAGACCATAAATAACAGTCATCGTTTTATGAATAATGGTTTACTGACTAAAGAAAAAGTTGAAAAAGCTATTGAAAAAGCTATAAAAAAAATTGATCATAATATGAGCCGTTTGGGAGAACATTTTCCTTCTCCTAGTACGATTAATCATAGTTATCAAACAATTGAAAATATTGAATGGACAACTGGTTTTTGGACAGGAATGTTGTGGCTAGCATATGAATATACACAAGATGAAAAATATAAAAACTTAGCAGATAAACATGTTGATAGCTTTCTAGATCGAATTGAAAAAAATATTGAAGTGGATCATCATGATTTAGGTTTCTTGTATACCCCTTCTTGTGTAGCAGCTTACAAACTTACAGGTAACGAAAAAGGAAAAATAGCAGGTATTTTAGCAGCAGATAAGCTAATAACTCGTTATCAAGAAAAAGGAAAATTTATTCAAGCTTGGGGAAAATTAGGAGCGAAAGATAATTATCGTTTAATTGTTGATTGCTTATTAAATATTCCGTTACTTTATTGGGCTTCTGAAGAAACAGGAAATCCTCAATATAGTGAGATAGCAGATAAGCACTATCAAACAACAATCAATAATGCAATAAGGGAAGACGCATCAGCGTTCCACACATTCTATTTTAATCCAAAAACAGGAGAGCCTGTCGGTGGTCGAACACGTCAAGGATACGCCGATGATTCAAGCTGGGCACGTGGGCAAAGTTGGTTGATTTATGGTATTGCGCTAAATTATAAGTTCCGACCAAAAGAAGAAGATTTTATCAAGTATGAAATAGTTACCAATTACTTTTTAAATCGTTTACCCAAAGATTTAATAAGTTATTGGGATTTGATTTTTGATGACCAGTCACAGCAAGCAAGAGATTCATCTGCCTCTGCAATAGCTGTCTGTGGAATGAATTTAATGAACAAGTATTTGCCAGAAACATTTGAAAAAAAACAAGTCTATACTTATGCGCAACATAGCATATTGGAAAGCTTAATAGACAAATATACAGAACAGTTAGGACAAGGAACCATAGCGTTGATTAATCATGGCGTTTATTCTTGGCATAGTGGTAAAGGAGTAGATGAAGGAAATATTTGGGGAGATTATTATTATTTAGAAGCACTAATTCGTTTTTATAAAGATTGGAAAATGTATTGGTAGATTTATATGAAGGAGGAAAAAAAATGGATGGAGAACCAAATATTAAGATGGTTAGAATTGATGAGAGATTGATTCACGGGCAAGGGCAGCTATGGATAAAAAGTTTAGGTGTTAATTTAGTAATTTGTGCTGATGATAAAGTAGCATCGGATAGTATGCAACAATCTTTGATGCGTTCAGTTGCGTCAAAAGATGTTGGTCTACGCTTTTGGAATCTTGATAGAACTGCTAAAGTAATTTGGAAAGCTTTGCCTACTCAATCAATTTTTGTTATTGTATCGTCGCCTAAAGATGCACTAACTTTAGCGGAACAAGGGTTTCCACTTAAAGAAGTGAATATTGGCAATATTCATGCCAAAGAAGGGAAAGAAAAAATTTCACAATTTATTTATTTAGATGAAAAGGACAAAGAAGCATTGAGAATATTACGAGATAAATATGGCTGTATATTTAATACTAAAACGTCACCAGTATCAAATGACGGAGCACAATCATTAGAAAACTTAAAAAATGTTTTAGGATAAGGAGAAAAAAGATGGAAATTTCAATGACTCAAGCATTATTCATTGCTTTGACCACAGGTTTATGTTACTCAGGCCAATTATTAGGAATTTATTCAAATCGTGCACTTGTAATGTCCTTTTTTGTGGGAGTTATTTTAAATGATATTCCAACAGCTCTTACTATGGGGGCTATTGCAGAACTTGCTTATATGGGATTTGGTGTAGGAGCAGGAGGAACGGTCCCCCCTAATCCAGTAGGACCTGGAATTGTAGGTACAATTATGGCTATTACATTAAAAAATCAAGGTGTTACGCCAGAGTCAGCATTAGCTTTATCATTTCCTTTTGCCGTTTTATTCCAATTAGTGACAACAGTACTTTATTCACTATTTGCCGGAACAACAAACAGTGCACAAAAATTAATTAAAGAAGGTAAGTTTAAGAAATTTAATTGGTTAGCTAACTTAACATTTATAGGTTTCTTTATTACAGGATTTGCTATAGGTTTCTTTGCTTCGGTATCGCGGCCAGCACTACAAAGTTTCGTGGAAGCGTTACCGAAATGGTTAATTAACGGCTTCTCTGTTTCAGGTGGCTTAATTCCTGCAATTGGGTTTGCAATGATCATGTCTGTTATGTTAGAGAAAAAGCTGACACCCTATGTTTTACTTGGATATATTTGTGCTGCTTATCTACGATTACCAACAATCGCAATTGCTTTAGCAGGAACAGTCTTTGCCTTAATTACGTATTATGAAAATCCAGACACTAAAACAGTAGACAACTTTGATAAAAAAAATGCAAAAGAATTATATCATGATTTATCTAATTTTGCTGAGGAGGATTTTTCTGATGGAATCTAAAAAAAGGAAGCTAACCCAAAAAGACTATATGCTCACTGCAATGCGCTCATATCTTTTACAAAATTCATTTAATTATAACTCTTATCAGGGAATTGGATATTTGTATAGTATTTTACCAGCTTTAAAAAAAGTATACGCAGACAATAATGATCAGTTAAAAGAAATAGCAGTTTCAAATATTGAGTTTTATAATGTTAATCCTCATATGGCTCCATTTATTACAAGTATGCAACTAGCTATGTATGAACATGGAGAAGGGATTGAAAGTACAAGAAGTATTAAAATGGCTTTAATGGGCCCTTTATCAGGTATAGGTGATTCGTTAGCACAATTTGGTATAGCACCCTTATTCTCGACAATTTTTGCTGGTTTAGCATTAGATGGTTTAGGTTTTGCTCCTATGGGATTCTGGCTATCAATGTTGCTGTCTATGTTTGCCATAAAAATGTTTATGGGTTACTTAGGACTTAAATTAGGAACAAGTATCATAGACACATTGAGTGAGAAAATAAGTAAAATATCTGCAGCGGCTAATATTGTAGGAGTTACAGTAATAGCTGGACTTTCAACTACTTTTGTAAAAGCAAATATTCCTATTAAATATGTTTCTAAAATGGCGGACGGATCTAAACAAGTAATATCAGTTCAGAAAATATTAGATAAAATTTTACCTCAAATGTTGCCTGTAATACTTACTATTGTTGTTTACTATTTAGTAAAAAAACGTAATTGGTCAACATATCGTTTATTAGCTTTATTATTTACAATAGGTATCTTAGGATCTATTCTAGGGCTATTAGGTTAAATAAAATAAAAAAGGATTGATTATTGAATTAATTTTTTTGAAAGGATAAACAGATGGATTTTGAACGTATTGAAAATTATCATAATGATTTTTTTGAAAATCAATCGATAGAAAAAGAATTATCTAAAAATAAAAATTTTTTGATACGATTGTAAATCGAGGAGAATATTTAAAAAAGGGAAAATTATATTTGATGACCCATTAGATATGGAAGCTGTAAGTACACCTTATGGATTAGAATTAGCTAATTTAATGGAAAGTCCAAATGGAGATTTAGAATGGTGTTACATGGTTAGTCGTAATGGATATATAGTAGATTTAGGTATTTTATACGCTTATACAAAGGAAGAGAAATACTTTGATCTTTGGAAAAAATATATTTTTCTTTTATTGAATGGCAAGAAAAGAGCCCTCATGTATGGCGTAGTTTGGATGTAGGGTTACGTTTAAACAATTGGATGAAAAGTTTTATTTATATTGCCGATATAACTTGCAAATTATCGAATGTTGAGAAAATTAAATTAGAAAAAGCGATAATTAAGCAAGTAAATTATCTTAAAAATAATTTTCCTAAAAAAATTATTTAAGCAATTGGGGTGTATTAGCTATAACAGGAATCTTATCTACTAATCAAATATTACCGGAATTAGTTGATGAAGAAACAAAGATATGGGGATGGAAAACTTTAATAGACGCGCTTAAAATCCAATTTTATGATGATGGAGTTCATTGGGAACAAAGCCCTATGTATCATCATGAAGTTACCATGTGTATGTTGCAATTATGGTTAAATAGTCATTATTTAAAACAACCTTTCCCACGCCAGATATATTCTATTTTAGAAAAAGCGATTCACACTAGTAATTATTACTGTGACCAAACTTTTAAATTGTTATCTTTAAATGATAGCGATGCTGTTGATTTTTCTTATATCTACAATATTTATGAATTATCAGGTTTTTTAGATCTTGATATGAAAAAAACACCTGGAATTTTTTATACAGGAAAAAGGTTTACAAAAGAAAAAGAAAAATTTTACCCAAAATATTTAAAACAGGTGAAAGTGGCTTTTTGGCTTATAAAGACTCGGATATTTACTTAACTCTATTTAATGGACGTCATGGTAGTGGCCATGGCCATGGGTCTTTAGGTTCTATTACTTTAAGTTATCAAGGAAAGGAAATAATAAAGGATCCAGGGAGGTACACGTATCTCGAAGTATACTTAAGACGTTATTTGAAAGAAGAATTTAGCCACAGTTCATTAATGGTTGATAGAACTCCTTTAACCCAGATAGAGTCTTCTTGGACATACAAAGCGATGCCAGAACCAATTTTTCATAAGTATTTAGACAATAAAGAACAGGTAGCATTTGAAATTAGTTGGTATGGAAGCACAGGAAATAATTTAGTTATTTTTAAAAGAACGATTATCTATTTAAAAAAGTTAATGGTTATTATAGTGGTAAATACAACAGATTGCCTTGGAGAACATCATTTGAGTACGCGTTATCAGATGGGAGATATGCTTAAATTAGACAAACAAGAAAATAATGTTTTATTAAAAACAACTCCGTTTGCCGTGTACGTAGGAAATCAAGCTGAAATTTCCATTACCATTAATAATAAAGTAGGATCACCTAAATACAATGAAAAATGTCAGCATGAAGAGTTATTATTGGAGCAATCTTTTAACAATAGATTGGTGTCTTATGAATGCTTTTATCCTTTTGATCAAATTGAGATAGAAAAAATTAATTGCTACCAAAATAATAAGCTATACCCATGTAGTGAGTCTTTATTTTTAGGAGTAAAAATGACTCAAAAAGGAAAAGGAAAAGTATATGAGTATTATCATAGTTCATACGATACATTTAGAGGAGATAAGTTGTATATAGGAGAACAAGAACGTATTTTACATGGGAAAGATATAATTTATCAAAAAAAGTTAGGAGAATGAACATGATTGGTTTTATTATTACAGGACATGGATCTTATGCGTCAGGAATTTACGAGGCCATGGAAATGATTACTGGGACTCAAGATAAGGTTAAGGTAATTTCTTTTTTACCAGGTATGACAGCAGATACTTATAAAAATGAAATTGTTGCAAGTATTAATTCTCTAAAAAAATCCGTATCAGAAATAGTTGTTTTTACAGATCTTTTAGGGGGAACACCATTCAAGACTGTGGCAGAACAAGTAATTAAGGAAAATGGTATTGAAGTAGTTTCGGGTACCAACTTATCAATGTTAATAGAGGGGTCTATTCTTAGATTAAAAATGATTAGTTCTCAGGAATTAGCCAACCAGTTACTTAAAACTGGGAAAGACGGAATTGATATATTAGAACTCGTTAGTAAAAACGATGAAGTAGACGTAGAGGATTTTTCAGTGGGAATTTAGGTAAAATATACTCTACCTAAAGTGCTAGTTAAATTTAGAGATAGAAAATAAAAAGGACTTTGCCTAAAGTTAACTTAAAACATCGACGAAATGAGTGATAATTCTAGGCAAAGCTCGTTAAAGAATACAAAAATATTGCAAGACTATCATCTATCTTTTTAAAAACTAAAAGAAAAAGTGTTGCCTCTCTATAATGAGTTTGTTCCTCAGAAAATTAAAAATCGTAGAATCATCGGCCAACAAATCTAATCCGATTTCGTTATCCTTTCAGCGATTATTTGGGTGACAATGCAAGGATTTACAACACGAATAGCCTAGTATAAAGCGATTGGTTCCATGGTGTTTCCTGATAATTTTCCAGAACGTTCCAGATATTACTGTATCTGCGGGTTATTATCAATAATATGAATTCTTCTTCTGTGTTAAATCCAATGTTTGACTATTTGGAAAAGATAGTATTTTTTTATAATAAGATTATAAAATATAATTCATATTTTAATTACTCGTACAGAAAGAACGTGTTTATCAAAGACTTATTCATCAAAATTTTGAAGAGTCTAAAGTTGATATTTTTAGTTATGTGCAAGGGTTTTAAAATAATCATAGAATTCACAGAGCACTGGTTTATTTATCTCCAAATCAATTTGAACAAGACGTTTATTTGTCATCAATAACCGTTTTGGAACGTTTGTGACTTTTCAGGTGTAAAAAGTAATCCTCTTGTAGTTTGAGTAGGTCTGAATAGATCTGATCCATAGGTTTGCTAGATAATAAAGAGAAAGAATAAATAAATGAAATAGGGAGTGTTTCTATTTTTTTTGCTTCTTATAATCTAAGAAGAGACAGTACCTTGTGACAAAGCGTGTAATTCACAAAATTCTTCTACAGTTATCTCTAATTTCTTGATAATGTGGGTGTTGATAGGGTGTGGATATACAAAAATATTTCGAGACGTGGTGGATAATTTTACTTTATTACTACATATGCAGTAATAAAGTAAAAAAACAATCAATAAGGGAAGGGCATCCCTACTTATTTTCTATTTGACTTCTTCTAAAAATATGTTATAATTCAATTTTTGAAGTCGTAGGTTCAATGTGAACAGGAAAAAATAGCCTAGACTTGTGTATGGAGTGCATCCTAAAAGTTGAACTTAAAAATTCAATTTTTGGGGTGTATTTTTTAACAAAATATTCTTTAAATAAAAAAAATGAGGTTAAACACTCAATTATGAAACTGTATATCTAAAAAGTTGGGAACCTTGGTTCATGCATAAAATTTGACATAAGAGCCCACAATGGTTGAAATATCCACGATAAATGGCATGATAGATTGTATTATAACTAACAAATTCTTCTGGACACTCTAATTTTAATCGATTTGAAATTTGTTCAGGTGACTATTGATGGTCAATAAATAATGTTTGGATAATAGGTTTTATTACAGAGGTATTTAATAAACGTCTACGACCACATTTCTTTTTGTTTCTATTGTATCTTCTTTGTACATTGGAAAGAGAGTACGATAATTCTCGACCAGAATGTCTTCTTAACTCACGGCTAATAGTGGATGCACTACGTTTTAATGATTTTCCTATCCTATGGATAGAATAACCCATATTAGAGTATAAGAATATTAATTCTCGTTCACCTGTAGTAATATGTTTGTTTGAAGTCATTGTATTATTTCCTCCTAATGAATGTTCTCGCAAACAACATTATAAAGAAATTTTACAATGATTTCTTTGTGTTGCACTTAAATTGTAACTCTTTCAAAGAAAAATAAGTGAAAAATAGTAAAGAAAGAACACTAATCACCGCTAATATACTAGCTAAATAAAAAAATGTTATTGTAATAAAACGTTTAGCCTCCTTATCATTGTTTATATCTAGTATAGCTTTTTAACAAAAGAAATGTAAATGTTAGACTTGAACAAATATTAATAATAACATTTTCATTTGTTTATAGAATAAGGTGTTTAAGCAGTGTCTCCTAAATAGTTATTGTAAAATACTATTATTTAGTGTAATATCGGATTTAGAAAGCGCTTCCTATTTCTGTTTTACCTAAAAAGGAGAAGGTTATTTTGAGAAAAATAAAATTTTTAGTTGTTGTTCTATCGGTAATAATGTTTTTAACTGGATGTAGTACAGATCATAGTTTGAACACCAACACCAACAAAACTATTGAAGAATCTGCAAAAGAAAAACAATTAAAAATAAAATTTAAATATAAACAAGGGAAAACATTATCATTAAATAAAATGAGTACTGAAGAACTGTACAAGATATTTGGAGATGATATTGAAGAGAGGATTACTTTTTTTTCAACAAACTATAACGAAAATGATAAATTTGTTATTTTAGAAGATTACACAATGTTGAATGGAGAAGCAATAATGGGGCTGAAAAAAGTGAACTCAAATACAGACACCAATAGTTTTACTTTAAAACAACTGAAGGAAATATTATTAATGCATAAAGAAAAGATTGAAAACTTTAACAAATAATTATTTAAGGGGGGAAAATTTGTGAAAAAAATTTTAAGTTTACTCATTCTTAGTACTGTCTTCATTGGTGGAACATTACAAGTAAATGCGGCAGAGTACAGAGAAGGAGGCAATCTTTTACAACCTTCAAAGACCGAAAATCTTCAAGAAGAGAAGCAATTAAATTATCGATTTATGGGGTTCTCAGAATTTAAAAAAGTTTTAAAGCTCCCAAGTGGAGAGTATATTCAAGGGAAAATGGTTGTAAAAACAGGCTCAACAGAAGTTGTATTAGATAGTAGTTCCAGTCCAGAGGCAATGACGTTAGAAGAAGCTAAAAAGTCTTTTAATGAAGAGGATGTGCCTCCACAACAAGCTTTATTACGTGGTGAAATTCCAACTTTCACGTTAAGACAATTGGAATACGGAGCAATTGTTAATGGTGCGTTTTCTTCAGGTATTGGGTGGCACTCAATTCCGTATGTCTATCAATCAATTACAGGGGGACCATACACAAGATTTGGAACATTTGGTGACTCTGCAAGAGTAGGCACAGGCCAACAAGCGGTACAGACATTTCTAGGAAATTTACAAGGCACTGAATTGAGTGCAAACGCCTACCAATATTTTTCTGGGATCAATACAATTTACACGTACTATCCAGATAATTTTCATTATGCTCAAACGTACCAGGTTGCAAATATTTAATACAATTCAGTTATATGGAAAATGAAATAGAGAAAAAGACAAAGATTAAAGACTCTATACTTTCTGATGTTGGTATTTTTACCAACATCTTTTTTGATTCACAAAAAAGACACCTCGAAATCCTGTAGAATTAAAGTCGCTGAACCCATTCATAGAAACGAAAATGAATACGCATTCAAAAAAACTTGTAATTCTGAAAAAAAGTGTTATAGTTTAAAATTAAACCGGTTCAATTTTAAACTTAAGGAGATGTATCTATGAGTTTTGTAGACAAATTATCTGAAAAACTGTTACCAATAGTTTCAAAAATGAATAGTCAACGTCATCTATTAGCTATCCGTGACAGTTTTATTATCACTATGCCTTTAGTGATGGCTGCATCGACCATGGTCTTATTAAATGCTTTGTTCTTTTCCAATACAGCAGTTCAGCAATTTATTAATTTAAGTCCCTTAGCTGATTTAGCTGTTATTGTGAACAATGGCACAATGAGTATTTTATCCGTAGTGGTTTGTTATAACATCGGTTGGAACTTGGCGAATCATTATATTCGTTCTGGAGAGATGAATGATCCTGCTTTTAGTGCAGTTCATGCTGGTGTTTTAAGTGTTGCGCTCTTATTTATTTTAATGCCAGTTAAAAGCATTGTAACATTGACAGATGGAAGAACAGCCGAAGCAACTGGCGTATTTATGCAAAGCCTAACTTCTTCGTCTGGTTTGGCTACAGCAATGATTGCCTCCTTAACAGGAACAGAGTTATTTATGAGTTGGCTAAAATCAAACGAATCAAAATAAAAATGCCTGATGGAGTACCACCAGCAGTAGCAACCTCATTCAATTCTTTGATTCCGGAGACAGTCGTGATTTTCATTTTTACGATTTTTGTTTTTGCACTAAACAGATTGGTAGGCTTAGATTTCCCAAGTTTGATTGAACTAATTATTCAAACACCACTTAAAGCGTTTGTTTTGTCCGTTCCTGGTATTTTATTCTTACAGTTTTTCTCTGATTTTCTTTGGGTATTTGGAATGCATGGTTCTAGTATCTTAGCGCCTATTAGACAAGCACCATTATTACAGTCTATTCAGGAGAATATGAATGCGTTTTCTGCAGGGGAAGAAATCCCTAATATTATAACAGAACCTTTTACAAATGCTTTTGGGTTGATTGGCGGTGGGGGCTGTATTTTACCCTTAGTAATCGCTATACTTTGGGTCTCTAAAAGACAAGAGCAACGACAAATTGCTAAGTTTGGTTTAACGACTTGTTTATTCAATATTACAGAACCTATTATGTTTGGATTGCCCGTTGTAATGAATCCAATTTATATGATTCCATGTGCCTTGATTCCGTCTATCAACCTTATTATTGCTTATTTTGCAACAAGCATAGGTTTCATCGGAAAAACAGTGGCAGCAGCACCGTGGATTACCCCACCTGTAATTCAATCTTTTATTGCTACAGGAGGGGACATTAAGGCAGCTATTCTTACAGTCATTTTAATCGCACTAGATGTTTTTTTATTTGTTCCATTTGTTTTAGCAGCTAATAAAGTGAATCAAGAAGGAGTGAATTGACTTGGACAAAAAATATCCATATCAAGACCCAAACCTAACGATACGACAACGAGTTTCCGACCTTATTAGTCGTTTAAGTTTGAGTGAAAAAGTTGGACAAGTGAATCAACACTTATACGGGTGGAATTGTTATGATTATCAAAAGGGTAAAATTGAATTAACAAAATCTTTTAAAGAACATGTTCAGTGGGGAAATGGGTTAGGTGCGCTTTATGGTCTATTTCGTGCAGACCCGTGGTCGAAAGTCGATTATACAAATGGAATTCCGGTTCAAAAAAGTTGGAAAGTAGCAAATCAAATCCAAGAATATGTGATCAGTCACTCACGATGGGGAATACCTGCATTGATTGTTGAAGAATGCCCTCATGGTCATCAAGCTTTAGATAGTATCTCTTATCCAACGAACATCGGTCGTGGGAGCACTTTCAATACCCAGTTGATTGAAAAAATCAGTCGTTTGATGGCTAAGGAATTGGCGACAAAAGGTGTTCATATAGCGTTAGTATCAACACTTGATCTAGCAAAAGATCCGCGATGGGGAAGAACGGAAGAGTGTTTTGGTGAAGACCCTATATTGAGTGCTCGAATGAGCGAAGCTGTAATTAAAGGATTTCAAGGAAGTTTAATCTTAGATGAAGTAAATTTCTTAGATCTACGCGTTTCGGATATAAAAAAAAATCCAGATCAAATTGGAGTAGTGTTGAAGCATTGTATTGCCCAGGGAGACTCATTAGGTGGCCATAATTCAGGGACTGTTCCAATTGGCAGAAGGGAATTTTCGGATGTTTATATGCCACTTTTAAAAAGTGCTCGAAATGCAGTTGGAGTCATGGCTGCGTACAATGATATCGACGGTGTTCCATGCCATGTAAATCAAACATTGTTAGAAAAACATTTACGTAACGAAAGTGGCTTCCAAGGACTAGTTATGGCTGATGGAATTGCATTAGATCGACTGAGTGATGTCTTTCAAGATCAGATAGAAGCAGCTGGACAGGCGCTAATTGCAGGCGTAGATCTAAGTTTGTGGGACGATACTTATACTAAAATCGAAGCAGGTGTCGTGAATGGGATCATAGATGAAAAAGTTTTGGATCATGCGGTTAGTCGTGTATTAGCAGTGAAGTTTCTTTTAGGCTTATTTGAGAATCCATTCATTCAACCGATTGATCAAAAACAACTATTAGAAGAGTCTAGAATAATGAACGAAGAAGTGGCCAAAGAGAGTTTGGTACTTTTGAAAAATAATGGCATCTTACCATTGAATTATAGTGGTAAAAAAATAGCAGTCATAGGTCCCAATGCTGATAGTATTTATCATCTATTAGGGGATTACTCTGCTCCACAAACGAGAATCCAACAACAGAAAACCATCCTTCAAGCATTAAAAGATACAATGGATGATGCAGAAATTATGTATGCTGAAGGTTGTGAAGTTAGAAATGAAAATCACCAAGAACTAAAAATTAAAGAAGCAATCAAAATAGCAAAGGAAGCAGATATTATTATCACTGTTTTAGGCGGGTCTAGTGCTCGAAATTTTGATATGGAATTTTTACAAAACGGTGCTGTCTCATCAAAGGGAATTAATATGGATTCAGGTGAAAATGTTGATGTTGCTTCCCTTACGTTGTGTGGAAAACAAGAGAATTTATTAAGCAAACTGACCTTATTGCATAAACCAACCGTGGCAATCCTTATTCAGGGACGCCCGCATGATATAACTTTGGTGGAAGAGTACTCAGATGCTGTCCTTGTTGGTTGGTTTCCTGGTCAAGAAGGTGGACAAGCGATTGCCAAAACTTTGATTGGAGAAAATAATCCAAGTGGAAGATTAGGTATCACTTACCCAAGAAATAGCAATCAACTTCCTGTTTATTATTACCAACGAGATGCATCTAAACAAGAGGACTATTATGATTTGTCTGGAAGTCCTCTTCATGAGTTTGGAGAAGGATTAAGTTATACGACGTTTACTTATGGAGCACTTGCTTGTCAAAGAAGTGTTGACAAACTCCAAGTATCCGTTAAAGTTAAAAATAGAGGAAATCTTGCCGGCAAAGTGAGTACACTTTTATTTATTAAATTGCTCGGGGGTTCAGTCATTCAACGAACAAAAATACTCAAAGATTTTTGTAAAGTGACGTTAAATCCTCATGAAGAAAAAATAATTGTATTTACGTTATCATCTGATGATTTTCGATATCTGGGTGCGGATGATTGTTGGCATTACGTAAAAAAAGCAAAAATCATGATAGGAGATCTTGAAAAAGAGATCGATCTCGATTGATTAGTGGGAGTGGATTAAAATGGCGTCAATAAGAGATGTCGCACAATTAGCAGGTGTTTCGGTCGGCACAGTTTCGCGATATTTGAATGGCCGGCAACTGAAACAATCCAATATGGAAAAAATTGCTTCTGCTATTGAAACCTTAGATTATAAGGAGAATATTATCGCAAAGGGTCTAAAAAATAACCGTAGTTTTTCATTGGGACTTTTGATGAATAGTATCTCCAGTCGATTTGGTTCTGAAGTCGTTTCTGGAATCGAAAAGGTTGCTGAGAAAAATGGATACAGTTTGTTACTCAGCGGATTTTCAAATAGTCCTAAAAAGAACGAAGAAAAAGTAGAATACTTGTTAAAACACGCTGTTGATGGAATGATTGTCTTCTTATCTGGTGAAGAATGCACAGATATCATGAAACTAACACATATTCATGTTCCAATCGTGTCCTTGAATAGTCCGGATATTGCGAATGTAGCCGATGTTATCTTATTGAACGACCGTCAAAGTGTTTATGAAGTAATCAGCCATTATCTAGCAGTTGGACACAAAAAAATCGGTTATATTTCTGCATCGCAATCGGATTATACTACAAGAGAACGACTGTCTGGCGCACAGACAGCTATGACATATGCAGAAAGTGAAGCAGAAATGAAAATTGTGGTGGGAGATTATACGAGACAAAGCGGTTATCACGGTACTGAAGAATTAGTAGCATGGGGAGCGACTGCGATTTTTGCCAGTAGTTACAACATGTCAGTAGGAGCATTGGAATACTTCAATCAAAAAGGGTTAATAATCGATAAAGATATCGCTTTTGGACATTATGATTATCTTTTTGAAGAAGAACAAAGTTTGTTACCACAAATAACAGTGAATCCTCCAGCAGAAAGAATGGGTGAGATATCCACAGAACTTGTCTTAGAACGAATCAAAAGGGGAAAAGCAGCCACTAAAACCGCTGAAAAGCAAATAATCTTAATGAAAAACCAATTACTAGGACTACCGAAAAAAACAGAGTAATGAATTATCAATTTTCAGAGATTTTTTGATGGGGGACCGCAGTGAGCAGTTCATAGAAAGAAGATCAGGTATCAGGATACAGCAAAAATGAGAATATTTTTGACCACTAGTGTGTCAAAGAACCTGAAATTTTTTAATTTAATTAGGTAAGTTCAGACATAGTATCGGAAGTCTATCTCAATACAAAGAGGGTATGCAGATGATCGTTGAGATCAAACGGATTGACGATAACTCTTTTTGAAATTTGATTCAATAGAGTCGTTTAATTCCTAATGGAAAGGGTGTAGTCAATCCATAGGCTGTTTCTTTTTACAATAATTATTTTGATGAATTGATCAACAATGGGATTTAACCATTCGTCAATCTTATAACTTTGATATACCATGGCATTACAAGAAAAAGGCGGTTGGTTATATTGGAATATCGCGTGGTAGCCTGTGTCATTCCTGCCAAGACTTGGTATAAAGTCAAAAAATGGGTAACTAATAATGAATCAATCGCTCCATTTGAGACTGACTTTTTTTATCAATTGCATTATCCAAAAAAGTAATGTGAAACATACTGTTCAAGTTGGACTCAATTAAGCCTTTGCTGATTAAGGATTACCATGAAAGCGGACAAACTAGTCAAATTGGCATCATACTGAATCTAACAACAAGTCATCCAAGAGACAGTAATAACTCAAAAGGCGTCCGTGCAACGGAAATCGCAGATATCTTTTATAACCGTTCGTTTCTTTATCCGACTGTCAAAGGGACCTTCCCTGAATTGCTGGTTAAAATTGCGAAAAAGTTAGACATGATACCTGATATGCAAGAGAAAGATTTCTTCAACATAATCAAAAATAATCCCGTCGATTTATTAGGGATTGATTATTATCAACCACAGAGAATTATGTCGGGAAAATACCTGTCGATCCTGTAGCGCTACCATGATACGTAAGGTAAAAAATGAATCTTTATAGTAGATGGAAGATCTATGAAAAAATAAATTTATGATATATTGGTTAACATTTGTGATGATTATGGTAATCTGTCATGCTTTATCTCAGAAAATGGCATTGGCGTTGAAAATGAAAATCGTTTCTTAAGTGAAGAAGGGATGGTTCGTGATCGTGATGACTATCAGGGGTTATTAGTTCAAGCAAGTATCTGAAGATAATGGTTTTTAACAAGAGTTAGCCTTAACCATGAATATATTTTTAAATGAGTATTTTTATCTTATTAGAAGTTACACTCGAAGAGCATCAAAAAAAGAGGTTGTTTTGCGCATTTTTTTGCCCACCATTTTACGCTATAATCCATATTCAAACTAGCTAATGGGAGGACAAAATCATGAATAATCATTTCAAAGAAAACAATACGATTATCGAATTATTATTAAAGCCTTAGGCTTAACTACCATTTTGGATTTAGTTATTGTGATTGTACCAAGATCATGCGTAAATTCAGTATTAGAGTCCATCACACTACCATTTACTGTTGGAATAAGCAATACGGAAAAGTCTGTATCATTTATGGAAGAAACGGAACAAGTGGAGAACATTATCATTGGCGAATTGATGAAACGTATAAGCGAAAGATTTTTATCGGGCCATTGATTCTAATGGTGAAACGTTAGACATGTAGCTGCGTAATCATAGAGATAATGTTTCTACAAAAGCGTTCATGAAGCGATTAATCCGTGATTATAGTCAGCCTCGATCGATTGTAACAGATAAATATGCTTATTCATTAAAAGCAATCAAAGAGCTGAAGGAAGACGCAATTCTAGTTGAAAAGGTGACTTACTGGAAGTCCCAGTATCTAAACAATATTTGGAAACAAGATCACCGACAGACTAAAGGAAAATTTCATTATGGAAACAGTTTCCAATTCACTTACACAGCAGCTAAGACCATTAAAGGGATTGAAGTCGTTTCGGCTTTATACAAAGAAAGTCGAAGAGAAATTGCTCTCTTCGACTTTTCACCTTGGAATGAAATTGAACAGCTATTTAAAACAGCATAAATAGCTAGTTGAAAATTGGAACAGCCTGTTTGTTTTTTTAATTTTACAACACAACCATGTGGAAACAGTTATATCTGACAAAAACAAAAAAATTCAATTGTTATATTTTTATTTTCTATATGCTGTATTTAAGTGAGATAATTTGCAATATAACTAAGTACCATTTATCGAAGCTAAAATCCCGCCATTAAAAAGGAAATTGACAGCCCAAGGTTTTGATATAAAATTTTTTTGTATTGACATGCCAGTTACTTACCGCATCTGTTTTTCTTTAAGTCCAATCGCTCCAATGGTTGAAATAACAGCTACTACAAAGTACGATACTATTATTACAATAGCGTTGTTCCCATCAGTGGGTAATAACAAATCGGGCAAATTGAGTACAATATATATAATATAAATAGAAATAATGTTAACTGGAATGGGCGTTCTGTTTTAGTAAATGTCCCTAGAAATAAAGCTACCGAAGGAAGACTACTAAGCTAAAAATTACTAATACCGCTAGTAAATCAATCGTAAAGCTACGAATAAACACAGGTGAAACTAGGAAAAAGCACAGTAACATACCTCCACAAATACTAGCTAGTGCCTGGCGTAACGGTGCGCCTGTAATTGTTCTTAACAGTTCACTCATACCGCTAAGATCTTCTTTACTACCAAGCCGACTTAAAGCCAACACCCTATCCAAAGCCCAAATATTGTAATAAACCACCGTAAATTCGATTCTCTCAATAGACGGTGGAGCTCATTTTTTATCAAGAAAAATAAACTAAAACTTCCGCTTGATACAGGCTGCCAATTTTTTGTGGGTGTTTTGTCTTTAACTTTTGCTTGCTTTTGAAACTTAATTTTTTTCTTTTGCGTAACTTTAGCTGGTCTCTTTTCTAATAAAAGAGCAGCTACAAAAGTTATTATCAAAGCTACTCCAATCACAAGAAATATACTAAAAAAACATTTATATCTTTTGGTATACCTGTAAAGTATAGTTGATTATTTCCAATATATGAATAATTATTACTGCCAAAAATAGTCATATCATTTACAGGTTTTCCTATATTAGCAATAACTGCAATATTTATAGTTTTTTCTAAGAGAAGAATACCTGTAAAATCAAAATTAACTGAAGGATATGGATTCTCTTCTGTCAAACTCATTGAATAAGTCAGACTGATTAGAAAAAATAGACAAACAAAAATATCGCCAATGCATTCGAATTTATCCTGCCAAAAATACTGGCAGTTTCTAAAATTAGAGAAAATGCCGAAACAAATAGTAATCCAGGAACTAATGTAAGGAAGGGAGATATAAATGTCCAAATGCTAAAAGGCTCTCCGCGAAAAGTTATAAGTATCGTAATTAATGATCCGTACATGACTATTCCTAGTAGTAACAACAGTAAAATGAATCCTGCAATGATTTTTCCGAAAACATATTGAAAACGTCCTACGCCACTAGCTAAAAGTATATCCATCGTTCCTGTACTACGATCTATATTTATTAAGTCTCGAATATAAACAAAACCAATGAGTGGTAAAAAGATTGTTAATATTAATGCAGAAGAAATAGGTATCCATGTAGGATTTCCACCTTGAATAAAAACACTAGGTTCAATATTCATTACATGTATTCCACCTATTTCATTTTTAGGTGCAAGTAGAAATGAAGAAGTTAGAGCTACTGCGGCTATTGCCCAAAAAGAAAATCGACGAATTTTTTGTTTAATAGAAGATAAAGCGATCATCCAAGTGTTCAGATTAAACACCTGCTTTCAAAGCAGACAGACAGGCGTCTTCAAGAGTTGCTACAACTGCTGTTCCTCCTTTAGGAACATGTTCTGCTATCTCACGAACACAAACACCTTGAGCTGTCTGTACCAAACTACTAATAACAGCTGTTTCTGGTGGCAATGTATACTCCCAAACTCGACCATCTGCAGTAGTCATTAAATCTTCTGGTGAACCATCATAGACTAAGTGCCCTTTTTTCAATAATAGGATTTGTCCAGCGACTGCTTCAATATCGGAAACAATGTGAGTACTAAGTAAAACAATTCGTTCAGTGTTCAGTACTAAGTTCACTGAGAAAGTTGCGCAATCCTACACGTTCTTCTGGATCTAAACCTGTAGAAGGCTCATCAGCAATAATAACTTTCGGATTACCTAATAGCGCAGCACTAAGTCCTACACGTTGCCGCATTCCACCTGAAAAAGCAGCAAGAGGACGATTGCCGGTATCTGACAAATGAAATTTTTTCAATAATTGGGGAATCTGTTTTTTTGCATCGGTATGTTGAATCCCTTTTGCTGCAGCCATGTAAAAGAGAAACTCACTGGCAGAAAGTTCTGGATATACAGGAACATTTTGTGGTACATATCCAAGTATTTTACGCATAATATTTGGATTTTTGAGAATACTTTTACCGTTTAGAAAAATGTCTCCGGTTGTTGGTTTTTTTAGAGTTGCTAAAAGATTTATTAATGTACTTTTACCAGCTCCATTTGATCCCATTAAGCCGATCAAACTGCCTGATTTCAATTCTAAACTTACATTTTCAAGCGCTGTTTTATTTCCAAAACGCATGGTAAGATCTTTACAGCTTATTTCCATTGTCTGTCATCTCCGTTTTAGTATAAAAGAATTTCAATTAGTTGATAACGCATATAGACTACTATATTGATTATCATACTAATAATGCTTTTATAAAAAAACAGACCTGAGGCGTATCTTCTTAAAAAATGATAGTTTAAAAATCATAAATAAAACAAAACTATTTTAAATAAACTTTGAATCTTGAGTCATCTATTTATCGAAAAAGGAGGACATTTAAATGCCAAAGTCACAGCTTTGTTAGAGATGGTATCCCGATGATTGCGAAGCCACATATCTACTGTATTGCCATTGGAATCAATCGCACGATAGAGATAACGGCCTTTTACTTTGACGTAAGTTTCATCAATCTGTGGATAAATATCAATAAAGAAGACAGAAAAAAGAATATTTTTTATGTAATTGCCAATAGATTTCTTCTTTCAAATTCGGAGAAAGCATATCAATAGCTGAATGGGGTTTTCTATGGTTATAGAAATCTTGATATGGGAGCCAAATGTGTTTATTCTACTATTTTGGAACTTACAAAAAATATTGTACACCCTTGTTCCTGATAAAGTGGCCATGATACGCTTTTCTTGTCTATCAGTTACCTTACCAGAAGGAATGAACTCTATTGAGAAAAACATATGATCGTGAATTTAAACTAAAGGTTTCACAGAATCTCCTTGAAAAAAAGTAACTGCCAAAAGAATCGCTGAAAAATATAATACCTCTCGTCCAATAATCTCTCGGTGGATCTCAGAATACAGTCGATACGGAAACAAGACTTTTGTTGGGCTAGGAAAAAGATTACCTGATAAAGCAGATTTCTACATTCTTGAATAGGGAAATAAACGCCTAACAAATGTAAGTAGGCAAGGATATTATTTATGACGGAATCGTCGCCCCCAGTAGGACTCAACTCCGCCATAATTTTTTTAAACAGAATATTAAGCGAGTGTTCTACGAACACAAAGGTCGATACGAATGTCCAAGAATCGCTCAACAATTTTACGATGTAGGAATCGAAACCAATAGACGTGTTGTGGCGATCCTTATGCGTGGAATGAATTTATATGCAAAAGGATTTCATCGACGCCAATCTTCTCATGGTAGAGGAAAAGCAATCAAAGACATAGTAAAAGAAAATTTATTGAATCGACAATTAGAACAGAGCCAAATCGACGATGTTTGGGTGACAGATATTACTTACATTCCTTGTAATAACGGTCACGGTCGTCTCTATTTGTCAACCTGCATTGATTTAGCTACTCGTATTCCACGTTGCTATATGGTGGATTCAAACATGAAAAAAGAAATTGTCATCCGTCCATTACAAAGTTATAAAGGATAATTGCCTATGGTAATTCATTCCGATAGAGGTAGTCAATATCGGTCTCTTAGCTATCAAGAGCTATTGACCGACCACCACATCACACATTCAATGAGCCAACCTGGGACTCCTGTTGACAATGAGGTAATCGAATCGTTTCATCGATCAATCAAACGAAAATTAATTGAACCCAACAAGCATAAAAGTAAAATAGACAGGAAGGTGTTGATTCAAGATTATTTAGAAGACTACTATCCAAACAAAAGAATTCATAAAAAATTTATGATGACTTCTCGACAATTTGAGGCGAAGAATATAAGTAATCTAACCGACTGTTAACTAAACTGTTGCAGGTCCCGAATAACCAAAAGCAACAAACGTGGTGCAAGATGCCAAAACATTATCAAGCATTGCTTATCAATATGGAACAGACTATCAAACATTGACTGCATTAAATAGGTTGGCTAATCCAAATCTTATTTATACTAGTCAAAATTTAAATTATTAAAAAAGCTCTTTTTTAACGAGGGGGACATATTTGATCTATTCTTAATATGTTAGGTACTTCTGATTTATTCTAATAATTAAAAAAAGCTTGCTTTAAAATAAAAGTAGCAGTATAGTTAAATTAACAATATACACTTTTTCTCTCTGAGCCGCCCTGATCCAAGGACGGTTTTATTGCATGTGATTTTTTATATTACTCGTTGAAATTAAGTAACAATTGTTATATAATTGTAAAAACTATAATTTAATAACCTTTCTATATATGGCATTTATCTGTATAATAACTCCCTACCACCGATGCACACTACTTCCCCAAGTAATATTTTTTGTCGTTGTGGTAGGGAGATAATATTACAGTAATACTTTATAAGATTACTGTAAAGTATTTTTGTTAACTTCCAAAAAAAGACGAAATTTCACTTTGTAATTCATTTACCAACTAATCTATATGTACATTATTTCACTGCAAAGATTATCAAAGGATGGGTTTTGTTTTACGTAAAAAATTACTTATGATATATTTCGGTCAATGACATTGTTTGCTAATATTTCATTTTGGATGTCCCAATCCAATGTGTAACCACCTACAATTAGGAGTTGATTGTATGTGGTTCTTTTTTTACTGCAGTTTGAGTCCTGTATGGTCCATAAATTTAAAAATTGTTAGAAAAATATATAAGTAAAGACTTTTGGAGGGGAGATATAGTGAGAAACTTATTATGGTTTATTCTAGGAGGAACAGGACCAAGAGAACGATTAGATGATGGCTGTGGATGTATATTTTTATTTATTACAATAGCTATGTGTATCATAGCAGCAATGTTTTATTTTTTTTCACACTAAAAGACCCTAGCTAACGCTATGGTCTCAGACTGTAGACAAAAAGGAGTGGCTTAATTGCCAACTCCTTTTTGTTAGTTTTTGTATAAATTTGAAATAAAAAGCCATAGGCTTTTTTATTTTCCATAGCCATGTGGCTAGTTTTTTTAAATTCATAGCAGCAAACGTAAGCATCGTGTGCGCAGCGACTTTTTCAAGACCTCGATATTTCGTCCAGCGCATACCATGCTTTTTAATCTGCAAATATTCGTTCAATGGTTTGTTTTCTTTTTGTAAATTTCTTTATTTAACGCCGTATGGCGTTGGTGTTCAAGTTCATCCATAAGATCAGCCCAAATATGCCGAGTTACAATTTTTTGATAGTTTGCACTCGAAGTACAGGTTTCAAGTAATGGACAACTCCTACAAAATTTTGGATTTGATTTATAGGTTCGATAGCCATCACGAGTGATAGTTGAAAATAACAACGGTTGATTATTAGGGCATAAATAACAGTCAAAATAGGCATCATAAACAAAGTCTTTTTTGGGAAACATTCCTTTTACTCCATGAGGTGCAGTATATGGAAGAATCGGGTAGAGTTTCAAGTGTGACAGAAAATGAACAAAATTTAGGTCTTATATCCTGCATCAGCGACAACACGCTTTATATTTGAAAAGCTCTTTTCGACTGTTTAACCAGATCGATTGCGACTTGGCTGTCATGCACATTTCCTGGTGTGATTAGTGTAGATAAGATAAAACCGTTATCTTCGCAGGAAGTATGCGCAGAATAAGCAAATTGTTTTTCTCGTTCTCCTTTAACATAGTAGCCACTTTCTGGATCTGAATGACTAATTTTTTGAAGACTCAACTCACTTTCTGTGTCCCATGTAAAAGGACGTTTTCCTACAGCAATACGTTCTTTATTTATTTCATCTTCTAATTCATCTTGATAAGCTTTAGCTTGACCGTAGGTCATTTCTTTTGTGAACTTATGTTTATTGGCATTTGCTTTGATATGAGTAGAATCAATATAAAGGTTGTCTTCCGTAACGAAGCCAGCTTTGACAGCTTGTTCTAAAATATGAGAGAAAATATCCTCAAATAAAAGTTGTTTCTCTAAATCTTCGAACATAGTTTTTACCAAAAGTAGAGAAATGTGGGATAGGATCCTCGAATGAATATCCTAAAACCAACGATAAGCAACATTTGTTTCAACATCTTTAATTGTCTGTCTCATCGAACGGATACCAAATAAATATTGGATAAATACTAATTTAATTAAGATCACTGGATCAATACTGGGACGACCATAGGTCGAATACGTGGATTCTACAATGGGATAAATAAAATCAAACTGAATCGCAGCATCAATCTTTCGTACCAAATGATCTTTTGGTACAAGATCATCAATTGTTAACATAGCAAATTGATTTCTACCTTCAATCGATTGTTTTCTCATCATTAGAATCACTCCCAAAAATAGTTTATACAATCAGTATAAAACAAAAAAACTGCAAACAACACTCAAAATTTGGAAGTTTGTCTACAGTCTGAGACCCTAGCTAACGCTATGGTCTTTTCTTTTTTTATTAAAAAGTTATCATGAATAAAAAAAAATGATACATACAAAAACAGCAATAAAGAAAATTAATACAGCTAAAATTAGAAGTAATAAACGCGGAATAAACATTGACTGAACGCTCTCTTTTCAAAAAAATATACCACAACCATAAAATAAAACAAAAACCTACCAGAGACGGTGGGCATGACTACCATAATTGTATAAATGGGCTCTATACTTTCTGATGTTGGTATTTTTACCAACATCAGAAAGTATAGAGCCAAAATAATTGAGTGGTTTTTCTATGTATAATTGTGTACAGAAAATCAGGGTATTCTTAACCAAATGAAAGAAAAAAATAAGCAGAGAGGGGTTACTTTCTGCTTTTTTTTTGCTCTTATAGATTGTTGATTAAAGTCGAAAAGTGCACCTTCATAGTCAAGAGTTACCTTCTTTTTATCTGAAGATATTTCAGAAATTACCCCATGTAACCTTCCAATAATCACAACAGCGTCTTCCCTGGTTGTAAATTGTTTGAAAAATCTTGACGTTTTTTTGTTGCTTTTTTTGTGTACGAAACAGATAAAAATACATAGCAACAATGACTAGCAGTATGATAAGCATCGGTTTCATTTCTCCTTGTTAATTTGAAAATTTTTATATAGAAGACTATTTTATAAAAAGTAAGCATTGATAGCAATATTTGTTTTGAATATAATAGCGTAAAAATCAGGTTAAACAAAATAATACTTAATAAGTATCGACTTACAGAAATGTTAGGAAAATCTGCTTAGTTTAATGTTTACAAAACTTGTATATACTGTGTAAATCTTAAAAGAGCTTACCTAATTTAGAAATAAATTTATTTCTAAATAATGTTACAGAAAATACTAGTCCACCTAAAAAAAAAAAAAAACATCCGATTAAGCTTATTAAAAAAATAGTTGAAGAGTACTTTCAAATTTATAAATACTAGAAATTATTTTTAACATTAATAGACTTAAAATAGTCATTACTATAGTTGAATAAACTAATCTTGAATAATACTTTCTGTTATATTTTTATTGGATAAATATCAAATTTTCTATTTAGAAATCGATAAGCTATAATGGTTGTAAATATTGTGATTATAATTGTAGCAATTGACAACCCATACTCTTTAAATAGATATATGCATGGAATTTGAATAATAATTTTCAAGAGAAGAGTTATTGAAGTGATCTGTATAGCTTTCTTATGAAAAACTAGTGATTGTAAAATAGATAAGACTATTGTAAATATCCCTAATATAGATGTGCTAATAATTGTTGCTGCTAAATATCTACTTCCATCTAAATTAAACCCAAAGAATAATGTATTAAGAGGATTGCATAATATTATCATTCCTATTGAAGCAGGTAGTAAAAATGTAAAGGCTAATTGTAGTATTTGTGAGGTACCTTGTAATAATTCAGGATTTGATTTTACAGTACTTATTAAAGGTAGAGCTGAAATAGTAATTGATCCAATAATACCTAGTAGTACTGGAGCTAATTTATTAGGATTCGCAGAAGCTAATGTATACAATGTTTGAAGTTCGTTTAAACTACTTTGAGGAAAAACAAAGAATACAAAACCTTTAAAGAAAATTGATCAATTAATTATAAAATTGAAATAACTGATCCTACATATACAAATGGCAATGATTCCTTGATTATATCTGTAGCAAGACCTTTCATGTGAGATATAGATTTTAAAAGGTAAGAAGTAAAAATCTTTAAGTTGAAACAAATTCCTTTTTCCGATAAAAAGTAGATAAAGAAATGCAACTATTCCCCCTATGGAGGATGCAAATGTACTTAATATAACTGCAGATAAAATACTACCATTAAATTGAAATCTAATTAGATAGGTTCCTACTAAAATACAAATTATTCGAACTAATTATTCTAATAGTTGGGAAACACCAGAAGGAAAACTAAAATTTAGACCTTGAAAATACCCTCTTAGTGCGCTAAGTATAGGAATAATTAATAAAGAAAAGCAAAGGCTACGGATTGCTGTGATACCCGCAGTATGATCAACTATTGGACTCATTTTACTCAATGTAGGAGCGAAAATAAACATTAATAAAGCAGATAGAATTCCTATTATTTCCATAACTATCAAACCACTTTTGAATAATTTTTTTATTTGGTTTTTATTTCCTTTAATATTTAATTCAGCAATTTTTTTAGCAATACCACTAGGAAATCCAGCTGTGCCAAGTGATAAGAATAAAGCATAAGGCAAGTATGCGACATTATAAATAGCTTGAGCAGTTTGTTGATCGTGGATAGTTCCCATAAATTTTAGCCAAGGTATTAGATAAATGAATCCGAGAATTTTACAAACAATATTAAAGAATGATAACCAAAAACTCCCTATTAATAACTTTTTCCCCCATAAGCAACCTCCAATCTATTATAAAAAGTATAAATAAATTAGTTAGTAAATCTCTATGGTAAGGTTTATTTTTTTAATAAAAATTACAACTTGCATATTATCATACAAAACCCCACTGTCTTGATTGACAGTGGGGTTCTTTTTACTTTTTAGGTGATTACTGACTATTTGCTTAATGTAAGCTAGAAGAAAAGCGTTGATAAAAAATTTTTTCAACATTTGATTAGCAGGAGAACCTTTACTTTAAATGTGAAGAACTATACAATTTATGATTTGTTTAAATGAACATCTAAGACAAATTTACTTTTATTGTTAATAAAATAAGATTTAGAAAATTCGAATGCCCTGCCTTTTTTGATCATATCCAATTTGTTCAATAACAAGAACTGCATCATTTCTTTTTATATTCAATGAAGTACTAATTTCTTCGCTTGCTTTGTCGGCGTAGATAATTCTACGCGCATCAACTAATTGTAATTTTAATTTCTCTCCTAAATAATCATATACAGAACCTTGTAAAATTTCTTTAGTAATAGGCGCAATTGCCACAGGCATAATTACATGTTCAAAACTATAAACTTTACCATTTAACAAGCGAACTCTTTTAAATTCATAGATAGGGTCAGGTGTATTTAAAGATAATTGTTGTTGTTCATCTTTGGTAGGTAAACGTGCATCAAAAAATAAAATTTTACTTTCAATTGTTTGATCGCGATGAGAATAGGTAACTCCAATTGGTAAATCTAAAGGTAATAATTCACTTGTATTATTATCAATAATTGGCCGAATATACGTGCCAGAACCTTGTTTGCTGTATATTAATCCTTCATTTTCTAATAATGAGAGTGCTTTTTTTAAGTAATTCGAGAAACGTTATATTTTTCAGCAAAAAATTCTTGAGTGGGTAATAAAGTGCCGGCGCGATAGTGATTAGTTAAAATATCCTTTTTAATATCTGAATATATTTCGCGATATTTATACAATTTGTAAACTCCTATTCTTTATATTTGTATATACATTATACACCAAAAAAATTAATTTGTAAACATAAATTTAATATATAGTATTTACAAATATAGATATTTGTATATAATTAAATCAGGAAGCGTTTTCTATAAAATTTGAGAGGGTGTGCTATTTATGAGATTTGATATTCAAAAACTTCAAGAGCCATTACTAAAAGTTTCAGCTTGGGTTGAAGGAAATACTATTTTACAAGCCATAAAAAATGCATTTGTTCGTACAATTCCATTTACAGTTGTAGGATCATTTTCAAACTTAATTAAAATGCAAATAGATGCTTTGATAAAAAGTCAAGGAATTGAAAATGCCATTTTGTCAAATATAAGTAATCTATTTGGTTATTTAGGAAATGCAACTTTAGGTATTGTAGCAATTATTGTTGTCTTTTCTTCTGCTTATTCATATGCAGTTGAATTAAAAAATAAAGAAAAGAATGAACGTTTAAATCCGATTATAGCAACATTACTTGCTTTGTCAGCTTATTTTGTGATGGTACCTAATAATGTGAACTATTTGGATTCAAAGGCAGATATCGTTGAAGGATTTGCCTCTTCTTTCTTCAGTTATGAGGGGATGTTTACAGCCCTTATTGTAGGGATGCTTGCAGTAGCCCTGTTTTCTCGTTTTACTCGAAGTAAATTTACAATTAAAATGCCAGGAAATGTCCCACAAAATGTTTTTGATTCTTTCTTTTCTTTGATACCTATTAGTGAAGTATTACTAATATTTGGCATTCTTAGAATTATCATTCAATCTTTGGGCTATGTATCGTTATTACAAATGATTTCAGAAGTTTTAATTAAACCATTATTGACAGTTGGAACAGGCTTACCAGCAATCATTATTGTTATTTTGTTACAACAAATTTTGTGGTTTTTAGGATTACATGGATTTAATATTGTTTGGGGGGTAGTTTCAGCTTTTTGGTTACCAGTTTTCTTAGAAAATGTGGCAAAATTCGCGAAAACACAAAGCTTTGCGGATATTTCTATAGCACCGAATACTATGACAAATGTTTATGCAATGATTGGTGGTTCAGGGGCTACATTTGGTTTAATTATAGCTATGTTGATTTTTACGAAAAAAGGAGAGAAAGAGCGAGAAGTTGCTAAACTATCGTTAGTTCCTGGATGCTTTGGAATTAATGAACCAGTTATCTTTGGGTTACCGATTGTTTTAAATCCTTTGATGTTTATCCCGTGGATTGTTGTTCCTATTGTTAATGCAGTAATTGCATATATAGTAACTTCCATAGGATGGGTAGTGCCATTAGTTGTTTTAAATTCTGGTAATGAACCAATTTTTATTAGCACATGGGTTTTAGGAGCTTTTCACATTAGCCCAGTAATTTTAACGCTTGTATTGGTTGTTCTTGATGTTCTTATGTATGCACCTTTTGTTGTGTTAAATCAAAGACAAGAACGATTATCAGCAGGTTCAATTGAATCATAAAATTAATTTTATAAGAAAAGGAGCAAACTCATGAAAAATGTATATACTGTTGCCCATACTCATTGGGATTATGAATGGTATTTCACACGCCAAGAAGCACGTGTACAATTTATATTTCATATGGATGAAGTTTTAGAAGCATTTGAAACAAACCAATTAGATTTTTACACACTGGATGGACAAATGTCGATTATTGAAGATTACTTAGTATTATTCCCAGAAAAAGAGGAGAAAATTAGAAAGTTTGTAGAAGAAGGTCGATTGTTTATTGGCCCATGGTTTACACAAATTGATGAAATGACCACTTCTGGTGAATCGATTATTCGTAATTTAAAAATAGGAATTTCGGAAGCAAAAGCTTTAGGAAATGTAATGCGAGTTGGGTATTTGCCCGACTCTTTTGGACAGGGGCAAGATATGCCAAAGATTTATCAAGGCTTTGATATTCAACATGCTTTATTTTGGAGAGGAATGCCGAAAGAAGCAAACGCTCGTTATTTTTATTGGACGAGCAATGATGGCTCAAAAGTATTAACAGCTAATATCAAAAATGGCTATTATGCTGGAGTAGAACTAATTGAACAAAATAAATTTGATGAGTTAGTAGAAAAAATCAGTACACAATCAACTAATGAATCACATTTATTGCCTGTCGGCGGAGACCAAAGAGCTGTTGATTTTGATTTGAAACAACGAATTACGTTAGCAAATGCTGAAAGCAAAGATACAATACATTTTATCGAAAGTAACTACCCAGCTTTTTTTAAAGCATTAGAAAAAGAATCGATTGAGTTTCCGGAATTATCTGGTGAATTTATTGAGCCTTCGGATTCAAAAATACATCGAGGGATTTATTCTTCTAGATATGATTTGAAACAAATTTATGATCGATTGGAGCGTAAACTAACGTATCAATTAGAGCCACTATCTGTTGTAGCTAAAAATTATGGCATTTCTGTTAAGCAAGGTTTAATTACTAGTCTTTGGAAAGTTGTTGCGAGAGGACAAGCTCATGATAGTGCTGGCGGCTGCAATAGCGATAAAACGAATCAAGATATTTATATGCGAGGTATCAATGGATTACAAGAAGTACAAGCATGTATTGATTATTTACTACGGAAACTAAGCATTTCTTTAAATAAAGGACAGAATAATAAAGTTTTTCTTTGGAATCCACTGCCTTTTGAATTAACGACAATTCGTAAAGTAGAAATTTCTACAAAAATGCCTAATTTTTCACTAGTTGATGCAAAGGGAAAAAATATTAACGTAGAAATTTTGAATCAGAGAAAAGAAAATGCTGCGTTATTAAGAAGAAATCCAAAGATGATGGAAGCTGAACATTATTTTGTTACTGAAATAGCGATTGAATGCTCATTACCTTCAATGGGATATGAATGTTATGAAATTGAAGAAACAGTTGAAAATCCTCCTAAACGTATAAGAGATACTGAAATATCAAACGAATGGTATACTATTCAACTAAAAAAAGGACAACTTTGTCTTTATTCAAAAGAACTGGATAAATGGTGTCATAATTTTTTATGGTTTGAAGATGGTGGAGATGAAGGAGATACGTATGATTATTCACCAGCATTTAATGATTGGATAGTACAACTTGATTTTGAAAATTACGAACACCTTTCTATTGAACAAGGTGAATTAATTAGTCGAATGGTTATTGAAGGTAGTTGGACTGTACCGTATAACTTAATTTCTAGGAAAGAAAAAAAATTAGATGGAGTAGTAAATTATGAATTAATTTTAGAATTAAATAAATATACAAATTTGATTGATGTTAAACTGAACTTAGATAATCAGGTATTGGATCATCGACTAAGATTAATGTTAGAAGTAGAGACAAATGCAGCATTTTCCACAAGTGATACACCGTTTGGGATGATTCAACGTCCAATTAATGAAGAGCATTTATCTGATTGGAAAGAAATAGGATATAAAGAAGAGCCAACAAGTATGAGACCAATGTTACATGTAGCCAATTTACATGACGAACAAGAAAGCTGGTCGTTTTTAACAAGAGGTAGTAAAGATTTTCAAGTACTTGATATTAATAAGCAAATTTTAGCGATTACTGTTTTTAGAGGAGTAGGATTTTTAGGGCGACCAGATACGTTGAGAAGACCTGGAGATGCTTCTGGTTTACAAATGAGAGAAGTTCCTACACCGGATAGTCAATTAGTGGGCTCAATTATATTTGAAGGTAGTATAGTATTAGATACAATATTTGATATACAAAAATTACAAACAAAATATTTAGAAACAACCCAAGATACACTTTATTATCAAACACAAGAAATCAATAGATTTACGACCCCTATTCAATATTTCCCAGTAAATCCAATCAAAGTGAACGAAGAACTTCACACGAAAGTAACACTTGTTCATTCGAATGTTGTATTTAGCAGTCTTTATGCGATGACAGATAAATCAGGTATGGAATTACGATTATATAATCCAACCAATGAAGAAAAAAAATCACCGGGGACACTAGTGTTTAATCAGCCTGTTAAAGTAAACTTACTTAATTTAGAAGGAAAATCACTTGTTTCAATAGCTGAAAATTTAGAAGTATTAATTATGGAGCCATTTAAACCAGGAGAAATTAGAACATACGGAGTTTTTATTAAATAGAAATGGAGTAATGACGTGATTAATCAACAAGAACTAATAAAAGAAATTCAAAAATATGCAACTACAGTTAAATTAAATAATGGAAAAGCAACAAAAAAATTATTTCAACTTGCTTTAGTTGATACGATTACTAATACAACTTTTTTTTAGAGACAATGGAGAGATTTTTATAGCAACAGGAGATATTCCAGCAATGTGGTTAAGAGATTCAACTTTTCAAATATTGCCGTATTTAGAAATTGTAAAGAAGTGCCTAAAATTATTGAATTAGTTCAAGGAGTATTACAACAACAATTAACATATATAAAGCATGATCCATATGCGAACGCATTTAATAAAGAAGCAACGAATCAACATTATAGTGATGATATATCGAATGTATCGATTTCTCCATGGGTTTGGGAAAGAAAATTTGAAATTGATTCTTTGTGTGCACCACTTTTTTTGCAATTACTTTATATAAGAAAGTAGGTTATACAAAACATTTAACTGATGAATTTTGGAAAGTTACTGAATTAATAATTGATACATTTATTAATGAACAATATCATAATTCGTCAGAATATTTTTTCCAACGAACAAATTGCCCAGAGTCAGATACTTTGACTCAAAATGGTAAAGGATCTCCAGTAGCGTATACGGGCTTGATTTGGAGTGGTTTTAGACCAAGTGATGATGCGTGTGTTTATGGATATTTTATTCCAGGAAACTTTTTCATTTTATCAATATTAGAACAGTTACAAGAACTTTTAATATTGAATTTTAACCAGAATCAAGTAGTGTTGCAAAACAAGATGAATAAATTACAAAAAGATATAGAATTAGGAATTCAAAAATATGCTATTTTAGAAGATGAAAAAGGCGATAGTTATTATGCATATGAAATTGATGGATTAGGAAATCATATGTTTATGGATGATGCCAATATTCCTAGTTTGTTATCCTTACCTTTTTTAGGTTGTCTAAAGGAAAATGATAAAATCTATCGAAAAACACGTGAAAAGATTCTAAGTAAAGAGAATCCCTATTATTACTCAGGGAAATATTTAAAAGGAATTGGTAGTCCACATACTCCTCCAAATTATGTATGGCCAATTTCACTTGCAATGGAAGGCTTAACTTCATCAAATAAAGACTTTGTGAGCGAAAAAATTAATCAAATTGCAGAAACAGATGCAGAAACTTTACAATGTCATGAAGGAATTGATGTAGATGATCCTAAAAATTATACAAGGGAATGGTTTTCTTGGGCAAACATGATGTATTGTGAGCTAGTTTTTCATTATTTAAAGCTAAATCAAACAAGCTAAGATAGTTTAAGTGATAAATCAATATACAGTGATAGTATTTGATGGGAATGATAGGCATTTAGTGAAAAGAACAATTATTTATTACCAAGTAAATTGTTTGATTTCTCAAGAAGTATAAGAGACGTGGGAAGAAATTGTGGCAAAAGATAAAGAGATGATCGAAAAACGGTATTATCCTACGGATACAATGGGACGAATGATTCGAGCCAAATATCAAGTAATGAAAACATTTGGAGTTCAAGGAAGGAAAAAGAAAAATTAAGGAGCAAGGTTGAACTTTAGAAAAAATTATATAAAATAATAAGTGATTTTCATTAAGAAGGTCATTAAATTTCTCAATTTTGACGAAGCTTTCTATCAATATAGAGAGCTCAGACTGTAGACAAACTCCCAAATTTGGAGTGTTGTTTGCAGTTTTTTGTTTTATACTGATTGCATAAACTGTTTGGGGAGTGATTCTAATGATGAGAAAACAATCGATTGAAGGTAGAAATCAATTTGCTATGTTAACAATTGATGATCTTGTACCAAAAGATCATTTGATACGAAAGATTGATGCTGCGATTCAGTTTGATTTTATTTATCCCATTGTAGAATCCACGTATTCGACCTATGGTCGTCCCAGTATTGATCCAGTGATCTTAATTAAATTAGTATTTATCCAATATTTATTTGGTATCCGTTCGATGAGACAGACAATTAAAGATGTTGAAACAAATGTTGCTTATCGTTGGTTTTTAGGATATTCATTCGAGGATCCTATCCCACATTTCTCTACTTTTGGTAAAAACTATGTTCGAAGATTTAGAGAAACAACTTTATTTGAGGATGTTTTCTCTCATATTTTAGAACAAGCTGTCAAAGCTGGCTTCGTTACGGAAGACAACCTTTATATTGATTCTACTCATATCAAAGCAAATGCCAATAAACATAAGTTCACAAAAGAAATGACCTACGGTCAAGCTAAAGCTTATCAAGATGAATTAGAAGATGAAATAAATAAAGAACGTATTGCTGTAGGAAAACGTCCTTTTACATGGGGCACAGAAAGTGAGTTGAGTCTTCAAAAAATTAGTCATTTAGATCCAGAAAGTGGCTACTATATTAAAGGAGAACGAGAAAAACAATTTGCTTATTCTGCGCATACTTCCTGCGAAGATAACGGTTTTATCTTATCTACACTAATCACACTAGGAAATGTGCAGGACAGCCAAGTCGCAACCGTTCTGGTTAAACAGTCGAAAAGAGCTTTTCCAAATATAAAGCGTGTTGTCGCTGATGCAGGATATAAGACGCCTAAATTTGTTCATTTTCTGTCACACTTGAAACTCTACCCGATTCTTCTATATACTGCACCTCATGGAGTAAAAGGAATGTTTCCTAAAAAAGACTTTGTTTATGATGCCTATTTTGACTGTTATTTATGCCCTAATAATCAACCGTTGTTATTTTCAACTATCACTCGTGATGGCTATCGAATCTATAAATCAAATCCAAAATTCTGTAGGAGTTGTCCATTACTTGAAACCTGTACTTCGAGTGCAAACTATCAAAAAATTGTAACTCAGCATATTTGGGCTGATCTTATGGATGAACTTGAACACCAACGCCATACGGCGTTAAATAAAGAAATTTACAAAAAGAGAAAACAGACCATTGAACGAATATTTGCAGATGCAAAAGAAAAGCATGGTATGCGCTGGACGAAATATCGAGGTCTTGAAAAAGTCGCTGCGCACACGATGCTTACGTTTGCTGCCGTGAATTTAAAAAAACTAGCTATATGACTATGGAAAACAAAAAAGCCTATGGCTTTTTATTTCAAATTTATACAAAAACTAACAAAAAGGAGTTGGCAATTAAGCCACTCCTTTTTGTCTACAGTCTGGAACAACACCGACTCTAAAAAGAAACTGTTTATAGTTGATGTATTCGTAGATGCTGCGACTTTAAAAAGAAAGGCTTTTTTTATGAGAGGTATAGATATGATTAAAAAGAATACTCTTTACTTTCGTTTAATGAAATCAAGTTATTTTAATGATTATAATAGCTTAGATGAGTTTCAAGAAGATTATTTAAGAGGTCACGGAATAATGATTTTAGATGTAGACGATTTATTAGTTGTGGATGATTGTCAATAAAGTAGATACAAAAAGAGTAGATACTTAAAGATTTCCAAAGTATTGCTCATCCTTTTTGTTGAAAGTAAGCATGTTTAATGTCCCATGAGGTCGTTGGGTATTGTAAAAGCCTTCGATATATTCAAAACAAGAAAGCTGTACTTTTTGGAGCGAAGAAAAGTTCCGACGGTTCAGCTCATCCTTTTTCATATATTTAAAAAAGGTTCTGTTACTGCGTTATCCCAAGGATAACCTGGTTTAGATAAAGAATGGACAAGTGGTCTATCTTCCAAATATCTTCTAAATTCTAAAAAGGTATATTGGGAACCTTGGTCTGTATGAAAAAGGACTAGTGCTGTTGGGCTTCGTGATTGAATCGTTTTTTCTACCGTTGAAATAGCCAGTAGAGTATCTATTTTGTGACTCACAGACCAAGCAATCACTTTTCTGGAAAGTAATTCAAGAATGCTACAAAGATAAACAAAGGATTTATTCTCCCTATGGGAATATAGGAAAAGTCACTTGTCCAAACTTGATTAGGTGCTGGTGGATTGAACGCTTGTTTTAAATAATTGGGTCTTTCTAAAGAAACCTGGCTTTTTGATCGTTTAAAAACAGGTTTAGAGGTAGTCATTTTAGGTAAATTCATTATTTTCATTAGTCGATACACTCGACCAATACTGATGTGTAAGACATAGTCATAAGAAAGCATTCGTTGAATTCTTGCTGGACCTACTCGTTTCTGAGAGGTCGTATAAATCTCTAAAATATTTTTTCAGATTTGTTGATTTTCTAATGTTCTAGGGGCAACCTTATCTGAAAAATATTTGTAGTAAGTGGAACGATTGACTTTAAGAACTCTGCATAAAGTAACAACGGTATGTTCATAACGAAGGATATGAATAGCCTCTAGTCGTTCGTGGAGCGGGGCGTGAATATGGCAATCGCTTTTTTTAGATGAGATTTTCTTCCTCCAGTTGAGTATTTCTTTTTTGTAATTGTTGAATTTGTCGAACCGTAAGGATGTCCCATCATCAATTTTCACTGTTGAATATTGCTTTACCCAACGAGCAATAGGGGATACGGCATCAGTAGCAAGAGCATTCTGAGATTTGCCGCTTTCATAGAGTTTAACGATGGATTGTTTAACCTCTTCATCAAATTTATGAGGTGTTTTTCGTTTATCTACCATAATAAAAAATCCTTTCTAAATGAGTGCCTATTTAATTGATAGTATAGCAGAAAATCTGTCTACTTTATTAGCATACATGCACAAATTTTTCTACTACTGGTAGATATATCGACCAACAAGGAGCTCAAACAGAAAGCTTAGCTAAAAATAATGGCAATGCCACGACTAATATTGGTGGTGATACTTTCAATATTAATATACAAGCTATGGGTGACTTAGATGAATATAGCATAGAAACTTGTTAAATATATTCAAGTTGTCAAAAATAGAGATAGCGATGCAGTAGGAGGTGCTATGGGTGGAATTTAAAAGAGGTCAGTTTTTTCTTAATGGGAAGCATAGTTCTGAATTCAATGTGTTTATGAAAGAAAGACCTGAACGACTTTCTGCAGGAAATGTAGTAGAACTTAGGGAGTGAACGGGTAATGATTCAATAGCTGTTGATTTTGCATATTATAAAAATGTAGAGCGCACTATTACATGCTATGCGAAAGCAAGTACTTTACAAGAAGTTTCTTTCTTAGAAGATGAAATTTCTTTTTGGCTTGATATGGGAAACTACTCTGATTTTATCGTCTATTTTGATGAACATTATATTTATCAAGCGATTGTAACGAGTCCGCCAAAGTTTACAGGAACAAGAAAAACAGGAATTTTAATTTCTTTTGAGTTTACTGTAAGTATCCGACCTTTTAAGAAAAATCGTATTGGTCAATATTGGGTAAGTAATCCTAATCAGTTAATCAATACAGAAAAATATCCTTCAGAACCTATTATTCAGATTTTGGGGTCTGAGGATATTTCTTTTTTATCAATAATCAATCATATTCATTAAAAGCGATTGATAGAGATATCATTATCGATTCAGAAAAACAAGAAGCTTATCGAAAATCAGGTGGAGCTTTTGAAATTTTTGATCATAAAACACTTTTCAAAGATTACCCAATTTTTAAAAGTGGAGAAAATAATTTTCGCTGGACTGGAAAAGTAACAGAGTTTAAGGTTCAGCCTAATTGGAAGCGAAAGATTTGATTCCAGTTATTTTTAAACCTGGAGAAAAAGATTTTACAACAAACGGTTTAGGACGTCTTATTGATGCGACACGTTGCGAAATCACAGAAGAAGCAAACGGAAAATATGAGCTAGAAATGGATTATCCAGCGATTAGTCGCTTTAGTGATTATTTTGAAAATGGCTATCAAATTAAAGCAAAGCCAAATGATTTAGAAGAATATCACATATTCGAGATCAAGCAAACGTTTAAAGATACGTTCACTAGTAGTATTGTCATTTATGCTCAATATCGTGCTTATAAGCTAGGAAACAGACAAGTGAAGCTATTAACAGTTGATAATCGTAATGGCGTAGAAGCAATGAGATTAATCGAACAGAACATGGACGAACCATGCGATATCAAATTTCATTCCGATATTAACACAGCTTCTAGTATGATATTCGAAGCTAGAAATGTACTTAATTGTATTGCTGGTGAACAAGGTTCTTTGCTTCAATACTGGGGCGGAGAAATCAAACGAGAACCTTTTAAATTATCTTTGATAAGACGTAGAGGATAAGATAACAGTTGAAACTGTTCGTTATGGTAAAGATTTAAAAGGATTAACCATTAAATTTGATTGGCAATCAATTGTCACCAAAGTATTGTTATTTGCAGAGCTTCAAAGTGAAGCAGACGGAACTTATCAACGGATTTATGGAAATGCAGTTAAGAGCGAATATATCAACAAGTATCAAGATGTCTACGCTCAATACGTTCAGTTTACTGATTACAGTGATGTATCAATATACATCAAGTGGGAAATTACCTGGCTAGGGTGGAAACCTGTATTAAATGTATTCTATGGAACGCTTGAAGACTGGGATTTATATGCAACAGGAAGTAAGCGACCAGAAAAGGAAAATGAAGAAATAAATAATAAAAAGGAAGTGGCAACTATGCATTGTATTTATGAACGACCAATGAGAGATGGAAAACTAAATAATGATAATGGAAACACGGTAGGAAAATATTATTGTAATAATCTTAATTGCCATCATATCCCATATGAAGACAACGTCAAGATATTGCAAGAGCTCTATAAGAAGAATAATGAGTGTGACCTACCCGTCTATACTCAACAAAATTGGGCAATTAATACGCCCTGGCACAAACGATTAGAAGAAATGTTTCCTGTAGTGTAAAAAAGTTCTTGCATAAAAAGAAAAGCAGCAGTACAATGAACTTGTTTAAGACATAATTTTTCATGAACCGTCCTACTACCAGACTAGGGCGGTTTTACATAAATACTTAAACTCTATTGTAAAATACAGTATAGTGATATTATCGATATGTTATTGACTTTTTTTATTATCAAAATCGCCTTACCCTGATTAGGCGGTTTTGTTTTACATAGAATATGTGCTGTGGTATAGTTTAGTCACATCCATCGAGTTTATCATTAAACTTAATTCCAAGCATAACCGCTCACAATCCTGATGCCAGGTTGTGGGTGGTTTTGTATTCAGGACCATTAGCTCAGTTGGTTAGAGCAAACGACTCATAACTGTTCGG
Source organism: Enterococcus sp. DIV0086 (assembly GCF_050498705.1). Classification (NCBI taxonomy): domain Bacteria; kingdom Bacillati; phylum Bacillota; class Bacilli; order Lactobacillales; family Enterococcaceae; genus Enterococcus; species Enterococcus sp. DIV0086. Next base: position 166,128 of record NZ_JBNIDN010000002.1, on the reverse strand, counting down.
TCACAGGTTCGAGTCTTGTATAGTCCATAAGTTTAAAAATTGTTAGAAAAATATATAGTAAAGACTTTTGGAGGGGAGATATAATGAGAAACTTATTATGGCTTATTCTTGGAGGAACAGGACCAAGAGAACGATTGGATGATGGTTGCGGATGTATATTTTTATTTATTACAATAGCTATGTGTGTCATTGTAGCAATATTTTATTTTTTTTCACACTAAAAGACTATAGCCCACTAAATGATAAGGCCTTTTGCCTTATCATTTCCTAAATTTTCTGTAATTACTTATAATGGAATTAAGGAGGCGGTTACAATGTCAGAATACAAAAATATTTTAATAGCTATAGATGGGTCAGAACAATCGGAGAAAGCACTTGAACAGGCAATAAATATCGCAAAAAAGTATGAATCAACGATATATTTATTAGCAGTATTGAATAGCGGTGATTTAAATGTTAGCACAGAATTTTATCATGAAATTTTAGAGAGAGAAAAATCAAAAATTGAACTGGAACTTGCAATTGTAGAAAAAAAAGTTAAGGTGAGGGGTTATGACGATGTCAAATCCAAATTTATCATTAGCAAGCCTAAACAAGTAATTGTAAGTTATTCCAAAGAAAAGAATATAGATTTAATTATTATGGGAGCAACTGGTAAGGGAAGTGTGGGTAATGTTATAATGGGATCAACAGCAACGTATGTGGTGAATCATGCGCCTTGTACGGTAATGATTGTAAGGTAAAAAGACTTGGAGTTACAAAATGGATAATAAGAAACTAAAATATTTCCTGATGAAAGCCTCGCTCCCAGATGAGAGTGAGGTATGTTTTTATGCGTTAATCAAAGATTTTCTTATAAGCATTTTGTCAATGGTGATTTGATTTTTTATAAGAATTCAATTAATTGATAATAATTATCATTAGGTATAGTATGAGGGTGAAGAAATAAATAGGTGAGGTGTTAACGATGGATAATTTTATTATAGTAGGACTATCATTAATTCCAGTAAGTATATTTTTCTATTTTTTGAATAAAGATTTGCACCTTATACACACTAAAAGACCCTAGCCAACGCTGAACTGCACCACAAAAATTAGACAAAAATCTAATGATTTGGATGAATTTCAACACTAAGGCCTTTTTCATTTATTAAAGTTATCATGAATAAAAATGATTGCTACAAAAACAGCAATAAAGAAAATTAGTACAGCTAAAATTAGAAGTAATAAACGCGAAATAAACATTGACTGAACCACTTCCTTTTCGAAAAAACTATACCACAACTATAAAATAGAATAAAACAAAAACCCACCAGAGGCGGTGGGCACAAAAATAAAACGACCATACTTTGATAATACTTATCAGAAAAAAAGAGTGAAAATGAAGAAACTAGAATTGATATAAATGTTAATTTAGAAAAGTTAAGATAAGTTAACGATTGCCAAAAAATAAAAATCTAAAAGTATTAGTTTGGTGATAACTTATCAAGTATCGCGGATAAACTTGGCACAACGGAACGGATTAGTAAATCCTAACTTGATTTATCCAGGGCAAACGTTGAACTATTAAATCACCCCCTCTTAAATGAGGGGAAGTACATATTCTAATTGTTTGTAATATAATAGCTAACTTTGATACAAGTGGAAATCGTACTTATATTCCAGTTGGGGCAAATGATGGAAATTCTAGTAACATGTGTGGAATTGGATATTAAAAAAGTCTTCCACTGTGATGTGTGAGACATAGATATTTACGGATGAGATTAATAGTTATGAATAAAATATCACACGACAATATCTACAATAATAATTAAAAGTACTATCCACAATGCAACTCTTTTATGGGTAGGTTTAGTACTTGAAAAAATATTATGTATAGCTTCCTTGCGTTTTTTACCTTGTTCATGATATTCTCCCCCAATGAAATTAGTAGGTCAAGTTAAAAAAGTTCTTTCCTAAAAGGAAAAGCAGCAGTACAATGAACTTGTCTAAGACATAATTTTTCATGAACCGCTCTTTATTGAGGCGATTTTTTATCTTTACAAAAAAGACAGTAACCGATATAGTTTACTGTCTTTAATGCTATTTTAAATTGAAATGGTTTAACATAAATATCGTAATAAACGGTAAAGCAACAGTCAATAAAACGAATGCGACTAGGAAATAAAACCAATTTTTAGAAACAAATATTCCTAATAAAGTGGTAATAATTAAATAGCAAATAACCAAAACAATATAAACAATCGTGCCGTTGCCATTAAAATCATACCTACTAACACCAGTCATCACACGAGATATGAAATATTCCAAAATAAACAAAATAGTTATCCAAAAAAATATTAATAGTTTATACATATTCATTATACTGTTATTCTATTGAATTATCCTTTCCATGTCTGAGTGTGTGTAGGCGGTGTATCAAAATAATTTGGCATATCATAAGGTTTTGCAATAACTGGTTGATACATTCCTCCAACTTGAACCGCTCCTGAAGCATACCAATAGGATTGCCAAACTATTTTTGAACAGTATGTGGGGTTTAATCCAAAAATATTTGTAGTAATTCCATAACCATAATTTGTTCCATTGTAATGATTAATTGCCCATTCTCCAGCGCTAGGTTCTTTATAACGTGAGGCTGGACGATAAACTTTTGTCCATTTTCCTGGTTTGTTGTAGTTATACATCCATTGCATAACATGCATTTGTGCAGGGTGAGTACCTGGTTTTTGAATGCTCATAATAAACCCATTACCTGTATATATACCCGCGTGACCTGTATATCCATCAAATGATGTTGCATTTGTAATTAAAAAAGTCTCCAGGTTTTAAATCAGAAACACCTCTAACCGCTCGATTTCTGAACTCTGGTGAAACTGGATCTGTTGGAGGCGCTGTTGTTGCTAAATCAATATACATTTCGAAAGATATATCTTCACCTAAAACGCCAGAATTTTTAAGAGACTGATAGTCCATTTGTAATGTTGCTTCATCGGTAGTAAATGATCTAAGACTTTGCTGTGCTTGTTCGTTTTGTTCAAATTCGTTTAATTCTCTTCCTATCAGTGCATGTTTTACTATCATATCATCTGTATCAGTTGCACAAACGTTAGTATGAAGTCCTAAACAGATAGTGAATAGAAAAATGACACCTACTAATAACAAAAGTATTTTTTTCATTCGTTCCTCCTTGTATGTGTTTTATCATAGAATACTACAACAAAATTATATCAAGAAAGCGGTTACACAACAATGGGGTTTTTATTGTCATATACCAGGAAGCTAAAACTATCTAATGTATATTGATAGTAACTGATGATTTTGCCACAAACTTACCACAAAAAATTGTAAAACTAGGTAAATCAAAGGGAACGCACCTTCTTTTGTTTGTAAATGCTGTTATATCAATGTTTGTGTTTGAATCGAATTATGCTACAATAAGGTTCAAGGTTCACATACAAACAAAAGCTTTGCCTTACGTTGAAGATAAAAAAACGTCTATGAGCTATTCTAATTCATTACCTAAAACAATGGAATTGTTGTTTTTAGGAGTTATGGGAGTATTAGGATCATTGCTTAGTTTTGTGATATTAAAAAACGAGTTAATAAAAAATTATTAATTAATATCTGTATTGATAATATTCAAGAAGCCGAAAAGATATTTTTTCTTTTCGGCTTCTTGAATATTCTACTTTTTGTTTTAAAAAATTTTTCTAAAAATCATATATTTTCAGTTATATCCGAACTGAAGAATAAATTTTATTCTTCTATTTTATATACGATAGGAGAATTTTTATATGGATGTATTTTTCTGATAGCTGAAGCCCCTTATATATAATGTTAAGATAGGCAATTTATTACTCTTTAATCAAAAAGGTTTCACACGTGTATGTAAGTAAAAAGTATGAGTGGATAAAAGAGTTAAAAGAATAGAATTTTTATAACTTTTAAGAAGGGTTAGAATAATAAAATTGCTAAGATAGCAAATAGAGGATCCAAATTGATAATTCTTTTCTATATGTATTTTGGAAAATCTTAAATTCTATTGCAACAAAGAATAATATGTTTGAAAAAAGTGGAATAAGAATAATATTTTAGCAGCAAATTATGGTTAATCTGTATTTATAGCTATTGTAGTGAGAATGACTGGGGAAACTATCAGGATACAAAAAAGCACAAATGCCTTGATACATACTTATTTGGGTTGGAAAGTCCATCATCATCCCCCAGATCATTGTGGTAACAATCACGGTATCAGGCTGTTTTTGTTGGTCAATATTTCGCCGAAGACGAATCGTATCGGGGACAAACTTCAGGTACAACTCTTCCACCTTTTCTAGAATTGTATGATAAGTTGATTGAGCTTCTGGTGAAGTTGGATATTCTGTAATTGGCTTTGCATAGAATGTTCACTCATTTCTTGGTGGTTGTGAGCTTATTCTATCGCAAAGCTATTTTATTTTTCGTTTTTAAAATTAACTAGCAATTCAAGTAAAATCTATGTAGAAGCAAAGCTTACAACACAAATATGATTCTGAAATAAATTTCAATACTATATTAAAAGATGGTACTAGTACCCAAATATCGAAAACGCTTTATTTATAGATGCTATTAAGTTAATATTCATAATAGAAAATAAATAACTGGGGGTACAAGAAAATGGAGAGAAACATTGTTGCTGTCACAGCTTGTGCGGCGGGTATTGCGCATACGTACATGGCAGCGGAATCACTTGAACAGGCTGCTAGAAGCATGGGCTATGGGATTAAGGTCGAGACGAATGGCGCGATTGGAGCGGAAAACGTTCTGACGGCTGAAGATATTGAACAGGCTGATTTAGTGATTGTTGCATCTGATATCAAAATCGACCCGATACGTTTCACGGGAAAGCCGCTTTATGTTACAAAATCCATTCCGGCGATTGAAGACTCAGAAACGTTGATTGAAGAGGCTTTTGAAAGAGCACAAGTTTTCGGAAAAAAGGGTTCAAAGGTAGGAAAGATTCAAATCGGTAGCAATAAAGAGAAGATAAACTTCTTCACGCACATTATGAGTGGGATTTCTTATATGGTTCCTATGGTTATTGCCGCAGGTCTGCTTTTAACGATTGCCAATTTATACGCTTTCCAAAGAGATGATTTGGGTAGAATCGTTAAGTGGGGTTTTGATAACAAAACGCATATGGGTTTTTTAATGTCTAAACTATTCTATGTCGGGCAAACTGGGTTCAAACTGATGATTCCATTATTTGCAGGTTTTGTAGCGAATTCTATTGCTGACAAGCCAGCCATTGCACCCGCAATGATTGGAGCATACCTTGTGAATGACCCTGAGTTTTTAAATACAAAAGCTGGTGGTGGTTTTATTGGCGCGATCATCGTAGCATTTATTGTTGGTTATCTAGTTAAGGGGCTGAAAAAAATAAAATGGCCCAGATTATTAGTTCCAATCGTGCCAATCATGATCATTCCGTTCATTGCAACAGCAATCATTACATTGATCGTTCTTTATATTATTGGAGATCCAATAGCAATCGGAATGGATGCGATGTATCAAGGACTAACGAACTTGAACAATAACTATGCCGGAGCACCGGTTTTAATTGGAGCGATCTGCGGAGCGATGATAGGCTTTGACCTAGGTGGACCGATAAACAAAACAGCGCTAATATTTGGAACCGCGATTTTTACAGATACTATGACTAAATATGGAATCAACGGTGCTAATTTCGTTCCAGGAACAGCTACACAAGCAGCAATTTCTGTTGCACCACTAGGTGTTTGGTTAGCAACGATCCTATTTAAAAAGAAATTCTCTAAAAATGAGAAGATCGCGGCTAGTGCTGCCTTTGGAATGGGTATAGTAGGTGTCACAGAAGGCGCGATTCCTTTCGTAGCGGCTGATCCAATCAGAATGATTTTCTCTAATGTGGTAGGTTCAGCAGTTGCCGGCGGATTAGTAGCTGCAACAGGGTGCAAGTTTTACGGGGGGATCGGATCACCGTTAGGAACCTTTATTGGGTATATTGAGCAACCAATTCCTTTTATTACATGGATATTGTGCGTAAGTACTGGTATTTTAATAACAGCTCTGCTAATTGGATTTACACGAAATGATGTTGTCGAAGATATTGCAATTGAACAAGATGAAATGATGTAAATAGTAAACGAATAGGACGGTAGAAAAAATGAATACAGAGGTATTTAATCGTGAACATATTTTCTTTGATGAAACATCAACCACACAGGAGGAAGCCTTCAAAAGTATCGCTAAATTTGCGTATGAATTAGGATTTGTAACGGATGAACAAACATATTTTAGAGGGTTAAAAAATCGTGAAAACGAAGCGACAACCGGCTTTAAAGATCATATCGCAATCCCTCATTGCAAAAGCAGTACCAATAAGAAGCCGGGGTTATTTTTAGTCAAATTTGCTCATGCAATTCCTTGGAACGCACTTGATAATAAGCCGGTAAAAGTTGCCTTCGGTTTGACGATACCGGAAGAGGGAGCGACCGAACACTTAAAACTGCTAAGCTTGATCGCAAGAAAGCTGATCGCCAAGGACTTTAGGGACGATGTCTTGCAACAGAACGATCCGGATGCGTTGGCTGATATCATTGATCAAATCGATTTTAAATAAATAGGAAACAATAATTTACGAGTAGGATGACATTTATGAAAAAAAGAGTTCATGTAATACATCACACGCATTGGGATTTTGAATGGTATTTCACCACCAATGAATCCTTTGTTCAGCTGGCTTACCATTTAGATGAGGTGATGCAGGCATTAGAAGAAGAGCAGATCGACTACTATTTGTTAGACGGACAGATGAGTATTTTGGATGGTTATTTAACGAGTTTTCCAGAGCAAAAAGGGCGTTTGTCGCAGCTAGTAAAAAGCGGAAAGTTGGCCATTGGTCCGTGGTATACGCAAACCGATGAGCTGATCGTGCGAGGCGAGTCGATCGTTCGAAACTTGAATATAGGAATGGAGCTGGCGGAGTCATTGGGCGGATATATGAACATCGGTTATTTGCCCGATTCTTTTGGTCAAAGCAAGGACATGCCGAAAATCTATAACGGATTCGGCATTCAGCAAGCTGTTTTCTGGCGAGGCGTTCCGAATGAAGTTACGATCAAGCGTGAATTTTATTGGAGAGCAGAGGATGGTTCCAGTGTGTTAACATCGAATATAAAAAATGGCTATTTTATAGGAGTCGGTCTAATTTACTCGGATGATGCAGAATCCTTGATCGATACGATTTCCGAAGGAGCAACTGGCACCGAGTTAGTTTTACCCGTAGGCGGCGATCAGCGGTATATCGATTTTAATTTACGTGAACGGATGGAACAATACAATCAAGAATTAAAAGATGTCGAACTCGTTGAAAGCAATTATGAGGTTTTTTTTGAAGCAATCAAAGGTCAGGAGCTCCCAACGGTGGGTGGAGAGTTTATTTCAAGCTCGGTGTCTAAAATTCATAGATCGATATACTCTTCCCGCTACGATCATAAGTATTTGAACGACAAAGTCGAACGGAGAATGATCTATCAAGCGGAGCCTTTAATGGCGATGGCAGAAAAGTGCGGGATTCCTTATAAAAAAGGGCTTCTTGATCGAATTTGGAAGCTGTTGAATAAAAATCAGGCGCATGATTCCGCTGGTGGTTGCAATAGTGATAAAACCAATCAGATTATTATGGAGCGTTTTGTTGAGGCGGATCAGCTATCTTACGCGTTAATAGATTATCTGACGAGAAAAATCGCCGAGTCACGAATGGATCTGGCAGAAGGTGAACTGGTTGTTTTCAATACCTTGCCATGGAAAAACAAAAAAGTAATAAAGTGTGAAGTATCTACTCCTTTTGCGGGCATATCGCTTGAAATGAATGGATGCGCGGTTCCTTTTGAATTAGTGAAGACGAGAAAAGAGTTCTGCGGTTCGATTCGGCGAGAGAAACAGGATGAAAATCCTGCGAGCTTCTATTACGTGCACGAATTACTGCTGGAAACTGAGATTCCTGCCTTGAGTTTTCTCACTTATCAAGTAGTGAAATATTTTCCCCGAATGGAAGAAGCCGCACAAAAAATTGCAATTGATTCAATCGAAAACGACTATTATCGGCTTATTTTTCAGGCGGGTGAATTGTCTTTAGTGGACCGAAAAGCCGGAAAAAACTTTAAGAACTTTTTATCCTTCGAAGATAGCGGCGATGAAGGCGATACCTATGACTATTCTCCTCCTTACTCGGATCATCTTTATCGCTTGGATTTAAAAGGATCCAGTTGTGAAGCAAGCCAAAACCCATTACTGTCGAAGTTAACTTTTGTCGGAGAATGGCAGGTCGCTAAAGATTTACAGGAGCGAGAAGCAAAAAAAAGAACACAGGCAATTCCTTATCAGTTGACGATTGAACTAATGAAGAATAGTCGGCAGATTCAATGCCATTTGGTACTTGAAAATCAGGCGGACGACCACCGAATGAGAGTGTTGATCAATACGCCACATACGAATAATTTTTCCTTTACCGATACGCCTTTTGGCACGATTAAGCGAGCTGTGGAAGATCGCCATATTAATGACTGGAAAGAATTAGGATGGCGAGAAGAACCCACAGCGATTTTCCCCATGCTAACATATGTGAATAGTCATGCTGAGAACTCTAGCTGGACAGTTTTCAGTAAAGGAATGAAGGAATATCAATTTGTTGGAGAGAATTTTCAAACGATGGCGTTAACGTTGTTCCGTTCCGTGGGCTATCTAGGTCGGCCCGATCTGATTAGACGTCCGGGTGTAGCTTCAGGAAATGAGTTCAAATATATTCCAACACCAGATAGTCAATTGCATAAAAAAATGACCTTTAAATTCGCACTTCAGTTGGATAACGATTATCAACCAGCACAGCTTGCGAAGGATTACTTGGACTATGCAATCAGCAGTCCATTTTATCAGATTCAGGAGCTGAATCGTTTTACAACGACGCTTAAATATTTTGTCTCAAATCCGCTGAAAAATAAAGTGACCGCAACAACAGGAATCGAATTTGACAGCAGCACCCTTGTTTTTAGTTCCTTAGTAAAAACGGCGAATGGGCCTGGTTTTGACGTTCGAGTCTACAATCCTGATTTTGGCCGAGAAGTTGAAGGCGGAACACTGCGAGGGTTACACGAAATGAACTATACTTTTGTCGATCTGAAAGGAAACGCTATTTCTTCAATGAAAAAAAATGTTATTATTCCTCTAGGAACTTTTAAACCGGGAGAAATAAAGACGATCCATATTGTCGATTGAGGAGAAATCATATGCAAGAAGATCTTTTTATTCTAATTGAGTCCTGTCGTTTGAACTTTACATCTGTTGAGCAGGTGATAGCAGATTATCTATTGAGTAAGCAAGCGCCTATGACGATTGATAGGTTATCAAAGCATTTAGCTGTTTCGAAATCATCGATTACCAGATTTTGTAAAAAAATCGAACTAAATAATTACAAGGAACTGATTTTCCTCTATAAGCTTTCTTTAGATATCGAGGAATCAACCTTATCCGTGTCATCAAAAATAACCGCGGCGTACCATTCGCTGGCGACAAGAAGTGACAGCAACTATTCGCAAGAGGTAGTGGATGCCTTTTGCGATCTGCTGCACCAGCATAAAATCATTCATTTTTGGGGAAAAGGGTTCAATTCCTATGCCGGAGCAGACTTCCAGTTCAAGTTTTCGCGAGTCGGCAAATATGTTCGCGTTATTACAGATGAAAACTCCATTCTGATGTCGGCCCATTTTGCCAATGAAGATGAGTTGATCGTCGTTTCTAGTTTGCGCGGAGATGATGAAGAATTAATGGCAGCAATTAAAATCGCAAAGGAACGAAACGTTTCGGTTTTGTTGATTACGTCGAATCGTTACTCGCAGTTAGTTTCTCATGCAGACGTGGTTTTGATTGCTGCGAGCTTTACCAGAGAAGAAGCGCTAGGAAATGTTTCTCCGCAAATTCCAATCCTGATCCAGTTGGATATGGTATATGAACGGTATATTCATCTATATTCAGATTCCGTGCCACAATGGATGGCATCTGAAAAAATATTACACAGATAAAAAGGAGTCATTATGAAGTATTTCCCTAAAAATTTTCTGTGGGGAGCAGCTATGTCCGCACCTCAAACCGAAGGTCAAAGTTTAACTTTTGGAAAGTCAGCAACAACATGGGATCATTGGTTCCAGAAATCCCCTGAGAAGTTCAATCAAAATCAAGGACCCGCAATCAAGTCTGGCATGTATGATCACTATTTAACTGATTGTCAACGGATGGAAGATATTGGTCTGAATTCACTTAGAACCTCTATATCTTGGGCGCGATTACTACCGGATGGAAAGACGATAAACCCCGTAGCAGTTGACTTTTATCGCGATTATTTCTCTGCTATGAGTGCTCATGGAGTGGAGCCAATCATTAATCTTTTTCACTTTGATATGCCAATGTGGCTGATGGATCAAGGTGGATGGGAAAGTCGAAACTCTATTGAAGCGTTTGCTTTCTACGCTAAAACGTGCTTTGAATTATTTAGCGATTTAGTCAAAAAATGGACGACCTTCAACGAACCGATGGTGCATGTCGAATGCGGTTATCTCTATCAGTATCATTATCCCGCGGTCGTTGATCTTCAACGCGCGGTTCAGGTGGGATATCATACCTTGCTTGCTCATAAAGCGGCGGTAAAAGCCTTTAGAGCAGTATCGGAAACGGGAGAAATCGGAATTATCTTAAATATTTCACCTACGTATCCTAAAAGTGAGGCAAAAGCCGATTTATTGGCTTCGTATCGGTCAGATTTATTGAATACACGGAGCTTTTTAAACCCAGCGGTTTTAGGTTCGATTCCCGAAGACCTGAAAACACTTTTAGCGGAAAATGATTTGCTGCCAGAAGTAAACGCTGGAGACAAAGATCTGATCGCAGAAAATTTAGTGGATTTTATTGGACTAAATTACTATCAGCCTAGACGGGTTCAGGCACCGCAATCAGCGAATCGCCCAGCACAAATGCCTGTTGATTTTTATACGGCCTATGATTGGCCGAACAAGAAAATCAATCCTTATCGTGGATGGGAAATCTATCCCGAAGCGCTTTACGATGTCTCAATCATGATGAAGGACGATTATCACAATATTCCTTGGTTTGTGAGTGAAAACGGCATGGGCGTTGCTGATGAGGAGCGCTTTATGAATGCTTTAGGAGAAATAGAAGACGATTATCGAATTGCTTTTATGGAAGAACATCTAAGCTGTTTGCATCAAGGAATTCTTGAAGGAAGCAATTGTTTTGGCTATCATGCCTGGACATTTATCGATTGCTGGTCTTGGCTGAACGGCTACCGCAATCGCTATGGCTTCTACAGATTGGACTTGGAAACATTGGAGCGATCAGTGAAAAAGAGCGGTAAATGGTTTAAAACAGTTAGTCAAAATAATGGATTTTAGGTGATGATAGATGAGTTTAGCGGTATTTGATATTGGAGGAACTTCAGTAAAACATGGCGTTTGGGAAAAGCAATCACTAAGTGAGGTTTCCGCTTTCCCAACACCTGATACATTTGAAAAATTACTCGAAAAGTTTAAGCAGGTGATCGGCGCCTACAATCGGTCTATCGAAGGTATCGCAATCAGCTCGCCGGGTGCGGTAGACCAAGTTAAAAAACAAATTTTGGGTATCAGCGCGGTCGAGTACATTCATCAACGCCCAATTTTCGATGAGCTTGAACACTACTTCAATCTACCAGTAACGATCGAGAATGACGCCAATTGTGCAGGCATCGCAGAAGTTAGACTGGGCGTCGGAAAAGATGCGCAAAACGTCGCTTTTGTTGTCTTAGGAACAGGAGTAGGCGGAGCACTTTTTGTTAAACGAGAATTGTATAAAGGAAGCCATCTTTTCGGTGGAGAAGTTGGTCTGCTGAAGAGTCAGAACACCGAAACCTTTAGCTTGAACGGCACCTTAGTCAAAGCCGCAAACTTCTATTCGGAGCAAACCAGAACGCAGGTTGAAGGAAAAGAACTGTTCGCATTAAAAGAAAATGGTGATCTGATCGCTACAAAATTGCTGGACGAGATGTATCAAATCATGGCCAATAATCTCTATAATATCCAAGTGATATTTGATCCAGAATTAATCGTCTTGGGTGGCGGAATCTCTAGGCGTCCCGATTTGGCGGCGGAGCTTTCCACACGTCTGTTTAACTCCCTTAAAAAGGAAGGCATAGAAGCAATAATGCCCGCAATCAAATGCTGCAGATTTAATAATGATGCTAACTTAATCGGCGCAGCATTACATTTTAAAAAAATAAGTATGGCTGAATAAATTGAAAAATGTGGTCCCTGTAATTAAAGACACCTATAAAAACTCTTGAAATAGTCAAAGTGCCAAGAATTTCTAAAATCAAAACCTTGGTTTAACAGTATCTATATCTTAAATAAAACTTAGATATTGTAACAAAATTAAGTTTTTATAGGCGCCTTTAAGTAAATATTTGGAGTGTTGAGTATTGCATTGAAATGACTCCAATGAGTGCAAGAGAGTCCCACTTAAAAATATCCACTTTTGTCTAAAGATGATTTTGATTTTATAAAAAATTATTCTAGAAAATTTAGATTATATTAGTCTATATTTATGGGAAGATGACAATAAAGTAATTGGATTGAGTGGTATAAATAATGATGAATTAGTTAAGTTATTTCTTTATCCTGAATTCATAGGTAAGGGGTATGGTAGTAAAATACTGCTTGATTTAGCAGAAAATGAAAGCATTAAAAGAATCGATGTCAATACACAAAATGATTATGCGAAAAATTTTTATTTAACTTATGATTTTGAAATTGAATCAGAAGGTGAAGTAGATAGTTTTGGTAAACCATATCCTATAACTCATTTGAATAAAAAATAAAGTAAATTCAGATTAAGTTAATAAATTTTTAGACATATTATCTCAATCAAATAGGTCAAAAACTTTTAAAGTTTTTGACCTATTTGATTTTTCGTGCTATACTTGGATGTCGCTTTTAGATTTAAATGGCGCTAAATTCCTCCTTTTTTAGACAATTTTTCTTTATTATTTTTTCCTTTTTAAATAAATTTTAAAATTGGAATTGTATTTGTACATGTTCAGTATTAAAATGAACATGTATGAACAACTAAAGATTGGAGTAAAAAAATGATTCCAAAATACAAATTGATTTATCAAGACATCAAAGAAAATATCCAGAGTGGTAAATATCCACAAAATGAGTTTCTTCCTTCTGAAAATGAATTGACTAAAACGTACCATTGTTCAAGAAATACATTGCGTAATGCATTATCGATTCTTGCTACAGAGGGGGTTATCCAACCGATTCATGGAAAAGGTGTACGAGTCATTTTTCCCCCTGAAGTTGAACATCCGAACTTTATTTATCATGGCATTGGGCAATTTGACGAAGCACTTGAAGAGGATGAAGTAGCTTTGAAAAAATTTGTGAATGTCTTTTCTGAATTATATATCAATGAAGAAATAAGTAAATTGACGACATTTCCTATAAATACACCTATTTATTATGTAGAACGTGTTCGCTATATGGACGAAAAACCAGTGATTCTACATCGTAGCTATTTTAGACAGGATATAGCGGTGGGATTGACGAAAAGGATTTCCGAGGCATCAATTTATAATTATCTCAAAGAAGAGCTGAAACAAACAATTGGCGTCACAAAGCGAACGATATTTGTTGAAAAGGCTACGAAGTTGGATTCGGATTTGCTTGAGTTAGAGGAGTACGATTGTGTTGTGGTTGTAGTGAATCGAACTTACAACGGGGAAGGAATTATGTTTGAGTTTACAGAATCCCGTCATAATCCTGCTTATTTTGTCTATTCGGATTAATAAAGAGAAACAGACTTTGTAGTGACCCCAAAAAGTTAGACTTTTTATAGAGTGGATTTTTCCACTCTATTTTTTATGCAGTTTTTTGATTGAATTGTCGAAATTCTACTGGGCTTTTCCAGTTAAGTTTTTCCTTAATTCGGTGATGATTGTAATAATAAATGTAGTTCTCAATTGCTTCTCTTAATTCATTTTGACTTTGATAGATTTTTCCATAGTACACTTCTTGTTTTAGGATACTGAAGAAATTCTCCATAGGAGAATTATCTAAACAGGTTCCTTTTCGAGACATACTTTGAAAGATATTGTTGTCCTTTAATGTTTATATATAGCCATTCATTTGATAAACTCAGCCTTGATCAGAGTGAAAGGTGCGCCGATAGGGACAATCATTTGTTTGAGAAATTGCTTCTTTTAAACCAGTCATAATCGTTTTACCGTTTGGTTGAGTAGAAAGGCTGTATCTTAGAATTTCACTATTATACCATATCCATAAATGGATCTAAATATAGTTTTTTCTGACGAAAGATGTCTACGTTATCTGCTTCAAAGCACTTAATTTCATTTGTATCCGTCGTGATTTTTTGATGAGGAACAGAGGTTTTGAATCGGCGACGAATCAAATTTTTAGCGATTTTACCAACGGTTCCTTTATAGGAATTATATTTTCTAGATTTCCTAGTAAATGCTTTAACTTGTAACTGTAGCTTTTGCATTAATCGCTGCACTTTCTTTTTATTTACTTGATATCCACGTCGTTTCAATTCTTGAGTCATCCTTCTATAGTCATAATGTTGATATCTTTTAATCGAAAGTGTCTTCGGAGACTGTGAATGATTCGTGCGATTCGTTCATTTTTTGTTCGTCCTCTAAACGCAGTCTCCTCGATTCTTTTAAATAAGCATTCTCAATTTTTAACATTCTATTTTCTTTTTCTAGTTTCTCTACTTAAGATAGTTTACTTGGTAATGCTTGGAGTTCATTTCGTTTCTTTTTAGACATGGTAGGTGGACGTCCTTTCTGTTTAGAGAGTCCCTCTATACCAAACTTCTGATACGTTCTAAGCCACTTTCCAATCAATGATGGATTGTTCATTTTTAGAAGATTAGCTACTTCTTGATAGGACAACTCTATCGCATCTAGCTTAAATTGAACAGAGTAATTCTTACTTTTTCGACTGCGAAGTAGTCTATCTTCACCAAGTTCTTTATAGGCATTAATCCATTTGCTTATTTGAGAATTATTTTTAACCCCATACTTCTTTGCGAGAAATCTTAGACCTCCTTGACCAGATAAGTAGTCATGAACAAGTTTAAGTTTAAATTCAAAACTGTATTTTGCCATACAAAAAAACCTCCAAAAGTTAGATTTCTATGTCTAACTTTTGGGGGTCGGCTCACTTCCATACTGAAGTCTGTTTCTCTTTTAATCAAAAAATTTTAGTAGATAAATGTAAGAATACAGCAGCAGTCCAAGAGAAAGACTTGTCTCTAAGCGGTGCTCCTGTTTTAGCATTAAAATTCTCTGGAAAACCACTCATTTTAGCTAAGCGGCAATATTTTTTAGCGATTTCTTTTGCAAGTAACGTCTCGCCGATATCTTCCAGCCCTTCAACTATTAAAAGGGTAGTGGGACCCCATATAGCACCACGCCAATAGGCATCTTCTTGATATTCTGAGCTATTTAATGACTCTGTTGCAACGCCCCATTCGGTCAGATAGTCAGGACTGGATAATCTTTTTAGTAAAAGTTGAATGGTTTTATCGGGTAATCTATTTCCTAGAATAATTGATACCATGGGTAGCAAACTATGAGAGTGAATTTCTCCTCCAGTTAAAGTTTCTTTTGCTGTAGGCAAATCATTTACTAAAAAATAGTTATTGAAACGTTCTTGCAGCTCGAAAGCTTGATTTTCCCAATAAACAGCATGTTCATCATTATGCAAATCGCGAGAAATTTCTGAAAGAAACTCCATTTCTTTGATCAAAAAGGCTGTTAAATCAGGTGAATCGATAATCACTGGTTTACGAAAGACGGTACTATTGTCTTGACCGGAATCATTTCCATGATGATACTCACAGATGCCATCTTGATTAGAATCTTTGTATCCTAAGTAGAACATGACCTGCTTTTCCAGTTTTGTATAGATTTCCTTAGTTTGCTCTTCTGTAAAGAAGAGATGTGGGCGAAGTTTCTGAAAAAAGAAGCCGTGGACAGGCGGTTTTGAGAAATTCCAGCGGATACTAGAATCACTTACAGAGCCGGGTAACTGACCTAAATCATCTTGATGATCTAATATTGTAAACATCTGATCTAAAGCAAGTTCCTTATTAATCTGGGCTAACCCGAGAGCAATGAAACAATGATCCCAGCTCCACGCTCCTGGAAAGTTCTTATTTGAAGAGTATACTGTTGTTCGTTTCAAATTACCTTCGCTTTTTACCGTGGAAGACCATAATACATAGGCTGCAGCTTTTTGTGTTTCTTGGAACTCTTCTGGTATTGAAGGAAGGTTTTGACAAAAACGGTTGAAAGAAGCTTTAGTACTGTCGATTGCTTGTTGAATAGACACATTTGCTTCCGTTGGAATAGCTCCGTTTGTTGGAACATCCTCTAGGACAACAGTAAATCTTCCTTCCTTGTTTTGCTTGATGATGATATAAGACTCATTGGTCGAGTCGTTCATCGATCCAGCGGAATCAATCGAGAGGGTTTGTTCTAAGTTCATTTGTCCAGTGATAGGATAAACAAGATATTTTGTGTAATTCTTATAGCTGTTTACAATACAATAAACTTGTTCATTCCTGCTCAGTAGATAGTTGTATTCGAAGTTATATTTAGGATGGGTATCCAACTTTAGATCACAATTTGTTCCTTCAATAATGATTCTTTTATCTGATTCAAATGCGATCGTTATAGAACCACCGTTTGTTACTGAGATGTCAATTTTTGAGTAGTCCGCATGAATACGGTACGACGACTTTTTACCATCAACAATAGGAATGATTTCGATCGATTTCATTTGATGTTTTGCTTTTCCGCGTAGAGACTTCAACCACAAGCTATCTTCTATATTGTCATTATCTTTTTCCGTGACAATTGACATATAAGACTTGAAATAACTGAACGGAGTATCTTTGATGTCCATAAGTTCCGAGCTCCTTTGTTTTCACGTTCATACAAGTTGGTTATTTAATGATACAAATAAAATACTATTAAGTCAACACTTTAAAGACGTTTTTATTTCTTTTTTGAAAAGGCTTGCAATTGGAATTTGTTCATTGTATATTTAACTTGTTCTTACAAGTTAATCAAAATGTTTTCAAGGGGGAATAGAAATGGATAATATGGGTGAAGATGTTACTTCAATTATTCAATATGTCGGTGGTAAGGAAAACATTCAAACAGCGACTCACTGCGTCACTAGATTAAGACTGGTTCTGAAGGATCAGGAAAAAGTGGAAGTAAAGAAACTAGAGAGCTTGGAAATTGTCAAAGGTAGTTTTCTTGCAAGCGGCCAATATCAAATCGTGATCGGTCCAGGATTAGTCGAAAAAGTTTATAAAGAATTTATGCACCAAACAGGTGCATCTGAAGTCTCTAAAGAAGAAGTTAAGGAATTGACTTCAAAAGACAATAACCTTTTACAACGGGGGATTCGCTTGTTAGCAGATATTTTCATCCCTATCTTGCCTGCAATTGTTGCATCTGGTTTATTGTTGGGTCTAAACAATATGCTTTCTAATCCGGGAATTTTCTTTGCAAAATCTGTCTTGGAGGCTTATCCAGCTTGGGCAGGAATCTCTGGAATCATTAATGTGATCGCCAATACGTCGTTCACCTTTTTGCCTGCTCTAATCGGGTGGTCGGCAGCGAAAAAATTCGGTGGAAATCCTGTTTTAGGGATTGTCTTTGGTTTAGTAATGGTTAATCCATCCTTGCTGTCCGCATATGATTATGCAGCAAATCCTGGAGCTGCCGAATACTGGAATATCTTAGGTTTTCAGATCGCGCAGGTTGGCTATCAAGGACAAGTTATACCGGTTTTATGTGCTGCCTTCATTTTATCCAAGTTAGAAATAAAGCTGAAACAATGGATTCCTGATACTGTCCAATTAGTTTTAGTTTCGCCTTTGTCACTGTTGATTACTGGTATTATTACTTTTGCTTTTATAGGTCCTGTTACAATGGCGGGTGCGAATCTAATTACTGATGGTATCGTAAAATTGTTTGATGTTGCTCCGACACTTGCAGGTGCCATTTATGGATTCATTTCCCCTCCATTAGTCATAACTGGGATGCATCATCTATTCTTAGGCGTTAATCTCCAAATGGCCGGATCGCTGGGTTATGTTACTTTATGGCCTATCGGGGAAACGGTAACAATGGCACAGGCTATTGCTTGTATGACTATGTTCTTTATCTTAAAGAATGATAAAAAGATGCGTGGTATCGCTGTGACTTCCACAATTTCTGCTTTACTAGGTATTACAGAACCTGCGATTTACGGTGTGAATCTGAGGTATCGCTACCCATTTATCGCGGTCATGATCGGAAGTGCTGCAGGGAGTGCCTTCTTATCTTTCCAAGGAGTGAAAGCAACTTCTGTTGGTGTGGGTGGTATTTTCTCTTTCTTATCCGTATTTCCTGAATATTGGCCATCTTATTTCATAGGCTATCTAATTACATTCGTGATTACAGTGGGATTAACATTGACCTTATCAAGAACGAAAGTTTTCAAAAAAGGAACTACCTCTGAAACAGAGATTAGCATTTGATAAAAATTGAAAACCTAAAAAGAAAGCTACTATTCATGGAACAGAAAGAAAGTTCTATATGCAAAGCATAACTAGAGAAGCAGTGTAAAGAAAATGGCAATATATTTAACTTCTCATATGGAATGGGAAATTTCAGAAGAAAAATATGGGATATCAGTATTTGTTAAATATAAGAAGGTTGAGCTTAAGCCATACTTTGAAGAAATTTCTGATTCCATATGAGAATATGCGTCTTGCCTGAAAGGTGAAAATAAAGATTTAGAAACTTTATTGAATGAATTAGGTCCAAAAGTAGAAAATGGTGCAATAGCAGTCGGTGTTTCTGTAAGAGATGGATTATTGGGAACTAAAAGTGGGGACTATGAGATGTCTTCAAAATTTCAGCTAGAAGTTGAAATTTATAATAAACCATTTTTTGATTCACCATTACCTAGTCCAGTGTATAATGATATTGTTGAGCAAATTGAAAATGGATCTTTTAAAGTGGATTGGAAACTTGTAGGAGGAATCACTATAATAGCGGTTGCAGGATTTTTTCAATTCTGGAAAGTAAGTCAAGAATGATACAAAGATAAACAAAGGATTTATTCCCTATGGGAATATAGGAAAAGTCACTTGTCCAAACTTGATTAGGTGCTGATGGATTGAACGCTTGTTTTAAATAATTGGGTCTTTCTAAAGAAACCTGGTTTTTTGATCGTTTAAAAACAAGTTTAGAGGTAGTCATTTTAGGTAAATTCATCATTTTCATTAGTCGATACACTCGACCAATACTGATGTGTAAGCCATAGTCATGAGAAAGCATTCGTTGAATTTTTGCTGGACCTACTCGTTTCTGAGAGGTCGTATAAATCTCTAAAATATTTTTTCGGATTTGTTGATTTTCTAATGTTCTAGGGGCAACCTTATCTGAAAAATATTTGTAGTAAGTGGAACGATTGACTTTAAGAACTCTGCATAAAGTAACAACGGTATGTTCATAACGAAGGATATGAATAGCCTCTAGTCGTTCGTGGAGCGGGGCGTGAATATGGCAATCGCTTTTTTTAGATGAGATTTTCTTCCTCCAGTTGAGTATTTCTTTTTTGTAATTGTTGAATTTGTCGAGCCGTAAGGATCGTCCCATCATCAATTTTCACTTCTGAATATTGCTTTACCCAACGAGCAATAGGGGATACGGTAATACCCATATTCAGTAGCAAGAGCATTCTGAGATTTGCCGCTTTAATAGAGTTTAACGATGGATTGTCTAAACTCTTCATCAAATTTACGAGGTATTTTTCGTTTGTCTACCATAATAAAATAAAAAATCCTTTCTAAATGAGTGTCTATTTAATTGATAGTATAGCAGAAAATCTGTCTACTTTATTAGTATACATGCAACCTATGTGTCGGCAACACAAACATGGAAGCCAGTTAAAAATGGGACAACGACTGTATCAGATATTGGAAAATGGCTGATGAAAAATATTGACTTAATCAATACGGCTCAATTTCGAATTGTCGCTCAATTTCCACAAGATGACACCTTCATTGCAAAAACTCAACCCTTTTCTCCACTTGAACCCAGCATCCCGCGCTTGATTTCGCCTAAGCAAACCAATCAAACGATTTCCGCTCAGAGAGAAGCTACCTTTAGTGGAACGGGACAAGCGGATGATCAACTTCGGATGGAAATTAGAACGAATGTCATTGTACCTTGGGAAACCAAAGGGCAGACCCAAGTGGATGCTCAAGGGAAGTGGGAAGTTAAAGGAATTACTACTCAGGATAATCAAGAAATACGATTAGTGACACAACGTCCCGGAGGAACGTAAGAAACGGTTTCTCCAACTTGGAAGGTAAACTCAAATGATATCTTTACAGGAATTGATAATGTGACCTACGATTCTGGTGATACCCCTATTCCAGTAGATAATTGAGAGCTTATCATTCCAACCTCTTACGATTTTACAGGAGGAAATAATCCAGGGTCCGATGGGAAACTTGGGCCAGCCGTTAAAGGGAACGTGAGATTAACTGACCCTTATGAGAATACTTATAACGGTGATAAAGATGTCGATGTTGAAGTACTATCTAAAAATAAATGGAGTCTAAAGAATGATCAAGGAACACCTCTTAAATTCGATGGGTTAGTCCTTATCGTTTCTTTGGCAAAAGAATCAGATTAAAGATAAAGATAGTAAACCCGTTAATGCAGCTTTAAGTAGAGCAGAACGAGGTCAAGGACTCTATCATGATATCTTGACCTTTACCGCCGAAGAGATTTTCCTCTTTTCGGCTTTTCATGTAGATTCATCGAATGGTTTCCATGTTCTTGATGGCCGTTAAAGCTGTTCACATAGTTCGATGAAGTTATTCGAACGTTTATAGGGATAAAAATCTTACTAGTGAAATTAGTGAAAGTTTTTAATAATTATTACCGGATCTCAACATACACATCATTCTTCGTGATTTTTTTAAAGGACTATCTATCTCTTTCTGCTAAAATTGTCTTAAAAACTTACAGATCCAAACTCATGACAGCTGTGTCTTTATCCTCTTGCGTGATACCAATATAGCGCAACGTTTTACGCATGGAATGACTTTCTATATTTTTAAGGCCAATCCATTGGCTACTACCTTTTTGGCTCGGAAATAAGTAATGGTTAAACCCGTGCGCTGAAAGATATGTCGGGAACATTTCTGTCGTATAGTCAAGGATTCGTTTTCTCAAGTTGTTAGAGAGGATAATTAAAATATGCTTCGCGGTTTTTTGTTCTTTCATCGCTAATCAATCTTTTGCAATCACTCGTCTAGGGGAGATAGTGAGAACATCTGATAATTTTAGTCGGCGTAAATCAGAAATTCGATAGACAGGATTAATTCCAACGGAAAAAATAAGACCATCTCTTTGGCCCATTTGCCCGACCGATAACATTGCTTGCATGGCAACGATCTTTTTTGTCTCGAATCGGCTCGACAATTTTTAAAAATATCCCTCTTTTTCTACTATGATTTATACCTGTTACACCATACATTAAATCATATTCAAAGCAGTTATAAAGAAAAGACTCCTTAGAAAAATGTACGGAGACTAAGAATCACCTCGTTTGGCGTGATTTTCTCGAATATGACACAACGAGGTTGTGGCGCACACAATATGCTTTTTCATTATTAAAAATAAAAAGTCAAAACCTTTCAGTTTCTGACTGTGTTAAAACCAATATACCATCAGTTTATTTAATCTGCGAAGCATTATGCAGACGTTATCGTTCCAGAAGATGGCGAAAATCATGTAGCGATTGATTTGATCACAGCAAAAGTTGCTAGTATCTTACATGATGATAAATAGGTATAAGTAACAAAATCCAGCAATTGTTTTTGGAATTTTAAAAACAATTGCTGGATTTTGTTATTTTATTTTCGCATTAAAAAATTAAGAATAGACAAGTCATTCTTTGGTGTAGTATCTTATGAGATAACTATTGATCCGTGTCGGCGATTTGGAAAGGAACGTGACAGATGAGAATATTAATTATTGAAGACAATCAAAAATTGGCATTATCTGTACAAAAAGGCTTAGAATGAAAAAAGTTTGTAGTAGACTTGTTTTTTTCTGGTTTGGTTGGAGAAGAAAAAGCTTATGTAAATACATATAATACTATTTTATTAGATTTAAATTTACCTGATAAAGATGGTTTATCGATTTTAAACTTTTTAAGGGATTCTAATATAGATAACCCTATTATCATTATTACAACTACGGGTAAACTATAAATATATTGTAGTGGAGGAAAATAATTTATGGAATATCATTTTTCGAATAGAGAATTATTACTTTTAGATTATTTGCAACAGAATGATTTTGTCACTTCAGAAGAAGCAGCTAATTATTTGTCTGTTTCAAAAAGAACTATAAAAAAAGATTTATCTCATTTAAAAGATATAATTAATAAAAATGAAGAGATATTAACTTCGAAACCAGCAAAAGGATATTATCTTAGTCAAAAGTATCCTTTTAATAATGAAGGTTTTGCATTATCGCGTAATAAAGATTTAATTCTTAATAATTATGATCGAATTGCTTATTTAATACAACGTTTGCTATTACTCAAACGACCAATTCTATATGAGCAGCTTGCGGATGAATTATTCATTAGTATATCAAGTTTAAAAAAGATATGGTTAAAGTTAGAACACTATTATGGGAATATAAACTTAAAATTACTCATACTCCTAATTACGGAGTTAAAATTATCGGAGATGAATATTACTATAGACTTGCAATAAGTAATTTTTTCTTTCACAGTTTTCTAAGCTATATTTCAAATTACAATCAAGCTGTATACAGACGCGAAGCTATTTTAATTAAATATATTGAGAGAATAATTCGCCAAGTTGCTGATAATTATCAAACTTCTTTTTCGGATGACTCAATAAATGACTTGGCTATTGAAGTGATTATTATTTATACAAGAAAAAACGAAGATGAAAGTATGCCCTATTTCAAAAATAAAGAAAATGAATCTGATTTTCAGTTGGCTAAAGATATTCTCATAAAAACATCTCATCTGTTTAATTCTTACGATATTCATGATTATTCTATCTATTATCTATTTCGACATATATCTAGCAAAAAAATAATTATTCACTCTACTTCTAAATATACAGACATTGAGAATACTATTCGTGAAATAGTTGCTGAAATATATATAAATTTTGATATTGATTTTTCTGAAGAATACTCTGTTCTTAAAGCTATCAAACTGCACACAATTCAACTTGTCAAAAGAGTTAACTATGATTTGTTCATTCAGAATCCGCTGGTCTTTCAATTCTTTAGAGACTATCTCTTTGCAGCAAAAATAACGATTACTGCTATTCAAATTATAGAAAGAAAATTAACCAGAAAAAATCCCAATTGATGAATACGGTTTTTTTATTTTGTATTTTCAAGCAATGCTATCTAAATATATCACTAAGAAGAAAATGATTCTAATTTATCTTGGAAATAATCGTTCAGAAAGGATATTTTTAGATAATTATTTATCTATTAACTTGAATAAAGAAAAATATGAATACCGCTTTATTAAAAGCTATCCAGAAAAGGAGATGGAGTTTGATGTGCTTTTAGTAAACGGACAACTACCAATAAAGTACTCAAACAAAAAAGTTATTTCAAATTTCAATAAAACCACTTTACAACGCTTAAACTATTACTTAGAAAATTTAAATGATAAAGAAAATATTTTTAAAAAATATATTTCAATGAATAGTATTTTAATTATAAATGCATCTACAAAAAAGAAAGTGACCTTAGAGATTATTAGGCATTTAGAAGTAAATAACTATTTAAAAAAGGGAAAATACTATGAACTTTCTTATCAAGAGGTTGGTAATGGGATTGTCCATATACAAGACCTTTATAAAATAGTGGATAAGAGAATCTGTTTAGTTATTATCTTGACCAAGCCAATTCTTTGGAAAAAAACAGTAATTAAATTGTTATTCCTTATAAAAACTAAAAAAGATGGGGATAGTGACTTAAATTTACTATGTAATGCTTTTTCCAATCTGATTAATAATCCAGATTCCATACAAAAATTACATGAAACCCCAACGCCTAAAGTTCTTTTGGAAACTTTACGTTAAAAAAGCACAAAATTAATTTCTGTAGTGCGCCCCTAAAGTTAGATTAAAAAATCTAACTTTGTGGGCGTATTTAAATTGGTAAAGTACGATTATGTATTCAAAAAACAAGTAGTAGAAGCTTATCAAAATGAAGCAGGAGGTTATCGAACACTAACGAATCAATTTGATATTGCTTCACTTTCGACTGTTCGTAAATGGGTTAAAATAGTCGAAAAATTTGGATTTAATGTATTTCATCGAAGGGTAAATTACCAACATTACTCTTCCAAATTCAAATAGGATGTCATACACTATTATTTAACGAGTGGTGACTCTTATCTGACTGTCGCATTGAAATATGGTCTGCCAAATGATACCTTAGTCCTGGCTTGGAACCAGAAATTTTTAGAAACAGGCATAGAAGGCTTTCACCAAAACAGAAAGGAAGACCTTCTATGTCAAAGAAAAAGAAACCCGTTCAGGCGAAAAAAATACGGACACGTGAACAAGAATTAGAACATGAGAATGAACTATTGCGGGCGGAACTAGCCTTCATAAAAAAGCTCCGCACTTTAGGAATGAATATCCCGGAACGACTCAAGAACGAGACACCCGAATCATCCAAAAACTCAAAAAAAAATTCCGATTAACGGTATTACTGGAAGCAACCAAATTTCCTAAAGCGACTTATATGTATTGGCAAAAGCGATTTGAGCGAAAAAATCCCAATCAAAAATTAGAATCCCTGATTAAGAAAATTTTTGACGAAAACAAAGGAAACTATGGCTATCACCGTATTCAATTAGCTTTAAAAGAACAAGGATTGAACGATTGAACGTAAACCAGAAAAAATTCGTCGTCTTATGCGTAAACTTGGCTTAAAAGTCACAAAATTTATTCGTAAATCAAGAAAATATAATTCCTACAAAGGAAGCGTTGGATATAGCAAAAAAAACGTCTACATCGTCGTTTCTACACTTCAGTACCCCATCAAAAGCTAACAACAGATACCTCTGAATTTAAGTATTATGAACGTAATCAAAGTGGGAATATTCAAATAAAAAAACTCTATTTGGATCCTTTTCTTGATTTATTTAATGGTGAAATCTTGTCTTACCGTATTTCTAAACAGCTGAATGTCAAAGCAATTCTTGAGGCACAAAAAGAAGCCATTAATAAAACGCAAGATTGTCCATATCGTCGCACTTTTCATTCCGATCAAGGTTGGAGGTACCAAATGAAGCAGTACAAAAAACAATTAACCAGTCACCAGATTTTTCAAAGCATGTCTCGAAAAGGAAATTGTTTTGATAATTCTCCTATGGAGAATTTCTTTGGTTTACTAAAACAAGAAACCTACCATGGCATTATTTATTCTAGTTTCGAAGAACTAGAACAAGCAATTGAGGAATGGATTGATTATTATAATGATCAACGAATAAAGACAAAACTAGGGTGCAGTCCTGTTCAATTCCGTGAACGGTTCGTCGCATAAAAATACCGACCAGATTTCTCCAGTCGGTATTCGGTCTAACTTTCGGGTCTCACTACATTCATTTTTATGAATTGTGCTTTTTTTAGATTGAATTCATATTCCAAACTCATTATAACAATAATATACAAGATTAAAAAATTCCAAATAAAGAACCAAATAAACCAAATATTATTGTCACTCCCAGAAGAAACATAGCGCTTTTTTTCTTTGATTTGAGCAACCAAAACATAAATAATGTGTATAGTAGTGGTAATAACAGAGGGAAAATTTGATCAATATAATCTTGTAACTTAAAGGTTGTACTACCAAATTTAAAAGAAACCTTAGTACTTAATTGTACCATCTGTGCACTCATCGCACCTATTACCATCAATCCCACTATTGTAGCGGCTTTCGACAGTTTTGCAAACAGATTTGATTCAGAAAGATTAGTTAGAATGGACGTTCCAATTGAATACCCAAACACTCCACCGTAGTATCGCAATAATAAATGCGGAATATTAAATGCTACTATAAATAAAAGTGGTCCTAAAAAACTACCTTCTTTAGCTAATGGTAGTGCTATTGCTACTGCGATAATTCGAATTGTCCCCCAAAAAAATGAATCGCCAATTCCTGCTAAGGGACCCATTAAACTCACTTTAATATTATTGATTGTATCCATATCAAACTTTGGATTTTCACTAGCTTCTTTTTCTAACGCTGCGGTTACACCAGTAATCATTGTAACAAGATGCGGTGTAGTGTTAAAAATTTGCATATGACGTGTAAGGGCATCTGCTTGCTCATCTTTTGACTTATAGAAACGTTTAATGGCAGGCCACATACCTATAGCAAACCCTAATGCTTGTTGCCGTTCATAGTTGTATGCGTTCTCTAAAACAAATGAATACCAAAACATTTCTCTGAAAAATTTCTTTTCATCTTTTGTGTATTTTTGTTTAGTCATCAAATAACTCCTCCAATTCTTGTTCTTTTGTATTTACATTAGCAGTAGAATTGTTAGATTTTCCATCGACTTCAAAAACAATAATGAAAGCAAGCACAATACCAAAAATTGTTACTGCTAAAATTGGTAACTTTCCATATGAAATCATGATAAATCCTAGAATAAAATACAGTAGATTTTTTCCTCTCATCATCGGTTGAAGTAATAAGGCAAATCCGACTGCAGGAAGAAGATTTCCGGAAACTTGTAGACCATTCATGATTGTTTGTGGAATATTATTCACGAATGATTCTACAACAGAAGAACCAAATAAGATTGCAACAAAGACTACGATAAAATACATTAAGCACTGAAGGAATAAACCAAACATATTTAAAGCAAACATGCCTTTAATATTTGCCTTTTTAGCAAGTGAAACGGCAAAATTCATAAACCAACTGCGAACAATAAATATAATAACTTTTAATGACTGTGCTAAAATTGCAATTGGCAATGCTAATGTTAAAGCAACTTCAGATCCTTTTCCTGTGATTATAGCAAAGGCTGCACCTAAACTTGCACCTACTAAAACATCTGGAGGAACTGCTGCACCTACCTGTATAGCACCCATGAATATTAATTCCAAGCTAGCTCCAATCATAATACCAGATTTGAGATTTCCAAGAACTAAACCTACGAGTGTACATATAATGATTGGTCGATTAATCATTGGTGTACCTCCCATCTTCTCGAAAAACCAAACTAATGAAACTACCAGACCTACTAGTAAAGCATTGATCATTATAATTACTTCCTTTCGAACTAATAAGTTTTAGGTTTATCTGATGGAACTAAACGAAATTCAATCTTGATTCCAGACTGTTTTAAATTATTCAGTACTCCTTTATCTTCCTCTGTAACATAAGCATATGATGTTATTGGTTCTTTATTATCTGCTTTTTGAATCCCGCCAATGTTTAATAATGGTCTTTCAGAAATCCCATCGAATAATTTCTTTGCACTTTCAATAGTATCTGTGACGACAAAGACATTTAATTTTTTCAGTTTTTCGTTATTTAAAAGCTTAATAGCATTCTCCGTTGTACGAATTGCTAGTTTAACATTTTCTGGTTTAGCCATTTTTAGCGCCATCTTGCGCATATCATCACTGGATGCTGAATCACTAACAATAACTATGGCTTCATAACCTAAATAAGCTTTCCAATTATAAGCCACTTGCCCATGTAATAAGCGATCATCTATTCTGATTAATTGAATCATGTTTCTCCCTCCTAAAAATCATCATTAAACGTTTGGTCAAATATTAAATCGTTTACGTAATCAACTTGTTTACGTGCTTCAGTTACAATAACTCGCAACTTTTCATCGGTAATCTGATCATCAGATAGTATTAAAAGTTCTAAGACTAGTGGAAGATTCATTCCAGTTAATACCTTTATTTTCTCTAAGTCAAACATTTTTATAACTTTTTGATTTACGCTACCACCAAAAATATCAGTAAGAATAATGGTATTTCTCTCATTTAGATTAGTGGTAGTGAAAATATAATTTACTTTCTCTTCAATTGTTTGATCATCAAGATACATGTCAATAGCATAAACATTGTTACGTTTTCCCAATATTATCTCGACCGCTGCAAGTAATCCACTTGCAAGTCTTCCATGGCTGATTAAAACATAATTCATTTAATTCACCTACACTGTCTTATTAATATACATATCTATACTTGGATAAATTCTTTTACTTAAATCACGATTTTGATCTTGCGAAAATAGATAACTTAACACTTGAAAAAAACTTAAATAAAGTAAAGAATCAAAAACAGCAGTTTTATCTCCAATTTTCGTTACATTTTCATAATTATATGGTGCTAGAACTTTACTGAAAGAACCAACTTCTTTTCTAACAAAAGAATCAATTTTAAGAGCTTTTTCAAAATCTGCTTTATTATTACTTAAAAAGAAAAAGCTTATTTTACTAGTAAAGCAATTTTGAGGACCATGAATAATTTCCTCAATTTCAAAACTATTTGAAATTATTGGAATCATTTCCATAAATTTAATATCAGCTTCTTGTGCCACTGCCCAAAGTTCACTGCCTCCAGCGAAGAAAATTGCTTCGCTATTACTCAATGGTGACTTATACTTATCGTATTCTTCAAAAGCCAATTTAACAACATCAGATATCTTTTCCGGATATCTTTCTAAGTCTGCTATATACTTTAGTGATTTATTTGGTGTAATAGTGGCTAAATTTTCTGCTAAATAAATAAAAAATAGATATAAAGTCAGCAACGTTAAGGAAACCCCGGATGTTCGATAAATAAATGGCTCATTTTTGCTACCAATTTCAAGATTGATATGTGAAAGTTTTCCAATTGGAGAATTTAATTTTTCGGTAATCGATAAAGTAGTTCCGCCCATTTTATTAATTATTTTAATTGCATCAATTATTGATTTTGTTTTACCACTTTGTGAGATAAACAAATAAAGCGTGTCTTCTTCATATTGGTTCTTAGTGAAATTAGTAGTAAAATAATTTGGATAAATAACATCTACTGAAATGTTAAGGAATTTGTCAGCAAAACTTTTAACTATAGAAGCTGTATTATAGGATGAACCAGAAGCAATAACTTTTACTTTAGTTTGAGTAATAGATCGTGCAGTTCTCTTAATAGACTCCTTCATTTCAAATTTTTCTTTTATTAGAGCAGGGATGCTCGTAATAGTATCTAGCATTGTTAATGTCATATAAATTGCTCCTTTCTGTGATTAAAGTATACTTTTTTATCTAAACCGTTTCCATATATAAAATTTCACTTTTTATAGTGCATCTTTATACCAACCTTATTATGATATGGCTACTTCTGTTACAAAAATTCTCTAACAAGCCTATTTTAGGATAAAATAAAAAAATTCGATTGGAGGAGCGAAGATGAATCACTTTAAAGTAAAATAATTTCAAAAAGATGCGATTATCGTAGTTGTTGGCTACTTTCTTCGTTATAATCTTAGCCATCGAGAAGTCTAAGAAATTCTTTTTGCCCGTGATATTTATATTTGTCATACGATTGTGTTGCAAAGTTTGAAAAAATAAAAGAGTCAATCAATGTTCGCTGATTTGTTTAAGCAGCCTTGAATAGATTTTTAAATTCAGCTTATAGAGCAAAGTAGAAGGGTTCAGTTGCAAAGTTAAGAAAAGAAGTGTGAATGACTTATCTAAAGCTCCGATTAATTTGGAATACCCAGTAAAACTTTTATTTCTATACAGATGGAAAAGCCGAAAAGAGTCACTTCTTTTCAGTATTTCTTGTATATTCCTCAAATTGCTTCCATCTCTTTAATCGTGGCAGAAGCAGTCCAAAGATGTTGATAGAGTTTATTTCGACGCTTACTTGTACAATGATCTTGCTCAATCAAGTTGTTGAGATACTTCACTGTTCGATGCTTATTCTTAGTTTATTGACCAGCTTTTTGTAATTTTTTGAAGGCACTTCTAATAGAGAGGGCTTTATCGGTTGGTTCTCCGAATTGTTTCTTCAATCTTTTCAGGAAGGCATACTCCGCTTGTGTATCACACTTTTTACATAGCTAAAGGTTCTGTTGTAAAGTTTAAAAAGAAGACAGAATGTAGAACAAGGGATACCCTACCTTGGCGTAGTAAAATCAGATATAAAAAGAAAAAGCGTATGGTATACTTGCTTTTGGCAACTGTCCCGTAAGGGAGTTTGCAACCTGAAAAGTCGTCTACAGAATTGCTCATAAGGAGCTATTACTTTCACTTGTAATATTCCTACCGGTACATGCGTGAAAAGTAATTTTTAGGTGTGATAGCTATCAGGACAATGTGGTAGAACAGCACTCACAACTGGTAACATTGCTAGGAAAAGTGGACATGGTTAACATAAGTGAACTACTGCTGGGCCGTGATGTGAAGGGGTGAAAAGTGAGTGATACACTCCGGCCAAAATGGCATGAGACAAGGGATACAAGGCAACCTCCTCCTTGTTAGAAAGTGGACAGAATCTCCGATCTACGGGTAGAACCTAAATACACACAATTATTTTGTAGTCAAAACAGAGTAAGTCCTATGAACTTCCTAGGGGTAGGTATTTCGTGAGAAATATACATTGTTCAAAGGATAAGGGATTTCGGAAAAAGCGAAAGTTCAGCTATAATCGCGAAATAAGGATTCGATATTTGTCCTATACCGAAATCGCTCAACGTCCGAACTTAATAAAAAAATCAACCGATAAATCCAGTGTTTTATTAACAGATATGACTTACATTCCCGTGAAAAAGAAACGGGTTTACTTAGCTAGTTTCTCTAACCCTGAAACCCGTCGGGTTGAAGCACACAAAATAGGGCACAACATGACAAAAGAGCTAGCGGAGAGTGTGATTCAACCGACCATTCTAAAATTATTAGGAACGGAAATCATTCAGAGTGATATGGGGAGCCAATATACAAGTAATTTGTTTGAACAAACGCTCAATCATTGTGAGCTTAAATATTCCTATTCCCGTAAGGGATGCCCTGGAGACAATGTCCGAATCGAAAGTTTCCATTCGCTTTTAAAGAGAGAATATGTAAATTTTCAGTCTTTTCAATCGATTGAAGAAGTCATTATAGGGATTGATAGCTGTATCCACTGGTATAACAATGAACGTATTACATGGTTACTTGAGCATTTATAAATAAAAGTTCCCACCGTTTTTAAAAATTTAACTAAAAATGGTTATTTGAGTTGTCTTTTATCCAAAAAATGAATGATTAAAGTTAGATTGGTCTGCTTTACCTAACCATTTTTGCTAGAAAGAGTAGGATTGAAAATTATTTTGAAAAGTATACGTCTTTTTTTGTCCGAAGTCTTGACATAAGAGCCAACAAACGATTGCCCTTATCGTCGCACATTCCACTCTGATCAAGGCTGGGCTTATCAAATGAATGCCTATATACAAACAATTAAAGGACAATAATATCTTTCAAAGTATGTCTCGAAAAAGAACCAGTTGGATGTAGAATAGAAGTTTAGACAGTTTTGGAGAGAAGGTAAACTAATCTCAAAGGAAGGTGTCCAACCGTGTCCACACGTTATACGAAAGAATTTAAACAAACTATTTTAGATTTATACAACCAGGGTAAAAATGCCCGTCAATTATCTTTAGAATACGAAGTCGGTTATTCAACGATTTTGAAATGGGTCCACGGTTCCACCAAAACTAGGCCAGTGGACTAACACTGGATGAAGCAAAAGAACTCAGAAAACTGCTCAAAGAAAAAGATGAGGAAATCACCATCTTAAAAAAGCACTCGGCCTACTGGAAATAAATAGAACTCATTGAATTGATTCGTTAAGAAAGCGAAAAAGGCAATCATAGTGTTATAAAAATGTGCCAGCTTCTTGCCATATCACGAGCAACCTATTATAGGAAAATCTCAACCCCACCCAAACAAAAAGAATGCAGGAACAGGAATTACTGGATCAACGTGTTTTTCATTTCTATCACGAAAGTTTCAATTTTTAGCTATGTGCAAGGTTTTTATAATAATCGATGAATTCATAGTGCGTTGGCGTATTTATCTCCAAGTCAATTTGAGCAATCCGTTTTAGCTGCATAAAAAATCTCTCACAAAAAGTGTCTCATCTATTGACTCTGATCCAAATCCAAAGTAAAATCAAATATTTGACATAACAAAAATACGTAGTATTGTTCGTAAAAATAAGTAATATTTGACGAGTGCTTAAGGGAGTGTTTAACTTAGTTTAACATACGGATAGGAGATGATAGTTATGGAAACAGTAGTACGTAAAATAGGCAATTCTGTAGGAGCAATTTTCCCTAAAGGGATTTCTCCAGAAGTTGGAGATGCGTATACAATTTTTAAAATTGATGATACGTATATTCTAAAACCTAAAAGAGAAGATATATTTAAAAATGATGCAGATTGGAAAGACTTTAGAGATTCTGTGACTGTAGAAGATAGAGAATGGGATACAATGAAGTTAAAAGGGGAAGAATACTAGATGGATTACCCAAAGCAAAGGGATATTATTTGGATAGATTTTGATCCTTTAAAGGGTAAAGAAATCAAAAAACGAAGGCCCGCTCTAGTTGTGAGTAAAGATGAATTTAACAAGCGCACGGTTTTTTGTATAGTTTGCCCAATTACTTCTACAAGACGAAGCTTTGCGACATATGTCGCAATAAAAGACCCTCAAAAAATAGCAGGAGATATAGTTACCCATCAACTGCGTTCAGTTGATTTCATGAACAGGAATGTAGAAAAAATTGAACAGTGTGATCTGTTGACTTGGGTCAATGTCATTGAAGTAATTGGTATGTTCATTTAGATAAAACAGTAAAAAATCTAAAATAGATAAGTAACCTAAGATAACTACTTAGGTTACTTTTTTTATACCAAAAATGTAAAGGAGAAGATTATGAAATTTATCACCCAACTTTTAATAATTGGTACTTGTGGTTTAGCATTAGTGATAGGTGGAACATTTGTATATGCTAAAAATGTAATCCTTCCTCAACAAACTAAATCCATTCAAAATTATGTTAAGAAAACGAATGATTTAGAACAAGAATTAAAAGCGTTTAAAGAAGATAAAGAGGGTGCTTCTACTAAGAAAATCCCTATTCCAAAACATTCTTATTCACACCAAGAATACGTTAATTTGAAATCAATAGGTGAATAATTTTCTAAAAGTTTTTACGACATTACTACAGACACGGCGGAAGAAAAACTGAAAGGAGTATCCAAAATTTTAACGCCAAAACTTTGCAACAGAACCCTTATTTTTTATTTTAGATTAAAATGGTTTAATATAAATAATAGTATAAAAGGGGAAGCAATAGTTAGTAAAACGAAGGCAACCAGAAAGTAAAGCCATTTTTTTGAATAATATACACCTAAAAAAATAGTTGTTAGGACGTATACAGCGGTGAGTAGGCCATAAAGTAGAATTTCATATTTTTCAAAGGGGTGTAGAGTTGCTAGGTTCACTACAATCTTTAACATACACAAAACTAAGCCAAGTGTATATATAGTCCAAATAAAAGCGCATAGATATTTTACATATAAGAAGTAAAAAATTTTCAATTATAGCTATCCTTTCCAAATCTGGGTATGTGCCGGACGTACATCAAAATAATTAGGCTACTATAAAGCTACTCAATTATAAACTTGAAATAACAGGGTTTCAGCTGTTTTCCTTTAGCTGAAATTGTAACTTACACAAAATTCTTTACAGACCCTAGCGTAAGAAAATAGGTTTTTACTTCAATTGTAGGTAAATCTTACTTAAGGTCAAAATGATTGAGCATAAAAATCGCTACGAAAGGAGCTAAAATGGTAAGGATGATAAACGCTAATACGAAGAAAAACCATTTTTTAGAGAGAAAAAAGCCTAAACCACAGGTAATAACAATATAAATAATGGCCGCCCAAGTATAAATAAGCGTGCCATTTCCATTAAAGTCATTTTTACTTGCGCTTGTCATTATTCGTAACATACAAAAAATCAAGATGAATAAAAGAATAGTCCAAATAGTCCCAAAGAGAAACTTAAAAAAGTTCATGAAGTTCACGCCTTTCAGTTATTTGGAAACTTACCCTTTCCAGGTCTGAGTATGAGTAGGTTTAACATCAAAATAATCAGGTAAATCGTAAGGTTGAGCTATAACCGGTTGATACATGCCACCGACTTGAACGGCACCAGAAGCATACCAGTAAGATTGCCAAACGATTTTAGAGCAATAGGTAGGATTTTCACTAAAAATATTGGTTGTAATCATGTAACTATAGTCTTTTCCATCATAGTGATTAATAGACCATTCAGCGGCAGAACTACCATTATAACGAGGTGCTGGACGATAAACTTTGGTCCAAGAGCCAGGTTTATTATAATAATACATCCATTGCATGATGTGCATTTTAGCGGGTTTATAACCGATACCTTGGATACTCATAATAAACCCATTACCTGCGTATATTCCTGCGTGACCAAAAGCTCCGTCAAGTGATGTTCCATTAGTCACTAAGATATCCCCAGGAGCTAAATCAGAGATACCACGTTTCTGTCTATTGCGAAACTCAGGAGCCACAGGATCGGTAGGAGGCGGAGTAGTAGCCAAGGAAACATACATGTCGTAGGTGACATCTTCACCAAGAGCACCAGAGGCTTTGAGAGCATCATATTCTTGTCTAAGTTTAAAATCATCAAAAGCAGGGGACATACTTCTAAATTGGATTTGTTCAGATTTTTCAAAAGCATCGAGTTCATCACCAGTAAGAGAAAGACTGTTAAGCATATCATCTACTTCAGTGGCAGAAGCGGTATAACCCATACCTAATACGCTAGAAAATAAGAATAAGAGACTGGCTAATAAAAACAGTAATTTTTTCATTTAATTCTCCTTAGAATAAGATTAGTTGTGAATCATTACACAACTACTAAAAGTTTATCATGAAAGCGGTTTAATA
The DNA here is from genome assembly GCF_050498705.1 of Enterococcus sp. DIV0086. Taxonomy (NCBI): domain Bacteria; kingdom Bacillati; phylum Bacillota; class Bacilli; order Lactobacillales; family Enterococcaceae; genus Enterococcus; species Enterococcus sp. DIV0086. The sequence continues at coordinate 130,882 of NZ_JBNIDN010000002.1, read as the reverse complement.
ACAAACAAAAATAAAGATAAATGTGTTAATTGTTAAACAGCTATACTGATGTGTGAGTAAAAAACTAAGCGTTGTTAGAAAACTTTGCAATAGAACCACAATTACTATCTAAAAATTACACCATAAATGCTACATTTTAAAACACGGTTATATCGTATACATGTATACAACATAACCGTGTTTTATTGTTTATAAAGTACTTAAAAGGGTATACAGAAGTTTTATCTAATATTTATTCTGATTTTTTTCATGTGATTTCTTTTGAAACATGTATATTTTTTACATAATGAGCATTTGTACTTATCTGAATCACTCGACACTCTGCTTGCAAGGCACCCACACGTACACTGAACATATGCTATACTAGTTGTTTTATTGTCTTCTTTGATTAGTTTACCTTGGTAATCATATGTTTTCATAAAAATCTCCATCGCTTTAATAGTCGTTAATGAAATCATCAATTGTTTTACTTTCTTCTACGGTTAATTCTGAAAATTCTACATCTATAAAAGGATCTTCTAATGTTTCTACTGCGGACCATTTCAAAAAGTTATGAATTTTAATATGGCGTATGTCGTAAAAATCAATTTGAAAATCTCCAATTAAAACAACATCAAATTCAGCCATGCCACGAAAAACTCCGAAAACGTGTGGCTTCACTCGTTCATATTCATCTAATGAGTTCAGCTGTATCTCTAGTACTTTATTTTGCTTAATAGAGCGATCTAAAAAATATTCTATTTGTACTTGAGATTGCTGTGGAAGTCTTTCAATATTTCGAGCGTGATATTCATCTGTACTCTTTATTGCTTCTGTTAATTCGCCCAACGGAAACGCCGTTGGCCACTTCAAATCAAAAGGGCGGTCTGCATAATCGTTATAAGGTGTAAATTCCTTTTTAGTTTTCTTCATTTGTTAACCTCCAAGACCGACGTTGCCACCTGCATGACCGCCAACTAAGCCAGAACGATTCACGGCTGTTGCCCCTTCCAGAAGTGAGGACGCATGAATCAATGCTTTAAAACCAAATTTCTGACGGATTTTATCAATTAGAAAGTCTAACTGATTGTTTATTATTTGTTCTTCAGGAGGGGAGAAGAGATCTATTTGAAGTGTAGTATCCCAAACAAGTTTACCAAAAGATACACCTAAATTCCGAATGTCAATTCCTGTAATAAAGTTTTCTCGAAAAAGCTTTAAAACATGCTCGGTTAACACTTTTGTGTTGTTGCTACGAGCGATTTTAAGCTGTTTTCGCCAACCAGACCTGCCCAGTCCCATCAACTTGTCCTTTAGAATAACCAACAAAAATTGAAACACACTCAGTTTGACAGTTTGCATTCCTCAATCTGGTTGCTACTTGGTCTGAAAGTTCCTTCAGCACTAATTCAATTTGATCTCTTCTTGCGTAATCTCTAGGTAATACCTGACTATTTCCAAAAGACTTTTCTTTGGAAACTTGTCTTTTTTCTCCTAAAAAACTTCGATCAATACCCCAAGAATGAGCGTACAGCTGTAAACCCATGACACCAAAACGTTGTTTTAAAATGTACGGATCTGCATGTGCTAAATCATAAATCGACTCAATTCCTGACATCTTTAAACGAGCTGCCATACGCTTGCCAATCCCGCAAAATTCCGTGATAGGGGAGATAGCCCAAACTTTTTCTTCTACGTCTTCATATCGCCATTCTGCTACAAAACCTGGTGTATTTTTTGCTTCGTTATCTAGTGCCAGCTTGGCTTACAATGGGTTATCTCCAATGCCAATCGTGACGTATAAACCCATATGGTTATAAATAACACGTTGAATAATTTTGGCCAATCGATAAGCAGTATCACAATTAAAACACTTTAGAGAAGCAGTTATATCAATGAAGCTTTCATCCACACTAAAAACAGAATGGTCTTCATCTGCCACAAACCGTTTGAGCAGATTATTAATTTCACTATTTCTCTTCATATATAAGTTCATTCTTGGTGGAACAATAAGCAAGTCTGGGTGATCAGGCACTTCATCTTTACGAGTCACATTAGAAATTCCCAGGACTTTTTTTGCCATTGGCGAAGCAGCAAGCACAAGTCCACCTGCATTATCAGCACCACTCATCACTATAAGCATTGTTTTGAGGGGATCTAAGCCTCGTTCAACACATTCCACACTCGCATAAAATGATTTAATGTCAATACATAGAATATCTCTTCGGGGTTCTTTGGAATAATCAAATTTCATGCAAAAAACCGTCCTTTCGAGTTACATTATGCGAACTAACGTTCTGTTTTGCAACAACGAAATTTCAGTTTTCCGAATTATTTTGAATTTAAAGTAGCTCAAAATCTACAGTCATTATTTTTTTAGTTTCTTTTTAACTCGCAAGTAGATATCAACCAGCCAGTAAATAATTGTAATTAATACTATTACTTTTAGAAAGTTCACCATGAATACTAGATTGAATGCGTATTTTAACAACAAAAGTCATAATATAATCGCGATAACTACTTTTCCAAAGGTATTCAATTTCCTAATCAATAACCAATGTAAAAAGTCTGGTTCTGTTGCAAAATTTTTTTGAACTCGATTTTACGGTATAATTTCAATTGAATTTAGCTATAGGAGGACATACTCATGAAAAATTATTTTAAAGGGAAACAATACGATTATCGCATTATTATCAAAGCCATCGGCTTATACTATCATTTTTCTTTGATTGATCATGATTGTGCCAAAATTATGCGTAAATTCAGTATTGGTATGGACCATACCACGATTTATCGCTGGAACAACCAATATGGAAAAGCCCTCTATCATTCATGGAAGAAGCGAAATAAAAAAAGAAGCCTATCTAAATCTTGACGGATTGACGAAACGTAAGTAAAAGGCAAAGACAGTTACTTGTATAGCGCCATTGATTCAAACGGAGACACCTTAGATATATGGTTGCGTAAACATCGAGATACGGTCTCCACAAAAGCCTTTATTAAGCGATTGATCCAGGATTATGGGCAGCCACGTTCGATTGTGACAGATAGATAAGTATGCCCCTTCATTAAAAGCTATTAAAGAGCTGAAAGGAAAGGGAATTCTGGATCCACAGGTGAATCACTGGAAGTCTAAATATCTCAATGATATCCTAGAAAAGGATCACCGACAGGTGAAAGGAAAACACTACCCTATGGTAATAGTTTCCAATCTACCTATAAGCTGCAGCAACGATTAAAGGGATTGAGGTTGTTTCAGAATTATACAAAGAAAGTCTAAGAGAAATTGACCTCTTCGGATTTTCCCCGTGGGAAGAAATTAAGAATTTATTCAAAGCAGCTTAAGTTAAACAGTAAAAGCTGGAGTAGATTACCTTATTTTAAAAGTTTGTAACATAGCCAAAAATAATACCTAAATCCTCAAGGATTTAGGTATTTATTGGAATGGTCAATTACGAAAAGCAAATAGATCACTCAGGGAGCCTTTTTATTTGTTGGTATCCAAATTGTTATTATAAGCAAAACGCCCATAATATAACTTAGCCAAGTTATATTAAAAAGTACACTGAATATAAAAATTATCGCTGATATCGTTTGAGTTATTTTTAAGTTAATTAAGCTCATTGAAATTCAAATCCCCAAAAGTTAGCAATAGGAGGTGTAGAATTAAATACTATTCCTCCAGGACACAAACCAATAACTACACCTACAGTAGCAAGTACCTTGGATACTACAGGCTCTGGAACCCATATCCCGCCAATAGTAACACCTGCTCCAATAAGGTTAACAGTTGTTTTACTTAACCAGATTCGAACTCCCCACCAATATACTTTAGCATCATTTTTACCTTCGGAGAATCCTAGACTAATACCATTGTTAGATTCTACATTTTGACTGATTGTTATAGTTTTATCTCCTGTAGTTAAAGTTTCTTTAGCAGGATCGATCACGATATTTGATGTCACACTATTAGTTTCTGATATTTTATTTTGCAAAAATGTTAGTTCAGACTTTGACAATTCACTCTTAGCATTATCAGATATAGAGTATTTTAAAGAAACATTGTCAAATGTAACATACTTATCAAGTTTATCGATGTCATAACTAAAGGAATTATCAGAAGAGACTTCACTTGCATGAACATTTACACCTACACTAACAAACAAACCAAGGACTACAAAAAAAGACATTGCTAAACAGAAAAACTTGGACTTTCTTGATAACTTTAATTTCATTTTATCTACCAGCTTTCTATAAACATTTTGTATCAAGACTATTATATCATAAGATAAGCAAAAATGCAAACGCTTACATTTAAATATATAATGTAAAATTTTTGTTTGAAACCCTCTGTGTGCTTTTGTAATCAGTTGTGACATACGGCTTCTATATTATAACCGTCAGGGTCTAATAAAAAAGCTGCATAGTAATTTTCATGATACTGAGGTCTAAAGCCCGGCGAACCGTTAGTGATACCCCCTGCTTTTAAACCTGATTCATAAAATAAATCGACAGATTCTTTTGTATTAGAAGTAAATGCAAAATGATTGCCACTAGGTTCACCTTGGCTAATCCAAAAGTCTCCTGCGGGGTCTGCACCTTCTGGACTAACAAAACTTATTACATAGTCTGTATCAAAGCATATCTTGTATCCTAATGGATACAACGTTTGTTTATAAAAATCTTTGCTTTTTTTTAAATCGGACACTTTTATACTGAAATGATCTATCATCAAAACACCTCGTTATTCTTTACTAAATTAATTTGGGTTCAGAATTAACTGATAAAATGTGTTTAATTCGTACTTTCGTACCTACATTACTAGAATGCATAATGGGCAGTTCATAGGGTTTTCTTTCAGATTTATGATACAACGAATTAACTCTAGTGTCGACCGTTTTCTCTCTTTTTTTAGTTCTTCTTTTCTTATCAGATTTCCACATATATTCTTTTGTCATGGGGTGAACTATTCACAGTTATCCGAGCGTGTGAAACCCAAATCCACTAGTTATGGAAACTCACAGATTCTACCAAAAGATTATCTTGAACAAAGTCAGGTAGAAATCGTCTTACGAGAAATGACAGAAAAATTATCCAAACGGTTGCGTAGCCATGAAAAACTGACTGGATTAGTGCATATTTCAATTCGTTATTTCAAATATGAAACTACAAAGGGTTTTCAAGATAACGCAAGATTACGCCAACCAATCGAGCAGAAGAACTAACATATGAAGTTTTAGCTCTTTTCCGTACTCATTATAAGGAGCATGCGGTTCGTCAAGTTGGAATTAGTTTTGGACAACTCCAAAAAGAAGAATCCGTTCAATTAAACCTCTTTGAGGATGTAAATAAACAAGTAAAATCTCTGGAATTAGATCATATTATAGACAAGATTCAGCAACTATACGGGTTTGCAGGATTAATGAAAGCAAACAGTCTAAAAGAAGGAGCAACAGGGAAAGATCGCAGTGATCTTTTAGGTGGTCATAAACGTTAGTAATTATGGTTATGTTATAAATTTTACCAATGAAAAAGCCTTGTATCAGCAACAATACAAGGTTTTTATGGCATAATAATGGATCAGTTGTAAGTACCAAAAATTTTAAAAAACCTATTATAAAAACAATAATTTAAAAACAGAAATGCTGGTAGATAATCATTTGTTTTTTTATTTTGTTAAAAATATAAGATTTTATAAATAAGTTTAAAACTTGCAACAGAACCGAATTATTTTCTGTCTTTTTTCTTGTAAGAATATAAAACAAGAAGTTTTTATACATTTAGAATCATTTTAAACAAGGGAATATATTAATTATTTAAAATCTACTACAATATTTCACATTAACATTATAATACTATTAGAATATAAACACAAGAACAACTATTACTATTACTATTTATTCGTAAATCTCTCGAGTATACTTAATAGAGATAGCTCAAAAAAGTTAAAATTAAGATATCTAATAGTCTTTTAGTTTCTTTTTACCCGTCAAAATTAAGCCGTCAACAAGTAGAAAGGATGAAGTTATTTTATGCCACGAACTGGAGAAAAAATATTTATAAACGAAAAAGATGGTCGCTGGGAGGGCCGTTATCCAATTGGTCGACGTCCCAATGGACGATTGCATTATGGGTACATTTACGGTAGAACATTAAGTGAAGTGAGAAATCGTTTAATTCCTTTTGCGGAAAAAGGTCGCTAGGATGAACCATTATAAAAGGGGTTGGCTCATTGTCTTATAAAGTATGGTGTAGAGAATGGCTACTGAACATTCAAGGAATAGTCAAAGACTCTACTTTTTCTAGCTACAGTTATAAACTAAAAAGTATTTATTACCTTCTTTAGGGGACCTACCTTTACACGAAATTTCAGCTACAAAAGTACAGCAATTAGTCAGTCAATTGGAAAAAGCAATCTCTCTCCCCAGCAAGTATTAAAATAATGATAACACTTTTAAGTGAGACATTAAGAGTTGCGTATAAAAAGGAATTAATTGAAAAAAATCCTTGTTCAAATGTTGTCTTACCCAAAGTAAAGAGAAAAAAAGGTGCATGCATTATCTTTACATGAGCAAAAAGGTTAGAGAATACTATTGAAACCATTGCAACCCCTAGTTCTTTAGCAGTCATAGTTGCTATGCATACGGGGCTTAGAATTGGAGAGATTTCCGCGTTGAAATGGAATAATATACAATTTGATCGTCAACTTTTAATTGTTGAAAATACTTATCAGCGTTTACCGCTCCCTAATGAAAATAAGACCATTTTAACTGAGGCTCCTGCTAAAAGTCAGGCTGCTCAAAGAGTAGTACCATTATCAAGAAAATTGATTCTATTATTAAAGGAACATGCAAAAAATAAACAGTCAACGTACGTTTTTTCTGTTAACAATAAGCCTTATGAACCGCGTTTATTATCCTATCACTTTCAGCGAATCTGTAAAAAAGCAGGCTTAGTAAATATTCATTTCCATCAGCTTCGTCATACATTTGCAACACGATGTTTAGAAAATGGTGCAGATATTTCTTCTGTTAGTGCGCTTCTAGGTCATTCTTCGACACAAATGACACTGGATATTTACTCAGATTCTTTACTAGAACAAAGAATTTTTGCAATTCGTTGTATGGAGCGGGCAGTTTTTAGAAACCCTTTTCAAAAATAAAAAAGGAAGTAATTGACAGGGATTTTTTTATTTTTAAAAAGGAAAGCGATTGCAAAAAAGAGATTTCTTTTTTCATAAATAATGAGTAAAGAACTTCTGAAGAAGTTCTTTTTGTTATATAAAGACAAACAAATAATTAAGAATAGCCGTCAGTATATCCCGTCATATCAGTAAAAAGCTAATTTATCAAGTATTAAGAATAACTTCTTGTTTTATATTCTTACAAGAAAAAAGAGGCGGGAACGTAGAACAGCATTTAGTTAGACTCTAATATGTGAAATCTTTAATTTAAAGGGGTGTCTTTATGGAGAAACGAAGTCTTTTATTATTGGGAGTTATAACGTTAGGTTGGGTTCAACCAGTTTGTACAGTGGTAGCAGCAAAAATGGAAACGACTCCGCAAAGTTATTCTGCCGTTATGGATAAAACAAGGCATTACCCAGGGTCGGTTCGCAACCTACTACAAATGAAAGTCCACCACAAGAAGGGGTGACGAGGACAGAAACGTCTACTGATTTAAAGGATGAACCTGTTTCGTCAACGGAAGAAACCAGCAAAGTCACGAATATGGAGCATATGTTCTCTAACACAACGAATATTCAGCTACTCAAACTAGGAAAAGGGTTTAGATTTGCAGCTAGTAATACGGAGCTTCCTAAGCCACCTAATAACGATAAAATAGTTGGAAAATGGCGTAATCTTGGTTCGGGTGATCAGAAAAAACCATTAGGAAAGAACCTTTGGACTAGTAGTGAATTAATGATGAAGTATAACGGAGAAACAGACGCGGATACGTATGTTTGACAGCCTACAGGAATTTCTATAGACTTAGTTTCAGAAAACTTTTCTTTCCCAAAAGTACAAATTTCCGGCAAAAAACAGACTGTAACGCCTACTGAAAAAGCGAGTTTGTCTTTAACCGATGCACTGCCTAAGAACGACACGGGTACGCAATTACTGGTCTCTTACGATACCCCCAACGATGAGTGGCAAAAAGCAGGCTTCTCGTTGAAAGTAAAATCTAGTACAACACAACCCTATATCCAAACAGCTGAAGTACAGGTGAGTCCGGATGCCACGCCAATAATCACTCAATTTGATGAAAGTAAAAAACAAGGAGGGACGATTGTCGATCTTAACCTTTCACCAGAACTAACCGTTCCTCAGTCGTTGACCGCAAAAAATTATTCGACAACCATTGTTTGGACCATCCAGCAAGGGCCTAAATAGTCTAATGCTATTTGAGTTAAAAGAAAGGAGTCTGCATGTGAAACATTTAATTTATGGTTTTTCCCTCATCATAGGACTTGGGATTTTCGGAGGGTACTTTGATCAAAAAGAAGTTTTTGCAGCACCATCACAGACAGAAGTCGCTATTAAAATCAAGGAAGCCCCGCCGGTGGTTCCAAATGCAAACCAACTAATCCCAATTGATATTTCTGATACAAGTATTCGCGGAAATCCAGATTCAAATAAAGGTATGGGGTATTCAAAGTACCCACAAACCAATGAAGAGCAGTCTTCATGGTGGATGGTTCCGTTAGGAACACTGTTATGCTTAATCACTCTATTACTTTTTCACTATGATAAAAATAAAACGGAAAGAAGGAATGGATTATGAGAAAAATGATTTTTGGTACAGTACTACTAGGAGGATTAATGGGGAGTGCGTTATTCATCCAAGTGCCAGTCCATGCAGCAGAGAGCAACAAAACAGAAGCGAATATCACAGTTAATGGTGGTGGACTAAACATCGATGCGTTAGGAAAAATTGATTTTGAAGCAATCACATTGAATGGTCAAGAACAAACGTCACAACCCACAGACCCCAAAACCCCTGCACTAAATATCCATGATTATCGTGGAAAAGCAACAGGCTGGTACTTGCAAGCAAACTATGAAAAAAATAAAGCTCTTGGTGAAGGACTGACGTTACATGTTGCTCCTACAACTGAGCAAAAGGGGACCGCAACCCCAATAGATATTGGGGAAGATGCGATGACATTTTACAAGTTGGATGCGGCAGATCCGAGTAATCCAGATACGACACTTACACTAAGTCCAACGATTAAAGTACCTGCAAAGACACCCGCAAAAAGCTATACCGGAACGATTGTATGGAATGCGGTGGAAGGAGCACCAGCATAGAAAAATAACTAAAACGAGAGAGAGCTATTCTCTAGCGAGAATGGTTCTTTTTATTAAAGGGAGAACATCATGAAATTAAAAGTTATCAACTTTTTCTCTATCTTACTATGTTTAGGAATGCTCCAGCCGACAGTAGGTCATGCACAAGACAATTCCTCTGTGGAACAAGCAAATAACTACAGTATCTCACCTAGCTTTGGTGCAACACAAAAGAAAGAAACAACCAATTTTTATGATATGAGAATACAACCTAAACAAACGGATACCTTTCAATTAACCATTACTAATCAAGCCAAACAACCGCAAACCTTTCAAGTTATGATAACTACTGCTACAACCAATCAAAATGGGATTGTAGATTACACCAAGACAGATTTTCCAAAAGATCCATCGATGACACTTGCGATTAAGGACCTGATTACGATTGACCAACCGAAAGTCACGATTCCTGCCAATCAATCACAGACAGTTCGCTTCCGATTGACGATGCCTGATCGCGCTTTAACAGGAATTTTGTTAGGTGGGGTGGTGGTGCGTCCAATCCAAGAGAAGAAACAAGGCGAAGGTATTCAAAATGTCTTTATGCATACCCTAGCAATCCGTGTGGATCAAACAGACGACCCCGTACCAACAAAAGTGATTGGTGGTGACGTGACGATTGGTCAAAATAATTTACACAATCAAGTGTCGATGGCCTTACGCAATCCAGAACCAAAGTTGCTCACACAATTGGAAGGAACCTTTACAGTGACCAAAAAAGGCCAATCAAAACCACTAGCACAGAAGAAGCAGAAAGACCTCAGTATTGCACCTAATAGTTCATTTACCTTACCTTTAGCATTGGAGCAAGACTTTAAAGCAGGAGACTATACCTACACGATTTTATTAAAAAATGCGAATGAAGAGTGGAAGTTCTCAAAAGACTTTACAATTAAGGCAAGTGAGGCGAAAAAGTATAACCAAACGTCCGTTGATCATACCAAATCTCCATGGGAAAGGTGGGCGCTCTACGGAGGAATTGTTCTACTGATTTTAATCTTATGTGGGCTGTTCTACTATTTAGGAAAGAAGAAGAGGAAATGATGGTTGTGTTGCAAAGTTTTTTTAACATCTATTTTACACTATAATTAGCTTGAAAACTAGCAAATGGAGGACATGATTATGAACAAACACTCAAAAGGGGAATAATACTGTTATCGAATTATTATTGAAGCCTATTGACTCTAATGGATAAACACCCGATATGTGGTTACAAAAGCATCGAGATACAGTCTTTACAAAAAAACTTTATCAAGATCACGGACAGCCTTGCTCTATTAAAATCAATAAATACGCCTCTCTTTGAAAGCCATAAAAGAGCTAAAAAAATGTTTATCTGGATAAAAAAGTGCCTCATTGAAAGTCTAGATTCCTCAATAATATTTTAGAATAGGATCACTAACAGGTGAAAGAGAAGCTTCTCTATGGGGATAGCTTTCAGTCAATAAACACTGCAGGTGACACAATTAAGGCATTGAAGCAGTCTCTGATTTCTACAAAGAAAGGTTAAGAGAAATAATCCTTTTAAACTTTTTCCTTTGGAATAGAATTGAAAATTTATTAAAAACTACCTAACGAGACAATCAAAAATGGACTAAGTCTTTCATTTTTTTCTTGTGTTTTGAAATTTGCTGATTTTGAAATCTAAGTCTAATGAAAAAATGGGAATTAGATATCAAAAATTTATAGGGAATTAAGTTTAGCTTCAATTATATCTTATGTATATGAAATTTTGAATCATGAAATCAGTTTGACGTAAAGTTTACTTTAAAAGGTTATAGAATAATTGCGTATAGAAGAGAAAAATTTAATGTTAATAAACTAGAAAAAATAAAAAGTTAAATACGTATTTAACTTTTTAAAAAGATAGGGTGATAAAATAATGGAAAATTTCAGCGAAATTCCTAGAAAGAAACAACCTAAAATGAGAAAAAGCGTCAATTATTTCTTTCAGTCTTGTCTTTTCTTGTTATTGATTTCTTGTTTTTTAGTGTTTCACGTACAAAAATGTCATGCTACATCGCAAGCTGGTGGGCTAGCTATTGACTTGAGAACTGATTTGCCTTATGGAATGGAAATGAGTCATGATGAAGGATATGGGCCAGATGGCACATTTGGGGGGAAAATACACGTAAAAATTTATGGAACAGTGAATACCTCCAATACAGTTTCACTAACTGTACCAAGTTTCAGTACTTCCGGAATGCAATATGCATTGATGTTTCACTTACCAGAAAATATAAGTGCAGAAAATTTCAAAGCAGCTTATGATAAAGCTTATATTGACAACCCAGGAAATTTTTATTCAATTAGTGGGGAAAAAAATACACGAATTCCAATAACTTCTACAACAGGAATGCGAACTTTTAAAAGATACTCTTCGACAGAGGGCTGGGAGGATACTAAACAAGACTATAATGGGATTGACACAAATCACCAAGTGATGTTTTGTGAACGGGGAGATTCTATCGATTTATCTACTGGAAAAATTTATGATATTTGGAAAAGTGAACCAGATACTTCCGCTATAAAATTTGAACTTCATTTCGATTTGGATGTGACTAGTTTAATGATGAATGGAGATTTGAATGATTATACGTCTGATAAAAATTTAACAAAATATAGATTACCGGTATCAAATGTTCTAACAAATGGAAGTGAAAGTAACCAGTTTTCTTTGTCAGCTGATTTTTTTGGAAGAACATATGAAAAAAATAGTTGGTACGAATCAGATACGACAAACACTATTAATTATTCTACACTTCCTGATTCTGAAATGTGGTTACGTGCGACAAGTTTAGCGGCAGCAGCAAATCAAGATCCAAATAACTTGAGTCATCAAATTGTTACTGGAATTACAGGGAAAGTGGCTACTTGGTCTTCTTATATCTCGCCGTGGGACAGCGGCGATAAAGATACCCCGTTATCCAATTACAATACCCAAGATGCCTCTAAATATCCTGAAATACCTGAAAGCAAAACGATGTTACCAGGGGATTTTTTATCACCAAAGTTTACGATGAACCAAAGACAAGACAATCCGCTTAATTGGACAGATGGGTATGTTGCTCAACGGTTTGCTCGCGTAGTTAATTTTCATACTCACACAGTTGATCCTAAGGCCAATGTGAATGTCTCTTCACAACAACAAAACGGGTTAACAACCTATTTATTTAGTGGCAAAGATGGTTGTGGGCTGCCGTTAGTCAACCCGCCAGGAACGGATTCTTCAGAGCCCACAGATAAAACATATATGCGAGTCACTACAGAACCATATCAAGTGCCAAGTATAGAAAATGCAGCTTTTGTCAAAGGTCAAACAATATTTCATCCGCAACAAAAAATACCAGTAGAACTAACAGTTAAGGCTCCGACAACTAGAAAAGTTCAGATTGAAGAAAAAGTTTCAGGTCCTTCCCAAACTGATTTTCATAAAATCGGAGAGCAAGATTTAAGAAGTTTGCCTGTAAAAGATGGAAATGTTAGTTTTGAATGTTCAGCAGATACTTTACCAAAATCAGGTGAGTACACATTGACGTTTAGGGTTCTTGATGCTGATGATAAAGATAAAAATTACTCTAACGAAAAAAGTCTGGCTGTGTATATTGATCAAGCTCAGATTAAAGTTAAGTCTGAAGACATTGCTTATCAATATACACAGTGGAATTCGGAAAGTGAAGTTGTTACACTACTGAATTCTGAGGGTAAAAAAGGAGAATTTAAGGATGTAAAAGTAGTGATAAATAAAATGGATGGAGATAAAAAAACGCCTGTAGATGATGTTAACACTAATGTCACTGGTAAATACGAAATTGATTATGAATACTTGGGAATGAGTGCAAAGACTTCATTAGAGGTTATCCCTTCTTCTGCACATATCGCTGCACATGATGGTAGTTTTCCTGTGGGCACTGACTTTGAGCCAGAACGGCTTTTTGATAGTGCTAAAGGCAATGATGGTAAAACAATTCCTTTTAGTGACATAAAGGTTAGCTATACTCCTAGTAAGGTAAATAGTGAGTTAGCAGGAGTATACAGTATTACGTATGATATTTCTCAAAAAGTAGGCTTTAAAAAAAGTATTACCGTTGGTTGGACCTACTATTACTCTAATCGCCTAGACTTTTATCACTTGCCTGAACAACTAATGCCTTTTGAAAACGTAAAATTTAATGGCCAAGATCAAACACAGACATTAAAAAATTGTGAGATGAACATTGAAGATACGGGGGACCCTAATCGAACAACTGGCTGGAAGCTTGAAGTAGCCTATAATTTTAATGATCAGAAAACACAGGTGTGGAAAGATGCAGGGCTTGATCTCACACTAAATCCGAAATCAGTCGATTATGTAACAACTGAGCAAAATATTTTGGTTAATGATGATCAACAATTAGTGGCTAAAGTTAATAGTCAATTAATTAAAAACAAAAAAGTGCTAACTAAGTTACAATTATTTCCAACATTAAATATTTCAAAAGCTACCCCTGCTGATAAGTATAAAGCTCAATTAGTGTGGAATTTAGAAGCAACACCATAAAGAAAAGGACTATTCTGGCTCTTTGCCAAATGGTGCTGATGAAGAGAAATACTAGAATGATTGGTGAACAGAAAGAACTATTTTCTTTCTGTTCATTTTTTAATTTTATGAGTAATTCTCTCCTATACCGAATTATGACCCGTAATCTAAAGACACTTTATGGCTAATTAATCCACGTGTCGCTAATTCTAGGACAGCGCATAAATATATATTTGTTCCATTCTGTAATATCACAAACAATTCGAGGTTGTTCCTAGAGTTCTCCGGATACTTAAAATTGTCTGTTTAGCTCATTATTAAAGACTTTATTCGGTTTGTTTTTCTTCTTATATGTTTTGACTATTCTAGAAACAAGACCATGCGCTTTTATAACAGATTTAATAAAACCAAGAGAAACGGCGACGCCTTGGTTGGTTAAATAACCAAAGAGTTTTTTCGACCCAATTCGCTGATTATATTTAAAAAATGTATCAATAAAACATCACTCATTTCGCGATGTTTTGAGTTAATTCTAGGCAAAATTCCTTTTGTTTTCTAGCTCTAAATTTAACTAGTACTTTGGGTAAGGGGGCTATTTCCGTGTCAACTTTTAGTATACTGGCTCAATCTGAGTGAGGTAACATCTATTTTATCTCTTCAAAACTCAATAATATGAAAAGGATTGTTAGAATTTTTAACGATTTATTTATTTAAAAAAAATTACATTTTTAATAGAAACAAAGTAGCTACATAAAATATAGAGCATAAAATATCAAATAGTGCACTAGCACAAGCAAATTTACGTCCAGTAGAAACATATTCGGTAAAACTGATCTTAGGATTAGACAAATCATTAAAATGAAGGGCCGGAAAAAGTCATGGCAAAATTACTAGAAATTGAAAAAAACAAACTAATTCAGAAAATGCTCGAAAAAAAGAAGCCTATCAATTATTTTGGCTCCTATACTAGAAATACGGACAAGATGTTCGCTATAATTTAGTATAGGTTTTTTTATTATCCAAACCAAAAATCTAGCGATACGGCATTCAAAAGAATTTAAAGAATCGATGGTCTCTTTGAATCAAACCGGACGGTCTATCAATTCTCTGTCGAAAGAATACAATGTGAATGTCTCGACAATTAGTAAATGGATCCGTCAAGCGGATCCTAGCGACAGAAATGTTCTTTCATTTAGAGAACATGAATTAGTAAAAGAAAATAAACGCTTAAAAGAAGAGATTGATAGTTTAAGGCAAGCAACGGTGCTTCTGATTTATTCTGATAATTAAAAAAAGCTTGCTTTAAAATAAAAGTAGCAGTATAATGAACCCGACTTAATACCCTACATTTTCTCTCTGAGCCGCCCTGATCCAAGGACGGTTTTGTTGTATGTAATTTTTTATATTACTTGTTGAAATTAAGCAACAATTGTTATATAATTATAAAAACTATAATTTAATAACTTTTCTATATATGGCATTTATCTGTATAATAACTCCCTACCACTGATGCACACTACTTCCCCAAGTAATATTTTTTGTCGTTGTGGTAGGGAGATAATATTACAGTAATACTTTATAAGATTACTGTAAAGTATTTTTGTTAACTTCCAAAAAAAGACGAAATTTCACTTTCTAATTCATTTACCAACTAATCTATATGTACATTAATTTACTGCAAAGATCATCATCCAAGGATGGTTCTTGTTTTACTGCAGTTCGAGTCCTGTATGGTCCATAAATTTAAAAATTGTTAGAAAAATATAGAAGTAAAGTTTTTTGGAAGGGAGATATAATGAGAAACTTATTATGGTTTATTCTAGGAGGAACAGGACCAAGAGAACGATTAGATGATGGCTGTGGATGTATATTTTTATTTATTACAATAGCTATGTGTATCATAGCAGCAATGTTTTATTTTTTTTCACACTAAAAGACCTTAGCTAACGCTATGGTCTTTTTCTTTTATTAAAGTTATCATGAATAAAAATGATACATACAAAAACAGCAATAAAGAAAATTAATACAGCTAAAATTAGAAGTAATAAACGCGGAATAAACATTGACTGAACGCTCCCTTTTCAAAAAAATATACCACAACCATAAAATAAAACAAAAACCCACCAGAGACGGTGGGCATGACTACCATAATTGTATAAATAGGCTCTATACTTTCTGATGTTGGTATTTTTACCAACATCATTTGTGATTCACAAAAAAAGACACCTCTGAATCCTGTAGAATTAAAGTCGCTGAATGCATTTTAAGGAGGAATCAAGATGTCCTATACTGAGCTTTTCAAAGAAACCCTAAAGATTCTAGACTTAAATGTTACTCTTGAAGAAAATTGTTTGCGGAAAGAAAAAATAAACGGACAAATTTGTGAAGTTTATACGGGAAAATTAATTTCCTCACCAGATTTCAGTGAACATTGTGAAAGTCATTCCACTATTATTCGCTGGGGAATGACTACCGTTCGTTTGTTACTGAATGAAGTCGCAGAATTCAAAACGTATCTGGAATTGAAAAAACAACGGTTTGAATGCGATGCATGTCAACAGACTTTTTTGAGGATACAAGTATTGCAGAAAAGCATTGTTTCACTAGTCAATCTGCCAAATCGGCCATTACTACACGGTTGAAAGAGAATACTTCCATGACAGGAATCGCTCGCCATTTTTGGTAAGTTCATTGATTTCATTAAACGGTACACTCGGCTAATACTGATTGAAACACCGTGTTCACGTTGTAAAAATTTTTATTTTAGCAGCACCTAATCGATAGTTTGTTTCTGTGCAAATCTGAAGAATCAACCGTTTTAATTCTATATTTTCAGGAAAGCGAGCGGAAAGTTTTCTGTTGTTATATTATAAAATTAACTACGATTGACTTTTAGCACAAGACATAACTTAAAAATAGTGTGTTCTGATTGAAGTAAGGAAATAGCTCTCAGTCGTTTGTGAAGTGTGGCGTGAATATGGCAATTGTTTTTTTTAGATAAGGTTCTTCTCTTCTAAAGCAGCTTTTTGTTTTTGAGGTTCTCTTACTTGCTTAGCAGTAAGTAGTTCTCCTGATTCCATTTCAACTTCAGAATAGAGCTTGATCCATCGCGAGATGGCTGTTTGTAAAACTCCATATTTTCCTAGATGCTAAAATAAATCAGACGTCTACTTGTCGTATTTTAATTTAAACTGGAAATTCTAACTAAAAAAATTAAATTGGAAAGATTTCTTTATAATAAAAATTTGCAACAGAACCGATATATTAATCAAAAATAATAAAAAATCCATAAAAAAGATTTAAAATTTAAAGGTGAGCTAGTCAATAGAACAAGAAGAAGGTTCGAAGATAACAAACTGACTATTAAAGAATACATTCCTATACTAATTTCAATAGTAAGTTTTCTTAACTAAATACTGAAATAAAAAATTTATTGAACAAAAATTATATGCGGTAAGAATTTGGGAAAGTTATCTGTCGGCAGTTAAGATTTATGCTGGTCAAAAAAAAACGAAAATTTTATTCTCATTTTTATCGTGCATTGCTAAAGCCTTGTGATATTACCACTGATTTTCATCCTTTATCAAGAGCAGTTTCAAAAAATTATCAAGAGTTTTCTGGCCAGCTATACCCAGATTTTAAACATTTTCCAAATGATTTGCTGTTAAAGAAGAAAAATGACTTGTCAGCGATACAAGCATGGTCGCTTGTCTGTTACAGTATTTGGGATGCAATTGCAGAGAAATTGAGGGGAACAACTACTACCAAGCGCCCGACTTCATGTTGTCAAACCTAAATAGAAATAGTCATCAAAATTTAGATTTTCAATCTGAGGGAATAACAGCGCCGTATCTTGCGCATACTTTGGATTTGACAGTTACTTAGCATGTACGCAACTAAGTAGCTTGCAGGAGACTTAGGTCGAGAAGATATCGCTCGGTTTTGTTTTGCTGCGGCTGATCAATGGATAAATATTTTAGATCTGGAAACGGGTCTTTTAAAAAATACAGGAAGCTTTTGTTAAGGTATACATTGGAACTACAGCTTTATAATTTTACCGCAAATGGGGCAAAGAGTAGTGAACAGTGAACTAAATTCTACTACGCAATAATCTCGATCACTTTTTTTGATATGATGCCAAACCAGTTAAACAACCGTACGCGAATGAAGAAGCATTGACTGAAGAATTGTTAAATCGTTTTGAAGGTTTTAACAATGAAACTGATATGGAAAGCCCACTATGTTATACTTTTGCTAGGCAGGATATTAAATCCGATCAGATTTTTCGTTTATGGATGAACTGTATATTTTCAAATGCCAAAGGCGGATTATGCAGCAATAATGATAGCGGTGGGTTAACTTTGCTGGTTGCTTGTACTATTCTCGGATTGTTCCCGGTGACGGACACATTTTTTTTAAATTATTAGTCTAAGTATTGAAAAAAGTGAGATTATTTTAAACAGTAGTAATCAATTAACTATTGCAGTTAAAAACTTCAGTGAACAGAACTAAACAGTTGCGGAGGCAGTGTTTAATGGCCAACTGATAAAAAAACGTGAACTTGGTGTAAAAGTTTTGATGCACGACGATTTATTGGAGTCACGATGATAAGTGAATATCGCAACAAAAACCGCCATCTTCAAGATGAAAGTTTTTGTTGCGTTGCTGTTATTAGGAATTTTGCACAGGTTACTTACTGATAAAGACTTTTTCATTATTTGAAAAAGTCTTAGCGATATTTGGGCTGATTGTGGTTTGCTGGTTTGAATGAACGGCAGTAATAGTTTGATCTGATAGATTCTCAATCGTTGTTTTATCATTAGTGACAGTGATAAATAAGCGGTAGTTTGTCCAATAAATTGGGAACGCTACACTTGACCATGCTTCAGGTAGTTTTGGAGCAATTTCTAAGTGGTTATGGCGCAGCCGAACGCCGGCGAAACCAAATACTAACGATTGCCACACACCACCTAATGAAGCGGAATGAATTCCTGTGTCACTTGATTTTGGCGTTTGCCCTAGATCAATTTTAGTTGCGACTTCAAACATTTTATAAGCGAGTTTCCGGTCATTCATATCAGAGGCAAGAATACTATGAGTAGACATACTCAAAGAAGAATCGTGTAAAGTTTTTGGTTCATAATAATCCCAGTTGGCTTTTTTCAAATTATAATTAAAATAGTCTTCTAGCAAATACATCAAAATTAACACATCTGCTTGTTTAGTAATCTGCATTTCGTTAACTTGAGCTAAGTTGTAGTCAAAAAAGAGCGAACCAACATGCTCATTTTCTTTATAAGGTGTTAAATCAATAATTTCTTTAGTTAAATAAGTGTCGTCTTGAGGGATCACGTTATTTTCATTTGGTTGAGGCAAATAAATTTTATCAAGATTTTCACGCCATAAATTAGAATAGCGTTCAATGCTCCAACGTTTTGCAATGGATTGAATCAGTTCAGGTTGCGTCTCTTTCAAGTTATCATAATAGCTCAGTGCAGTTTTGATATTCCAATAAGCCATATAATTGGTGAATGCATTATTATTTACGTGTTCTTTATATTCATCCGGACCAATTATTTCGTTGATTTCATACCGCTCTAATTCTTCATTCCATTCTAAGCGAGACTGCCAAAAAATCGCAGTAGCCATAATTAGTTCATAACCGTATTTTTGCATAAAATCAAGATCATGTGTGTATTGAAAATATTGCCAAGTCGCATAGGCGATATCAGCACTGATATGCTGTTCAATAAAACCAGACCAGATTTTTGTATATTCTCCGGTCACAATATCTGCTGCACCATAAACAGGAGTTACTTCACCTTCAGACAGC
This sequence comes from Enterococcus sp. DIV0086, assembly GCF_050498705.1. NCBI lineage: Bacteria > Bacillati > Bacillota > Bacilli > Lactobacillales > Enterococcaceae > Enterococcus > Enterococcus sp. DIV0086. The sequence goes on along the minus strand of NZ_JBNIDN010000002.1, from coordinate 111,202 downwards.
CAAGCAGATTCCCAAGGGAACATAGCACCTTCGTAGTTGTTTTCTGTGGCTTTTTTTGCGGCACCATCAAGAGAAAGATAGCGATACTCTAATAATTGTCGAGCAATTTTGGGGTTGCTTAAAATATAAAACGGCACAATAAAGATTTCATTATCCCAAAAAGCATGACCTTTGTACCCTTCACCTGATAATCCTTTTGCACCGATGCTCATACGGTTATCATGCGCGGGCGTCATAATGATTAGGTGATAGATGGCGAATCGCAGTGCTAATTGATCAAAGTCATTACCAGTTACTTGAATGTTGTAGAAGTTCCAAAGCTTATTCCAAGCTTGAGTATGTGCAGCATATAGTGTGTCGTAATCGGCTACATTTCGGAACAAAGCCAATGTTTCTTGATCAAGATCACTATAAGCTTCTTGGTCGCGGCTGGTATAAAATCCTGAGATTTTATCTAGTACCAATGTTTGGCCATTTTCAACTGTGATGTCGTTATATTTCATATAAATTTTGCGTCGGTCCATAAAGATAATCTGTTCAGGGTTAATAGACTGATTATTTAAGTTAAAGGTGTGTTTTGCATAATTGATTACGTCGACTTGCGATTCAGTAGTTGTTTGCGTCATTTTTAAGATTTGGTTATCGAACAAACGTAATTCGCCTTCTTCAAAATGCTGTGTTCCTGAATTAGTCATACGCCCGTTAATCCCAGATTCAAATGAAATTAATGCGCTTTCATTTAACGGCGTAATTCTAACTTGCTGACCGATAACGTGCAGGTTATCCATCGAAACAAATCGGTCAAAATTGAGTTGGAATTTTTTTCCATTTGGATGAATCCATTCAATTGTGCGTGTCAGTAACGCTTTTTTTAGATCTAGTTGTTTGCGGTAATTAATAAGTGTACCGTTTTGTAAAGAAAATCGCTCGCCATCAATCCAAATTGCAATTTCTAGGTTATCAGCGATATTTGGCAGTTCTGAAACTTCTTTATGGCCATTTGCTTTGTTGAAACAGCCTGAAATAAAGTGTCCGCGTGTTTGATTTGAATATACTTCTTCAGCAGTAGCGCGACTTCCCATATAACCATTCCCCAAGCAGAAAATCGTCTCTGTTTTTGCCAAAATTTCTGGATTGAAACGATCTTCGCTGATTACCCAATTCTTTTCAGCAAAATTTGGGTTGTAATTAATCAAATTAGACATTTTTTTTACTCCCTCATATTAGATTTTCATTCTGATAATATCCGAAACGTTTCGGAGTGTCAATCTTAAATTTTTAAAATAATTATTTTTACTAATCAAAAAGCACTTAAAAACACGAAACTCACGTGTTTTTAAGTGCTTTTTGATTAGTGATTATTTTTCCCAGTAGATTCACGAACAATTAAACGATTTTCTAAAACGTAGTGCGTTGCCGTTTGGGTTTTATGAATCATATCTAACAGCAATTCTGCAGATCTCTGTCCAATTTGGAACGGAGACTGCGCGATGGTAGTTAACGTTGGTGTTACATATTGAGTTAACAGAATATTGTCAAATCCGATGACAGACAAGTCTTTTGGAATATTGATATTGAGCTCTTTACAAGCTTTTAAAACGCCTAAAGCCATTAAATCGCTGGCACAAAAAATAGCGGTAACTTCAGGAAAATTAAGTAAAAATTGAATTGAATTTGTGTAGGCTATCTGCTCTGCAAAATCACCATAATAAACATAATCTTCGTTGAATTCCACATTAAGTTCTTCTAATGCTTCTTTGTAGGCCGTTAAACGCTCAATACTAACGTAAGCATGAGAATGACCGCCTAGAAAGCTAATTTTACGATGTCCAAGACGATAAAAGTATCTGATTGCGTGTTTAACACTTTTATTTTGATCAGTTGTTACGTATCCGGTTATTTGATTTTCAAGTGGAATATCAATAAAAACAGCAGGAATTTCACTATTCAGCGCTTCTTTAATATACGGATCATCGTTTTTTAAGCCTTCGATAATAACGCCATCAAGATTTCGTTCGGAAACTAATTGATTCAACGTTTTATTTTGCTGCTTTGAAGTATCTGTACTTAACAAAATCATTTCGTAGTTTTTGGCAGCAACATAATTATTTACACCTAATAAAACCTCAAACATAAAATTATCTTTCGCACTTTCCGCTTTTAATTCAGCAACCAAAAGCCCAATCGTCCGTGATTTCCTTGTAACTAAAGATTGAGCTACAAGGTTAGGTATATAGTTCAATTCTTTTGCAGCACTTTCAATTATGTGCTTTGTCTCTTCGTTAACATCTGAGTGTCCGTTCAAGGCTCTAGAGACTGTTGTAGTTGAAAATCCGGTTTTTTTTGCAACATCTTTGATAGTTACCATAACTGTTCCTCCATAATGTTTTCTATGCGTTTCCAAGTAAAAAAATACACGACTTTTAGCTATTTAGCAATAAACAATAAAAAATAATTCAAAAAATAGTGTTGACACTGAAAACGTTTTGGATTATGATTTTATCGAAAAATGTAAACGTTTTCTTTTTTTATTTTTGAAATAGGAGAGTGTAAAAAAATGAAAAAAATTATGATTTTAGGTGCAGTTGGATTATTAACAGCAATGGCGTTGGCGGGTTGCAGGAATAACAAACATTCTGCTGATTCAGAATCTGGATCGGGAAAAACAGTCATTCGTGTAGGGACTTGGGAAGGAGACGAAGCGTATAAACGTCACCAAAAAATTGCAGAAGAGTACATGAAAAAACACAAAGATGTAACGATTAAAGTCGAAAGTGTTCCAGATCAATACGGTACTAAAATTTTAACGCAAATTGCTGGCGGAGACGCACCTGATGTGTTTCAAGTAGGGGACGGTGATGTGTCGATGTTCAAAGACCGCGGGGCTTTAGAAAATTTGGATTCCTATATCAAAGGAGATAAAGGAATTAACACTGGTGATTTCTTTGATAAGATTTTAGAAGTCGGCAATATTGACGGCAGCTATTATACTTTACCAAAAGATTATTCTACCTTAGCAGTTTATTATAACAAAGATATGTTTGATAAAGCAGGAATTGCTTATCCAACTGATGAATGGACTTGGGACGAATTTGAAGAAATGGCTAAAAAATTAACGATTAAATCTGGCGACAACTATGAGCAATGGGGTGTGGAACTGCCAAGTGCGGAAATCCGTCCAATTTTACCATTTCTATACGCACAGGGCGGTGATGTAATCAGTGAAGACGGCAAAACTGTTAATGGTTTCATGAACAGTGAGGGCACAAAAGCTGGTTTGAAGTTCTTTGATAAGCTGCTAAACGAAGATAAGGTTGCACCGTCTTCTGTTGATACTGATGCCTTTAAAGGAGCGGATTTATTCTTGTCGAAAAAAGTGGCCATGAATATTTCTGGCGTTTGGCCGTCATCTAGTTATGCTGATAGTGATTTAAAGTTTGGAATTGCTAAGTTGCCAAAAGGGAGTGCGGGGCAGTTTTCAACAATCTATTACTCTGGCTATGGATTGTATTCTGGATCTAAGCATAAAGAAGAAGCCTGGGAATATTTAAGATACTTCAGTACTGAAGGTCAAAAAATAATAGCTAAAGACGGATTAATGACTGCTTATAAACCAGCAGTTAAAGCTTCTAAACAAGATGAAGATCCAACTAAAGCAAAATTTATCGAAAGCCTTGAAAATATTAAAATGTTTCCAGAACGTTTGAACTTTAATTTTGGTAAAACAGCGGGAACAGAATTTTTAAATGTTTTAACGGAAATCACAACAAACGGTGACGGAAAACTTGATATTGATAAAATGCTTGATGAAGCTGCTAAAAAAGGCCAAAAAGCAATGGATGCAGCGAATAAAGAATAAGCAAGAACAGCCTTGCCTTTTATACGAAATCGTATAAAAGGCTTGGTTTTATAAATACATTTGTAAGGAGGCGATTTTTGTGAAAAAAAAGAAAAAGACGCAAAGCCGGATTGAGCGAAAACATTTCTATCTGTTTATATTGCCATGGATCATTGGCTTTTTGGCTTTTGTACTGATTCCTATGATTATGTCATTATGTATGAGTTTTACAAAATGGGATTTATTGACAGAACCGACTTGGGTAGGTTTTAAAAATTATATTCGCGCATTTACTGAAGACCCGCTGTTTTATCAATCTTTGAAAGTTACTTTTGTGTACTCTTTATTTTCTGTTCCATTAGGCTTAATTGCTTCATTAACGGTGGCGCTGTTGCTGAATCAAATTACTCGCAGCGTTAAATTTTTCCGCACAATTTATTATTTACCGGTAATTGTTTCTGGTGTTGCAATGATGGTTTTGTGGGCATACATCTTTAATCCGCAAATGGGGTTGTTGAATCAGATTCTAAAAATGTTTGGTATTAACGGGCCAGGATGGATTTATGATTCTAAATGGGCAATGCCATCATTAATTATTATGAGTCTGTGGAATATTGGCGGAACTGTTATTATTTGGCTGGCAGGGCTATCCGGTGTTGATGAGCAGCTTTACGAATCCGCACGTTTGGATGGTGCTAGCCGCTGGCAGCAATTTATTAATATTACATTGCCGACATTGTCGCCTACAATCTTTTTCAATTTAGTAAACGGTGTAATCGGTGCACTGCAAACATTTAATCAAGCCTATATTATGACAGACGGCGGACCGAAAAACAGCACCCTATTCTTTAATTTTTATTTATGGAAGAAAGCATTTAAAGATTTTGAAATGGGCTATGCGTCAGCCTTAGCTTGGGTCTTGTTTGTAATTATTATGATTTTGACTTTATTAGTGTTCAAATGGTCGTCAATGTGGGTTTATTATGAAAGCGAGGGTGAGTAGACAATGGGTGTTACAGCAAGTAATCGTGTATGGAAAACGATTGTGTATATTCTTTTGACTGCCGGTGCGATCATAATGATAATTCCGCTGTTTTGGATGGTTTCTACTTCATTGAAAACGAATGCAGAAGTCTTTCAATTTGATCTGTCTTGGTGGCCGAAAAAACCACAATGGGGTAATTATGTTGAAGCATTTACTCGTCTGCCTTTTGGACAATGGACAACCAATACCATCTTTATTACAGCGTTAACCATTATCGGCTCGCTAGTTTCTTGTACGTTGATTGCATATGGTTTTGCACGCTTTTACGTTAAGGAAAAACGAATTTTGTTCATGTTACTTTTATCAACAATGATGCTGCCAAGTACAGTAACGATGATCCCTTTATTCATGATTTTTAGAAATCTTGGCTGGATTAATACCTTTTTACCTTTGATTATTCCTTCATTTTTTGGTAATGCTTTTTTCATCTTTTTACTGCGCCAATTTTTCATGTCGCTGCCAAGAGAATTAGAAGACGCCGCTAAGATTGATGGATTGGGTGTGTTCGGTGTTTTAATTAAAGTGATTCTGCCATTAACTTTGCCGGCTTTAACTACAGTTGCCATTTTTCAATTCAATGGTGCTTGGAATGACTTTATGGGGCCGTTAATTTATTTGAACAATCATGATTTGTATACGTTAGCTTTGGGGATTAACTTCTTTAAGAGTGAGAATAATGTACAGTGGAACTATTTGATGGCTGCGTCGGTCGTATCGCTAATGCCCTCTTTAATTATTTTCTTCTTTGGTCAAAAATATTTTATTGAAGGAATTTCAATTTCTTCAGGGATGAAAGGATAATAATGATGAACGTAACTACTTTAATCGAATCAAAACAAAATCCTAAGGAAAATCATTATTTAACACCGGGACGAAAAATTCATTTAATTGGTTCGCAAGACGGCAGTTTTCTGCCCTTTGGTCATCATGTAGAAAATGAAATGGGCGGCATTTGGATGCATCCGATTAAGCTGTTTGACGGATTTTGGTTGAAGCTAAAAGAAAAAAATCAACCCTGGCAATGGGTGCGCGATGCGGTTAGTTTTGACAACTATGCATTTCATAATGAATTACGATTTGAGTTGGACGGTTTGGAAGTGATACGCAAACAAATCACTGTATTAAAAGAATCAGCGATGCTGGTTTCGTTCACGGTTAAGAATACTACTGATCAAAAGAAAGAAGTTGCAGGGGAGCTTTCTTTTACAACTGATTTGCGACCTGTTTGGTATTCAGAAGAAGCCAGTATTTTAGATGGAGAAGATCGTATTGAAATAGTTGATGGCACATTTGTAGCAAAAGATTGCGACCACGATTGGTTTGCTACAGCTGCTTTAACTGGTATTGAATCGGCCAAAGCCAAAATATTTGATCAAGTTCAAGGTTATGACCAAACATTTGGAAATGGCAAACATGGTGGCTGGACGTTTGAAGCTATGGTGGAGACTGGTTCTGAAGTCACCTTTAGTCTTAAAATCAGCGGATCGCTAAACAGTTATGAAGAATCTATAAACAGACTGGCAGCTGTTTCAGATTTTGCATCGTTATTCGAAACGAACCGCGCTTATTATCAGCAAATTTTGGACACTGCAGCAATCGTTATCCCGGATAAAAAACTAGAAACAGTATTTGCTTGGAACAAATGCCATATTGAATGGCTGACAATTGAATCCGAGCCGGTTGGTATTGGCTTGATAGCAGGTATTCCAGAATATGTCTGGTGGTTTGGTGTGGATTCTATTTATGCAATAAAAGGATGTATTCCAGCCGGGTTCCATAAATTAGCAGAAGAAACGATGAAAATTGTTATCGAAGGCTCCAGACAAAAAAATGGAAATGGTCGGATTATCCACGAAGAAAATTCTTATGGTGTTGTAGGAAATCCAGGCAACACGCAAGAAACAGCAATTTTTATTCATGGGCTGTATTATCTTTATACTTGGACAGGCGATAAAGTGTGGCTGGAACAATATTATAATGATATTAAAGTTGGAATTCGCTGGCTTTTGGAAACAAAAGATTCAGATGGCGATCTGTTCCCTGAAGGCTACGGTATCATCGAAGTATTAGGGCTTGATGGCGAATTGATTGACACTGCAGTTTACACTCAGGCCGCTCTTGAAGATGGCGCAAAAATTGCTGATTTGTTTGGCGATCATGATTTAGCTGCTGACTGGCAAGCAAAAGCGCTGGATTTGAAAGAACGGATTAATCGAGAAATGTGGTCGGAAGAAGAGGCACTATACTCAGATATTCGAATTCCGGGAAAAGATCTTTATCTGCGGTTAGACCAATTTATTTATCAATCAAGCTTGCATCAAGATGAGCATATGATTGATTTTTATGAAGGAATCAAAACTAATTTAAAAGCTTCAGGATTGGATCAGGTAGATGTTGATATTTCATGGTGTTTTAAAAACTGGGTGATTAATACTCCACTTGAGATGAAAATTGCTGATAAAAAAAATGCTTTGCGTTCTTTAAAACGATTGAACAGTGAAGAATTTATCGGTAAATACGGTATGTATTTATCAGGAGATGCACAAACAATGATGATGACAATTTCGACCGGAGTACAAATTCAGGCAAATTTAGCTTATAAGCAAGCAAATCAAGCACTTGAGCTTATCCGAAAAATTGCAAGCACCTTTAATTTGTACTTGCCAGGCTCTATTTCAGAAATGTCCCCTGATTATGGCTGCTTTGTTCAAGCTTGGACATCATATGGTATAATCAATCCTTTAGTTTCTGGTTTTATTGGCCTTGAACCAAACGCAGCTGAAAAAAAGATTCAATTGTCACCTTGTCTGCCTGATGAATGGCATGAAATGAGCGTTAAAAACGTTGCGATTGGCAGCGAATGTTTTGATTTTGAAGTAAAACGCACTCAAGATAATGATTATCAGATTAAAGTCAGCGGTGGTACCAATGAATGGAAAGTTTTAACGGATACAAATGCTAAAATAGAATTTTAGGTGATGAATAATGATAAATGTCTTGATGAAATTATGTACATGGGTACTGAGAATTGCCCAAATTAATTTTTTAGTAGTTGTCGGTACATTGTGTGGCGGGATTGTTTTCGGGGTTTTTCCAGCCGTTTTTTCAGGGATCATGCTGTTTTCTTTGATGCTTGAAGAGAGCGTAGATGAGCCAATTATCAAAAATTATATCAACATGTATAAAAAAGTTTTCCTTAGTGGGAACAAGTATGGCTATCTTTATTTGCTGGTTTTTATGACGGGTTTTAGCAACGTGCTGTTTTATAATAATATATCTTCAGCGGGTCCAGCATTTTTTGCAAAAATTGTGTTGTTGTTTATTTTCTGTTTGATAATCAGTGTGATGACGTTTACTTTGCCGACAGCGATTGATTATAAAATGACTGTCAAAGGAGCAGCTAGACTCTTTTTGTTTGGAATCAGCAAATTTCAACTAGTTATTTTAACAATCTTCAGCATTGTTTTTCAAGGGCTGTTTTTATTGTTTTTCACTGGAGCTGATCTTTTTTTGCTTTTTGGTTTGTACTGTATGAGCACTGCGCTGATCAATCGTCTTTTTTCAAAAAGTATTGCTTTTGCGGAAAACAATCACTAAAAGGTCGATTTCGCTCTAACCTTTTTTCTTAGGAAAAGGATAAAAATGCTGAAAAAAATAATGCTTGTCGGCTCCTGGTTAGGTAATTACTGGAACATCGTATCCAAGCAGTCGAATATATGGAAAATTTGAAGCTTGACAAATTTTTTATTTCCAAATAAAGATCTTTCACAATTGCCAGAAGAACAAGCCCGATTAATGATCCGTTTAGGAATGCTGACAAGCACAGGCTTCTCACACCGTTTGCTTAATTATGTCAAAGCAGTTAAGCATTTGATTTGTGGAGAATTAAACCATTATAAATCTCTGTGTCGGTACTTATACACTAGTCATTTTTGCTCATAGAACGAGACGCCTGACTATGAATGTTGTTGTTTTAAAAGCTCAGAAAAGAAGGTTTGGGTTACTTTTTAAAAATGTTACGGCAGGAGAGGTTCTACTACCTCTTGAGTATCTCCAGCTTCCAGAAGATCAAACTAGTGAGTTTATCAATGAAAACGGTCAGTATTATTCTCAGACTGGGTTGAGCGATTCAAAAAATATTGGCGGCGTTTCAGTAACTATTATTGTAAAAAAGATTTGAAAGAGGTAAAAAAATGAAAATTTATTTAAACAAGTACGATCCAGCAACCGTCGAAAAAGCGGAAAGTTTATTTTTTAACGGTAATGGCTATCTGGGTGTTCGTGGTAACTTAGAAGAAGCCTATTACGATTATTTTGCAACTAACCGTGAAACCTATTTGAATGGTTTTTACGAAACCAAAGTGATTGATTATCCAGAAAAAATGTACGGTTTTACTTCAACTAGTGAAACAATGATTAGTGTTGTCGATGGGCAAACAACATTGATTTCCATCGGTGACGAATCATTTCAAATTGACCGGGGAACGTTGGAAAGCAGCGAAAGGTATATTGACTTGGAACAGGGAGTAACAGTTCGTATAGTAAATTGGTTGTCACCAAATGGTTTTGAAACAAAAATCACCATTACACGGCTGGCTTCATTTACCCATAAAAATTTATTTGCTATGCATTTTGAATTTGAAAAAATTAATCATGAACTGCCAATCTATATTACAACTCATTTGAATTATGTCCCTGTACGGACGATTGATAAGAATGATCCAAGAATGAGTCATGATTTGCACCAAGTTGAGGTTATTTCATTAGATACGGATGCACAGATTTGTACATTCGTTGCACCAAATTCACAAATAACTGCGAGTTTGAAATGGCAGATCAATCAATCCCATCTTCACTATCAATCAACTGAATCACGTTTGCTGATTGAAAATGAACTTGATGGAAATGTGTATTATAAAGTACTGAGTTATGCTTTTCATGATCAAGAACATGAAGGTTTAACATTAAGTTTTGAAGAATTACTAGCTGATCAAAAAGCTTATTTGAAAAATTTTTGGGATGCTGCTAAAATCTCAATCAAAAGTCGCGATGAATTGGAAGAAAGTGTTAACTACAGCACCTTTGCTTTGCTGCAGTCGCTTGGAACAGATGGATATACTAGTATTGCCGCAAAAGGTTTGAGTGGCAACGGCTATGAAGGCCATTATTTTTGGGATGCGGAAATGTATATTTTTCCTTTATTTTTACATTTACAACCGCAGTTGGCCAAAAAAATGTTGGAATATCGTATAAAAACTTTGCCGAACGCTAGAGAAAATCGAGCAATGATCGGTTATCAAACAGGGGCGCTGTATCCTTGGCGCACCATTTCCGGCACAGAGTCCTCGGCTTTTTTCGAAGCAGGTTCAGCACAGCACCATATTAATGCTGATATTGCATATGCGTTCATCAATTATTATCGGTATACAAATGATCTGGAGTTTATGGTCAACGGCGGCTTTGAAGTGCTTTTGGAAACAGCGCGCGTATTTGCTGAGATTGGTTATTTAAAGAACAATCAGTTTCATATAGATATGGTGACTGGTCCAGATGAATATTCCGTTTTGATTAATGATAATTTTTATACAAATCGCTTGATTGAACACCAATATAAATGGGTCTGCCGTTTGGCCGAAAAACTTGCAGAAAACTATCCTAGTGATTGGCAGCACTTAGCTGAAAAATTAAAAATCCAGCCTGATGAATTGAAAAAATTACAATATTATGCGGATCATATGACAAAAATTATCGATCCGGTTTTAGGTGTTCTAGCACAAGATCGTGATTTTTTAAATAAAGCAGAATGGCCTTTTTCAAATACAGAAACAAAATATCCGCTGCTACTGCATTATCACCCTTTAGAAATTTATCGCTATCAAATTTCTAAACAAGCGGATGCTGTTTTAGCTTTGATGTTATTCCCAGATGATTTTGATCCTGCAGTGACACAACAAACAATCGCTTATTACGACAAGCGGACAACTCATGATTCGTCGTTGTCTTATTCAGCATTTTCTGTTGTTTACAGTCGGTTAGGTGAGCTTGAAAAAAGTTACCAATATTTTTTGGAGAATGCTCGGACAGATTTAGACAACCTGCATAAAAATACGAAAGAGGGCATTCATACTGCTTCAATGGGCGGAACCTTTATGAATATTATTTACGGATTTTGTAATCTGAGACTGAGAGAAGACGGTTTGTCTTTGAATCCGCACTTGCCGGAAGGTATTGAAGAAATTTCATTTTCAATCATGTATCAAAACGAACGATATCAAATTCAAGTAAAAAATGACGATTATCAAATCAGAAAAAAATAAAAAGGATGGGTTTAGATGATGTATGAAGGAGCAATTTTTGATTTAGATGGTGTTTTAGTAGATACAGCCAAATATCATTTTTTAGCTTGGAAATCTCTGGCAGACCGCTTAGGAATAAATTTTACAGAACAAGACAATGAACGGTTGAAAGGTGTTTCGCGAATGGCTTCTTTGGATATTTTATTGTCCTTAGGTAATCGAACGTATATAGAAGATCAAAAAGCACAGATGGCAGCTGAAAAAAATGATTTATATGTCAGTTTCATTGAAAAAATGAATCATTCAGAAATTTTACCTGGAGTTGTAGCATTTTTAACCGCTTTAAAAGCCAGAAAAATTAAGACAAGCTTGGGTTCAGCCAGCAAAAACTCGTCGATTATTTTGCAAAATACAGGTTTGATGCAATATTTTGATGCAATTGTGGATGGCAATGATGTTACAAAAGCGAAACCAGATCCAGAAGTCTTTTTACTAGGTGCAAAACGTTTAGGATTGACCCCAGTAAAATGCGTCGTTTTTGAAGATGCACAAGCTGGTTGTGAAGCAGGAAAAGCAGCCAAAATGTACGTGGTCGGTATTGGAAAAGCAAAAAATCTGCCAAGTGCAGATATGGTAATTCCAGACTTTAAACACCTTAAAGCAGAACAATTATTTTAAAGAGGTTTTTACAATGATTAAAATCTTAGCAATCGGTAATAGTTTCTCTGAGAATGCCACCCACTACGTTCATCAAATAGCTGAAGCGTCAGGAGTTGATACTAAAGTAGTCAATCTTTATATCGGTGGCTGCAGTCTGGCTCAACATTGGGAGAATATTCAAAACAATCGCCGCGATTATCGCTTTGAACAAAATGGTTTTTATGAAGATAATGCGCCTTTAGTTGCGATCAATGAAACCATAATTAATGACGATTGGAACCATATTGTTATTCAGCAAAGTAGTGATTTAAGCGGAATTGAGTCTTCTTATGAACCGTATGTTGGCAACATACTCCGTTATCTAACGGAAAAAGCACCGCAAGCTCAGATCTGGCTTCATCAAACTTGGGCCTATGAAATTGACAGCTTGCATCCAGCTTTCACAAATTATGGCAACAATCAAAAATTAATGTATCAAAAATTAACAACATGTTATCAAAATATCGCTGAAAAATATTTACTGCCGCTTATTACGAGTGGCTCCGCAATTCAAACACTGCGATTGACAGCACCTTTTAATTACGACGCGGGCGGTCTTAGTCTATGTGCTGAAGACGGCTATCATCTAACTATTATCTATGGACGGTATGCAGCTTCTTTAGTGTGGGCTAAAACGCTTTTAGATATTGATCCCAAAGCAGTAGCTTATCTTCCTGAAAGTCGATTTGCGCCAAACTTCTTGGTGAGTCCCCAGTATCTGAATGTGATTAAAAATACTGTCAGCTGATCTAGCGGACAAAATAAAACCTGTGTGAGATAAGCAGGATAAGTGAGGTAATCTTTATGGAACAGCAACAATTAGTTGCGCTATTCGAACAAATGACAATTGAAGAGAAAGTTGATTAGTTGTTGCAATTAGCAGCAAAATTCTATTCAGAAAAAGCAGAAGTAAAAACCGATCCAATAACAGATCTTGGACTAACAGAAACCAATATCAAAAATGCCGATAGAATTTTAGGTGTGTCTGGTGCTGAAGAATGATTTGCAATTTAAGTGCAACACTAAAAGCATAGACAAAATTCTTGTATAATGGTGTGGACTAACAAACGCATTAAGAGGAATTTTATCTATGACTTTATATATAAATCTTACTACACAAAAGCGAGAAATGATATTTTTATATCATCGTTTTTGTGTTTCTCTTAGAAGAATAAGCCGGTTAATCAAATGGTCACCTTCAACAGTGATGAGGGGAATTAGACGGAATTCTACAAAAGTAAAACCGTATTCACCTTCTTTAGCGCAGAAATCATATCATAAAATAAACAAAAATGTGGTAGAAAACGTATCTTAGATACGTCATCACTTAAGGAAACGGTATGTAAACCTTTTATTGAATCCTGAACAAATAGCGAATAGAATTAAAATGGAAAAGCATACAACGATTAGCTATAATACTATTTATCGTTTTATTTATCATGGCTTATTTAATAAAGGATTCACTAAATATAGTCGTGGCGCTCTTAGAAAACTTAGACAAAAAGGAAAACCTATCCCAAACGAGTTGAAGACGGTCAAGGAAAATTCAATGATGCCCCCAATATACATGAGCGCCCGCTTGAAGCTGAAAATAGAAAGAACTTGGAACATTGGCAAGCGGATACAGTTATTGGTGCGAAAGGAAAATCTTGCTTAGTCACGTTAGTGGATCGTAAATCTAGATTTCTATTGACTTCTAAAGCTGCAAAAAAAGATGCTCTATCTGTTTCGAACGCTATCATTAATCTATTCTCTGAGTTGCTTTTCAATAAAAGAAGAACGATAACTCCTGATAGGGGAATTGAATTTGCTTTATATCATAAGTTCATTAAAGTTGCTAATATTGATTGTTATTTTTCTGATCCACAGGCACCTTGGCAACGCGGGACCGATGAAAATACAAATGGACTATTACGAGAATACCTGCCAAAAGGGGAAAATATGACCTTAACTTCAGATAGTTATATTCAATCCTTTACGCATAAATTAAATATTAGACCACAAAAATGTTTAAAATGGAAAATATCTTATTAAGTTTTTTACGATAAAGTGTTGCACTTAATTGGACAATTCGAGAGTAGAGCGTAACTAACCCTAGAAGTAGGCAAAGATATTTTTCAATTTTTCTTTGGGTAAGCCATTCCTTATCAATCATAAAGTTCTTTTCCATTGCTTGTAAGTTTCAAAGATAATATAAGTATTTAAAGCTAACCGACAATTAATTAGCATTTCACCTTTTTCTTACTTTTTCTTAAGTGCGCAACAGATAAATAGATAAAAGAACAATTGGATATAAACAGAAGGAAACTTTCATGGTATCGCCAACGATATGGAGTTGCTGCAAATTGCTATTCTGCGTTCCTTTGCGACCATCGTTTGAATAGTTTAATTATTCATCATTTATCTTCTAATGGTAGAGGAGAAGATAATATGATATAGATGATATCTAATTTGTATTAAGTTTTATTTGGATTGCCGAGTTTTAATTGTTCAATATTTAAAAATTTCTGTATTGAAAGTGAAATAGCTCCACTAATTACAGGATTCCATTCGATAGGGCTGTTAATAACAAGGACATCTTTTGTAAATTGATTGTTTAAATTTCTTTGAATGATGTTTATCATATCTGGAATTTTTTTGTTAATGGACTATTGAAAATTACTAATTCCGGTGCATATAACATGATGGTATTATTAACACCAATGGATAAGTAGTGGGCATATTGTTTAATCATTTCAACAACTTTTGATTCCTTATTATCATATAGAATAGAAACTACATCTGAATTTATTTTATTGAGATTTTTTTCTTTCGAAATTTCGTGATAAATTACTTGTGTAGAGCAATATTTTTCTAAGCAACCATAATTTCCACAAGTGCATTTTCTTCCATTTGGAAATAAAATAGTATGTCCTAATTGTCCAGCATAGCCTTTATTACCAACATCTAGTTTGCCGTTTTTCACAAGTCCGACACCAATGCCACTATGAAGACTAATAGATGCTAAGTTTTCTATATCTGATGAAAAAGTATATTCACCCAATGCTGATAAATTAGCTTCATTTTGTAAGAATACCGGGAAGTTGTATTCTTGGTTTAACATTTCAACTAGGTTTATTTCAGCAAGATCGTTGTAGGAAGTACTGATAATTTTGTTATTTAGAACTTGACCTTGAAGAGCTATTGTCATACCTACTATGCCATAACGGGTATGAGGACAATCTGAAGTAAGCTGATTGAATACTTTATGAATTAAATCTTGGACGTTTTTTTTGTTAACATAAGTATCAATAAGTTGAACCCTATGGATTTCTTTTCCATCCAAAGAAGCTAATGCGCCATCTATATAGTTATAGCCTAGATCAATTGCAATTACTAAAGCTGAAGAACTACCGTTAAAGGTCAGCATGATAGGCTTTCTTCCACGATTTGTAGCTTCCCAATCCTTTTTTCAATAATGAATCCATCGTTTATTAATTTATTTGTAATTGAAGAAACAGATGCTTTATTTAAAGAGGTAATTTTACTTAATTCTGCTCTAGATATTTCTCTATGTTTTATAATTTGATTAAGTATTTGAGCTTCATTTTGTTCTCTGATAGTGTATTTGCTAGAAATCATTTTTTTCTCCTTAGTTAGAATAAATTAGCTACAATTAAAATTTAAGATTCCTGTTTGCTAAAAACAAATCGATCTGTCATAAAAAATATAGCGTTTACAGTTGACATTTTATTGAGCTTGTTTTATAGTCTAGTTATTAATTAGTTTAACGTGCTAACGAATAAATTTCAAGTAACTGCTGCTTATTATTTTATATTTATTTTTTTTAACTAATTAGTTTATCGTGAAAACAAATTAATTTATAACCTTTTGTTGATACAGAAGAATAAGCAGGCATGTTCTTGAAAGCGTTTTTAATGCTGCGATTACTGGTGTTGTAATCATTCAGAAACTAATTTAGAAAAATTGAAAGTGGGATGGAAGATGTGATTGAAATTACACCAAAATCTTTTTCGAGAACCTTTGATGATGAATTATTGATTGTAGAAGCTTGGGGGAAAAATGCCGTTAGAGTCAGATCATTTGCAGATATGAACTTTGAAAATAGACTTAATTCTTTAATTGATGAGCCTAATACTTCAGGTACAGTCATAATAAATCAAGACGAAAATAAGATAGAATTAATAAATGGAAAAATTAGAGTTGTGTTAGACCATCGGGACCGATTGACATTTTATAATGAAAAAAATGAAGTGTTATTAAAAGAGTTTATCAGATTGAGAGCTGTTAAGCATGATGACGGAAGTGAAGATGCAGGTACAGTTGAAATCACTAAAGATTTTAATTCAACGCTGAAGTTGAAGCCTAGAGAATATCGCTCTAATTTGCAAGGTGGGTTTCAGGTTACAACTAGATTTGAATCTGAATCAAAAGAGAAGATTTTTGGAATGGGACAATACCAACAATCTTATCTTGATTTGAAGAATACAGTTCTAGAGCTAGCTCAAAGAAACTCACAAGCATCCATACCATTTTATATCTCGAGTTTAGGATATGGATTTTTATGGAATAATCCGGGTATAGGAGAGGTATCCTTTGCTAAAAACATGACTCGATGGGAAATGGCTTCTACTAATTATATTGACTATGTAATAATTGCGGGTGATACACCAAAAGAGATACTTCGAAATTATAGTGATTTAACTGGCAAAGCTCCTAAAATGCCTGAAAGCTTATTGGGATTATGGCAAAGCAAGCTACGTTATCAATCTCCAAACGAAGTACTGAATGTTGTAAAAAAATACTGTGCTTTGGGAATAAAACTTTCAACTATAGCTATTGATTATTTCCATTGGCCTAAACAAGGTGAATATCGATTTGATGAAGAATATTGGCCTCAACCTGAGCAATTTTTAAAAATATTAAGAGATGAATATAATGTAGAACCAATTATTTCCATATGGCCTACTGTACAAACTGATGCAATGAACTTTGATGAATATCTAGAAAATGGCTACTTAGTTAAAGTGAATCGTGGAGTTAGATTAACAATGCAAATTCAAGGGAACACAATTTTTGTTGATATGACTAATGAGAAAGCACGAGAATATGTTTGGAACCTCATTAAAAAGAATTATGTTAACAAAGGAGTTAAATACTTTTGGCTAGATGTAGCTGAGCCTGGGTATTCTGTATATGATTTCGATAATTATCGATATAAAAAAGGAACTGATTTACAAATTGGGAATTTGTATCCAATCGACTATTTATCAATGATTTCTGAAGGTTTAGGAAATAATCAATCAGTTGTTACACTTGTAAGAGGTGGATGGGCAGGGGCTCAACGCTATGGAGCTTTGCTATGGTCAGGCGATATTGATTCTAGCTTTGAAGCTTTTCGTAATCAAGTAAATACTGGATTAAACGTTGGGTTGGCTGGGTTACCTTGGTGGACGACAGATATTGGAGGATTTCATGGAGGAGACCCTAAAGATCCTGAGTTTAGAGAATTACTAGTTCGCTGGTTCCAATATGCAACATTTTCGCCCATTTTACGAATGCATGGTGATCGCTTACCACACAGCAAACCATTATCTGACCATGGAGGAGGATCAATGGTTACCGGAGCTCCAAATGAAATTTGGTCTTATGGTAAAGAAGTAGAACAAATACTAACGAAATATATAAAAATACGAGAAGAATTGAAACCTTATATTAGTAAGTTGATGAGACAGGCCCATGAGTTTGGTGATCCACTTATGAGAACATTATTTTATGAATATCCACATGATCAGAATGCATGGAATATTGAAGATACCTACTTATTTGGAGATGCACTCCTTGTTGCGCCTATTGAAAATTATAAAGAAACTAGTCGAGAAGTTTATTTACCAAAAGGTGAAAGTTGGACAAACCTATGGACAAGAGAAAACTTTGATGGTGGAAAAACAGTGGTAGTCGAAGCAGACATTCAACAAATCCCGATTTTTATCAAAACAAGTGAAAAAGGTAAATTTTCAAAATTATTTGATGTAATTAAGGAGGAAAATTAATGGAAGCAAATATTCTTCAATTAGTATTAATTGTGCTGTATGGATTTTTTATTAACTTTGAAAAAAACTCAACAATGTTTGGAACTTATCAACCGGTAACAGCAGGTTTTGTCACAGGATTAATTCTAGGTGATATATCAACAGGTTTATTTATTGGTGGTACTTTACAGTTACTATCTTTGGGAATAAGTAATTTTGGAGGAGCTTCAATACCTGACTATCAAACAGCAAGTATCGTAGCAACTTTTATTACAATTACTACTGGGCAAAAACCATCTGTAGGAATCTCTATTGGCATACCAGTAGCTTTATTGATGGTCCAACTAGATGTAATCAGAAATACCATTGGCATCTGGATGGTTCACAAAGCTGAAACAGGTGTGAAAAAAGGTGATTATAGTATGATTACCAAAATGCAAATGTTTGGTGTGTTTTTAACAGCAGCAACAACAGGCATACCAGTTGCATTGGCAGTAATTTTCGGTCCATCATTAATTAATACAATTTTATCGTATACTCCAGAGTGGCTAACCAATGGATTAACTGTCGCTGGAGGTTTATTACCAGCTGTTGGTATCGGATTACTACTGCGATATTTACCTGCAAAAGAATATTTTAGTTATCTTGTTATTGGCTTTGTAATGGCTGTTTATATGAAAATACCTTTATTAGGAGTGGCGCTTGTAGGGTCAGCTATTGCATTAATAATTTATAAAAAAAATAGTAAAGATTTAGTAAAGAATACTGTAATTAATACAGCAGAGGGGATGGATGACGATGAATAATATCGAACAAACAAAATTAAGTGTTGATACAAAAACTAAACGAAGTGTTTTGTGGAGATGGTTTTTTACAAACTCAGTTTCTTCTAATTATGAAAAGATGCAAGCTTTAGCATATTGTTATGCAGTATTACCATTTTTAAAAACAGCATATAAAAATAAACCAGAAGCATTACAAAAAGCGGTATTAAATCATTTACAATTTTTTAATACTAATCCTTGGGTGGCACCTTACATTTTAGGCATTAATGTAGCTATGGAAGAGAATGCTGACGAAAACACAGAAGAGGCTGTAACATCTATCAAGACGGGCCTTATGGGCCCGGTAGCTGGTTTGGGTGATAGTTTATTTGTAGTTATTCCTTGGACTATATTTGGTGCTATTGCAGCAAATATGGCAATTGATGGCAGTCCAGTAGGGATTTTATTATGGATTGTTGTAAGTATAGCACTAAAGTTAATTAGTATTCCATTATTTAATGCAGGATATACCTCAGGAACAAAATTAATTGCTACTATAGAAAAAAGTTTAAAATTATTAACTGAGTCAACTTCGATTTTAGGTTTAATGGTCGTGGGGGCATTAATACCTTCAGTCGTTAAAGCGAATATTGCTTTAAACTTTAAACAAGGTAATTTTTCAATGAAAGGTCAAGACATTTTGGATCAGATAATGCCCGGATTATTGCCTGCATTGTTAGTTGGTTTAGTTTTCTGGGCATTAAAGAAGAACGTTAAACCTATTTACTTAATTATTGGTGTTATGGTATTGTCAATTATTTTAGCGGCTCTAGGTATTTTAAAATAAAATAATTTATGGGAGGCATTTTCGATGGAAATGAAAGGCATTAACAATATTAGAATTGATGATCGCTTGATACATGGTCAAGTAGCTACAATGTGGAGTAATAAATTGGGAGTAACACGTTTAATGGTAGTGAACGACAGCGTTGCTAAAAATGATTTACAAAAGCAGGTTTTAAGAATGGCAGTTCCTGCTGGAATTTCTTCATCTATCATAACTGAAGAAACAGCTATTAGTAATATTAAAAATGGTAAATATGAAGGACAAAATGTTTTAATGATTGTCAAATCACCCGTGGATTTATTACCGTTTATTGAAAATGATTTAGAGATAAAAAGAATCAATGTTGGTAATATGTCAAATCGTAATAATACTACTGTTTTAAGACCAAATATTAGTGTCACTGATGAAGAGCGGTCTGCTTTTGAGAAACTATTAAGTCTAGATATTGAAATAACAACAATTATGACACCTGATGACAAAAAGACTTTTTTAAAAGATATATTGTAAGGGAGACAATGATGACTAACGAAGTAATATTAATGAGCCATGGCCTTATGGCAAAAGAAATTTTAAATTCAGCTAAAATGATCTTAGGTGATCAAATAAATTATCCTGTTGTTTCTATGAAGCCTGATGATGGTATTGAAGGAACCTTTAAGAAATTAGATAAAATTATTGGGACTTTAAATGATGCAAAAAGAATTGTGATTTTAGCAGATCTAATGGGTGGAACTCCAGCTAATGTGGCTATGATGATGGCAAGTAGAGACTCAAGAATTCAGGTAATAACTGGAGTTAATCTAGGAATGGTTTTAGAATCATTCTTTGCCATAGAAGAGGAAAATCTTGTAGAAAACTTGTTGAAAATAGGTACCGAAAGTATTAAAATACCGAAGTTACAATTTTCTGAAGAAGAGGAAGAGTAATAATAAAAATTAAAAAACCTATGGCTAATCAATTTTCAATAGTATATAAATTATGAAATTATTAATAGAATTGAAATAACTATTTCAAAGATGATAAGGAGACTTATAACATGACTTACTTCCCAAATATTGGAAAAATTAAATACGAAGGAACTAATACTAAAAATATGTTCGCGTTTCGACACTATAACCCAGAAGAAATAATTATGGGAAAGACTATGAAAGAACATTTACGATTTGCTGTAGCATACTGGCACACTATGACACAAGACGGTTCAGATCCATTTGGAAACCCAGTTAATAAGCGAGATTGGTTGGAAGCATCTCCTATGGAGACTGCGAAAAAAAGAGTTATAGCTTTTTTTGAAATTCTAGAAAAACTAAATGTTGAATATTTTTGTTTTCATGATATTGATATTGCTCCAGAAGGTAACTCTTTAAAAGAATTCTTCTCTAATATTGATGAAATTACAGATTTAATAAAAGATAAGATGGATGAAACTGGTATTAAACTATTGTGGAATACTGCAAATATGTTTTCAAATCCTCGTTATGTCAACGGCGCAGCATCTACAAATAATGCAAACGTATACGCTATCGCGGCTGCTCAGGTAAAAAAAGGGTTAGATATTTCAAAAAAACTAGGTGGAGAAAATTATGTTTTTTGGGGTGGACGTGAAGGCTATGAAACACTACTAAATACTGATATGAAGTTTGAACAAGATAATATTGCTCGTCTATTCAAAATGGCTATATCTTACGGTGAAAAAATTGGGCATAAGCCACAATTTTTAATTGAACCAAAACCCAAAGAACCTTCAAAACATCAGTACGATTTCGATGCTGCTACTACTATGGCATTCATTTTAAAATACGGGTTAGAAAAGGATTTTAAGCTAAATCTAGAAGCTAATCATGCAACTTTAGCTGGACATACATTTGAACATGAACTTAATGTGGCAAGAAACTATGGTGCATTAGGTTCAATTGATGCTAATCAAGGTGATGTTCTGCTTGGATGGGATACAGATGAATTTCCTACTAATGTATATGATGCGACATTAGCTATGTGTGAAATACTAGAAAATGGGGGGATTGAACCTGGTGGGATAAACTTTGATTCTAAAGTTAGACGTTCATCTTTTGAAATGGAAGACTTATTACTTGCTCATATTACTGGAATGGATACATTTGCGCGAGGATTAAAGAGTGCGATGAAATTAAAAGAGGATCGTTTTTTTGAGGATCTAAAAGAACAGCGTTATTCATCTTTTAAAGAAGGTATTGGCGAAAAAATCATTTCTGGAAAAGAAAATTTAGAAAGTTTAACTGATTATGCCCTAAAAAATGAAGAGCCAATAATAGAATCAAGTCATATAGAATATGTAAAAAATATTTTAAATGATTATCTGTATTAAGAAAAATGGGCTGAAATATCTTTTGCAGATATTTCAGCTTTTTTGAAAGGATTTAATAATTATGAGTTATGTTTTAGGTATAGATTTAGGTACAAGTTCATTAAAAGGATTATTGGTATCTGAAATAGGAGATGTCATCGCTACAGCTTCATCAGATTATCCGTTGTTTTCTTCAAGACCAGGATATAGTGAACAAAATCCAAGCGATTGGATTAAGGCAATTGAAAATGTAATTAATGATTTATTGAGTAAAATCCCCGAAATGAGAAAAGAATTAAAAGGAATCAGTATATCTGGTCAAATGCATAGTTTAGTACTATTAGACAAGAATAATGAAATAATTCGTCCTGCTATTTTATGGAATGATGTACGCACAACGAAACAATGTGATTATATTATGAATTGTATGGGTAGGGAAGTACAGGAAATCACTAAAAATGTTGCTTTAGAAGGTTTTACTCTACCCAAAATTTTATGGATTCAAGAAAATGAAAAAAAGAATTGGACTAAAACGAGGCATATAATGTTACCTAAGGATTATTTGGTACATTGGTTAACTGGTTGTTATTCTACGGATTATTCAGATGCGGCTGGAACGTTAATGCTAGATGTTAAAAAGCGCGTTTGGTCCAAGATAATTCTCGATAAGTTTAATATTCCTGAGGAGTATTTACCAACGGTATTTGAATCTTCAGCTAAAGTTGGTAATATGAGAAGTTCATTATTTAATAGATTTGGATTAGAAACAAAAGTGGAAATTTTTGCAGGTGGTGCTGATAATGCTTGTGCGGCTATTGGAGCTGGGATAGTTAGTTCCGAATTAGCGATGCTATCAATTGGTACTAGTGGGGTCTTTTTGTCAATGGAAGACGATTCTGAGAGCGAATATCAAGGTAATCTCCATTTATTTAATTCAGCTTTACCTAATTCTTATTATTCCATGGGAGTAACATTGGCAGCAGGTAATTCTTTAAAATGGTTTAGAGATACATTCGCTAAAAATGTGGAATTTTCTGACTTGTTAGCTAATATTGATGAAGTAATGGTAGGAAGTGAGGGATTGATTTTTACCCCTTACATAAGAGGAGAAAGAACACCGTATCAAGATAGTCAAATTCGAGGTAGTTTTATTGGTATCGATAGTCGACATAGCATTAAACATTTTAAACGATCAGTTATTGAAGGAATAACTTTTTCATTAAAAGAATCTAAGATAATCATGGAACAAAGAAAAAATTTGAATATTAAAAAAATTATCTCTGTAGGGGGAGGATCGAAAAATCAAGAATGGCTTCAGATACAGGCAGATATTTTTGGTATCCCTATCACTACATTGGTAACAGAACAGGGGCCTAGCCTAGGGGCTGCAATATTAGCAGTTATCGGTTGTGGTATGTGTACAGACGTTGATAGTTGTATTGAAATGTTTGTGAAATACAAAAAAGTATATCAACCAATTGAAAAAAATGTATTGATATATAATAAACTCTTTCAAATATATAGTAAAGTATATTCTGCTACTAAAGAGATTTGTTACCAATTACAAGAGTAAATTTTAAACAATAAAGTAGACAGAAAAAAGCATATTTTTAGTGGGATTTCCAATATTTTTTTTCTTTTATTTTTGGAAAACGCATATCAATTGCTGCATAAGATCTTCTAAGATTATAAAAACTCTCGATATATTTAAAACAAGCAAGTTTGATTTCTTCTAACGAAGAGAACGTATGGCGTTTCAATTCTTCATGGTTCATCCATTTAAGAAAGACTCAGCCACCTCGTTGTCTCCCAGATAAGCTAATTTTGAGTAGGATGGAACAATTACTAATTTTTCTTGAAGCTGTTGAAGTTGGTTCGAAAGATATTGAGATCTCCTATCATAGTGGAAAATGACTGAGCATGCAAGTTTTCTTCTACTAACAGCTTTTTTCTAAGATATCGCAAACGAGACTAGCTGTCATTTTATTGTAAACATTCCAGGCAATTACTTTTCGAGAAAAAAGATCGAGAATGACGCAAAGATAAACAAACCCATTTTTTACTAGAATATAGGAGATAGTACTTATTCATGCTTTGATGGGCTGCCTTGTTTTAAACTGTTATTGTACTAAATTTGTATAAGTCAAAGAAACCGTAGGTTTTTGATAACGGAATTTTGGTTTTACGGTCGCCGTTTTTGGTAAGTTCATTGATTTGATTAGACGGTGCACTCTGTCGATACTAATTGAAACGCTATGTTCACGTTATAAAAGAATTTGCATTTTTGCAGCACCTATTCTGTGTAAACCTGAAGAATCAACCGTTCCGTTTTAGTTCTTAATTTTCAAGAAAGCGAGGGGAAGGTTTTCTGTTATTATATTTATAAAATGTACTACGATTGACTTTCAGCACACGAAATAACTTAGAAACAGTGTGTTCTGATTGAAGTAAGAAAATAACTCTTAGTCGTTGGTGGCGTGTGGCATAAATGTGGCAATCGCTTTTTTTGAAATAAGATTTTTCTCTTCTGAAGCAGCCTTTTGTTTTAAGAGTTCTATCACTTGGTTAGCAGCAAGAAGCGCTCCGGATTCCTCGATTTCAGAATAGAGTTTGATCCATCGTGAGATAGTTGTTTGTGAAATCCCATATTCTTTGCATGAACTAGATTGAGTTTTCCCGCCATGATAAAGATTAACCAAGCTTTTCTTGAAATCTTCATCGTATTTTTTGTAACGGGATATAAGAGTTCTCCCTTTCATTATTGTGTCTACTTATAGACAGTAAACCATTAATAAAATGTCTACTTTATTAGTATATATCCGCATGTTGTGTCAGATAGTCAGCCTATTGAGATTGCTAATACTAAAGATGGTGAGAGCATGGTTATGATTAATAAAAGTTATTGGAATTTCTTACAAGAAACAATTTATTTACAAAATACGGGAGTTTTAGATCGTACTAGATACTTCGAAAATGAGGAAAGTGAAATTGATTGGGATACACTATAAAAATGTTGGAAAAGGTAATGGGATGATTTATATTAATTATCTCAGCTTTACTGGGAATTTGTTAACCAACTGGAAAAATACTCAAGATTTAGATCCTCATACATTTGATTATATAAGAGTAAATATTAAATGGAATTGTGGTATCTGATTATCCTGGAGGAGCTCTAATATGGGAAATTGTTGGTCGTAATTTTGGATGGTGAGAAAATTAGGCTATCCTTTTTTATTTTTTCAAATATAAAAATTCTAGTTAACATAAGATGTATTATTCAAAGTAGTGTAAAAGGGCTGAATGATAAGATTAAGAGCAAAAATTATACTTGTTAAAGAAAATTATTCGTTTTTTAGTGATATTTAAGGAAGTTTAAATGATTAATAACTTACATTGTTCGTTTTTGATTTTTTATTTATGTATAATTATCATTAGATTCACGTTCATGAAGCGTTTATGTAGTAGACTTACATATTCTTAATGACCAAATTAAGTGCGTGACTGTACGGATGTTTTATTTTATAACGGTTACGTTTCTTTTTAGATTTTTGGGATTAAAAGTAATAATTTTTCGGCAAATCCAGATAACAACATGCAAAAAGAGCTGATATCAGCTCCTATTGCATTATTCATTAAAAGCATCAGAATATTTTATTGTTCCACTAATTGAATCTAGTGCATCATCATATAATGGTTTTATCATAAATAGTTCATCGGAGACATCAAAAGGTGCCTCGATATTGTATTTACTCGCTGGCATATAGCCAAATCTAGGATAATAATCGGGATGACCAAGAATGCTGATGAATCGATAATGCATTTCTGTCGCTGCTTTTTCTAACTCTATTAAGATTTTACTTCCTATTCCTTTATTTTGATGATTAACTGCCACATCAAGTGGAGCCAAAACTAATCCCACATGAGGAACATTGTCAGAATCAATAATTTCTACTTCACTTAATAATCCATGACCTATTATAGAGCTATCATTGTCAACAACAACCATTTCTAAAGCAGGAATGTATGTGGTACTGGCGCGTATCTTATCAACTAATTCAGCTTCGTTACCATATCCATGCTCCGTATGCTCAAAAGATTCTCGAATCATTTTAGAAACTATTGAAAAATCTTTTTTATCTATTTTTCTAATTTGCATGCTTTGTACTTTCCCTTCTATTAATAAGTTTAAATTTTAAGAAGCTATATGCTTACCAAAAGTAAACATAAGTTTGCAAACAAAAATCTACTTCAATTATTGCTTTAATAGTAACAACTTATTTTAAAGGTTTCAATAACATAGCTATAGAACTAAAATATCCTTTAGTACCTATTTACATTATATTCCGTTTAATTCCTGTATAAGGACCAGCACCCTGATATTCTAGCTGTAATACTATTTAAGAAACAGAAAATCCCTCTATTAAAGTTATTTTAATAGAGCTGTGTTTTCTACTTGATAACTATCTATGTCTTAAGTGTTGTGAATTAATGACTAACTATATTATTCTAAATGACCACGAAATAAAATATTAGGTGTAAATGATTTACTTTCTTGTTCTACGTCAGAAATTATGTGTGTAACGAGGAGTTCACCAATTTCAGTTAAACGAAAATCGATAGAAGAAAAGTTCAAAGTTTGACTATATGGTGTGTTTCCTTCTCCAATAATTTGATAATCTTCTCCATGTTTAATCTTATTCTCGTTAAAAGCCTTAATAACACCGGCTGCTATTTGATCACCGCTCGTATATATTATTTCAGGAACATTTTGAGATTTTGCCAAATGTTTACCTAACTGATAACCATCATCAAAGCTTTTAATTCCAATGAAAAAATCTTTATTTTCTATGGGCTCAGTAAAATGATTTTGGAAAGACTTAATTTTATTTAGAGAGCTTTTACTAACCTCTGGTGATCGTTCTAAAGTAAACACAGTTCTTTTCTTACCTAACGTTTTTAAATGACCAAATAAAGTTTTATACGCAGCAGTTCTATCAGGATAAATCATAGTTATATCTCTGTTATCTAGCTTTTCAGCAGAGACTATTTTCCCATATTTTTGTAAATCTATAATTATATTTTCTGGAGCATTTATGGAAGCTAGAATTAGACCGTCTATGACTTTACGACGAAACATTTCATAGTAGGTTTTTTCAGTAATAAATTCATAATAACTAGGCAATACCATAACATGATAGTCTTTTTCTTTTGCATTTAATAAAATCGAGTTTAACAGTTCGTCATAACAATTATCATATGCGGGCAACAAGACACCTAGAGTATATGTTTTTCCAGTACTAAGACTAATAGCATTACCGTTCGGAATATAACCTAACTCGTCTGCAATTTTTTTAACACGTTGTCGTAACTTATCAGAAACATATTTTTCATCATTTAATACTCGGGAAACAGTCGTTTTTGAAACTCCAGCAATTTTTGCAATATCTGAAATAGTATGCATTTTTTTCTCCTTGACTTGGAACGCGTTCCATAAATTATAGTAATCTTACAATAAATTTTACAAAATAAACAGGAAGAAGTGAATATCAAATGGAAATTGAACATATCGGACTTTGGGTAAACGATTTAGAAATGATGAAGGATTTTTATACAGCTTACTTTAACGCTACTGCAACTGAACTTTACCATAACTCTAGAACAGGCTTTCGTTCTTATTTTTTAATTTTTAAAGATGGTGCCCGTTTGGAGATTCAAAATAAATCTGGATTAGTTGATGGTAATAATTTTTCTTTAGTTTTTGCTCACCTAGCAATTAAAGTTGGTGAAGTATCAGACGTAAATCGAATGACTACGCAATTCATTAAAGATGGATTTGAAATATTAAATGGCCCTAGGTGGACTGGTGATGGTTATTATGAATCTATAGTAAAAGATCCTGAAGGAAATCTACTAGAATTAACCATTTAAAAAAAGGTAATTAAATTATTTTTATTTGGTATAGAAGTAATATTATTTAATTCGAACGATTTATTAGGAATTTAAAATTAAGAAACTATACTATCCTTTAGTAACATTTATAATTATTTAGAATTAGTTATGCACTAGCAGATACTTTTACTGAAACAAAAAAGACTTGAATTTTAAGTCTTTTTTGTTTTTTTATTAATAAGTTAGCAGCTGTAAATTCTTTTGAATATACGAGAAGAGTCCTGTACCATATTCAAAAATCTTCCAAGTAACCCCTAAGTATTCAAAAGACCACCTTTGTCCTCCAAAATAATTATCGAAAACCTGCTTTTCGATTTCATTCAGTGGAATCATTCTTAATTTTCCACGATCACTGCCAGTAAGACTCTTCAAGACCAAAGTATCTCCTTCAATTGTTAAACGTACATAGATCAATTGATTACCTTTTTCTCCTTGTATTTCGATATTTGTAAACATTTTCTTCCCTCCTCTATTTTTACAAATTTAGAATAAATGATGAAACTGGTTCCATAGCAAGGAAAAAATATAGTTTTTTTCTTATTGTTCAAGTTTAAATAGAATAATCTATTTAAATACCTAATAAATAATACAAAAAACCCCTAAAAGTTAGATTTTTATATCTAACTTTTAGGGGTTACTGCATATAAAAAAATTTTTCTATTCTATAAATTTTTTTAATTATTAGATATTCAATCATTAAGGATAGCTTCTATTTCTTTTTGGAACGAAAGTTTACCATAAAAATCATCTTGGATTAGTTCTGGAAAAATATTTTCAAAAAAATATTCGACACTACTTAGCGTTCTATATTGTTTTACGGTTATTACTGCATCGAAAAACATATCCTTAAATACATTATCTGGATTTGATTTAGAAATTTCTTCGTATGATTCATACATTAAGTCTATTTTATCTGCAACGGATAAAATTTGACCTTCCAAAGTATCATCTTTTCCTTCTGAAAGTCTTCTTTGATAAATTTTTTGAAACTCATTAGGAATTTCTTGATTTATAAAAGCTTCTGTCATGCTTTCTTCAACAGAAGCTAACATGCTGCGTAATTCTTTATTAGCATATTTCACTGGTGTTTTTATATCACCAATAAATCTTTCCGTATAATCATGATTTAGACTCTTTTCATAGAGAGTTTGCCAATTAATGTTATTCCCGGACAACTCTTCTATATCAGCTAAAGTTTGAGCAATCATTGCTACTCTAAATGAATGAGCAGCTACCGTGTGTTCAGTAAATTTAAAAAAACCTGGAGCTCTCCTTATTTTTTCTAAATTTGCTAATCCTGTTAAAAATGCATTCAATCCCATTACTAAATCATCTCCTGAAATGTAGACTCACTTTTTTGCCTATTATATCACAAGAGAATAGACAGTTATTGTAGAAAGCAAATATTAATCACAACTTCAATTACTTTTACACTTAAAAATTCGTGGAAAGAAGGTTGATAAATTGTGATCTTAATATAGCTAGTTAGAAAAACTTCGAAAAGTATCTTTTCGACTAACATTATCATATACTTGTAGTAATATAAAAAAACCGACCAGAACAATCTAATCGGCTTTTATCTAATTTTATTTTTGTGTATATTGTCTCTACGTTTGGTTATTTAATTTTAGCCTAAGTAACTTGTCAATTTCTGTGATAATAAGAATGACAATGCCTGATACAATCGAAATACCCCAGAGAATTATTGACATCTCAGAAGTGTGAAACAAAGACTGCATAAATGGGACATAGGTCAAAATTATCTGAAGAACAATCATAATCAAAATTATTACAAAGGCTTTTGGATTACTAAAGAAACTTTTGGATATTACCGGCTGACTAGTACGAATATTGAATAAGTAGAATATCTTACTCAATACAACAACATTAATCATCATAGTACTAGCAACTGCTTGGCTAACACCTTTTGCTAATAACCATTCATATGAAATAATACTTATCAGAGCCATCAAAACCGATACGTAAGCCATTTGCCATATATCATGATTGTTTAACAAACGATTCCCATTTTTACGTGGTTTTCTATGCATAATCCCCTTTTCAGCAGGCTCAAAGATAAAAGCAAACTGAATTGTAATTGCTGATACCATATTAATCCATAATAATTGTGTTGGTTGTAATGGCATTTCTTTTTGCGTCAAAATTGTAAAAGCAATGATTAAACCTTCAGCAAAAGATGTTGGCAGAAGGAATAATATGCTCTTCTTGATATTATCGTAAATTCTTCTACCTTCTCTGATGGCTACAGACATTGTTCCAAAATTATCATCTGTTAGAATCATATCCGCAGAATCTTTTGCAACATCAGTTCCGTTCATTCCCATGGCTACACCAATATCTGCTTTCTTTAGAGCGGGAGCATCATTGACACCATCACCCGTCATTGCAGTTACTTTTCCACTTTCTTGTAAAGCTTCTACAATATCCATTTTATTTTTTGGTGTGGTTCTTGCAAATACTTGATTATACAACACTGCATTCTTAAACTCTTCGTGTGACATACTGTCAAGTTCTGCACCAGTGACCACGTTTATCTTAGAAGCTAAACAAAGTTTTTCGCCTATTGCTTTTGCTGTTAAAGGATGGTCACCCGTTATCATCTTGACATGCACACCCGCACGATTCATTTCTTTTAAGGCATGAATAACTTCTTCTCTTGGAGGGTCAATGATTCCAGCAATCCCCAGTAAATCTATACCCTGACTAAGTAATTCATGTGTCACTTCCCCAATATCTGAAGAGACTTTTTTGAATCCAACAGCAACAACTCTTTTTCCTTCCTCAGAAAGTTCTGATACTTGTTGGAACCAATATTTCTCATCAAATGAAGAATCAAAAGATTGTGCCATTGGAAAAAGTTTATCGGGAGAACCTTTTATAAAAATAATCCGTTCTTTGTGACTATTTTCAACAAGCTTTGCCATGTATCGATAGTCTGAGTCAAATGGTAACATGTCTATTTCTTCATAGTCTGGTTTCTTAGGATAAGAATATTGCTTATAAAACAACGTTAAGAAAGAACCATCTGTAGGCTCTCCATTAATTGTCCAACGGTCCTCTTCTTTTACCAGCACCGTATCATTAGCTTCAAACCCAGCTTCTAAAAACAATTCAAGTTGGTTATCGACTATAACTGGAGAATCATTATGAAGAATCTCTCCTTTGGGTTTGTATCCATCTCCTGTAACTTGAAGATATTTTTTGTAAAAAATAATATCTTTCACAGTCATTTCATTTTTAGTTAAAGTTCCAGTTTTATCTGTAGCTACAACATTTACAGAGCCTAATGTTTCTACAGCAGGCAAGGTCTTAACTATTGTATTCTTGTTCTTAGCCATATCACTCACACCCATTGCTAGAACAACGGAAGTTGTGGCTGGTAATCCCTCAGGGATAGACCCCACAATCATTGTAACTACGGCAAGAGATAGCACTGACAAAGAATAAGTCTCTAAAATCAAACTAAAAATAAACAAAGCTACTGCTACCCCCATGATGACATAAGTAATTCCTTTACCTAAGCCATCTATCTCTTTCATGAGTGGAGTTTTTCTAGTTTCCGTATTATTAACATCAGTTGATATTTTTCCTATTTCAGTCTTTTCACCAACTGAAGTTACAACTCCTATGCCACTACCAGAAGTAACAGAAGTTGAAGCAAAAGCTAAATTAACTCTTTCAGCAAGTGGTATGTCTTTCGTTTCTAAAGATTCTTCAGTCTTCTTTACAGAATCAGGTTCACCAGTCAGAGCAGATTCTTGGATCCTCAAATTATCGGCTTCAACGATTCTCAAATCTGCTGGAACATTATCACCAGCTTCTAAAAAGACAACATCACCAACAACCACTTCTTCGGAAAGAATATCTTTTCTGATCCCATCTCTATACACAGTTGCCTCAGAAGATAGCATTTCTTGGATTCGCTCTAAAGCGTCTGAGGCACTTGCCTCTTGATAATAGCCAATCATTGCATTGACAATAACCACTAATGCAATAATAAGGGCATCTGAGATATGTCCCATTATCAATGTAAGCAATGCCGAAAACAATAAAATATAGATTATCATGTTATTAAATTGTCTAATAAGTAGTTTCCATTTTGGTATCTTCTTTGACTCTAATTTATTTAATCCGTACATTAACAAACTTTCTTTAACTTGTTTATCTGTTAAACCATTTTCTAAATCTGATATATTGTATTTTCTTAATACCTCATTGATATTTAATTGGTATATTTTTTTTTCTTCCATAAATTATTTTAATCCCCTATCTTAATATAGTTAAACACAAAAAAGCCCATCTATTACTATCCTGGTAATGAAAAGTAATTTTTGATGCACTACTGTATTCTTATTCAATTAAGAAATAGGATAAACATACTAAAGTTCTCTGCTCACCTTCTATCGAGTCACTTGTCAATTAAACCACCTCCTTTGATATAAATATAAGAATACAGAATTATGAATAACTTTGCAAGCTTTTACTTGAAACTAACAAATAAAAACTTACGTTGAATAATTTACATTTAAATATATATAACATAATAACTAATGTATTTAAGATACTAAAATTTGGCTCATTTTATTTGTATATGTTAAAATTCTATTATGTAAAGTATGTTATTCACTTCTTTACAAATCTATCTTAGTCTTAGACAGTCGGCGGAAAACGACTGTCTATTTATCTGGTGAAGTATTTTAGGTATGTTTGTTCAGTGGTCGACTAGACAGGAAAAAAGAGCGATTCTAAAAAGAATCGCTCTTTATTAGTTAGTAGTAAAGCGTCCTAGGTAATCCACGTTGAAGTCAAAGTTAGATTCAGTAATGAAATCAAAAGAACCTTGACTACTCCATTGCCAAGCGGCTGTATCTGTGAGCAATAAGTTATTAGCACTTGGGTTCGCTGTCCATTCTGCCACCCAACTATTTTCTTCGCCTAAAACGTCATATTTCATCCAATTATCAATGTTGCGTGGTATAGCCTATAGGCAATGTAGAAACAGGTTAAACCATGCCATATACTCATACTTAAAAATAAAACGAAGTATCCAACATTTAATGCTGAAGTTTTACTTTTAAATAATTTTTTTTAATTAAGAAAAATTATATGCATATATACATAATCGCGAAATCAAAAGATAAGGTCATGTGCTAGCGATTCCAAAATTCTTTTATATTACAGCGTAAAAAAGATTATTAAAGTTTATTGATGTGACATATATCCCATTAAATAGCTAACCCTTAAATAATAATTAGTAATAAACTTATATAAAAAACTTAAAATAAATAAAGGATTCTTATATTGAGAAAATATAAATATTTTTCTGGATTAGAAGTTTTTATATCTTTAAAGCGATTATATAGTTGGAGATGTATAAAAATTATAAGATTAGTGCCTATTATAATTATTTTTAATTACAAATATTACAAAAAATTATTTAAAAATTAAAAAAATAGGTATGTATCTTGGTATAATTTGGTTAGAAATTTTAAGTATAAACAATGCGGGAAGAAGGATTGTTGCTGTATTTTGTTGAAGTAATCCCGAAAGGCTTTGAAAATAAACAATGTGCAGAGACACTTAATATATGATTAATTGACGTTATTAGGTTACGTAAAAGAAACTGAAACACTTTCAAAATGAAAAACAATATTTATTTAAGCGTATAATTACAAATAAAATAAAAGTTAGTATAGAATATAATTTTTATAAAATAAAACCAGTCCGTGTAAAAAACAAAAAGTGTTATGAAATGAAGCTTATTCTTGATAAAAAACCTTATTGAATAGCATTTGATTTAAATAAAGATAAGATTAATGTATTCTTTATTAGTTCAAGCCTAGTAAAAAAGATGTTTGACAAAGAAGTAAAAAAACTATGTAAAAATAAATGAAAACAAAAAAACAGTGTAATACTTATTTATCAAATTATCATAGGAGAATAATGATTATGAAGATTATTGATAAAAAGCAATTAAAACCGTATATACGTTCTTCTTTAAAGAATGATTGTGCTATAAAAATTTACACATTTAAAAAAGATCGATCTATCGTATTGATCAAAGACAGAGATAAATATCTAATATTAGAGAACGGATTTTATAAAAGAGAATTTAGATTTTTGATAAAAAACGAAGCAATTAAATCTGCTTTAAAGTTAGCGTCTATAGAATTTAAAAATAGCCGTAAATTATATGTTATCACTCGTTATTAAAATATTTCTCTTCCCTTTGGTTAAGATATTCAATTTGCCTTTTTCTTGATATTTACCTTATAATTCACCACCAAATAGATTTTTTAATTTGGTAAATAATATAATTACTCCGTTTACATAATGAATCAAGATGTATTTTTTACGCTGTTATTACACAGAGATTTATTTATTTTGTTAAAATATAATCATTAACAAAGTAAAATAAAAAGTCTGAATTATAACATAAAATTCAACAAATAATCTTTTTTATGACAACTTATCATTGATAAAAAAACTAAAAATAAAACTAAATTCAGCCGTTTAAATACTATATTATATAACTAGCTATCAAACAGACTGTAATTCTCTTAGTTCTTTTTTTCCTAAAACAAAAGCCGCTTGGAGGACAATTAATCCAAGCTACTTTTGTTTTTCTTATTTAATTTATAATTCATCAACGTTGTATTCGGTATATCCCTCATAATAATAGCTAATATCAATACCCTTCATGAAAATTTCTCTATCATTAATCTTATCAGTTAAAGCACTTGAGATTAAGTGTTTGATTTCCAAATCTTTAACTGGGCTTCTTTCCATTGCAGACAAATAATCTTCCTTATCGATTAAGTTCCAGTCAACAACTTGCTTTAATTCTTTTTTTAGAATTAGATCTAACCATATTCTGGTTGCTCTGCCATTACCTTCACGAAAAGGATGCGCAATATTCATTTCAACATATTTGGCTACAATCTCATCTAAAGTACTTTGTGGCATTTTATCTATATGTTCTAAAGAGACTTTTAAGTACATTACTGGTGCAAAGCGAAAATTTCCTTTAGAAATATTTTGACTTCTTACTTTACCAGCAAATTCATAAATATCTTCAAATAAATAATTATGGATGTAAGATAGCCCTTTGAATGTTCCAACTTCTACTCTTTCAATATCTTTTGAGTCATATAATCGTTTTGCTTTTTCTTTACTAATACGCTCCTCAACTCTGTTTAATTCAAGTTGGTTAGTAATGCCTAATTTGTTTTCTAGCAACTAAAATCACCGCCTACTAATTATTAATCTTCTTTTTCAATGACTCCTTCAACTTTTATACTAAGTTTTTCAATGTATTTTAACACGAAAGTTACATAACAATCAAAAAAATAGAGATACTTACTATCCAGCTTTTCTCCAGTAATATTCCCCTTTTCTCTTATGGTAAAAATAAACTCAATGCCCTTTTTTGAGATACGGTACATCATCATGATAAACTTTTTTGTTATTACATATAAGATGTTAATTTAGATAGTTTTAACAATGAACGCTTGTAAAATATCTAATTTACTAGTTTCGTTATTAAGTTCCGCATGTTTAACAATTTGAATTTTTCTTTCAGATGAAATTTTTAATAACCCTATTTCTTCAGGAAGATTTTTAGATGCAAGTGATAAAATATCTTCAGGAACAACTATCCAACTATAATTAGTTTTAGGATTTAAAATTATATTGTTGAGGTTGTTATATGATAAAACTATTTCAATGCTATGTGTATTTATTTCTTGTGTATATTTACTAGATACGTTTTCTAGCATCAAAAAATCTAAAGTAACTGATCTTATTAATAACGAAGAATAAAAAGAAAAATTAGGAACTAACCTATAAATTGATTTTCCTTTGTGATATGAATTCTTAGTACTTTGTAACCAGGAACTATCTGATAATGCAAAAGAAAAATCAGATATAGTAAATATTTGTTCGTCACTACTATCAATTTTAGAGTATCGATTTTTTTTAACTATACCGCCACCCTCTTTAGCTTGTATCGCTTTAATAGTTGCCCAAGTATTTAATAAGTCAGATCGCTTAATCTCTTTTGATAAAACTTTTTGCATTAAGTCATCCTTTATTTGGCTATTTCCTTGACTAATTTTTTCTACCAATTCAAAATTATCTGGACTGACTTCTACATCCTCTATGTTAGGAACATTAACTCCCCTACCTGCTGCTCGTTGCTGGTATTCAAAGTATATTTCTCCTGCTTTTTTTCTTTTCCATATTAGCGATTCAGTTACTCCAGCTACATATGCCAAATGTTTAATCCACCGTGTGAAAGAACTATACTCATTACGCCATAATTTATTATATTCTACTTCTCTTATGAGCTCGTATAGACGTACCCATGAATGGGTATCCTTAGCCAATATTTCTTCAATTTCTTGTTCTATTTTTCTTAGGTTCAATTTTTGCTCCTTTCCATCTATTTACTATAATACGTTATAGTAAATAGATGTTATAAAAAGAAAGAATTTATGAATATCAACTATTATATGTATTCTTTCCTACTGTTTAATAATTAAAAAATATATTCAATTGTTTGATCTATCTTAGCCATATCTTTTAAAGGTAAGTTTTCTATCTGACTTAGTCTTCTTTCCGTAAAATACAAAGATTTTAGTTGAGAAATAACAACTTGTCCATGAGTTTCCATTTCATCAAGTTCATCAAGTAATATATAACGCGTTGGTATATTTTTAATTATAGAAGTTATTAGGCAAATTACTGCAAACATTGTCTTTCTATTAGATTCATATCTAAAAACTACTAGACCTGGACATCTTTTCTGAATTTTTTTCAGTTGAAGGATCGAAATCTATCCATACAATATCGCCCTTTTTAGAAATGTATTTCTTTTTGTCACTCATTAAAATAATTCTCTCTCTCCAGGTTCAATATCATGCCATTCGTCTTTTTCATAGTACTCCTCTTCTGCTCCACCACTAAATGGATCTTGTAATTTGGGAACTAATGTAATTGCCCCGTCATCAGAATACATCACTATATATTCTTGGTCTGCTTTTGGTTTTTGTCCATTATTAGATGGTAAAGTCAATACTACAGAACTTTCTTGTTTCCTTGATTTTGTAGTTAACATACAATCACTCCTCATCATTCATTATACTGTATATTTCAATAGGTTTAAAGAATTCTATACTATGATTAATTAACTTAATGTAATTGAATTAAATAGATGAGATTAAATATTTTGGGATTAATTAACCAAGGTCAAAAACTTTTGTTCAGAAAAAATTGTAAAGAACCCTACTACCATAGGTAGCCGCGGGGGTCTGTTTGCCTCTTATTCGCTTGCTGACTGTTTGTTCCGTTTTTCAATCCAGTGCTTGAAAAATGCTAAAAGCACTCCCATAAATAATGAAGCAAGAATAGTAGAAAGTACATACTTTGAAAGGTTTTGTTGCAAAGTTTTCTAACAAATACAATTTAAGGTAAAATAGAGAAAAATGATAGTTTGGAGGAATGAAGATGGATCCTTTTAAGGGGAAACAATTTCAGTAAGACGTGATTATCGTAGCCGTTGGCACTATCTTCGGTATAACCTCAGCTATCGAGAAGTACAAGAAATTTTATATTATCGTGGTATCCATGTTTGTCATAGCATGATTTACCGCTGAGTGCCGGAATGTGGAAAAGGCCTTTATCAAATTTGGAAAAAGAAAAATAGACAGTTTTTCTATTCATGGAAAATGGACGAAATTATATCAAAATCAAAGTGGAAAAGCACTATTTATATCTTGCGATTGACGCAGACGGATTGACTTTAGATATTTGGCTAGGTAAAAGCGTGATATACAAGCGGCGTACGCCTTCCTGAAACGACTGAAAAAATGGATTGGTACGTGAGTGCCTACCTAAAAGTGTTGATATGACCCCCATTTCAAATGATCTTATTGAATCAGTCGCTTTTAAAATTAATAATCGACCTAGAAAATGTCTGGGTTGGAAAACACCTTATGAATTTTTTTATAAAAAAGGTGTTGCACTTAATTTGACAATGTACGTCAATAATATATGTTTTATCATTTCTAGTTTCTTTCAAATCAGGTATCCAACACGAATTCACTTCATCTATAGCGTCACGCAAATTTTCTTTTACTACGCCTAAGCTTATGAGTTCTTTTTTAAAAAACTCATTGAAATAACCTTCTATGAAAACCAAATCCTTTTGTTTTTTTAAGTTTTCAGCAAAAGTATTATATCCTTATTAACGCTATAAACTAACAATTTCATATTTTATTCCTACTTTCAAAATAATTATTTTCTATTATTGCAACGCTGGACTTCCTTGAGTGAAAGTTATTTTTTTAATTTTTTTCAAAATTGACAACACTGGCTTATTAGATGGGTCTACTAACCCAATAATTTCAACAAAAAATCCTACTATTATTAGTAAAATAATGATTATAAATACATTCATTTCTAAACTTTGATAATTCATTAACAATGCAACAAAAGAAAAGATTAAAGTAATACTATAAATAATTAAAACAGCTCCTTTATGAGTAAACCCCAGATGTAATAATCTATGGTGTAAATGCATTTTATCTGCTGAAGTAATCGGCCTTTTGTTAACAATACGACGGATGATTGCAGATATAACATCCACAATGGGTAAGCCAACAATTATTATAGGCGTAACAATACCTATAAATGTTGCGTTTTTAAGATTTTGCAAAGAAAGTACAGCAATCATGAACCCTAAAAAAAGAGCCCCTGTATCACCTAAATATATGGACGCGGGATAGAAATTGTATGGTAAAAAACCCATAATGGCTGATACTAATATAAATATTAGTATTACAACGTAATATTTAGTATCTAACAAAAAAAAGAAGCCAATTATTCCCAAAGTTACTAATGAAATACTTGAAACTCCTGCCGCCAAGCCATCTAACCCGTCAATTAAGTTAATAGCATTTGTTATCCCTATAATCCAAAATACTGTCAAGGGAAAAGAGAACAGAGAAACATTCATATGTCCTAAAAAAGGCAATGTAATTTTATTAAAATTAATATCTCCTAAAAAATATACTAAACATGTTGCACTAAATATTCCTAGCATTTTTTTCCCAGGAGACAACTCATAAATATCATCTAAAAGTCCTGTAATAACAACCACAAATCCACCCAAAAGAATCGGGTATAGATATTGTTTTGGTATCAAACTATTAAACAAAACTACCGAAGAAAACATAAATATCAGAAATATTGAGAGACCTCCCGCGGAAGGTTTTGGCTCAGTATTTATTCTTCTTTTATTTGGATAGTCTACAGCATTAATTCGAAATGCAAACATTCTCATGATAGGCGTTGTCAAAAAAGAAAGGAAAAAAGTTATAAAAAGCTTAATTATTATAAAATACATAAGTTATTCTCCTTAGCTTTTTAAAAGCTCCATGTTTGTTTCGCTGTGCTTACCATAAATACCCTTTATTTCAGATGCTAAAATCATCAGATTAACAACAAATCAAGATGCCTCTATACTATCTTTACATGCTCTCTCTTTTTTATGTCTATCTAATTTCCCATTATTTTCGTATGTCTTTATACAATGTCCACAATGTAATATCGCCCAGCAACTCTTACATTTTTGGAATTGAAACTGTCTCGAATTTAACATAAACTCAGCTTTTTCAAAATCAAATCCAGCTTTTACCGAACCAATTTTTGTTAATCTAGAGATTTCACTCACTTTTTCACAAGGATAGAGATGACAATGTACATTTACAAACTCGTTGTGTTAGTTAATTTTAAAATTAACCTAGTGACCATCTAAGTGTAACAGAAACCGTACTTTGGGCTACTAGTAACCTTAAACTGGAAATCACAGTTTCTACTTTCTTGTTTCTTGTGAAAGTTACTTAGTATGTTGTCATCTACGGTCTCGCATGATTTTTGATTCTTTTTACGTGGTGTCCAGAAGTCTACGCCAATAGCGTGACAATCCTGTTTTAGCTTTTAACTAATATATCTTATCAGCCAACATTTGCTTATTTGGGGCTTGTCCCACTAAATCATAAGCCATGTTTACATCATGAATCGAAGCTGAACTTACCCCATAAGAGAGTGGAGATCCTTTAGAATCAACACTTAGACTGATTTTAAATCCGTAGTAATACAACTCTTTCGCCGCATTGTAGCCAATATTCTCAACTTCAGAAAAAAGCTTCGCTCGCCTGTTTCGAATGGTGGCACTCAACGAGCAAGGGAAACTGTCGATAATAGCATAAGTTGCTTGATTATCCAATGATTTTACGTATTTATAGTGAATAATTTTTAAAACATTATTCAAATTATCGCAAATTTTGCTATATCTAGAACAACTCGAAAAGTCAGAAGCAGGATCATAAAAAAAGCGCAGATTGCACGATAAGTGCATGACTGGTTTGAAAATCCCCAGATCATCGTGGCAACAATCACGGTATCTAGCTGTTTTTGTTGATCAATCTTTCGTCTAACGCGGACAAAGTCAGGAACAAACTCACAGTTTAATTCTTCAACCTTTTCCAAGGTTGTTTGATATTCTGTTTGAAAATCTGAATAACATTAGGTATTCTGTGATTTGGCTTTGCATAAAATATTCGCTCATTTTGTTAGGATTTTAAGCATATTTTATCGCAAAGCTTTTTTATTTTCTGCTTTTAAAATTAACTAGTACAGCAGGTAACTAGACGAACCAATTTATTGGAATCACTGCTACTATTGCTTCATTTTCTACTTTTGATCCTAATTCATTCAATAAAGTCTCTAAGTCTTTACTTTCACCTTTCAAGTAAGACGCGTATTCCAATGTTGACTCAGAAATTTCTTAAAAGTATGACTTAACATCAACTTTTTTATATCAAATTAATATGGATTTTCCGGATTTATCTTTGGTAATTTCCCATTCCATATGTGAGGTTAGATATACAACTTATATATTAAATAATATTATTAGATGATTTTAAAAAATTTTATTTCAATTTAATTATTCATTACAGATACATTTAATCAAAATAAAAATTTTACATAGGAAATCTACTAAATTAAACTCTGTGAATTTTAAAGATTTATTACTTAAATTTGTTTAGCTATGTTACCTTCTCTTTTAGTTAATGAATCATAGTCTGCAAAAAAATATTTTTTAGTTAATACAAATAATCCTAAAGTTGCTAAATAAAGCAACCCATAAAGAACTAAAAAATTTTGAATATATCCTACTTGATATGCAGCACTAATTAAGTCTATAACAGCGTGAAGAACAATTGCTAACGGTAATATTTTAAGACTGTTAGAGTGCTTAATACCATACCAAACTATAATTGTTAATAAAATTTGTATAAAAAGCGCAGGAATCCTTTCTATCAAAATAAACAAATAGTGTGAAGACGGTGTGTTTATTAGTGTATCTACAATATTTTTAGGCAAATTAATGATAACTTGTTTATTATTTTGATTGATACTTATCATTAAAATTAAATTGTTTATTAAGGTACCTACTCCCAATATAAGAAGTTCCGCACCCCCATGTCCCAACCCATATGCAATACTTGTATTTTGTTCAGGATATTTTTTACTTAAAAATGCTAAACCAGTATAGCGGCCTATTTCTTCAAAGACTCCAGCTGTAAAAGCAGCATACATCATGTATACAATAGGATTATTAGTCTTCATAGAAATTGTTCCATTAGGAGAAGGCTGTAAAACTAATTGATGTATTATTGGTTCTAGTATCAAGGCAAAAAGAATAAATAATAGAAATCCACACAGAACGGGTATAAATCTAATCTTATATTTTTTACTAAAAAAAACATATACTCCTAAGTAAAATATGAGTAATAAGAATACAGACACTGAGCATAAAAAAATGGAACTGCTATTAATCATAGATATTTCTCCTTCTCATCCCCTCAATAATATTAATTCTTATTTCAATACAGGACGCTGTGAGAGGTCAATTTTATCGTTATAATTTTCATGATTTAAAGATATATTTTACAAAAGTGTATTGAACAAATGTTGCGTGAGAAAAGTAATAGGTTTAGTAAAAAGTGCACTTCTAAATAATTTATCAAACTTTATGGACTCTATCTATAGAATCTAGTAAACAGCTACAACTTGCTAGCTTATATAGAGGTAACTCGCCATATATGTTATAGAATCCTTACATTTTAACTCTTTGTAAGGTAACAATATGCTGTGTTAATAAAGTAATTCCTAGATAAAGAAGCGAAGAGGTCTGAACGTTTTCAATTAAACTAT
This sequence comes from Enterococcus sp. DIV0086, assembly GCF_050498705.1. Classification (NCBI taxonomy): domain Bacteria; kingdom Bacillati; phylum Bacillota; class Bacilli; order Lactobacillales; family Enterococcaceae; genus Enterococcus; species Enterococcus sp. DIV0086. Next base: position 69,105 of record NZ_JBNIDN010000002.1, on the reverse strand, counting down.
CAAAAAAGAGATGTGCGATGATTGTAATCGCCCAGATTAACAGAGTTATTAAAGTTCCTTTTCTATAAACTATATTATGTGTTTGCCAAATTTTATAAGTACAAGCACGAGCTATCCCTGAGCCTATAGCTAAAACTAGAAATACAAATATTAAAATTTCAATTGAACTTTTATCTAGAAGTAACTGTTTCGATGAAATTCCTTTATAAAATATATTAATTCCCACTAACATAATTGCTAAATAACTCCATACACGCCTTTTTTTGATCTTTCTTATTCTCAACTGATTATATATAATTAAAAGTAAGACCATTGCGTACAAAAAATTAACCAATATATACACCCCCTATCTACTGTTAATTTAACAATGTAACTTAATTAATTCTTTATTCCTAAAATTAGAAACTATTCAATTATGTAAATCTTTAGATTTAGCATATTTATTAGCATTGAATAATTTTTATTTTTATCCTTACAATACTATTTTTCCATCTATCAATATAATTAATTGTTCTATTAAATACATAAACAATTTCATGTCATCTAAGCCTAACATCTTTTTATTATTAGAATTGCTTAAAAATAAAATTTTTATCAAATGAACAGTTACTTTAACAACAGTTATTCTTATAACAGATGAAATAGTAAGATTTAACATATCATCAAATATATTGTGATATATTGAACAAGATGTACCAAGAACAATTAAATTTTATAATCAGAAAGTATAAAGAAACATACTTAACTATTTCCTTGAAAGGATTATACTCCTTTGGATTTTAATTAGCAATAATTCTTATGAATTAATTGTTGCTAAAGTTTAATCATGTTAAAAAATCATTATTATCAGTAGCGTTGAGCATTATTACCAATATTTTTTACTTGTTTATACCCAAATTGCTAGTTAAATTTAAAAGTAGCCAAGTGAATATTTTAATGTCCTAGGAATAACCCTTTATGCTTCTTCAAGCAGAAAACTGTAGGTCAACAGAATCACCTTTAGTTTGGTCTCGAATCCTACTAGAGAGCGGTTTAAAACCCCATTTTCTCTCAGTTTTATTAATGTAGAAAAAACTGTTTTAATACGCTCTCATAGCATTGTAGCCAAAAGTTGCAATGCCTTTAAATAGCTTTGCTCGATTTCGATTCTTTCTAACAGGTGCACATAATGGAATTGGTCTACTGTCTAGGACGGAAATAGGACAGTTTTCATGTAACGATTGTACGTAATTAACACGAATGATTTTAATCACATCTGATAATAACCCGCAGATACGTTAGTATCTAGAACGTTCTGGAAAACTATCAGGAAACAACATGGAACTAATCGCTTTATACTGGGCTATTTGTGTTGTATATATTTGCGTTGTCGCCAAAATAATCGCTAAAAGGATAACGAAATCGGATTGAATTTATTGGCCGATATTTTTATAATTGTTAATTTTCTGAGGAACAAACTCATTATACCAAGGCAACACTTTTTCTTTTAGTTTTGAAAAAGATAGTTGATAGTCTTGTAATATTTTTATATTCTGTAGTGGACTTTGCCTAGAATTATCACTTATTTCGTCGATATTTTGAGTTAATTCTAGGCAAAGTTTCTTTTATTTTCTATCTCTAAATTTAACTAGCACTTTGGGTGCACTCTAGCGAAGAAATGCTTCCCTAATGCTAAACTCATCATTGATCTTTTTCATGTCGTTCAACACATCGGTCAGACCATCCGAAACCATTGAATCACTTGGACAAACCCGCCTATTTAAAAGTCCAAGTTTGGCTGAAAAATGACAAGGAAAACAACTCAAAAAATACTGGAAGTTATTACAAAAAATAAAGAAAATTTGAGTAATTTAAACCGTCGTTGGCGCATTTCGTTTAAAGCTTATTTGACTCAAACAGAGCTTGTGGACAGACTATTTTCCTATAGCGTTGAATTACACAAGTTGTCCCAAGACTTTTTCTATGCCGTTCATAAACGAAACCAAAAGCATTTTTATATCTTGCTTACTCACAGTGTCTCTCTCTTGCAGTTACTTATCAAACAACCTTACGAACCTTTAGAAAATACCAAAAACAGATTCATCATGCGTCGAATTATTCTTATTCGAATAGACAATTGGAGTGTCTAAGTAATCATATCAAATCGTTAAACCGGAATGCCTATGGTTTTCGTAACTTTTATAATTTCAAATTGCGGATTTTCGTCCAACAAGAACAAGCCATACAAACCAAATAAAAAAGTCCAGAGGATTTTCTACTCTGGACCTGATGCTATTCTACATTTTCTCTTTACCAACATTATTTGACAAAGAGCCGTAATTCCATCATAGATGGGGCATTGCTTATGATGTAGATAGGGAATCATTGGCATTTAACAAAGTATTTTTTTATAAACTAGTTAGATTAGCCGCATTTGCTTAGCCTTATCAACTGCAGTTACACGGGAATTAACCTCTAATTTACGGTAAATGTTTAAAATATGGGTTTTGACTGTTGCTACTGAAATAAACAATTTTTCACTAATCGCTCTATTAGTCATTCCTTTAGCCATTTCCCCTAAAATCTCGATCTCTCGCTCAGTTAATAAAGAACCTGATCTGATACAGCATAAATTCATTATTTCGTTATGAAAGTCTTTCTCACGCGGTTCCAAATTTGCATCTATTTTATCTTTCAGCAGTTCAATAAGTTGGGCGATTTCTTGGCGAAAAAGAAAGAAGTTGTTCAAGATTTGGTTTTCACTGCCATAATACAAACACTCATGATAAATATTAAGCAGTTGCCTTGAGTTATCTCCTTTTATTTGCAGCAATGCTGACAGTTTTAATAGGTTAGCCTCAATGATTTTGGCGTAAATACGTTGCTTTCGACTCTTTTCTAAAATTCGATCAGTCACATATATGCATCCTTGATAGTCCCTTCTTTTTAACAGGATCATGCCATAAAATAGCTGATAAGCCATATTATGAAGTTCAGGATGTTGCTTATAGACTTCGATAAATTGCTCTTCATAATAGCCCGGCAGCTGATCAATCTTCAGAGCGTATTTCATGATACCAGATTGTGTAAAGGGATTGTTGTAGCTGTTTGTTGTTCCGGTTTCCAATTCTTTAAATATTTGCCAGCCTTTTTCTTCATCACTGGCAAGATAATGAAATTCTGCTAAATTATATAAATAGGATGCTCGGATGTGTGGATGTTTGTTTGTGTCAGCTCTTTTCAATGTATCTGCCGCAGCCGCCAAATTTAATTGTTTCAAATGAATACCAGTTATCGTGATAAAAAAACTAACTTGATAGGTCTCTTTCATCTTGGAATTGATTCCTAAACTATCTAAACTCTGATAGACAGTTGTCAAAATAGCCAGGCTTTTGTTCAGTTCACCCGTCTCCTCGCAAATTTGCGCTAATAGTGTTTGATTAAAATAGCTCAAAAAATTACTTTTACTCTTTTGATTCAATTTTTCACTTGCTTCAATGAATTGTTTTGCTTGCTGGTAGCTTTCCTTAAAAAAGAGAATCACAGCACTTTTCAAGAAAATGAGTGCTTTAGATACATCATCAAGCTTCAGTTGATTAATTTCTTGAATCGTGTTCGGTGTCTGATCGGTTGTTAAATAGTCAGAACCAAGCAGTAATTTAATGCCGCTTAACGCTCTAATTTCTTTTTTATCAGGATATTTTTCTTCCAGCGCTTCAATCAAATCGTAGCAATTATCATAATCAAGATTGGAATAATAATAGACAAATTTTTGAAAAGCAAAATCAATATTCGTCAACGTAATTTCTTTCGGAATTTGCTCGATATAATACATTCGCCGAAAAGATTGCTGATTTTCCACGATCAGATTCATAAGTTGCGGATATTCACCTAATTCGAATAATAAAGAAATCCCTTCATCCAGGTACCCATCTTCGATAAAAACAGCTGCCGTTTGTTTTCTTAAGTTTTGTTGTTGTTCGACCGGCAGTGTTTGAAATTCTTTAACTAGGTATTCTTTAAGGATCGGATGAAAAGTAAATTTTTGCTCCACATTATCAATACAAGTAATCATAAGATTCTTTTCCAGCAATCCCTCAATCATGGACAAGAAATTGACCTTTGGAAAAATTTCTCGACTTACGTTGGGATAGACGAAGGGAAAGAATCCTGAGATAACCAAAAATTCCTGCTCCTCTTTCGATAAGTTGTCAAATATTTCTCTTGCTAGATATTCCGAAAGGATTTTATTTTCAAAGCTGATTTTTTCAACATGAGGTTGATTGATCTTTTTAACCGCCATCAACAATTTCAATCCACCGATCCAGCCCATCGCAGTTTCAAGTAAATAGTTCTTCGCTTCTTGAGAAAGCTCTTCACGAGAATTTTGCTGAATAAAGGTCGTTCCCTCATTATCAGATAAAAGAAAATCGTCTTCCCGGATATACTGAAGTTGTTCTGCCAATAGAAATTTCGTTAAATACAACTCCGGCTGATACCTAGTTGTGATTACTACATGTAAACTATCTGGGAGTTCTTCTAAAAAACGTTCGAAGGAATGAAGAACCACTTCATTTTTTACAGTATGAAAATCATCGAGGACTAGATACTCATCTGTTTCAATAGCTAAGCTATTTACTAAAAAGATAATAAATTCTTCAATATTTTCAGAGTTCATTCCTGATTGAAAATAGACAAGAAGTTCCTCCTTTGTCGAATCCAACCGCCCCTTCAGTGTTTCAATCATATAGCTCCAGAAAACGATCAAGTGATCACAATCTTCATTAAGGGTCAACCAATGCCATCGATCTGAAGGGAGATAACTAAGCTTCTCTCGGATAGCGGTCGTTTTACCATGTCCAGCACCTGCTTCTAAGATCATCAATTTTTTTTGAAGGCCGATTTGTATTTTTCCAGCTAATTCTTCTCTACTAATAAATTTTTCAAGAATTTCTGGTGCTTTAACGCGATTCGTTGATAAGTGTTTTTTCATAAAGATTTTCCTTCCAATAAAAATGCCCTTAGTATATCAGTTTACTCAATTACGGACATACTCCCTTCTTGTTTTAAAAATAGCAACGATCATCAAAGCCGTACTTACGCCAATCAAATAGAGCAGCCGTTGAGAATTTTCTCCATAGCTTTGGCCAGCCTCGATATTTTTAACTAACTCCAAAAATTGTTTTTGTGGCAACCAATGGATTAAGCTGTTGAAGAACTTATTGCCGTTATCTAGCGAAAAGAAACTTCCCGATAATATGGTGGTGATCATCATAATCATCGATCCCAACATACTTGCCGTATCTGCTACTTTGAAAAAGGATGCGTTGCAAATTGAGAATGACACCCCAAAGAGAGCGATCAAACCAATCAATACAAGATAATTGGAAACAGAAAAACCGATGTCGGTAAGACCCAAGAGTGAAATACTAGCAAGAATCAAAATATTGGGAATAAACAGCAACAGCCAAGAAAACAATGAATAGTTCGTGAATAATTTGATAAAACTAACTGGTGTGGTGTTGATTCGTTCCATAATGTGTTTTTCTTTATCTTCACTAAACAGCAGCATATTTGTTACACTGGACATCAATACGAACATCAACATATAGCCGATAATCATGCTGCCAATGCCTCCTTCTTTTTTCTGGATATTTCGAATAGACTGAGGATTTTTGAGGTACTCCGCCAGCTCTTTTTTATATTTCTCACCTTTAAAGGTCGTTATCGCGGGAGTTCCACTTCGCATATCAATAATTGCGTCATACATTCCTAAGACTAACGCTGATTTTTCAGGTTCTTGTGAAAGGTGATCTATTTTTACAGTATCCAAAACTACTTCATGTTTCGAAGGGCCGATTAGTCCAATTTTGGTTGAAAAATTTCCTTTACCGCTAACAAAAACTGCTAGAACAATGGATACAAGGATCAAACCTAACATGACAAAGAGCCGTGCTTTATTCTGCCATGTCCTCGCCCAATCATTTCTGAACATCGCGATCATACATATTCCTCCCCGTTAAATAGAATCGTCGATACTGCCAATATCAAAACAGAAAAAGCGACTAGCATCAAAAAAACTGAAGAAAAGTTTTCCGAATTCTGATCGTAAATCATTTCGAAGATTGTCTGTACCACCTTAGTCGTAGGCAGCCACTTGCTTATCTTGACAAACGTCTCTCCTAAGTTGGCGATTGGAAATAGAAATCCAGAGAGCATTGCCAACGCAGCAGTCAAAATACTAAGGATTTGATTGGCAACTCCTTCACTTTTGAAAATGCAGCACATCAATACCCCGATACAGCTGAATAGTAAGTCCATTCCAATGAATAAAAGCCAAATCTGCAACAGCATGTCATCACCAAATCTTATTTGAAACAGCAAATGACAACTCACAGCGGCGATGGTATAAAAGAAAGTAGTAAAAATAAAAGTAGCAACAGCTTTTGAAAAAGGGATAAACCAATTACGTATAGGTGAATACACAATTCGCAAATTGGCCTTTTTGATTTTTTCCTCCATGAAACTATTGGCTGAAAAAGTCGCCGCATACATCGTTGAAAACAACATTAGTGTGACACCGTAATAGTCATAACTAGTAAAATAATCTCCATACAGTCCTCCCGTTAAAAAACCTAATATGGCGACTAACAGAAATGGGAACATTAAACTAAAGAATATCCACATAGGATTCGTAATCAGATTCATCGTATCACGTTGAATAATTCTAAAAAGTCGATACATTGTTCTTCTCCTTTCTTAATCTCTTAAAGATCGACCCGTTAAATCCAAAAAGATTGTTTCTAAATTAGCCTCTTGAACAACAACATTTTGGATTTTCTGTTGCAAACGGATTAGCTTATCGATAATGTGATCGAGATTCTCGATTCCTTTGATTGAAGTGATTAACAATTCATCATCGTTTAATGCCACTTCTTTTACACCTTCAATTTGATAAAAGGAGTCCAACAAAATTTCATTTGAATTACTGATTTCAATCGTGATTTTTCGTTCATCATTTTTTTCTTTTAAAGCTTCCTTTGTCCCCTCAGCAATAATCTGACCATGGTCCATAATAATAATTCGCGAAGAGATTTCTTCTACTTCTTCCATATAATGAGTGGTGTAGAGAACAGTCATTCCTTTCAATTGCATATCTCTGATCGAATTCAATATGTGATTTCTAGATTGAGGATCAATTCCTACCGTAGGCTCATCCATAATAAGCAAGGCCGGGCGGTGAGCGAGGGCACACGCGATGTTCAGTCTTCGCTTCATACCGCCGGAAAAGGATGCTACCTTTTCTTTTCGATGGCTGGATAACCCCACCGATGACAACGCAAAGGTGACTCCCGCTTCCAATTCTTTTCCTTTCAAGCCATATAAAGAAGCGAAAAATTGAACATTCTTTTCTGCTGTCAGATCTTCATATAAAGCCAATTCTTGTGGAACAACGCCCAATTGTTGTTTAAACTCCTGCAAATTCTTATCAATCGGAGCACCCTTGCAAGTAATATTTCCGCCATCAAACCCTAGTGCGCCACATAGAATATTGATTGTTGTACTTTTTGAGGCACCATTCGGTCCTAATAAACAAAGAATTTCTCCTTCATAAATTGAAAAGGATATTCCATGAATAACCTTTTTATTTTTATAGCTCTTTTCTAATTGTTTTACTTCAATTAATGGTTTCATCAACGCTCTCCTCCTTACAAATTCTATTGTATAGAAGGTTTAATTTGATTTCTATCAACCATATGGTTGATATTTAAAAATTATTTCACTCTATTAAAACAAAAGAACAGAAGTAAGATAGTCCGCCCATTAGATCTCAAAAGATACATAAATACCATATTTTATCTTTAAAAACCAGTTTTAGGAGCTTTAAATATCGTATAGTGATTTGACTACACCTTTTTGATGACTTTTTTTAGAAGGAATGGATTGATGAATTTAAAAAAATAAATTACTCCACTAGCTAGTTCAATTTGAAAAATCAATTTCTATCCATCGTACTTCTCATTTTTGAAAAATATACTCAATTTTACTGCTAGCTGACTGGATTCGTACCGCTGATGAGACTCCAAGTTTTAAAACGATTAGTAGTTCATTTTTAATTATTTCTTACCAGAAGCTCAAGTGGTCAATGATAGCTGCACCAGTTCTTCCATAGACATTCTATAGGCATCGCATAACCCAAAATTTTTCGTGGAAAATTGTTCATTCAACAGTGAAAACGTCGAACTGTAGGAAATGGCACATCCGAGTTTATTTGAAAATAAACTGCTAAATCATATCGTTGTGATTCTCATTGATTACACGTCCCTAAAAAGAATATGAATAGATGAAATACAAAGCAGTAATGTTTTTTAAATATAATATCAATAAACAAAGTGTAAATCCATATATATCAATATTAATACCCCTGTTTCAGTGAATTATATGCCATCTCTGAAACCTTATTATCTTTCACTTTTTCCAGTAAAAGTACTCTTATTTTCGTTCCAGTTTGCTCACAATCAAGTAAGGCTATATAATCCTTTTTTATCATTTTTGTATATAGAGGTTACTTCACCTTTACTTTCCAATTTCACAACAGTTTTTTCATCGATACCATGAATATATACTAACAAGGTAGGCAGATTTTCTACTATATTGACAATTAAATAGACACTCATTTAGAAAGGATTTTTATTATGAGAGACAAACAAAAAAAACCTCGTAAATTTGATAAAGAGGTTAAACAATCCGTTGTTAAAATCTATGAAAGTGACAAGTCTCAAAATAATTTTACTACTGAATGTCAAATTACCGTATTATCCACTGAGTAAAGCAATACTATGAATTGAAAATTTATAATGGAGAGATTCTTACAGCTCACTAAACTCAATAACAAAAAATGAAATGCCAAAATAGATTCTAGGAAACCAGTCCCCTATCACTTGCCTTGCAAGTTAATGAAAAAACCGCTTTTTTGACAATATTAGCCTCATGCAACTTAATTTCTTATATCATTCATGCCAGCTTTTGATGGTTTAATAATTAACTATATGAAACGATCGTAACAGAAACGTTAATATAAATCATAAGCACTAATATGCCAGTAGATACCATGTGGTAGAGTGCAAGTGGTAAGGATTTACTATTATGTATATTGATCGCATTCCAATGGAGATACATACAAGCTGTCCGCTATTCAGCAGTAATAATACTATTACAAAAGCGAGCAGAAGTGTACCTGTAGAAAAACGAAAAACTAGCGATTTATCGCTGGCTCTGATATGCTTTCCTCTGTTTCTATTATACTACTTTCTACGTATGAAAAAGGGCTCTATACTTTCTGATGTTGGTATTTTTACCAACATCTTTTTTGATTCACAAAAAAGACACCTCGAAATTCTGTAGAATTAAAGTCGCTAAACCCACTCTAAGGAGTCCTATACTGAGCTTATCAAAGAAATCCTAAATATTCTAGACCTATATGTTACTTTCGAAGAAAATTGTTTGCGAAAAGAAAAAATAAACGGACAAATTTGTAAAGTTTATACAGGAAAATTAACCTATTCTCCAAATCCCTGTGAACATTGTAAAAGTCATTCCATGATTATTCGCTGGGGAATGACAACCGTTCGTTTGTTACTTAATAAAGTCGCAGAATTCAAAACATATCTGGAATTGAAAAAAAACGTGTTAAATGTCACGCATGTCAACGGACTTTTGTTGCGGATACAAGTATTGCAGAAAAGCACTGTTTCATTAGTCAATCTGTCAAATGGGCCATTACTACATGGTTGAAAGAAAATACTTCCATGACAGGCATCTCTCGCCAAAAAAATGTGCCTGTTTATCGTGTACTGAAACGCTTTTACCAACCGATGAATCCCTTTAAAACAACCTTACCAACGGTTCTTCACTTTGATGAATTTAAATCCATTCGTCAGGTTTCTGGTGCCATGAGTTTTATCATTTTAAATGGCCAAACAAGAAAATTGTTTGATATTGTTGAAAACCGACAATTGCCTTATTTAGAACGTTATTTTAATCGTTTTCCACTGTCTGTGCGGGAAAACGTCCAATTTATTGTCATTGATATGTACGCACTTTATGTTTCCCTAAGACGAAGTTCATCATTGATCGCTTCCATATCGTTCAACACATCGATCGGTCTTTTCGAAACCATCGAATCATTTGGACAAATCGCCTATTAAAAAGTTCAAGTTTAGCTGAAAAACGACAAGGAAAACAGCTCAAAAAACATTGGAAGTTATTACAAAAAAATCAAGAAAAGTTGAATAGTTTAAACCGCTGTTGGCGCCCTTCGTTTAAAACTTATCTAACCGAAACGGAGCTTGCGGACAGACTGCTTTCCTATAGCGTTGAATTAACACAAGGTTACACGTGTTGTACCAAGACTTCTTGTATGCCGTTCTTAAACGAAACAAAACGTATTTTGATGCCTTGCTTACGCAAAATATTTCTCACTTGCCAGCTACTTATCAAACAACTATACGAACCTTTAAAAAATACCAAAAACAAATTCATCATGCCTTGAATTATTCTTATTCCAATGGACAATTGGAGTGTCTAAATAATCATGTCAAAGTGTTAAAGCGGAATGCCTATGGTTTTCGTAACTTTTATAATTTCAAATTGCGGATTTTCGTACAACAAGGACAAGCCATACAAACCAAATAAGAAAATCCAGAGGATTTTCTCCTCTGGACTCGATATAATTCTACAATTTCTCTTTACCAATATTATTTGACAAAGAGCCGTAAGTTTACACATTTCTACTTTGTGTTTTTAGAAAGTATTTTAATTTTTTCCATTCGAGAGACTGTTGCTTTTTTATCAAGACTATAGTCTATCTTTCGTACAGCTGACAAAATTGCTTTGTATACTTCTGCAGCTGACTTTACTATCATTTTACTGTCTGCATCATATAAATAGATATGTGATAACCCTTCAATATACAAATCTTCTGCTTTTGATGCATAATACTCCCACATTAATTGATAGTTTTTTTTAGGAACAAATTGCTGATCAATTACAGTAATCCCAAAGTATTCCATTGTATCTTTACTAAAATATATTCTTCCATCACCTAAGTCTTGGCCTACATCTCTTAAAATGTTAGTAAGTTGCATTGCACACCCCAATGATATGGCATCATTTCTTAATTCTTGATGATTTTCTTTAGCGAGAATTGGAAGAATAGCTTCCCCTACGGTTCCAGCTACTTGATAGCAATAATTTAAGAGTTCTTTTTCTGACTGAGGCTGTTCAAAATTTTGATCACTTCGTATTCCGTTTATTAGCTCAAAGAAAGGTCGTGGGCTTAAGTCAAACTTTTTAAAAGAATCTTGTAATGCCAAAAATATTGGTTCATTAATTGTTTTACCCAATAACATTTCCTTAAAAAAGATTTCGTACTTAGTTAACATTTTGTTATCTTTGTAAACATCAATGCTATCATCCAACTTTCTACAAAATGCATATACAGCAAATATAGCATTCTTTTTTTCCTCTGGTAACTGGCTGAATACTATACTGAATGATTTTGAATGTTTATTTATAATTTCTTTACAGTACATATAGTCATTATAGATATCTATTTCACTTGTCATCTTTTAACACCTCATTTGCTGTTATCATCGCACTTGTTAAAACAATAGGCACCCCAGCTCCAGGATGGACACTAGCGCCAGCAAAATATAAATTTTTACATGACTTGCTCACATTTTGAGGTCTATAATAATTACTTTGCAATAGTGTTGGTTTCAATCCAAATGCTGATCCATACATTCCATTGAATTTATTTTTTATATCTATTGGTGTGAGTGTAGTTTCGCTGACGATATCCTGTTCAATATTTTTTAGTTGTGGTATAGATTCCACCTTATCAAGCACTGCTTTTTTTAGTTTACTTATATCTTCTTTATTATCCCAGCTGAACTCCGCCGTCTTTAATTCTGGTACAGGTGTCAAAATATATATGCTTTCCATTTCTTTAGGGGCAAGACTTTCATCTTCAACGGAAGGAATATATACATATATAGACGGATCTAACGGTAAAGCGCCATCGAAAATGTCATTAATATTTGAATCAAAGTCATCTGAAAAAACAACATTGTGTATTGGTACTTTCCCTTTTAAATTGCGCTTTACTCCTAGGTATAAAATATAAACTGAACAAGAATACTCCATGTTTTCAATCTTTTTTTGTGTATATTTACCCTTCGCTCTATCATTTTCAATTAAATTGTTTATAGCATATGGAAAGTCTGCACAGCAAATTATATGATCATGTTGGTGAAAAGTATTTTCTACTTGGACACCAATTGCTTGATTCTTTTCTATGACGATTTTTGTAACAGGCGAATTAACCTTAATCTCAACTCCCAATTCCAGACATAGTTTTTCCATACCGATAGCCATAGAACGCATACCACCTTTGATAAAGTGTACTCCAAATACTAATTCAATCATAGGTATAATAGAATAGAGTGATGGACCTTGTTTTGGTGAAATTCCGATATACAACGTTTGAAAAGCTAATAATTTTTGGATTTTATCATTAGAGACATATTTTTTTATTAATCGATCTGCACTGCTAAATGTTTTTAATTTTAAAGCTTGATATAACATCATAGGATTATAAAAATCCAAAGGTGAGCGAAAACTTCGCTCAAGAAAATGTTTACGAGCAATTTCGTAACGTTTATATATTTCTGTAAGAAATTCTAAAAAACCTGCAGTACTCCCAGGTTCCATTGATTCTAGCATAGCTTGAAGTTTTGCTAAGTCACTCGAAACGCTAACACAACAATCTTTTTTAAAATATATATCATAGATGGTTGTTAATTGTTTCATAGGAATATAATCATCGGGATTCTTTCCGCAGTATCGGAATAATTCTTGATATACTTCAGGCATCATTACTATGGTAGGACCTAAATCAAAAGTAAAACCATCCTTCTTTATTACATTCATCCTGCCACCGATTGTTTCATTTTTTTCATAAATGGTAACTTTATAACCTTTAGACTGTAGCCTTGCAGCTGTAGCTAAACCAGCCACCCCTGCCCCTATAATTCCAACAGTTTTCATATTTCCTCCTTTATAAAAATAAATATATTCTAATCTAAATTATATTACAATTACTTTAAATTAGCTTGCATGAATTACTCACCACTCAGCTGATCTCTCGGTTACTAATACTTACATGGGACTTCCAGGTAATGGAATATATTTTGTTGTATATCTTTTACTAACCAGTACCTCTTATTTACAAAAATATTCCCTTAATTCACAAGATTCTTAGTTGCATCTAGGTTACTGAGTATATTCAAAGACTTTTGATAATGGCCCCCCATTACTATTTATCCTAATATACTTACTAAATTCAAACTCAATAGTTTAAAATACTACTTTATACAAAAACTACAATGTTCAAAATAGGGTTCTGCTGCAACATTTTATGTCAAGCACCTATTAGAGTAAAAAAGGAATTGTTTTAAAGAATAAAGATGAATCACTTTAAATCAAAATGACGTGATTATCGTAGCCCTTGACCACTATCTTCATTATAATCTCAGTTATCGAGAAGTTCAAGAAATCCTTTATGATCGTGATATCCATATTTGTCATACAGTAATTTATCGTTGAGTACAAGAATATAGAAACGTCCTCTATTAACTTTGAAAAAAGAAAAATAGACAGTCCCTCTATTCTTTGAAAATGGACAAAATGGATACTAATGTTTATCGGCTCCCATGTCAAAACTCTGGACAAAAAAAGACGAATACTTTTCAAAATAATTTTCAATCCTACTCTTTCTATCAAAAATGGATAGATAAAGCAGGCCAATCTAACTTCAATCATTCTTTTTTTGGCTAAAAGACAGCTCAAAAAATGTTTTTAGTGAAATTTTTAAAAACGATGAGAACGTTTATTTATAGGTGTTTAAGCAACCAATGAAATACGCTCATTATTATACCAGCGGATATAGCGATCAATCCCAACAATGGCTTCTTCAAGAGATTGAAAAGACTGAAAATTCACATATTCTCTCTTTAAAATCGAATGAAAGCTTTCGATGCGTGCATTATTTCCAGGGCACCCCTTACGGGAATAGGAATGTTTAACCTCACAACGATTGAGCGTTTTTTCAAACACATCGCTTGTATATTGGCTACCCATATTACTATGAATAATTTTTATTTCTAATGCTTTTAGGATGTTCGGTTGAATCACACTCGTTGCTAATTCTTTTGTCATGTTTCCGTCCTATCTTATATGCTTCAACCCGACGGGTTACAAAGGAATAAAGAGCTAACATAATACGTATGGGGAATGCCTATAAATCAACATTCTTCAATTGCTAGATAGCTTGATTTCCATTAAAAATGAGATGGTTCCCTACCAAAAATCCCTTATCAAATTAACGTTTGATAAGGGATTTTCTTTTGTTCGCTACTTTTTAAGACCTAGTTGTGTGCAATAAATTTTTTAAAAAGTTTGAAAATCATTTAATAACAATAGATTGAACAATAATCCAATAAGTACGGTTTTAATGGATTTTAGCATATTTTAAAATTTTCGTACCTCAAGGCGTAACTAAAAAAATACATGTGAATCAGAACCATACTACAATCTATTATCTAATATTCAATTAGATCTCTTCGCTCTTATATTGAACACATTTTTGGTATCTATAATGACATTAACTTCTTTCAAAAAAATATATATTTTTAAATTTTTTCGACTGAATATCTTAATACAGTTTTATTTTTTTCAGGCTCTGTTTTTCTAGGATCGTTAAGATAAATTTCTTTATGATAAAGATTTAACCTTTGTAATTTGTTTTCTTCGCAATACTCATTCATGGTTGAAAAAGTTATGGTTTCTGTATCATAACTCCCCAGATGCAATGCTTGTACACATAGCCCTTCTTCAATTATTTCGAATTTAATTCTTTTGTTATATTCATTTGGTTTGCTTTTTAATATATCTTCAACTATCTTTAAAGCAAAATCACTTCTGATAAATTCTGGCTGACGAATCATTAACTTAAACATTAAATCTTTTTTACAAAATACTTTATCTTCCTTAAATTGTTTGATCCCCACATCATTTAAAGACCAAAAACCTTCTAATGGATAAACAGTGTAATCAAAGTATCCATCTGGAGTTTTTCCTTTTTTTGGCGCGGTTTTAACTCCATAAGACATTGCATAAAGCACTCTAACTGCTTCACTAAACTCTTTGCTATTGGGATTACCTATTCCTTCTATTGTAAAGTATTTCATTGGTTTCAACTCTATTTTAGCAGGTTGTTTTTTAGGTAAATAAATATTTTTTTCAACTTTTCTCCATTCATGTTTCATCTTCATTTTCCTCCTGATAAATAGTTAATTTCTTAATTATTGTATTTAGCTAGGGAGTTTGTTCACTTTTTACTTTCTGAATCGCATTCACACTCACAATTTTGCTTTCTGGCTTATTTAATGCTCAACTAGTTAAAAGATTAAATATTTCTTTTAACTTATTGTTTTAAGGTCTATTTCTGATATCAATAATACTAGTGCCATATAAATTCTATGTTTGTAGCAGTCTTACTGAATGTTACAAATTCTCTTTTATGAATATTTAAAAATTGAGATGAGCATCTTGTTATTTTTTAGATCACATCGATACTTCGCATTGTTCACAAACGTTCTTCTTAGTTCAAAAAAAGAATAATTCATCGAATTGTTTTTTTGTCTTTACACTGTCAACACTTTTAACAACTTCATTTACTTTTGAAATAGAACGCAAATCATTTCCTAAAAGTTTTTCTTTTATCAATTATCTCCCTCCAATATATATAGTATATAAGAGGATACTTGTCATCCTGTGTCAGGTTCTATATTTTTCTTTCATTTTTTTATTTTTAGTTTTAATTGTTCTCTAACTTGAGGTGGGCTAATGACTTCAATGTCACTAGCAAAAGAGAGAATATAGCTGTAAAGCGTTGCATTATTAGGCAATTTAGTAGTTACATATAAATTTCCTTGTGCATCAGTTGAAATATCCTCGGAAAATTCATCATAAACTCGAAATGCCATTTTCTTATCAAACTTCAGCTCTATTTCTATTAAATCAAAAGAAAATATTTCTTTTAAATATGTTGGAGAAGGTACTTGCAATGAAAACTTACTTTTTAGCATTTTTAAGCTTTTAATTCTCGTTAATTTAAACAGACGGTATTCTTTTCTCAAGTGACAATAACCATAAACATACCAATTTCCACTCTTAAATACTAGCTTACAAGGATTTAATTCTCGTTCGGTCATTTCTCCTAAATTATTTATATATTGAAATGAAATCATATTTTGGTTTAAAATAGCTTCTTTCATGTTGTTAAATTGCTCTTGTGTTGGCTGATTCGACTTCCAACTTGAAAAATCAACCTCAATCCAATTTGTTGCTTTAATCTGAAATAAAGAACTGAATTTAGATAATAATTCTTCAGATTCTTTTTTCTCTATGAAAGGCAAACCTTGCAGAGCATTGATTATCAATTCTTGTTCTGATTCGGTAAAAAAAGATTTTTCCAGTATGAACGTATCAAGTATTGATATACCGCCATCTTTTCCCTGTGTTGTATAAATGGGAACACCAATACTACTAATAGTATCGATATCTCGATAAATTGTACGTATAGAAACTTCAAATTTTTTAGCGAGTTCCGGTGCAGTTACTTTTCCTTTCTCAAGAATATAATACAATATTTGAAACAGTCTATTTTTCCGCACTTTTATCAAATCCATTCTCAAAAATGATTATAAAACATTAACTTTTTAATCTTATTCCTTTGTATGCCTACTTATATTTCACATAGTTCTATTTTCTTTAAAATTTTTTTGTTCTCTTTTTTAAATTTTGTTTTCTTTTCTTACTTCTTCACTAAACATTTCTAAATAATCCGCTTGTGTTGATTTAATTGATAAAGATCATTTGTTTTGTCATATATATACACTTGAATAACCTCTTCTAGCTTCTCCTTATTAAATCCATAGAGAGGTTAGCCCGATGATTCCAAAATTAGCTGTAAATACAATCTGCTATCCCTTCCTCTCCAAAAAATCTGGAAAAGAAAAGTACATTTTTTTGTTTTTTCGTTAGGAGAAAACGGCGTAATGTGCATGATATTTTTTTCTACATTTGATTATACATAGTACATAATTTCCAGCTGTTTAAAAGTTTCACTCTGTTATATAAACTCATCTCTATAGCTACCTGCATAGAGATTGAGTATCCCTAACATAGATGTGTAAACAAATTTACCGACTGTTTTCCCATACATACCATTTTCTATAAAATATTTTTCGACTGATAACCACATAATATCGTCATAAGAACGTTTTATTTATTTTATTCTCAGTTCATTTATCAAATTTTATTTTTTTATCTATTTGATTTCTTTATTAAGCTCATTTATAAACATTTTTAAATAAGCAGAGTCATTCATTTCCTTTAACACATAACCAGGATTGTCATATCTCTTAATGAAAGCTAAACTAGTTCAATTACTTTTTCTATAAATTTATTTCTATTTATCTTAGTTACTACTTCCGCATTATTTGAAGGATATTGGTGTTTTACAGCTAATACATCAGTATTATCATTTAAAATAACTAATCCGTAAGTTTTGTCTTCCTTATAGCAGCATTCAGCATAAACATCTTTTGATTCAATTACTATTTCATCTTTCCACAAAGCTACAGCTAAAGCTAAAGCATCTGGTATATCTAATAATTTACAGCCCATTCGCTTATGGTTGTATTGGATTAAAGTACTATTGCAATCTACTAAAAATTTACCTAAATTACTTTTTTCGTACAAACGTTTTATATCTTCTTCTTCAAAAGTATTTTCAATACAAACATCAAAACCTATAATCGTCTTCGGAACACTACTTCTGAGGAGTGGAACATAGCTTTCTGCATCAGCATACACGTTAAACTCAGCCATAGTCGAAGCATTACCTAGAGCAAAACCTGACGTGCCCATGATAAAAAACTGTTTTACTTTCGACATAATTTCAGGCTCTTTCATAATTGCTAAGGCGATATTAGTAGCTGGGCCAATAATAGCAATTTCAATTTCATTTGGAAACTTCGAAACCATTTCAATAATAAAATCTACAGCATGCTTGTTCTTAGCTTTTGTATTAGGATGAATTAGCCCTAAATCTCCCATTCCATCATTTCCATGTACATTTACTGCATTAATCCGTTTATCTTTTAAAAGCGGGTACCGACAACCTTTGTAAACGGAAACAGTTCTTTCTGAATGTTCGACAACCATTAAAGCATTATCAGTTGCTTGATCTAATTCACAATTTCCTGAAACTGTAGTAATCCCTAGTAACTCAATCGATTGTTCTTTTAACCCCATAGCCAATGCAACAGCATCATCGCTTCCAGTATCTGTATCAATAATAAATTTTCTCATTATGTCATCTCCAATCTTTTTTATGTTTATATTGTAAACGTTCTCTTTTATAGTTTCTAGGACGAATGTCTCACATGTGTAATTAATAACGCTAAGTATTATCAAAAGATTTTACAATTCAGTTAGTTATTGTTTAATTTTTCAAGAGGAATAAATAAATTACTTTTTTAACTAGGATCAGATCACTTGTGAGTAAGTATTTAATTATTTTGAAAATCCCAATATATAGAGATAAAATGTAATATTGTCTTATCCAAGTCAAAATTTCCACAAAATATAAAATTATATTTCAACTGTTTGACAGCTTTCTGTCGTTGATACCAGATACTCCCTGCATTGAGCCCCCTCAGTTTACCTATTTATCGATCATTCTAAATAGTATACTAGAATAATACGTTTTATTTCCTTAGGAAATTTATTGATTGCCTCTGTCAATTTAAGATTAGCTACTAAAATTTTCATCCCACAAGTTCAAAGTACTTTACTATTTCTATATTTAGATCTATATAAGATAACTCCTCAAACTCTCGTTCAGTTATCTCTGTCAACGGAAACTGTCTTTCTTGGAATCTTTTATATTGCTTTTGAATATTTCACGCTTCGTTTCTAATAACTGTGCCACAATAGCTATCAAAAAGTACATTGAACATGTGCTTTTAACAAATCATTCATTTTTATTTCTCCTGCTTTAAAAGCATATTTTTTCATATTTATAATAAATAGAAATAATTATTTTCAATAAAAATAATTAAAAAGACGTATAAGCTCTATGCTTATACGCCATATAAATGTTACTTTTGTTTAAATTTGTACTGAAAAAACTAGATATCTACTATCTATATCTCTCCTTACTCCTCTCTAGAGTCAACTTCTGATTATTCAATATAAAATTCATTTACCTATTTATGTGGCATATAAGATAATCTGATAGTTCCCATCACAATATATTAATCATTTAGCATTTTCTACTTCTTCTGTCAAATCTAATGCTAGCTTGTTCCAATTTCAGACAATATTTGTATCATGACAGATATCTTGATTTTTTATTTATATTATTAAATATTCGCAAATCTTAAATAGGCTCAATCGTAAATCATCGAGATAGAATACTTACTATTTACTATTATGTTAGTAAACATTCACCACTATTCTAAAAAATTAGAGTTTAGGTTTATTTTTATATCCTTTTAGCAAAGCTCTTTCCTTTTTAAAATTTAATAAATAGTCAAGTACTACCGTATTTAAAAATTTCTGTAATCCATACTGATTAAAAACACTTATAACTGAATTAAACTTATTCTCCCAGCATTCCAATAAGATCAAATTTCTCAGTAGACACGACAATGTCAAATTTATCCTTTTGTGGTAAACGAATTTTTATCAAAATAGTACGGTCAGAAAGATTGTAATACCATCCTTCAGTTGATTTTTCCCATTGTTCTAGAATTAAAAAGCTTTTTATTTTTATGCCATCCACACTAACCCATAAAGCGCCTTTATCTTTACTTATTAGCTTAAGTGTTACAAACTCTATAGTAGATTGATAAGAACCATTTCGATCAAACTGAATAATCTTTTGTTTGTCACCTTTAACAGTTATTTTTGTTAGACTAAACTGTCCCTTTTTAAAATTATTTGTATATCCATCATCATCGTAAAATAAAAAACTAGTATTTGTTGCATTTCCAATGAGAATTTCCAGATGTTTCAATATGTCCGTTGAAATGTGCTTGATATCTGGAGAAGTGACAAAAATTCCTTTATCCTGTATAAACATTGGAATACTTTCCAATGTTACTGGAATTTCAATAATTTGACCGCCTTTATAAGGTTTCAAATTGTCATTCATGTCATACCATACTGTACCTTCAGGTAAATATAACTTGCGACTAGTTACGCCTTTCTCCAAAACATTGGCCACTAAAACTGATGGACCATACATAAAAGTGAAATACTTATCATCATAGCAGTTCTGATCATTTTGAAACTCATAGAATGTTGGTCTCATGATCGGTTCTCCAGTCTTATATGCATTGAACATTAATGAATATAGATAAGGCAACATTTTGTAGCGCAGATGGTAAGCTTCTCTTACATAATCATTGTATTCTTTATACATAAAAGGTTGAGTGACTGTGTTATCATTATTAGCAGAGTTTATCACGAAGCGTGGCTGAAAAATACCATTTTGAATCCATCGTAATAACAACTCACCCTCTGGTGCACAACCATCAAAACCACCTATATCACATCCTTGATTTGCTACACCTGATATGCCCATCCCTAAAATTGTTTCTATATCATACTTTAAGGTTCTCCAATCTGTTAGATTATCTCCCGCCCAAGTTTGGGCATATCTCTGAATACCTGTATATCCAGCACGATTGATGATATACGGGCGACGATTTGGATATACTTCTTCGATAGCTTGTTTTGCTACATACGCCATCATATTCGCTTGAATCGGTTTTAATTCAGCAATTCTACCACCGAGTCCTTCACGACTACAATAAGCATCGCGATCCTCAATTCCATCATATTCACAATTATCATTCCAAACAGTTCCAGTTCCTTTTTGGAGAATTGTCTTTTTCAAAAGCTTTTTCCATACTTCGCGCGTGTCAGGATTGGTAAAGTCAGGAAATAGTCCTGCACCACCCCACCAGCGTCCCACATAATCTTTTTTTTGATCGGGCGTCTTAACAAAACCATTAACAGAAGCATATTGATCTCGATAAGGGTGGTTTTTTAAAACCCCTGGTTTAAGATTTGGAATAACATTTATACCTAAATCATTCATTTTATCAAAGAAAGCATCTGGATTTGGAAACCTTTTATAATTCCAATTAAAAGTGTAGCGTAAATTATCATTTTCCCCTGACGAATAACCTGAAGCCAACCAAAAGTTGTCTATATTAATGTCTTCATTCTGATAAGTTTTGATTACATCGTAAATCTCTTTATCATTATCTTTTTCAAGTTCAGTATAGTACATAGTCGATGCAGTGTAACCTAGACTTTGCTTGGGTGGTAATGCTTGTGTCCCTGTAAGATAGGTATATCTTCTAACAACTTCATTAACACGCGGTCCATTTAAAAAGAAAAGGTCAATATCACCACCGTCAGTTTTATAGTAGCTATATGGGTCCCAATACCCACTACGTTCTTTTCCCATATCAAAAGTTGATTCGTAAGAGTTGTTATAGAATAGGCCGAAGGAAGCCTTAGTTTTCTCGTTAATCCTAATGTAAAACGGAATATGCTTGTACATTGGATCCCCATGTTCTGGGTCGTGACCAATGGCATCTTTTGGTGAATTTCGCATACGTTTTTGACGTTTATCTAAATTTCCAGTACGCTCACCAAAACCATAAAAATGATCATAATCACGATCAATCATATTATAATGGAATATACGTCCAAGAAAATCTTTTTCAAAAGCCCTCTCACGCAAATCACTATACAACATATTTCCTTGCTTATTATAAAAAACAAAATGAAGAGGCTGTTTGAACAGAACAATCGATAGCGTTTGAGTTTTAAAAGTTAACGATTTTTCATCTTCAATGTATTCAACTGTTAATGCTTTGATCCTTTTACGCTCACATTTGAATAAATTGTCTAATTTGTCAAGCCATGCAGTCGTTACCAAAGCATACGATGCTTCTTCAAATTCCCTATTAAAAGATACCCGAATACGAACAATATCATCAGTCATGAATATTAATAGAATATCAGCTGTATCTGCATGAATTATATAGCCATTACTTATTCTTTCAATGCTCTCAAATTTTTGTACTAACATAGTAATTCTCCTTATCATATTTTATTAATGGGATTTTCCCCATATGCTATCCCATTTGTAGCCAGTTAAATCTTCTACTACTTTAATTGTTTTATAATCAGTATTTTCTTTAGATTCACCATTACGTAACTTTGTTAATAAATTATATACAGTTTGGTGTGTTACTTTGTTTAGATGAAAAGTTCTGGCTTCAATTAGCGCTAAAATTAAAAGTGAGCCTGTACCTCCGACTAAGATAAATGTGATCATATTTTGAGCAGCATGTGTCTGGATAGACTGTCCTTTAGTATAACCTCCTATATCAAGTAAAAAGCCCACTATAATCGTTGCTATTGCGACAGTTGATTTACGTACAAAAGTCATTACAGCCGCATATAAACCTGCACGACGCTTAGAGGTTACAATTTCATCTAAATCTGGAATTAATGGGAACACGTTCCATGGAACATATTGCAAAATTGATAGTCCAAAATTATATAGTAACCCGAAGATATATAAAAAAATAGTTAAATTGTCTGGTTTTGCTAGGTATAAATATAAGAATCCACAGAGAGCTAATAACTCAGAACTATATGAAACTTTGTATAACCACGTTGGACCAAAACGGACCATTAAGAACCCAGATAAAACTATAACTACTGGACCAATTATACTTAGCGAAAGAACATTAGCAGCATCAGTGGAACTAACCATTATAGAAGACACAGCAAAGTATGCAAAAACTGAGTTAAATACATCTTTAGATGTGAAAGATAAAAGATAAATGATTAAGTGTTTTCGAAAAGAACGCAACTTGAACGTTGAAACGTAATCCTTAACTTCATTAAATAAAACTCTATTTAAACTTAATTTTGGTGTATCAAGATTATTTATTTCTGTCTTAATGACTTCTTTTTCCCAAGTTACTCGATACGTAATAAATATACAGACAACATATATAATAGAAAATATAAACGCGTTAATGATAAACGGCCAAGCACTTTTTTCCCCTAGGAACTTAAATAATTGTCCAGGAATAAAAGTTGCTAAAAAAACTCCTATGGAAGAAATAAACATTCGAGAAGTAGAAAATAAAGTTCGATGGTTAAAATCATTTGTCATCTCTGTTGGAAGCGTCTCCCAAGGAATTAAAACCATTGCTGCAACGATCTCAAATAAAAGATATGAAAAAAGATAATATATAAACGACATGTGTTCAATCCACATTAATATAAAAGTAAGCATTAAAGGAGATCCTATAAGTAAAAAGAAATGTCGACGGCCAAAAATTGTCCCTAATTTTGTTTTATAAAAATTGTCTGTTACACTTCCCATTAATAAACTGACTACTGCATCTACAATACGTGAAATACCTAAAATTGACGCCGCTTCAACGGCACTCAATCCAGCATATGTCGTCCAATAAAATAACAACCATGCTCCAATAATTGTGAATGCTCCCCCACCCATAATATCAGGCAGACCGTATCCTATTGCCCGCATTAAAGTGATTTTTCGTGGTACGAAAATTTTATTTCTACTTTTGAAAAGCATATTTTATCTCTCCTTATATTAACGCTCTACTGTTGCTCTATAGGTGTAAAAAATACAAGTTATATGAGTTAATAAACATTTTAAAAATTGAAATATTCGTAGGCATTCCTGTAGCAAATATCTTTGACAATTTTTCCTAAATAGTCTGTGTCTTCAGACAAACGTCCTTGTTCTACCCATTCTCCTAACAATTGACAAAGCACTCTTCTAAAATATTCATGACGCGGATAGCTTAGGAAACTTCTTGAATCAGTCAACATTCCAGTAAAGTTAGCCAGTAAGCTTTGTTGCGCCATCACTGTCAATTGTTTTCGTATACCTTCACATGTATCATTAAACCACCACGCACAGCCTAATTGTAATTTCTGTACGATTTCTCCTTGAAAACTTTGCATTGCTGTCGCTAATGGTAACCAATCAGTTGGATTCAATGAATATAAAATAGTTTTCGGTAAAATTCCTCGTTCTTCTGCTTCTGAGAAAAGTGCGACAATATTTGAAGTCAAATTTACTTGGTCACCCATCGAATCTCCACCAACATTAACTCCGATTTCTCGTTTCATTTTACTAGAATCGTTTCGTAAAGCGTTCATGTGCATTTGCATAGTCCAACCATGTTGATGGTAACAATCCATTAAATGTAGCTGAATCGCCGTAGTAAATTGAGCAATTTCTTTTTCAGAAAAAATCGTTTTTCCTTGTAACGCTGCAGTAAAAATATTCTCTAATTCTGCTTTTGTTGCTTCTTGATAAAAATAAGTATTTAATCCTTGGTCTGCTAGCCGTCCACCTTTTTCGTGGAAATAGTTAATTCGTTCTTCTAAAGCTCGCAACAAATCAGCAAACGTTGTTATATCTTGTTGTGCTGCTAAGGCTAATTTTGCAATATACGCTGGAAAGCTTTCATCTGTAATCGTCCAAACTGCATCCGGGCGGAAAGTTGGTAAAACTTTAAAGGAATTCTTTTCGTTCGCTAATGCTTCATGAGCAGCTAAATCATCGATTGGGTCATCTGTTGTACAAAGTGCTTTGACTTTCATCATTGTCAATAATTCTTTTGGACGATACGCATCTGTTTGCAATTTTTGATTCGCCAAGTGCCAAATCTCTGGTGCGTTTTTTTCATTAATCGTTAACGAAATCTCAAAATATCGACGTAATTCCAAATGAGACCATTCATAAATTGGATTGCCTGGCGCTTTTTCAATCGTTTGTACAAAAGCCAAAAACTTTTGATAATCGTCGCCATCTCCACTAATTAAGTTTTCTGGAACACCATTTGCTCTCATTAAACGCCATTTGTAATGGTCGCCCACACCATGGTCGTTTAGCCAAACTTGTGTGAGGTTTTCATATTGCTTGTTTTCTAAAATCACTTGTGGTTCTAAGTGACAATGGTAATCAATAATTGGTTCTTCTTTAGCAAACTGATGAAACAACTCTTTTCCCCAATGACTTTCCAATAAGAAATCTTCATTTAATAACAATTAACCCACTTCCTTTTCTTTTTATTTCAACTAGATAAAGGAATGAAGCTTTACCTGGTCTTTTCCAATTAGTTTCCTTTTTCTAACGCTTCCCAAATACCATTTAAGTACACTGCTCCTAATGCACGATCGTATAAGCCATAACCTGGCCGACCTGTTTCTCCCCAAATCATTCGACCGTGATCTGGACGAATATAGCCATCAAAACCATTATTATGCATCGTTTTCAACACTTTATACATATCTAATGAACCATACTCTGATTTATGAGGCGCTTCATAAAAATCTTTCTTTTGAATGAATTGAATGTTTCGGACATGAGCAAAAGGAATCCGATCTCGCTGACAAAATTCAGCTAAAATCGCATACACATCATTCGCCGGGTCTTCCGCAATACTTCCTGTACACAAGGTAATTCCGTTATAAGGACTATCGACTACGTTGCATAACCAATCTAAATCTTCACGATTTTTGACAATTCTTGGTAAGCTAAAAATAGAATAGGGCGGATCATCCGGATGAACTGCCATTTTCATGCCAACTTCTTCGCAAGTAGGAATAATCGCTCGTAAGAAGTAAGCAAAATTATCACGTAACTTTTCTTCATTGACATCTTTATAAGCTTCCAACAATGATTTTATTTGAGCTAAACGTTCTGGCTCCCAACCTGGTAATTCAAAATTGTTACTTGAAGATTCAACTTTTTGAATGATTTCTTCTGGGTCTTCAGGAATATCTGCTGCAATATAAGCTAGTGTCGAAGAACCATCGGGCAAACGATAATCTAAGTCTGATTTTACCCAATCAAATACAGGCATAAAATTATAGCAAATGACTTCTACACCAAATTCAGCTAAATTCTTAATCGTTTGTTTATAATTTTCGATATATTGGTCTCGACTTGGTAAGCCAATTTTAATGTCGTCATGAACATTGACACTTTCAATGACTTTCAAAGTTAAACCCTCTGCCTCAATCTCTTCTTTCAACGCTTTGATTCGTTCTTTCGGCCAGACTTTCCCTACAGGAATATCCATTAATGTACCGACAATTCCTTTCATAGCTGGAATCTGACGAATTTGTTCCAATGTTATTTTTTCTTCATTGGCTCCATACCATCTAAAGGTCATTTCCATCTTATTTTCCTCCCATTTCTACATATCGGTGAATGGTTTGACGAACAGCTCCAGGACTGACGACCATTTCTTTAAAGAATGTTTCAATTTTTTCGGACAAACCAATTTGAACCAAATCAATTCCAAAAATTGTATTATTTTGCAAGATAGGTACTAATGATGTGTGAATTTTTTCCGTCTCTTGCTCTCCAAATGTTATGTCTTGCAAAACTGTTTGTAGCTCGGTTAATAAAGGATCCGGACTAGGAACAAAAGGTTGTCCTTCATCATCAATGGCTAATAAATAACGAAGCCACGCCGCAATTGCCAGAGGAATAAAGGTCAATTCTTGGACATTTCTATTGGGATCTTCCTGATATTTTTTGATGGTTTCACCAAAGCGAATCGCTACTTTTTGTGATGTGTCACTGGCAATCCGTTGTGGCGTATCCGGAATATTGGGATTTGTCAAACGTTGTTGAATCACTTCGTCAATAAATGCTTGTGGCTGGATAATACCAGGATTTTCTACAACAGGAAGTCCTTCTTGATACCCTATTCCTTTGATTAAACCAACCAAATCTTGATCGTTCATTTCAGCAGAAATTGATTGATAACCCAGTAAACAACCTGTCACAGCCAGCGCTGTATGTAAAGGATTTAAACACGTCGTTACTTTCATAATATCTACTTTATCAACAGTTTTTCGATCTGTTAAAATCACACCTGCTTTTTCTAAAGCTGGTCGTCCATTTGGAAATGAATCTTCGATGACTAAATAATGAACAACTTCTGTATTAGTAAATGGTGCAATATTGGTATGCTTGCTGGTATGAATGATAGACATATCTGACCAACCACTTTTTTCCAATGTTTGTTGGACAGTTTCTGAAGGATTAGGTGTAATTCTGTC
Source organism: Enterococcus sp. DIV0086 (assembly GCF_050498705.1). NCBI lineage: Bacteria > Bacillati > Bacillota > Bacilli > Lactobacillales > Enterococcaceae > Enterococcus > Enterococcus sp. DIV0086. Next base: position 41,772 of record NZ_JBNIDN010000002.1, on the reverse strand, counting down.
AATCATACTCCAAGGAAAACTAACTTTTTCTGGGGTATTCAAATAATCCAGAAAGGCAGGCGCTACAAAATTCTTTTCTTGCCAAGCTTGTGCCAACTCATTAACACTATTTAGGAAGCGCTTGCCATTTTGTGAAAAATTATCTGTTGAAACCATCGCAATTGGTAACTCTCCTGCTAAAAAGCGTTTATATAACAAAGCGGTAATGATACCAATCGTATGTTTTACTTTTGCTGGTCCATTATCAATATCCGCCTGTGCCATTGATGAAAAATGACCATCCGTATTTTTCAAACCATAACCTTTTTCTGTAATCGATAAAGTCACAAATTGTAACGTAGGATTTTCAAAATAAGAAACAACTTGTTTAAATCCGTTATCATTTTCTGGTTGGCAATAAATGCTTTCTGCCGTTGCAGCTAAAATTTTCTTGTCTAACTGACCATCTTCATGCATTATCACTTCTAATACATCGTTATGAAATGGTTTATAAGCTTTTGTTACTACTTCTTCATCAAAGGTTTCACAAACAACAATACCCACGTCTAGTAAATTTTGATTTGCTAAATTTTGTGCAAGCTCTGCATGAAATCCACGATATAAATTGCCGCCACCAAAATGCAACCAAATAGGTGCTTTTTTCCCTTCTTCTTTGACTTTGTTCACATTAAACTGGGGAAACTCTATGGCTTTTGTTTTTAATTCTTCAGTTATATCTTGCCAATTTTTTAAATCAAACATTTCATCTCTCCTTAAACTAATATATTAGTTTGTATTATTAAACATACTTTATTCCTATAAAAAAAGAAAGTCAAGGATATTTTTGTTATAAAACCATAAATATTAAAAAAACTAGCATATTAGAATATTTTAACTACTTCTGATATACTAGTGGTATCAACTACATAAATTGAGGCGAAACAATGACATTAAATAGTTTACAATTACAAGCTTTTAAAGCAATTCGAAAAAAAATCATCTATTGTGATTTAGAACCAGGTAAAAAGATTTCTGAAAAAAATTTAGAAGAATTATTAAATATCGGAAGAACTCCTATCCGTGAATCTTTGATTCAATTACGACAACAAGAATTGGTTTATACAATCCCACAAAGCGGAACTTACGTATCAAAAATTGATTTAAAAGCTGCCGAAAATGCACGCTTTACTCGTGAACATTTAGAACGTCAAATTATGATGGAATGTTGTGCAAAACTAGATGAACAAACTATTAAAATCCTTCAAACAGTCTTAGATGAACAAGAAAAAGCAGCTGCAAATAAAAATAAACGAGACTTTTTTGCAGCTGATAATTTATTTCATGAAATTTGTTTTGAGATTGCTCATCGCCAAGAAATTTGGTCGTGGCTCGATGATCACAATACACACCTTGAACGCTTTCGTTGGTTACGAGTGATTACTAGTGGACTTCCTTGGGCTACTATTTTAGAACAACATTATCGTATTTTTGAGGCATTAATTGCTAAGAATCCAGATGAAGTCAATTTTTTAACCTCTGTTCACTCTCACATGATGCTGAATGAAAAAGAAATTGTTGTTCAACGTTTCCCTGAGTATTTTAAGAAAAACTAGATTTTTATTTGAGTATTTATTATGAACTTAATAACTTAATAGTAAGCTTCGATAACTTAAGTCTATTACTAAAAACTTTAAATGCTTATATTACTTACGAACTTAAGAGGTTAGACTAAAAATCTAACTTTTTAAGGTAAGTTCACTATTTAATGGAGTTTTTTTATTCAAATAAATACCCTAAAATTCTTAATTTCTCTGGACTAATTAAATGTCTTTTACTAATTTGATAGGCATACTCTCCAACTTTTACGCAATGATAATATGCCTTCTCACAGTTTTTACTCAATAAATATTGTTTAATTTCACTTATCAATGCATAATGCATGTTGATGATTCATTTCTACAGCCCTTTATAGTTCCTAATGCTCTTTTAGATAGATAAAATATACTCCTTTCACCCCATAACGGCATTTGATTCTTTAACGTTTCACATCGCTTTTCTGAAACATCTAGATACGACAGAAATTATCTCCGACTATAAAGAACTTTTGGCTGATATTCGGTAGGAACTTATACAAAAGTACTACAAAGTATGGATTTAACACAAAAACACGTTTCTCTCAAACACTATAAACGAATCAATTGTACGGTCATTAAAAATACTTACAAAACTAAGAAGAAATTCATGAAAACTTTAAAAATCGTTTCCATGAATTTTTTCTGATTTATTATCTAAACACAAAATTAACTCATACTGACACATTTAGATTTACTTTTTTTCTTTATAAATAGCTGTCTAAAATCAGGTATATCACATGATAATTTCTTATTTTAACCAGCCAATGTTTGATACTTTAGCTAAAAAGATAGTAACAATCAATAAATCAGCACTGCCACCAATACTCCAATTTTTTTCCTTAAACAAAGAGTTTAACTTTTTTAAAAAGTTCTTTCCTGCTAAAGTCTTTGTTCCACCTAATGTAAAATATTTACAAATTAAAGGTTGATATTTTTCGGAAATGTTTATATCGTTACTTCGTTTCATTAAGGTAGTATCATCTGCCTGCAAAGATATATATAGTAATGTATCTAACAACTGCTCCTGTAGTGTTCCTTGATACTTTTGGTAATAAGGTAAACCTTTATCAAATATAGTAGGATATCCTTTTTGTGCTTCGCCCCTAATGCCTGTTAAACCATAATTAACATACAATTGTTCGCCCCAAGTTAATTCTTCTAGCATTGATCCGTTGATCGTTTCAAAATCCGTAAGTAAATCCTTGGTCATATTTTTAATCTCTCGTTGAAGAGTATGGAATTCACAAGGGAATTGCCAAATCATCAAACGACCACAGACCGCTAGGAAAATCGCTAAAGAAAATATAGCCCCTTTATGGGTATTGATGCCTTTGGTGGCAAAAAACATAGCAGTTTCTGCCTCTAAACCAATTTTGCGAATCAAAGTAAAGGTTTCAATAATTGGAAATTCTTTTAATTCTAGACCAGTTTGAACAAAAGATTCAAAATAAGGGCCTAAACTAATACTACTTTCTATAAAAGTAAAAATATCCATATCGTGATGTGATCCTGAGTCAACTGGATCAACCAATCCTGGTTTATTCAAACATGTTACTTCATACAGCATCGCTAATTGAGCCTGCTGAGCTAATTTTCGAATATTTTCATTTATCATATCAAACTTCTTTCGTATGAATATCAAAGATTTGTTCAATTTTTTTTTGTATTTCTTTTATCTCATGCGTTTTATTACGTGCACAGACTTTCGCTGCTTGTTGGCAAATAAAACAAGGTCTTTCAGGATAGCCCAGATCTTGACGACTAACAATTTGTACTCGTCCATTTTTGAAAAACAAAACATCTAAATCAAATATTCTACCTAATGGATGCTCTTGCTCTAATTCTACTAAAAATTGCTTAAATATAAAGGGATCCGTAGAAACTTCCACAAACCAATCCAAACCGCTAGGTAAGTTAATCTCTTGGGTATATATTGGGTGTATTTTTTTTCTGATAAACATTTTTTTTAGTGCTACTTTCCCCATATAAAAGATGCGTAAAATTTCGGAATTATTTTTGATTGGCCCAGGAATATTTAAGGTGAAAACTAATAATGTATTGTTTTGATGCTCGAAAAGCAATTTAGTTTGCAGACTAACACGTTGTTCTTTATGAGTTAAAACATCTTCTAGTTTTTGAATTTTTCCTGTATCAAACATTTTTAATCCTCTTCAATAGGTTGTACTTGATGAACGATATCCAAAATAGATCCATCACGGTATTCTATATAAGCAACAACTTTATCGGTAAATCGTAAAGGTTCTGCTACACCTACAATCTGTTCTGCTTTTTTTTGCAATTCTTCAATTGTAAAAACAGGGAGTTGTGGAATTGTTTTAAGAATCTCAATTAAATCTTGACGTTTTGGATTGATTGCAATACCAATTTCCGTTACTAAAACATCAATGCTTGCTCCTGGTGTGACTAGAGTCGTTACAGCATTTACTACTGTTGGTATTCTGCCACGTACCAACGGAGCTGATATGATTGTTAACTTAGCTGTGGCTGCATCTTGGTGTCCACCAATGGCACCTCTTAATACACCATCCGAACCAGTCATAACATTTACATTAAATTGCGTGTCAATTTCTAATGCAGATAAAATAGCCACATCTAATTTATTAACAACAGCGCCTTTATTACTTGGGTCAGCATAAAAAGAGGCATCGATTTCTTGTTGCTGTTCAAACCTTGACATCCCTTCAGCTGCACCTTTGTCGAAATCTTGAACATCTAAAACTTTTTCAACTAAACCTTTTTCTAATAAATCAATTGTTGGTTTAGTAATTCCTCCTAATGCAAAAGAGGCTTTAATATTTTTGGTTTCCATTTCGTTTGATAAATAACGAGTCACTGCCAGAGCTGCGCCTCCTGTTCCTGTTTGGAAAGAAAAACCATTTTTAAAATAGGGAGAATGAACGATAACTTCTTTTACCATTTCAGCTATTTTTAATTCTTTTGGATTTTTAGTAAAGCGAGTAGCTCCAGCACCAATTTTATCGGGATCGCCAATTGCTTGAACTTCTACTACATAATCTACTTGTGTTTGGGGAATACTTATTGGCGTATTTGGATATGGAACTAAATTATCTGTTAACAAGATGACTTTATCTGCATATTGTGCATCTATTTTAGCATAACCTAATGATCCAAAAACGGATTTGCCGTAAATTGCATTCGCATTACCGTAATTATCAGAAGTTGGTACCCCTAAAAAAGCTACATCTATTTTTAATTCACCACTTTCAATGGCTCGAGGGCGATTCCCATGAGACCTCAAAATAACAGGGTTTTCCATTCCCCCATTAGAAATAAATTCTCCAAGGCTACCACGCATTCCGCTACTTGTAATATGGGTTACAGTACCATCTTTAATACATTCTATTACCATATCATTCATGGTATTTGACAATGAACTTGGAGCCAAAGTAAGTCCTTTAATACCCATTTGACGAATTACTCCCATCACTTGATTGAAAACAAAATCGCCTTCTCTTAAATGGTGATGAAAAGAAATAGTCATACCATTTTTTAAGCCAGAATTTTCAACGGCTTCTTTAATGGAACTCGCAATTTTATTCATTTTATTTGGAACAGTTGTTACTTTAGGTGCCGTCCGTTGAATGGTCTCTGAAAATAATTCAACGCCTTGAAATTCTTTATTGTATCTTGATAAATTCTTTAGTGAAATCGTTCTTTTTTGTTCTTTATGCATGGATATTTCCCTCCTCATCAATCAATTGGGATGCTTTCGCTAGCATCAAAGTCCGTTGGGCTCGTTCAACAATTGGTTTATCAATCATTTTACCATTTAAAGAAATAACGCCTGAACCTTTTTCTTTTGCTTCTTCTATTGCCGATATGACGTCTAGTGCATGTTTAATTTCTTTAACTGTTGGTTGGAAAACACTATTAACTACTGGAATTTGTCTTGGATTTATACATGATTTTCCATCAAAGCCTAATTGGTGAATCAAACGTACTTCATCTAAAAAACCGTCCATACTATCTACATCAGAATAAACCGTATCAAACGCTGAAATACCTGCTGCACGAGCTGCATGAACAATCATGCTACGTGCAAAAAATAACTCTTTTCCATCTGGATATCGTTTGGTTTTCATATTTGTTACATAATCTTCTGCACCAATTGCAATCCCGATTAAACGATTCGAAGCTTTAGCTATCATTGGTGCATTTAAAACGCCAGCTGCACCTTCAATGGCTGCCATCATTAATGTGGTTCCCCTTGATATCTTAAAATAGTCCTCTGCTTCTGTAATCACGGTTTCGACCTCTTCCACATCTTCTGGGTAATCAGTTTTTGGCAAACGTATTACATGAACTCCTGCTCTAACCATTGCAAAAATATCAGCCCGACCAAACTCTGAATGTAAATCATTAATACGAACTACTAATTCTGTTTTTCCATAATCAATTGTTTGCAAAGCTTGTGCAACAAGCATTCTGGCACTGTCTTTTTCTGGTATTGATACAGCATCTTCTAAATCAAACATAATAGAATCTGCCCCGTAAATTCCTGCATCCTTAATCATTGCAGAATTATTTCCTGGTACAAACATCATCGTTCTTCTCAAGCGCTCTTTCATCATTTTACTAATCCCTCCCAAGGTGTTTCTTGGTGTTGAATTCCTAATGAACGGTGAATTGCAGTTTTTAATCGTGCAATGATAACACAATCCAAGGCACCTTTGTCTATTACTTTTAATTTAGCATTTGTAATTTGATAGTCATTTAATGTTGCAAGAATGACTTTTTTGATTTGTTTTCCAAATTGTTCAATAACTTGGCTATCTAAATCAATTTCTATTCCTTCTGCATTAGGTGTAATCATAATTTGTACATCACTTGATTCTAAAGTTCCTGCAATTGCTGTTTTTTCTATTTTCATTGTTTACTTAGCACTCCTTTTTGATTTCAAATAATTATATGTGGTTTTTGGTACCATATATTTAATTTTTTCTAAGGATCCCTCAAGAAAAGCTTCACGTACTTCAGAAGCAGAAATCACTTGATTACATTCTGTTTTTTTTCTTGGGAGAATGTCGACTCTCACTTCTGGTGGTAAAATTAGTTTTAATATCTTATTGTAAGAACTAGTCATAGGCGAGAGTGGTTCTTCTCCAACATATCTAGTCGTAATATTTAAATCAGGAGCAATTCTTTCTTTAAATAACATTGCATCGACAACCATTTGTTCTTTTGCTAACTCATCATCTTTACGTAAAAAATAGGTTGGAAAAGTCGCTGGGCTAATTATATAATCACCTCCTGAAACAATTGTTATATTCTCAAAATTTTTCAATCCTTGTTTCACTAAGTTGATTCTTTCTACTGTAGAAAAGAGGGTTTGTTCTTTTTCAAGAACAAATATATAGACCCAGTCATTGGCGAGAACAGCTTGTTCTACTAGATAAAAATGACCTAAAGTAAAGGGATTAGCATTCATTACAATAGCTGCTTTTTTTTTGCCTACACCTTGTGGTATTGTAAGCAAATATTGCTGAATAGACCAATTTCCCATTTCTAAAACCGCTATTTTTTCTGTTGATATAATCGATTCAAAGCCTAGATACTCAAAACTTTTTTGATACTGTCTTTTGGTGAAAACGAAATAATGAAAGATGCCTTGCTGGCTCATTTCTTCAATAATCGCCGATATTAATACATTCAGTGTGTGTCCAGACTCTTTATACTTATCGGATATAGCAACGTATTTAATTACATTCGTTTGATAAGATACTGTTCCTATTAATTCGTCATCCATAAACAATCCCAATGTTTTATCCAGTTCATGAAAAACTTCTTCTACCGGCTGTTCAATCCCTGATTGCATTAACAAAACTTGCCATTGTATTCTTACATAATTATTTTTTAAAAATAATTGACGGATGTCTGTTTGATTAAACACATTCACACGTCCTTTCTATAGACTATGACAACAATCCCATTAAAAAGATAGCAAATGTAACTGTCATTGCACCTCCCAAACGAACTGCAACTTGCGCAAACGGCATTAGTTCCATTCGGTTACCTGCAGCTAAGATAGCTAAAGCACCAGTTCCACCTTGGCCACTACAACATGAAACAGCAATTGCCGTGTCAACAGGATACATTTTTAAGACAACGGCCGCAATAAAAGCAATGATAACAATAGCAGCAACAGTAATAATAATAGTCAGGATAGTCGCCGGACTTTTAAAAACTTCAATAAGTTGTAGCCAATCTGTTTGTGCAACTCCTACACCAAATAATAAAGGTGGAGTGATTCCACGAACTGTAAATCCATATAATGAATTACCACCTTCTTCAATTTCTTTCGGGATAAAACCAAGCATTTTAGCACCCATTAAAGAAACCAACAAAATTACTGGAGACGGAATAACAAAACCAAAAGCTATTTTTAATAAATGTTCAACATAAACAGCAACAAAATATACAGTAATAGCTACAACACCTGCTACCAGCGTTTTCTCAATATCAATTGGTTTTTCTGTACCTTTTAAATTTTCTAAATGTTCGTCTTCGTTATCGATTAAATTTCCATGACCATTTAAGTGAGGATATTTTTCTCCAACTTTATTCAGTACTCCAGATAATAAAACTGCAACTAAACTACCTAACATAACACATGGCAAAATTTTACCAAAAATAGCATTTTGCCCCATACCTGCCATAGTAGCTGCATAACCAATTGATAAAGGCATGGCACCTTCACCTACACCACCTGCCATAATTGGTGCAACAATAAAAAAGTAAGTATTCCAAGCAGATAAACCAAAGAGCATCCCAACACTTACACCAATTAAAGAACTCAACACGTTACATAAAATCAAAATAAAAATAATGCGACTAGTTGCTTTAACTAATGTTTGCCGGTTCATTGAAGCGATGCTACCTACAACTAATAATGTAATGAAAAACATTAAAAAGTTATTATGGTTCATAAAATCAGAAACAACTTTCACAGTACTTTCTGGCAACCAATGTTTATAAACAAGAAATGCAGGTAAGAATGTAACAACTAAAACCTTTCCCCCGAGATTTTTTAAAACAGGGATATTTTTCCCTATTTTCTCTAATAGATAAGCGAAAACAGTCATGATGCCTAAGGCAACTAACATGTCATTTTTTGGCACGATATTTGCTACAGTTATAGCAATATAAGCCAGAGCCAAAATAATATAAAGAATTAAAGGAATAAACCCAATCTTAATCTTATTTAATTTTGTTAACATATGGCATTTCCTCTTTTTCCTTTATTTTTTGGACATAAGTTATTACTGTTTGTGAAACGGCGTCTACGACACCTCTATCGAAAACGTTAGGAATGAATTTTTCAGGCGTTGGATTTTTCACCATAGCTGCTATACTTTTGGCTATTTCGTATTGCAAAGATACATCAACCTTATTGGCCTTTGAAATCAATAAACCTTTAAAAAGGCCTGGAAAAACTAAGATATTATTGACTTGATTTGAAAATTTTGAAGAACCAGTGGCTATTAAATTCACACCAGCTTCTTTTGCTATGTCGGGCTCAATTTCCGGTAATGGATTTGCCAAAGCAAAGATAATGGGATTATTTCCCATTTTTTTGATCATTTCTGAAGTTAAAATATTTCCAACAGATAAACCAATAAATACATCTTGTCCAGCTATCGCATCATCCAACGTGCTTGCCTCTATCTTTGTTTTATTTATATGATTGAGCAATTCTCGCTGATATTTGTTTAGTGTCTGATCCTTTTTTTTCAAGACTCCTTGTTTATCAATCAACGTTAGGTTAGTAATGCCTGCAGCTATTAATAATCTAGCAGTAGCAACACCAGAAGCACCAATTCCGTTGATTACTATATGCAGATCAGACAATGATTTATTTTTTAACTTAGCTGCATTAATCAAAGCAGCTAAGACAATAATCGCTGTGCCTTCTTGATCATCATGATAAACAGGAATTGATAATTTTTCTTGAAGCTTTTCTTCAATTTCAAAGCACTTTGGCGCTGCAATATCTTCTAAATGTATTCCAGCAAAACTACTTTGTAAGTTTCCAATTGTCTGAACAATTTCATTCACTGACCTTTGTTCAATTGCTAAAGGAATAGCATCAACCTCGGCCAAGTCTTTATAAAGTAATGCTTTTCCTTCTACAATTGGTAAGCCTGCTTGAGCACCGACATTTCCTAATCCTAATACAGCTGAACCGTCCGTAATAATAGCCACTAGTTTACCACTAATCGTTAATTCTCGGGCCAAATTATGATTTTTTTCAATCATCAGACTAAGCTCTGCAACGCCAGGAGTATACATTTTAGCTAAGTCTTGGTTATTGTGAACAGATTCAGTTGTTGCTAATTTTAATACCCCTATGTTCTTTTTGTGTATATCTAAAACTTCGTCGAACATTCCTTCACCCCATTTTTTAAATTTACAAATTAATTTTAACATAAATTAAAAATAATTCAATTTTAATTTTAAAATATTGAAAAAAATTCATAATTATTTAAAAAATTTAAAAAAGACTTATTTAGATTTTTTTGATATAATTTAATCAAAGAATTTATTTTAAATACTTAGGAGGCTTATTATGAATATAGAATTTTCAAACTATGAATCATTACTTGTTAAGATTTGTGAAGATTATTTTCTTCATGATATTAATATTAGTGAAATAGCAAAAAAATATGGTCTTTCCCGCTATAAGGCTTTAAAATACATTGAAGATGCTCGTGAAAGACAATTGGTTAGTATTTCAATTAATTCTCCTTATGCAAGAAACTATGAATTAGAAAAAATTTTTAAACATTATTTTGAAAAAACAGATGTTTATATCTTAAAAAGCAACGAGGATTTGTCTGAGCACGATTTACTGTTTTCTAAATTTTCTGCTGATTATATTCAACAGTTTATAAAAGAAACGAATATTGTTGCATTGTCATGGGGTGACACTGTCTACAAAGTAATCGATCAATTTAAAATGAGTGCTCGTGAAGATTTAATTTTTACACAATTTATTGGAGAGATTGGAAAATATAATTCTCTTGCTGGATCTACACGTTTAGTTCAAAAAGCAGCAGAACGTTATGAATCTTCATATTTAACTTTGAGTATCCCTTTATATGTAATTAATGATACTGCTCGTGAATTGATGTCATTGGAACCTTCATTAGCGAATACACTAGTAACTGCTTCCCATGCTGATATGTTAATTTCTGGAATTGGAACTTTATCTTCAATTGATTCTATTGAACCATGGAGTAAGCATCGTAAGATTTTATTTCCCAACATTACTAATACGGTAGGATTCCTGTATGGCCGTCCATTTACTATTAATGGTAAATTCATCAAGGAAACTGATGATAAGACGTTTGGACTTTCTTTAAAAGAAATTTTTGACATTTCTAAACGAATTGGTATCTGTAAAAATAAATTTAAAGCTGAAGCTTGCTTAGGTGCACTAAATGGCGACTTTTTTACTGATTTATTTCTAGACGAAAAAACCGCTTGGAAAATTTTAGCTCTAATAAAAAAAAGAGGAACTCATTAAGTAATTAAGAGCTCTAACTCCTAGCTATAATTCGCTTATTTTAATTTTAGAAAATAATGTGTTTCACAAAAAGGCAGTTTATTTACTGAAGGATCATTGGTTAAAATTTTTTAATTTTTCCCAATCTCGCCCAATTAAAATACGTCTTCATAGAAAGGCTTGATATTGCTATTGATTCATACTAATGATTTAAAATAATAAAGATTAAATTAGCTCTGAGTTTTTCATTAAGGTTGACAATAACAAAAAAAAGAGTGCCAGACAAACGTAAAAAAAAAACTATTCCTCTAATAAAATTGATAGGCAGAAGAACCATGCATGCTTTCGTCAATCAGCGAAAATTCTGAAACTTTAAAAGTTATTTTTGCGATCTTCCACTGTTTTTTTAGTGTTTAGTCCTCCTCTTTCACCTACTGCTATGAATAATCACATACCATAGTATTAGTAAAATGTCTTACCATTCCTTAACTGTTTTAATCGTTTACATAGTAAACCCATTTTTTGAAAGTCTAAGTATCTTGGACTATCCATTACTGCAGCTTCGCATCTTATATAAACTTGATCATCAACATAGGTGTAGTTGAAGGTGGATATATACTAATAAAGTAGTCATATTTATTAATGGTATACTATCTATAAGTAGGCACAAAAATGAAAGGAAGTACTTTTATGCCCAATTACAAAATATACGATAAAAATTTTAAGAAAAGCTTGATTAATGTTTATCATGGAAGGAAAAATCAATCTAGTTTATGCAATGAATATGAAATTCCACAAACAACCATCTGACGATGAGTCAAACTCGATTCTGAAATCGAGGGATCAGGAGAGCTTCTTGCTGCTAAGCAAGCAAGTGAGAGAACTCCAAAAAACAAAAGTCTACTTTAGAAAAGGATAACCTTATCTAAAAAAACAATTGCCATATTCACGCCACACTTCACCAACTACTGAGAGCTATTTCCTTACTTCAATCAGAACACACTGTTTTTAAGTTATGTCGTATGCTAAAAGTCAATCGTAGTAAGTTTTATAAATATAACAACAGAAAACCTTCCGCTCGTTTTCTTGAAAATATAGAATTAAAATGGTTGATTCTTCAGATTTACACAGAAATAAACTATCGATTAGATGCTGCTAAAATACAAATTTTTTACAACGTGAACAGGGTATTTCAATTAGTATCGGCCGAATGTACCGTCTAATAAAATCAATGAACTTACCAAAAATGTCGATCGTAAAACCAAAATTCCTCTATCAAAAACCTACGGATTCTGTCATTTTCCACTCTGATAGAGGCCTTCGCTATCTGTCCCATCAGTTACGAAAAATTCAAGAATAACTAAGATTTTGCCCTCTTATTCCAAAATAGATTATCCACGGGATAATGCTGTAACTGAATCATTCTTCAAATGGATGAAACATGAAGAACTCAAACGCCATACACTTTCTTCATTAGAGGAAGGAAAACTAGCGTGCTTTGAATATCGAAGGTTTCTATAACCCTAGAAGTCCCCATTAAGCTATCGATATGCTTTCTCCGAATTTGAAAAAAGAAATCCATTAGCAATCACATTAAAAATATTTTTTCTGTCTACTTCATTGACATTTATCCAAAATGGATTTGAGTCAATATCTTGGACACATTTGAATTTTACTAGCGACGGTTATGTCATTTTTTCTTTTGCAACTCTTCAAACTCCTGTGGAGTTAGATAGTGAATCGAGCTGTAAATTCGATTACGGTTATAAAATCCTTCAATGTAGCTAAATAGTGCGTGATTTGCTTCTTCAAAATCTGAGTAACTAGTTGTGTAGACTTCTTCCTTCTTTAATGAGGTACGGAAAGATTCGATTCTGCATTATCATAAGACGTTCCTTTTCTACTATAGAACTGCCTTATTTTGTTGATTTCAAGCCATTTTTCTATTTCTCTTGCTGTGTACTGACTACCTAAGTCAGTGTGTAAAATTATTCCTTCTGGGATGTGATAATGTAGTTTTGCTTTATTTAACGTTTGAATGGCACAATCCACAGTCATTCTTTTTGAAAATGTGTAGCTACTAATTTTTTTCATGTGTAAATTCATGATTGCAGTTAAGTAACACCACCCATTTCTCACATATAGTTTGAGTAGAAAAATCCTGATTTAAAATGTTCTCTTTTGAAATAATTGCTTTAATAGACATTTGAGGTCTACATTTTTTTACTATAATCGGCCTTAAGTTTAATTGTTTCATTAGCTTTTGGACATGTTTAAGAGATACTAAAATCCCTTTTTTTAGCAACTCTTGATGGATTTCTGTTGCACAATAACGCTGTTTATTATCAAAAAAGGGCGTTGAAATCTTCTTTTTCAATTGGTTATTTCTGACTTCTGTAGCTGTTAACGATTTATTTTTATAAAAATAGTAGACCCTTCTAGGAATTTCTAATAACCGACACAACAAAGAAACCGTGTAATTCTTACACCATTTTTCAATCAATCGAATAAGTGACTTTAGGTCTTTCGAGAGAATATGGCTGTGACTTTTTTTTTATTATTTTAAGTTCCTCTTTCAAACGAGCATTTTCTTTTCTCAACTCAGCCGCGTCTTTTCCGGTCAGGCCTGTGGACTGATTTGGTAAATATAAATTTTTCTATTTGTAATTCGTTGCTTCAGATAAACCATATTCTTTCGCCAACTTTCGAACAGAATGTCCAGTTTGATTCAACTCAACAATCATCTGTTTTAAATTTTCTTCGTATCGGGTCATAAAATCCATACTCTCGTAAATAAGTTTAATTTATTTCTGTCTCTACGAAAAGATGTCTAAGATTTGATATTAACACCAGTATGTCTCGGAAAGGAACCTGTTTAGATAATTCTCCTATGGAGAATTTCTTCAGTATTCTAAAGCAAAAATTGTATTATGGAAAAGTTTATCAAAACCAAAATGAATTATAACAAGTCATTGATAACTATATTTATTATTATAATCACCACCGAATCAAAGAAAAACTTAACTGGAAAAGCCCAGTAGAATTTCGACAATTCAATCAAAAAACTGCATAAAAAATAAAGTGGAAAAATTCACTCTATAAAAAGTCTAACTTTTTGGGGTCACTACATTGGATGCGTCCCTTTTTTAGTTGATTTATTCAAATATTATAGTCTAAAATTGAGTTCAAGATAGCTTTGCAGTACTACCAAATTTTCACTTAACTGCGCAGCGCATTCAACTCTTCACGACAGTTTATTAGTGCTGTCAAAGTCGTATTGATTGGTGTAGGAATATGATGTACTTTTTTTGCTTCGCGATATAACCATTCAAATAGTCGATTTCAGTTAACCAATCCTTCGCCAATTCTTGGTACATCACCGTTTAATGCACACCATTTTCCCCCGGTTCAAACTGACTAATAATAAGACTAAGCGTGGCTCGCTTGTCAAATGGCACCTTCATTGCTTGTGCAACTTGCACAATTTCATCCAATGTCAGCATGGTCAGCTGACCACGAAATGTATATTGCCCAAATTAACCGACATTATTACTCTTTGTTCGTTCCTATAACAGGTGTGAGGGGGTAAATAATCGAAAAAAACAAATAAATTCAAAAAGATACACACTTAAACCTTGGGGGAAAAGTGTGTATCTGATACTGGTATTCAGTTTTAACTTTAATCACTTCGTACACAGGCATACTAGCTCCTCCATGTTGCCACTACACTAATAATCATTTGTCTTATTTAATAATCATCAATCAAAAAAGCCGATAACTTGAAGTATTTAATCTTTCAATTTATCGACTTTACGTCTTAGCATCTAGCTCTTTTATTATTATTGCTTTTATTTATTTGACATCAATCAAACTCTCATTTTTGCATTTCTGACAAAGCAAAGGGAAGTTCTTTAGTTCTGTATTTTCTCGAATTTTGTTCCGAGTTTTATTCTTACAAATAGGACAATATATCAATACATCCCATTTACTATTTAATTTTCTGCTCCTTTAGATCATCTTTTATGCGAACCAAAAGATTCAAATAGATATATCCCTAAAACAGCATTAAAGCATGTTGCGGAAAATACACTAAATCTTTCAAAAATACCAAAATATGTTACAGGAACAGAAGACACACCAATTCCACCAATAAGCATAAATATGAATGCTAAAGTTGCCCATATTGCTAAAGAACGATACTGCTTACCGCGATATCCACCAGTCATTATGAAAACGAGTGATACTATTGATAACAGGACAACTAACACTGTTACTACATATGTGTGCATTATGTCTTGAAATGTGCCTGCATAACCACTATCAGATAGAGGAAACAAGCTATATCCAATAGCTGAAATCCAATTCATTACTGCAAACAAATAAATTCCTATTCTAAGTGTTTTATTAAGTTTTCCTTGGATAAATACGCAAACTAAAGTAATGCTTACTATACCACAGACACTATATAAACATGATAATTGATTCCAAAGATTTCTGGAGGGGGAATTAATTGCACTCAAATCACTAACAGCTTGTGACATCCAATTATAGTTTGGATAAGCAAGTGGTGAAAAAACAACAGCTATTGTATAGGAAATCAAGCTGACTACTCCTAGCAAACCTAAATAGTTAATTAATTCTCTTTTTTTATTCATTTAAATCTATCTCCGTTTTATAAATATGATTAAATTATTTGATCAAGATTGACTGAAGCTAATTAAATTCAATTTCAACAATTAAATCTTTTGTCTATTCCTTTACGTAAAAAACATTAAGTCCCGTCTCCTTCTTTACTTTAATTCTTATCTTTTTTCTTTCCTAAATAATAGAATAGCGTACACAACATCACAATGAGTAAAACAATACCGCCGTAAAGCACCCACCGTTTCCATGAATATTCGGTATGATCAACGGAAGTATTATTGTATTTTTTGGCTTCACTGGCTCTGATCGTAAAGTCTTTTGAGAATTTCCATTCCCCATTCGCATTTTTTAACCGAATTGTATAGGTATAGTCGCCAGCTTTAAAGGATTGATCAAGAGCTAATGGTAAGTTAAATGCACTGTTAGGGGCAATACTAAGATTTTTACTCGTTTTTTTGATTATTGGAGTTGATTGGCCCTTCTTAGTGACCACAAAGGTCCCTTCCAATTGTGTTAATAACTTGGGTTCTAGATTGCGTAAAGCCATCGACACTTGGTTGTGTAAATTGTCTTGACCGATCGTCACGTTACCACCAATCAATTTTGTGGGAATGATTTGATCTGTTTGATCGACACGAATTGCTAAGGTATGTGTAAAGACATTTTGAATTCCTTTCCCTTGTTTATTCTCCTGGATTGGACGAACCACCACCCCACCCAACAAAATTCCTGCTAAAGGTTGATTGGGCATCGTCAAATGAAAACTAACTGTTTGTGATTGGTTCGCCGGGATCGTCACTTTTGGCGCATCGATCGTGATCAGATCCTTGATTGCGACTGTCATGGAGGGATCTTTAGGGAAATCCGTCTTCGTATAATCTACGATTCCGTTCCGATTTGTCGTAGCTGTATTCACTATGACCTGAAAGGTTTGTGGTTGTTTTGCTTGATTGGTGATTGTTAATTGAAAGGTATCGGTTTGTTTAGGCTGCAACCTCATATCATAAAAATTTGTCGTTTCTTTCTTTTGCGTTGCCCCAAAACTAGGAGAAACACTATAGTTATTTGCTTGTTCTGTAGAAGAATCGGTTTGTGCTTGAACTTGATCCTGCGGGAAGATTCCTACAAAGAAAAGAACGACTAAAAAATATAGAATTTTTGTTTTTTTTGATCTCATTAGTTTCACCTCGAATGAAAAGAACCATTCTCGCTAGAGAATGGCTCTCTCTTTTTTATTTTTCTGTATCTATGCTGGCGCTCCCTCAACCGCATTCCATACAATCGTTGCTGTGTAACTTGCTGCACGAGTGTTTTTCGGAACTGTAATGGTTGGATTTAAGGTAAGCGTCGTATCTGGATTGTTTAGATCTGCTGTAGTAAGGGTATAAATCGTTGCAGCATCAGTTCCTAAATCGGTAGGGGCTGCAATACCACCTTGATCCGAAGAAGGATTGACATGCAGCGTCATTCCGTTACCAAGTGATTTTTCCTTTGTTTCATAGTTTGCTTGTAAATACCAACCGTCTGTTTTTCCACGGTAGTCATGGACGTTTAACGCAGGCACTTTTGGATCCACTGGTTTAGCTATTTGGTCTTTCCCATTCAATGTAATGGCTTCAAAATCGATTTTTCCTAGCTCATCGATGTTCAATCCACCCCCACTGACTGTGATATTAGCGTCAGTTTTGTTGGTATCTACAGCATGAACTGGGGTTTGGATAAACAATGTCATCCCCATTAATCCGCCTAATAGTGCTGTGCTTACAATGATTTTCTTCATAATAACTGCCTTCTTTCCATTTTATGTTTGTAAAAGAGATAACGTATTACTACTAGTAGACACAGCAATATTCCTACTGGTTGCCACCACCAAGGAGAGAATTCCTCATTGGTTTTAGGATAGTGAGAATACTGTGTATTCGTTGTTTGCGGGTGGCAACGAATACTTGCTTGTGACAGTGAACCTGGAATCACCTGATTCGCATCGGGAACCACCGGTGGTGCTTCTTTGATTGTAATCGCTACGTCTGTCTGTGTAGAGGCAGCCGAAACCTTTTGTTCTGAAATCCCCCAAAAGCTGCCGATTCCTATAATAATTAAAAGACTATAAACCACACGTTTCATCTGAGGTCTCCTTTCTTCTATTCTAGCGATCTTATTAGACGATAGACTTGAGTGTTAACTAGGCCCTTGCTGGATCGTCCAATCAATAGTTGTTGAATAGTCTTTTGCGACGAGTGCTGCTGATGCTGGTGGCACTGTAAGTTCTGGTGCAAGATCAAGGTCAACGATAGTCGCCGCTTGTTTTTCACTTTCATCAAATTGCGTAATTATCGGGGCTGGATCAGAACTTACATGTACTTCCGTTGTTTTAACATATATTTGTGTAGTGGTAGGGGTTATTTTCAGTGATAGTCCTATATTTTGCCAATCATCATCGGGTGTTTCGTAAGAAACAAGTAATTGTGTACCAATATCATTTTTTGGCAACGCATCTGTTAAAGATAGGCTTGATTTTCCAGTAGATATTACTGTCTGTTTTTCCCCCGAAATTTGTACCTTTGGGAAAGAGAACGTATCCGCTACTTCATTGATATACATACCTGTTGGTTGCCAAACATACTGGTCCGCGTCTGTTTCACCATTATATTTTGTCGTAAGCTCGTCACTCGTCCAAAGGTTTTCTCCTAAAGGCTTTTGTGGCGTTCCTATGCTAACGTTCCGCCATTTTCCACTAAATTTCTCGTCATTAGATGGTTCAGGAAATTCCGTGTGTGTAGACGCAAATTTAAATGTTTTTCCAAGTGTAAGAGATTGGAGCTTTATTGCATCTGAAAACATAGAATCCATATTCGTTACCTTTCTAGTATCAAAATTGGTAAGATTTAAACTAGTAAGTGAACTTGTCCCAGAAAACATAGAAGCCATAGAAACAACGTTTCTAGTATCAAAACTACTTAAATCTAAATTAGTTAGTGAGCTAGCATTTGAAAACATGCGCCACATACTAACCATGTTTTTAGTATCTAGATTTTTTAATCCTTCAATTGTTATCATGTTATTTAAATTACCAAATAATCCAGTACTTCCAGAAGAAGCAGTTGGGGCAGTTGCAGCTTCTGTAAAATCTATTTTTAGTATATCTGCCGGGTCAATTGTCCCATTTCTATATGGTGCTAAATTACTATTTTTTAAATCTCCTTTTTTTACTGTTAGAGTTCTAGTTGATTTGTCCCATTTATAAGGCGCGGTCCCCCAGAGTCCTACATCTTTTGGCTGCCAGATATAGGTGCCTGCATCTTTATTTCCGTCATAGTTGCTCATAAATTCGTTTGAAGTCCAGTTATTAGGACCCGTTGGAAAAGTCGCTGTTCCGTTACCAATATTCTGCCACTTGCCTGTGTAACCATCATTTATTTGTATTGATGGAAGACCTGCATCCGGTAAAAATTTAAATGATTTTCCAAGGGTAAGTGATTTAAGATTCGATGTACCATAAAACATATTTCCCATTTTAGTGACACTATTCATATTAAAATTACTTATATCTAAACTAGTTAGTGAATTATTTTTATAAAACATCCCCCACATTTCAGTAACTTGACTCGTATCAAAATTATTTCCAAATTTTAAATTATTCAATTTTGGTGAATTAGCAAACATATTTACCATGCTAGTGACATTTCTAGTATTTAAATATGTCAGTCCATCTATAGATGTTATATTTGGTAAACTATCAAATAATCCCTTATTATCGGCAGTAGGTTCAGGTGGAGCAATTACAGGTCCTGTAAAATCAATTTCTTTAACATCGTTTGGTTCAATAGTACCATTTCTATATGGCGCTAAACCACCATCTTTTAAATCTCCTTCTTTTACTATTAATGTTCCAGTTGATTTATCCCACTTGTAAGGTGCCGTTCCCCAGTTATTTAATCCCGTTGGTTGCCAGACGTAGGTACCTGCATCTTTACTCCCGTCGTAGTTGCTCATAAAGTCATTTGAAGTCCAGCTATTAGAACCAGTTGGAAAAGTCTCTGTGCCGTTATCTATATTTTGCCACTCACCTGTGTAATCATCATTTATTTGTATTGATGGAAGACCTGCGCCCGATAAAAATTTGAATTTTTTGCCAAGAGTGAGTGAATTAAGCTTGAATGTGCCATAAAACATATTATTCATACTTGTTACTCGTTCTGTATCAAAAGAACTTAAATTTAAATTAGCTAGTGAACTTGCACTATAAAAAATTGAGTCCATATTAGTAACATTGCGAGTATCGAAAGAACTTAAATCTAAACTAGTGAGAGAGCTTGTACCACTAAACATGGCTGTCATATTTGTTACCTTTGCTGTATCAAATTGACTTAAATCTAAGCTAGTAAGTGAGCTTGCGTTTCTAAACATTCGAGACATATTAGTGACGCTCATAGTGTCTAAATTTGTTAATCCTTTGATAGTTTTCATGTTGCTCAAGCCCTCAAATAATCCCTCAGTCCTAATACCTAAATAAGAAGTGAGTGGAGCGGTTACAGCCGCTGTAAAATCAATTTTTAGTATATCTGTTGGATCAATTGTTCCGTTTCTATATGGAGCTAATTCCCCATCTTTTAAATCTCCTTCTTTTACTGTAAGTGTTCCATTCGAAGGATTCCATTCATAATTGGCAGTTCCCCACATTCCAGTTAGTGAATCTGTTTCTTGTCTTTCTAGTTTCATTTGTGGTAGCGTTTGCTTCGCTTTAGTACTATCGCTAGAACTATCTTTTGAAGTTTGCAGTGTTGGTGAATCTTTGGCTTGTGAAGAAAATCCCGTATCACTAGTTTCTGTTGAACTCTCAGTATAATGTTCTCTCGAAAAACTATTTTCTTGATCTTTATGGTCTGAAGAAATAGTAAAGGAAGATGTTTCAGTCTTTTGTGTGGTTTCTTCCGTATTATTAAAGCTAGTAGTAGGCATCGAATTTGATAAAGGTCTAACGACTGTATTCAATACACTCTACGATGTCAAATTAGAAGAATCTTTTTTTGGGAATTCTAAAGCAAGAGCAGATTGAGATGAATGAAAAGCACCCAATAAAATTATAATTCCTATAAATAAACGATTTTTTTCAAAAAAATCCCCCTTTGCGTACTATACTATTTATTTAATTTTAAGTCCAATACGTCACGTGATTAAACTACCGATTGTTCATAAAAACAACACAAAACGCACTATAAAAGTTTCATTTATATTTTTCGTGTAGTAAAGGGAGTATACGGTTCATCGTTAACCCCACTTATAATACGCCTATCTAACAAGAAGATTATATTTCTTGTAAAGTTATAAACTTATTTTAATTTAATGACTATAAAACAAATCAAAAAAACACAGTTGTAAGAATAACTATATTGAGATAATGGTGCCCCTGAGTATCTATGTTACGTAATAAAGATACAAAACCTAACTATGCAACTGTAAAACTATTAAAAAATAATTTAGCTAACAAAGATACGTGTTTACTAATAAGGCTCTTTATAGAAAGTAAGGTGTTCGTAAAACAGATAATAAAGTGCAAAAAAATTGCTTTCTTTTGGACTTTTCTTATTTGCAATAAAATTAAGATATTAATAAGAATTTCAGCTTAAATCTAAGAAAAAAATAAGTCTCATGATTCATGTAGTGACCCCCAAAAGTTAGACCTGAAAGCCTAGCTTTTGGAGGTAGGTAGCTCATCGTAAACTTTTAAATAAAACGATTTCTATAATTTTGTATAAATCGTTTTCCTTTATTTGTTAACTTAAAGTTTCCTTCCAAATATCCATCATTCCTGAGTTTATCTAGCATTTCACTCACAGATGATGGAGTAACATTTAGGACTTTTGCTAAATCATTGTTTTTAATTTCTTTTCCTCTGTTAGATAGTTTCTGTATTACTAATAAATAAATGAGTATTGTCGTTTGTCTGGCTTTCACCATACTTTATCCCTCCAATTTATTTAGAGAGTCCCTCGGAAATTTTATCAAGGTTCCACTTCATCATTGCATAATAACTATCTCCATTTTGTCCTTTTTCAGCAATAGAGTCTGTAAAGATAGTTGAATAAATCGGGATGCCTGTATCTTTAGATACTGTTTTCATTGGTCTATCGTCTACACTGCTCTCTACAAACAGTGAAGGAACTTCTGTAGCACGTAGCTTCTCCACTAAATTTTTTATTTGATCTGGAGTCCCCTCCTCTTCAGTGTTAATTTCCCAAATATAAGCAGATGAAACGTCATATGCCTTAGAAAAATACTTAAAGCACCCTTCACTTGTTACAATCATTTTTTTGTTTTTAGGAATTTTAGCAAATTTAGATTTTGCTTCTTTATCTAAAGAATCCAACTTTTCAATATACATATTTAGATTTTTCTTATAGAAATCTTTATTATCGGGGTCTTTTTCTGCTAAACGCTTTTCAATATTTTTGGCATAAATAATCCCATTTTCTAAATTTAGCCATGCATGGGGATCTTCTTTTCCTTTTTCGTTCTGTCCTTCTAAATATATAATATCCACTCCGTTGCTAACTGCAAAGTAGTCTTTATTTTCCTTTTTATTAGCATTCTTCACTAGTTTTGTAAACCAAGCATTTCCACCAGTTTCTAAATTTATACCATTATAAAAAATCAAGTCAGCTTTAGAAGTTTTTTGGACATCCTCTGGTAAAGGCTCATATTCGTGGGGGTCTTTACCAACCGGTACTATACTGTGTAATTCAATTTTATCTCCAGCAATATTTTCAGTAATATCAGAAATAATGGAATTTGTAGATACAACTTTTAATTTTCCTTGACTTTCATGCGATTGCTTATCACTGTTGTTTGTTGAACATGCTCCTAACACAAAAATACCTATCAATATACTAAAACTCAGTAAAGTTTTCTTCCATTCTTTTATCATTAATTAATCACTCTCTTTCTTAAAAATTTTTGTTTAGGTGAAATTAAAAAACTAATAGCGAAAAATCCCGCTGATGTGAGAACAATACTAGAACCCACCGCGATATTAAAACTATATCCAATAAATAATCCTAATAGAGATGAAAATGCTCCCAATATCGATGATATAAAAATCATCGTTGATAAACTAGTCGCATATAGATAGGCTGTAGCCGCTGGAGTTATAAGCATAGCAACAATTAATATCGTTCCAACACTTTGCATTGCAGTCACAGCGACTATGGTAAGTAACACCATTAATAGATAATGATAAAAATTCACATTCCTCCCCATAGCTTTTGCCATCAAAGGATCAAAAGAAGTAATCAGTAATTCTTTAAAAAATAAAAAGACAACAATTAACACGACTATTGAAACCCCTATTGTGATCCACTTGTCTATATCTTGTACTGCCAAAATGTTTCCGAATAGAATATGAAATAAATCTGTTGAACTATTAGCAACGCCAATGAGAATGACTCCCAAAGCTAAAAAGGAACTGAAAGTTATTCCAATAGCTGTGTCTCCTTTTATAATACTGTTTCCTTTTATAAAGGTAATAATTATAGAAGCAAACAATCCAAACAAGATTGCTCCTATAAAAAAATTAATCTCCAAAATATAAGAAATAGCAACTCCCGGTAATACAGCGTGTGAAATTGCATCCCCCATAAGTGACATCCCTCTTAAAATAATAAAGCATCCTACAGTTCCAGAAACAATTCCAATAACTACAGAGGTAATTAACGCATTTTGTAAAAAGTGAAAGTCATAAAGACCGTTAATGAAATTTTGAATCATACTACATCTCCTTCCCTATAAATATCGCATCTCCGTATGCTTTTTTTAGATTCAATTCATTAAAAACATTATCAACACTCCCTTGAGCAATTAAATTTTTATTTAATATTAAAACATTGTCAAAATAATCTTTTGCCTTACTTAAATCATGATGAACAATCAAAATAGTTTTACCTTGTTTTTTTAATTGTTTAAGGGTATCCATAATTATTTTTTCGCTTACTGAATCTATTCCAGCAAAAGGTTCGTCTAAAAATATATAATCGGCTTCTTGCACTAAACACCTTGCCACGAGTACCCTTTGAAATTGACCACCGGATAATTCTCCTATTTGTAGGTCTGAATATTCTGATAAATTCACTTTCTGTAATGCCTCTTTAACTTTCCACCATTCTTTACTTTTAACTCTTTGAAAAGATTTCATTTTAGCATAAGTTCCTAAAGAAACGCACTCCTTCACTTTTATCGGAAAGGTAGGATCAAGTGCCGCCTTTTGCTCAACATACGCAACTTTCTTTAATATTTTTTTACTATCGTTATTATCAATTAATATTGTCCCTTCGTGAGGAATAATATTTAGTATAGCTTTAATAAAGGTTGATTTCCCGGCACCGTTTGGACCAATAATCCCTGTAATTTCTCCTCTGTTTATTTCAAGTGAAATATTTTCTAAAGCTAAAAAATTATTATAAAAAACATTGAGTCCGCTAATTTCCAGCATAGTATTCTCCTTCAAATCTGTTATATTTTTAATTTATTTTAGGATAGCCTAAAATTTAATTAAGGTCAAGTTTAACTTTTTTAATTGCTATTATTTTTTTAATGCTTCGTTTGAAAGTCCACTAAACTAACAAAAGTAGTCAAAGTTTATTTTTGTATCTCGGCAAAGAATAATGATCTTGCATAATGCATATGACAAATGCAGTCTTCTATTTATAATACATCTCAATAATTATTATTTTTTTTCAATAAAATTTAAAAAAATAATGTTGTAATAACTACAAGAAATTAAAATGGTAGATTGAAAATGTATTTATTATTAATAAATATCATCGAGCCAAGGAAAACCCTAACAGATAAAGGTCTATAGACATTAGACAAAAAGATAAAGTAAAGCGAGAATCTGTATTATTCCAAAACATTCATTATACGTAGTATTTAAAAATGCCATTGTAAAACTAGTGTCTAAAGAAAGATTTGCTGTAAAAGAAGTTAGTTTACAGCTAGAAGTTCACGCTAATAGTTTGTATCAATAGGTTCAATAAGTTGAAGAATATGAAAAAAAAGAAGGTTTTCTGAGAACGAAAAGACACTTTTTAACGTTCATTCTGAAATAAAGAAACTATAGCAAAAAATTCGTTGCCTAAGGGAGAAATTGGGTTTATTAAAAAATTTTAGGGCTTCTAAAAAAGAAGTCCGATTTCAGTTCTTAAAAGAACATAAAATGAGCTGAATATCTGATGGACTTACGAATCATTCGACGTTTCAAACACAAAATTGCATAAAAAATAGAGTGGATTTTCCACTCTATAAAAAGTCTAACTTTTTGGGGTTAATACCCTTTCTTCATTGGGTTCTTTAAATTTCTATTTTTGCAATAAGTTGGTATCTATAGTTGTCACCATCTCAATTAGCCATTTACCTCCACTTTTAACATACGCTACGTTCATAGTAGATACGTTATCACGATATTTTTTTTTGTTTTTATCTTGATTCACAGATTTAATTTGAGCTTCAGCTAATAGATGATTATCTTTTTCTTTCAATACATTAAAGGATATTAAAGTATTTTTTATATTATTCTTTTTAAAAAATTTTTTTAATTCTTTTGTTGTATTCTCGTATCCTGCAGGTACAATTAATTTTACATATTTTTCAACATCCTTATCGTTGCTAGCTTCTATACTCTTTTCAAATATTTCTTTAGTTAGCTTAGCGTCTAAATTATTAATTGAGTTTGAATCAGTTGGATGTACTTTATTATAAAATTTATCATCTATTTTTGTGTAATAATAATTAAATAGAGACACTAACAGAATAGAAATTATAATTATGCATAATTTGTTTTTAGTTAGCTTCATTATTTTCATTCGCTTTCTCTAATTTCAACATAGCTTGATAGCTGAACCAATTATTAGAAAATAAAATTAAAATTGAGGGTACTAAAACAAGAACTGGGATATATAATCCTAAAACTACTGCTAATAACATCCCTAATAACATAGCGATTGTATAAATAGGACTTGCTAATAATAAGAAAAATGCTTGTTCAAAGCTCTCTAGTATATTTAAATTATAACGAACAACGCTTGGAATCAGGTATAGAAAAGTTCCTAAAAATATAAAAATCAAAGAATAAATAATTAAAGTAATATAATTATTTTGAATAAAAACGTATGATATGCGCAAATCAATATATAAAAAAATTAGTATTACAATTGATAGATAACCAACAATATTAGATTGTTTAAAATTTTCCTTTGTTTTAATTAGAAATTCAGAATAAGATAGTTCTTCTACTATTATTTCTCCTTTTCTATAAACATCGAATAAACAAGCATGAACCGCTGCTATGGCAGGGAAAATACCTCCTATAATAAAATATCTAAAAACTACTACAAACCAGAACATTTGTAATTTACCTATAAAAATTAATACGCTTCCTAATTTTAAACTATTTCTGCCTATACTATTCATTTAAGACCCCTCATTTTTATTTTACTTAAATAATTGTTTATTTATAGTATTAATTATGTAATAGATACTTATGAACGTTTTTTTGCAAACTATAAGTTAGCCAAGAAAAGTTGATCTAGAAAAAGTAATTTTATTATATCTTTTTTATCTCCATTGAAAAAGTCATAGTTATAATATATTGTATATAGGGGATACTCCCTAAAGATTCATATGTTCTAACTAACATGTACCAGGTGTCAATATAATAGCCATCCATTTGGCTTAAATAAAAAGTTTATTAATCAACACATATCTCTTATGGTGGTCGGAATACAAAAATTCATATATTTTTAGTGCTTGCCTCGTAAGTCCTGTTGTTTTTCTATTGACCAGAGGTCAAATAATAAGTGGTGCAGTACCAGCTCTTGATTGCCTAGAGTAAAATTTTAAAGGAAGCGATAAACTTGGTGATAAAGCTTATCGCTCCAAATAAATACGAAAATAATTAACTGAAATTCAAGTTATCTAAACCATTCAACCTAAAGAAAATAATAAATAATCATGAAAAATCTACCAGCATGTTTACAGAAAACGTCTTTAATAGATTATTTCTTTAACAAGATAGAATAGTTTAGTTGATATACCAATTTGTATTCTAGTAACAATTGTTCAACATTTTATCCTCTGATTACATAAAATTTGGATATATACGAGTGTGCCTTCCTTTATGTCTATTTCCCCTCTCTCCAAAATTGCCTCAACCTCTATTCTTACATCTACAATACCCGTTATTTTAGAACCTTTTAACGTTTCTATATAACATCCTTGTACCTTAGAACACATTAAACAGTAGTCAAGTAAAACACTATCTAATCGACTTTCTGCCCCTAGTAATGATTTACTTTTAAAATTCTGAATACCTAAATTTCTAAACTAAAAAATACCGTTTCAATCACCTTTCGTTGTTCAGATAGTAGTGAGCCGCTAATTTTATTGTTGTGTTTGACATTCTTTTTAATGGAGCAGGTAGTTTCTATGTTTTTATTCAACAGTCTTTCTTACATATCTGAGCTAACGTAGCCCTTGTTTCCCTATAGTTTTTCAATAGGATAATCCTAGACAAGTGTTTCAGCCTTATTCACATCATGATTTGAGGCTTTAGTGACTGTATAAGTTAAGAAAAAGTCAGTTTTGGTAACCATAAAACTAATATTAAATCTCTAAAAAGTTGAGTGTCCTTTCTACCTTTTATTTTCTCAAGGACGTATCCTTCTTTAAAGTGATTAATGGATTTCTAGAATTTCAGAAAACATTAGTTGAGTATTTGGGTAAATTTCGATATATTTAGTTTGATTTTGCATAGAATAATCCCTCATTTTGTCGTTGTTTTGAGCTTATTCTATGCAAAGTTTTTGTTTTTCTCAGTTTTTAATTAGCTAGCACCATGATTCCACAATTTTCATTGCTTATTTTGTTTTACACCAATCATCGTATATATTTTGTTGGATTTCTGTATATTTATCTACACCAATTCCTTTAAGCGTTTCAATATATTTCTTCCATGTATCATCTGTTAATTTTACTTTTCCAGCGATAAAGCTAGCTTCTGACTGTTGGACGTACGTTAACAAATCTGTCTCCATTGTAGAACCTATTTTATCTTGGTTTTCTTTAGATACCAAGATTGTAGGCCATGCTATTTTTGCAGCAGGTTTAATTTTATTTTCTGCCTCTTTATTACTAAATTGACTTATCTTATCATCTTCAACAGGATCATTTTTATTTTCTAATACAATAGGTGCATGGGCATTTACTTTTGGTGGCACTGTACCATAATCTGGAGTAACCTTACCACGTGCTTCATCTGCTTTGTCATATGGTATGTCTTTATTCAAGACACGAACTTTTTCTCCTTTATCATTTTTATCCCAATGCCAATATCCTCCTTTAGTTTCGTCTGGCCCACAATTTAACTCTTGAGCCCCTTTTTCAGAATAAAAATAATCTACCCATCGGAGTGCGGCAGCGGGATTTTTACATTTATTAGTTAGTGCAAAGGTACCATTAGTAATTCCATCTGATACTGGGAATACTGCTTTTTTTGAATCTTTTGATGTCATTGGATTAGCCATTGGATCTCCCATTGCCTCATCAGTATTTTTCCCTGTAGCAAAGTAGCTATACCAATCAACAAATGCTCCTAAACGGTTAGAATGCCCTTTTGCTTTTAAAGTATCATCCGATTGTGAGAAGACCTCTTGATCTAATAATTTATCTGAATAAAGTTTATGCATAAATTCTAAATAGTCGCGATAATTGTCTTGAATCGCTCCATATGTTACCTTACCATTTTTATCAACTTGCTGTTCTTGAGATAGAACTCCAAAAGCACTCATAATCCATGGGCGTAATACAGACAATTTATCTTGTGTAGGTGACGAAGTAGACAACGGAATCTCATCACCTTTGCCATTAGGATCTTTTTCTTTAAATGCTTTCAATGTTTTATAAAGATCATCTGTTGTTTTAGGAACTTCAAGGTTCAATTTTTTTAGCCACTCACCGTTAAACCATAATGATCCCTGATTAATTATTGTTTTTTTGGAGTAATCTTTATCATCAACAAGGTATTTATTAGTTAAGAAAGGTAAAGTATAGATATGTCCATCTGGTGTAGAAATAGATTTCTTAACCGAAGGGTATTTATCTAAAATCTTTTTAAAGTTTGGCATGTAACCTTTATCAATGTAATCTTCCAACGGAATCAATACTGATCCACCATATCTACCAATCTGATCTGTAGTAATATTTGAAGCATAAATTACATCTGGAGCATCTCCTGAACCAAGCACTAAGTTTAATTTAGTTTCAACATCAGCCAAAGGCGGTGTTGTGTAATCAAATTCAATGTTTGTTTTCTTCGAGTATTCTTTAAGAAAAGCCATGTCAGCATAGTTGCTTTCCCCCATATTTGGAGCAAACATGCTTAATTTCAGTTTATCTTTAACAATCGGAAAACTTGTTTTTGAAACATTTTCTGAATTAGATTTGATTCCATCATCTTTTCCGACATTTTTAGAAGAACTTCCACAGGCGCTCATGGTAATCATAAGTATAGTGATTCCAGCTAAAACAAAAATTTTTTTATTCATGTTAAAAATCTCCTCTTCTTTATAAAAATAATTCTAAAAACCAAGTGATATTGTCAATATACAAGTTATCAGGTCAGACGATATTGGGTAAATATTATTAAATGCTAAAATATAAAAATTAAATGTATCTCTAAAAATTATTAATTATTGAAATGCATTAATTTGGCCTATATTTCGAATAAGTCGTTTCTTCGTTGATGTATTCATTAGTATTTATCGATGTTCTTTATAGTTTCCCTTGAAAATTACCCTTTAAGCGATCCAACTAACATTCCTTTCACAAAGTAGCGCTGAAGAAATGGATATATAACGATAACTGGCAAAGTAGATATAATCATAACAGAATATTTAATTATAGCGGCAAGCTCTGCTTTTTTCTGCAGAAGTTCTGCTGTGCTAGTATTTGATGAAGTCATGTTTGATCCCATATCTTGTAGAACTAAGATTTCACGCAGAATCATCTGCAATGGATATTTGCTACGGTCTGACAAGTATATCAAAGCGTCCATAAAGCCATTCCATCGTCCAACTCCTACAAAAAGAGCGATGACTGCGATAATTGAAGTTGACAAAGGTAATACAATTTTTAATAAAATTGTAAAATCATCAGCACCATCCACAATAGCCGATTCTTCTAGCTCACGCGGGATATTTGAATCAAAGAACGATTTTGTAACTATTATGTTATAAACATTAGTTGCGCCTGGGATGATAAGAGCCCACATAGTATTAAGCATTCCTAAACTTTTAATTAACAAATATGTTGGAATCATCCCCCCCGAAAAGAACATTGTTATCATCATAAATTTCATAAAGAAACTTCTCCCTAAAAATTCCGTTCGAGAAAGAGAATATGCACACGGTATGGTAACAATCAGATTAATAATAATCGATGCTATGGTATAAATAATTGTATTCTTATATCCCATCCAGATATCATTATTTATCAAAACCTTTTTATAGCCTTCCAATGTAAATCCTTTTGGAAAAAGCCACATCTTGCCGCTGATTACAGCATTAGGAGTAGAAATAGATGCGCTGATAATATAAATTAAAGGATATAATACAATTACTGTTGAAACTATAATAAATAGATAATTAAGCGCAACAAATATTTTATCTTCTTTTGATAATTTTAAATTCTTATTATTCATAATATTCCCCTTACATATTGGTATTACTCAATTAAAAGCCATTCTATTTTATTTAACTGTTGCTCTATATAATTGAGTTAAGAAAGATAGTCAAAGGAAGTTGACAAGGAAAGTCAAATTTCTTCAATGTCTTTTTTTGTTGACAAATCCATTTTCATAATATATTAGATAAGATTCATGTAGCCACACTACATATAATAACCATCAATATTAATAACAAAATTCACTCTTTTTTATTGAAAAATGAATGTTAGATATTAAATTTTAATTTTTAACAATTAATAATACTACATTAGCAGATATACTTATTTCCAACAAAAATATGGATGAGAACTACCACAAACTGTTATCACTGAATTTACGAGTAATTGCATTTGCAGAAACCAATATGATAGCATTGATGATTGAATTAAATACTCCAACTGCAGCTGAAAACGAATACTGTCCGTTCAATAAACCCACACGATAAACAAAAGTGGAAATAACATCTGAAGATGACATATTTAATGCATTTTGCATTAAAATAATTTTTTCAAATCCTACATTTAGCAAACCACCTAAGCTCATTATCAACAGTATGATTATTGTAGGGGTTATTGTGGGCAGGTTTATATACCAAATACGTTGTAATCGAGAAGCTCCATCAATAATTGCTGCTTCGTGAAGTTGTGAATCTACACCAGACAAAGCTGCTATATAAATAACTGAACTCCATCCTGTTGTTTGCCATACATTAGATAAAACGTATGTTGTCTTAAACCAAGCTGGATTTTCCATGAAGCTAATCGGTTTAATCCCAACAGATTGAAGTGCATAATTAATAATTCCTGTTTCTGGATTAAGGAAAGAAAACAACATTCCAACTATTACTACAATTGAAATAAAGTTAGGTGCATAGGTAATCGTTTGCACAAATTTCTTCCCAGATCCATCTTTTAACTCATTAATTGCTAGTGCCAGTATTATGGGTAATGGAAATCCAACTAATAACGAATAAACGCTGATGCCTAATGTATTTTTAATCAAATCCCAAAAGAAATAAGAATCAAAGAATTGCTTAAAATAAGTCCATCCTACCCATGGGCTTCCCCATATCCCCAGCAAAGGATTGTAGTCTTTCCACGCAATAATTACTCCATACATAGGTTGGTAACAAAAGACTAAGAAGAACACAAATGCAGGTAAGATAAAAATATACAGTTGATAATTTTTTTTAACGTTTTCAATCTTTTCTTGTTTCCCACTAATTCCATTTCTAAATATCCACCTTTCTAACATAATATGATTAATTTATTCTTCGTGCTGATTAAATTAATAATGACCAATTGAATATCTAAAAACCATCGCTATGATCCTTGTTTTTATTAAATAATATCAGGAGTACTAGCTGATTTTTTGAGCTTATTAATAAGGAAATTTCACATTTACAAAAAATTGTAAACCTATAGTTTTATATTTATTTAACAAATTGAAAAACTTCATCAAATTGTCATTTAAATACTAATTTCGAGCTTTCTTAATATTAGTAAAATCGGTAAAAGCATCATCATAAATTCATTTATAAATAGTATTAAAAACCTATTTGAAAGCCAATTCACAAGTTATTTTGAATATAAAATATTTGCAAGAACATTTTCATTCTAACAATAAAGTATCGAGGTTCACTTGGACTTCTCTACAAAATAGCTGCACTTTTTTTAACCTCTAATTGTATTTTATGGATTTACGTATCTATAATTTCTTTATTTCTACACTTTTAACCATTGTAAATTTTTATCTATTAATCTATGAACTTGAATCGATTCAAGTTCATTAATTTGTTTTTTGTATCCGTTTTCAACATTTTCGAAATTTCTTTTAATATGTATTTATCTATTATACGCCATAAACATTATGTAGCAGTTATTTTTAATCTTTTACTAGGTAGATTATTATCTATCAATATAGAAACTTGAATTGATTCAAGTTCATTAAATCACATATTGTAATCGTTTGCAATATGTAATTTAATTTTTTCCCGTGTATTTATCTGTACAATTTTTCATGTTTCTCTTCGGATGATCTTTAAAAATCACTTCCCTAGTATAAATTTTCTAGATAAGTCTTCTTATTTGTTACTCGTTGTTGCTGAGAGAAAGTGTGACAAAAATTCAAACGATATATTCAATCAATGACTAATATCGAGTTATAATTCATAATTACTAAAGATATTCGTTGAATTTTTGCCGAACCACTTCCCTTTTGAAAGCAGTTTAAATTTCTAAAATATTTTTTTGTAACAGCTTTAGCAAAAAAATGCTTATATAAGCAGACCTAGTTCTGCATAAAGTAGCAATAAGTTGATACAAAAAACATTCATACTTCAGCAATATCCAAAAATATATTCAGAAAATGAACTAAACATTATAAAAATCAAAACCAAAAATAAAATTTATATACGCTCTATTGCTTACATACTACTAAATGTTATTTTTATTTGTGATAAGAAACTTGATACTAACTATGTTGTTTGATTAAACTACTATCTGATATCTTCACACGTTGCATATATTCGAAACGAATTATAAATATAAATGAAAGAAGGCTTTTTATTTTCTTGCAAGGAGCATTTACGCTATTTTTAACTGTATTTCTCTTTTTATATATTAAATTTTCGTATTCACTACTTAGAGCATATTTAAATCTACTTTCTTTACGAAAGAAAGAGATCCCACGAATGCATCCAAAATTAACTTCAAGAAAAAACTAAAAAAATATCAATTATTCACTATAAAACAACTTAGTACACTTGATAAAAAAATAAAGTACTATCTAAAAAGAGTAATATTACTTACGTTATGCTTAGGAATTGACGCTGGAATTTCTTTGGGAATTCTTTTAGGAAATTTCATAAAATATAACACTTTTATAACTTCTATTTCCCTAATTATTTTGTTAACATTGTTAATTTTACCTTTTAAATTATCTTATTATGTAAAATTATTTATGAATTGGCAATCCTCTATATAAAAATCTTATTTCATAAAATAAAAAAATTATATCCCTTACGTTTATTCTCTTAATATTTGTTAGCATTTATGTTTACTTTTATAGATTGAATTTGAGTTAATATCTTGAACATGTTTTAGTAGAGATGGTTATGCTATTTTTTCTTTTGCCAACTTTTCAAACTCTTGAGGTTTTAGATAGTAAATCGAGCTATGAATTCGATTTCGGTTACAAAATCCTTCAATATAGCTAGCTAGCACATGATTTAATTCTTCAAAATCTGAATAGCTAGCCATGTAGACTTCTTCCTTCTTCAATGAGACATGGAAAGATTCGATTCCTGCATTATGTAAGGTGTTCCTTTTCTTCTATATGAATTCCTTATTTTGCTGGTTTCAAGTCATTTTTCTTAGTAGGAATGTAAGTAATGTCAGCCACCCGTTTCTCACAGATAGTTTTGGATCATATGTCAATAATTCGGAGAAAAAAGCTACTACCTTTCAAAATGATTTTTGATTCTACACTTTCTAGATAGAAATTAGGTAAGGTGGCTAATCTAACCTCAATCATTTATTTTTCTGATAAAAGACACCTCAAAAAACCATTTTTAGTTAAATTGTTAAAAACGGTGAAATCATTATAAACAAGTAGAGAGCCAATAAGATGCGCTCATTGTTATACTAGAAAATGTTGCGATCAATACAAACAAAGGTTTCTTAAATTGATTGAAAATCCACACATTTTCTCTTTAAAATTGAATGGAAACTTTCGATTCGAGTATTGTTTTCAGAGCATTCCTTACGGGAATAGGAATATTTCACCGCACAACGATTGAGTATTTGTTCAAAAGAATCGCTTGTATTTTAGCTTCCCACATCACTATGAACAATTTTTGTTCCTAATGCTTTTAAATGGGCGATTGAATTACGCTCGTTGCTAATTATTTTGTCAAATGAGCACCTATTTTATGCGTTTCAACTAGAGGAGTTTCAGGATTATATAGACTAGCTAAATAAATCCACTTACATTTTACAGATCTACACGTAATATCTGTTAAAAACACATTTGAGTTATCGGTTAATTTTTTATTAGATTAGGACGTTGAGCGATTTCGGTATAAATTTTGGGTTTCTTCGTTTTTAGAACCATTATTGATTGGATGCATAATTCTCACATAAGGTAATAAACAAGATAGCGACTGATTTAGAGATTTAACGTCTCTTTAAAGTATTTTGCTATGCGCGGATAACCATACATCGGGTGTTTCAGCCGACATTTTAAGACTAGTTACTTAAAATGTTGGCATTTCTGTGCTGATTTACTCAGCTTTCACTTCAAATAATCATAGTAAATGGAGCTAGGAATAAATAAAACTTACAAAATTTGGGTAATGCGATGCCCTAGACGAATCACCCGTAATACAGTGGCACATCTTTTATTGATTAAATTTTTACCAGAAGTACCGCTGTTCACTTCAAACTATCAATTTCTTCTTTTAAGCATTTATTTTCTTTTACTAATTTCCGTTCCCTTAACGAAAGGACATTTCTGTCATTAGAATCAGCCTGACGGATCCATTTGCAAATTGTCGAGACACCTACATTGTATTCTTTTGACAGTGAGTTGACAGACTGTCCGGTCTGATTCATAGAGACCATCGATTTTTTAAATTCTTGTTAATATCTTGTCGCTGGATTTTAGGTTGCATAATAAAAAAATTTTACTAGATTATAGCGAACGATTTGTCCGCATTTCTATTATAGGAGCCACACATGGCTACACGTTGTATCTAGACTTTTTGTATGCCATTCATAAACGAAACCAAACGTATTTTGATGCCTTACTTACGCAAAATATTTCTCATTTGCCAGCTACTTATCAAACAACTATACGAACCTTTAAAAAATACCAAAAACAAATTTATCATGCCTTAAATTATTCTTATTCCAATGAACAATTGGAGTGTCTAAATAATCATATCAGTGTATTAAAGCGGAATGCCTATAGTTTTCGTAACTTTTATAATTTCAAATTGCGGATTTTCGTCCAACAAGGACAAGCAATACAAACCAAATAAAAAAATCCAGAGGACTTTCTCTTCTGGATTTGATGCGATTCTACAATTTATCTTTACCAACACTATTTGAAAAAGGGCCCATTTTCCGTACACTTCAAAATTTTCATTTTGATTGTTGAGAAATTTTTTTATATTCATTGTAAGCACCGTAGTAATCACCATTACTAATTTTCTCTCTAATCATTGAATACTCCGGAGACGTAAATATTTCATGAACTTTCTCATCAGCAATATTTTTTGGAACTCCCACTTCACTTTGTAAAGCTTGGCTAGCTTGTTGTTCATTGTTAACTAGTTCCATAATTCTTGACATGGGTTGCTTATTTATAAAATCAGCAACTTTAGTAAGATATTCTTTCTTTTCTTGATCCTGTGTACCCTCAGCAGCATTATTAATTTTTTTGACTACTTCTCTTTTTACAACCTTGTCTACTGGCGTATCTTTCCCAGAATTAAGTGTTCGAGCCTCATTATTCAAATTTTTAAAAAACAGTAGCCCTATTGCCATTAATAAGATTACTGCGACTAAAAATTTAAATAGTCGATGCTTGTTCTTTTTTCTTCTCATGATAATGACCTCCAATAATGATAAAACAAGAAACTGAATACTACTTTTTTGTTCGCTAAGTAATTAACTACAATCTTTACCATTAACGTCTTCCATAAGACTACTTGCCTTCAGTGAACCGGTAAAAACGAAGATAAGCGCAAATATTTAGTAGTAATATCAACAGAAATACCAGTGAAATATTCAGATGTTTCAATCTTTTTTTGATTATTCATCACTATCACGCTCCATATGACAGTTAAGTTACATCGAGTATACCTCTTAAAAATCGTAAACACAACATTTTCTATACACTCTGATTGAAGTTTAATTCCATTACAACTTATTTGAGACAGCTAATTTAAACTTTTGTGAATACGAAATGAAAATTATAATATATTGAATAGTTCCATTTTCTACAATAATGAATACCCCTAAAAGGATGTAAGCTTTCACACTAATCCATGTGCCATATTTTTCTAATACTTTTCAACTGTAGGAGTGCTTGAAAACATCCATGCAAAGAAAAAGAACACATTTAACATGATAAAAAAGATAATCAATGTAACGATTACCTGATCAGCATTTTGTGAGCTTTAGCTCAGAATTTCACTGTTATACATATCCATGAATGGATCTAAATATAGTTTTTTTGTCGAAGAATGCCCGTGCCATTTTTTTCATAGTATTTAAATTCAGTTGTATCCGTCGTAATTTTTTGATGAGCGAACGAAGTGCTAAACCTTCAATGAATCAAATTTTTAGCAACTTTCCCAACAGTTCCTTTATAGAAATTATATTTTCTAGATTTCTTGGTAAATGCTTTAACTTGTAACTGTAGCTTTTGCATTAATCGCTGCACTTTATTTTTATTTACTTGATATCCACGTCGTTTCAATTCTTGAGTCATCCTTCTATAACCATAATGTTGATGTTTTTTACGAATCTCTTGAATTTCTTCTTCCATCCTTTGTGTTGAAGTGGTTCTGTCGATGCGTTTTTGCCAGTACATGTAAGTGGCTTTTTGAAGCCTCAGGGTTTCTTGAATGTCTTTTAATCGAAAGTCGAAAGCGTCCTAGGTGATTGTGAATAATTCGTGCGATTTGTTCATTTTTTATTCGTCCTCTAAACGCAGCCTCCTCGATTCTTTTAAATAAGCATTTTCAATTTTTAACATTCTATTTTCTTTTTCTAGTTTCTCAACTTAAGATGGTTCACTTGGTAATGACTGGATTTCATTTCGTTCCTTAGCAAAATAATGTCATCCCTTATCTTAAAAGACTCAAGGTTATCTTATAATACAGATAAAATCTCATTTTCGCTAGTACTGGGTTCCATGTAAGAGTACGATTTTAACTCAATTATCAAAATTATGAATTGTTTTAATCAGTAAAACATTCTGCTTACAAGAATAAATAGTTGTATATTTTTTCATTTCCGAATACTATACATATATACTAATGAAATGAGGTGCAACAATGATAAAAGAAATTATTAGTGATTTAAACGCAAAAGCTCTACCAGATCAATTGTCTATGGATGAAGCAAAGGAAAAAGGACATTTCGTTCATAGTAAACCTACTCCTGAAAACTCGATCATTTTATTGATTGACCATCAAATTGGACTGATTTCTAGCGTGCGCACCCCTGCATTAGCAGAGTTAAAAAACAATATTCTTGGGCTTGCTAAAACAGCTAAAGCGCTGGATATTCCTGTATTGATCTCATCTTCTAATGCTCAATGGCAAAACGGAGATACTTTGACGGAGATCAAAGAACTATTTCCTGATGAACCCATTTATAGACGGACAGGTATTATCAATGCTTATGAGGATCCTACTTTTCGTGAAGCATTAATGACCTTGATAAAAGATACTGGACGTGATCATCTCATTATTTCCGGTGTTACTATTGGAACTTGTTGCACGTTTCCAACATTATCTTTACTAAATGATGGATACCGCGTTTTTCCAGTAATTGACTCATGTGGTGCTTGGAATGAACTTGAATATCAAGCAGCTATTACCCGTATGGGAAATGCTGGTGCGGAACTAGTTTCAACATTTTCATTAGCTTGCGAGCTCCAAGAAGACTGGAAGAAACCCAGTGCAAATGATATGTTTGAACCCTTCTTGAATTATCTTTCTGAATACGGTCTGGTGATTGAGAATTACTGGAATAATGCGAATAAACCGGTCGTAAAAGATCCATTTAAAGATGTTGAATAATAGAATGTCTTTTGAGGTAACGATAAGAATATTTCTTTGAGTTCCAAGCTTTTATGAAAGATCTTTAGGTTACTAACTAGTTTTTTAAAAAAAGGCAGATAGTTTATATATGAGAATTGTAGTGGGCCTCCAAAGTTAGATTAAAAAATCTAACTTTGGAGGCCCTACAATTCTCAATTTTATCATTCTATTTTCTTTTTCTAGTTTCTCTACTTGAGATGGTTCACTAGGTAATGGTTGAATTTCATTTTGTTTCTTCTTAGTCATTTTAGGTGGAACGTCCTTTGTGTTTAGAGAGTCCATCTATACCAAACTTACGATACATTTTAAGCCAATTCGCAATTAAAGATGAATTGTTCATTTGAGAAGATTAGCTACTTCTTGATAGGTTAACTCTGTCGTTAAGTACACTCTATCACATTTAATTTAAATTGAACAGAGTAATTCTTACCTTTTCGACTACGAAGTAGCCCTTCTTCACCAAGTTTTTTATAAGCATTAATCTATTTAATTTTTTTGAGAATTAGATTTAAACTCATACTTCTTTGCGAGAAACCAAGTACTTTCTTGACCAGGTAAGTAGTCATGGACAAGTTTAAATTAAAAATTGTATTTTACCATACAAAAAACTTCCAAAAGTTAGATTTTCAGGTCTAACTTTTGGTAGACAACTCAATTTCCAACTTTTTAATAGTTATTTAAATAATTATTAAAAAAGTTGTTACTCCCCTTCAAAAAAATATTTTATATTAACTATCTATAACTAAAACAATTTTTTAGACATTTTTTTTATCTCCTAAAAATTCTATGTGGATCTTTATTTTTTTCATCATTATCTTTTAAACCTTGCAATTTAAAAGAAACTAGCGGTTACTTTATCGCAACGCTCGAAAAGTAGAAATAATCAATAAAACGACCGAAGAAAGCTCTTCGGTTGTTTATTTAAAACTATCTGTACTTACTTTCTCAATTAATAAAGTCACACACTTTCTTCTAACCACTTAATTAACAGCCGACAATCCTTCAAAAAAATAATCAGTATTGTTTTTTCAAATATAAATGATAGGCTTCATGATTGATTTGTGCGAGCGGCTTATATTCTTGCCCTTTATGAGTAAAAGTTAAACCATTCTTCGTTTTTTCAAATTCTGTCAATTCATTAAGTGTTAAAAACTCTGTTTCTGAATTCAGAGCAGCCAAAATATATGATCCATAACCAAGTGATACAATATCTGACACATCAGGTGTTGATTCTAATCGATAGTTAATTGGAAAGGTGAGTATCACATAATCACCTGGGTTCACTTTTAAAGTGTAATATCCTGCTTTTGCAGCAACTTCAACCTTTTCTCCATTTATCTCAATGTTTGCTTCTCCGTCAGCCCAATATGGTCGACGAACCTTCAGTGCTTTTGATAGTTGATTAATCATAAGTTTCACTTGTTCCGGACATATATCATCATAATCTACTTCCAGCCAAATTTTTTCTTCTTTTGAACGAAGTTCAGCGGCAATAAATAAATTAAGAAACACTGCCTCCTCATTTTGATAAAAAATTGATTCAACATACTTAAAGTGATTTTCAAGCCCCGTGCCATGGCAACAAGAATTTTCAATGTCAAACCTTTTTTTCCTCCTGGATTGGTCGGCATAAAATAAGTTGATCCTCCAATTTCTTCATGATCAGTGGAAGCCAAAATATGATTAAGCATTGTTCTTTCATAATAATCCATTAATAGGATTTGAATCCCGTTTAGAAGCGATCCTGTTAACTTAAAGTTTTATGCTAGAAAGAGCTCAAATATAGTTTCTGGTACGCTTAGATATTCACTTGGATACTTTTAAAAATTAACTAGCACAACGGGTTACACTTCATGGCTTAGTATACATTATCTGAGATATTTAGTTCTGTTATAATTTGTTGTACATGTTCCATATTTTTAGCTAGATAAGCTGCGTGGTCTTGGTAAACAGGAACTCTGGTTTCTTGATAGGCAATCGTGGTTATTCCTGCTTCGTTTGCCGCAGTTATCCCATACGATGAATCTTCTATTGCGATGCAAAATTCTGACGCTATGTTCAATTTTTCTAGCACATTTAAATATACTTGAGGGTTTGGTTTACTTTGTTCAACAAATTCCCCGCTGTAAATAACATCAAAATAAGATAAGATACCGCATGAAGAAAGAACTTCTACGATATGCGAATAGGTTGAAGATGAAGCTACCGCTAATTTTATCTGTTTTTCTTTTGCATATTCTAAAAGAAAAAGAGTGTCTCCACGAAATAGCTTCTTATAATTTAATGACTTATATTTTTCATCACTAAATTTTGTAAATTTATCTCCGATAATTTCCAAAGGCTCTGTACTTCCTATAAAACGCTTTAGTGTTTCGTATAACATATTATAGGACTGACCAATTAGCTCACTAAAATCAGTAGTTTCAAGATTAATAAAGGAATTCTCTTGACGGATAAACTCTTTTTGTATACTAAAATCAAAAAATTCAGTGTCAACAATAACCCCATCCATGTCAAAAATGATTGCTTCAATTTTCATAAAACTCTCCTTCCTCCAACAGTTACACCATAAATTTTTAGTCTATTATACCTCCCGCAAATCTATGCAGGGGTTCATTGCTTACTACTTTTTTTCGTTATTTAATGAACTAGTCACATAATCGCTATTACATGTTCTAATCACCAATATAAGTTGTACTAATAGTCTCCCAAGGTTCTCCTAAATTTGCATTGTTTCCTATTTGTAGTTCTCCTTGTTCGTTTACACGATATATATTCGAAATCGTTTTGGAAGTCTTTGCTGGATTCCAAGAATATCTCAAAATTTCTAGATACCCATCGTCTGACATTTGGGTTTGAAATTCATTCTCTGCTTCAGAAGGATTTGCTCCCTGCTGAATTAAATAGTTTTTAACCCATGAAATAGCTTGCTCAGTAGTTAGATTTTTTGTGTTAATTTTATCAGTGTTCTCATTTTCAACAGTATTTGATGAGTTTTGCTCAATGACATTTTCTTTAGACACTGTTGTATCCTTTGAAATTATTTCCTTTTCACTACTCTTACTAGATTTAACTGAAACAGAGGAGCTTTGTTGCTTCTCACTCCTTTTAGTTTCGTTTTTGGAACAAGCACTTAACCCTATACTTAGTGTAAGCAGAAACACGAATAAAATTTTGGTGTTCATTCAAATCCCTCATTTCTGTTATTTAATCATCCAGTTAACATAATCTACATTTTTACCCTAACCTCTACTATTTCAAAGGCATTTACACTGCCACTTTGTGAATGGAAATTGGTCTAGGTCACAAACATTTCCCCAACAAAAACATTGTGAAAATGCTCAAAGATTATTTTGGTTTT
>NZ_JBNIDN010000001.1:2860000-2869686 GCF_050498705.1 Enterococcus sp. DIV0086 | reverse complement strand
TAGTTTTTGAGCGTGGAGCAAAAGTCCAAAGTGATTTTTGTCCCACGCTCATCGGATTATTTATTGGGGCGTGATTGTAGCCACGCTACAATCAATTGACTGATTTCTGTTTGCTGTTGCTCGTTAGAAATTGTCGCTTTGTTGTCTCCTTTTTGGACACCGTAATTACCAAACCCTGCATGGTTACCACCTTTGATAGATACATACTGCGTATCTTTTGGCAAAAACTGTTTGGCTTT
The DNA here is from genome assembly GCF_050498705.1 of Enterococcus sp. DIV0086. Lineage (NCBI taxonomy): Bacteria > Bacillati > Bacillota > Bacilli > Lactobacillales > Enterococcaceae > Enterococcus > Enterococcus sp. DIV0086. Next base: position 2,869,447 of record NZ_JBNIDN010000001.1, on the reverse strand, counting down.
TTGGTAGCTAGTCCAATTTAAAACACCATCGTTTGTGGCTGTTATTGACAGAACCGGCAGATTTTGCTTGTTTAGTGCACCTTTTTCGTCAGGATAGCTAGCTAAATAAATCATGCCTTTGATTCGTTGCTCATTTTCCGCTACAAAACGGCTAGCCATCACACCACCCAGAGAATGTCCAGCCAAAACGAAGTTTTGTTGTGGATGATCCTTTATAATTTGTTCTGCAGCATTTGGTGCAAGAACCGCTAAATTCAAAGGAAAATGAACAACATAGACATCATAACCTTTCGTAGCAACTTCTTGCGCCCATTCACTATAACTAGCGGGCGCAACCAATGCACCTGGATAAAAAATCAGTGCTGTATCATTTTTTTGCCCGTTTGTATAATAATCATAGTTTTTTTCTTGCGTGGCACTTTGGCTTATTTTTAAGGCTGAATCGGTTGCTTGATACGTACTATTTTTAATAAAAATAGTCAAACCGATGACTAAGATTACTAAAAAAAGCCCAAGTCCTAGGACAATTTTTTTCCAGCGTGATTTTGTTCTATTTTTCATCTCATTTCCTCCCAATGAAAAAATTCTTCTTTCTGATTCTACCCTTAATAAAAAAAGAACACAACAATAGGAGTTGGTGAAGCAATCCTTCTGTTGCTCCACCAACTCCTAAATAGACTGTTTCTCGATTCCTTAGATTATTTTGATTCTTTTTCGCCTGCTTCTAAGTAGCTGATAATAATCGTTTCAAATCATCATTTTATTTTTCCTATACTTCCCTTATTAAAATAACAATGAAGCTGAAAGCAGAAATATCAACACCGAACAGATCAATAAAGCCCTGTTATTTGATAAAGTATAGTCTAAATAGATATACTCGCCAATGAAAAATACTATCAGAACTAACGAAGCCCTCAATAAACCAACATTTTCAAAAATATATTCTTTGAAAATGAAGGAAAGGACTCCCAAAATAAGGAATGATAGTAACATTGACTTAACAATAAAGCATTGCTTTCTCGCCATTCTAACACTTCTCTCTAATGAAATTAATTATATCGCTTCACTTGAAACCATCAATACACTTTCTTAAACTTTTTCATTAATATATAAATTATTTTTCAACAAACAGTCTTACTTTCATAAATTTGTCTGTTGTAAAAAATAGTAGCATACACTATTTTAAATAGACATAGCTATTATTCTATTTTATAAGGACACATTACTAATATAAGCAAGCATAGTAACAGCCTTATACAATTTAGATAATAAATAACAACCTATTTCATTAACTAAAAAAACAACAGTCATAAAAAGGACTGGTTTTTAACAGATACATGTCACAATTTTTTCATACTATTTATTTAATAGTTGATTCACTAATTAAAAAAATAATTTCTAATTTTCACTTAATATAAATGTAAAAATACCCCATCAGAACATGCTTTTATTCAGTTAGTAAAAAAACGGTCCAAAATCTAGTCAGCATAGTTATGCGATAAATCATTTTTGAGCTCGAACCACTTCTATTTAAAAATGTGATGAGGTAAGCCTTCACTTTTAATAAAAAACAATAGGAGTTGGTGAAGCAACCCTTTTCTTGCTCCACCAACTCCTAACTAGACTGTTTCTCGTTTCCTTAGATTATTTTGATTCTTTTTCGCCTGCTTCTAAGTAGCTTACATCATTGACTTTATCCAAAGTATATTCGCCATTTTTGTAATGAATTGTTGTGACACTAGCATTCTTCAACCCGCCTTCTGGGACTTTAAAATCATCAAATAAAGTTGCTAACAACGCTGAAATACTCAAGCCATGAGAGACCACTAAAACATTGCCATTTCCGGGATTGGCTGATTCTGTGGCAACAATTTTATCTAAGCCTTTTTTCAAACGTTTAGTAATTGTAGCATAGTCTTCTGCAGGCCAGTTATTTTTGCTTTCCTCGCGCTGTTGATCTAGTTTAGCTACACTGTTGGCAAAAGATTCAGGGGTCATGTTTTTCATAAATTCTTCTAAGGAAACACCTTGATCATCAGCAATATCCTGCCACATTGTCTTGTTTAAATCCCCTTCATAGCTACCAAAATTAAATTCACGTAAATCTGGGTCACGCACGACTTCAAGGTCTTTGCCTGCTTTATTTTGATCTAAAATAAGTTGAGCAGTTTGCAAGGCGCGGCCACTATCACTACTATATGCATTTTGAAAGGCAACATCTTTCAGGCCAATCCCAGTTGCTGTCACAACTTTTTCACCTTCTGGTGTTAAGACCGCATCTGACCATCCTTGTACGCGGTCCGTCGTATTTAACATAGTTTTTCCATGGCGCACAATGTAAAGAGTTAGTTCTTCAGGTTTTGTCTCTTTTTCTTTTGTCGTTGCTTGCTGATTTTTACCACAACCAACCATTACTAAAATGGCCAGAAAAAGCATCCCCACAATCGTCAATCGTTTTTTCATTTTTTATTTCCCCTCATTTTCTACTCAGTTGTTAAGTTTTCACCATTACTAGCGATAACTTGTTTGTACCAATTAAATGATTTTTTCTTAGTTCGTTTCAAGGTTCCCTGACCTTCGTCATCCATGTCTACATAGATAAAACCGTAACGTTTTTTCATTTCGCCAGTCCCTGCTGAAACTAAGTCAATACAACCCCATGGCGTATAACCAATTAAGTTAACCCCGTCTTCTTCTACTGCGGTTCTCATGGCTTCAATATGTTGTTTAAAATAATCAATGCGGTAATCGTCGACAATCGAGCCATCCTCTTGCAATGTGTCCACCGCGCCAAACCCGTTTTCAACCACAAACAATGGCATATTGTAACGATCTGACAACTGACACAATGAAATTCTTAACCCTAAAGGATCGACAGCCCAGCCCCATTCAGATTCTTGCAAATAAGGATTTTTAACCGCAGGCATTTGGTTGCCTCCGACATATTTTACTTCTTCGGGATAAGCAGTCGAAACAGTCGACATATAATAACTAAACCCGATATAATCAACTGTTCCTTTTTGAATAATCGCTAAATCCTCTGACTCCATTTGAATTGTCATTCCTTCACGCTCAAATTCTTTGAGCTTATGCGCTGGATAATAGCCCTTAGCCTGGACATCCATATAAAATTCTTGCTCTCGGTTAAATTGAACAGCTGCCATCACGTCCTCAGGTTTGCAGGACAAAGGATAACTCGGGATATAAGCCACCATCATACCAATCTGGAAATCTGGATTGATGGAATGTCCCAATTCAACTGCTTTCGCACTTGCTACAAATAGATGATGTGCCGCTTGATATTTACTTTGTTTATCATTATTGTGAATCCCAATTTGCGTCCAACTTCTTAAAAAATTAATTTCATTAAAAGTCATCCAATACTTCACTTTATCCTGATAACGTGTAAAAATGGTTTCGCAAAAGAAAACAAAGAAATCAATCACTTCACGATTTTTCCAACCATCATATTCATCGGCCAAATACATCGGAATATCAAAATGGTTAATCGTCACAACGGGCTCAATTCCATGGCGCAGCAAAGCATCAAAAACTTTATCATAAAAGGCTAAGCCTTCTTCATTAATCTCTTTTGTTCCATTTGGGCAAATCCGGCTCCAGGCGATAGACAGCCGAAAACATTTGAAACCCATTTCTGCAAATAAGGCGATATCTTCTTCGTAATGATGGTAAAAGTCCGTCGCTACATGACTAGGGTAGTATAACTCTTCATCGATATAACCAATCGCTCCTTCGGGTAATGCTTGATCGCGCGTACAAGAAGCTTTTTGGCCCTCTTTAGTTAAATACGTAATCCGTCGCGGTTCTGTTTGACTACCACCAGTAATTGCATCTAATGTACTCAGACCTTTGCCTCCTGAAAGATAGCCACCTTCATATTGGTTAGCAGCTGTTGCACCGCCCCATAAAAAATTTTCTGGAAATCCCATAAAATCCCTCTTTCCCTCTGTTTTTAGGCATAACAAAGAAACCATCAAGGGAATTGACGCTGGCAGAAGAGTCCTTGTTTTTTCTGCCAACGTCAAACGCCCTTTAATAGTTGCTGATTTTATTAATTACTTAAATCTTCACCATTTGTTGCGATTACTTTTTTGTACCAATCAAACGATTTCTTCTTGCTTCGTTTTAACGTACCATTTCCTTCGTTATCGCGATCCACATAGATAAAGCCATAGCGTTTTTTCATTTCACCTGTTCCAGCTGATACTAAATCAATACAGCCCCAAGTCGTATAGCCTAACAAGTCGACACCATCTTGTTCAACAGCATCTTTCATCGCTTGAATATGCGCCGCCAAATAATCGATACGATAATCATCGACTACATCACCATTTTCGTCTGGTGTATCTACCGCTCCTAAGCCATTTTCAACAATGAATAGTGGTTTTTGATAACGATCATATAAGTCATTCATCGTAATTCTCAAACCAAGCGGATCAATTTGCCAACCCCATTCACTGGCTTTTAAATAAGGATTTTTCACAGAGGCAAAGATGTTACCAGCTGTTTGTTCATTAATTTCTGGATCTGTTGATGTGACACGAGAAGAATAATAAGAGAACGAAATGAAGTCCACCGTATGTTCTTTTAAAAGTTCTTCGTCGCCTTCTTCCATTTCAATTTGAATACCTTTACGGGCCATTTCTTTTAAAGCATACGCAGGGTATTCCCCACGTGATTGGACATCAATAAAGAAATAATTTTCACGATCTGCTTGTCGAGCAGCGAAAACATCTTCTGGTTTACAAGTATAAGCGTAGTTGGAACCAGCCGCTAACATACAACCTACTTGGTTTTCAGGATCTACCTCATGAGCAATTTTTGTCGCAATTGCACTTGCTAGTAGTTCATGATGGGCCGCTTGGTATTTCACTTGTTCTTTGTTTTCGCCTTCTTCAAAGTATAGACCTGCCCCCATAAATGGTGCATGTAAAATCATATTAATTTCGTTAAATGTTAACCAATATTTGACTAATCCTTTATATCGGTTGAAAATTACACGGCAAAGATTTTCATAGAAACCTACTAACTTACGACTACGCCAAGCGCCATATTCTTCCACTAAGTGCATTGGGCAGTCAAAGTGTGTAATCGTTACTAGTGGCTCAATCCCATATTTATGACATTCTTTGAATAAGTCTTCATAGAACTTCAAGCCTTCTTCATTCGGCTCTGTTTCATCTCCCATTGGAAAAATTCGACTCCAAGCAATGGATAAACGGTATGTTTTAAAACCCATTTCACCAAACAAGGCGATATCTTCTTTATAGCGATGATACATATCAATCGCCTCTTGTGCAGGATAGAAATGTTCCTCATCAAAGTTAAACATTTTCTTTTCACCAGTGATTACTGGAAAACGATCTGGACCAGTTGGCGCTAAATCGACGTTTGCCAAACCACGTCCGCCTTCGTTATAGCCACCTTCACATTGATTGGCTGCTGTTGCGCCACCCCATAAAAAGTCTTTTCTAAATGCCATAAATTCTCTTCCTCCACATCTTTTTATATTAAAGCGGTCAGCAAATCATCGCTTGTTGAAACTTCATTACTGCCGACTTCCAAAATATCTAAATAATCCGCTGTATTCGTCACAACGATTGGAATTTGTGTACTAAACCCAGCTTTTTTAATTCCTTCTAAATCAAAGTTTACTAATGTTTGACCTTTTTTCACGCGGTCACCTTGTTTTACAAAAGCTTCAAAGCCTTCGCCTTCTAATTGAACTGTATCAATCCCAATATGAATCAATAATTCTGTGCCGTTATCTGAAATCAAACCTAATGCATGTTTTGTTGGGAATAGTGTGACAATCGTTCCATCAAAGGGTGCAACCACTTTACCTTCCGTTGGTTCAATCACGACCCCATTTCCTAATGCTCCATTCGCAAAAGCAGGATCCTCTGCATTTTTTAAAGATAACACTCGTCCTTTGACTGGACTTGTAATATTTTCTTTTTTAATCGTTGTTTTATCAATAATCACTTCTTCTTCCTCAACTGTATCGTCTTTCCAGAAGAAGAATGTTAGACCAAAACCAACGACCGCTGCAATGGCAATTGCAATAAAGGACTGAATCATCCCACTTGCATCATCACCATTGATAAAGTTTAGCACACCGAAAATTCCTAAACCACCCATTGTATAAGCTGTCACATTGTTGATCATCAAATATAAACCACCGACAGCGCCACCAATCATTGAATAAATAAATGGCCATTTTTTTGGTAAAGTGATTCCATAAATTGCTGGCTCTGTTACACCAAAAATACCAGAGATAATTGCTGGCGGACACAAAGCTTTTAACTTTTTATCTTTCAATTTGAAGAACATCGCTAAAACAACCGCTGTTTGCGCAAAACTAGCTGCAAATGATCCCGTTAATACTTGGCTTGAACCTTCTTGTGTCACTTGCATAATAGCTAATGGCACAACGCTCCAATGTAAACCAAAAATAACTAAGACTTGCCAGAAGAAACCAAGAATCAAACCATACAAAGCTGGTGAGAAACTCATTAATGCTGTAAAGCCAGCGCTTAATAAATCTGTTAGCATGCTAACGATTGGCCCAATTACTAAGAAACCAATTGGTAAGGCAATCAACAAGACGAAAAACGGTACTAAGAACGTTTGAACAACTTCTGGAATAATACGTTTAAACACTTTTTGAACTTGTGCCGCAAAAGCAATAATGAAGATGATTGGTACGACACTACTTGTATAGTTCGCACCGACCCAAGGAATCCCCATAAATGTATTATAGGCAGGTAAGCCCAATAAATTATACGGTGCTGCGGCTCCGGCACCCGCTGTTGTTTCAAAGGCCGTTTGTAATGCACTTCCTTGAATCGTTGGGTAACATAAAGCTGCACCAATCACGATCCCTACCATTGGATGCAACCGGAATTTTTTAGCTGCTGTATAACCTAAAATAACTGGCATAAAGTAGAAAATTGCATCGCCAATCCCATTTAACATGGTATAAGTCCCTGACGTAGCCGTATAGAGCTTTAAGAAAACCAATAAGGCATTTAACCCTTTAACCATCCCAGCCGCTGCTAACGCCCCTAAAAAGGGTTGGAAACAACCACTTAAAATATCTATTAAGCGATCAAATAAATTCCCACTGGAAGCTCCTTCTTCACGTTCTCCTGACAAGCCTGCAATACTAACTACTTCTTCGTAAACGGCTGGAACATGGTTCCCAATAACGACTTGGTATTGTCCACCGCTTTTCATAACAGTTACCACACCGTCCATATTTTTTAAGACATCATCATTCGCTTGACTCTCATCTTTTAATTTGAAGCGAAGACGTGTGATACAATGTGTCAAACTATTAATATTCTCTTGCCCACCGACATTTTTTACAATTTTTTCTGCTAGTTCATGATATTTTCCCATCTTTTTTTCCTCCAAAAATTTATTTTCATTTGAAGGTTTAGCCAACTGAATGTCACTATCCAAAGTGGTGCGTTTATTGTTCCGTTGTTTGTACAATTCGTGCAATGTGAATCGTTAGGTACAAGCGTTCTTCATTTGAAACTTGATAGTCATAGTTCTCATTTAAATACAAGCTGATCTTTTCCACGCAACGATAGGCGTTGAGATATTTCTTTTTAATTACCGCATACAGTTCTTCATCATCATTTTCGACAACTTCACGTTGGTGTAATAAGCGATAACAGAAAAATTTTAAATGTGTGCTAAATCGATAAAAGTAGACAGAGTCTTCATCAAAACTTACCTTAAAATAGTATTTGACGATATTTGTAATCTCTTGCATCAACTTTGTCAATTCGTAAATATTACCGACTTCTTCCTCCATCTCCGCATTCACCAAGTGCAATGCGATAAAACCTGCCTCATCCGTTGACAATTCCATTCCTACGCGCTTTTGTACCATTTTTAAAGCATTTACTCCTACTTCGTACTCTTCAGGAAAAAAACGTTTAATATCCCATAATAATAAATTCTTAATTGCAATTCCTTGTTTTTTTCTTTCTAAAGCTGTGTACAAATGATCCGTCAGAGAAATATAAATGGTATCATTCAAACTCTTTTTCAACGTTGATTTTGCATAAACAATAATGTCATCCGAGAGTTTCATCATCTCTAAAGGAATATTTCCTAACAATTCTTGAAACTTAAGTGATGTTTCTTGATTGGCTAAATAAAAAACTTGATCAATACTTTCATCAGGAACCCAATCCCCAATGCGTTTCTTAAAAGCAATTCCTTTGCCCATAACAATTTGCTCTCGTTTATCATCATCTAATGTAATAACCACATTATTGTTTAAAATTTTGTGAATAATCAATGCCCCACCTCCTTTGTGTTTCGTTGAAAAAAGAAAAACCCAATTTCTTCAAAAAGAACGACACATATGTCGCTTCATGAAAAAATTAGGTTTAGCTTGTCTTTAAACAATCACTATCCATCTATTTACTTATCCCTACATCCAAAGAATAACATATTTACAACAAATGTCAACGCTTTCAACAACATTTTTTTGTAATAAAAATAAAAAAAGCATACAAACAATGTTTGTATGCTTCACTATGACCCGTACGGGACTCGAACCCGTGTTACCGCCGTGAAAGGGCGGTGTCTTAACCGCTTGACCAACGGGCCATTAAAAAGAAAAAACGGAGAAGGAGGGATTTGAACCCTCGCGCCGGTTTCCCGACCTACACCCTTAGCAGGGGCGCCTCTTCAGCCACTTGAGTACTTCCCCAAGAAATAAATGGGCCTAAATGGACTCGAACCATCGACCTCACGCTTATCAGGCGTGCGCTCTAACCAGCTGAGCTATAGGCCCCAAATAAGAAAAAAGCGGGTGACGAGAATCGAACTCGCGACAACAGCTTGGAAGGCTGTGGTTTTACCACTAAACTACACCCGCAAATTTTTCTTGGATGGCGCGGGACAGAATCGAACTGCCGACACATGGAGCTTCAATCCATTGCTCTACCAACTGAGCTACCGAGCCAAAAACGGTCTGGACGGGACTCGAACCCGCGACCTCCTGCGTGACAGGCAGGCATTCTAACCAGCTGAACTACCAAACCAATTCGTTTTTGCTTTATGCAAATGTATGCTTTAAAAAATAAAAGCAATTGCGGGGGCAGGATTTGAACCTACGACCTTCGGGTTATGAGCCCGACGAGCTACCTGACTGCTCCACCCCGCGATAATTAGACTAAGGAAACTTAATTCCTAAGAAAGGAGGATAAGGGATTCGAACCCTTGCACGGTTTTACCCGCCTGACGGTTTTCAAGACCGTTCCCTTCAGCCGGACTTGGGTAATCCTCCGTAACAAAACTATGACCCGTACGGGACTCGAACCCGTGTTACCGCCGTGAAAGGGCGGTGTCTTAACCGCTTGACCAACGGGCCATTTTATAAAATTATGGGCCTAAATG
>NZ_JBNIDN010000001.1:2230000-2855000 GCF_050498705.1 Enterococcus sp. DIV0086 | reverse complement strand
TCCAAAAAGGTTACCTCACCGACTTCGGGTGTTACAAACTCTCGTGGTGTGACGGGCGGTGTGTACAAGGCCCGGGAACGTATTCACCGCGGCGTGCTGATCCGCGATTACTAGCGATTCCGGCTTCATGCAGGCGAGTTGCAGCCTGCAATCCGAACTGAGAGAAGCTTTAAGAGATTTGCATGACCTCGCGGTCTAGCGACTCGTTGTACTTCCCATTGTAGCACGTGTGTAGCCCAGGTCATAAGGGGCATGATGATTTGACGTCATCCCCACCTTCCTCCGGTTTGTCACCGGCAGTCTCGCTAGAGTGCCCAACTAAATGATGGCAACTAACAATAAGGGTTGCGCTCGTTGCGGGACTTAACCCAACATCTCACGACACGAGCTGACGACAACCATGCACCACCTGTCACTTTGTCCCCGAAGGGAAAGCTCTATCTCTAGAGTGGTCAAAGGATGTCAAGACCTGGTAAGGTTCTTCGCGTTGCTTCGAATTAAACCACATGCTCCACCGCTTGTGCGGGCCCCCGTCAATTCCTTTGAGTTTCAACCTTGCGGTCGTACTCCCCAGGCGGAGTGCTTAATGCGTTTGCTGCAGCACTGAAGAGCGGAAACCCTCCAACACTTAGCACTCATCGTTTACGGCGTGGACTACCAGGGTATCTAATCCTGTTTGCTCCCCACGCTTTCGAGCCTCAGCGTCAGTTACAGACCAGAGAGCCGCCTTCGCCACTGGTGTTCCTCCATATATCTACGCATTTCACCGCTACACATGGAATTCCACTCTCCTCTTCTGCACTCAAGTCTCCCAGTTTCCAATGACCCTCCCCGGTTGAGCCGGGGGCTTTCACATCAGACTTAAGAAACCGCCTGCGCTCGCTTTACGCCCAATAAATCCGGACAACGCTTGCCACCTACGTATTACCGCGGCTGCTGGCACGTAGTTAGCCGTGGCTTTCTGGTTAGATACCGTCAGGGGACGTTCAGTTACTAACGTCCTTGTTCTTCTCTAACAACAGAGTTTTACGATCCGAAAACCTTCTTCACTCACGCGGCGTTGCTCGGTCAGACTTTCGTCCATTGCCGAAGATTCCCTACTGCTGCCTCCCGTAGGAGTCTGGGCCGTGTCTCAGTCCCAGTGTGGCCGATCACCCTCTCAGGTCGGCTATGCATCGTGGCCTTGGTGAGCCGTTACCTCACCAACTAGCTAATGCACCGCGGGTCCATCCATCAGCGACACCCGAAAGCGCCTTTCACTCTTATGCCATGCGGCATAAACTGTTATGCGGTATTAGCACCTGTTTCCAAGTGTTATCCCCCTCTGATGGGTAGGTTACCCACGTGTTACTCACCCGTCCGCCACTCCTCTTTCCAATTGAGTGCAAGCACTCGGGAGGAAAGAAGCGTTCGACTTGCATGTATTAGGCACGCCGCCAGCGTTCGTCCTGAGCCAGGATCAAACTCTCATAATAAAAGTTAGAACAATCTTTCGATTGTTAAGCTCAATTTGTTTGCTAGCATATTGCTTGCTTGTTAAAAATGTTTGTTGTCTTGAATTGAATCAAGACGCCCTACACATTTGGTTCGTCTATTCTTTGTTCAGTTTTCAAAGGTCTACGTTACCTCGCAGCAACTTTTATATCATAACAAACTTTCGTTTGAATGTCAAGAACTTTTTTGAAAAAGTTTTTTAAGTTGTTTTGCTCGGTCGTTGCCGTCTGCTGTGACAACTTCTATATCTTATCATTATCTCAGTTGTTTGTCAACAACTTTTTAAAACTTTTTTGTTATTTTATAACAAGTTTTTTTGATCAAATGATTGATTTAAAAGCAATCTCTTTAACGACTTTGTTATTCTAACATGTTATTTATCTTTTCGTCAAGAAAAATTTTTAACTTTTTAAAACTTTTTTCTTAACGAACTGTTTGTCAGAACAGATATTAATATACCAAGGATTTTTCTAAAACGCAACTATTATTTTGCAGAAAAATAACATTTTTTTCAATTTCGAACGATGAATATTTTCTGCAAAGAAAACATTCGTTTCTTTATCTTATAATCCCTTTTCTCTTACTGAAATGTTCGTTAATCATTCGTAAAAAAAGCAACGTACTTTATTGTACGTTGCTCTCTTCTTTTATTCCAGCGATTGGAATAAAAATTCTAAAGATCGTTCCTTGATGCAATACGCTTTCTGCATCAATACGTCCTTTATAGTTTTCGACTAATTGTTTTGCAATCGATAGTCCTAAGCCATTACCGCCTTTATTTCTTGCACGGGCTTTATCTACTCGATAGAATCGATCAAATATTTTCTCCAAGTCTTCTTCAGTGATTCCTTCACCAAAATCTTGCACAGCTATTTCAAATTCATTCATCGTTCGAGAAATGGAAATATGCACTTCTTTTCGATCTGTTGAATATTTAATCGCATTATCTAATAGAATAATTAGCAATTGTTCAAAGTGATTACGATAGATTTTCAGCTCAACTTCGGTTGGTAAATCGTCATCTAATGTGATATGAAACTCAGGATAAACCAATTGGAAGTTATTAAATACTTGGTAGACTACTTGTTTAGCATCTGTTCGTTCATTTGCATATTGGGTGTCCACTTGTTCAGCGCGTGAAAGGTCAAGCATTTCTTGGACCAAACTCTTCATACGACTAATTTCTTGTAAACTGGCCTTTAATGATTCATCTAAAATTTCAGGATCGTCTTTCCCCCAACGATTTAAAAGGTTTAAATGGCCTTCCATAATCGCAACGGGCGTTCTTAATTCATGGGAAACATCTTCAACAAACTGCTCTTGTTGTTCGATATAGCGTCTCATACGATCTAACATTTCATTAAAGATTTCCGAAATATCTGCTAACTCATCTCTCGTATTAATCTCCGGCATGTGGACATCTGATTGCGGGTCTTTGCGGATTGTATCCATCGTGTCTCTCAATACTTTTAATGGTTTTAAGAAATAAGAAGAGAGGATAAAGCCTAAGACACTACTTACAATCAGAGAAATCACTTCTAAAACTACAAGTGTTAATAATAAATGATTACGAATTTCATAAAAAGAAGAAAGTTCATAAAACGCTTGAATATAGCCAATCTTTTCTCGTGTTTCTTTTGAAAAAATAGGTTCCACGGAATAAAAACCGGTTTTATCAAAAACGGTTCGAACAACAGGTAATTGTCGATCCAATTGTAATAACTTATCATATTCATTTTGTGTTTTAAAAACTAGTTTTTGGTTTGTGTCATACACAGATAAATAAAGTTCTGGTTGTCCTAGTTCAGATATGAAACTGTCCATTTCCATAAACGAACCTTCTACTGCTGTATGCTTATTATAGTAGTTTTCATCTCTTTCACTCGGCGTTTTTAAATAGTCAAAAACGTCTGTTACCGTTAAATTTTCATTGGCATTAGCTAATCGATTTGTTACTTCTGCAATCGTTGCTTCGACATTTTCCTTTTCTTTGGCAACAATAAGACTAACAGAAGACTTATAGGTAATCACCGCAAAAATGGTAAAAACTACAAATATAAAGAAAGAACTTGCGAAAGCCCACTTTATAGTTAAAGATGGGCCTTCCAGTTCTTTTTTAATCGTTCTTTTCATTAATTAGTTCTCACGAACGCATAACGTAGCCAGTTCCACGGACAGTTTGGATGTAGCTTTCTTCTCCAGGTACGTCAATTTTATTTCGCAAGTAGCGGATATATACATCCACAACGTTTGTTTCTACTTCTGTTTCATAGCCCCAAACTTTATTTAGTAACACATCACGTGCCAAGACAACGTTCACGTTTTCCATTAGCGTTAATAGTAATTCGTATTCGCGTTTTGTTAATTCAATCATTTCAGAATTACGACGAACGACACGATTTTCTTTTTCAATTGTTAAGTCACGATATGTAATCGTTGTTTGTTTTGCAACGTTTTTATCGCCCTCAATATCAATACGACGAAGTAACGCACGTAAACGAGCTAACAATTCTTCAATTGCAAATGGTTTAACAATATAATCATCCGCTCCATGGTCTAAGCCAGAAACACGGTCAATTACTGAATCACGCGCAGTCATCATAATAATTGGTGTATTTTTCACTTGGCGAACACGGCGACATACTTCTAATCCATTTAATTCTGGTAACATCAAATCAAGAAGGATAGCATCCCATTCGTTGTTAAGAGCGGCTTCCAATCCTGTACGACCATTGTAGTGTACTTCTGTCGTATACCCCTCATGTTTTAATTCAAGCTCAACGAATCTCGCTAAGTTCTTTTCATCTTCAATAATTAAAATGTTGCTCATTTGATTAATTGTCCTTTCTCTTTAAAAGCTATACTCAAGCTCAACCTTTTTATTCCTTACTACTTATTAGAGAATTACTACTCAATCTGTCTGGTTCTTTTTTAAGCCACAGTAAAACCATGAGCATGGTGAGCCACACTCATGGTCTCCAGCGTGTTTATTCTTCGTTGTACCAGCTGTAATGGTAGATTCCTTCTTTGTCTGTGCGTTCGTACGTATGAGCACCGAAGTAATCACGTTGTGCTTGAATTAAATTCGCTGGTAAGCGATCTGAACGATAAGAATCGTAATAAGCAATTGCAGATGAGAATGTTGGTACAGGAACACCTACTTGAACAGCAATCGCAACAACTTCACGAACGGCTTGTTGATATTTTTTCGTAATTTCTACGAAGTATTCATCTAACAACAAGTTTTCAAGTGCTGGATTTTTTTCATATGCATCGGTAATTTTTTGTAAGAATTGTGCACGGATAATACAACCTGCTCGCCAGATTTTTGCAATTTCACCAAATGGTAAATCCCATCCGTATTCTTCAGAAGCTGCACGGAGTTGTGCAAAACCTTGCGCATAACTCATTAATTTACTAAAGTATAATGCTTCGCGAATTTTTTCAATCAATTCTTTTTTATTGCCTGCAAAGTTAAAGGCTGCAGGTTTTGATAAAATGCCACTTGCTTTTACGCGTTCTTCTTTGTAAGCCGAAATAAAACGTGCAAATACTGATTCTGTAATTAATGGTAATGGTACGCCAAGATCTAACGCACTTTGGCTTGTCCATTTACCTGTTCCTTTGTTGCCTGCTGCATCAAGAATAACATCAACGATTGGTTGGTCGGTTCCTTCATCATCTTTACGTGTCAAAATGTCAGCCGTGATCTCGATAAGGTAACTGTCTAATTCGCCTTCGTTCCATTCTTTGAAAATCTCTGCCATTTCATCAACAGATAAACCTAAGATTTGTTTCATTAAATCGTAGGATTCAGCAATTAATTGCATGTCCCCATATTCAATCCCATTATGAACCATTTTTACATAATGTCCAGCACCATTTGGGCCAATGTAAGTCACACATGGTTCACCGTCTTCTGCTTTAGCTGAAATTTTTTCAAGAATTGGCGCAACTAACTCATACGCTTCTTTTTGTCCGCCAGGCATGATAGATGGTCCTTTCAAGGCTCCTTCTTCTCCGCCAGAAACGCCAGTACCAATAAAGTTAATTCCTGAGTTTGCTAGTTCTTCATTACGTCGCATTGTGTCTTTGAAGAACGTATTACCGCCATCAATTAAGATGTCGCCTTTATCAAGGTGTGGTAACAATTCTTGGATTGTCGCATCTGTTGCAGGTCCAGCTTTAACCATCAACATAATTCGACGAGGTTTTTCAATTGCATTCACAAATTCCTCAATTGAGTATGTTGCTTGAAAGTTTTTGTCAGGATGTTCTTCAACCACTTCTGTTGTTTTTGATCCTGTACGGTTATACAGCGCAACTGTATAGCCTCTGCTTTCAATGTTTAAAGCAAGATTTTTCCCCATGACAGCCATGCCGACTACGCCAAATTGTTGTTTTGTCATTTTATGACCTCCTATATTATAATCAACGAAAATTCTATGAGCATTCTCTTATAATCCTCACTATTATAACGCACTATCTTTCATATGAAAACAATATAGTGCCAATAAATTTCCAATTTCTTCATATTTTCTTAAAAAAATACAAATCCCCTAGGCTCCATGGTTAGCCTAGGGGATTCAACATTTCAAAAAATGTTTTTATGCTTATGCTTCTTTAGACATTACGTCTTTTCCATCGTAGTGACCACATGCTGGACATACGTGATGGCTTTTTTTCATTTCACCACAGTTTGAGCATGCATTTAAGCCTTTGATTGTTAATTTGTAGTGTGTGCGACGTTTTGCTTTTTTCGCTTTAGAAGTTCTTCTAGCTGGTACTGCCATTGTTGTTCCACCTCCTTGTAAAGATGCGTGTATTTACATACACAATATATTCCAACCTAGCTGTTATCTTCCTCTTCAGCATTATCGCTGAGTAATTCTGATAGTTTAGCCAGACGAGGATCCACTGTTTGTTCTGCTGCTTTCTGCTTACTTTCCAAATATGCTTCTTCTGAAATCACTTCCCAGTCATTGCCACTTGGCATTTCTTGACTGTTTTGTTCTTCTTCTGTAAGCACTTGAATTGGAATGGACAATAGAATGTTGTCTTCGACAGATTCATCTAAATCAATTGTTGGCTTGTCCAATAAAATAATCTCTTCAGCTGCAAATCGTTCATCTCTTGTATCCATTTGTTCTTTTGTCATAAAGACTTCATCGACCGTGATTTGCATTGGCAAAGCCACAGGTTCTAAAGAACGGGATGAAGGAACGGTTACAGTTACCTGAATAGTGTAATGAAGTAAATATTCTGATTTATTGACTGCTAATAAGCCTTCTACTTTGATTGGACTTACATCCAACAAGGTATCATCTCGTTGAAGAAGCTCTTCTTTAAGATGCAATGTTTCTGAAAACACTAGCGGCTCTTCTTTGTATTTATTTAATTCTAACAAAGACCACTTCATAATTATCACTCCTAAGCAACAAAAGCTATTATACAGGGGTATGAAAGCTTTGTCAATGAAATTTTCTTGACAGCCCTTTCTTATTTCCTGTTTTTCTTTCGTTTTTTTTATAATTGTTTTTCTGTTGAAGATAACTTAGCGCTTATTTAATTAAATAACAAAATTTTTGTGTGAAATAACATAAATAATTTAAAACTCAGACATAATTTTACTATTTGCGCCCAACTCTTTATTTACTGAATACGTGTTTCTGAACATTTCATACTACTGTCTTCCTTGTAAAAAAAGCTGAGACAAACTGACGAATCGGTTTGTCCCAGCTTTGCGTCCGAGTACATATTGCTTAAAATCAAATGATTGAATTAATTAGACTTAGATAGCTGTTGTTGCTCCGCGGTAAACAATACCACGACGAGGATCAACAGTAATCACTTCGTCATTATTAATTAATGATGTTGCATCTGCAGCACCTACGATAACTGGAATATTTTGTGCAATCGCTACAACAGCTGCATGAGAAGTTAAACCACCTTCTTCAACAACTAATGCTGATGCTTTTTCAATTGCAGGCATGTATTCTTTATCTGTTGTTTTTGTAACTAAAATAGCCCCTTCAGTCGCTTTAGCAACTGCTTCTTCAGCAGTTCCTGCCACAACGGCTTTTGCAATAATTGCTTCTTCGCCGACACCTTGACCTTGAACTAATTTAGAACCGATCATTTGAATTTTCATTAAGTTTGTTGTGCCTTTTTCGCCAACTGGAACACCAGCAGTGATAATGATTAAATCACCTTCTGAAGCATAACCTTCTTCTTGTGATACTTTTGAAGCTAAATTAAACATTTCATCTGTGCTTGATGGTTTGTCAGCAACTGTTGCGTAAACACCCCATGATAATGATAAGCTACGTGCTTTTTGTTCTGAGAACGTAATTGCAACGATATGTGCTTTTGGACGGTATTTAGAGATCATACGTGCTGTATGGCCTGATTCTGTTGCCGCAACGATTGTTTGGATACCCAAGTTACGTGCTGTATGGCCAACAGATTGTCCGATTGCTTCAGTCATATCTGTTTTGCTATATAATTTCAATGCGAATGAATCTTGGTTAACTAATGTTTCTTCTGTACGAACTGCAATACGAGCCATTGTTTGAACAGCTTCTAATGGGTAATCCCCTGCTGCAGTTTCGCCTGATAACATTACTGCATCTGTTCCATCGTAGATTGCGTTTGCTACGTCATTTGCTTCCGCACGTGTTGGACGTGGGTTACGTTGCATTGAATCTAACATTTGTGTTGCAGTGATAACTGGTTTACCTAAAGCATTACATTTTTTAATTAAAGCTTTTTGGACAACTGGAACATCTTCTGTTGGAATTTCAACACCCATGTCACCACGAGCAACCATTAAACCATCAGAAACTTTTAAGATTTCATCGATATTATCGATACCTTCTTGGTTTTCGATTTTAGGAATGATTTGGATGTGTGTTGCGTTTTCTTCTTCTAAAATTTTAGTGATTTCTAAAACGTCAGAAGCACGACGAACGAAGCTAGCTGCGATAAAGTCAATTCCTTGACCAATTCCGAAACGGATATCGTTAGCATCTTTTTCGGTGATCCCTGGTAAGTTTACAGAAACGCCTGGTACGTTAACGCCTTTTTTGTTTTTCAAGACGCCTTCGTTTTTAACAACTGTTACGATTTCGTTTGCATCACGGTCGATATCAGTTACTTCTAAATCAATTAAACCATCATCTAAAAGAATGTGTGAACCTACGTTTACATCATTGATTAATTCTGGATAAGTGATTGAGAATTTTTCATTTGTTCCTAAAACTTCTGTCATAGAAATACGTACTGAGTCACCAATTTTCATTGTGATTGCGCCATTTTCCATGTCATTTGTGCGGATTTCAGGACCTTTTGTATCTAGTAAGATCGCTACGCGTTTCCCTGTAATTTTTACAGCTTCACGAATGTTTTTAATACGAGCACCATGCTCTTCGTAGTCACCATGTGAAAAGTTCAAACGGCAAACATTCATACCTGCATTAATTAAGTTTACTAGCATATCAACGGATTCACTAGCTGGTCCAATCGTACATACGATTTTCGTTTTTTTCATTACTAAAACGCTCCTATTCCAAATTTGTTTATACAAAGCTAATAAGATTAGCTAATATACAAGATTAAAAAGAAATTTCATGATTTAACTCATAAAGAGATAAATCTGGTTTGTGTTTATTGTTTTCTAACGTGTCAATAATATCAGCTGCAACTACTTGGTTATCTAACATACCGATACATAAACCGCCTTTGCCTTCTTTTAGAAGTTCAACAGCATATGACCCAAATTTACTTGCTAATACACGGTCACGAGCACTTGGCGAGCCCCCACGAACCACGTGTCCTAAAATTGATACACGCGTATGGAAATCACCGTATTCAGAAAGTTTATCAGCAAATTCATTTCCGCCCATTACGCCTTCTGCTAAAATGATTAAGCAATGTTTTTTCCCGCGGTCGCGGCCTTCTTGAATACGTTTGGCAACGTTTTTCATATCAAAATCATGTTCAGGAATAATGATTTCATCTGCTCCGCCTGCCACGCCTGACCACAATGCGATATCACCAGCGTTACGTCCCATTACTTCGATAACGAATGTACGAACATGAGAAGTCGCTGTATCACGAATTCGGTCAATTGATTCCAAAACAGTGTTAATCGCTGTATCAAAACCGATTGTGAAATCTGTTCCAGGAATATCATTATCAATCGTTCCAGGAATTCCAACAGCGGGGAAACCACGTTTTGTCAAAGCCATTGCGCCATGATAAGAACCGTCTCCACCAATAACAACTAAGCCTTCAATACCGAATTTTTTCAATTGTTCGATTCCTTTTAATTGCCCTTCTTCAGTAGCAAATTCAGGATAACGAGCAGAGTACAAGAATGTTCCACCACGTTGAATCTTATCGCCAACGTCAGCAACATCTAAACGACGGATGTCGCCTGCGACTAAACCGGCAAATCCATAGTTAATACCGTAAACTTCGATTCCATCAAAAATACTTTTGCGTACGACTGCACGAATTGCAGCGTTCATTCCAGGGGCATCTCCCCCGCTGGTTAAAATACCAATGCGTTTCATTCGCTATTTCACCTCATATAATATACTTTCAACTGCCAAAAGAAACCTTTTCGCAAAAATTGATATACAAAAATATTACGTCATTCATTTTACCATTAAAGAACCAAAATGTCTTGAGTTAAGAAGAAAAAAATGAAAAAAGTTGAAAACAACTAGTATTTTTTACCGTAAATCATTTGAAAATGACGTTTTGCTCACCTAAAACGTAAGCTAATTGTTGCTGACTAGCGCTTGTATGAGCGACCCAATTTTCTTCATTTAATACTATTTTCTTTCCTGTTTTTTCAAAATAGACAATCACTGGAATATGTCCAGCGTGACGACTGAGTACCTCTTTCATTTTCTGAAAAACGTCCGTTTGTTCGACATCTTTTGTAATTCTGATAAAACACGTTTCGTCACTAATTGATGTTTCTACTTGTTGCGCTTTTTCTATTCGTTGAACCAATATTTGCAATTCTTGATTGTACGTACTGCGTTCCACTTTTCCTTCCACATAATAAACTTGCCCTTTCTCGACACTCTGTCTTAACTGGCGAAAAACAGTTGGGAACAACGTTAGTGAAATACTTCCTGTTGTATCATCCCCATCAACAAAGGCCATTTGTTCTCCCTTTTTGGTCCGAATCGTCCGAATGTTTTTGACATAAATCAATAATTTCGTGGGCTGATTTTCAACAAGTTCATGAACAAGTTGCGTTTGCTTGGCTAAGCGTGTTTTTTTGAACTCTTCTGTCGGATGTCCTGATAAATAGACTCCTAAATATTGTTCTTCTTGTTCTAGTCGCTCTTCTAGCGGATAATCGGCAATTTCTTCTTCCTTTGGCTTCAACGTTTCTAACAAATCCATACTACCACCGCTGAGAAGAATACTTTGGATATTACTCTCTAAACCTACCGCTAATTGACGGCGATTAGGCGCAATTTCGTCAAATGCACCGATGGCAATCAATGGTTCGATATTTTCAACTTTCAACCACTTACGGTCAATTCGCAAAAGAAACTCATCGAACGTTTTGTACGGTCCATTTTCTCGGCGTTCATTTAAAATATTTTGAATGAAGTCTCGGCGGATTCCTTTTAAAGAACTAAAACCAAATAAAATTTGCTGTTGCTGATTTAGGTAAAAGCTGTAGTGACTTTGGTTAATTGACGGCTGCAAAATCGTCTGCTTGTTTTTTCTAGCTTCGCCAATATATTCTTTAATTTTTGTTGGATTATGACGAACAGAATGCAACAACGCGACATAAAAAGCACTCGGATAATGAACCTTCAAGTAAGCCATTTGAAAACCAATAAAGGAATAGGCAAATGCATGCGAGCGGTTAAAGCCATAATTAGCAAAGCGCTCAATATAATCGTACACTTGGTTAGCTGTTTCTTGGGGATAGCCTTGTTGTAACGCGCCATTAACAAAATGATTCCGTTCTTCATCTAGCACATCTTTTTTCTTTTTACTAATGGCCCGACGTAAAATGTCAGCTTGCCCTAAAGAGAAGCCAGCCATTTTCGCAGCAACTTGCATAATCTGCTCTTGGTAAACAATAATTCCGTACGTATTTTCCAAAATGGGGGCGAGACTAGGCTCTGGATAACTAATTTGTTCCAAGCCTTTTTTCCGGCGGATGAAAACATCAATATTTTGCATCGGACCAGGACGATACAGGGCATTGACAGCAGCAATATCTTCAATGCTAGTTGGCCCTAATTTTCTTAATACATTCCGAATTCCAGCAGATTCAAACTGGAAAACACCACTTGTTTCCCCTTTTCTAAATAAAGCCAGCGTTGTTTCGTCATCTAATGGAATCTGATTTAAACGAATGGTTTGATTATAGACGCGTTTAACAGCTGTGAGGGTATCATCAATGATGGATAAATTTCTTAAGCCCAAGAAATCCATTTTCAGAAGACCAATTTTTTCAACATCATTCATAGTAAATTGGGTCAATAAAATTTCATTCGATCCTGGTTGTAACGGAACCAAATTCAAAAGATTTTCATCACTAATTACCACACCTGCTGCGTGCGTAGAAACATGGCGAGGCAATCCTTCTAGCTGAACAGCTGTTTTATAGAGCAATTGATTATTTGGTGAAAAATTGACCAATTCTTGCATCCGTTTTGACTCTTGGTATGCTTCTTCTAACGTAATTTTCAGCTTGTTGGGGACAGCTGCCGACCAACGATTCGCTTCACTCTGGGACAATCCGAAAACACGTGCAACGTCCCGTAAAACCATTTTCGCAGCCATCGTACCAAACGTGGCAATTTGCGCCATGTGATAATGACCATATTTTTGACTGACATAAGCTAAAACTTCCTCCCGCCGATTATCAGGAATATCTAAATCAATATCGGGCATCGTGTAGCGTTCTGGATTCAAAAAACGTTCAAAAAGCAAATCATATTTGATTGGATCTACATCTGTAATTGATAGCACATAGGACACTAAAGAGCCCGCAGCTGAACCTCGGCCAGCGCCTGTAACAATTTGATTGTTATGACAGAAGTCCATCACATCCCAAACGATTAAAAAGTAATCATCAAAGCCCATATTGTGAATGATGGTTAACTCTTTTTCTAATCGTTTTTGGTAAACTTCATTTAGATGAGGCACTCTTTCTGGTAATTTTTCTAAACACAATGTGCGTAAATAAGAACCAGCCGTTTGATTATCAGGCACAGGAAAATGCGGTAATAATTTTTGATGTAAAGGAATGTCAACTCGGCAATTTTCAGCTAGCTGAATCGTATTCTGGACCACTTCTGCACCAGCTATTTGAAGCATTTGTTCCATCGTCGTCTCTACTTCACGCAAGTAATTCAGACCTTCTATTTCCGGTGTTTGGCTTGTAATATTCAATTGATTATTTTCTTTGATGCTCTCAAGAACAGTTACGGCAAAGCCTTCTTCCCTTGTTAAATGACGTACCTCTTGCAAAGCCACGCCAGGTAATTGTTCTCTTTGGTAAAAAGAAAAGAGCGCTGGATTGCGTTGTTGATTCATTGAAAAAGAATGTTCAACAAATAACGACTGGGGATCAAAATATGAAGCAAGTTGTTGGAAAGCGTGAACCGCTTGTTGTTCATCTTCAAAAAATGTTTGGGCGACTTCTCCTTTAGCTGACAAAGTCACGGCAAATAAATCACTTAATAAGGATTGATGTTCTGCTAAGTAAAAGGGACCCTCTGTCGTCATTTTGCTGCTAGATAGTTGCATTAATTGCTGATACCCTTTTAAATTTTTAGCAAATAAAAGTAACTCGGAATGCCCTTCTTTTTCTGCTGGGGTATATTCTAATCTTAAACCGATAATTGGTTGAATTCCCGCTTCTTGGCATGCTTCATAAAATTCAACCGCCCCATGTAAGACATTGATATCGGTAATCGCTAATGTTTGATAACCTAACGCTTTCGCTTGTTTTACATAGGAACGAATCCTAACCGTACTAGATAAAAGCGAATAGGAAGTAACGGTATGTAATTGTGGAAATGACATTGGACAGCTCCTTTTTGAATCCTTGCTATTTTTTCCTCTTCTCTTATTTTCCTATCGCGGATTCTTTACTTTTAAAGAAAATATGCTAAACTAAGAGCTAGAAAAGAGGTGCTCATATGCGTTATCTTGTTGTATTTTTCTGGACCTTCGCATTAGGCCAAGTCGTTGGATATATCGGCGGTGCATTATCTGGTGGTTCATACGACTTTAAAATGACAACGATTCTATCGTTGGCAACAGCCGTTATTATTTTATTAATTGCACACTTTGCAGTACCGAAAGAAACCAAACCTGTTAAATAAGAAAAAACCAGTTACTAAAGTTATTGTAACTGGTTTTTTTATCTTTTCAACTGTTTAGAGCTTTTTATTTAAAACTTTTCGGAAATTAAAGAAGGACAGCCCAATGTTTCCTAAAACGAAACAAGCGGTTACCAGAAAAACAGAAGAATAGCCAAAACCATGGGCAACTGTCGACCCTACCATCGGTCCTAAAACTTGACCGAAATTACTACACATCTGATTGTAACTATAAACTCTACTTACGCCCTCTGTTGGCGTTATTTTACTAATTAACGTATTGATTGATGGCATTAAAGCACCTGTTGAAAAACCTAAAAGGAATCGTAAAACACCTAACTGAAAAGGTGTTTGCACAAACGCCATGGGAATGTAACAAATAAAAGAAAGAATTAATCCGCCTAATAAAACTTTTTGGTTCCCAATGCGGTCCCCAATTTTTCCCAAAGTTGGAGAAGAAATAATTGCTGAAACGCCGGCAATCGAAACAATCAAACCACTAACAAATAATACATTCTCTGTATCGCCACTTAAAGATCGAATATATAGCGTTAAGATTGGGCTGATACTTGTAATTCCTAATTGTAAAATTAACGTAGTCACAAACAAACCAATCAATACTGAAACATGATCCATCTTACTAAAAATTTCTTTCGTCGTTAATAAATCCTTTTTCTCAACTGGTTGAAAATCTTCTTTAACTAAAAAGATAGTCAACAACGTTGTAATGAATAAAATAACGCCGGTAATAATAAAGACATTTTCCATTCCAAACCACTGTGCCAACGCACCGCCAATCAATGGCGCAATTAACGTCCCGGCAATAGCACCTGTTGATAATGTCCCTAGAGCCCAGCCATTTTTCTCTTTTGGCGCCTGCGATGCAATCATCGCTGTTGCGTTAGGAATATAGCCGGATAAAATCCCGTTCATAAAACGCATAATCAACAGCCAGTATACATTAGGGACAAATGCTAACGCCCCCATTGTGATCGTCATTCCTGCTGCAGCCCGAATCATCATAATTTTCCGACCTTTTCGATCAGCTAAATTTCCCCAAATCGGTGCAACAATCGCAGCAGCAAACGCCGTGACAGAAATTGCCAATCCAGAAAACAACTCTACTTGACTCTTAGGCGTCCCTAATTGTTCAACATATACTGGAATAAACGGCATAACTAAGCTAATACTCGCCCCTGTAAAAAAGCAACCAATCCATGCGACTAATAAATTCTGCTTCCATTTTATTTTCATACTTTTATCCACCTTATCACCTCTTCACCTACCACTATACTCTAAAAGAGTGAATCTCTCAAAAGAAAATTCTTTTAAAAGAAGTCTGGCAGACCGGTCAAAACGACCAATCTGCCAGACTTCTTAACACTTGGGCTTAAGATAAATAGCTGAATAAATGCAACACCTTCAAAGCTAACCGCTGTTATCTCAGCCTCACTTCTATTTACTATAAAATAGCTAAGATTACAAAGTTTAAGATAAACAACGCATCAATGATCCAAATAATTGGTGAAACTTCTTTGGCTTTTCCTTTGACTACTTTCACCACTGCATAAAAGATGAACCCAGCAGCAATCCCATAAGAGATGCTATAACATAATCCCATGAAAATTGAAGCAAAAAATGCTGGAATCGCATCTTCTAAATCCGTCCAATTGATGTCTTTGACCGATAGATGTTGCAATAGCATCTGCAAATAGAGCTTTGTCCATTTTAGTGCTGAAGCCCTTACTATCTTCTAAAGCTAATTCATCTTCTTTAGAGAAAATTCCTGTTCGACGTCCCGTACCGATAAATGTTCCAATTGTATCAAACGTATCTGATAAACTGAAGGCAATAATGGTCATTAAAACTTGAGGAATTTTTGAAGAATCGCTAAACAATGACTGTAAGCCCTCAGCACCAAAAGCAGCGCCAAAAGTTGTACCTAATTCTTTAAATGAATTGCCCAACGAATTAGCATGCCAATCAACCGAAGCAGTGTCTACCACCCCCATTGGAATTGCGACTAACGTAGTAACCACAATGCCAATTAAAATAGCCCCACGAACATTGGTGACAACTAAAATCGTTGTTAAAACTAACCCAATTACCGCCAAAATAATAGCTGGATTATCAAAATTTCCTAAAGCGGGCACGATACTCGAACCATTCACAACACCATTTTGAGGTTCTGCTTGTACTGTGAAACTTAGTAAGCCAGCATTTTTCAACCCTACATAAGCGACAAAAATTCCAATCCCACCACCAATAGCATGTTGTAAACTCTCTGGAATTGCTTTAATAATCATTTTGCGAATTTTTGTCACTGTAATCAAAATATTAATCAAACCACAAATAAAAACCATTGCTAATGCTTGTTGCCAAGTATACCCCATCCCAAAAACGACCGTAAACGTGAAGAAAGCATTGAGTCCCATTCCCGGTGCTTGAGCGTAAGGTACATTAGCAAACAGCCCCATAATTAATGTACCGATGATTGAAGCAATAATGGTCGCTAAAAAAACAGCCTGAAAAGGCATCCCTGTTTCTGAAAGAATGGACGGATTAACAAATAAAATATAACTCATTGCAAAAAAGGTCGTAACCCCCGCCATTATTTCAGTTGATACCGTTGTCTTGTTTTCCTTTAATTTGAAAAACGTATTCATAATTGCACTTCTCTCCCTTAAAATCCATGTTTTCGAATAATTACTCTTTGATTATAAGAGAATCGCTATCTTTTTACAACAAAATATTAACTATTATATATGCTTTTCTATATAATGTTCGTTTTTTGCAGATATAAAAAAAGAAAAAGCTTTACATTGCTTCTTCTTTTCCTAATAATTGGATTAGCCCAAACAACAGCATCTGTAGAAACATCATTAATAAAATAAACATTAATTTTTGAAGGGACCAGTCAAAAAAGATAATTTTCACTGTTTCAATTGGACTCATAAAAAGATAGACACTGTGTAATCGATCAAAACGTCCAACATAAATCGCCAAAGCAGACAAGAAATGAAGGCTGGCTTGAAAGACTACAATTGTTCTATAGTCACAATAACTTTGCAATTTCTGACTAACAGTTGTTACTGTTTTCATCCCTAAAAGTCCATATATAACAATCCCGCTAGTTAAGCAAACAAACGCCCACCAATCACCAATTTGGTTTGCAAAAATCGTATTAAAGCCTCGATAAATAGATAGCGTTTCTAAATGAAAAAAATCCGTAAATAGGTACGGCGCATTAGGATAAAAAATTAACCAAGCAAAACCTATCAACCAATCCCTTTTACGTTTTTCTGCGTTTAAAAGATAACTAAGTTCAATTGGAATATAGGCTAACAACACGTTCAACGCCATAAAATGAAAATGCGTAGCAAATAACCACATATAGATACAATAGATTAAGGTGATCACTCGTAAATAATTTCTAGAATTTTTCAAGATGCTCTGCGCTCCTTTTTCAAACGGTTTATTTTAGTGTAGCATACTTCTTAAGCTTTTTTTTAAACCTTATAAATGAACATGCTTCTCCCCTTGATAATCTTCGGTTTTATGCTAGACTGAGAAAAAGGCATTTAGGAGGAATTTTTACTTGAAAAAATTAATTGCTATTGATTTAGACGGCACAACATTAAATGCGCAGTCTTTAATCAGTCCAAAAACCGAACAAACACTAAAAAAAGCGATTGACAACGGTCATTACGTCAGTATTGCCACTGGACGTCCCTATAGAATGAGTCATCAATTTTACCAACAACTTGGCCTAACGACCCCTATGGTTAACTTTAACGGTGCTTTAGTCCACATTCCAGAGAAAAAATGGGACTTGGAAAGCGAAGCCAATATTGAGCGTGACCTAGTCTTTGACATTTTGGCACAGAAAAAAGAATTACAATTAGATTTTGTTGCTGCTGAAAACAAAGAAACATTTTATATCGATACGTTAGATGGGTTCGATCCGAAATTTTTTGCTTCCAAAGCAACCTTAGATAATTTACTTACTGCTAAAAATTTACGAACAAATCCTACCTCAATGATGGTTCGGACCACGCCAAACCAAGCTGAAAAAGTTGCTGATACATTGACAAAACAATATGGTGATTATATTGATGTCCGCACTTGGGGCGGTCCAATGCCTATTTTAGAAATGGTCGCAAAAGGAATTCAAAAAGCCCATGGTGTTGATCAAGTGGCGAACTTTTTATCTGTCAAACCAGCTGATATCATTGCTTTTGGCGATGAACATAATGACGAAGAAATGTTAAGTTATGCTGGTTGGGGTGTTGCTATGAACAATGCCACGGATAAAATTAAATCCGTAGCCAACGATGTCACTGAAAAAACAAATGATCAAGATGGTTTAGCAGATTACTTAGAAAATTATTTAGATCTATAAAAGGCTAAAATAAAAGTATTTCTTTAAAAAGAACTCACTTTGGTTTAGCTGATAATCTTAAGATTACGAAAGTAGGGCATAAGTCGAAACGACTTATGCCCTACTTTCGTTTTTTTTATTCCTTCAATGAATTTTGAAACGTGCTGATTTTTTCAGCCAATCTTTGATAAGTCGTAAAAGACGGATGCTGTAGCTCTTGTTCTTCGTTAACGGATAAAGTTTGTTGTGTCGTAATGGCCTTTGTTAGTGTATCTACAAAATGAATAAAAGAATTGTTGGTTTGTTTATTATATCCTGGTGAATAATATTTCGATTGACGATAAAAAGGCCGCAGGGCTGTTTCTGTGATTTTTTCCTGTTCATCTGAAAAGTATTCATCATAGCTGACATGTTTTATTTTCTGCTCTTCTGTTATCACTTGAAGTCGACCGATTAGGCCATTGCCTAAATCTTCTGCGTAACCGATATACGTTTCTTTCGATGGCTCTTTTAGCCAAGTGTCCATCTCTGCTGCTAAAGGCATTAAACCTTCACGCGCAGAAGTTGATGAACCACGTACAGTATAAAAATTACCTGTGACACGATTTTCGTCACGCATTTGTTTTTCTACATAAGTAATACCATTAACAACGGTGACTAACGTATCGTCTGTGCGCGTGTTGCTTGCTTGAAATTCAGGATAATCCGACAGGCGTTTGTTGACACCCGAATAGCGTGTATCATAATAAGGATCACTAGCAAACTCTGTAAACTCAACATTCAGAATCCTTTGCGTTTCAGGTTCCGTAATAATCTCTACAATGCCGTAATTTCCGCCAGTAAATACACCTTCATTTTTATAATAGTTACCCGTCATTAATCCCAAAGGCGGTTGATTGGACCAAAACATTTTTTCCTTTTTTTCTTCTGGTGTATATTTTGCTGGTGGGGTTGTCCCAAATGTCGTTTGTGTGGCCCCTGTAACCACTTCGTAAGTGTATTCATGAGAATCAAAAGTCAATTGATTAGCAATCAGTTCGTCATTTTTAGTCGGCGCTTGTTTTTCCACCGCAGAAGTCGTTTGATTGGTGACGGTAACTTGCTTCACTTGCTTTGTCTCTTGCGGACCACTTGTTGTTTGTTTCGTTGGCTCTTGATCTGGCGCACAACCAACCAAAATAAATAATCCGATAAAAACCAACATTCCTTTAATATGTTTCATTCACTTCTCTCCTTTTTATAAACGCTTAATTTCCTCTTATCTCCAGTGTAGCAAACATTTATAAACCAAAACTGACGGAAAAATGAATAAATAATAAACAAAAACGCTAAGTCTCCTGCAGCTTAAGAGACTTAGCGTTTTTTTATTTAATTGCTTGGCGCTTTTGGCGCAACCACTCTTCTTTAATGTGTTCAGATAGGCGAATCATTCGTTTACCAACTTCACTATATTGGTTAGTAGCTAAATTGGCTAAAGAAATTCGAACTGACCATTTGTCACTCCCGAAAGCATCCGCTTTTAAAAGCATTAATTTTTCTTTTTCTGCTAAAGAGGTTAATACTTTTGTGATCGTCCACGATTTCGTTAAATAACTTGAAAATTCTGGGCCATAACGTTTTTCTGTCCAATCTCTAAAGTTAATTTCACAATAGTATGCTGTATTTAAACTTGCTAAAGGCTCTTCAATGCCTAAGGTGCGGAACAAGAGCTTTTCACGCGTATGACAAATATCCATCACTTCGTCTTTATATGCTTGACCGTCTTTTAACAAAGCATACAAACTAAATAAAGCCATCATTGCTTGCTGAATAGAAGAAAGTCCCGCTGCATGGTTCAACGCAATATCGCGGCTGTCTGCGACTAAGCGGCTGATAAAGTTAATTTGGCTTGTGTCTGCATTCAATGTAGCATAACGTGCCTGTAATTCCATTTTTCGAGCCACTGGCAATTCTTTTAATAATTGATCAAAGATGTTCTCTTGACTGACCGCAATAGTCCCCACACGCCAACCGGTAGCGCCAAAGTATTTAGAATAAGAATAGATACAGGCTGTATTGTAAGGTAACTCCGTAAATAGTGAACGGAAAGCTGGCACAAAGGTTCCGTAAACGTCATCTGTTAAAATCATTAACTTAGGGTTATCCACTGCAACGATTTGTTTGATTTGTTCAATGGTAGGTTTTCCCATAGCATTAGCAGTTGGATTGCTGGGATTTACGACAAAAACCGCTTTGATGGACGGGTCTTTTAGTTTATCAATTTCCTTGTTTGAGTATTGATACGTCGTTTTTCCATCAATGATCATTTGCTCTGCTTTGATTTTAACCACGTCAAAATCATAACGTGGTAGTTCTGGAATTTCTAGATAAGGAGCAAACGTTGGTAATAACAACGCAATACGATCACCTTTTTCTAGTAAATAATTATTTGCCAACGTATCAAACAAGTAACAAATCCCTGCTGTACCACCTTCAACGGAAAAAATATCAAACGGTTGTGCTTCGCTGGAAAATAATTCTTGATTTAAATATGCTTTAATCGGTTGTTCACACGCCTTCAAGCAACGAACAGGATTCGGATAATTATCCCCAATCACATAGTCTAACATGGCATCTAACCACATTTCCTTATCCATCCCAAAATAGTTATGCTCTGCTGTCCAAATTTCTTGTAAGAAGGTTGCCCCTTTGCTAGGATTTTCTGCTAAAAAGTTTAAGAAGCGTTGCGTTCTACCAAAACTTGGCTGAATCATACCAGCCGTTTGTTCGCTCCCCTCTCTTAACGTTTCTTTTGTAGCAAATTGACCTAATAAAAAAAAGGCTTCCCTTGGTGTTGGCGCCGTCCAATTAGGATTGCCTCGCCCTGCATTTAACAATGTTTCTAAATTATGATTTTCTTCATGTAATTTCTTCTCTAAAAATAGACTTAATTCAAACGGACTAAGATTTTCTGTCAATTCATCACTTGTTATCATTTTATCCTCCTGAAGCACACGCGGTCATTTAGTATTTAGTATGTAGTCTATACTACTCTTCTACCTCCAGATGTCAACCATTTAAGCGGAATATTCTGACAATTAATAAAAAAGAAGCAATCCTTTATAAAAAATAAAGGATTGCTTCTTTTTTGATGATTAACCAAAGAACCGTTGCATCTCAATTTTTGCTGATTGAACAGAATCAGAAGCATGGATTAAATTTTTGGTGACAGACAACCCATAATCCGCTCGTAAGGTGCCACTTTCAGCATCTAACGGATTCGTTGCTCCAACTAATTTACGCACTTTTTTAACCACATTGTCCCCTACAACGACCATCACAACAACTGGGCCACTTGTCATATAGGCTAATAATTCAGGGAAAAATAGTTCATCTTTTAAATGCTCATAGTGTTCCTTCACTGTTTCTACTGTTAGTCGTTCGAATTTAAGGTGCAATAAGTCAATACCTTTATCTTCAAAACGTTGAATGATTTTGCCAACTAACTTTCGTTCAACGCCATCTGGCTTAATAATTACTAAACTTGTTTCCTTCATTTTTTCTTCCATCCCTTTCAAAACTTCCTTTTGCCCTTTCCCAAGGGGTAGCTACAGAATAAAATGAAAGCGGATACTTTGTCAATGATAAATCTTCTTTTCCTTTTGATTAAATAAAAAATTAAAGATTATTCACAAGGTTTGTGAATTGTTCTTTCAGTTCTGTATTACTTGTTTCTTTTAAAAACAAATAAGGTTGCTCTTCTACTGGCTGTTCTTTACTCACATAAACTTTGGCTTCACCATTCACTAAAGTAAATAAATAGACATGCTTCTGGGCAACTTGTGTCGCACTGTCAGAGTATACTGCCACCAGACAATAACCGCCTTCGCTACCTGTTTCTGACCAATTTAACCAAATGGGATTGTTCCCAATAGCTGGTTGTATTTTAGGTTCATAACTCAATAAATCATCAGGCACTTGAATCGTGTAAAAAGCTACAGAGTGACCTGGTTGGTATGCTTGATAGTTCTGATTGCGTTCTTGACCCCAGGTTTCCATGTATTGTCCTAACTGTTTTGCTTTTTGCTGATTCCAAATCGTCCCTTCTTCTGTAACTAATTCAGTTAATTCTTGTGTTTGCGTTGTTTGCTCTAATTCCAACGACGTGGTTTGACTAACTTCGGTTGCTGAAATCGCTCTTGTTTCTTCAGTATTTACATTGTTTGTTTGTACGGTTTGTACTTTCTGTGATTCCTCTTTCGATTTTTGCCAACCACAGCCAGATAAAACGCTTCCAACAACTGCTATCATAATAATCCCGTTTAGTTTCATTCCTTAAACTCCTGTTTTTATTTTTATTCTATCGAAATAAACCTAAAATCTCAATCCCTTTCTTTGGATAGTTGAAAACCATTTGGGAACTAGTAATTCTCCACAATTATAGTCCTCTAGTAATTGTTGGTATTGCTGTTCCATAGTCCTGATTTCTTTTTCACCAAAGCTCAGTGCCCAAACTAAAGAATAAAGTCCTGCGTGAAAAGTATAAAGCTTTTGAAACTGCCAAAATAAGGTAGGAACTTTCCTAGCAAAATAACCTTGTAATTGACCATAAGCAAACAATGGCGAAACATTTCTTGAAAAAAATTGTAACTTGTAAAATTCTTCATAAGGATCCCCAAAATCCCATCGATTAAAATCAATCACACCGACCTGCCTAGTTGGCAAGTAAATAAAATTTCCTACATGAAAATCTCCATGCTGATAAACCACAGGCCGTTGTTGCAATAACGGTAATTGTTTTTCTAAATATGAAATTATTGGCTGCTGGTACGGCATACAAAATTGAGATTCCTTATACTTATTTAGTTGGCTCTGCTTTTTTTCGTATAAATTTTGCGCAATCTCTCTTTGACTAATCCTTTCAGGCAACAAAAGCTTATGGATTTTGTTTAAATAGCGGCCTGCCTCTATGCCTAAGTTCAGTTGTCTTTTAGGAGAAAGAGCGGGTAAAACATCGCTTAAGTCTTCACCTTCTAGATACGTTAATAACATGTATCCTTGTTCACTTTCAGGAATAGGTGCACATAAAAAAGGTTTAGAACTGGGAAATCCTAACGCCGCAACTTTTTTGATAAATTGATATTCTTGTTGTTTGGCTAATAACTCTTCTTGTTGAAAAATTCGTAATAAAAAGGTTTCTTGATTTTTGGTAACTTTAAACTTTAAATCAGTTGACCAACCACGGTGAATAGCTTCGACTTTTTGCCATTGCTGAAACGCTGGAATCTTCTCAAACGCCCTCATTACTTTCGCCTCCATTTCCCTATTGGTTTTAGTATACCAAAGAAAAAAGGCTGGAGACAATTGGGGATAAATTGTCTCTAGCCTTCACTGGTTATCATTTTCTAGTTTTCCTTATATAAATCGTTCCACTCGTTACTAAGAAAGCTCCTCCTAAAACAATCCAGAAAGTACTAGGTACTTCTGCACCTGCTTTTGGTAATACTTTTTTGGGAAGCTGTTCTTGTTTCCCAATCATATTTTTATCAGAAAAAGCATGTGTACTTCCTGTTGATTTGGTTCCCTGATTTGCTGATGAATTCAGCGAATTAGCTAAGGATGACTCACTAGTAGTTTTTCCAGCTTTGTCTGGGTTTTGGTTTTGATCTTTTCCTTCGATTGGTCCTTCACTTGTTTTTGTTTCTTTGTCTTTATCTGGTTCGCCACTTGCATCCGGCTCTTTGTCTTTGTCTGGTTCGCCACTTGCATCCGGCTCTTTGTCTTTGTCTGGTTCGCCACTTGCATCTGGGTCTTTGTCTTTGTCTGGTTCGCCACTTGCATCTGGGTCTTTGTCTTTGTCTGGTTCGCCACTTGCATCTGGTTCTTTGTCTTTTTCTGGTTCTTCTACATGTGGTTGATTTATCTTGTGGTTATTTTCAAATAAAGCACCTAATTGTAGCAATGTTCGGTCTTCATTTAATGCACTATTAAATTGAATCCCCAAAGGCAGTCCTTCTTTTGAAACGTAAGTTGGTACACTTAATGCTGGATGTCCAAATAAATTTGCTTGTTGTGTAAACGGTGTATATGTGAACGCCGTCAACCATTGGTCATAAATCAATTGTTTTTGTTCTGCTGGTGACAATTGATCAATTTTTTCCATCTGTGCTGCATGTTCTGGTTTTAGTAACGGATTATCAATACTAGGTGCCGTGGCAGCTGTCGTTGGTGTTAATAAGATAGGATACTGTTGATAAAATTCGTCCATCGCTTGTGCTTGTAAAGCAATATCTGTCCAAGCCGCAGTTGTCTCTTCACTCGTTATATTTTTTCCTGTTTGAAAAAGCGCCCATGTTAACAGTTCTACATCATTTCGTTCAAGCGGTCTTTTCAATTTCTGCCGCGCCATAAAATCGGCAATTCCTGCTGAGCCAGCAGCTACAGTATAATAATTTTTCATTAAACGTTCCCCATCAACAGGGTGCTTCACTTCAACCAATGTGTACCCTTGGTCTTTTAAAAAAGCAACAGCTTCAGCGACCGCCTCTTTTGCTTCGGCACTTACAGGCGTTCCGGCAGGGGATTCTGTTGTATAAGCAATGGGTTGCGCTTGACTTAAATGTCCCGCAGGAAGATCTTTTTTGGTTAATAAGGTTTCAAATAATGCATTTGTATCCGCCACGGTTCGACTTAAACCAAAGTGAACAGTTTGACCTTTTGCACTATTAGAATTGCCAATGATTACTCCTCTAGAAGGTTTCAAGCCTACGGTGCCTGTCCAAGAAGCAGGGATGCGGATAGAGCCACCAGCATCACTTCCAGAAGCAATGGGAACAAATGCCGCGGCGACACTAGCACCCGTTCCGCCTGAAGAACCACCTGAATAATGGTTAGGATTCCATGGATTGACGGAAACGCCATATAACTTTGAATCTGAAATATTCTTCCAACCTAATTCTGGATAATTCGTTTGACCAATGATTATGAATCCGGCATTTTGTAGTGCTTTGACAAAGGTCGATGTCCCACCAGCTACTTGATCTCGGAGAAAACCAAAACCGTTCGTGTTGCTTTCACCTTTCAAGGATTGTCCTAACCCTTTTAGTAAGAGCGGCACACCTAGAAATGGTTGACCTGTATCTTGTAAAGCTTTTGCTTCTGTCAAAGCCGCTTCTTCTCGTAAAGTAATGACCGCATTTAATGTAGGATTTTCACGTTTAGTGATGGCCAACGCAATTTTTACTAATTCTTCGCTCGTCACCTTTTTTTCTCTTACTAAAGTTGCTAACTCCAGTGCAGTTGCTTGTTTATAATCTGCTTCTGAAAAAACACTCTCTGCAGAAACAGCTTTTCCATCTGTATCACTATTTTGTATCTCATTTGTGGTTTCAGTGGTTACTGCAACCACATTTCGGCTACTGCTTTCGGCGATTGCCGAAGAGGATTCTTTTTCCTGCATCACCGTTTGGCTAGTAGTTTCAGATTCCAAGTTAGCTACAGTCTGACTGGTTTCTGTTGTTACTGATTCCGTCTCTGTTTGAACGGTTGTTTCTAGTATACTTTCTTGTGCCAACATTGGTACCCCTACCAGTGTTTGGCTAATTAATAAAATAATCCCTAACTTTTTGAACAAAATCGACTTCTTCATAAGTCACATCCTTTATCTATTAATACAGTTAAAAAATCTGTATTACTTATAGCATAAATGAAAGCGATTAAAAAGTAAAGTTCTCTTGAAAATTCCCATGTTCAACTTTTAGGCTAGGTTCTTTTTATATGCTAAAATAGAATAGAAACGGAGGTTTTTTAATGGAATGGATTGAAATTAAGCACGCAACACAAAATAATTTGAAGAATATCTCTGTCAATATCCCTAAAAAGCAACTAACTGTTGTTACTGGACTTTCGGGTTCAGGAAAGTCCTCCTTAGTATTTGACACATTAGCCGCTGAATCACGTCGTGAACTAAATGATACATTTAGTTCGTTTGTTCAAAATTACTTACCCAAATATGGTCGTCCAGAAGTTGAAAAAATCGAGAATCTTCCTGTTGCAATTGTCATTGACCAGAAAAAAGTAGCAGGTAATTCTCGTTCGACAGTGGGAACGTACACAGATATTTATACGTTTTTACGTTTGCTGTTTTCACGAGCAGGTTCTCCATTTGTTGGTTATTCAGATACTTTTTCGTTTAATCATCCGGATGGAAAATGTCCAACATGCGATGGCTTAGGAAAGATTACCGAAATCAATCTTCATCAGCTAGTTGATTATGACAAATCATTAAACGAAGGGCCTATCGATTTCCCCACATTTACAGTTGGCAACTGGCGGTGGAAGCGTTATGCCCATAGTGGTCTATTTGATTTGGATAAAAAAATCAAGGACTATTCTCCTGAAGAGTTAGCATTATTTTTATATGCTCCACAACAAAAACTAGCTAATCCACCCAAAGAGTGGCCTCATACAGCTTTGTATGAAGGAATCGTCCCGCGTATGCAACGTAGCATATTGCATACAGACGAAGGCAAACGTCATCAAAAATACCTTAATCACTTTGTTACCGTAAAAAGATGTCCTGATTGTTTAGGAAGTAGAGTCAATGAACGTGTTCGTAGCTGCAAAATTAATCAGAAAAGTATTGCTGATGCTGTTGACATGCCACTCACTGAATTACATTCTTTTATTCGTTCAATGGACCTATCCTTAATAAAAACTATTCAAGAAGAGCTACTTGTACGTCTAGAAGCATTAATTAATATCGGTCTCTCCTACCTCACATTAGGACGAGCAACTGAAACACTTTCTGGTGGTGAAGCACAGCGGATTAAAATTGCTAAGTATGTAAACAGCGCCTTAAATGATATTATGTATATTTTAGATGAACCGAGTGCTGGCTTACATCCAAAGGACATCGAACGGATCAGTCGTGCGTTGCTCAATTTAAAAAATAAAGGAAACACCGTGGTTCTCGTGGAACATAATCCACAATTAATTAGAGAAGCTGATTTTATCATCGATATAGGACCTTTCGCAGGCGAAAATGGTGGCCATGTCCAGTTTTCAGGAACGTATGACGCATTTTTAGCCTCCAAAACCTTGACTAGTCAAGCGCTTCAAGAGCCGCTCCCTTTAAACGACCAACCAAGAAAAGCAAGGAAGTCTTTAACAATCGAACATGCGACACTGCATAATTTAAACAATCTATCTGTCGAAGTTCCGTTAGGAGTTTTGACTGTTATTTGTGGGGTCGCTGGTTCAGGTAAATCATCATTAGCGGAAGAAATTTATCAAAAAGCCCAAGCTGATAACCAAGAAATTATTCATCTTTCACAAAAAAGCATTACCGCAAATTTACGATCCACACCAATGACCTATCTCAATATTTTTGATAAGGTCCGCAAACTGTTTGCGGAAGAAAATCATGTTAGTCCAGCTTTATTTAGCTATAATTCCAAAGGCGCCTGTCCTACTTGCAAGGGGAAAGGCATAATTGTCTCCGATATGTCTTTTATGGAGGATGTTACTAGTATTTGCGAAACCTGTCACGGAACGCGTTACAAAGAAGAGGTGCTTCATTATCTGTATAACGGAAAAAATATCGTTGAAGTACTAGCTTTAAGCGTTAAAGATGGCTATGATTTTTTCAAAGACCAGCCTTTTGCTCTTTCATTAAAAAATTTACTGGAAGTTGGCTTAAGCTACCTTAAACTCAATCAATCGCTCTCAACATTATCTGGTGGCGAATTGCAAAGGGTAAAATTAGCAGACACACTTCACCAAAAAAAAGCTATCTATTTAATGGATGAACCTACAGATGGTTTACACTTAATTGATATCCAACAAAGTCTTCAACTTTTCAATCGAATGGTAGAAGAAGGAAACAGCTTAATTTTATTAGAACATCACATTGACGTGATTAAAAGTGCCGACTGGTTGATTGAACTAGGTCCCGAAGGTGGAGAAAATGGCGGACAGCTTCTTTTTACAGGAACGCCAGCAAATATGCTAAATTCCACTCACTCTATTACTAAAGGCTATCTGTAAAATAAAAAGTACAAACGGTGCAAGCAACAAGCACCGTTTGTACTTTTTCTATTTCAACCCCACTTCCATCTTCACAGGTTGGTGATCTGTATATTTAAATTGTTCGTCCTTTGTTTTCACGCTATGAACAGCCACATTATCAGAAACAATAAAACCATCAATTACATACACTTGGGATGTTTCATAAGAGCCAGTGTAAGGCTTATTAAGCACCCTCACAGTCGGTTGTTGATCATCATAAGCAAGTGAAAAATGTTTAGGTAAGTCTGCAGGATCAATTTCTCCTGGTGCCCAACCAGCTTCCCCTAGGTCAGGATATCGATGACTGCCTTTGAAAACTTGATTAAAGTCACCTCCAGCAATTACATAGTTTCCTTTAGCGTATTCTTGGGATAATACGTCAGCTAACTTTTTGCTTTGAGCAATCTTCCCTTCCCCATTGTCATAGGCTTCCAAATGTAAGTTAAAAACCACTAATTCTTTGTCTGTGCCTTTAATTGGAAAGCGCGTTTCTAGAAGCGCTCGTTTTAAGTTACTAATGCTAACGGGCCAACGAAAGGGATTGGGTAAAGCAATGCGTTTAGCCTCTGTTATTTTTTCATTTGATAATGTTAATAAACCACTTTCTACTCGTCCAATCGGCGGCCAAGGAATGGGCACATAATCTACCTTAAAATTATAAGCAAATGCGCTGTTCAGCTGTAGCTGTTTTTGTAATTCTTCCTCTTGATTGACTTCATAAGAACGTTGCGAGCGACGATCGACTTCTTGGAATAAGTAAATCATCGCTGGTAATTCTTTTAAAGTTCCTTCAATGCCTGTTAAATTCTGTTGGACCATTGCCTTATTAACTGGTTGGACAGTTTTGCCACCGTCCATAAAAAAATCTTCTGTTTGTCCTAGGCCAGCATAGCCTATGTTATACGTGACTAAAGAAATGGATTGCTGTTTTTCGATGGTTTGTTCTGAAAATTGTTTATTCATAGCAACTGGTTCAACCGCTCGTGGTCGAAACTCTCGGAAGGTTAAATATCCTATCAAAATTAAAGCTATGCTTAGAAGAAGGACCATCAAGCTACCGAGATATTTAAAAAACTTTTTCATTGATTCCGATGTTCCTTTCACATTATGTCAAACCAAAAGTAGCAATTATCTTCGTTGCTACTTCTTCTGGTGTCATGTTTGAATTATTTATTTTCGTTATTTTTACATTTGGAAATGTACTTTCTAGTTCACCTTCGTGGCTTACTAATCGATGTTCTTTAAAGGTATTGAGTAATTCTTTTCGAGAAAAGTCGACATCGCGTTTTGAAGGTTTTGCCTCTAGCCGCTCTGGATGAACATTTCGTTCTAGGCGGATTGATGTTGAAGAGACGAGTTCGACGAAATAAACGGCCTCATGTTTATTAAGAAAAATTTCTGATATTTCTTCTAAAAATTGAAAATCCTGTTCTTGATCAAAAGCAATCACCACTGTAAAAATAATGTTTTTTGTTGTATTTGTGGCTGGATTTTTGACAAAGGCATGAAAAAGTTCCTTTCTAACGGAATCAGACAATTGAAACGCACGTTCCGTGTACCCAAGATAGTTTGCAAATAAGTCAATGGTTTGATGATTAAATAGTAATTTAGCATCTAACTGCTTTTCTAAAGCCTTGCCAACGGTCATTTTCCCGACAGCTTGGGCACCAATTAAAACGATTAAAGACATCAACTTCCCCTCCTCTAGCCTAATTTTTAGGTGGCTATCTTCTACTATATCACACTATATTACAACACCTTACAAAACTGTTCGGAAAATTTTCTGTTTTTTATTACAAAAAAAAGACAAAAGACTCTATAATGAGAGAGGACTCGATTGATTATAGATGAGATAGGTGACGGAGAATGGCAATAGAAAAATATTTTCAAACAATAGATGGCAGTC
Source organism: Enterococcus sp. DIV0086 (assembly GCF_050498705.1). Lineage (NCBI taxonomy): Bacteria > Bacillati > Bacillota > Bacilli > Lactobacillales > Enterococcaceae > Enterococcus > Enterococcus sp. DIV0086. Next base: position 2,824,795 of record NZ_JBNIDN010000001.1, on the reverse strand, counting down.
AAATTTTTTATCAAATTTTTGGCAAAGAAACAAATTACCCCCTTGTGTTACTTCATGGTAATGGCAATGATCATACTTTTTTTAATTATCAAATTTCTTATTTCTCCAAGGAGTATCAAGTTATTGCGGTGGATACCCGCGGACATGGACGTTCCACCAATACACAAAGTCAATTAACTTTTCCGCTTTTGGCAGAAGATTTAGCTGGTATTATTCAACAAGAACACTTAACAAAAATTAATTTATTGGGCTTTAGTGACGGAGCAAATATTGCCATGGTTTTTACCCATTTATATCCTGATTTCGTCAACAAACTCGTCTTAAATTCTGGAAATGTCACCATGTCTGGTCTGAAAAAATATGTAACGATTGCCACTTATTTTCAATATTGGTTTTGTCGTATTGGCGCCTTTTTTTCAAAAAAATTGCGCGCACGGCTCCCTATCGTGGCTCTGTTATTTGAAGATACTGGACTGACAAAACAAGATTTAGAACACATCCCCTGTCCTACTCTTGTTATTACTGGCAGCCGAGATTTAATTGCGCTTTCCCATTCACGGGCGATTGCTGATGCCATTCCTGCTGGCAAATTGGTCTTGGTAAATAAACAGGGTCATTTATTTGCCAAAAACTCACCAGATATTTTTAATAAAACAATCGAAAAATTCTTAAAGGAAATGAAGGTGTCTAAATGAAACAAATTATTCATTGGATCAAAACGCATACAGGATTACTAAAAACACTGTTTGTTATTGCGGTCTCAATTATTGTTGTTGCCCAACTTTTATCAATTGGTAAAACGATCTCATTTGAACAGTTAAAACAGATTTTTGATGAGATTCCGCTATGGAAATTGTTATTGATGATGGTTATCGGTTTAGTTTCCGTTACTCCGATGCTAAATTATGACTTAACATTAAATCGCATTTTAAACTTGAAAGTCTCAAAACGGGAACTCCTTGAATCTAGCTGGATTGTCAATACCATCAATAATATTGGTGGATTCGGTGGTTTGGTCAGCATGGGACTTCGTTCTGAATTTTATGGAAATAAAACAGAGGAAAAGAAAATTTTACCTGCGTTAACCCATATTTTACTTTTTGTGTTATCCGGTCTATCTATTTATAGTATTCTTTGCTTTTTCCTTGTTCAGTTTGATCCAAAGATGGCTTATTTACAGCAATATTGGATTTGGTTATTAGGTGGCGGTCTTTATTTCCCATTACTTTATCTTATTTTACATTTCCAAAAAAATAGTTCCTTTGGTAACCTCGATGCAAAAAATCGCTTATCTTTAGTTGTTTCTTCGTTTTTAGAATGGACAGGTGTTTTAATTACCTTTATTAGTATTGGTTACTTATTGGACGTGCCGATTCCTTTAATTGATATTGTTCCTTTATATGTAGCAGCTTCGATTATTGGGATTGCTTCGATGATTCCAGGGGCTTTAGGTAGTTTTGATGTCATGATGATTTTAGGACTAAGCAACTTAGGTGTCGATCGTGAAATTATTGTTTTGTGGTTATTGCTCTATCGTTTATTCTATTATATTATCCCTTTCTTAATTGGCTGTTTGTTCTTTACAAAACACTTAAGCCAAAAGTTGGATACTCACTATCGTCAATTGCTGAAACAAATTACTTTGGAAATTGCCCACAAGCTGGAAGTGGTTTTACTTTATTTTTCAGGAATCATGATGGTGCTCCTAGCCACTATTCCAGAAGCCTTCACTCAAGTGCATTGGTTAAGAGATATTAACCCCTTCCGTTCTCATATTATTATTCAAATTCCGAGTATTGTTTTAGGCTTTGCATTATTAATTATGGGACGTGGGATTGCTGATCGTGTTAAAAGAGCCTATTATCCAACGATTATTTTATTAATTGGTGCTATCTTGTATTCATTTGTTGTTGACTTTAGTATGTTTTCCATTTTCTATTTAGCTATTTTATTATTTATCGTTATTTTTTCAAAATCAGAATTGTACCGTGAACAACTGGTTTACTCTTGGGAGTGGATGACGATAGATGGGTTTATCTTTGGCTTGTTGACTTTGTTATACCTGGTAATTGGTGTTTATAATTTACCGAACTTCCCACACCATCGTCATCATTTTGTGGAATTTTTCTTGTTCCCTTCCGAACGGATCTGGTTGTCAGGATTTATCGCTATCCTCTTAGTTATGAGTTTTAACTTTCTATTTGTTCGCTACCTCCAAGGGAAAAAACACCAAGTTGGTGAGTTTCCAGAAGATAGTATCTTGCATAATATCTTAACAACTTATGGCGGGAATATTGACAGTGAACTTGTCTTTCTTCATGATAAACAGGTTTTCTTATATCCCAAAGAAGAACCGACTGTCTTTTTACAATTCAACACCATTAATAATAAATGCGTTGTGATGGGCAACCCTTCTGGGAACAAAGAAGATTTTCCTGCGGCGATTGATGCATTCCTTAAAGAAACAGATCGTTTCGGCTATGTACCCGTCTTTTACGAAACCAATGAGGACAGCGTGATGTTACTACACGAATATGGCTACGAATTTATCAAAATGGGCGAAGAAGCCTTAGTTAATCTAGAAACATTTACGATGTCTGGGAAAAAATTCAAAGGTACCCGCGCAGTGTTTAATAAAATTACCAAAGCCGGCTATTCATTTGACGTACTCCAACCTCCTTTTAGTGCCGAACAAATGCACGAATTAAAAGCTATTTCGGATAGTTGGTTAGACAATCGAAAAGAAAAAGGCTTTTCACTAGGATTTTTCGATGAAGCGTATCTTCAAAGAAACCCAATTGCTGTTGTCCGAAATGCCGAAGGAGAAATGGTCTCTTTCGCTAATATCATTCCTAGTTACACAAATGAAGTTGGTACCATCGACTTGATGCGTCACCATAAAGAAAAAGCCCCTTCTGGAAGTATGGATTTCTTATTTATTCATTTATTTGAATATATGAAAACAGAAAATATTCATTATTTCAATTTAGGGATGGCTCCGTTAGCCAACGTTGGTCAATCAAGAAAAAGTTTTATTCAAGAACGGATTGCTGCGTTAATTTATGAATTTGGTTCAGAAATCTACTCCTTCCAAGGATTACGCGAATACAAGGAAAAATTTGCTAGCAAATGGCAACCCCGCTATACACTTTATTCTAAAAGTAGCTGGATTGTCTACGTGATGATCGCTTTACTCATTGTCGATCAAAAAAATATTGACTAACAAAAAGAAGCCCAATTAAGTATAAAAAGCTTGGCAACTTCACTGAAATTTAGTGAGGTTGCCAAGCTTTTTAATTTCTTTCATCTAGTTTTTCTTTAATTAAAAAGGCTGTTTCTTCGACAGATTTTGCGGTTACATCAATCACTGGGATACCATACTTCGCAAAAATTTCTTCGGCATAAGCTAATTCTTGTTCAATCCGTTCAACATTGGTATAACTGGTCTCATTACCTAAACCTAAGGAAGCCAACCGACTGCTACGAATCTGTCCTAATGTTTCTGGCGAACAAACTAAACCAATCATTTTTTGTGGATCCATTTCTTCCAAAATTGGCGGCAATGGAACTTCTGGAATTAATGGTAAGTTAGAAACGCGGTAGCCTTGATTTGCTAAATACATACTGACTGGCGTTTTTGAGGTCCGCGAAACGCCTAACAACAATATATCAGAATCAAGAAACCCTTGAGGATTTTTGCCATCATCATATTTTACAGCAAATTCAATCGCTGAGATTTTATCAAAGTAAGCACGATCTAGTTGATGGCGTCGTCCAGGCTCTTCAATAGGATCTACTCCGGCTTTCGCTTGAATTAATTCAAAAAATGGCGCCATTAAATCTAAATATAACAACCCTGTTCGTTCACTAAATTCTTTCGCCGCTGTGATTAGTTGTTTACTGACTAATGTACTGACAACTAAGGCTTTATCTTTTAAGGCATCTTTTAAAATCTCCAATAATTCTTCTTCTGTTGTGACAAAAGAAAAATTGTATCGATTAAGAAAAGAAATATCTGGATATTGTGCGCTTGCTGCAGCTAACAATTTTTGTGATGTTTCTCCAAGTGAATCGGAAATAGTATAAACAATGATCTCTTTTTTCATAATTAAGCTCCCTTATCTATTTTTTGCGGCTTCTTTCGCTTGTTGCGTAATATAGGTTAAAATTTTCGTTTTCGTAATTTTTCCAATAACTTTTTTAGGATTTTCTTTTTCAACGACTGGCAAAGAATCCACTTCGTATTTTTGCAAAGTGTCAGCAGCTTCAAGAATAGTAAATTCTGGTGTGCAGGTTTTCACATGTGGCACTCTTGTCATACAAACAGCAACAGGTGTGCCATCAATATTTGTATTTAAAGAGGCCCGTAATAAATCTTTTCGTGACAAAACCCCTAATAATTCTTTTGCTTCATCCATGACATAAAGAGAACCGACATCATACATAAATAAGTTGGTAATCGCATCTCGAATTGAGGTGTCTTGGGCAACCATCAATGGTGGACTCATGATCTCCTGAACTTTTGTTTGAAAAACATCAAAAAAGAAAAAAGCCTCCATATTATCACTTTCGTAAGTATACCCAACTTTCGGACTTGCTTTTAAAATTCCTGAAAGTGTTAAAAAAGACAAATCAGAACGCAATGTCGCACGTGAAACGGCTAGTATGTCCGAAATGCGTTCACCACTAACTGGCTGATGCTCTTTTACAACAGCGATAATTTGCTCTTGTCGTTTACTTAATTTCATCATTTCCTCCTCAATTCCTCTTAAACAAATTGTGCATTCGCTTACAATTATACACATATTTATTGTTTTTTCAACATATTGACAAGAAACTTTTTCTATTGACAAACTTATTTCCGTCAATTATGATGTTTATTGAACATATAAGACACATATTAAACGGAGGTCACGCATGAAAAAGTTTATTTATTCTTTTAACGAAACACACAATGAAGGTAAAGAGACTCTTGGTGGTAAAGGGGCGAACTTGGCAGAAATGACACGCTTAGGTTTGCCGATTCCACAAGGATTCACGATTACAACCCGTTGCTGTATGGACTATTTGGCAGATGCTACTTTCTTTGAAGAACACTTACAATCAGAAATTTTGAAAGCGGTTAAAAATCTAGAAACTGAAACAGGCAAATCTTTTACCGCGGACAATGAGATTCTCTTAGTTTCCGTTCGCAGCGGTGCTGCCTTCTCGATGCCTGGTATGATGGATACTATTTTAAATTTAGGTTTAAATGATCAACGTGTGAAAAAATTTGCGACCTTAACCTCTCCTGGTTTTGCTTTTGACTGTTATCGCCGACTTATTCAAATGTTTGGAGACGTCGTCTATCACATTCCCAAAGAATTATTTGACCAACAAAAAGAGCGCTTGGAACAAGAGCTAAACAAAAAAATTACCGCTTTTCAAGAAGCAGATCATTTCGCCTTGATTGTCCGCTACCAAGAAGTTTTTGAACAACATCAGGTGGTCTTCCCGCAAGACCCTGTCGCACAACTTTTTGAAGCAATCAAAGCTGTTTTTGATTCATGGAATAATCAACGTGCGGTGGTTTATCGAAACTTACATCATATTGCACATGATTTAGGTACAGCTGTCAACATTCAAGAAATGGTTTTCGGCAATCGTGGACTAGACAGTGGCACTGGCGTTGTTTTCACTAGAAATCCGGTCACAGGGGAAAATCAATTGTTTGGAGAGTTTCTTTTGAACGCGCAAGGAGAAGATGTAGTGGCTGGTATTCAGACGCCAGAACCCATTCGTCGTTTACGTTTGACTATGCCAAAAGTTTATCAAGATTTTCGCCATTACGCAGAACTTTTAGAATATCATTATCGTGACATGCAAGATATTGAATTTACCATTGAAAATGAAAAATTATATATTTTACAAACAAGAAACGGGAAACGAACCGCCGCAGCTACGGTTAAAATTGCTTTAGACTTAGCCAAAGAAAATCGTATTACTAAACAAGAAGCAATGTTGCGTGTGACACCTGATACGATTGATCAATTAATTCATCCCGTGTTTGATCAAGAGAAACGACAACACATGGAACGTTTAGCTATGGGACTTCCTGCTAGTCCTGGTGCAGCAAGTGGCCAAATTGTTTTTACAGCAGAAAAAGCCAAAGAACTGACCAATCTAGGAAAGAAAGTCATTCTTGTTCGTCAAGAAACTTCACCAGAAGATATTGAAGGCATGGTTGTAAGCGAAGCAATTGTGACCAGTCGTGGCGGAATGACTTCTCATGCCGCTGTGGTCGCACGAGGAATGGGAACTTGCTGTGTGACTGGTTGTGAAAGTTTAACCGTCAATGAAGAAACCAAACAACTACACTGCGGGCCACAGGTCATCTTAGAAGGAACAATCATTTCCGTCGATGGCTCAACGGGGGAAATTTATCTTGGCGAAATTCCTACAATTTCTGCTGATAATAACGATGACCTTCAAGAGCTCTTGTCTTGGGCAGATGCGTATGCTGATTTAACTGTTCGTGCCAATGCAGAAACTACACAAGATTTAGAGACTGCTATCCGTTTTGGCGCAGCGGGGATTGGTTTAGCGCGAACAGAGCATATGTTTTTCGGTGAAGAGCGTGTCTTGGAAATGCGTCGCCTGATTTTAGCCGAGTCTGAAAAGGAAGCAACCTATGCGTTGGAGCAACTTCTTCATTTTCAACAGGAAGACTTTTATCAAATGCTGAAAGTAGTTCAAGACAAGCCCATGGTGGTCCGCTTGTTAGATCCGCCGATGCATGAGTTTTTACCTCATGAAAAGAATGATATTCAATTATTGGCGAAGCAACTACAACGGTTCCCGGTGACCATCGCCAAACAAATTGAACGGTTACAAGAAACCAATCCAATGTTGGGCCATCGTGGTTGTCGCTTAGGTGTGACCCAACCACAAATATACAAAATGCAAGTTACAGCCTTATTTACTAGTGCCATTCGATTAGTCAAAGAAGGAATTACTGTTTATCCAGAAGTGATGATTCCTCTAATCGCCGAAAAAGAAGAACTTCTCTATCTCAAACGCATTTTAAAAGAAACGATTGACGGTCTCTTTGAAGAACATAAAATGACTCCTTTCCCTTACGAAATCGGGACAATGATTGAACTACCTAGAGCTTGTCTGATTGCGGATCAGTTAGCAGAAGAAGCAGACTTTTTCAGCTTTGGAACAAATGATTTAACACAAATGACCTATGGTTTTTCTCGTGATGATATCGGTAAATTCATTAATACGTATCGGGAAAAGAAAATCATTACCCAAGATCCGTTTCAATCATTAGATCAAACAGGTGTTGGTCAACTGATTCAATTAGCTGTAGAGAAAGCGCGTCGCACTAAACCAAACATGAGTATTGGCGTATGTGGAGAAGTCGGAGGTGATCCGCAATCCATCACGTTTTTCCAAACACTTGGCCTAAACTACATCTCTTGCTCACCTTATCGGGTACCTATTGCGAAACTCGCAGCTGCCCAAGCCAAAATTTTAACCGAACCGGCTGTGACTGAAGAACAAATGGTCCTTCTTTAATTTAACGTGTGTAACAAATGATTCATCCTTACAAGATAAAAAGTGCTAGGAACATCAGTCGAAACGCTTGATGTTCCTAGCACTAAATTTTAAGATCAATGATTGTACTCTGGTTATTTTCTTATAAACGCGGCATCTTTTGTCAAGGGGTCTGTTACATCTGATACATATCTTTCTACTTTCATATGCAAATCATATTTTTCTCTACGTTCCGTAATACGGGTCATCATTGGAGAAGCGTGGTGTTTGTCTAATGCTTCCTGATCTGTCCAACTATCAATCAGCAGAACTGTTTCTTCATCGTCCATTGGAAAAAAGTATTCATAGCGACTATTCCCTTTTTCTGCACGAATCACCTCTACAATTCCGCTGGCAATCATTTCTTTGGCAAATTCTCTTGCACCTCCATTTGTCCCACTATAATAAATATTTATAGTAATCGCCATCTGTCTTCCCCCCTAAATTTACTTGCCTTTTTACGTTCCCGACTGGAATTGAACCAGCGACCTACCGCTTAGGAGGCGGTTGCTCTATCCTACTGAGCTACGAGAACAAAGTACGTTGTTTTATTAACAACACATAGTCTCATTTTACTTGATACAATAGGATTTTGCAACCTAGCTTATTCCATTAAATACACATAGTTTTTACTAGAAGCACAGACCTTTGCACAGACAAAATCACCACGCCAATAGTATTTTACATAGAGCTTAGAACAAAATTATAAAAAAACACGCCCAAAATGGACGTGTTACGATTGGAATATTTAACCAATCAACATTCACATTATTTCAAACATCAGATGATTTTAATGCAGTATTTAAAAAGCTATAATTATTAATTCTAGTTTAAGAGGTAGCCGACTATTTAGCTACCTCTTGCTTTTTATAACATGCAATACTTTAGATTACTTTTACCATTAAAACATTTCACTGTTTAAACAAGTGCCAGTGCTGCATTTGCTTGTTGAGCCGCTTTATAAATCTTTCTGTTTAATCGATCTAACTCACTTGGATTATTTGCATCCACTTGGCCAAAATAAACATGTTGTTCGATTGTCTTGCCTTGATCCAAAGCACCGCCAATTCCACGAGCTTTTTCGTCTTGTGAAAGTGGTGTGACTGTAGTCTTGCCATTTTTTGCTGTTAATAATTCAGGACCAGCTTCGCCAACGATTGCTTGTCCATTAATCATATGACCGCCTTCAGCAAGATATGGAATTTTCGCAATGCTAAATCCTTTGCCACCAACGCCAGGTACCCATTTTGGTATTTTGATATTGTTTAAACCACCTAAAAAACCATTGATTAGAGTAATCATGGCATTGATTGGGGCTTTAGCTACTGCAACAATCCCATCGAAAATACCACCGAAAATATCAACAATACCTTGCCACGCTCTTGACCAATCACCTGTAAACACTCCTGTAACGAAATCTATGATGCCGCCAAAAATTCTTGTAATCGCGTTGACGTAATCACTAATGATTTTTACAGCACCATCCATAGCGCCGCCAATAAAGCCTGTGATGAAATCAAAAGTAGACTTTGTCGTATCTGCTAAAACTTTGAATACACCAACCACTATATCTTTGATCACATTGAAGGACGTATTGATAAAATCTCTAAACCAGTCTACTTTGTTGTAAGCAATCACAATTCCAGCAACAAAAGCAGCTAGTGCAGCAATCACTATTCCAATAGGCGAAGCTAAAAATGCTATCACAGGAATTAAACCACTAATTGAACTGGCAAAACTTCCCAAAACAACTAGCACTGGACCAATAGCTGCAAGTAGTAAACCAATTACTACGACAGTTTTTCTCGTACCTTCATCCATTCCGTTTAGTTTTTCATTCATTTTTCCCATGAATTCAGCAAGTTTTTGCACAGCTGGTACCATTGCTTCGATAATAATCTGTCCAAAAGGTATCAATGCATCGTTAAGTTTATGCTGTGCTAAAATCATTTTAGACATCGGATTACCAGATTCACCGCCAATTTCATCTAATTTACCACCAGCTTGATCTAATGCTTTCGTCATTTCTTCAACGTTAAAACGACCACCTTTAATAGCATCTCCTAAATCGTTACCAGCTTTTGTTCCAAAAATTTCGGCAGCATCAGCTGCTGGATTAGTAGATTCTTCTATCTTCTTCATAGCTTTTGGGAATTCTTCTAGGGGAACTTTTCCTTCTTTAGCCCACGTACCAATTGCTTTTTTCATACCGGCAAAAGCTGTTTCAGTATTTACACCTGCTTTCTCCCAAGTAGCAAAAATTGCAATAGCTGATTTTGTATCAAATCCTAAAGCCCTCATCGGAGCACCATATTTAGTTAAGTTCTCAGCGAGTTTATCAACTTCAATACCAGATTTTTTACTAGCGACTGTTAATAAATCTAATACTTCGCCATATTTATTTGTTTCAATACCAGCGTCTCCCATTGCACGAGATACTTTCTCAATTGCGTTCGGTGCATCCACATCGTTTACACGGGCGAAAGTCAAGAACTTTGTTGTCATATCTTCTGCTGCTTTTCCACTTACGTCAAACCGTTGCGTTACGGTTCCCAAGGCATCCGCTAGTTCTCCAGAGCTCTTCGCACTGTTTCTATACAAGTTTCTAAGGGACTCTTTTAGCTTGTCAGCTTCTTCACCAGTCTTACCAGTTTGGTTAATTAGTTTCGCTTGAGAAGCTCTCATATCCTCATATGCTTTAACTGATGCCGCTTTTGCAGCCATGATAGGTGCTGTGATTCCTACTGATAATTTAGTACCGACTCCTTTTATCTTTTCACCAGCTTTTTCAATTGTTTGAATTTTTTTTGCTGTTTCAACAGAAATATCACCTTGTTTCTTTAGTTCTTTGTTCGTAGATTCTAAAGAAGTTTTCAAACTTTGTTCCCCTGATTCAGAATCAAGTAATTGTTTGTATAGTTTTTGAGATTCGTCAGAATACCTTCCAGTTTCTGCTACAGACTTTTCAAATTCTTCTCTCAACATTTGAGATCGCGTAGAAGCTAGTTCTAACTGCTTCTCTAATTTCTGCTTTGTAGCAGTTAATTTTTCTGTTTGAGTAGCATTTTTATCCATCGCGCCCAATTGATTTTTATATTCTGCAGCCGATATATTCATTTCTTTATTGATAGCTTTAATAGTTTTTGTATAAGATACTTCGCCGTTAGTTTTGAATCGCAAGACTACGTCAGAAATTTTCTCACTCATATTCTCACCTTCCTCTTATAATTAATTTAATGTTTTGGGCAATTAATTCACTCTCATTAAGAACTTTACTTATGCGTTCAGTTAGATCATTAAATTTTTTTTCGTCGCCTATTTCGTATATACTGATATTTTCTACAACTATCTGCATTGCTTTAATACGAAGTTCAATAATTTTTATTAATTTACTCGAAATGATAAGCATCTCTTTCCCTCTAACATCTTTTAAATTGTGCTTGATCCTGTTCTGTAATGTTGCGAGTTCTTCAATACCATCGTTCATACTTTGCTCAATAATAGTGCTATGCTGATTTGTAGAAAAACATGTGATCCATCTTTGTTTCCAAATCATATTCGATTTATAGATGTATTGTTCTAAGTTTTTTAGTGCAACTATTGATTTATTCAAATATTTCACCCCCCTTCAAAGACTCACATAATTTTTTTTACTATTACTTCTAGTTTTAATGCAAATTAAATCATTATTATTCTTGACTGTTTTTTTTACTAATTCTTCGCTGATACAGTTTCGTTCCGCTGTTAGATAGATTGGACTGCCGTTAATATATTGATCAAAGAAAATATCTTTCCGTTTCTTCCACTTGTTATATCGTTTAACTGCTAAATGGATTGATTTAGGATACCGTTCTTTGTGCCTGCGAACCGACTTAGCAAATTTATCAGCATAATTGACAGTCATATCAATCATGATTGACCACCACGCATTTTTCTAAATTCAACCAAACGATTATTGGTCGTTGGTTCATCTTTTTTAGCTTCTTCTTTTTTCTTAGCATTTTCACTTGCTAAAGGATCAACATAATCAAGGCCACCGCTTTTCATATCAAGCCCTAGTTGGTTTAACAACTTAGTTTTTTTCTCACTCCAAACTTCAACTTGTTGGGCCAAAGGATGCTTAATTTCGTTTCTTGAATTGTTTTTGTTTGTGTGAACTTTTGTGGATTTAAAACCACTGTCTTTCCACTCTAAATACTTGATATGATAGACTTCACACGCATCCAGATACATTTCAATCAAAGGGTTCAAAGCAGGCGTGAACTTTCCTAATGATTTTAATATTTCTATGATACGTTTTCGCTCAAAATCCTTATGTTCTAAGGCTTCATCTAGGATTTTTTGTTTCTTACTTTTACGTCCAGCCATTTTTACCCCCCTTTCTTTTTTTGAAAATGCTCTGTAGGTGTCTAAAGAGGTCCCCCTACCCTATCCCCATGAAAAAAAATTTAAATTAATTTCAGAGGGGGGCTTAAAAATAATCTGCGGGATTATAAAAATTGTTTCGTATTCAATTTGAACATTGCAGTTTCAAATGGACCAAAGATTAATTTCCCATCTGTAATTTCATAGACAGAAACACCAATCTTATTTTCTTTTGTAAACAACTCATTTAATCTCTCTACCTCAATAGTTTCTAAAACATCTTGAATATGGAAATAAGAAAAATCTCCAAAGTACATGACTGGAACTGCTGGATCCTTTTCATCAATCTGATCTGTTACTTCAACAGGATAATTGAATAGTTTAAATGCAAAATCATTATTTCCAGATTCTTTAAATATTGGATTTCCACTTTCGTCTAATAAAGATTCTACTTGCGTTTGTGCAGCCCGATTAATGAGCCAGGTGGCTTTCTTACGCATTGGGGTAGGTAAAGCATTCTTCGCCTCTACTAAATACTTATAGAGACTGCCTGTTAACGTGGCAGGCACAAAAGTAATCCCCTTACTATTTAATGAATAAGAATTATCAGATGAGTGAATAAACCAGTCCACTTCTTTTCTAACAATCGCTTTTCCTAATTCTTCTACTAAAATCTTTTCAATATCAAAATCTGACATGTTTTCTAATTTATGCGTAAACTTAGCCATGCCATCAATTTCAATAGGTTCTAACCATACTACTTCTACAGATGTATCTGTTTCTGGTGTTTGATTCGTTTCATCTCTTTCTGTTAATACGATATTTGCTTCTGCTTTTTGAACGAGCATAGAAATCCCTTTTTTACCTTTTTGTCTGTATACCTGCCCTAACTTACGAACTGGGTTATTTTCTTGTGCATATGAAATAATTTGTTGGGAAAGTTTTTTTGTTAGTAATACCTTTCCGTTATTTACAACGACACCTAGACTTCTTACTTCATCAATAGACAAGTTCCCTGTTAAATAATTTGCTAGTCCTCTTAAACTTTGTTTTTCTTGATTCATTTTTCTCACCTTCTTTTTTGTATTTTTTCTTTTGGGCTGTTTTTCTGTATCCATTGCACGCTTAATTTTTTGTAGTACTTGCTTTCGCTTAATATCCGTTAATTTCTTTGAATTTTGCTGAAAAGAATTTACTTTAGAAGCAGTACGAAATTCTCTTGCTCTTTTTTTTCCAATCATTTGTTCAATCGTTGCCATAGTTAAATACCTTCCTTTTTCATTAATTTGTTGTTTTCAGTAATTGTATGAATTCCTACTCTTTCTCTGTCTACACGCTTTCCTGTTTCATCCCAATAACACCCATTACGATACAATACATCATCATTGAAGACTCTTTCCAGATACATATTTGTGGTAGAAATTTCATTATTCACTTGTTTAACTAAGCGAGTATACTCTTCGGCTTTTGAAGTGTACTGGTTGTAATGCTTTTCCGCTTCTTTTTGGATAGTTTGTAGTTCTTTTAGCTGCTCGTTTCTTGCCTGTTCCATTTCTTGAATGATTTTATCTAACGAAACCTCATTTTTTACAGATGAATTTTTTAAAATTGTCAATTTTTCCTGATGCACCTTCAATTGCGCACGTAATTGCGTTAATTCGGCTTCAATACTTTCAGTCGTCCTTTTTTTACTAAATAAACGTTTTGGCTTTAAAGCACTCAATACAGAGGTGTTATGCTCTTTCGTTAAAAGATTAATTTGATTTTCTAGATTCATACATTCTTGTTTACATTCTTGAATAAGATTCATTTTGCGTTGTTCAATTTCTTTCATTTCTTTAATAGTCGGTACATTTAGCATAGTGTTTGCCCTCTTTCAATATTTTTTTAATTGTTTAATCTGCTTCAATATTTAGAATTTCATAGCTTTCTATACTTAGTCCATTACGAACTTTTCTTTGTTTATCTGTAAATCCGTTTATTGACACCAACAAAGATAAAACCATATTTTCTCTAATTTCGTAAAATAATTTATGTGTTCGATTAACAGCTAATATGACGTTTCCCGCATGGTTATCTTTAAATATAACGATTGTTTGGTGAATTCCTTGTTTTAATATCTTTAAAACAATCCCTCTAAGCTCTACTTGTCGCATTGTTTTGCCTCCTTTTCTATAGATGGTATTTTTATTTTTTAATTCCTGCATTAAATCGGTGAACTATACATGTATATTGGCAATTTAACTTTTCTGAAAGTTTTTTTAATGAGTACAACTTAATAAAATGCAAATACAATACTTCATAGCTTTTCTTTCCCTTTACTTGCTTAAGGTGGCTTAAGATTTCTTTTTTTGCTCTATTTTTGTTTAACTGTATCCTTTTTATTCGTTCTTGAATTTCTTGAAAGTTATCAGTTCCTTGTTCTTCAGTACTCAGCTTATTTTTCAATACACTTAATCGAACACTCCAATTACGATATCTGTATAAATAATCTTTTTTTCTTTTGTACAAAGGATCCATTTAATTAATACCCTAGCAATTCGTCTTCTAAAGGTTTATAGGTGACACAATAGGTATATTCATTATCGGCATAAATAAAGTGGGTACTTTTAATGGATTCAATTTCTTCCTCTTCAAAAAAATTATTAATCTGCTCCTGCAGCTTTCTTTCGCTAGGTTCTGAAATAATTTTTGTTTTGAACATATTACTCCTCCTCAAATTTTTCTTGAAACTCTATGATACGCATTATTTCCGCGTGTTTGTTCTTAATGTATTGATAACTATAGCCTGTTTCATCAGCAATCGATTCTAACGTTAAGCCTTCCACATATTTCAATTTTAAAATCTTTTGATTCAAACCGCTGAACTTATCAATGAGTTCAATAATTTCCTCACGTTCTTTTTCAAGTTGCTCTACTCGCTGATTCAATTCTTGAATGGATTTCTTAAGGACGTTCTTCTCTTTTTCGGATTGTCTACCTAATATCCGTTGATTAATCTCTACAGACAACCGTATTTCTTCTAATTCGCTCTCAATGGCAACAACTGATGTTTTTCTATTAATGATTTTCCACCTCTTTTACGCTTTTTTTAGAAAACCGACAAATAAATTGTCGGTGCCGACAATTAAAAAAATGACATGTCGGTTTCTCTATCCATTGTGACTCTAAGGCTCATCAATTTTAGCCGACAAACCGACAAAGTTTTGCCAAATTATTTATATATTTATTTTTATAGATAATGTAAGTAACTTTTTTATTTATCTATAATTTATTAAAATATTGTCGGTTTGTCGGTTTTAATTATAAAAACACTGTTATATCAATGGTTATAGCGACCGACAATTTGTATTTTCCTATTGTCGGTTTTTATTCATTTTGTCGGTTTGTCGCTTTTCTATAAGTGGCTGCGTTTTTGTTGTATCAACGCTAAAACTGTATCGATAATGAATGTCTAAAGATTCTAAACGAGCCATATCACGTTGATTGAAAAAAGATAATGGGGCTAGATTTTTTCGACTATATAGCCACCCGTTTTTTTCTGCAATTCCTTTAATCTCTTTAGTAAACGTATTTTGTTTCATTTGTGTTGGTTGATTTTCGTAATCGCTCCATGCTTGAAATAATTTAAATAAAAATTTCACAGGCAAGCGTTCACTTTCTAATTCTTGAAAAAGATCATCATAGAACGCTAATACTGCGCTGTTCTCTAAAATTAACTCATGGATAGCTTCTTGGCTTTCTGCTGTATCTTCAATTTCAACAAAATCCATATCAATCACTTTAGATAAGATGAATTCTAACAACCTTTTATCATGAATATACTTTTCTTTGATATTGCGATTGTTTTTTTCGCCTTTATAACTGTGATTAAATAAAATTATTCTCAATCGTCGCTGTAGACCATCGGTTATATCTTTAAATCGAGGTAATCCGTTCATTGATTGAACAACAAAAGGCGTTAATATCGTAGAAAATGGTTCTCTCCCTTTTGGATTCAATAAAACGGTATCTCCGGTAATCACACTTTTAAAATTTTCGCTTGTTCCGTTAAAATCTTTAGGATTGTTATCATCACCGACAATTAAAGAATGCCCATAAGCACTAGCAAGCTTAAAATCACTTTCAAACTCTTTTATTTTTAGACTTGAAGCATTTTGTTTACCTACTAAATTAATCAATAATTGTTGAAAAGTTGATTTCCCTGTTCTCCCTTGTTCACTGTAAAAGAAAACAGCTACTTCAGAAATATAATTCGCATTTATCGTGACCGCAAACAATTGCCATAATAATTTTTCTTTACTTGCGTTTCCATCTGATAATTCTTTAATCCATTCGCTAAAATTCCAGTCTTTAAAATCTGGTTCCTTCGCATTTGGAATATAGTTCGTATCAATTTTATTGACAAATACATACTTACTGCTAAAAGGTAGAAGTTTATGTTTTTTTCGATGATAAACACCGTTTTTTACTACAATTAAATTTTTATCGGTTGTCCGTTCTCGTTCTTCACTTTCAACTGTCAAATAATGAATAATCGTTTTACACTGGTACTCTGTTAAATTGTATTGAACTTGCATGCACAAACGATAAATAAAACGTGTGCCTTTTTGATAGATACCATTATCGAGGTCATACACCGCTAAAGGTGATAATTCTGGATTATCCTCACCAATTAGAATAAACGTGCAGTTAGCTTTTAAGATATTTGCGACCTGTCTCGGTGGTACATCGGGTATTTTAGTTATATCCCCTGTCTTCTTATCGGTTGTTGCATTTGCCAAACGCCAATTTTCACCTAGTTCAGCTAAAAGAAGATTTAATTCCTTCATTGTCTTAGGTGGCGCTTTTTTCTTTGTTTCAGCTCGTACTTTTTCTAGTTCCTCTAATTCTTTTTCAATACTCAACTAATTTTCAACTCCCTTTTACAAATGCTTAGAAATGTACTCTCCAATTCACGTTGAGCTAATGGCTCATCAAAATTTCCGTTCATAAACTGGATTAATTCCCAAGCTAATGGAATTTTCACACCATAAGCCAATAGTTGCCCTGTCGTACGAGCGATTGTGTCGTTTCTAGCCCCTGTGGTTGCGCCTAAAACTAACCGTTCTAACAAATCAGTCGTTTTAGTTCTGTATCGGTTAGAAAGGTGAGCATCTATTTTAGTAGCTTTAGACTGCTTAGGTTCATGGCGTAAAATAAAATCAATCAACCATTTTGGACTTTCAGCTATAGGGAATTTTTCTTTCATTTCATATTTTCCAAGCGTACCATCTAACCGTTTTACTTCACTAGGTGGCGCTACGACATAATTATTCGGATGTGCTTTCACATCTATCCCTTTCATAAATGCAATTTTTTGTGGCAATTGTACGCCTCGCGGTTTTAATAAATAGATATGCAAGCCATTATTTGCGGTTTGTACTATTGAAGTATCAGGAAGCTCTCCAAACGTATTTTTCAGCGTTTCTAAGCTTTCATACCCATTATTTTCTTTGTCATGAACATCAATGTCTAAAACTAAAAAACGATCTGTCACTAAACCAATATTGGCATTCGGTGTTTGATTCCACCATTTTTTTATTTGTTCAATATCTGTTGTGGCTTCTTTACTTCCCCTAGTACCTTTTAATGGTATCTTGGTAAAAGGTGTGAGTGGAAAAACCTTACAATTGTTCTTAGCATAGCTAATCGCAACATCACTATATTTTTTACTCATTATCTACCACCACACTAATCTTATTTTCAGTTAACGACAGCGTGGTAAAGTCAACCACACGTAAACAAAAATTTCTCGTTCCTTTGGTTGGTGCCTCTGCAGCTTTTTTTCTAAAAAACTCAATAGTAATCTTTTTCTCCTCGTCAGAACTATTTTTTATTGATAATAAAGAATCTTTTATAAATTGTTTAAACTCGTCTTTTTCCAACATTGTTGCGCCCTCCTTTGTTTAATTGAAAAATATGTTCATCATAATTCATAAACAGCACTACTAAAGCACTTGTAAATACTGCTAGCTTAAAAATCATAGGTAAAACAGTTGCTCCGCCTCCTATAAGAAAAGCGATCAATAATAAATTAATTTTTTTACTCATTTTCTTTTAATCTCCTGTCTATATGTGATAGAATGAGAGAAAAGAATTATAGGGAAGTTCCCTACGTTACTGCCTTTTGCTGAATTCCGCCAAGAATTTTGACAGCAAAGGCTTTTTTTCTTTTCTCTATTCATAGGTTTTACTCCGTTTCCTTCAAGCTTTGAAGTTGATTTTAAAGCCATGGAATTAAAATTGATAAATTCTTTCTTGCTTGTTCTTCTGATAAGTTCGCTATTTTATTTTGAAGAATCAACAAATCTGCATAAAGTTCAGCATTTCTTCTTTCGGATTCTTTACACTCTTTCAAAGTCATCTCTGCTTCTTCAACAATTTTACTAATCGAAAAATTTTTGTACTTCTTAGGTACCCATACTAATTTAAATATTGCTTTACCTCCTATATTTTAAAACCATTTGCGACTGACATTTGACTATGTGAAACTATGACTTCTCTATTGGCATGGTGGATTTTATAAATCATTTTCTAGAAGCCAAGCGGTCATCTGACGTTTTGAAAAAACCTGTTTACGCTCTGACAATGTCCTTCCTGTTGGCAACCCTTTTGCCAACAATTCATCTAAATATGCTTCGGAACAATTATTTAAAAACCTTCTTACTCCTACTCTTGTGTAGATTAGATCATTATCTAGTTCACTATCTTTTCTGGCTTTTTCTATCGCCTCTAGCGTCGTTTCATACACTTGTTTACTAATTGCATTCAATTGCTTTTTATTAAGCGTATGCGATACCTCAACAACAAAAGGCGATGTTTCGACTTGTTCCATTAGTTAACCCTCCTTATAAATTTTTTCATTTACCAGCCAGTCAACTAGTTTTTTGTAGACTGTTTTACGCACAGACAAGATTTTTTCATTTTCAATCTGTCCTAGCGTTTTAGATGAAATACCAATTTCATGAGATGCCTTTTCTAAAGTAATGTTTTTTCTCGCTCGGCGCTCACGTAGTTTGGCAATCATTTCTAAATCTAAATCAAACATATTCTCACTCCATTCTCTCTTTTCCCATTTTTTGGGATATTGTACTTTTATTATATTTCCCACTTTTTGGGAAGTCAAGCTTTTTTCTCATTTTTTGGGAAATATATTGATTTTCTGTCAATTTTAATGTATTCTAGCTATGAAATAGTACTTGTCGAGAAAGGGTTTTTTATATGAATAGATTAAAAAAACTTAGAAAAGAAAAAAACATCACCCTAAATGAATTAAGTGACGAACTCAAAATACCTCGATCTACCCTTAGTAGGTATGAGAATGGTGATAGCAATCCTAGTTTAGAAACATGGGAAAAAATATCGGATTTTTTTGACGTGTCTGTCGGATATTTAATTGGTTTTAGTGAACTTAGGTTTGATGCAGAAAAAGAGCTCGAAATCAGTCGGAAAATTTTTTTGGATATTTTAGAAACAAAAGAATGGGCACCAAATATGCCGTTAGAAAAATATGCCGAAAAAGCATTTAATTATTTTAATAATGAGAACCTTGACATAACTTTAAAAACTATTGTCAATAAATTTATAAACGATCATCCCAATCCTAAAAATCCTAAACTCTTAAACGAGATCAGACGGATTAACTTATATTCATCAATCGTGTTAATGTATATAGCTACAGCTAAAACAAATCATAATTTAATTGAATATGCAGTAAACAATCTCCCTAAAGATATAGACATTGATAGATATAATCACACAAGCGAAATAATTGAGGTGGATTTATCCAGTATTATTTCCGAGAAATCTACAAGTATTCCAAGTGAGCTTACTGACGCATTAACAAGTTTATCTGAAAGGTATTCTACATTAACAACATACGATTATGAAGCCGCAGTTGATGATACTTTACAATCTGAAATAAATATAATTTTAAAAGAAGCTCGAGATAAAATTTTAGAACTAAAACAAAAATATCCTGATAAATCTAGCAACGTAAAACAAACTATTATTTTAGCGCCTAAAGATGTGTATGGTTATATAGATATTCCTAAACAGCGCAAAAAATACTCTTTAGATAAATTAAAATTACCTGAAGATGTTAAAAAATTTATTATTCAAAAAACTAATGAATTGATTAAAAAAAATAAATAACATCTCTCCCCTAACATCTACATACTATTGGCGTGGTGGTAGATAGGAGAAAAAACAATGACACAAATTAACAAATATACAAAAAAAGACGGTACAACCGCCTATATGTTCAATGCTTATGTAGGACGTCACCCTAAAACTGGTAAAAACGTTTATCGTAAGCGACAAGGATTCAAAACAAAAAAACAAGCACAGATTGCGCTTGCTGACATTCTAAAAGAGATAGAAGAAAATGGATTGGATAATAAACCTTCTGTTTTTACGTTTAAGCAGCTTTACGAAAAATGGTTGGCACAGCAACGGCTAAACGTTAAACCCTCTACAATCGCCCTTAATAGACGATTTATAGAAAGGCATGTCTTACCTTATATTGGCGAATGTAAGCTTGATGAAATAACAGTAATCCAATGCCAAGACCTAGTTAATAAGTGGTTCAACCAAGGCTATAAACAATATACCTACTTCCGCAAAACAGCATCTCAAATCATGCGATATGGCGAATCTATGGAACTAATGAATAACAACCCAATGAGTAAGACCATAGTCCCTAAACGCCAAGAAGAAGAAGAAAAATTACAGTATTATACCAAACAAGAACTAACACATTTTTTTGATTGTCTAAAACAATACGGTAACTTTAAACAGTTAGCATTTTTTAGACTATTAGCCTTCACTGGTTGCCGAAAAAGTGAAATTTTATCCTTACAATGGAAAGACTTAGATACACTGAAAAAAGGTGTAACAATTGGAAAAACACTTGCGCTAGATGAATACAACAATATTCTGATTCAAACACCTAAAACATCATCTAGTACACGATCTATCAGCTTAGACAATGAAACAGTTAAAATCATGTCAAAATGGCGTACAATCCAACGAAGCGATTATTTTCAAATGGGTTTTAATACATCTAGCGAAGAACAATATATTTTCACTAACGACCGCAATGAGTTGTATTATCCACAAGTAGTTAACGATTGGCTGAACTACCTAATAAAAAAGTATAAGTTACCAAGAATTACACCACATCACTTTAGGCATACACATGCCAGTTTGTTATTGCAAGCTGGTATTCCAGTAAAAGAAGTAAGCGAAAGACTTGGGCATAAAGATGTGAAAATCACTCTTGAAATATATTCTCATGTCATGCCTGAAGAAAAAGAAAAAACAGCAGATAAATTCGCTAATTTTCTAGGTTTTTAATCTATGCACAGACAAATGCACAGACCTTTACTAATTTACAGTAAACAAAAAAGCTAGAAACCCTACGTAAATAAGGTTTCTAGTATATGTAACAGGTTTACCCTACGATACTACGAGAACAATCTGTTTTAATTTTAGAAGTCTTCACTACATCTGTCAATAGACAAAAAGAAAGTATCCCGCATAAACAATTATGCGAGATACTTTCTTTCAGTGAAACACGTCGTTCTTTTATCTATTATTTTTTTGCCGCCGATCAAGAATCATTTTTCCTAAATAATAAAGTCCTGTCGCAATAGCTATATATTGCCCAATTTTATTATTGCGTGCAACTTTTTCTTGTTTCGTTTTCGCCATTGTCCCCATCACCTTTCTAAAATAATTCTTTTTACATTTTTATTATAGTAGGTTCTGTCATTTTTTGCGAATAAACACACTTTTAAAAATAATCTTCTAAAATTGGCATGCCTTTGACTAAACGTTGGCCTAAACGTTGAACTGTCGTTGCGTCTCCTTGCAAGCGTTCATAAAAAGATAACGTTTCTGCTGAACGATAGCCCAAGAATAGTTGCGTCCACGTTTGGATATCTGCTTTCAAAGCAGCAGTCCCTTCCTTTTCCACAGCACCTTTAGTCACTGTCGCTTTTCCTTGTTCGTCAATTGTTATTGTCCAAATGCCTTCATTCCATGGCCCATAGGAATCTTCAATCTCTAAAGAATACGTTTCTTTTTCTCCTGATTGAAATGGATACTTTTCCAGAAATGTTTGTAACTCAACGATTCGTGCCATCATGTAAGGTAAAATTTTTACAGAAGCTGCTGGCGTTGGCATTAAATCATTTAAATCTTTTCCAGCAAAACCATTAATCCAATGGAACGATTGAACGGAACCACTATGTGAGCCAATAAACCCAGCTAAAGCTTTAAAAGCTGTATTAGTTAAATAGTTCCATTCTACGATTTCAAAGGTGCCAGCAGCTATCCGATAAATCACATAGCCTTCCGCTTTCCCTTCTGACGAATAATAAATCGCTTGATTATTTGGTTTACTTGCACGATTCAGCGTATAATCCAGCCACCAAGTTTCACGGATCACACCACCAGAGTGCGCTCTTTGATTTTCAAGGTATACGTCTTTAATGACCTCTTTACCGTCAGCCCAAGAAACTCGTTTAATGGTACCTGGAACTCGTTTAACACGTGGCCAATCTTCCGTTTTAATTGTATACTCTGCTTGTTCAAATGTTTGTTCATAGCCATATTGACGATAAAATGGATATGAAAACGGTGCTAAGTAAGAAAGGGCAACCTTTTGTTTCGCTAAATCAGCCAACATTTCTTTCATAATAGCAGAGATGCCGCCTTCACCACGATATTCTGGATAAGAAGCCACATAGCCAATTCCAGCCATGGGATAGCGGACACCATGGAAATTCACTTGAAAAGGTGTCGCCATCACTTGACTTGTTAATTGCTCATCAATTAGGAAGCCATAGCTTTGCGTATGTGACAACAATTTTTCAAAACGTTCTTGGCGTTCCGCCATGGGTTCCTGATTAAAAGCATAGATAACAAGATCAAACATCTCTTTCATTTCTTCTTTGCCCATTTTTTTGACTCTTTTAGTTGTCATTTTCTTTCCTCCTCGCACATTGTATCAATTCATTTTATCACAGAAACGGTTCTCTTTCTAAAAGCCGTTATTTGCTGTCATTTCTTTGAACCAACGACCGCTTTTCTTAATGGTCCGTTTCGCGTCATCATCTAAATCCACAGCGATGAAGCCATAACGATTTTTATAGGCATTAAGCCAAGACCAGTTATCCATACACGTCCACATATGATATCCTTGAACATTACTACCTTCTTGAATCGCTTGGTGCACCCATTTCAAGTGATCTTGCACGAATTCAATCCGATAATCATCTTCAATGACTCCTTGTTCATTGACAAAGCGTTCTTCTCCTTCTACGCCCATGCCATTTTCTGAAATGTAGCAGCGAATATTGCCATAATTTTCTTTTAAATTCATTAATGTATCATAAATACCTTTTTCGTAGATTTCCCAGCCACGGTAAGGATTCATTTTTTTGCCAGGCATATCGTAGACATCATAAAAATCTTCTGGAAGTAAGCCTTCTGGTCGTGTTTCAACAGGTGTTTCTTTTGCTTTGGCACGACGTGGTTGATAGTAGTTTACTCCTAATAAGTCCACAGTATTTTCAGCAATTATTGCTAAATCTTCTGGCGTTGTTTCTGGCAATAAGTCATTTGCTTTCGCCCAAGCAACCATATCTTCTGGAAAATGACCTTTAACAGCCGGGTCTAAAAACGAACGGTTAAAGAAACCATCGACAAATTTAGCCGCATTTACATCGGCTTCGTTGTGCTCATCACGAGGATAAGTCGGCGTTAAATTTAAAATAATGCCAATTTCACCTGATAAGTTCATAGAATGATAGACGGCAATCGCTTTGGCACTAGCTAAAGCTTCATGATAGAGTACTTGAATCCCTTCTTTTAGATTCACTTTATCAGGATAATGCCAGCCATAGAGATAACCACCTTCAACTGGTACAATTGGTTCATTGTGCGTAAACCATTTTTTCACGCGATCGCCAAACAATTCAAAACAGGTTTTGGAAAAGTCAACATACAAATCAACCACTTCACGGCTTTCCCAACCGCCTTTTTCTTGAAGTACCATCGGCATATCAAAATGATACAAGTTCATAAAGGGCTCAATCCCGTGTTCTAATAAATCATCAATGACTTGATTATAAAAATCAACTGCTGTTTGATTGACTTTTCCTGTTGTAGGATCTGGAATTAAACGGCTCCATTGAATGGATGTTCGAAAAGAGTTATGTCCCGTTTCTTTCATTAACTGAATATCTTCTTGGTATTTTTTATAAAATTGTGAGGTCTTATCTGGACCGACTTGTTGAAAAAATTTTTCTGGCGCTTCTTGATACCAAAAATCCCAAATATTTTGACCTTTACCATCACCTTCAAAAACGCCTTCTGTTTGAGGACCGCTGGCTGCAGAACCCCACCAAAAATTTTCTGGAAATTGATATTTCATGTTATTTGCTCCTTTACGATTTAATCATTAAAAAAAGGATTGAACCCTCCGTAAGAGTCCGGACGATTCAATCCTTCGATTTTTTACTCAGCTACTTCTGCGGCTGCTTCTTGTTTCAAGTATTGATCTGTTGCTACTTTTACGAAAGGCATGTAGATCAAAATAGAAATCAATAAGTTAACAGCTGCTAAAACTCCGCCGGCGATACTCTTCGTTGCTAAAAATCCGCCAATAATTGGTGGTGTTACCCAAGGTGGCATAAAGGTTGCAGCTGGTACTAAACCAGTTGCTGTCGCCACATACGCAACAGTTACAAGAACCATTGGGACTAAAATGAATGGGATAAACATAATTGGGTTTAAAACAATTGGTAAACCGAACATGACTGGTTCATTAATATTAAATAGTCCTGGTGCTAAACTTAAGTTTGTAATGACTTTGTATGGTTTGTTACGACGACCAACGATAAAGATAGCAATTAACAGACCTAATGTTGCTCCTGTTCCACCTAAGTTTACAAATGAATCAAAGAAAGGTTTGTTTACAATATAAGGAATTGCTTTACCTGCTTCTAAAGCTTTAATGTTCGCATCAATCGCTGGTACGTTGATTGTTTGCATTAATGGGTCAACCATGTTGGCACCATGTAAACCAAAGAACCATAAGAATGGTGTAATGAAAGCTAACAATAATGCTGATGGGTAGCTGTTTGCAAGTCCCATAAATGGTTGTTGAACTGCTTCATAGAATGAAATAACGATATTGTCAATTCCTAAAGCAAATAGAATTGATGTAATTAAACTAAATAAACTGATTGTAATCATTGCTGGTAATAATGCCGCAAATGATTTTGCTACTGCTGGTGGTACACCATCAGGCATTTTGATAACTAATTTAGGATTGCCAGATAAACGTTGGAATAGTTCTCCTGAAATAAGTGCAATAATCAAAGCAATAAATAATCCAGTTGCGCCCATGCCTTCTAAGCCGCCAACTGCGAAGAATGAAGCTACAGAAACTGTACCGGCTGCAATGCCGTCTTTTCCATAAGATTTAACTAAATTGTGTGCTACTAAAAAGGCTACTAAAACGGCAAAGATTGCGAATGTACCGTTCCAAATGTTACCACCAAAGCTTTTCCAAATTGGTGCATCGTTATACATCATTGGGAAAATTTTGTTTAAAAAGTCCTCATATCCTGGAATTGGAATATTATTAATTAATACCGCCAAAGCCCCTAAAATCATTAATGGCATCGTTACGACAAACGCGTCACGAATTGCTACCAAGTGCCGTTGCGCTGCGATAACTGACGCTTTCGGCATAAAGTGTTTCTCCATCCATTGAACAAATCCGTCCATTGTTATTCCTCCTAATTAACGCTTTCTCAAGCGCGTTTTTCTTATAAGACGCATTGACAACGAGATTACTCGTTATCAATACGGCGATAAAGATCGATAATTTCTTTTGCTAAATCTGTAAATGCAATCGCAGTCATTAAATGATCTTGACTGTGCACTGTTAACAATGTTACTTGCATGTTATTGCCTTTTGCTTCTTCTGTTAACATTCCTGTTTGCGAATGATGTGCATGTACAAGTGATTCTTCTGCATCTGCAATTTTTTTGTCTGCTAATTCAAAATCCCCCGATTTTGCTGCGGCAATCGCTTCCATTGCATCGCTTTTAGCATTTCCGCCATACATGATTAAACCCATGATTGCTTCTAAGTTCTGTTGTCCGTCCATTACCTCTACCCCATTTTCTGCTCTAGTTTGATGATCCCATTAATGAAATTGCTTGATCTAAAACTTTTTCGCCATTCATCATGCCATAGTCCGCCATGTTAATTACATCTAAAGGAATCCCTTTTGGTTGTAATTTTTGTTCAAATTGTCCTTTCATGAAACGAACTTGTGGGCCTAATAATAAAACATTTACCTCTTTATTTTCCAAGTTTGTATCTGCTTCAGAAGCCGATACTGCAAAGATGTCTGCTTCCATGCCACGATCTTCTGCTGCTTTTTGCATTTTTGTTACTAATAAACTTGTGCTCATTCCTGCGGAACAAACTAACATAATTGTTTTTTTTGCCATTTTCCTTCATCTCCTAAATTCTCTTTGTTTTGCTTTACACCTTTATATAAGCAAGAAGCGTGCCAAGTTTTAACACATTGAAAACCTTGATATGACAACGTTTTCCAACATAGAAAGCGTGTACACACTAAAAATAAAACGATTACACACAGCTTTTTTGTGTGCGTTTCCAAAATAATAGGGCAACAAAAGAAAGTGAGCGATAAGTCGAAACGACTCATCGCTCACTTTCTAAAGCTGAAGAGAATCAACTGGACAAAAGCCACTTTTTCCCTTTAAGCAGTTTCCATCATTTTAAGCATTTTATAAAACTGTTTCTTTTTAAAATAACTTAAAAAGATACCTAATACTGCATCATTCAGTTTTTGTAACGCCCCATAAGAAACCATTGTTTCTGTATAACGCAGTTCACAGCTTTTTTCATCAATTGGCTGGAGCTCATACCGCACCGAGAAATCATTTTTAGTTGTGGATGTTCGAAATTGATAGGTCTTATTTTCTACAGCTTCTTCAATAACTATTTTCGCGCGACTATTTTTACTATATTCTTTGATGTATTCAAACTTACGCAACTGCTTTCTTGTAAGAGTTTTGCCTGTTTGCTTACGGATATCAAAAATAACAGAATTCATTAATTGCGTGTAAAATTCATCTGCTGAAATAGTTAATGTTTTCGTAATTTCCATTACCGTTTCACCTCATCCTTTGTCGCCTCTTCTTCAGCAACTTTTTTTCCTTTAAAAAACAGGTAACCACCAAGTCCAATGAGAAAAATCCCCGTTGTCAGACTTAATAAATCATAGTTTAAGGAGCTGGGATTCAACGAATACAAAACAATAAAAAAGCCAATACTACATAAAAATAATCCATTTCTAATCATTTTCATCCATCCTATCTTTTTAGACTACCGTTGCTTGGAAGTATAAAACGCCACCCCAAGGTTGTTCCTTAATCAGCTGTTTTGCAACTTGTGCAGCAGTTTCAGGGTCTCCTTCAACTTCAAAAAATAACTTAATACCATTCTTTTCTTTAAAAGTAAATGTTTCATTTTCCCCTTGATATGCCTCTAATAAAGTAATAATTTCCTCTTGCTTCATTGCACTTGCAATCGAAATCATACCGCTCGCTCCTTTCTATACAAGTAATTGCTGTTTTTATTGCCTATTGCTCACTTTCGCCTAATGCAGGATCCATTTTGTTAGCAGCGATAACAAACGGTGTCCAAATCAAGAAAGTGACTACCATACATACCAACGCTACGATTGGTGCGCGCCAGTCGGCACCTGTCGCTAAGAAAGATAATAGCAACGGCGGCGTCACCCATGCGACTTGTTGAGAAACTGGGGCGACTAGCCCAAGATACGTTGCAACCCAGCCAATTGTAGTAGCAACTAATGGCGCAATTACAAATGGAATAAACATAATTGGATTCAGAACAACTGGTAAACCAAACATAATCGGTTCATTGATATTAAAGATCCCAGGTCCTAATGATAATTTACCGACTGTTAAATAATCTGCTCGTTTGGAGAATAACAAGATTGCAATAATTAGGACAATTGTACCGCCTGAACCACCAAACCAAGCAAAAGCATCAAACGAACCACGGACCCACATGTAGGCTTTACCGTCGTCAATAGCGGCTAAAACCGCAGCTGTTCCTGTTTTTCCTTCATAACCTTTTTGGAAAATATCAATATTGATTAATTGTGCTTGTCCCCAAATTCCTTCAAGAACTGGTGCCAAAACGTTTGGCCCATGAATACCAAAGAACCAGAAAATTTGAACAAAAACCGTTACGATTAACACAGCGCCTAGTCCTTGTGATAACCCAAGGAACGGTTCCGCGATATATTTTTGAATTAAGTCAATTAATAATTGACCGCCTGAAAGTTTTGACACCGTAAAGTTAATAATCGCTACGACATACAACGCGATTGTTGCTGGTAAAATTGCCGCAAACGCTTTTGAAACTGCTGGCGGAACAGAATCAGGCATTTTTATTGTTAAATCCGCTTGCATTAATTTACAAAAAATAATGGTTGATAAAGCGCCCATAATCATCACTGTAAAGAAAGCGTTACCATTTAGATGGTTGAGATTTAACCAACCCCATGGATTGACAGTCAATTGATTATTAGCAATTGACGCACCAATTTCTGCCCCATTAATTGCGTTGGCAATCTTTTCTGGTACTTTTACAGCTAATTCAGCTGTGTTATTTGGTGCAAAAGCAACACCTGAAATTAAGGTAGCTAAACTGACAATCCCACCAGCTAGCTCATTCACATTGTATGCTTTCGCTAAGTTATAGCCCCAAGAAAAAGCGAAAATCAAACCAGCGATAGCCAATGTACCATTCCAAACAAAACCATTAATCCCAATGATGACATTCAATACTGCAAAAATACCTTTGTCTGCTTCCAAACTTGCCGCATAAGTTGAGACAAACTCTTGGGGAAGATCTCGAATAATTGCGTTAATCATTACGGCGACTGATCCAGCCATTGTCGCAGGTAATGTACCAATAAAAGCATCCCTTAGTGCCACCAGATGTTTCTGTGCACCAATTTTTGCGGCAGTTGGTAAGATATATTTTTCCATCCATGCCATTAATCCGTTCATTTTTATTCCTCCTGTATCCATTTATATTTATTAAAAAGGCAGTAGCCTTATTAAACGAATGAATCGAGCGTACAAAATAAAACCTTTGGTAACATGCACTATCCTTGTTTGCTATTCACTTTTCTTAAACCTTTTAATTCCTTATCCCATTAATGAGATTGCTTGATCTAAAACTTTTTCGCCATTCATCATGCCATAATCTGCCATGTTAATTACATCTAAAGGAATCCCTTTTGGTTGTAATTTTTGTTCAAATTGCCCTTTCATAAAACGAACTTGTGGACCTAAAAGTAAAACATTCACCTCTTTATTTTCCAAGTTTGTATCAGCTTCAGAAGCCGATACTGCAAAGATGTCTGCTTCCATGCCACGATCTTCTGCTGCTTTTTGCATTTTTGTTACTAATAAACTCGTGCTCATTCCTGCGGAACAAACTAACATAATTGTTTTTTTTGTCATTTTTTCTTCATCTCCTTAAAAGTTATGACGTTATACACTTTATTTATAGCAATTATTGTGCCAAGTTTTTCCCTCATTAAAATACTGATATAACAGCTTTTGTCATAAAAAAAGCGTGCACACACTAAAAGAAAACGCTTACACACATGAAATTGTGTGTAACTTACAAAAAGAAAACATCAAGAAAAAAGAGAGCGTTTTCTCATTTCTCGATGTTTTTTTATTTATTATTGTTTACTTTTAATTTCATTTTCTAAAAACATTTGGGTAACATGCGCAACTTCTGCTTCCGGGATCGTCACACGATACGCCCGTTCAATTAACATAAAATTCGTGCGTACGACATCGATTTCTAAACGATGTGTTTTAACATATTCCGCTAAGTTTGGAAAAGTTCTTGCTTCTTCTCCTTTAATTAAAGCATCTACCAGAAAAGCCAAATGAATCATGATTCCGGCATCCACCCCTGGTTCAACAATAATATGCATGTCTGTTTGTATTTGATGAACTGTTTTTTGTAACATGAG
Source organism: Enterococcus sp. DIV0086 (assembly GCF_050498705.1). Classification (NCBI taxonomy): domain Bacteria; kingdom Bacillati; phylum Bacillota; class Bacilli; order Lactobacillales; family Enterococcaceae; genus Enterococcus; species Enterococcus sp. DIV0086. Next base: position 2,794,658 of record NZ_JBNIDN010000001.1, on the reverse strand, counting down.
AATTAATTTTTGTAAGGAGTCCACAGAAGTAATAACGCCACTTAGGGAATGAACAATTGTATCAATCGCCACTTCATCACTAGCAATCCGTTTCAATACATTTAATTTTTCATCATCAAAAATATCATAGACGGAAAAGAAGGGAATATTTTGATATTCAACATCCACAGTTCCCGCAATGGCCTTAATTTCATATTCTTCCATCAAGTTGTCGATATGCTTTTTAAACGTTTCTCGTTCAATAAATTGCATTTGAATCAGTTCCACTTTTGTTTCATCAATAACTGGTAAGATTCGTTGGTATAGTTTTGCGGCAACCCCTTCTCCAGTAAAGCACGTCACGATTACTGCTTTTTTAACGTTTTGACGTTTTTGCAGACTAGAGCGAAATTGTTCTCTCACAACGCTTTCAAAAGAAAGTTGAATATTTTGGTAAATGTCCTCTAAACTTCGTCCCACGCTTGCCATTCGAATAGCTTCTAAGACAATCATTGTGCTCGTCATTGTAATCGCCTTCGTTCGGATACCTGTTTCTTCAAACAACATATTTCCAAACGAATTTAATGAACCCATATCCGTCAGTAATAAAATCCCATTATTTAACGATTCTTTTTGCGTAATTACTTGGTTTCGTAATTGTTCATACATTGTTTGAACTTCCATCGTTAACGGCATATTCATCGCTGTTCCGATTGACGTTCCTAAAAGTTCTTGGGCGGTTTTCAACATACTTGAGGCAGTAGAATCCCCATGCATTAAGACGAACACACCAACATTATTTTCTGGAGTTCTTTCTTCTTTACCGACATTAATAGATAAAAACATACTAATAAAGCCAATTTCATCGAAAGGAATCTCTATGTTGTTCTCTTCTTCAATAATAGAAGATAAATCTAAGGCTACTTGAAATTCTTTTTTCATATTTTTACGGACATTATTTAAATCAGGATGGACAATCACATGACCTTCTTTGACACGTTCAATCGTACTTTGTAAATGAAGCGCAAAGGCAAAGCGTGCTGTTTCGTTGTACGTGTGTTCCAAACGCTCTTCTGCGATATCATAAAGACGATTCGTTAAATCCCAAATAGCTTCTGGTAATAACTCCTTATGTAAAGAATGTTGGGTTAATTCTTCGACATAATTTTTAAAATACGCATTCATATCTTTAGAAATCAATTCTTCTAAATCAACATTTTCTAAGTCAGCTTCAGACAAGTCAGCGACTTTTTCTTCGATTTCATTGTAAACTTGCATGTCTCTAGCTGGATCTTGCGACCAAACAATTTTGTTGGTACCTGGTTGGAAAGATAAATAATTACTTTTACTGTCGACAAATTGATCCAAGCGCTCAGGTACTTCTTTAATTTTTAATAATCCTTTTTGGACAGGTAACGACAAATCCCGTTTACGGATAACCAAATGTTCTAAATTGTGCGTCCGATAATAAAGAAATGACTTAGCACAAACTAATTTTAAGTCCCGCTTCACCTGACCAATATTTCCTTCTGCATCGTATAACATGAACGCCAAAACTGCTTCGCGTTCGATATCAATTTGTTGGCCCAAACGTGTTGCCTCTTGCTGAATAAATAACGAAATAATGGCATAACGCTCATCTAGCGTCCGTGCGTCTAAAGATGGCAATGTAATCGACATCGGAATCCGCCGATTAAAAGTGGTTAAAAAGTTTTCTGAGGATTCCGTTGTCGCACCAATAATTTGAACAGAGGCTTCATAGGTTTGGCCACTTTCTCCTAATGGTCGGTACACGCCTTTATCAATAAACGTAAAGAGCATTTCTTGACCTTCTGGCGGTAAGCGATGAATTTCATCTAAAAAGAGAATCCCGCCATCTGCTTTTGCCATTAAGCCTGGACTATCTTCATTCGCACCAGTATAGGCGCCTTTTTTTACACCAAAGATATGACCAAATAATAATTGTGGGTTTTGTGCATAATCAGCACAATTAAAAGAGACAAAAGGGGCATCTTCATCTAGGGTTTTTGAATCAATTGCAAAACGGTACATACATTCAGCAAAAAGAGATTTCCCTGTTCCTGTTTTCCCAAAAATAATCGTATGCAAACCTCTTGGTGGATATAAAATAGCCGCCTTGGCCTGCTGAATACTCACTTTTAAAGAATCATTGGCACCTACTAATGTGTCAAAACTAACAGAGGTGGACTCATCTACATGGACTTGTTCTCCTTCATTGATTGTTGGCACTGAATAGATAACAGGACGTCCAGTACTTCTAGTAATTTTCTTTTCTTTGAATAATTCATTTAAATAACGGCTGGCATTACTGCGATCAATCATTAACTGTTCTGCTACCGCTCCTGCCGTTAAGCCAGTTTCATTTTTTTGAAGTAACGCTAAGATTTCTTCCTTCCGAGATTTCATGGAATCCTCCTCGATACAACGTTCTGCTTGAAGCTCGTAAAGCGTTATTTCTTCGCTTTACGAGCTCCTTTGTTTTTCGTGTTTTTCTTTTTGTTTTTCTTCTTTTTGCGTGTTTCTTGTGGTTCTTTGACAACAGAATTTACTGTTTCTGGTTTTCTTTCTTTCGTACTCTTTTTTTCTGAATACGTATCTTTGGCTACGTTCTTTTTTTCTAGTTCATCTTTGGCTTTTGGCTGTTCATGAAGTGCACCATCATATAAAAAGATTTCCTGATAGGGAATGGCCAATTGTTTCATCAAACGTTGATAATCTCTTTTGGTGCCGTCGTTGATAAACGTAATCACTGCCCCTTGTGCACCCATCCGGCCAACGCGACCAGAACGATGAATATAGCTCTCTTCGGTTAAAGGAACATCTACGTTTACGACGTAAGGGACCCCTGTGAAATCTAAGCCCCGTGCCGCAATATCCGTGGTTAGTAACAACTTCACTCGTTCTGCTTTAAATTGATCGATCGCCAATTTACGCAACTGTTTACTTTGATCTGAAGCCAGACCAATAGCTGGCACATTCTCATAAACTAATTTTTCTTCTGCTGCACCTAAATCAGCAACTTGATTGAAAAAGACCATGCTTCTGAATGCTTCTGTATGGGCCAAACGACGTAAGTAATCAGCTTTTTTTCTTGGTGCTAACCGAATAAAGTAGTGGGCGACTTGACCTGCTGAAGTATCTTCTTCCGTCACATCAATCACCTGTAATTTTTGACTTAAAGATTGCGCTTGATTCACGACACGATCAGCAGTCGCTGAATAAAAAACAAGTTGGTATTCGGTTGGTGTGTGTGTCAAAATTTGCTTGGTTAAACTTAGCTCTTCCTCTTGGAAAAGTTGATCAACTTCATCCATTACAATTGTTTTTAACAACTGAGCTTTGACTTTTTTATTCTTCATTAACTCTAAAATCCGACCTGGTGTTCCGATTAACACTTCAGGACGTTTTTTTAACTTGTCAATCTGGCGTGAAACATTTGCCCCGCCGATTAACGTTTGAACCGTTAATTGAAGTGGCTTAGCCCAAGTCCGAGCAACTTCAGCAATTTGCATAGCTAATTCTTGAGACGGAGCAATAATCAACAATTGATTTCCCTGTCCTTTTTCAACAGTTAAGAGTAAAGGCAGCATGTAAGCAAGTGTTTTTCCAGTTCCTGTCGGCGAAATTCCTAAAACATTTTCTCCTTCGCGAAGGGGCGTAAAACTTTTTTCTTGAATTGTTGATGGTTCGTTAAAGCCAGAAGCTTGCCACTGTTCTTGCCAAGCCTCTGGAAGTTGTTCTAAAAATCTCATATTGTTCCTTTCCTATCGCTTAATTCTTATTTATCAGCATCAAAAATAATGCCGGCACTATGACGTAAATCAGTGACTACTTTATTGACATTTCGAGCAAGCTCAACCCATTCTTCATACTTGGTGCCCCAATACTTATCTGTTGGGTTATTTAAAACTGCTGCAAAATCACGGGCTTCTTCAATCATTGGATTATCGGCTACTTGAATATCTAAGACATCACGTTCTTCATGTGCGTGATCATGGTACTCAGCCGAAGAAATAGCATTGACACTATCTAAAATCAAGGTCCCGTTTTCAAAGTAAATTTCGGATGGCGAAAAAGAATCACTAATTTTCCCAGTATTTAACGTCACGTCAAACTGATCATATCGTAAAATAATTGTTCCTAAGCCATCGACACCTGTCGCAATTTTACTAGCAAAATAATGGCTTTCGTTTGGTACGCCAAACCAGCCTAAGGCTGCATAAACTAAATAAACGCCTAAATCTGCTAAGGCTCCCCCAGAAAAATGAGGAGAAAAAATATTTGGCTCTTTGCCTTCTAATACTTGATCATAGCGAGAAGAATATTTCATATACGTAAAATTCGCACCTAAAATTTGGTTTTTTAATGGCAATAATTCAGCAATTTTTTGGAAACTTTGCTCATGAATATTACGGGCCGCTTCAAAGAAATACACACGATTTTTATTCGCTAATTCAATAATTTCTGCCATCTCATCAGGCGTTGAAAAAGCTGGTTTTTCAACAATTACATTTTTTTTCGCTAAAATTGCTTGTTTCGCTTGTTCAAAATGTAATGAATTTGGTGAGGCAATATAAACCGTATCCATATGTGCAATACCAAAAAACGTCTCTAAATCAATTGCATATTCCACATCCCCATAGCGAGAACCAAATTCTTGTGCCGTTGCTAGTTTCCGAGAATAAACAGCCGTTAAATCATACGCACCCGTTTCTAAAGCTGCTGCAACAAATTGATGACTAATCCAATTGGTACCAATTACGCCTAAATGTATCATAATCAAAAACCTCCATTTTTTGTTTATTTACTCTCTTTATAATAGTAATCTCTCGTACAAAAGTCACGTAATTACCCTGACTTAAAGCGCTAGGAGTTCTTCAAGTTATTTATTAGGATCATCAAATGCCTGTAATAAATCAAAGGTTACCTGTGACTTAAGTTCAATCGTTGCTGGTGTTACGTGGCAATTGTAAGCAAGGACTTGCACACCTTGATCAATTGCAGCACCCACATTTTCAGCAAAGGCAGGTTGCATCTCTTGGTGAATCGTTGCTTGCTTAATTTCTTCAAATTGGACCACAAACAAAATGTAACAGCGGTAACCCGCTTTAGTTGCAGCCATTAGTTCAGTGACATGCTTCAAGCCACGAAGTGTTGGCGCGTCAGGAAAAGCACCGATGCCTTTATTTTCTAAAGTCATGCCTTTCACTTCGACAAAAGCTTGTTCGTCTGCATCCGTTTCCACTAGAAAATCAAATTTTGAATGTGCAAATCGTTGCTCACGTTTAACAGTTTGGATCGTACCAACTAAACCAGGAAGCACAATTTGACCATTTTTTAACGCTTCATTGACTAATGTATTCGGTACTTGGCTATCAATATTAATCCAAAAAGAACCTTTTTTTACTGCAATCAAATCGTAATCTGTTTTTCTTTTAGGCGATGGTTGATAACTAAGCGCCACAACAGCACCTGGTAAAAAAACTTCTTTCCCTCTGCCAGTATTTTTGACATGTGTGATTACTTCTTCATTCGTTTCCATTAAACGACAGTGTGCAATAAACCGATTGGGTCGTTCGATAAAATAAGCAAGTTGGACATTTGGGTACTTCATACACAGACTTCCTTTCTTACACACTATACCATAAAAAAACAAGGAAAAGTATAGACCAAAACCAACAATTTTACTATCTTGTGTCAATCATTAAATATTTGTCAATTCTCAGCGATTTAGTCGAATATTTTAGACAAGTTCTATATAATAAAGGTAACGAAGACGAATAAATGAAAATGAAGGTTAGGAGGAATTTCTTTGAAAAAACATTGGACTTTCTTGGTTGGTGCATCTTTACTTACTGGATTAGCAGGCTCTATCCTCTGGAAAAAAAATAAACAGCTCCCTTCCTCACAGGAGCTTCAACACAACTATACTGGGCATTGGTGGTTTGTGGACGTGAAGAAAGCCACGCAACACACCTTAGAAATCACCTCATCTTTCAATGTTTTCATTGATGGCAAACAAACGCATGCCTTGCTTGTTGAATTAACCCCTAAACGCTTAGTTATCTTAGACAAGTTAGGTTACCATTTAATCATTCAATGTGAAAATGGTGTCCCTGCGACGCTTTACGATGAAGCCGACGACGAAACCTACACACTAGAACGGGCCATTTACAATTAATAAATCACCCACGACACATAAAATGAAGTATGTGCGGTGGGTGATTTATTTTTTTACATCCCTTGCAAAAGCATTCAGAAAGTTTTCTTACAACTTGAATATTATTAAATAGTCAAATGCGCCTTTTTCTGATAAACTTAGGATGATGTTTTTTTGAAAGGATGAGCCCCTATGACACCAAATCGCGAAGACTATTTAAAATTAATTTTTGAATTAGGTGGCGACGAAGTTAAAGTGAATAATAAACAAATTGTTTCTGGACTCGATGTTTCGGCAGCTTCGGTTAGTGAGATGATTTCAAAGTTAGTAAAAGAAGATTTGGTTGAGCATTCTCCTTATCAAGGGGTACAATTAACTGAAAAAGGCTTAAAAAAAGCGAGTACGTTAATTCGCAAACACCGAATCTGGGAAGTCTTTTTAGTAGAGCACTTAAATTACACTTGGAATGATGTGCACGAAGAGGCAGAAGTTTTAGAACATGTTACTTCACAGACGCTTGTGAACCGTTTAGCGGATTATTTAAATCATCCAGAATTTTGTCCACACGGTGGTGTTATTCCCGAAGATAATCAACCCATTCATGAGGAGAAACGCCAAACATTAACAGACTACCCTGTTGGCACAAAAATTCGGATTGCACGTGTCTTAGACGAAAAAGAATTACTGGATTATTTAGTTTCCATTGATTTAAATATTCAAGAAGAATATACGATTAAAGAAATTGCTGCATATGAGGGACCGATCACCATTTATAATGAAAACAAAGAATTATCCGTCAGCTTTAAAGCAGCAAACACAATTTTTGTTGAGCCGTTGATTAGAGAAAGTGAGGAAAACTAATGAATGAAAAAGTAGCATTATTTACTATTTTCGGGGGGACAGGTGATCTTGCCAAACGTAAATTGTATCCTTCCCTGTTTCGCTTATATAAAAAAGGATTATTAGCTGAGCGTTTTGCGGTGATTGGTACCGCACGTCGGGAATGGACAGACGAATACTATCGTGAAATCGTCCGTGAAACCATTCAAGACTTAAATCCCACGGCCAAAGAGGCAACTGAATTTTCTAGTCATTTCTATTACCAATCACATAATGTGAATGATACGGAACATTATAATACCTTAAAAGAATTATCTGATCGCCTAAATGAACAATACCACTTAGAAGGCAATCACGTTTACTATTTAGCTATGGCCCCTCAATTCTTTGGAACCATTGTTAATCACTTGAAATCACAACATATTATTTCGGAAGAAGGCTTTGATCGTCTAATTATCGAAAAGCCATTTGGTTCTGATTATGAATCTGCCTACGAATTAAATGAAGAAATTCGTGCTGCATTTCCTGAACAAGATATTTTCCGAATTGACCATTACTTAGGCAAAGAAATGATCCAAAATATTTCAGCCATTCGTTTTGCCAATAATATTTTTGAATCACAATGGAACAATCGTTACATTGATAATGTCCAAATCACCTTCGCTGAAAGCTTAGGTGTCGAGGATCGTGGCGGCTATTATGACCACAGTGGCGCACTAAAAGATATGGTTCAAAATCATATTTTACAAGTCGTTGCATTGCTTTCTATGGAGCCTCCTGTTGCTTTTTCTGAAAAAGAAATTCGGACTGAAAAAGTAAAAGCTTTACGTGCCATCCGCCTTTATTCTGAAGAAGAAGCCCTTCAAAATTTCGTGCGTGGACAATACGGCGAAGGTCAGCTAGCTGATCAAACATTTGCAGCCTATCGTGATGAACCAAATGTGGCAGAAACTTCATCCACTGAAACTTTTGTTGCTGGTAAATTTTTAATTGATAATTTCCGTTGGTCTGGCGTCCCTTTCTATGTTCGCACAGGTAAACGATTAACTGAAAAAGGCACACGCATTAACATCGTCTTTAAACAAGTACCTATTAATGTCTTCAAAGATGATACGTGTGAAGAATGCGATAAAACCGATTTACCACCGAATGTTTTAACTATCTATATCCAACCAACTGAAGGATTTTCATTAACCTTAAATGGAAAAGAAATCGGTCAAGGGTTCAATACAACTCCAGTGAAACTTGATTTCCGTCAAAGTGCTGAAATGACTGAAAATAGTCCAGAAGCATATGAAAAACTTCTATTAGACTGCCTAAATGGCGATAGTACAAACTTCTCTCATTGGGACGAAGTTGCCCAATCTTGGCGCATTGTTGACATTATTCGACATGCTTGGGATAAAACAGACGTTTCTTTCCCTAATTATGCCGCTGGCACAATGGGCCCGCAAGCTGCCTTCGACTTATTAGAAAAAGATGGCTTTACTTGGGAATGGCAACCAGATAACTGGTACCGTGACCGCGGTCAACTTGATCAATAAATAAGCCAAAAAAGATCCGCTAGTTAACGACTAGCGGATCTTTTTCCTTGTTTATTCGAATCCTTCAGCAACCGCTTCTGGATAATTTTCTTCAACAATGTGTGCACAACGGCCACAAAGTGTTGGTAATTTTTCATCTGAGCCGACATCTTGACGAACGGAACGACAACGGTCACACGTTTCGCCTTCTGCTTTTTCAACTAAAATAGCCATGTCTTCAAATTGAACAGCTTCACTAGGTGCTACTTCTTTTGATACTTCAAAGTCGGAAACAATTAGTAATTGAGCAATATCTGCATCAACAGCTGTCATTAATTGACGAATTTGTTCATTTGGATAAACGGTCACTTTGGCTTCTAACGATTTACCGATTAATTTAGAATGACGAGCTTCTTCCAACGCTTTTAAGACATTGTCACGGAAATCCATAAAGGCTGCCCATGTATCCATCAATTCTTCTTCATTAGTAAACGTTTCGTAACCTGGGAATTCAGCTAATTGCACATACTCTTCTTCTTCTTGTAAGAAACTCCAAATTTCTTCCGCTGTATGTGGAATAATTGGTGTCAATAGTTTTGTTAATGAAACCAATGTTTGATAGAAAACAGTCTGCATACAACGACGTTGATAATCGTTTTCAGCTTCAATATAAACGACATCTTTCGCAAAGTCTAAATAGAAAGAAGATAGATCCACAGTTAAGAAGTTCATAACTGTCCGATAAATATGCATGAAATTATATTTTTCATAACCATTTTCACGGATTTCTTGAATGACTTGATTTAAACGAACCGTCATGTATTTATCTACAGAACGTAAATCAGCATAAGCTACAGTATGCTCAGCTGGATTAAAATCACTCGTATTCGCTAACAAGAAACGCATAGTATTACGGATTTTCCGGTACACTTCAGATACTTGGTTTAAGATATCCATTGAGACACGCACATCGGCTTCCGCGTCAACACTACTTACCCACAAGCGTAAGATATCTGCACCCATTTGATTGATAACTTTTTCAGGTAAGATAGTATTGCCTAACGATTTACTCATCTTACGGCCTTCGCCATCGAGAACCATCCCTTGAGAAATAATTGATTTATAAGGCGCTACTCCATTGATAGCGACACTTGTTGTAATACTTGAGTTAAACCAACCACGATATTGGTCAGAACCTTCTAAATACATATCTGCTGGGAAAGTTAACTCTTCTCTTTCTCGTAAAACTCCTTCATGTGAAGAACCTGAGTCAAACCAAACGTCCATGATATCTGTTTCTTTGGTAAACTCGCCATTTGGTGAACCTGGATGTGTAAAGCCTGCTGGTAGTAACTCTTTTGCTTCACGCATAAACCAGATATTTGATCCATGTTCTGCAAATAAATTCGCTACATGTTCAATTGTTTCTGGCGTAATGATGGCTTCCCCATTTTCAGCATAGAAGATCGGTAATGGTACACCCCACGCTCTTTGGCGAGAAATTACCCAATCACCACGGTCACGAATCATATTATACAAACGTGTTTTTCCCCAAGGAATTAGCCAGTCAACTTTCTCAACTTCATCTAAAATATCTTGACGGAATTTAGAGATTGAAGCAAACCATTGTGGCGTTGCACGGTAGATAACTGGTTTTTTGGTACGCCAATCATGTGGATAACTATGCGTAAAGAAATCTAATTTTAATAACGCGCCTTTTTCTTCTAATAACTCAGTAATCATTGGATTCGCTTTGTCATAGAAAATTCCTTCAAAACCAGGTGCTTCATCTGTAAAGACCCCACGGCTGTCAACAGGAGAAATAACAGGTAAATCATATTTACGGCTAACGATATAGTCATCTTCACCATGTCCTGGTGCGGTATGAACTAAGCCAGTCCCGGCATCTAGCGTCACGTGGTCGCCTAGCATAACAAGTGATGTTCGATCATAGAATGGATGTTGAGCTGTCATACGATCTAATTTTTCACCAGAAAATTCTCGCAAGACTTCTACTTCTTCCCAACCAACCGCTTCTTTAACTGTTGCTAATAAATCTTTAGCAATTACAAATTTACGACCGTCTGCCTTCACTTCAACATACGTAAAATCAGGATTAACTGAAATACCTAAGTTGGCTGGTAATGTCCAAGGGGTTGTCGTCCAGATGACGAAGGCTGTCTCGTTATCTAAAAGACCTTTACCATCGGCCACATTAAAAGCTACGTAAATAGAAGGTGATTTTACATCTTTGTATTCAATTTCTGCTTCTGCTAAAGAAGATTCACTTGAAGGAGACCAATAAATTGGTTTTAAGCCTTTATAAATATAGCCTTTTTCTGCCATCTTACCAAAAACACGAATTTCTGCTGCTTCATACTCTGGATCTAACGTAATGTATGGATGTTCCCAATCGCCTGACACACCTAAACGTTTAAAATCGTTACGTTGTTTATCGACTTGTGATAAGGCATACTCTTTACATTTTTCGCGATACTCAGCGACAGTCATTTCTTTACGTTTAACCCCTTTATTGGTTAACACTTGCTCAATTGGTAAACCATGAGTATCCCAACCAGGCACATAAGGAGAACGGAAACCAGACATTGATTTTGAACGAATAATAATATCTTTACTGATTTTATTCAAAGAATGTCCTAAATGAATATTTCCGTTTGCATACGGAGGGCCATCATGTAAAACAAAGGTTGGTTTTCCTTCGTTTAATTTTTGACGTTGTTCATATAAGCCTTTTTCTTCCCAGTCTTTTTGCCATTCTGCTTCACGGTTTGGCAAGTTCCCACGCATTGGAAAAGCTGTTTTTCCTAATTGCAATGTTTCTTTCATTTTCATATGCATTTGCCTCGCTTTCATTTTATCGATTTAATTGTGTTAGTTCATACTAAAGATGAACGATAGCTGATAAAAGTAGATAAAAAAAGAGTACTCCATCCCAAGGGACGAAGTACTCGTGTTACCACCCAAATTCAAAGTAGAGTTGCCCCTACTTTCTCTGAAATTGATAACGGTAATTATCCGGCAGTTCCTACTCAAGTGTTCAGAACTGCATCTAGGATAGAGGATCTGTTTAATGCCAGTGTCTGTCAAACTTTCACTATCATTGACTCGCTGCTAAGAATAAACATTAAACGTTCTGTTCTATCTATTTTGATTCTTCTTCAATTGTTTCTTCAGTGACTTCAATTACAGGCTTTTTTTCTACTACAGCATCTGTGTTCTCTTCAGAGTTTACAACAGTTTCATTTTCGTTGTCAAGGTCTTGTTCATCAAGAATTTCCTTAACTGCTGTATGTTTGTCTCCGACATAACTAGAAAAAGGCTTTAAAATCTCTTCCCACTCTTCACTCTTTACTTGCTCTAATTGAGTTTCAAGCATTAAGCTTAAGCGTTGATGGAAGACACGTGTTTTCTTCTTCAAGTCTTCTGTTTCCCCAGCTAATTGACGGGCACGTTCAATTGCTTCTGCTAAGATTTGTGTTGATTTCGCTTCAGCATCTGCGATCATTGCATTTGATTTACGTTCAGCTTCTACCAAGGTTTCTTTGGCTTGGTTATCTGCCGAAGTGATAATCATTTCTGATTCTTTATTGGCACTTGATTTCACTTTATCAGCGGTATCTTGTGCAACAATAATTGATTGATTCAATGCATCTTTCAATTCATTGAAGTATTGTAATTTTTCTTCTGCGTGTTTTAATGATTTCTCAAGTTCACGATTTTTTTGTAATGCATCTTCATAATCACGTGTGACTTGATCTAAAAAGTCATCTACATCGTCTTGGTTATAGCCTCTCATTTTTGTTGAGAAGTCTTTGTTTTGAATATCTAATGGAGTTAATGCCATATTCCTTCACCTCTTTGGATTATTTTTGTAAAACCCCTTATGAACACATTCTCATACTAATCCTGAAATAGCAAATATCTTACTTTTTTTATTATACACAACTTCGTCTGAATGAACAGCCAAAATGGTTTTCTTAAACAAAAGTTCGAGATTATTTTCTCAATACCCCTAAGAGGACACGAAATTTTTCTTTCTTTGTTTTTCCTTCTAATTCTTGAATCTGAAGGCGCCCAAATCCCCGTATCGAAACAATATCTAATAAGTCTAAAGCAAAATCTGGTCGTGTCGTTTCTGTCCAATTGACTTTTACTTTACCAGATTCGATCAATTGTTTTGATCGCTGCCTTGAAATATTAAATACGGCGGAAATCACACTATCCAGCCGCAAAGAGCTCATAGTCGTTCGCTCTTCCTGCCAACCATCCTTCGGTATCAAAATTTGTGTATAATCCCGCTCTTCTAAACGAACAGTAATTTTACCAATTTTGTCGACTTGGTTAACAACGAAGCCAGCTACTTCTTGTGCTATAAAAACCTGCCACTTATCACCATCGGAAATAATATCTCCAAAGGCTTCCCTACGAACCCCAACATTCATCAAGGTGCCTAAAATTTTCCCATGAGATAATGTCGCAAATTTAGATGGATAAATAATTTCAAATAATACAACACCAAAATCTGTCTCTTCTGGTATGTAATACGCTGGATAAATCAAGCAGCGTTTTCGTTCTGCTTGCTCATAACCACCATAAAAAGTAAACGATAAATCACTGTTTTGTCGAATCAACGTTTCCAAAATATACGCCTGTCTAGGATCAAGAAAGTCTGTCAAATAAGGCGCGTATTGCATCTCCACTTGCTCTAGCCAATCCCCGACAGTGTCAATAAAAGGATGTTCATCTTTGCGGAAATGTTGATACACATTTGCGTTCATAGATAAATCATCCTTTCTAAAAGTTATTAATAAACAATAGCTCGTAAAATGACTGCTAAGCCACCCGCTGCTAGGTTAAGGACAATAATCCCTACCATTACGTTAAATCCAACCATTCCAATCCTTAAATTCAAACGGTCAAACAAACTTAAGTATGGTTCACAAATTCTAGAGAGCAAACGCCCGAAAGCAGAATCATATGCTCCTGGAAACCATGAAAGTAGCGCGTAAATCACTAGTAATCCTGAATAGATTTGAACGCCTTTGTATAATAGAGTAATCAGTGTTGCGATAATAACACCTCCCTAAGGCTTAGAAATCAAAGAATTGTTTGTTGGCTAAAGATTGTGCTGTCGCACTATCAATTTCCATATTCGCTGGTGTGCATAAGAAGATTTCATTGCCAACGCGCTGAATATCTCCGTCTAAAGCATACACAGTACCAGTTAAGAAATCAACGATGCGTCGTGCTTGGTCTTCTTCTACTAATGTAAAATTAACTAGCACAGCTTCTTCAGCAAATAAATGTTTCGCAATGCTCATTGCTTCTGAATACACACGTGGTTCAATAATAGTAATTTTATGTGTTTTTGCATTGGCGGTGCTTTCTTGTGCTCGTCTTGTATTCGTAGTCGCTGATTGATTAGAACTACGCATAGAAACCACTTTTTTCTCTGTGTAAGCAGCTTGTTGTGTGTCTCTTTCTTGATGCGCTTCAGCAGAACGATAGCGTGCAGAAGGTTTTTCAACTACAGGCTCACTTTGTTGTGTATAAGCTGGCTGACTGTAACTTTCCTGTTGTTGAACAGGGCGTTGTGGTTTAGGCCGAGCTGCACGACGCGGTGGTTCATTAACTGCTTTGCGCTCTTCATATTCTTCGTAGTTATCATAATAATCATCTTCTTCGCCAGATAAGCCAAAAAAGCTCGATAACGCATCCTTGTTAAAAATTGACATAAATTCCTCTCCTTTACGCATCTCTGAATAACGCTGTTCCGATTCGTATAAAAGTTGCACCTTCTTCAACTGCGATTGGGAAATCGTTACTCATTCCCATGCTAAGTTCTGTACAAGGAGCAAAAGATAAATGTTTCTCATTTACGGTCATTTGCAGCTCTTTTAATTCTCTAAATGTTGCATGTAATACTTCTTCACTTGCCCCAAAAGGTGCCATAGTCATTAGACCGACGATTTGAATTTTGTCCAAATCAGCAAGTTCTTGAATGAAAGGTAAGACGTCTTCTTTACGAAAGCCGTGCTTGCTTTCTTCCCCAGTTATATTCACTTCAACAAAACAACGAATAACTTTCGTTGCTCTTTTTTGAATTTCTTTGGCTAGACTCAGACTATCTAATGCATGAAAATAATCTATCTCATTAATAATTAATTTTACCTTCCTACGTTGTAAATTACCAATTAAATGCCACTGAATATCATTAAATTTTTCCAATCCAGCTTTCTTTTCTAGTAACTTATCTACTCGGTTTTCAGCTAAATTCTGGACACCAAGCTGAACAAGCTCTGCTGCTTCCTCAATTCCTACTGATTTAGTGACGCCAATCATTGTCACATCAGCAACAGAGCGCTGTGAGCTTTTGCATGCTAGCTGAAGTTGATTATTAATATTTGTTAAGTTTTCAGCTATCATTTCTAATCGATGCTCCTTATCGTTTTCTGCGGAAAAATGGTGGCGTACTTAATTCGTCATCATTGTGATTTGGTTCTTCACGGTGGAATGTGTCAAATTCTTTTTTGTCTACTTGTTCTAATGAAGATTCATCAACTTTTGGACGTGTATTTTGTTCTCTGCGAATATCCCAATCGCCAAAAGCACTTGCTTCTTCTTGTGATTTTGGTTGATCCATTTCCACAGATTGAGTTGTTTGTTGCATTGGTTGAACCGCTTGTCTTGTTTGACGGTGCGGTTTTCTATCCTTTTTTGATTCATCAATACCTGTAGCGATTACTGTTACACGAATTTCGTCGCCTAAATCTTCATTGATTGATGTACCTAGGATGATGTTCACATCACCTGAAGCAGCATTTGTAACGATATCTGAAGCATCTTGCGCTTCAAACAAGGTCATATCTAAGCCACCAGTAATGTTTAATAAGACTTGTTCCGCACCATCGATTGATGTTTCTAACAATGGTGAAGAAATAGCTTTTTTCGTTGCTTCAATTACACGTTCTTCGCCGCTCGCTACACCAATTCCCATTAAAGCTGTTCCTTGGTTTTCCATCACTGTTTTCACGTCAGCAAAGTCCAAGTTTACGTAACCTGGTGCAGTGATTAAATCTGAAATCCCTTGAACACCTTGACGTAATACATTATCAGCTTCTCTAAATGCTTCAAGCATTGGCGTTTTCTTGTCAACGACTTCTAATAAGCGGTTGTTTGAGATAATTAGTAGTGTATCAACGTTTTCTTTTAATAAGGCAATTCCTTCAGCGGCAAAACGACCACGTTTTGGACCTTCAAAACTAAATGGACGAGTTACTACACCAACTGTTAAAGCGCCTAATTCTTTAGCGATTTTTGCAACTACTGGGGCAGCACCTGTACCAGTTCCGCCACCCATACCAGCAGTAATGAAAATCATATCCGCGCCTTGTAATGATTCTGAAATCACTTGTTCACTTTCTTCTGCAGCTTTTTGGCCAACTTCAGGTTGTGAACCAGCACCTAAACCACGAGTGTATTTAGGGCCTAATTGAATCACTGTTTCTGCTTTTGAATGTTTTAATGCTTGAACGTCTGTATTGGCTGTGATAAATTCCACGCCTTTAACGTTTTCTTCGATCATACGGTTTACAGCGTTTCCGCCGCCGCCACCTACACCGATAACTTTAATGACTGCACCGTTGTTAATGTTATTGTCTAATGAAAATTCCATGATATCGTATCCTCCTGTTTATGTGATTAGTCGAAAATGTTCGAGAAGAAGTCTTTGATTTTGCCTGTCACTTTTTCACCAGACTCACGTTCGTTGAATTCTTCGTATTCTTCTTGAGGCTGTTCAGCATATGTGTCATAGCGAACTTCTTGTTGGACAGCGACTGATTGTGCTGGTTTCGATTTTTCACCAGGGATTGCATATTTGGCAATGTGATAAATATCGTTTAGTTGCGCTGAATATTCCACAATGCTAATGACATTAGCAAAGACTGGGTTACGTAAGCCCATGTGATTTGGTACGTATAGTTTTACGTTGGCTTCAAAAATTTCTTGCGCCAAATCGACAATACCTGGCATACTAGCGGCACCACCAGTTAATACAACGCCTCCAGGTAATTCAAACGCATCAATTTCATCCAGAACTTCTTTTGATTTTCTCAAAATTTGTTCCACACGCGCTTCAATAATTTCTGAAAGGTAACGTTCATCCACTCTTACAGGCTCTGACTTACCGATAACATCAACAGGAAACTCTTCGTTTGCTGAAGTTCTTTCTGGATAAGCATCCCCATAATTAATTTTTAAGGCTTCGGCGTTGTTAAAAGAAGTATTCAATACGATTGAGATATCTTTCGTGATGAACTCGCCGCCTTCTTGGTTAACATGAGTAAATTTCAATTGTTTGTCGTGGATAACAGATGTCGTTGTTTGACCGCCACCCATATCAATGACAATTGTTCCAAAGTCTTTTTCGCCATCTGTTAAAATTGTTTCTGTTAAAGCAAGCGGTGTAATCACTAATTCGTTAATTCCTAAGCCAGCTTTTTCAACACATTTACGGATGTTATGGATGATTGTTTTTGGTCCAGTATAGACAACGCCAAACATCTCCATGCGAACGCCAAGCATTCCACGTGGGTCTTTGATGCCTTCAAAGCCGTCGACGGTAAATTCTTGCGGTAAGATTGCAACAATTTGACGTTCAGGAGGAGTTGAACGAACCAAAGCTGCAGATGCGACGTTGCGCACATCCTCATCTGTAATTTCTTTTGATTCACTGCTAACAGCTATCATTCCTTGACAGCTTTCTACTTCTAATAAATTCGCTGGTAATCCAACATTTACGCTTTTAATTTGAATGCCGGCTTTTTCTTCGGCTTGTCGAACGGCCCGTTGGATTGCTTGAACTGTTTGATCAATATCGACGACAATCCCTCGATTCAAACCGTCTGATTTTGCATTTCCAACGCCGATGATGTTCATTTGACCTTCAATATATTCAGCGACAACTACTTTGACAGAAGTTGTACCAATATCGAGGCCTACATACATTCCTGTTTTTGCCATAAACGGAATTCCTCCTCCTATTAATTCCAATATCTAAGCGGACAAAGGCGTCCGTTTAACTATCTCTTTTTTAGTATTATTCACTTCTTCCAATTTTACCATAAAAATGGGGGTTTTAGAAAGCAGATTATACGAATTTGTTCGTTAATTTTTGAAACATTTTTGTAAAAAACTTATTCTGCTTGTTGCACTTCTTGATTTTCTCCATTTGTCGGCGTACCGTTATTCGCTTCATCCGTTGCTACGCCTGCATTTGGGTCCACAACTTCTTGATTTTCAACCGCTGAATCTTCGGAAACTTCACTGCCCGTTTCTTCACTTTCTTTTTCATACGGATAAGAAAAAATGCCGACTTCCATATCAACGATTCCAGGTTTGTCCATTTGCTCGGCTACTTGTGAATAATAAGCCATTTTTTCACTTAAATCAGAAATATTAACAATCACTCGGTTTCCATCATTCATATAGACATTAATCAAGTCTTTATTGGTTTTGGATGGTGCATATTTAATTTCTGAAATTCCTTGTTTAATTTCTTGAGGTAATTTGTTGTAAGAGGCCATTAATTCAGGGATTAATTTATCCTCTTTGAAATTCTCAAAAATTGGTTTGCCACTTTCAGCAGCTTTGGTGGTTTCCGCCAAAGTTTTACCATTCTCTAAAATCGGATGATAGCCGCCTTTAGTCGCAGCAAGAGCGACAATTTGATACTCTTGAATATCAATTTTAAATGAATTAATACCATTTAACTTAATGTTCGCCTTTTTTATAATTGGAAACTTTTTCTGAATATTTGCAGAAAAATAATTTCTATTTGAATACTGCTCCCATAAGCCACTGCCCGTTTCAAGTTTTGACTGCTGAATAATCGCTTGACTCTCCACACTTTTGTTACCTGAAACTTTTACTTCACTCAATCGACTAAGAGGCGAAACAAAATACAATGCCACTAAAATGGCTGTCCCTAAACAAGTTAAAATAAAGGCTAAACGCCTATATAAGCGCTTGTTCCGTGTTTTCTTAACGTTCGGTAAACGATCTGCAAAATGCTCCTCTTCTTCCACTGTTTCTTGTGGAAGATGTTGTTGAGGCTCTTCTTGACTTTGTTCTTGTAAAGTGATGGTGACTTCTGCTTGTTCGTTTTCACCTTTTGAAGCAGCTTCTTCCGCTTGCTTCTTCAAATATTCTTGGTTTTGTTTTTGCCAAGGTGTCAGTTCAGGTTGAGACTCTTCCGATTTTTTTGGAGGTAATGGTTTTCTTTTTTTGAATATATCGTTCTCGTTACTAATCTTCCACACCTCCTATCTCAGACTAACGTTTTCACAACTTGATACAAACGATCACTTGCATCTGGGATGCCTTCCCCTTTGGACGCCGTTGCCATCTGTTGTCTTTTTTCATTGTTTAATAAAATATCATCTATTGCCGCAACTAAACGAGCGCCGGTCAATTCTGCATCTGGAATCATTTCAACAGCACCAACTTTTACTAAGCTTTGCGCGTTTTTCGTTTGATGATCATTCGTGACGTAAGGACTCGGAATTAAAATTGCTGGTAATCCTAATGCGGTGAACTCCGCAATTGAGGTTGCTCCTGCACGTCCCACCATTAAATCGGTATTAGCCATCACTTCAACCATTTTATCAATATACTGTTGCACACTTATGTTTGTCAATTTCTTTTCAGAAAGCTTTAGACTTTCTTGAAGTTCCTGATAATATCTTTCTCCTGAAGCGTATAAAACTTGATACTCTCTCTCTTCAAACAAAGGAAAGGCCTGTTCAAACGCTTGATTGATTTTCAAGGCACCACGACTTCCGCCAAATAAAACCACCGTTTTCTTTGCTGGATCCAAGCCAAACTCTGATAAAATAGCTGACTTTTCCACCGTTACGACTTCTTGTCCCCGCGGGTTCCCTGTTAAAATTGTTTTTTCTTTCGGGAAAAAACTAGCGACATCCGGAAAACAAATCGCAATTTTATCCACATAACGACTTAAAAATTTATTTGTCATTCCAGGGATACTATTTTGTTCATGAATAATTGTCGGTATTTTTAATTGGTGGGCCGCATAAACTACTGCACCAGAAACATAACCGCCTGTACCAATGACCACATCTGGTTGAAATTCACGAATAATTTTTTTTGCTTTATTAATGCTTGTTAAAAATAAATAAATTGTTTTAAAATTTTGAGGACTTAGCGAACGCTTGAATCCTTGAATTTTAATCGTTTTAAATGGAATTTTCGCCTTTGGCACAATTTGACTTTCTAGACCATTTTCTGTTCCCACATACAAGAATTCTGTTGCAGGTGCTTCTTTTTTGACGTGTTCGACGAAGGATAACGCAGGATAGATATGCCCACCTGTGCCACCACCAGTTACTAGTATCTTCATTTTCTCACATTTCACTTTCTTTTAATTGTTGAACAGCTTGCATAAAGGCTTCCCCGCGTACTTCAAAATTCGGGTATTGGTCCCAACTTGCGCAAGCAGGTGATAGTAAAATAGTATCATCTTTTTCCGAATAATCAAAGGCAATGGTAACCGCCGTTTGAACATTTTCAGCAAATAAAATTGTTTCAATGTTCGCTTTTTTAGCAGCTTCCGCCAATTTTTCTTTGGTTTCTCCAAATAAAACAATTGCTTTGAGTCCCAGCAGAGCAGGAACCAATTCATCAAATGAGTTACCACGATCCAAGCCACCCGCAAGTAAAAGTAGCTTTTGGTTGTCAAACCCACTTAACGCCATCTCTGTAGCTAAAATATTGGTTGCTTTTGAATCGTTATAAAAACGTCTTTGCTGAACTTCGCCAACAAATTGCGTTCGATGGGGAACGCCTGAAAAGTTTGTCAAAGTTTGTCTAATCTGAGCATTCGATACATTTTTTAATTTAGCTACACAAATCGCTGCGAGTGCATTTTCAATATTGTGACTGCCAGGAATCCCTAGCTCATCGGCGGGCATAATATATTCTTCATTGAAATATAATTTCCCATCTAAAAGATAAGCCCCTTCTACTGCTTCTTTCGTTGAAAAAGGCAATACGTTGGCAGCTGTGGTTTTGGCTAACGTTTGAAGCTCTACTTGATTCCAATTTAAAATCAAGGTGTCCTCTGCGGTCATGTTTTTTTGAATGGCCCATTTTGCAGCAACATATTCTTTCCGCGAACCATGATAATCCAAGTGTGCTTCAAAAATATTTGTAATTACTGCAATTTGTGGGTGAAACGTCTCAATTCCCATTAACTGAAAACTAGAAAGTTCCATCACAAGATCATCCTTGGCCGTTGCTTCTTGAGCAACCGTACTCGCTGGAAAACCAATATTTCCCGCCAAACGTGCCTCACCAGCCGTTCTGTCAGCGTTTAGCAATAAACCAATCATCGTGGTCGTGGTTGTTTTGCCATTGGTGCCCGTAATGCCGACAATTGGACATTCGGCAATTTGACCTGCTAATTCCACCTCAGTTATGATAGGAATTTTCCGAGTTAGTGCTTCTGCCACAAGTGGATTTGTATAAGGAATACCAGGATTTTTAACGATTAGTTCAAATTCTTCATCCAACAATTCAATTGGATGCCCCCCTGTAACAACACGAATACCCAAGGTTAATAAATCTTGGGCGTCAGGGTTTTGATCAAATTGTTTTGCGTCATTAACGGTAACGAGCGCACCTAACTCATGTAAGAGTTTCGCTGCGCTGACACCACTTTTAGCTAGTCCTAAAACCAACACTTTTTTGTTTTGATAGGTTGTTATTTTTTTCATTGTCAATTTCCCCTTTGATAGATTAGAAAAGAATCCATAATGTGATTCCTGAACAGATTAAACCGACAGACCAAAAGACAAAATCAATTTTCCATTCAGACCAACCACACATTTCAAAATGGTGATGAATTGGTGACATTTTAAAAATCCGTCGACCAAATAATTTAAATGAAGCAACTTGTAAAATAACACTTGCTGTTTCACAAACGTAGACAAGTCCAATTAAAAGTAGCGTCCATTCTTGATGCAAAATAATTGAAATTGCTGCTAACAATCCACCTAATGCTAATGAACCAACATCACCCATGAAGATTTTTGCTGGTTTTCTATTATAAGGGAAAAAGCCAATCAGCCCACCAATCACACTTAGGCAGATAATCACAACATCAAATTGTTGTTGTTTCCAGGCAATAATTGCATAAGTACCAAATGAAATTGTTCCTAAACCAGCAACTAAGCCATCAATCCCATCTGTCAAATTCACGGCATTAGAAAAACCGACTAACCAAAAAATAATAAACACGCCATAAAAAATACCTAACGGAACTTCTGCTACTCCAAACAAATCTAAGGTGTCTGAAAAGCCTTCACTTCGATAAACAAAGTAGAAAACCACCCCACCAAAAATTTGACCAATTAATTTTTGACGAGAATTCAAGCCCATGTTCCGTTTTTTAAAGACTTTAATGAAATCATCTAAATAACCTAGCAAACCGTATAATACTAAAATAAATAGAATAATTAGTAGAGACGGCGTAAATTGGTGGAAAAACAACCCCATTGCTAATGAAGTAATCAAGCTGGCTACAAGGAAAACGACTCCCCCCATTGTAGGGGTACCTGTTTTCACGCTATGCCAAGTTGGGCCATCTTCACGAGTAACCTGCCCTTGTTTTTTCATTTGAAAATAGCCAATGAATAGTGGCATTACGCTCACTGTAATGGCAAAACTCACCACTATGGGAATAAAAATCTGTGTCCACTCCATGTTATCTCTCCTAATTATTCTACGTTATTATTCTGTGCCTTCTAAAGTCACGGTTAATTTTTTCTCCGTAATTTCAGTTTCAGCAGCGATACTTTGTTTCGTCACATAGCCTTCACCTTTAAACTCGACAGTCAAACCTAATAGATCACCAAACTTGGTAACATCGCTCTTCGACCAGCCGGTTAAATCAGGCATATAGTTCGTTCCATTTGTGATCAAAATCAATTTCTGATTAGGCATTAATGTTTGACCAGCCGGCGTTGATTGTTTCTTGATTTTTTCACCATCGCCGATAATCACAGGATCAACCCCGTTCACTTTGGCATTGGCCAACGCTTCCGCTGGTGTCATGTTTTTATAATCAGCAACTGTGACTTTATCAGAAGCTACTTTCGTTGTTTCCGGATCTGTCTCTTTAATGTCTAACGCTAATTTCATTAATGGATTTGCAATTGCCGCCATTGCTTCTGAAGGCGAACCTGATTTTGCTTGTCTAAGTGTAATATACAAAACATATTCAGGATTATCCGCTGGGACCATTTCCACTACAGAAGACAAGACTTGACTTGCTCCATCAACGTACCCTTTACCATCTGAAATCTGAGCAGTTCCTGTTTTGGCAGCAACATGATAGCCTGGCACTTTATAAATATCATACGCAATCCCGTAAGTCGGGTCTTCAACAGTATCAATCATGTACGTACGAATCTGTTGAGCTGTTTGCGCTTTGATTGGGGTTCCTACGATTTGTGGTTCCGTAATCGTTTCTTTTCCTGTATTTTTGTCAACAATTTTGCTGATGTAATGAGGTTGCAACATTGAACCGTCATTTGCAATAGCTGAGAAACCTTTCATCATTTGGAAATTAGTAACCGTAATCCCTTGACCAAAAGCTGAATTGGCCCGATCAACAATATTATTATCTGGAAGTTTCCCAGTGTGTTCTGAAGTTAAACCTGAATGTGTGCTTGAACCAAACCCAAATTTTTTCAAATATTCGACCCACTTGTCGCCACCCATTCGTTGTTCCAAGTTCACCATTCCGATATTACTAGACCAAGAAATAGCTTGACGATAAGTTAAAGACGTTTTGTCTTTTAAATTGCCGACATCATGGTCGTTAATTGTCCTATCACCAACAGTGATGCCACCTACGCGGTTAAATGATTCATTTGGATTAAACAATCCTTGCTCAATGGCCGCCGCCGACGTAAATAATTTAAGTGTTGAGCCAGGTTCATACGGACTTTCAACCAATAGGTTCTGCCACGTGCCATTATTGTCTAATCCTTGTTTCGTTTCAGGATTAAATGTTGGCCGTTGAGACATGGCAACAATTTCGCCTGTTTTTGCTTCCATTAACATGGCAGTCATAGAAACTGGTTCATATTTTTCATTAACTTGCGTCATCAAATCTTCTAAGGTATTTTGCAAGCGACTATCTAGCGTTGTGTAAATATCTTGACCATCCACTGCTTTTTTCTCTTCCGCCACAGTTCCTGGTAAGGCATTACCGTAAATATCTTTTTCAAAATACACACGGCCATCGGTTCCGCTTAAAATATCATTATAGGCCTGTTCTAGTCCCATCGCGCCTACTAAGCCTTCTTTATCATCATCTGGATTGGCTGCTTTTGTATAGCCAATAAAGTGAGAAGCAAACTGCCCATTGGGATATAATCTGGCTGGATGTTCATTGAAATAAACACCTGAGATTTTTTTCTTTTTCAAATCTGCTTCAATTTTTTGGCGTGTTTCCAAGGTGATGTTTTGACCACCCGTACCAAATTCCACTTGATATTGTGTTGACCCATCTTCATGGATCCCATTATTCAAGTATTTCAATGCTGTTTTTTTGTCTAGTTTGGTATATTTCGCTAAAATTTCAGCAATATCATCGAAGTCTTTTTTCTCCGCATAGAGCTTTTCATTATTTTGTCCCGTATATTTTTTTGATAATACGACATATAACGAATAAGAAGTAGCATCTTCTGCGATTGGATTACCATATCGATCTAAAATTGATCCTCGCTTAGCTTTTACCACTTGGCTTCCTTCATATAGAGAAGCTGTTTTTTCCTTTAGTGATACACCTGCTACTTTGCCTGTTGCCACAATGTATGTCGTTCTAAAGGCAAATAAAAAGAACAATCCAATACTCGTAGCGAATAAAATGATGCCTACTTTTTTACGATTGTTCATCGGATTTAAGTTTTTCTTTTTCATGAATTGTTTAAATTTATGTCTTTTACTCATTATTTAACAGTCCTAACATTGTCGCCGTTATTTTCTAGTCCTTGTTTTTTAGCGACATCTTTGATTCGATCTGATTTAGAAAGTTCGCTTCTTTCTTGTTCCAATTTCAAAGCGTTATCTTCCTTTTCTTTAATGACTGCTTGTGTTTCTGTAATATCGTTCATGGTTTGGACAATTGTCGTTCTTACTTGAATTGTCGCAATTGCAATACCAATCGTTGCACAAACTAATACAACACCGATTAATTTTTCTAGTAAAGAGACATTTTTTAGTTTCTTTTTGGGTAATAGAGTGGGGACAGGTAGTGTTTCCTCTTGCATTTTTCTGTCTTGCTCTGTTGCCACAGTTGGCTGATCCATTTCTGGTGCTTCATAATGGAAATCATTTACTTTCTTCAATTCAGCCATGTGTCTACCCCTCTCTCTATCTAGATTTTATTTTTTCGGCAATGCGTAACTTCGCACTTCGTGAACGATTATTCTCAGATAACTCACTGTCACTTGGTAAAATTGGTTTTCTGGTAATTACTTTTAATTCTGGTTGAAATTCTTCTGGTACCACTGGAATGCCTGGTGGCAAATCTTGTACCGTACTGTATTCTTTAAACATTGTTTTAACGATACGATCTTCTAACGAATGGAACGTAATCACACTGATTCTGCCATTTTTCGCTAGCAAATCAATTGCTTGTTCTAGCGACTCTTCAACTGCCCCTAATTCATCATTAACGGCAATGCGAATTGCTTGGAAAATTCGTTTTGCAGGATGTCCACCTTTGCGTCTTGCTGGAGCTGGAATCGCCGTCTTAATAATCTCAACAAGTTCACCTGTTGTTTCAATTGGTTGCTTTTCGCGAACACGTTCAATTTCTCGAGCAATCTGTTTCGAAAATTTCTCTTCCCCATAACGAAAGAAAATTTTTACTAACTCACTATAGCTATACGTATTCACCACTTCGCGAGCCGTCAAGGGTGCATCTTGATCCATGCGCATATCTAAGGGCGCGTCTTGATGATAGCTAAAACCACGTTCTGCTTCATCTAATTGTGGTGAAGAAACACCTAGATCGTATAGAATCCCATCAACGTGGAACACCCCGTGTTCTGCCAATTCTTCTTTAATATTTCTAAAATTTGATTTGATGAAGGTCACTTGACCTTTGTCTACATATTTCTGCAAACGAGTCTTAGCATGTGCCAACGCTTTTTGGTCTTGATCAAAGGCATATAAATGACCGTGCTCATTCAATTGTGTCAGTAAGTATTCACTATGTCCGGCACCACCGAGTGTGCAATCTACGTATACGCCATCCGGCTTCACTTGTAATCCATCCACTGTTTCTTTTAAAAGAACGGTGTAATGGCGAAATTCTTCAGTCATCATTTGCCTCATTCCTAAAATCCAAAATCAATCATTGTTTCTGCTAATTCATCAAAGTTTTCTTCAGCTTCATCAGAGAATGCATGCCAACGTTCGTCACTCCAAATTTCAATTCGGTTAGAGACGCCGATAACAACACAGCCTTTTTCTAAACTGGCATGTGTTCGTAAATTCGCCGGAATATTGATACGACCTTGCTTATCAATCTCACATTCTGTTGCAGCGGAATAAAAGAATCGTACAAAGGTACGTGCATCTTTCTTAGCTAAGGGCATTTCTTGAAGTTTTGCTTCAAGTTGTGACCATTCATTTAAAGGATAACCAAATAAACAGCCATCCATCCCTCTCGTTACCACAAATTTTTCACCAAGTTCCTCACGAAACTTTGATGGAACGATTAGGCGGCCTTTGGCATCGATATTATGTTGGTATTCACCCATAAGCATAGCCAATACACCCGCTTTTCCACTTGATAGAACAAGTCTACCACATCCCACCACTTTCTACCACTATAAATCTAAAAACTTCTATTTTTTAACTGTTATTTAAAATTTCTGTAATATTTACAGGGTTTTATGTAACAAGCATCACCCAACAAAAAATGTTATTATAACAAGGTTTTTACTATGTTTTTTATAAAATAACCCCACAAATAACAAAAAAACCCCACGGAGTGGGGAGTTGTGGGGGACATTTTCCCACAGCGTATTTCCCCTATTGTCTCCACGCTTTATTACAGTAGATAATGACTGATATTTAGCAAGATAAGCAACACATACAACACAAACGTTAGTAAAAACGTCAACCGCCAAAACATCTTGAAATATCGTCTATATAAAATCTCTCCATAATAATAAGCTTGAAACAGGGCAACAGCGACTCCTAATAACAAAATAGAAATCACAAAATACGGCATAATCGATTCATCATAACTATCTTTGGATAACTCATGGATCCCTATGAATAAAAACGGAATGGCCAAATCCGGTGCTTTTATTTTCCAACGTTCCGTTAGGGAAAAAGTGGACACGAGAAAATTGCACGCAAAGAGCACAATTACCGGAAAAATATACCAAAATAACATTATTGCCGAAAACGACACCATTCTCTCAACAAATCCTTTCATTCCACCTGCTATAACTATACTTCATCAACGTTACACAGATGTTTCATTTCGTTTAAATATATGTGCTAAAAGCCCTTTTTGCTTGCTTTTTCATATAAAAAACGGATTACTTATCAAACCATTTTCAAAACGAGGCCTCACCTATCGCGGCCACTTATTTTTGAATGTTTTTTATAAGCTTTTCTTCTCGTATTGTGTCATACTTCTATTATAATGGATTTAGAACAAAAAATGTTGATTCGGGGTGAATCTTTTGATTAATTATTTATTATTGAAAAATGACTATTTTGAACCTTGTTCACCAGACGATGAAGCCCTAAGTTGGATTTCGGTAGAATCTCCTACAGAAGAAGAAATCGAGCGTCTCGTCAATCAATACCACTTACCAACAGATTATCTTACCGGCGTTTTAGATGATGAAGAAAATGCTCGAGTGGAAGGTTTCCGCCACGAAAAATTACAAACGCCTACGTTACTTTTATTTCGTTATCCCAAAGCTAGTATCAGTCCTAGTGGCTATCTGCAAGTAGAAACGGTGTCGATTGCTTTAATCGCAACCGTCGATAACAAACTAATTACTGTTAGCAATGGGCCTAACGACATCGTTCATGGGATCCAAAAAGAGGCGTTCACCCATCAAGATCTTTCTATTGAGAAGGCCTTAATTTTAGCCCTTTCATGGAAGATGGCCCTTTCCTTCAATAAAAACTTACAAGCACTTATCCAACAAACCAACAAACTTGAAGGAGAGCTCCAAGTAGCCACAGAAAATAGTCAATTGTATCAGATTATGGACATTCAAAAAAGTCTAGTTTATTTCGAAGCAGCTTTAACGGATAATTTAAAAGTATTAAAACATTTATATAGCGCTGAAATTTTTAATCATCCAGAAAAACATTTGCCATTTTTAAGGGATATTCTGATTGAACTAGAACAAGGACTGAATACGACTAAAATACAACTAAAATTAGTTGATAACATTAGTAATACTTTTTCAGCAATCGTTTCAAATAACTTAAATAATGTCATGAAAATTTTAACATCCTTAACAATTGTCCTGACCATTCCAACCATCATCGGAGGAATTTACGGCATGAATGTGAAACTCCCTTTTGCAGAGCATGAATATTCCTTTTGGATTATTTTTGCCATCACTACCTTAATCTGCATAATTAGTATTCGAATTTTAAAGAAAAAGAATCTCTTATAACTTTAGGTTGCTGTTTTCAGGAAAAGGTTGTACACTATTAGCAGAAATTAAAAAGGACGTGTCATTTATGAACGACAAAGAACAAAGTCGCTTTTCAAAAATCACGAAAGTCGTGGTTTGGCTAATGCTGATCGCAATTGTAGGTTCAACTGTTTTAACAGCGATTCTTAGTCTTTAAACTGGAGAACTTTTTCACACATTAAAAGTAAAAAAACAGCCCCTTCAATTGATAGAAGGGGCTGTTTTTTTACTTGCTCAAATAGAGCGGCTATTTTTTCGCCATCGCCAACAGCTCTTGTGCATGTTCAATGGTTAATTTCGTAATTTCACTTCCTGCGAGCATACGCGCAATTTCGTTTACTCGCTCTTTTTCAGATAAAATTCGGACGCTTGTTTCTGTCCGACCCGCCACGATTTCTTTTTCAATAAAATAATGTTCATCGGCAACGGCCGCCACTTGTGGCAAGTGCGTGATACACAACACCTGCGAATTTTCTGAAATTTGATAAATTTTATCGGCAATCGCCTGTGCTACTCGGCCACTAACTCCTGTATCCACTTCATCAAAAACAATACTAGTGATCCCTTGCGTTTGAGAAAAGATTGTTTTCATAGCCAACATCACTCGCGAAAGTTCTCCGCCAGAAGCCACCCGAACTAACGGTTTTAATGGTTCCCCTGGGTTAGTAGTAATATAAAATTCTACTCCGTCTAAGCCATTTTCTTGTAAATGCTCAAGTTCTGTAAAGCGGACTTCAAATTCAGTTCGCTCCAAATATAGTTCTTTTAATTCGGTTAAAATTTGTTGTTCGAGCTCTTTGGCTAGGCGCTTTCGTTCTTTTCGTAAAGCTAACGCTTGTTGATGAGCCGCTTGTTGTTTCTCTGCAAGCAACGCTTCTAAGTCACCTGTACCGCCTTCCAAAAAATCAGCCTCTGCTAACTCTTTGGTAATTTCTTCATAGTAAGATAAAATCGTTTCGATCGAATCACCATATTTACGTTTCATTTGACGGATTAATTCCAAGCGATTTTCTACTTCATTCAAGCGGCCTTCATCTAGTTCTAAGCCATCAATCAACCTAGAAAGATCTCCACTAGCTTCTTGTAGTAAGTAGTAAGCATTTTGAACAGTATCTGACAATGATTTATATTCTGGATCAAGGGATTCAATCGAAGCGAGTTCATTCATACTTGTTCCGATTTTATCCAAACTACTATCGTCTTCACCATTTAGCGCGGCATAACTAATCGTCAGTGCATCAGCAATCTTTTGAAAATTGTTCAGTTTATTGCGTTCTTCTAACAATTGTTCTTCTTCGCCAGCGACTAACTGTGCACTAGCAATTTCATCACTTTGAAAATGAAGCATGTCCATTCTTTGGGCAAATTCTTTTTCATTTTTTTGTCGCTTTCTGACTTTGGCTTCGAGTGCGCGATACTCTTGATACGCCTGTGTATATTTTTCTTTGACTGCTAAAAGTTTTTTCCCACCAAATTCATCTAACATATCAATATGGCGTTCACTTTGCATCAATTCTTGATGTTCGTTTTGGCCATGAATATCTACTAAATATTCCCCAATTCTTTTTAAATTAGTAATGTTGACAATCCGTCCGTTGACACGGCAAACATTTTTACCAGAAGCGGAAATATCTCGTTGAATCACTAAAGAATCTTCTTCTGTTTCAATACCTAATTCTTCTAATAATTTCTTTAATTCTTGACTTTTCGGCATTGAAAAAAGTCCTTCTAAGGTGCATTTATTTGCTCCTTGACGAATATAGTCACTGGAGCCGCGTCCGCCTGTGAGTAATCCCATTGCATCAATAATGATGGATTTCCCCGCACCCGTTTCTCCCGTTAAAACGGTCATACCCATTTGAAACTCTAATTGTAACGAAGAGATAATCGCAAAATTTTTCACGGAAAGTTCTTGTAACATCTTGTTCACCTCATTCTTTATAGATAGCTTAACAGCTCTTTATGAAGTTTTTCTGCTGCTTCCTCAGTTCGTGCAATCATGAGGACACTATCATCATCGTTGATGACGGCAAAAAGTTTCTCTTGGTAATTCTTTTCGATTAAACTACCACACGCCGCCGCATTGCCAGGAATGGTTCGTAATACGACATATTTTTCCATTTGTTCTGCAGCTACAAAGGCATCTTTTAAAAGCTTTGCAAGTTTAGCACTCGTATTAGCTTGTGTTTCTAATGGAAGGCTATATCGATAACCCCCTTCTGCAGAAGGAACTTTAATTAGTTTCATATCTTTAATGTCGCGAGAAATTGTTGCTTGTGTTACAGCTACGCCCTTTTCTTGTAAATAGTTGACAAAATCTTCTTGCTTTTGAATATTTTTTTCAGTCAATAAACGTGTAATTAAACGGTGTCTATCTTGCTTTCTCATGGCGCCGCTCTCCTTTTCAGTTTACTCTTGCCCTCATCATAGCTTATTTTTATGCATTTTAAAAGACTAAACAAAGAAAAGAATAACAAAAAGCAAGGGAAGCTCCGCTGACTTTTTGTTATTCTCTACTTCTATTCTGCTGGAAGTTCAATTCCTAATTCATCTTTTAAATAGGTAGTTAAATTAGTCGTTTCTTTGGTTGATTCATTGACAACATTCCACGTTTTGCCAATCGCTCGGCGATTCCTTTTGGTTAATTCTTCAGCAGGTTGCTGCTCGTCTTCTAAACGTAAAGAACCGTATTGATAGCCCATTATTAACCCCTTATTCCATTCCGTATCCCAATAAACATAAAACAAATAGGTCTCACCAGCTGCTAAATAAAAATCTCCTTCATACTGTAGTATTTCAACAAGCTGACGACTTTTCTGAATTGGCGCCATTCGTCTTGTTGCACGTCCACGATTCAATTTATCAACATTTTCTTTCGCATCATTTAAAAACATCCGCCCTTCTTCCATAATACCGCCTGGTCGCGCAAATTCAATCGTAGGTGCTAATTCGCCTTGAATATTTTTTAGTACTTGGATTTTTCCAAATGTCCATGGGTATGGGTAGATTTCTCCATTATAAGGACTACTAGGATCATTAGCAGGCGCGTCTGCTTTATCTAAAGAAAGAACTTTGCCAATAACAATATTTGTTGACAAAGATTGGATATCTTTTGGGATTTCAGGATTATACATTAACAGTCGTTGCGATCCACCGGATTGATTAATAACCTTACTTTGGTCAATTTCATCAAGATATGAATAATATTTTCTTTCTGAAGAATCAATACTATTTTTCAAGGCTTTTTTCTTTAATGAATTGGAAGTTGTTGTTATTTTTTCAGCAGCAACTTGTTTCTTCTCGTTCTCTTTAACGAAATTAATCATTAAGAAAGCGCACGCCAACAAAGAAAGCGCTACCAAAAATACTATGGGATTTTTTTTCATTTTTTCACCACCCATATATTCTTGCTAAGATATCATTATTCGGTTTATCAACAGCAAGATTTGTATTAGTACTTACAGAACGTGTCATAATGCCATTTGAATGTGCAATTCCGAGCGCATGCCCAATTTCATGTCTAGCAATAGTCCCATTTTTCATCGATGAAGCTCGTGAATACATAGTATTATAATTAATTTTAGCATAGTAATAGTTTATTCGCGGAGCTTCTCGCATCCCAGTTACAATCATCCTGTCTCTGCCATCAAAAAAATCTGTAACCCCACCTATTCCCGGATTTAACTTTTCGAATAAAAATCAATTGATGTCCCATAGTTATTTCCTTGTTTATAAATATACAAAGGATTCCCCTACGGAGTATACATCCAATTTCTAATCGCTGTATCGGTATTACCAAATGTTGCGGTTGGTCCTAACCAATAACTAATTCCATTAATTCCTCTCGATAATACGCCAGAAAACCTAGAGGCTGCAAATGCATCAACACCAGTACCCAAAACGATTGCTACAAAAAAACCAGAAATTAATAACTTCATTTTTTTCATTTTTTTCATTTTTTTACCTCTCTATTCAATTACTTGGTCTTACTAAAATAGTTTGTCTGATCAGAACTATCCTTAGTTTAACATTAAAAAATACACCAGTAAATTAAAATAAGATTAAATAATATTTTCAATGTTTTTTTAATTATTATTTAAAGGATACATATCTTAAAAATGTTATTTCATCACGATAAAAAAGGACTAATAAAGTTCAATTCAACGACTATTTTTATTCAAATCCCTTTCTATCATTATTAAATGTCTCACTAATTCATTTATAAAATAAAAAAAGACCTGAGACAGTTATACTTCTAATGGCTGTCTCAGATCCCTTTTTGTTTAATTGCTTAGTCTACAAACTTTGCTGCCTTTCTCATCATTCCGCTAATTTTTGATGCGCATGCGCGACAACTTCTTCAATGGATTCTGTCGCTTGATAGGATCCTTCTCCCTCAACAGAAACTAAATGTGCCAAAAATTCAATGTTTCCTTCGCCACCAGTGATTGGTGAAAAATCCAAGTTTTTCACATCATAACCATTATTCATGGCAAAGCGTGTAATTTCCTCCACAACCATTTGATGGGTTTCTGGATCACGCACGATTCCTTTTTTCCCAACAAACTCTTTGCCAGCTTCGAATTGTGGCTTAATTAACGCCACCACACTACCGCCTTTTTTCAAAATATCATGAAGAGGTGGCAAAATTAAGCGTAATGAAATAAAGGAAACATCAATCGTTGCAATATCCGGCACCCCTTCGGTGAAATCTTCGGGTTTACTATAGCGAAAATTGGTACGTTCCATTACCACCACGCGTTCATCTTGCCGAATTTTCCATGCTAGTTGGTTGTAGCCAACATCTAAAGCGTAACTCAAACGAGCCCCATTTTGTAAAGCGACATCGGTAAAACCACCTGTGGAGGAACCAATATCTAGCATTGTTTTGCCTTGAACGTTGATTGCAAAAACATTTAGTGCCTTCTCTAGTTTTAAGCCCCCACGAGAAACATAAGGCATTACTTGGCCCTTAGTATGTAAGGGTGTCTCCACAGAAATTTTTTCCCCTGGTTTATCTAAACGTTCATTTTTATCATTGTAAACCAAACCAGCCATCACGCTGCGTTTGGCTTTTTCTCGTGTTTCAAATAGTCCTTGATTAAACGCCAAGACATCGACGCGTTCTTTTTTCATAAGTGCCTTCTTTCTATCTCAATTGTAACTGAGTTAACAAGTTTGCTAAATGTTCTTCTGAAAAGTTGGGAACATTTGCTTTGATTTTTTCTAAAACAGCGCTGCCTTCTGCTAATTGATGTGTTAGCGCATCTTTCGCGCCAGCAATCCCTAGAAGAGCTGGATACGTACTTTTATTCAACGCTTCATCTCGGCCTACTTTTTTACCTAAATCTGCTTCTGTACTTGTGGCATCTAATAAGTCATCACGAATTTGAAAAGCCAAGCCATAGTGATGCGCAAACTGTGTCAGTAAACCAATGACTTCTTCTGTTTGATTGGCTAATACGCCCCCAGCAATTAAGGCGAATTCAATTAGCGCTCCAGTTTTCTTTTCATGAACAGCCGCTAACTCTTCTAAAGTCAAGCTGACTTTTTCTCCTTCAATATCACCCATTTGGCCGGCAACCATGCCTTGATTCCCCGCTGCCTTTGCCAGTTGTTGCATCAGTAAAACTTTTTCACTTAAGCCTAATTGGCTCAAAGAAAGTAACTGAAACGCGCCTGTTAATAAGCCGTCCCCTGCTAAAATGGCAGTCGCTTCACCAAACACTTTATGATTGGTTGGTTTGCCACGACGTAAATCATCATCGTCCATTGCTGGTAAATCATCATGAATTAATGAATACGTATGAATCATCTCTAAAGAGGCAGCCACTTGATAGTCTTGTGTTTCCATCTCTTTTTGAAAAGCGGCCACTGTTGTTAACACTAATAGCGGGCGTAATCGTTTGCCACCTGCGTGTATTGAGTAGAGCATTGCTTCTTTCAAACGCTCATTTTCAGTATATTCTGCGATAAAATCGACCATGACTTTTTCAACCAACGGTAAATGCTGTTGACTAAAATTCGTCATTACGCTTCCTCGCTCTCTTCAAAAACAATTTCTTCATTGTTTTCTGTCATCATTTTCGTTAAAGTTTTTTCCGCTTTTTCCAATGTATCTTGACATTGTTTACTTAATGCCATGCCCTCTTGAAAGGCAGCTAAGGCTTCTTCCAAAGGAACATCTCCTCGTTCTAAGCGCTGAACGATTTCTTCTAATGCATTTAATGATTCTTCAAACGTTTTTTCTTTTGCTGGCATGTTAAAACTCCTCTTTTTTCGCTGTTATTGTTTCGACGTTTGCTTGAACTGTACCGTCAGCATAATGAATCGTTAATTGATCTGCTGGCTGTAACTCGGTAACAGTTTTAACGACACGTTCCTCTTTTGTAGTATAACTATATCCTCGACCCATAATTTTGAGTGGGCTGAGTAAGTCTAGTTGTTGAACAGCAGACGTGAATTGCTTTTGTTTGTTTAGGAACAATTGTGTCATTTGTGTTTGCAAGTTTCGTTGTAAAAATGCCAATTGTTGCTGACTTTCTCTTAATTGTCCCTTTGGTGTCTGTTGTTGCAATTGAGCGATAATTCCTTGGGCTTGACGTTGTTTTTGGTGATGAATTGTTGTCATTGCTTGGAAAAGACGTTGCGTCATTCGATCTAATTTAATCGTTTGACCTTCATAAAGTCGCTCAGGTTGCTTAAACACATAAGAATTTTGTAGTCGTTGGAAACGTTCTGTTCGTTGTTGTAAGAGATATAAAAAGCTTTGTTCTAAACGACTACGCCGTTCACTAATTCTTAATAGTTCTTCATTTAAAACTGGTACCGCTAGTTCCGCTGCTGCCGTTGGCGTTGCTGCACGAACATCTGCTACCATATCGGCAATTGTCACATCTGTTTCGTGACCAACCGATGAAATAATCGGTGTGGTGGCAGCATGAATGGCTCGAGCCACTTTTTCTTCATTAAATGGCCATAAATCCTCGATTGAACCACCGCCACGGCCGATGATCATCGTATCAAAATCGCCTTGCGCATCGGCTCGCTGAATGTTCCGCACAATGTCATCCGCCGCCTGCTCGCCTTGGACCAATGTTGGAAAAAGGACCAGTTGTGCAATCGGATACCGTCTTTTGACTGTCGTAATGATATCCCGAATAACAGCACCACTAGGACTTGTAACCACAGCGATTCGTTTGGGATAACGAGGCAACTGTTGTTTAGGCCCTTCAAAAAGTCCTTCTTTTCCTAGTTTTTCTCTTAATTCTGCCAATGCTTGATAAAGTGCACCTACACCATCTGGTTCCATATGTTCAATATAAATTTGATAGGAGCCGCTGTTTTCATAAAGCGAAATACGCCCCACCACCATGACTTTCATGCCTTCTTTTGGTTGAAACTTCAATTTTTGAAAGGCTGATTTAAACATAATTGCAGAAATCTTCGCATGGTCATCTTTTAAACTGAAGTACTGATGCGCGTTCGCTCGGAAGCGAAAGTTCGAAATTTCACCTGTTAAATAGACACGTCCTAAGTAAGGGTCTGCATCAAATTTACGTTTTAAATACTTCGTTAAGGCTGTTACTGTTAAATACTGTTGCGTCATTTTTTCACCTTACTTTTGTTTTTTTGCTGCCTCGACTGTTTGATACATTAACATGGTAATCGTCATTGGGCCAACACCTTTGGGAACTGGTGTGATATAGCTTGCAATTTCAGAAACTTCATCGAATGCTACATCACCAATCAGTTTTCCTTCTTGATTGCGATTCATACCCACATCAATCACTACCGCACCTGGTTTCACGAACTCTTTGGTGACAAAATGCCCGCGTCCAATTGCTACAACTAAAATATCCGCTTCTTTTGCAACTTCTGCTAAATGTTCAGTTTTAGAATGGGCAATCGTCACGGTCGCATTTTTCATTAACAATAATTGTGCCATTGGCTTGCCAACAATATTGCTTCGACCAATAACCACCGCACGTTTACCTGTTAAATCAATATCATAGGCTTCAAACATCTTCATAATTCCATACGGCGTGCAAGGAATCATTTCAGGTTTGCCTACAAACAAACGGCCTAAATTCATTGGATGGAACCCATCTACATCTTTTTTGGGATCAATCGCTAATAAAATCTTTTCTTCATCAATATGTTTTGGCAAAGGTAGTTGTACAAGAATGCCATGAAAGCGTGAATCTTGATTATATTTGTCAATCTCAGCCAATAATTCTTCTTCTGAAATAGTTTCTGGTAGTTTTTCGACCTTTGACAGAATGCCAATTTTGGCTGCTGCACGTTCTTTATTTCTCACATACGTTTGGCTGGCAGGATTTTCCCCAACTAATAAAACAACTAATCCTGGTTGGATGCCTTGTTGTGTCATCTTTTCTACATCTTTTTGAATCTCTGCTTGCATTTGATCTGCTAATTCACGACCGTTAATTACTGTACTCATTCCTTCGCTCCCTCTATTGTTTCTTTACTTCTTTAATAGTATTTATTTTAGCATATAACCCAGTATCTTAACACCAGTTAGATAGTAAAAAAAGATTCAGAGCTTACGCCTCTGAATCAATTTCTTTCATTACATTTGATAACACACCATTAACAAATTTACGTGAACGGTCGTCGCTGTATTTTTTACTTAACTCGACGGCTTCATTTAATGCCACAATGTTTGGCACATCTGAAACGTATAGCATTTCAAAAATAGCTAAACGTAAAATAACAATATCTATTTTTGCTAAGCGTTGCATAGACCAGTTATTACCTAAATGGTTCGTAATCACTTCGTCTAGTTCTGCTTTGCGGCTACACACACCGCCGACAAGTAAATCTAAATACGTAGGGACTAGGTCTTCGCCATCTTCACTGACGATTTCCCGATTATCATAAGCCAATGCATAATCAATGGCATCTTGTTTGGTTAAATCAGCATTAAAATCTAAAGGAAAAAGGGCTTGGAGCGCTTTTTCACGAATCTCGTGACGGGTTAATTCTGTTTTACTCATTCTCTTCTCCATCTTCATCTTCTGGGAATAATTCATTTAAGTCTGGTTGAGGGATTTTTTCAGGTACTACCGCTACAACATGAATATTCACTTCAACTAAATCAATATCTGTCATAAATAAGACTTGTTGTTTCACACGGTCTTGCATTTCTAATGCAACTTTTGGCACAGAAACACCGTAGTTCAAGTAACAATAGATATCGACTTTTAAGCCTTCTTCTTCTGTTCGTAAATATACACCTTTGCCGTGTGCTGCACGGCCTAATAATTCATTCACATTATTGGCAAACGTGCCACGCATCCCATAAACGCCCTCTACTTTTGAAGCAGCGATTCCGATAATTACTTCAATGACTTCAGGAGCGATCACGATTTCTCCTAAAGAATCGTTTGCATTGATTACAAGATTTTTTTCTTCTGACATTTGGTTGTCCTCCTTATCTATTACGCACAAAATCGTTAAATAAACGATTTATTTGATGAATCACTAAGTCTCTTAAGGATTCTCTTTTAAGCAACGGATGATTCTTAAAAATTAAAACAACACTGGTTTCTTCAGTTAGTTGTGAAAGAACGTCCAAATTTTGCTTATCAATACTCGTTCTTAGTTTATCATTAATTAGCCTATTTCGCTACCAGAAAAGCTAAGTTCTAACTAAAAGAACAGATAATTTCTTGTCATAAATTTCTAATTCAAGCCTTTAGACGTAAAAATAAGAAAGACCAAGTAATTTTGGCTTTCTTATTTTTACATCTTTATTCTTCAGGATAACGTTCCATTAGTTTCGTCCGATGCTTTTGCATAATCATTTCTAAAGAGATGTCATATTTATCGGCTAAAATAAATAAATTATCCAACACATCGCCTAACTCTTCCGTTAAATTTTCCAGATTCTCTTCATCCGCCAAAACTGTTTCATCCGGTCGATCACGGCCAATTTCAATTGTCCGAATGGCCCGACAAACTTCGCCGACTTCTTCTGTTAAAAAGTTGGAACGAATAAACGGATCATATTGATACCAGTTACGTTTTTTATAAAACGCACTAATAAACCGCTGATACTCTTGGATATCCATGTTCTCCCAACCTTTATAAAATGATTAATTCTTTTGGCGCATGTGTTAATACACGATTACCTTCAGCAGTAATCAATAAATCGTCCTCAATACGCACGCCACCAATTCCTGGCAAATAAATTCCAGGTTCGTCCGTAATCACATTCCCTGGTACAAACTGTTTATCTGCTCGGAATGAAACATTTGGTCCTTCATGAATTTCTAACCCAATGCCATGACCAGTGCTGTGACCAAACGCATCGCCATAGCCATAGGAAGCAATATGATCCCGTGCAATCGCATCTAATTGAATGCCCGTCAACCCAGGTTTAGCTTCTGCTAACACTTTTAATTGTGCTTCTAAAACAATGTCATAAATTTCTTTTAGTTTTGGCTGAATACTACCAATGGCAAATGTCCGTGTCATATCAGAAACATAGCCTTCATAATAACAACCGAAATCTAAAGTGATTAACTCACCTTTTTCGATGACTTTATGGCTAGCAACACCATGTGGCATCGCCGAACGTAGACCGCTGGCCACAATTGTCTCAAAAGAAACACCACTGGCTCCTTTTGACCGCATGAAGAAATCTAATTGATTAGCCACTTCAATCTCTGTCATTCCAGGTTTAATCATCTCTAAGACAAAGGCAAATCCTTGATCCGCGATGGCACACGCTTTTTCAATAATCGCTACTTCTTCTTCATCTTTCACTTCTCTTAATTCTTCAATCAAACCCATTACAGGAACTAATTCACATGGTAAAATTTCTTCCAATAAGCTATAATCAGCGAAACTAACTTGCGTTTCTTCAAAAGCTAAATTATCTAATTGCAAACGTTCAGCTAAATCTGCTACTTCGTCAAAAATATGTCCTGTGTTTTTAACGATAGTAAAACCAGTTGCTTGTTCCGCAGCTTGTTCCGTATAACGAAAATCCGTTACAAAAAAAGCTTTATCTAATGTAATCATTGCCAAGCCTGTTGTCCCAGTAAAATTGGTTAAATAACGTAAATTATACGGACTTGTCACTAAAAATCCTTGTAAATTATTTTCTTTCATTAACTCCCGTAGCTTTTCGAC
This sequence comes from Enterococcus sp. DIV0086, assembly GCF_050498705.1. Classification (NCBI taxonomy): domain Bacteria; kingdom Bacillati; phylum Bacillota; class Bacilli; order Lactobacillales; family Enterococcaceae; genus Enterococcus; species Enterococcus sp. DIV0086. The sequence continues at coordinate 2,755,173 of NZ_JBNIDN010000001.1, read as the reverse complement.
TCTTGCCATCATTGGTTCGACCTTCTTTCTTTTTTCTCATTTTTCATTATAGCAAATTTACTTCAGAAAAGCATGAATCACCAAAAAACTTCATCGAGAAAGTTTACTGAAAATTTTACCTTTCCTTATTTTTTGCTTAACACTTTTGTAGTAAACTACTTTAGCGACTTCAAGGAGGAAATTATGAACGTTTATTTATTTCTGGCACTATTTTTCATTATTATCGGCATTTTAAGCTATAGTTTTTTTATTGAACCTAAATGCTTAGTCATACACAAAAATCAAATTAAAGTAACAGAATCAGGGAAAACCTTACGGATTGTTCAACTCTCTGATATTCATTTAAAAAAGAATTATTCTGTGAAGGCCTTAAAACAGATTGTTGAAAAAACAAATACATTACAACCAGACATAGTCGTTTTTACAGGAGACTTATTTGATGATTATGCCCGTTTCGGTATCGAAATTCAGGATGAAGTTAGTCAACTTTTCCGTAAAATTAACGCCCCTTATGGCAAATTCGCTATTTATGGCAACCACGAGTATAGCGGGTTAGATACCAATTTTTACGAAACAATCTTAGAAGCTGCCGACTTTACCGTACTAAAAAACACGGGCAAATTACTGCCTGTCTCACACCGTATCTCCTTGTACGTCGCTGGTTTAGAAGATTCGTTATATGGACAAACCGACTTAGCTGCAGCTTTAGTCAACCGCCCTACTGGAACGCCCACTCTGCTACTAACCCATGAGCCAGATGTCGCAGACTCAGCAGTCAACAAAAACATTGACCTCATTTTAGCAGGACATAGTCACGGCGGACAGATTCGCTTGCCTTTTTTCACTTACAAAAATCAGCTTGCTAAAAAATATACACATGGGCTTTATCATTTAGAAGATGAAACGCCGCTAATTGTTCACCCAGGAATCGGAACCACTAAAATCAGCGCACGCTTTGGTGTCTTACCAACGATTGAACTGATTGAGTTAACTATTTAACTATGCATTAAAAAGACCGCCCCACGTTAGAGAAAAATTCTCACGTTGGACGGTCTTTGATTATGTTCGATTAATGATGAAAATCTTGCTCGTGATCTTCTTCTACTTTCGCTTTTCCTAGCGTATAAAATTTGCTGCCATTTAACCCGAGAATAAATAGCACAACCACTAGTAAAAGAATTGATAAAGATAACAATAAAGTCTGCAAGCCATCGCCATGTGCAACCATTAATTGACGTAAAATTGCGGTTAAACAAATTAAAATCAAATAACGAATCGGAATATGGTGTCCTTCTTGAATATAGCGAAGAATCATCATAATAAACTCAAATAACATAAAGAATGAAATAATTTCTTGCATGATAACTGAAAAATTATCCGGCGTCATTGGCTTCATGAGATATGTAGCGAGGTCAACTAAATAACTAGCCATAAATACTAATAAGAAAACTCCTAAAATCCCTAATACAATATCCAAAATCAAATTCACGTACTTCTTTACTACACTAAAATTCTTCTGCATAATACCCTTCTTTCTTTTGACTCAATTATTTTATAACATGCTTGTTATTACATTAAATATATCATCAATTAACCTTGTCAGACAAGCAGTTAAACCCAATGTGAGATTTTTTTTATTTTGAGATGTTTCTTTATTTTCCGGCTAACCCTTTATGCAAGACAAAAAAAGCTGAATCCGGAGATTCAGCTTTTTAATCGTATTAGTTAGCTACTGGATAAACTGATACTTGTTTTTTGTCGCGGCCTTTACGTTCGAAACGTACCACACCGTCAACTTTTGCAAATAACGTATCGTCGCCACCGATTCCAACGTTCACACCTGGATAAATTTTAGTTCCGCGTTGACGGTATAAAATTGAACCACCTGTAACTGTTTGGCCATCAGCACTTTTAGCGCCTAATCGTTTAGATTCAGAGTCACGGCCGTTTGATGTAGAACCGCCACCTTTTTTATGGGCAAATAATTGTAAATTCATAGTCAATAACATAGTCTGCACCTCCTATTTCTCAGTGATTGTTTTTATTTGAATAAATTCAGTATTTTCGTTCTCTATTGATTGTAAACCTAATAAAAGATTTTCTAATAGAATTTGGGCAATATTTTTTTGTTCCTGATTGACAGTTGTTAACATCTCGACATAAAGGTAGCCACCTTCTACATCATCAACTTCGACAATCGGTTCAAAACCTGCTAAGGCATCAATTCCATTGACTGTGCTAATTGCTAAGGCAGAAACTGCCGCGCAAACCACATCGCTGCCATAAGGACCTGCTTCAGCATGCCCGGTTAATTCAAATGAAACGATTCGGCCGGAGCCTGTTCGTTTAAAAGAACCTTTAATCATTGATAGGCCTTCTTTCCTGTCAACAAGAGAGATTAAGCGTTGATTGCTTCGATCATAACTTTTGTATACGGTTGACGGTGACCTTGTTTACGGTGAGAGTGTTTTTTAGGTTTGTATTGGAAAGTCACGACTTTCTTTTGTTTGCCGTGTTTTTCAACAGTTCCTTCAACAGTTGCGCCTGCAACAGTTGGCGCACCAACTTTTGTAGATTCGCCACCTACTAAGATAACTTCGTCAAAAACAACTTTCTCGCCAGCCTCAACGTTTAATTTTTCAACGTAGATTGCTTGACCTACTTCAACTTTCACTTGTTTACCACCAGTTTTGATAATTGCGTACATGCTATACAGCACCTCCTTCTTCTAGACTTAGACTCGCCATCCCAAGTGATGATTACTCATGCTTAAAAACTTGTTCTGTGCGGTTGTAGCTGTGGAGACCACAATTACAACACTAACTATAATAACAGAACCAGAAAACCTCGTCAATATAAACTCTCTATTTTCTTCACTTTCTCTCTCCAAAAAAACTTCTTCTGTTATTTAAATTTCCGATTGACTTTCTAACACTACTTCCATTATAATTAGCTTTGTTGTGTTACAACTATTGTCATAGTAGCTCAGCAGGATAGAGCATCCGCCTTCTAAGCGGACGGTCGGGGGTTCGAATCCCTCCTGTGACGTAACGATAACAAAAGCGCCTCTTAGAAACCCTGGTTTCTAAGAGGCGCTTTTGTTATCCCAAGTTCATCCTAACCTAGTTTAACTTTCTACCAACTTGAAGTACCTCCACCTCCGCCAAAACTCCCACCTCCGAAACTGTCACCGGAGCCATCATCAGAAGAACCCTCGTTGCTTGTAACCCACCAATCATGACGATTCGCATACATACTGGTCTTTTTTAGTTGCCTGTCAGAACGTGAACTTGCTAGAAATTTAGCAATAGACACATTTCCATAAGCAAAACGCATATCATAGTATTCAGGATACGTTCAAATCTCTATCTTTTTAACTAATTTCTGTTAACATGCATAAAAAAGAACGTAACGCTTAGTTGACAAACGTTACGTTCTTTTCAGATAACTAGTTAAACAAACACAAGAATATTGATTTTTACAGCTCGTTTTCTAAAATCTCAATCCGCTCATCAAAACTCAACTCTTGATAGATTTGGTGGAGCATCCACATGTACCCATACGGATCAATAAACAATGAATTTTTGAGCGCTCCTTCCATCATTTCAGTAATAGGCTGTACTTCTTGACAACCGTTTTCCATTGCCAGTTGATGTGTCTCTTCAATATTTTCTACTGTTATATTAAACCAGATAGTATTGGGATGTTCTTGGGTTGGTGATTTTAAACCATATTCTTCATTGGCATCTAACATGTGAAACCTCGTGCCATAAAGTTGAAAAACCGCTTCATTCATTCCGACAGGATACTCAGTTGCTTCTACTACCTCTATTTCAAACACCTTTTTATATAAGGCAAGCGCCTTAAGGCTATCACTAACAATAAAATCGATTTCTGTCCCTTTAATCATTTGTTTTTCCTCCTTCAAAGCTACTAACTGTTGATTAATTTTTTTAATCTTTTGCTCCTCCATTTGAATTAAATGTCGCGATTGATCTCGTTTTCTTAACAAAATAGTTTCCAAAAAAGAAGCATCCTTAAGTTTTCTCAAAGTTTCTGCCATCTCTTCAACTTTAAACCCTGAATCTCTTAACAGTAAAATTTGTTTCAATAAAGGAATTTGATGTGCGCTATAATAGCGATATCCTGTTTTTTTATCAATTTCATTTGGAACAAAAATTCCTGCTTTTTCATAATGACGCAGCATCCGTGGGGAAATATCCATTAACTTGGCAAATTGCCCAATTTGATACATAGAGTCTCCTTTTCATTCAATTGATATTCTTATCATAAACCTTGACACCATGTGAAAGTCAATGAAAAAGTTTCTATTCATACACTTCTATTTTATTTGAATATTCCCGTGATCTTTCTCTTGTTATTTTCTAAAAATCTCCTTTACATTTACCAAAACAGTTGATACGATTAGTATACCTTCTTAAAATTAGGATTTTATAATCTTTAATTTACTAAAAGGCAATCGAAATGAAATCATCTAACCATTAACTTTATTCAGGTCATCAATCTCTTATTTTTGAAAAATAAAATACTCGACAGTTCATTCATTTTTTTCATATGCGTTTATATGGAATCTAGTTCCTGTGTTAAACTCTGATGGTTATAAAGTTTTAATCACGTTATTCAGTGTAGATGAATTAGAAAATAAAAGAAAAAATCACTTGATTGTAAAGCTAATACAAGCAATTAGTTTGTTATTGGTCATTGAAACAGTCATTAGTTGGTTTGTGTGAGGTGACTAAGTTGTTAGAACTAAATGATTACACATTGAAAATAAATAATAAATTACTTTTAGAACATACAAAAGTTTCATTTAGAAAAGGGGTGATTAATCATATCTTAGGGAAAAACGGTGTAGGGAAATCACAATTTGCTAAGGATTTATTGTTAAACCGAAGTGGTTTAATCCCTTCTGAAATAAGTAAAAATGTTACGATTATTTCAAGCTTTTCTAATGTCCCTAACGATTTAAAAGTCTGCGAATTATTTATTCTTCTAGAGAAAAGATTTGGTTTAGATTCAGTCGCACACTTGGCTCATTCTTTGCACGCTACAAATATTTCTAAAACTTCCTTAATTGGACAATTAAGTGATGGACAAAAATAAAAACTAAAATTACTTTCTTTTTTTCTGGAAGATAAATCAATTATTGTATTAGATGAAATTACCAACGCCTTAGATAAACAGACAATTAATGAAATCTATCTATTTCTACTTGCATATATAAAAAATCATCCTAAAAAAATTATTCTAAACATCACACACAATTTATCAGATTTAAAAAATTTAAAAGGCAACTATTACTTAATTGAAGATTTCAAAATGATTCGTTTTACTAATCAAACTGAAGTTATTCAGAAGTATATTGAGGGGTGAAATTTTGGAATTAAAAAAAAACGATTTCCAACAAAATAATGATTATTTTAATTGCAATTATCGTTGCAATCTTTGCAATGGGATGGATTCTACCTATTGGCATCGATAAAGTAACTAGGTTAAGTTACCGAGAATACTTATTTAGTACATATACTGTATTTACACAATTTGGCTTTCTAATGTTTTCGTTTCTAGTCTCTTTCTTTATTAATAAAGAGTACTCAGGAAAAACAATTTTATTTTATCGTATGATGAATACCAATAGCCTTACTTTTTATATAAAAAAGTTTTGACACTTACGGTAGAGACCCTAGGCAGTATTCTAGTTCTGTTATTTATCGTTTCCTTTATTTTTATGGATTTTTCTGTAATTCTGCAAATGTTTTTTTTATTATCGATGATTTCAATTCAGTATATTTTAATTGTTGCGTTGATCAGTTTTTTATCTGCTAACGTTCTTTTATCTATCGGTTTTAGCATACTCTATTGGATTACAACAGTACTTTTTGTTGCAATTGGTGGATTTTTACGTTTTTTTGCAATATTTGATGCTTCAAACGAATTATATCTAAACGTCCAGAATTTTTTAGAAGGCTCAGAAAACTCAATTAGTTTTGACCACAATTTATTGATTATCTTGTATATTATAGTTCTAACAGTCATTGCGCTGGCTATTGCAAGGGTAAATAATAAACGTTGGCTAAGACTAGGAGTATAAACGACACCCACTTCGCAGATAGGATTCATCTACTTATTCGAGACAATAGATTAAATCAAATACAACTAGTTGAAACTAAAAAAGTATCAATTTTGATACGCCCCAAACTGATATTTTTCTAAACTTTGGGGCGTGTAATCAAAATACAAGCTTCTTAGTGTGGCACTGGATATTTCACCGCATTTTTCTTCAACTTTTCTTCGATAATTTCGTCCAAATCAAACCCTAAATTATCAGCCATCATGTAGGAGTAAATGAGAACATCAGCCAATTCTTCTTTGATTCGTTCTTCTTGTTTGATGCCTTCTTCTGCTGTTTTCCATTGAAAAAGTTCTAACAATTCTGCTGCTTCTAAACAAATTGAGAGCGCCAAATCTTTTTCATTATGGTGGGGGCGCCAATTTCTTTCATCACGAAATTGATTAATTTTTGCCATTGTATCCATCTGTTCCCCTGCTTTCTTATTCATTTGATGGCAACTGAAACCCATCGAACGTTTCACCATCATAGTATTTTAATAACTGCTCTGTAGACAGTAATGAGGAGGTTATTTCTTCCTCTTCAACAACTGCTTGATTCTCTTCTCTATACAACAAATAAGCCTGTAAAAGCTGTTGGTAGAGTTTTTTTCGTGAAGAGGCTTCCGCTGAAAGAAACGTTAATTCTTTTAAGTGTCCGCGATAGACAGGCAAATCATCAACGAATTCGATTGGTAATTCTACTACAGTTAAATGAAATTCTTCAAAGACTTCTTCGTACATCTGCCATTCCCTCTTTCTGTCGATATTGTTTTGGGGTCATGCCCATTTCTTCTTTAAAACGTTTATAAAAAAAGGCTTTGTCTTGATAGCCGATTCGTTCAACAATCGTTTGAATCGATAAATCTGTTTGCTTCAAGTAGTTTTTCGCCAATTGGATTCGGTAGGCTAAGACAATTTCCGTAAACGTTTTGTTTGTTTTTTCTTTTAAAAAATTCGATAAGTAATTCGGATGAAAATGAAATTTAGCGGCGACTTCTGCTAAAGTGACATGCGCAATCTGTTGCTCAATATACGCTAAAATCACCTCAATACGTTGATGATTCGACAAATAATTATCTTGCATCTTTAAAGCTTCTCTAGGCAGTTGACCTAGTTCCACCACTAGCAAAACAAAGGCCGCTTTGGTCACTTTATTATTAAAATAGGCCATTTTCACAATTTGTTTCAGTAATAATAGCGAATAGACGTGGACATCCGAATTTGGCTGGCTGGCAAAAACGAAATATCGAGGAATGTTTTCAAATTCACTGCTAGCAATTTCTGTAAAAAAACGATACATGACTGGTTCTTCCGCCAGCTGATTTAAGAGCGTATCAAGAAAATAGTGCTTTTTAAAATAAAATATAATCATAGACATTCCTTGCCCCTGATAGCTAACCGAGGTGGCCTCATTGACAATCATGACTTGGCCAGCCGAAAACGAACACCTTTGTTGATCCAAATAAGCATTGCCATCTTGCTCTAAACAATAGAGCATCCGAATAAATCCTTTCGGAACGTCAATTGTTTCCGAAGATGCCAACATAAAGCCCGCAATTTCTCGATGCGGATTTTCCTTAAATTGCGCTATTTCATTCTCAAGAGCATTGGTAGTGGTTAAATAACAATCTAAGGTCTCTAAAAACTGATAAAATGCTGCATATTGCTCTTCTTTGCTTGCCAATTAATCACCTCATAATCCAACACTTTTTACTTTACTCCCTCTATTTTTTTCTTTGGCGTTTCCTTCTATACTAGATACATGGTAACACGAAAAAAGAGATTCAACAGTTTTTAGGAGGAATTTTTTATGAAAATTAGTTTTATCGGTGCTGGAAATATGGCATCCGCTATTGCCAAAGGTGCACTAAAAAAGCAATTTATTGCCGCAGAAAACCTTTATTTTTATGATATTCAAGTCGAAAAAACCGCCGCTTTTGCACAAGAAATTGGTGCACACGCGGTTGCTTCGCCTCAAGAAGCTATTACAGTAGCTGACTTAGTTATTTTAGCGGTGAAACCGCAATTCGTTCAAGCGGCTTTACTTGAAGCAAAAGAAGCAATTTTAGACAAGCAACCGTTAATTGTTTCCATTGCAGCAGGTACGACTATTGCAGAATTGTATCAACTGTTTGAGACTACCCAACCGCTTCGTCTTGTTCGTGTGATGCCCAATATGAATGCGTTGATTGGCGCGGGTGCAGCAGCTGTTTGTGGCAACGCTTTTGCATCCCCTGAAGACATCCAGACTGTTTTATCATTGTTTCGAGCAGTTGGCCAAGCTTGGGAATTAGAGGAACAGTATTTTTCGATTTTTACTGCTATTGCAGGTAGCACTCCTGCGTATGCTTTCTTATTTATTGATTCGATTGCCCGAGCAGCCGTTAAAAATGGTATGAACAAAGAGTTAGCCTTAGAAATTGCCACACAAGCTGTACTAGGCAGCGCTCAAACTTTGGCAAATAGCACAGAGAATCCTTGGACTTTAATCGACCAAGTCAGTTCTCCTGGTGGAACCACGGTTGCTGGGATTGTCGAATTAGAAAACAATGCGTTTATTTCAACAGTCATCAAAGGGATTGAGGCCACCATCCTTCGGGATCAAGAATTAGCCAAACAAGACTGATAAGAATAATTACATGAGCGAATAAATAAGAAAAAGCGCTGAAAATTCAGCGCTTTTTCTTATTTTAGTTGAATGAGTAAGCCAAAATGATCACTGACTATCGGTGTTTTCCTACCATCAAAAATTACTTCATATTTTCGTACGTGCCACTGTTTTGGAACAAATGCGTAGTCAATCCGCAAGGCTGCTTCATTTTCTTCCCAGCCATCTATTTTTTTCTCTACTGTAGCTTCACCGCTTGTCTCTCCCGCTACAACAAATGCATCTTGAATCGGCAAGTAACTATTTTCCACTAATTGATAGCCAGTTGTACCAGCTGGGTTGTTTAAATCGCCTAAAATGACTAACGGTTGTTGCCCCATCGCTAAGTATTTCTCTAGTTGTAGCCATTCATAGGCAAAACCTGTACAGGGTGTTTCCCACCAAGAAAAGTGACCAGAGACAACAGTAAGCGTACCTTTTGAACTCTCTGTCTCCGCTACTAAGATTTTTCTTGTTCGATAATTCGTTGGTTCTTGGCTTTCTGAAATAAGGAGAGCTTCACTAGTCAACGGACATTTCGAAAGTAGTGCGTTCCCTTCTTCATAAATAGCGTAACCAACGTGGCTCATTTCCCAACTCCAATAATAGTATTGGCCTTTTTCAGCTAGATATTGAACGATTAGATATGCAAAATTATCTTCATGGATCGGCGTTTGGGTCGCTATGGGACAAAAAGTAGTTAACTGTTCTAACGGCACTTTCTTGGAAGCGACTTTCTGATTCACTTCTTGTAAGGCAATTATTTCACTTTCAGAAGATAAAATCACCTTGGCAATCTCCTCTAATTTTTTTAATGGTTCTTCTTCTAACCAGCTATGAGTATTGATTGTTAAAAGATTCATCTTTTCCCCTTCTCTTACATGTTATTAGGTCTGTGAGTGGGACAAAAATCACTTTGGATTTTTGCTTCACGCGCAAAACCTGATAAACGGCGGGAACAGAACCAACTCCTTCGGAAATAAGCCGAAATTATCCAAAAATTAAAAAGCAATTTCCGGAAATTCCTTCTTATTTCTCGGAGTTAAACGGTTCTGTCCCGACCTCATACCTAATCATTTAAATTTCAATCTGTCCGATCACAGTTCCCGCAGTGGTGGTTCCTAGTTGATTAATAACTACTTGTTCCACTTTGTCGCTGTTTGTAAAAGCGACAATAATCGTTGTTTCTTTGCCAGCTTGTTCAATCACATCCAAGTTCATTTTAGCTAGTTTCGTCCCAGCTTTCAATGATTGTCCTTCTTTAACAAAAGATTCAAAAGCAGGTGTTGCCATTTCAACTGTATCAATTCCCATATGGACAAGTACTTCAATACCTTCTTCTGTTTGTAGCCCAATCGCATGTTTGCTTGGGAAAACACTTAGGACTTTCCCCGAAATTGGTGCCGCCACCTCTCCTTCTAGAGGCTTAACTGCAAATCCATCCCCCATCATTTTTTGTGAAAAGACAGGATCATTGACTTGCGCCATTGGAATAACTTCCCCTGTCGCTACAGCCACGAAATTTTTTTTCTTGCCTAAGAAATTCGTTGTTGGCACTCCTGTTGTACTTTCTGCTATAACTGGTTCTGGAATGTCAACGCCGGAAGCTAGTAAATCTTCAATATCGGATTTTAAAACATCGGCTTTTGGTCCATAAACGGCTTGAACGCCATTATCTTTCACAATCAAGCCCATTGCGCCTGCCCGTTTCCACGCCTCTTCCGAACCGACTTTTTCTCGATCCTTTACACTGACACGTAAGCGTGTCATACACGCATCAACTTCTTTGATATTTTGTTTACCACCAAGTAAGTAGACAATTTGCGCGATTTGCTGATCGACGACACCTCAACCAGCCGCGCCAGATGCGATTTCTTCGCCGTTATCATTGTCGTAGTTTCCATTTCTTCCAGGTGTTGCGTAATTAAATTTTTTAATTAAGAAATTCGCTAAGAAATAAGTGACAACACCAAAAATGATGACCATTAAAACAAAATTGATTAAATCGCCACCTAAACCAGCTTTTATTGCTAGCGGTGTTCTTGTTAACAATTCAATATTTCCAAACGAATGCACACGCAATGGTAAAATATCAGCCATTGCAAAAGCAGCACCTTGGATCACGGCATAAATCACATAAAGCGGCACTGCAGCAAACATAAACATGAATTCTAGCGGCTCTGTCACACCAGTTAAGAAAACAGCTAAAGCAGCAGAAAAATACATTGATTTATATTTAGCTTTTTTATCTGCATCGACATTACGATACATCGCCAAAGCCATCCCCATTAAAATCCCTGAAGAACCAATCATTTGGCCTACTTTGAATCGAGCTGGTGTCCAATTTTCTAAGACAAACTGATACTTGCTCATATCACCAGCGCCTTTAAGATTCACTAAGTCTGTTGCCCAAGCCAACCATAAAGGATCTTGACCAAAGACTTGGGTTCCAGCTTGTGCGCCAGATAAAATTTCATACGTTCCACCTAATTGTGTATAGTTGATTGGAATCGTCAACATATGATGTAACCCAAAAGGTAATAACAAACGTTCCAACGTTCCATATAAGAATGGCGCTAAAATAGGTGCACTATCTTGAGATTGCGCAATCCATAACCCAAAATTATTAATTCCCGCTTGAATATTTGGCCAAATAAGTGCTAATGCAATTGAGACAATTGTTGACCACAAAATAACGACAAATGGGACAAACCGTTTACCATAAAAAAATGATAGCGCATCTGGTAATTTCCGATAATTGTAATACTTGTTGTAAGCCATCGCACCGACAAAACCAGCAATAATCCCTACAAAAACACCCATATTTAATGCCGGAGCTTCTAAGACACTTGTAAAGAATCCCTTCACCATAATCTTGGTGCCAAATAAGGTATGCGTGAAAGCTTGTTCATCAGCCAACATTTCATTTGTTACACCAAAAATGGCTCCAGTAATACGGTTGATTAAAACAAAAGAAATCCCCGCTGCAAATGCGCCACCTGCACGATCTTTGGCCCAACTGCCACCTATTGCTAACGCAAATAGTAAATGTAAGTTGCCAATAATTGCCCAACCGATACTCTCCAGAACTCCGCCTGTTGTTACTAACAAGCCTAAATTAGGATCGATTAAGGGAAGCGATTTCCCAATACTAATCATTAAACCCGCTGCGGGCATTACTGCCACAACGACCATTAAAGCTTTCCCGAATTTTTGCCAAAACTCAAAACTAAACATTTTTTTCATTCCTGCCACTCCTTACGCAATCGGTTTCGTTATGTTGCCATTATATACTCCTGTTTCCTTTTTGTAAATGCTTTAATTTCAAAAATATTGTGGAAAACAACTCCCTACTACTTAATCCTTTTTTATTTTGTCTTTTAATAAAGCAAATAAAGCTCCTTCTATCCTACCTTTGTTTCAGCTTTTATTCATAAGATTACACTTTTTAAGCATTGACTATTGACTAATGCAATCGGTTGCGTTTATGATAGACCTATCAATAAAATCACTGAGGGGGATTCTCATGAAACAAATCAAACGTTTATTCCAAATTGATCCTTGGAAAATCCGTACTACACACTTAGATAAAGAAAATTTACGTTTACAAGAATCATTAACAAGCATTGGCAACGGCTATATGGGGATGCGGGGAAATTTTGAAGAACACTATTCTGGCGACCACCATCAAGGAACCTATTTAGCAGGTGTTTGGTATCCAGACAAAACACGTGTTGGTTGGTGGAAAAATGGTTATCCTGAATATTTTGGTAAAGTGATTAACGCAATTAATTTCATCGCAATGGACTTACAAATTGATGGACAAACAATTGATTTAGCCACTACACCTTACGAAGATTTTTCTTTAGAATTAGACATGCAAAATGGGGTCCTTTCTCGGCAATTCACCATCCAAACACCGAAGAACAAAGTGCGCTTCTCTTTTGAACGTTTTTTAAGCTTAGAAAAAAAAGAGGCAGCTTACATCCACTTAACAATTGAAATGCTGGAAGGTACAGGCACAATCACTCTTCACTCAAAATTGGATGGCGATGTTCAAAATGAAGACAGCAATTATGAAGAACATTTTTGGGAAGAAAGAGCTATTGAAACACAAGAAACACTTGGCTTTGTTACAACTAAGACCATTCCTAACAACTTTGAAATAGAGCGTTTTACAGTGACTGCAGGCATGCGCCATTTCATCGATGGAGCCTCTGTTGTGCCTACATATACACAACAGCCCTTGGCTTTAACCGCAGAATTGACGGTGTCTTTAAACGAAGGCGAAACGACCGCTATCACAAAAGAAGTGCTTGTCGTTACCAGTCGTGATGTGCCAGAAACGCAACAAATCACACGAGTAAACGAATTATTTTCAGAAATGACCACCTTGTACCCTGAAGCAAAAGCTGGGCAAGCTGCCGCTTGGGCAAAACGTTGGCAATTAGCTGATGTTGTTATTGAAGGAGATGACGAAGCCCAACAAGGCATCCGTTTTAATCTTTTCCAACTTTTCTCAACCTACTATGGCGAAGACGATCGTTTAAATATCGGACCAAAAGGCTTTACGGGCGAAAAATATGGTGGTGCCACATATTGGGATACTGAAGCATATGCTGTCCCACTTTACTTGGCGTTGGCTAAGCCCGAAGTTACTAAAAATCTACTGAAATATCGCCACAATCAATTGCCTCAAGCCATTCATAATGCCCAACAACAAGGGTTAAAGGGTGCGCTTTACCCAATGGTTACTTTTACTGGTGTCGAATGTCATAATGAGTGGGAAATCACTTTTGAAGAGATTCACAGAAATGGTGCGATTGCTTATGCGATTTATAATTATGTCAACTATACAGGAGACGAAGATTATCTAAAAGATGCTGGTCTAGAAGTGCTTGTGGCAATCGCTCGTTTTTGGGCAGATCGGGTCCACTTCTCCCAACGTCATAACCAATATATGATTCATGGCGTAACGGGGCCAAATGAATATGAAAATAATATCAACAATAACTGGTATACCAATACCATCGCTGCGTGGGTTCTACGTTACACCCGTGAGTCTTATTTAAAATTCCAAGAAGAAACAACGCTCAAAATTGCAGACGACGAATTAGCTAAATGGGCAGACATTGTAGAAAATATGTACTTCCCAGTGGATAACGAATTAGGCATTTTTGTACAACATGACACTTTCTTAGATAAAGATTTAATGCCTGTTTCTGATTTACCACTTAGTGAGCTGCCTTTAAATCAACATTGGTCATGGGATAAAATTTTACGGTCTTGTTTCATTAAACAAGCCGATGTTCTTCAAGGAATTTATTTCTTCAATGATGCCTTTTCTTTAGAAGAAAAACGCCGGAACTTTAACTTTTACGAACCAATGACTGTCCATGAATCTTCTCTTTCACCAAGCATTCATGCTGTGTTAGCTGCTGAATTAGGCATGGAAGAAAAAGCAGTGGAAATGTATCAACGAACAGCGCGCCTTGACTTAGATAATTACAATAATGATACAGAAGATGGCTTACACATTACCTCAATGACTGGTAGTTGGCTAGCGATTGTGCAAGGTTTTGCCCAAATGAAAACGGACCATCAACAACTAAAATTTGCACCCTTTTTACCAGCGACTTGGACAGCCTACTCATTCCACATTAATTATCGGAATCGTTTACTATTTGTTGAAGTTGCAGCAGACCAAGTGGCCTTCACTTTACTCGACGGCCCTGCAATTCCATTAACTGTTTACGATCAAAAATACACATTAAAAGATCGATTAGTTTTACCGATCAGAAAGGAAGAAGTTCATGTTTAAAGGCGTTTTGTTTGATTTAGATGGCGTTATTACTGATACAGCAGAATTTCATTACCACGCTTGGAAAAAATTAGGGAACGAAATTGGAATTTCCATTGACCGTGTTTTCAACGAACAATTGAAAGGTGTAAGCCGTGAAGATTCTCTGCAGTTACTGTTAAAATACGGAAAAAAAGAAGGCACGTTTTCTTCTGAAGAATTTGCCCAGTTAGCGCAACGGAAAAACGATTATTACTTGGAAATGATCCAAGCAATTACGCCTGAAGATGTCTATCCAGGAATTCTTTCTTTATTAACGGAATTACGTGAAGCCAATATTAAAATCGCCTTGGCTTCTGCAAGTAAAAATGGGCCTTTTCTTTTAGAAAAAATGCAATTGACACCCCTTTTTGATGCCATTGCTAATCCAGCAGACGTCCAGGCAGGTAAACCCGCTCCAGATATTTTCATTTTAGCTGCGAAAGAAATTGATTTGACACCAGCAGAATGTCTTGGCATTGAAGATGCCAAAGCTGGGATTCAAGCGATTCTTGCTAGCGGAGCGCAACCTGTTGGCGTTGGCCGCAAAGAAGAGTTAGGCGAAGGGTTGCCCATCGTGCCAGAGACGAGCTCTTTAACGTTTGATTACTTAAAAAAAGTGTGGCTTGATCATGAAGGATAATCGTATCACCGTAACCGATATTCCAAACACAAACTTAAAAAAAATTACTTTGAAGAACGACTTTTTAGAAGTCGTTCTTCTCAATTATGGCGCGCGCCTCCATAAACTTTTGATGCCAAATAAAAATAATCATTGGGAAAATATCCTTTTATCGTATGATTCGTATCAAGATGTATTAAAGGATCAAAGCTTTTTTGGCGCCACTGTTGGACCAGTTGCTGGACGCATTCGTAATGGCCATTGGCAAAATGGAATATTAGAACAAAATAGCGACGGTCATCATATCCATGGTGGCTCAAAGGGGTGGTCTTTTCAATATTGGACAGTCGAGCCCTTTGAAAAAAAGGATATCATTGGCGTTGCTTTTCATTTAACCGACACCCTTTCTGGCTATCCCGGACCAATTGAGGCCACCATCACTTATCAGCTAGAGGATAATCATTTACGAATGATCAGTACTGGACGGAGTAAACAGGAAACACTTTTTAATCCTACAAACCACGCCTACTTTAATTTATCTGGCGATGGAAAGTTAGACATTCTGTCACATTTGCTATCTTTGAACTGTCAAGGTATGTTAGAATTAGACGATAATAAGCTGCCTACTGGACGGATTTTACCAGCTTCTGAACTATCCATACGTTTTAATGAACTGACACCTATCGAAACAATCCTCCAACCCTATCCAACCGGGTTAGATGATGTTTTCCCCTTAGTTGGCTCTGACTTAAGACAGCCACAATTATGCTTACAAGAACCTACTTCTGGAAGAAAAATGACGATAGCAACAACGAACCAAAGTATGGTATTATTTTCTACGACTGGTTTTGAGGCTCCATTTTCTATTAATGGACAAGCGATGCATTCAAACTATGGCTTAGCAATTGAACCACAAGAGTATCCAGACATTGTTCATCATCCTCAGTGGGGCTCTATTTTATTACCAGCTAATAAAAAGCAAACCTACCAAACGGTTTATCAATTTAACCTTCTATAATCACTAAGAAAGGCGTGGCAAAAATGGCAATTACAGTAAAAGATGTCGCTAAGAAAGCGGGGGTTGCAACTTCAACCGTTTCGCGTGTCATTAACGATCATCCAAGTATTTCTGAATCGACAAAAAAGAAAGTGCGAAAAGTCATGGATGACTTAGGCTATGTGCCAAATATGACGGCACGGAATTTGGGTAAACGAATTTCAAGTGCCATTGGCGTAATTTTACCTCCTTTAGATTCGAAAGAACGGTTAGGGAATCCATTTTATTTAGAAATTATGGAAGCCATCAACGAGGAAGCCCGTCTTTATGATATGACTACTGCTATTGCAACTGCCAAAAGCTTTGATGTACTATTGGAAAACGTTAAAAGAATGCATCTTCAAAAGCAAGTGGACGGTTTTATTCTTGTGTATTCAGATAGTAAGGACCCCGTCATTGATTACTTATATGAAAACAACATTCCCTTTACTTTAATTGGTCAACCTTACCAACATGAAACGGAAATAGTTTACGTGGATAATGATAATCAATTATTAGGGAAACAAGCGACGGAATTTTTAATTGAAAACGGCCATAAAAATATTTTATTTGTGACCAATACAACGCATGAAAGTTTGTACTTTGAACGTTACTTTGGTTATCAAAAAGCAATGATGATGCAAGGATTAACTGTTTTACCAAGCGTTGCGTTAGAAAAACCTGAAGATTACATGGCTTTTGATGACATTCTTCATCAAAATAATGCCACGGCGTTGGTGGTGATTGATGATATCTTTGCTTTGCGGACGATGCAACTTGCGCAAATCTATGGTTATCAAGTTCCTGAAACGTTATCCATTATTAGTTTTAACAACTCAATCTTTTCAACATTGACACATCCTTATCTAACAAGTATTGACATCGACACGTCAGAATTAGGTCGAATGGCGATGAAAAAATTATATGAATTAATCCACGAAGAATTGACGAATGGTGTCCGTCTCGTTATTCCTCACAAATTAATTAAGCGTGAAACAGTTATTCCTATTCATTAAAAAAGAAGCGTAAGCAGTTTAACACTGCTTACGCTTCTTTCTATGTGTACGCTCTTATTCGTATGTATTACTTTTATAAAATAACTTTTTGCGAAATTTTTTTCCAAAACGTTTCTTCTTTTGCATCAAATTGAGCTGGTTCCCCGTCAGACAATTTTTCATTTAATAATGATAATTTTTCTTGATGTTTTGCATACTCATCTTTTTTTATTAGCTCTAAACGATACGCACGATCCAAGATCGACTCTCGATAGTTAACATTCATTTTCGTTGCCTTCGCCATTTCTTACATTCCTTCCCAAAATAAATTTTCATTTTTTCGTTAAATTCTTCTATAATTATAACAAAAATATCAGAAAAATAAATATGAAACAAACGATAATTGCGAAAATTTTGTTTTTTCATGCAATTATCGTTCGATTATTTAAGAAATTAAAATTATTAACCAATAATTAATCAATCAGCAAACGCATTAAATGAACATCTAAAAATTCACCTTGGTCTGTTTTGGCGCCTCGAGGCATAATTGCTTCTGTTTCAAACCCTAATTTTTTATAGACGTGAATCGCTCGTTGATTGCGATCCTGTACCGTTAATTCCAAGCGACGAATAACATGACTTTCATGCGCCCAGCGAATAAGTTCTTCCATCAGGATACTGCCCAGTCCATAGCCCCAGTACTCTTTTAAAATACTAATGCCAATTTCACCAATATGCTCCATCCGCTTTTTAGAAGAAGCAGACACAGAAGCGGTCCCAATGATCGCTTCTCCCGCTAATGCCACCAATAAAACATTATTTGGCGATTCATAGAGTGTTGCTAGATTTTCAGCCAATTCTGCTGTCGACATAGCCATTCCTCGCTCATCCATTACCAAATAGGGCGTTTCACTCCCAATTTTTGACATCACAGATAGTAATTGATCCGCATCAGTAGGCACTGCTTCTCGAATAGAAAATGTTTGTTCAGTCATATTCGCGAGCCTCCCACGCTTGTAAAATCTCTGCTATTCTTTCTTCTGCCAATGGACCAGTTCCACGGAATTCAAGAACTCTCTTGTCAGCTTCTTGAGAATCTTTATTTAAAATAATTTCTAAATAATCTTCTGGCAATTCTTCTTCAATCAAGCTGCCCCATTCTACAACGGATAGCCCATCTCCTTCAAAATACTCATCTAACCCTAATTCATCCGCACCCTCTTCAACACGATAGACATCCA
The DNA here is from genome assembly GCF_050498705.1 of Enterococcus sp. DIV0086. NCBI lineage: Bacteria > Bacillati > Bacillota > Bacilli > Lactobacillales > Enterococcaceae > Enterococcus > Enterococcus sp. DIV0086. The sequence continues at coordinate 2,736,661 of NZ_JBNIDN010000001.1, read as the reverse complement.
TATGGTATAACGGAAGTTGTCCTTGTGGATATTCTCGGATAATCGTATAGGTGGGACTTTTAATCATTTGGGAAATGCCTAATCCTAAAGCAATCCCTTTCGTCATTGTCGTCTTACCGGCCCCTAAATCACCAGTCAGGACAATTACATCACCAGCTTGTGCCTTTTGTCCAATGATTTTAGCAATTGCTTCTGTTTCCAATGGATTGTTCAGGACAATGTTCATTTTTTTGCCTCCCATCTGCAAGAATCTATGTATGAAAGTATACCGAAAATTCAATAAGTTGACTAGTGGCAGCTTCAAAAAAATAAAGTTGAGGCCCAAGTGTCCTGGGAACCTCAACTTCTACTTTGCTTATTTATCATGCTTTGACATAGTTAATTAGTCGTTCATTAATGTTTGAGCAGCTGTAATGATTGATAATTTATAAACATCTTCTTCGTTTGCACCACGTGATAAGTCAGAAACTGGTTTGTTCAATCCTTGTAAGATTGGGCCAATTGCTTCAAAGTTACCTAAACGTTGAGCAATTTTGTAGCCAATATTTCCTGATTGTAAATCTGGGAATACAAAGACTGTTGCTTCTCCAGCAACTTTTGAGTTAGGCGCTTTTAATTGTGCGACAGAAGATACATAAGAAGCATCAAATTGTAATTCACCATCAATCGCATATTCAGGTGCTAATTCTTGCGCAATTTTTGTAGCTTCAGCAACTTTTGTTACTTCTGGTGCTTTTGCAGAACCTTTTGTTGAAAAACTTAACAATGAAACTTTTGGTTCAATGTCAAATAATTCAGCTGTTTTGGCACTATCAACAGCAATTTCAGCTAATTCTTGTGCAGTTGGGTTCACGTTAATCGCGCAGTCTGAGAATAAATATCTTTCTTGGTCACGACCACGAATCATTAAGAAAGCACCACTTGTACGGCTCACGCCTGGTTTTGTTTTAATGATTTGTAACGCAGGGCGAACTGTATCACCTGTTGAGTGGATAGCACCACTAACCATACCATCAGCAATACCCATGTAAGTTAACATAGTACCGAAATAGTTGACATCTTTTAAGATTTTTTCAGCATCTTCTTTAGTAGCTTTTCCATTACGGCGTTCAACAAATGCTTCGACCATTTCATCCCATTTTTCATAATCATTTGGATTGATAATAATAAAGTTTGATGTGTTGATTCCACGAGCCATAGCAGCATTTGCGATATCTGTTGGATCACCAATTAAGATTGGTTCTACTAATTCATCAGATTTTAAGCGGGCAGCAGCACCTAAGATTCTAGGATCTGTTGCTTCAGGGAAAACAATTTTGATATTACGGCGTACGACTTTAAATTTTAAGCTATCGAATAATTCCACGATAAACCCTCCAGTTTTATATTTACAAAATCCATCATACACTATTCTCAAAGAAAATAACAGTTTTTTCTAGCTGTATTAGTCAAAAAAACCAATAATCCGATAAACTTTTCACAAACTAACTTTTCTACACTATAACAGATTGCGCTGTTACATTACACTGTTTCAGGAAGTTGCCAATCAATCGGCGTTTCCCCTAAGCGTTCTAGAGCGGCATTCGCTTGAGAAAACGGACGTGAGCCAAAAAAACCACGATGTGCTGACAATGGACTTGGATGTGGCGATTTGATAATCACATGCCGAGTCGTATCAATCATTTTAATTTTTTCTTGAGCTGGACGTCCCCATAAAATGAAAACAACAGGTTTTTCACGCTCATTCAACTTTTCGATAATGACATCTGTCAGTTGCTCCCACCCTTTACCTCGATGGGAATAGGCTTGACCTGCCCGAACAGTCAACACAGTATTTAATAATAACACGCCTTGTTTAGCCCAGCTTTCTAAAAAGCCATGGTTGACGGGTTGGTACCCTAAATCAGCTTGTAATTCTTTGTAAATATTCGCAAGAGATGGCGGCACTTTCACACCTGGCTGGACAGAGAAACTTAGTCCGTGTGCTTGATTGGGTCCATGATATGGATCTTGTCCCAAAATTACTACTTTTACTTCTTCAAAAGGGGTTAGTTCTAACGCTGAAAATAAATGATACATATCTGGATAAATCGTTTGTGTCTGATATTCTTTTTTCAAAAATTCCCGCAATTCTTGATAATATGGTTTTTCAAATTCAGCAGATAAAACGGTTTGCCAACTATTGTGAATAATTTCTTTCATAATGCTCACTCCTTCGCTCTCTAAGCATAACGAATTTCTCCAAACCTGACAAGAAATTTCTGGGTACTTTCTCTTGGAAAAACGTGGTAAACTATAGGTAAGCTTTAAATAGATAATGAGGTGTAGAGAATCGATGATTAAATTAATTGCTTCAGATATGGATGGAACACTTTTAGATGCAAAAATGAGCATCACAAATGATAACGCTTCAGCAATTCGCGAAGCGGAACGTTTAGGAATCGAATTTATGGTTGCTACTGGCCGCGCATATACCGAAGCGAAACCCGCGTTAGAAGAAGCTGGAATTGACTGCGCCATGATTACTTTAAACGGCGCCCAAGTGTTCGACAAAGATGGACACTCACTTTTCACGGCTGGGATCGAAAAAGAAACAGTAACAGAAGTACTAACTATTTTGAGTCAACACAATGTTTACTATGAAATCTCTACAAATAAAGGTATTTTTTCTGAACATCAAGAAAAAAGAATTGAAAACTTTGCCGCTCATATTGCAGAATCCATGCCCCATTTAACTTATAAAGTGGCGATTGCCATGGCTTCAGCACACCTATCTTTATTGCATATTACCTATGTTGATCGTTTAGACGACATTTTAAAAGATGATTCGATTGAAGTCCTTAAAATTATTGGCTTCAGTATGGATGGGCCGAAAGTATTAGGCCCTGCTGGGATGGAAGTAGAAGAACTAGATGATTTGGTTGTTACCTCTTCTGCGCTTAATAATATTGAAATTAACCACCGCCTAGCACAAAAAGGGATTGCAGTTGCGCGCGTCGCTAAAGAACGTGGGATTCCCGCTGAACAAGTCATGACTATTGGTGATAATTTAAATGACGTCAGCATGATTCAATGGGCTGGGGTAAGTTTTGCAATGGGCAATGCCGAACTGGAATTAAAAGAATACGCTAAATATGAAACAGCCACTAATTTAGAAAATGGTGTTGGCGAAGCCATCCTGCGTGCAATAAGAGAAGATTTGTAATAAGCACTACCAGTTACAGCACTCATTTATATATAGAAAGGAGATCGTGTCGTGTCTGAATTTTTTATTCAAGAACAACAGTTAGGAAAAGTTACGCGAACCATCGTGAAAGACCAAGCAGGCCGTTCACTTTTTCTATTGGTGGGGCGCTGGGGCACACGAGGAGATGCGCTTTCTTTATATGCAATGAACGGAGAAATTTTAGCCAGTATTAAACAAGTTTCTTGGACTTTTGGTACACGATTTGAGTTATATCAGCGTTTTGAAAAAGTGGGTACTCTACGAAAACTGTTCAATTTGAATGCTGATTTCTATTATGTTCAAGGCCTTCACTGGGCAGTTGTTGGTGATATCAAAGCGCATCAATATTCAATTTATCAAGTCCATAAAAAAATTATGTCAATGGATAAAACCATGCTTTGTACAGGCGACTATTTTGTTTTAACTGTTGCCAATGATGAGGACGCACCGTTGTGCATCTGCATAGCAGCTGTCCTTGACTACTGGTTATATAATAAGAAAAAACAAAAAACTTCCGATGATTTTGGATTAGATTTTGATCCTTTAACGGATTAATGAAAAATAACGAAGCTAAAGTGATTGACTTTAGCTTCGTTATTTTTACACTTCTTTTTGCATATGATTGTATAAGTGACCACTAATAGTCATTGTTGTGACATCTTTAAAGCCTTTACTTGCGTATAACTTTCTCGCCCCTGGATTGTCAAAATCAACATTTAGACCCAAGGCTTGCTTCCCGCTAGCTTTGGCTACTTCAGGTAAAGCATCTAATAACTTAGAACCAATTCCCATTCCACGGAAACGTTCATCCACAGAGATCGTGTCTAAATACCATTCATTAGGCAAGGTTTCTTCTTCAATAAATAGCCGAACATCTTCTGCTAAGCCATGTTTTTTAAAGACTTCTCTTAAAGGTTCATCAATAATCTTTTCATCTTCTGCAGGATAGCCGACAGCAATCCCTGCAACTTCACCTGCATGTTCATAAACTAAAATTCGTTGATAGCCATAGCGATAGGTTGGATACGCCGTTGCCTCTGCTAATAGGTCAATCATTTGTTCTTCTGAGACTTCTTCTAAAATTGGTAACTCCATATCTTTTAAAATAACTAAGACCAGCCGAGCAATCGCTTGACCGTCTTCTTTTGTTGCCGAGCGAATCATTGTAATTCTCCTTTACATTTAACTAAAAAAGAACTGGCTACTATCATTACTGACTTAGCCAATTCCTTTTATCTTGTCTTTAGTATAACAAATTTATTATTGAATTTCTACTGTAACCTGACGTCGTCCCCAAACATGACATTGGTCTATTGAATCAAAATGAACATCAATAATATTTCCTTGAATAGCGCCACCTGTATCTCCAGCAATAGCAAAGCCATAACCAGAGACTTTCACTAATGACCCCAGAGGAATTACGCTTGGATCAACTGCAACTACATTGCTTTGTTTACTTAAGTCAATACCAGTAGCACTTAGATTACTTGCACCTGGCTCACGCCAAGAATAAGCAGTTGATTCCATCTGAAGCACACGACCAGAGCCAGTTCCTGGTGTTGATGATTCGTCTGTCGTTGATGACGATTCGGATGAACTAGCAGAACTTGAAGATTCAGTGCTACTGCTTTCTATACTTGTAGAAGAGCTTGATGCTTGACTGATTGACTCTTCAGCAGCTTTGGCTTCTAGTTTGGCCGCCGCATCTGCTTGCGCTTGTTTGTCGGCAGCTGCTTGTTTCTTCGCTGCTTCTGCTTTGGCAGTTTCTGCCGCACGTTTTTTCTGTGCCTCAGCTGCTGCTTTTTCGCTGACTAAGCGTTGTTGCTCTTTCTGTTTGTCTGTCGAAATTTGAGCCAATAATTCTTCATTATCCGCCATTTTTTCTTTTAACTCAGAGACTTTATTATTCATTGAAGAAGCTTCAACTTGTAATTTCTCTTCATTTTGTTTTAAAGTTGTTTGCGTATTTTCAACTTTTTCTTGTAATGCAGCTAACTTTTCTTTTTCGCTAGTTAAGCTTTCAATCTTTTCCCGTTCAAAGTTTTGTAAAACGGTCATGGCGTAGGCCCGATTAAAGAAATCTGATAAATTTTCTGCATCTAATAAGGCTTGCCAAGTACGTTGGTCGCCATTTAATTGAATATCCTTCATACGATCGCCAACAGCTTCTTTACGACGAGAAATATTTTTTTCTGTTTTTTCTATTTCCTCTTTCGAAGTTTTCAACGTATCTTCCGCTTTTGAAATTTGCGTTTTTAAACGTTCGATTTCCGCATATTTAGCATTTACATCGTCTAAGGCTGAATTGATTTCTTTACTAATTAACTCCCCAGATTGTTTCGCTTGCACTTCTTTTTCTTGCAACGAATCAAGTGATTCTGCTGCCGCAGCGACTGGAAGTCCAAAATTGATAAGCATCATTGTTGTTAAAAATGGTATCAACTTTTTAACCTTCACTAAATCCAACACCTTTCCTAACTTATCTAAAACACCTACTCATTATACTAGTCAGGAGGGCTTGTTTTATTTCAATCATGTTACAATTTATTACAATTTAAATGCAACTCTTTTTTTATCCTGCGTTTATTCATTAGTCCATTTCTATCTCAATTCTTTAAGAATTTCTTAAGACGGCTTAAAAACTAGCTTTTGACGATTTTTCTTTTTTTCATCCCATTAGACCATTGATTGAAATATTTTGTAATATTTTTTGTTAATTATTGGCCCTTTTTCTTCAAATCTTCTAAGAGATGCCGAACTTCTTTGGAATTTTTAATGTTTTTTAAAGTTAGTTTTGGGTAATTGTTAATAAAACGACGTTGTTGGAAATTTAACCGATTTTGGAAATGCTCTTTTTTGGTTCGTTCTTTTAACTTCTGCCAATCAGCTGTAGCGATTTCCATTTTTGTGTTCAACCGTTGCTTAAATTCTTGTTGGTTCGTTTCCAACGTTTGGCCCATCTCGGTAATAAGTTTTTTGAAACCTTGCATGTTCAGCAACGTATAAATTAAGTCAAGCCCCATTACAATCACTATGCAAAGTGCTAAGTAGTTGCCAAAGGTTGCTTGTAAAAAACTGACAACTTTGGCGATTTCTGGTTGAATAACTTTGACAATCAAGACACAACCCAATCCCCAAAAAAGAGAAACCGGTAAAGCCACGCGACCGTTTAAATTAAAAGGTACATCATGATAATCCCACCAAGAGGCATGGAACAGTTTTTCCAAGCCATAACTAGTGACATATTCTAAAATCGTCACTAAAACAGCCGATCCGACATACAATACCAAGAGATTGTTTTCAAAGGGTTCCACAAAATAGAGAACGCTTAAGACCCCAAATCCATAAATAGGACAATAGGGCCCTACCAAAAATCCTCGATAAACAAATTTTTTAGCTTTTAATGAACAATACACCGTTTCCCATAACCAGCCGATAAAGGAATAAATAAAAAATAACAAAATAACCTGACTCATTTTTTCCACGTTTCTGTCACACTCCACTTCTTTGCGCTTTTCTTCTATTTTAACAGAAGTTGAGAAAATGTAGCGAACAACTTTCTTTCATTGAAAGATTAGGCTACAATGAGAGCAGCAAAGGGAGGAATCTTATGTTTGGTTTATTGAAATACGCAAAAAATTATCGAAAACAAATTATCCTCGGTCCAGTCTTCAAATTTTTAGAAGCTTGTTTCGAGTTAGTCTTGCCCTTATTCATGGCTCACTTAGTCGATGTCGGTATTCGTCAAAACGACCGACAGACTGTCATAGAAATGGCCCTCTGGATGCTTGTTATGTCGTTAGTTGGTTTATTTTTTGTCATGATTTGTCAATATTATGCTTCAGTCGCTTCGCAAGGTTTTGGGACGGAGCTAAGAAATCAATTAATGAAGAAAATTAATCAGCTTTCACACAAAGAATTGAATAGTTTTGGTACAGATACCCTCATCACCCGGATCACAAACGATATCAACCAGCTTCAATTGGCTTTAGCGATGTTTATTCGGTTGGTCATTCGGACACCTTTTTTAAGTATCGGTTCTGTGGTCATGGCTTTTTACATTGACGTGCAGATGGGCTTTCTTTTCCTATTACTTTTACCAATTTTTAGCCTTATTCTCTTTATTATCATTAAAGTGACTGTGCCTTTATATCAAAAAGTCCAAGAATATTTGGATCGGTTAAACCGTCAAATTAGTCAAAATTTAAGCGGTGTCCGTGTGATCCGTGCGTTTGCTAGAAAGGAAACAGAGCAACGACATGTTGATAAAGCTTCAGATGATTTAGGCGATATTTACATTCGTGTATCGAATGTCTCTGCTTTATTAACGCCTTTAACCACTTTGATTATGAATGTTGGAATTTTATTTTTACTTTATTTTAGTGGCTTAAAAGTTTCTTTCGGTTCCCTGCAACAAGGGGAAGTTTTAGCATTGATCAATTATATGAATCAAATGATGCTCGCTTTAATTGTTGCTTCTAATCTCGTGGTAATTTTTACGCGAGCTGCCGCTTCCGCAAACCGTGTCAATGAGGTTTTAACTGTAGAAAGCCAGTTAACAGATACACCAGAATCAGCAAAAACATCTCCACAATTTGGTGATATTACCTTTGACCATGTAGATTTTCGCTATGAACCAGAGGCCGGTTTGGCTTTGGAAAATATCAATTTTACGATTCCTAAAGGCTCAATTCTCGGCATCACAGGACCTACCGGCAGCGGGAAAAGTACCTTAACCCAACTCATTCCCAGATTTTATGATGTGAGTGCAGGAAACCTTTTTATTAATGGTGTAAATGTGCGCGATTGGCCGCTCTTTACTTTACGCCAACAAGTTGCAAGTGTTCCACAAACTGCCGTCTTATTTACAGGGACTATTCGAGAAAACTTACAATGGGGCAAACCAAATGCAACTGATGAAGACTGTTGGGAAGCATTAGCTATCGCCCAATGTAAAGAATTTGTTGAACAATTAGACCAAGGGTTAGACACGCCTGTTAACGAAGGCGGAAAAAACTTTTCTGGTGGACAAAGACAACGGTTGACCATTGCCCGTGCCTTGATTAGGAAACCGCATTTACTTATTTTAGATGATTCCTTGAGTGCCCTCGACTATCAAACAGATTTGAATCTGCGCCGTGCTTTACAAAAAGAGCGAGCAGAGACAACCGTTATTTTAATTTCACAACGCGTGAGTTCGATTGCTACGGCGAATCAAATTTTAGTCCTAGATAGTGGAAAAGTCGCTGGCCTTGGCACCCACGAAGAATTACTTACTTCTTCTAAAGAGTATCAAGAAATCGTTGCGTCACAGGAGGAGGATACCCATGCAAACTAAAAAAATTCATTTTGGCGCCTTCTCACGTTTTAAGCCGTATTTACTACGCTATCCAAAAGAAATTATCGGCGCCTTAATCCTAGGAATTCTCAGTGGTTTTTCGACTGTCCTCATGACTTATTATATAGGTAAATCCGTTGATACAATGGTTGGTAAAGGACAAGTCAATGCTGCGCAACTCATCAAAATTTTAGGTTTATTAGCAGGGATTTTACTAGTAACCATTCTAAGTCAATGGCTGATTCAACGTCTCGGTAATCGCGTGTCTTATTTATCGACCACACAGCTGAGAAAAGATGCCTTTGCCCATTTAAATCAATTACCGTTAAGTTATTATGACCAAACATCACACGGAAATATCGTCAGTCGCTTTACCAACGATATTGACAATATTTCAATGGCTTGCTCGGCTGTCTTCAACCAATTATTTTCTGGCATGGCCACCGTCGTTGTTGCTTTGCTCTTTATGATTCGGCTAAGTCCCCTACTCACATTAGTGGTTCTTATCAGTACGCCGATTATTTTTATTGTAAACTGGCTTGTTGCAAAAGCTTCACAAAAAAACTTTGCTGCACAACAAACGATTGTTGGTGAAATTTCCGGTTTCGTTTCAGAAATGGTTGGCAACCAAAAAATTGTTAAAGCCTTTCAACAAGAACAAGCTACGCAAGAAACATTTGAAGCATTGAATCAAACGTTGTATGAAAAAGGACAGAAGGCTCAGTTTTCTTCTTCCTTAACCAACCCACTTTCTCGATTTATCGACCATTTATCTTACTTATCGATTGGATTAGTCGGTGGCTTGTTAGTTTTAAGTGGCAATCCTTTAGTCACAGTTGGTGTTATTTCCAGTTTCACCATTTACTCTAGTCAATTTTCTAAACCTTTTATTGAACTCTCAGGAATCACCAACCAAATCCAAGCCGCCTTAGCTGGATTGGAACGTACCTTTGATATGATGGATCAACCAGTTGAACGTCCTGATGCCCCGAACGCAATTGTTTTGAAAGAAGCGCGAGGCCGTGTTGAATTTAAAGACGTTGATTTTTCTTACACGCCGACGCGACCTTTAATCGAAAACTTTAATTTAATTGCTGAACCAGGAGAAACAATTGCCATTGTTGGGCGAACTGGTGCGGGTAAATCAACATTAGTGAATTTGTTAATGCGCTTTTACGAGGTCGACCATGGTCAAATTACGGTTGATACTCACGACATTACTCAAATTACTCGGGACAGCTTGCGAAAAAGTTTTGGTATGGTTCTCCAAGATACTTGGCTATTCGATAGCTCCATTCGGGAAAATTTAACGTACGGAAATCCTGAAGCCTCTGACGAAGAAATTATAGAAGCCATGAAAAAAGCCCATATTTTTGATTTCGTCATGCGTTTACCTCAAGGACTAGATACCGAGATTGGTTCCCAAGGCGTTAAAATTTCTGAAGGACAACGACAATTAATGACTATTGCACGCACGATGATTAGTAATCCGCCGATGCTTATTTTAGATGAAGCGACCAGTTCAGTTGATACATTGACCGAGCAAAAAATTCAGGATGCTTTTTTACAAATGATGACTGGCCGGACCAGTTTTGTTATTGCCCATCGCTTAGCAACAATCAAAAGTGCTGAAAAAATTCTAGTTATGGATAATGGTCAAGTGGTTGAAATTGGCACCCATGACGAATTATTGCAAAAAGAACAGGGTTATTATCGTGACCTTTACGAAGCACAGTTTAATCAAAAAGCACAATAAAAAAGAGTCACTTTTCTGGGATGATGAAAAGTGACTCTTTTAATTTTAAATTTATTGATCTAATTCAGATAATGGTTTTCCAAATAAACGTTTAAAGGGAATTTTATTGCCTAAATAATAAGTGGCAATTACTTGAATAGGAAAGAAAATAACTGTTTTAATTAAGCGTGGCACCCACCAAGCAAAATTTGCTAGATTGACTCCATACATTAAACTTAACCACAAAGGCGTTAAAATGATATTAATTAAAACGGTGACCAACAATGTCGCCAAAATCACTCGTTGCCATGTCATTTCTTTCTTATAATAGAAATAACCATAAATAGCACCAGCCAAAAAGGCATTTAAAGTAAACCCAGGAAAATAGCCTGCTTTTGGAAAAAGCAGCATTCCTACTACATCAGCCACCGCCGTGCCGATTCCAGCCCAAAAAGGTCCGAAAATCATCCCAATCAATGATTCTGGGATAAACGTGAAACTGATTTTTAAAAACGTTGTTTCATACGCAAAAAAGCGTGAAAAGACAACGACCACCGCAATGAGTACGCCCATTAACGCAATGGATTTTGTGCCAAATTTTTTCTTTGTCATTTTTAGCATCTCCTCTAAGAGCTGCTACATGACGAACCATGCAGCGAATGCGAAAACAAAACCGCGAACATTAAAAAGCTGAACGTGTTGTTCTGATGATAAGCAAAGTAAGAACCTTTACTTTCTAGCAACACACTGTTTATGTTCTTCGTCCAAAAGGCAACATCCCATCCTTTTAGCACTTAACGCTTTGTCTCCTACTCTGTTATTTTATTTGTACAAAAGTCCTCATAAAATATACCACAAAATAGTCAAAATAACCATTAAGGTTCTCTAAAAAGCTAACGGTCGACGATCCCCTTCATGGATGACCTCACGGAAGTCCGCAAACCCCGCCTCGACACCTCTCAAAAGAATTTCAGCACTGCCGATATTGGTCGCTAAAGGAATTTCATAGACATCACTTAGACGAATCAAAGCCGTCACGTCTGGTTCATGCGGTTGCGCGGAAAGAGGATCTCTTAAAAAAATAACTAAATCAATGTTGTCTTCTGATATCATTGCGCCAATCTGTTGATCCCCACCCAATGGCCCCGATTTAAAACAATGCACGGGTAGGCCAGTTGCTTCCATCACTTTCATGCCTGTCGTCCCTGTTGCATACAATTCATGTTTTTCTAAAATATGTTTATAAGCGGTTGCTAGTTTGATCATTAATGTTTTTTTACGATCATGAGCGATTAAAGCGATTTTCATGTTATCCAACTCCTGTCTTTGTTATATTATAACAAAAGTTTATCGATAAATCCGCTGAGAGTGTTTGCCCTTTGTCACCTTGACGAAAAAGTCTTCTTTTTCTTGTGCAACTCTCCCTTGCTGAAAGATAGCGTTTTCATTTAAACTATGAGTAACAAATCAAAAAGAAAAGAGTGACGTATCAAATGGTGGAAATGGCGCTTAGAAATGTGTATAAAAAATATGACAATGCAGAACATTATTCTGTTACAGATTTTAACTTAGAAATTACAGACCGTGAATTTATCGTCTTTGTCGGACCTTCTGGTTGCGGTAAATCAACAACATTGCGCATGATTGCTGGCTTAGAAGATATTACTGAAGGTGAATTATCAATTGGGGACAAAGTCATGAATGACGTTGCACCGAAAGATCGTGATATTGCCATGGTTTTCCAAAACTATGCGCTTTATCCGCATATGACTGTTTTTGATAACATGGCTTTTGGTTTAAAACTAAGAAAATATGATAAAGCTGAAATTAAAAAACGGGTGGAAAATGCTGCAGATATTCTGGGCTTAACAGAGTACTTACAGCGTAAACCTGCGGCGCTTTCTGGTGGACAACGCCAACGTGTTGCACTTGGCCGGGCAATTGTCCGTGATGCCAAAGTCTTTTTAATGGATGAACCTTTATCAAACTTGGATGCAAAATTACGTGTAGCCATGCGTGCTGAAATCGCTAAACTACACCAACGTTTAGAAACTACGACAATTTATGTGACACATGACCAAACCGAAGCGATGACCATGGCTGACCGAATCGTAATTATGAAAGATGGCTTTATTCAACAAATTGGTTCACCAAAAGAAGTTTACAATACACCAAAAAATATGTTCGTAGCTGGGTTCATCGGCTCACCTGCCATGAATTTCTTCAAAGTTACCTTAAACAATGGGGTTATTTCTAACCAACATGGCTTAAAGCTAGCAATTCCTGAAGGAAGAAACAAAGAGCTTGTTGAACATGGTTATGAAGGCAAAGAATTAATTTTCGGTATTCGTCCAGAAGATATTCATAGCGAACAAGTGGCTTTAACGGCAATGAAAGATGCAGTGATTAAATCTGAAGTTGTTGTTTCTGAATTATTAGGGGCTGAATCCATGCTTTATACAAAAATTGGTGATACAGAGTTTATCTCAAAAGTAGATGCTCGTGACTTCCACCATCCTGGTGAAATGATTGACTTAGCTTTTGATATTAACAAAGGACATTTCTTCGACCCTCAAACAGAAGAAGTCATTAAATAAAAAAATCTCGAGGCATCCGTCACAATGATGGATGCCTCGATTGTTTCTCTTTATGCTAATTTAACCTTCTTCTTTATCACTTTGGGTTGTTTCGCTTCTGTAAAAGTTGGAATATCTACATGTTTACTTAAGGTACTTGCTAAAAAGTAGGCAATACTGAAATCCACCAAACTATGAATTAATCCACCAACGCCCATCAAAAGAAAAATAGAATACATGAAGCCGGCTGTATAATAGGTTCCTGGCAAGTTGCCCATTGTGTAAAATACAGAAACAACCACTAGCTCGGCAGCGGAATGAATCACTCCAATTCCCACGTTAAACAACTGTAATTTCCCATTTAATAAAGTGAATTTCCCCTCTTTATTAATTAAAATTTCTGGATGCTTTTGTAAAATCACTGCGCCAATGACTGCAAAAATCAAATGAGATAAGGCCCGCAAAGCAATAATCGGTGTTGCGGATAAGAAAAAACCAAAACCTGTTCCTAGACTAACCGCAATTGCCACCACTGGAGAAATAAACATGGCAATAAAAACTGGGACGTGACTTGCTAATGTAAAACTGGCTGGACCAATGGTAATTCTTGGCATAACCATTGGAATGATAATCCCCATTGCAATTAAAAGTGCTGAAATTGTTAAACGTTTTACTGAGTTTGTTTTCATTAAAACTGCCTCCTAAAGGTGTCATGACACCTTTTTGTTTTTCTCAAGTGTAGCTGAACAGCCGCAATGTGTCAAGACACATAAAAGAACTTTCTGTTATTTCTCATAAATAACAGAAAGTTCTTTTTTATACTGGTTTATTTTTTTCTAAAGCATTACTTAAACGAGCGAATTCTTCTAAAGACAATGTTTCACCACGTCTAGAAGGATCAATTTCTGCTTCAGCTAGGCTCTCTTTTAGCCAAGCCACCGTTTGTTCATCTTTCCCATAAAAATGCGTTAAGTTATTCCACAATGTTTTACGTCTTAATTGGAAACTGGCTTTGGTTAATTTGAAAAATTCTTTTTCATTGGTCACTGTCACTGCTGGTGTAGCACGGCGCGTCAATTTAATAATCGCCGAGTCAACATTGGGCTGCGGCACAAAAACTGTTTTTGGCACAATAAAGGCGACACTTGCTTCCATAAAATATTGGACAGCAATTGATAATGAGCCATAAGCTTTCGTTCCTGGTTTAGCAGCAATTCGATCAGCGACCTCTTTTTGCATCATCACAACCATTTCAGCTACATCTAAAGAAGATTCTAAAAAATGCATCATAATTGGCGTAGTAATATAGTAAGGTAGGTTAGCCACCACTTTAATCGGATACTTCTCTTGAAAAACTTGGTTGGTTGTCTCGACCAAATCAGCTTTTAAAACATCCTGATGCACCACTGTTACATTATCATAGCGACTTAAGGTATCTGCTAAGACAGGAATCAAGCGATCATCAATCTCAAAAGCCACAACTTGTGCCGCGTTCATCGCTAATTGCTCTGTTAATGCACCAATTCCAGGCCCGACTTCGACAACATTTGTCTGCTGATTGATTCCCGCTGTTTCTACAATTTTTCTTAAAATATTAGGCTCTGTCAAAAAATTTTGACCTAAACTCTTTTTAAATGAAAATCCATGCTTTTTTAGTATTTCTTTGGTTCTGGATGGTGTGGCAATTTCTTTATAGTCCGTCACGCTTGTTCCTCCATGTAGTTATTCTTCGTTTGCAAGTTCTTTTAAAATACGTGTCATGCTTTCTTTCAATTCTGCTTCTGTAATCCGAAACATGCTTAACCGTTTGACTAACTGTTTGCTATTTGTATAGCCAATTCTTAGGTCATCTCCTAATAATTCACGGTATTTTTTGGCATTTGCTCCCGCTATTAAACCATATTCAACTAGTGTTTGTCTAGGAATTTCTTGATAGTCTTCATCAGCTTGAACAGGTGTTACGACTTTTTTTAAGGCTTCAATAATTGCTTCATCACTAGCATGTTCAACCCCTAGGCTACCGCCATTTTTTTTAGGAACTGCGACTTTTCTTGATAAAAAAGCATGCTTTGCATCAGGAACGACTTCCATTATTGTTTTACGAATTTTTTCGCCCGAATAATCTGGATCTGTAAAAATAATCACGCCTCTCGTTTCTTGTGCGTGTTCAATTTGTGTCAAAATTTCATCATTGATAGCAGAGCCAATCGTTTCAATCGTATCCGCTGCAACTACCTCTTGAATGCGGCGTGTGTCGTCTTTTCCTTCAACGACAATGATTTCTGCAACTTTCATTTTTTCTTTCATTTATCTATCCGAAACAAGCGATGAGCGTTGACTCTCGTTTGTTCTGCCACTTCTTCAAAGGTTAGTTGTCGTAATTCAGCAATTTTTTCCACTACGTATCGTGTATAGCCTGGTTCATTCCGTTTACCACGATAAGGAACCGGGGCTAAATAGGGTGCATCTGTTTCCACCAACATTCGTTCAAGTGGTACCGCCATCGCCGCTTCTTGAACATCCAACGCCTTTTTAAACGTTACGACTCCACTAAAAGAAATATGCAGACCTAAATCTAAAAATTTCTTCATCCACTCGGCATCACCACTGAAACTATGCATGATTCCACCAATATCTGAAATTTTTTCATCTTTTAAAATTCGATAGGTATCTTCTAATGCCTCTCTCGTATGCACACTAAACGGTAAATTCATTTCCCGAGCAATCGCAATTTGACGGCGAAAGACTTTTTCTTGCACCTCTTTAGGATCCTCCATCCAGTAATAATCAAGACCGATTTCACCTAATGCTACAATTTTTGGCAACGTTAATTGTTCTTGTAATCGTCGTTCAACCTCTGGCGTATAGCTACCCGCTTCTGTTGGATGCCAACCAATGATACTATAAATATTGGCATATTCCTGACTAAGTAAAAGAGATTTTTCAATCGTTGGTTCATCAAAACCGACCACGGCCATCTCTGTAACACCCAATTCTTGGGCATGTGCAATCGTTTCTGGAATATCATCATTAAATTGTTCTGCATTCAAATGTGTATGTGTATCAAAAATCATTATGATTGCCTCCTTTATCTCCTCTCTACTTTATCATATTTCTTGAAAAATCTGAATGACTAGGCGACAAGATTCGCCATTTCCTCATAAACAGCGCTTGCATTTATGCTAAAAGTAACGTATACTATTCAGTCATGTTATTAAAAGGAGGAATCTCCATGACCGATGAAAAAATTTATGAACAACAGCATTTAACAACGGTTTATCATGAGCTGCAAGCGGCTAAAAAAGTTTACGAAGAGCAATTGGCGAACACAATGAAAGATGGCAAACATATGCTAGAGGAATTTGGTCGCGATTCTAAGCTGAATTTTGATAGTTATGCCGATAATCTAGAAACGTTTGCCATGTTGGAAATGAAGAACCGTGAAATTGATCAGTGGAACTTAAAAAATGAAGCAACGGCTAAAAATTTAGACAAAGTGAAACGCCTATTACAAGTTCCTTATTTTGGCAAAATTGGCGTGACTTTTGAAGACAGCCCTGAAGAGCCAGAAAACTTTTATATTGGCGTAAACGATTTTACTTCTTTAGAAGAAGAAACGCGCATTCACGATTGGCGCTCACCGATTGCTTCGTTATTTTATGACAATGTTTTAGGGAAAACAGCCTACACGGCACATCAACAAACCATTCCTGTACAACTTGATTTGAAAAGACAGTTAATTATTGAAAAAGATCAATTAATCAACTATTTTGACACAACCATTGCGATTCAAGATGATGTGTTATTGCATTCTTTAGAAGAAGATGCTTCTCCTTATATGAAGGACATTACGACAACCATTCAACAAGAACAAAATCAAATAATTCGTGACGAAACGCAGCCACTCCTACTAGTCAACGGGATTGCTGGTAGTGGGAAAACGTCTGCGATTATGCAACGGATTGCTTATTTACTTTATCAACATCGAGCAGAAATTACAGCGGATAATATTTTATTACTTTCACCAAATTCAACATTTATTGATTATATTTCTCAAGTTTTACCGAATTTAGGCGAACGAAATCCCTTGAATTTGACTCTTTTACAATTTTTGCGCTTCACTACCAAAGAAGCATGGCCAATGGAAGAAGAAACGGACTATTTCGAACGCATTACTCGCTCTGAGGCAACGGAGCAAGAGCACGTTATTCGTTCAAAAGAATTTGCAACGTTTCTTTTAAGCAATCCTGAAAAAGCAGTTGTGCAGCCACATTTTTTCCGTCCTTTAACTTTTAAAAAGCAGACCTTATTTACTTCAGAAACAATTTTTAAACTTTATCAAGAAACACCAGCTGACTTGAGTATTCGCCAACGAATTTCAGCCACAAAAGAAAAATTAACCAGTCTTTGGACACGGTACTTATTAAAACAAGCCCATTCTAAAAAAATGTTGGATCAATTCCAAGATTTAACAGAAGCTGAACAAGTTCGTTATTTTGGCACAGTGATTACCGAAGATAATGAAAAACATCTGGCTGATTTTGCTTTAAAACGTTTGAAGAAAAAATATCGCTCTATCACTGCCGCTATTAAAAATGATGCTTGGCTAGATCAATGGGCCTTTTTTGAAACGTTTTATTCTTTATTCACTGAAAAATCGTATCAAAAAGAGACAGCTGTTTTCACAGCCGATGAAATTGTGGCCCTTATTTTGGTGAAACATGCATTTATTGAAAACCTCGCCAACCAGCAAATGGCTTTTATCCTAGTCGATGAAGTCCAAGATTATACAGAAGCCCAATTATTATTACTGCTGACACTTTTCCCTAAAGCTAGTTTTACTTTAGCTGGTGATGAAAATCAAGCCATTTTTAATACAGCCATTGAATTTTCTGAAGCCCATGATTTATTGGTTAACGAAACCAGCCGTTCTGTTGGAACCTATCAATTATTAAACAGCTATCGTTCAAGTAAAGAAATTACACGACTCTTCCAAACATTAGGCACTCAACCAGAGCAATTAACCATTGTGCCCATCCGGCATGATGGAGAAAAGCCGACATTTATTCCTTGTGACTCTGCGTCTGACTATCTTAAAGCAATCGTCACTTCCATTACAACTTTTGATTCGAAAGAAAGCACCGCCATTATTACTAAAACATTTTCAGAAAAAGAACAATTAACAAAAGAACTTAGTGCTTCTCTTTCATTGGAAGAACATCCGTCACTGCAAGTTTTATCAATTGATATGGCAAAAGGTCTAGAATTTGATAATGTAATTCTTCATAACCCAAATGTTAATCGTTATTCCGACAATAAACGAGATAAAAAAATCCTGTATACTGCTATTTCTCGTGGAATGAAACGGGTCGTTTTACCTTATACCGGCACACTTTCTGAATGGTTTACACCTTACTTGGCAGCCCGGTAACTGAGACTTAAGGCGGATTTTATTTTTAGAAAAACCACTTATAATAAACGAGTAGGCACTGCTTTTTAATTAGCAGACCTACTCGTTTGTTGTCTCTTAAGTTGAGAGGAGCGTGATAAGGTGAAACAATCACCTGATTTAGAAAATTTTTTAAAAACCTCTATCCAAAAAAATGTAACTATTGAGCGAAAACAACAAAACCAAACCATTTGGCACTGGCTACTGCTTATTTTATTTGGCTTGCTAACCTTTGGCTCACTGACACAGCAGTTACTCCTAATTGGCTTGTTTACACTTATTGCCGCTATTGTTAAAGGTCCCTTAATGCTCGTCTGGGGAACCATCTATTCGGCGTTAGTGGCTTTGTTTCCACCTTTTGCTTTAGTCCTATCTTTACTTTTTTTTATAATTAATTTAGGCACCGTTATGAAAAGTTGGCGTATTACTTTAACAAGTGCTTACTTTTATCTAATTCCTTTAGGTTTTAGTCTCTTGAAAACGACCGACTGGGTATCAACGCCTTATTTCCTGACAGGCTTGGCTTTGTTAAGTATTTTAGGGCTGCATTTTATATTAGAGTGGCTCTATAAAAATAATAGCTTAGGCCGTTTACTCACGTGGCAAATTATTAGTGTCCCTTTTTCACTCTTACTGATCATTTTACCAAGTCGCCTAACGAAAGGCCGTTTTGGTAAAAAACGAATACCTAAAAAAGTGAAACTCTAAAATAGAAAAGCCTAGGAAAAATCGCAAATGATTTTTTCTAGGCTTTTCTTCGATTCTTTTAATTTAAAAATTCGTTGATTTTCGATTTTAGGACGTCGATAATATTATTTACTTCTATATCGCCACTTTCTATTTTTTTCCACAAAACAAAGCCCCAAATAATTATATTTATCGTAACTAAAGTACCAATAATACGTTTATTCCTAGCAGATGTATAGGCCTTTCTCCATTTTGGATCATTTTTACGTCTTTTTAAAAATTCATAAGTATGATAAGCCATCAAACTTCCCCCACATCAAATCACTTTTCTTCTAGTATACAAAAAAAGTAGTAAAGATAAAAGGTTACAATTCACCTTTTATCTTTACCACTTATGCTTTTATGCGATTCCTGCACCATTTGGCATTTCTTTTGGTGCTTCAACAATTTGAAGTTTACCTTCTGGTGATTCAGCTGAAAGAATCATTCCTTGGCTAATTTGACCACGCATTTTTCTTGGTTTTAAGTTAGCCACAATGACTACTTTTTTGCCAATTAGCGCAGCTGGATCTGGATAAAATTCAGCAATACCTGAAAGAATTTGACGATGGTTTTCATCTCCAGCATCTAAACGGAATTGCAATAATTTATCTGCTCCTTTGACTTTTTTACAGTCAATAACTTCGGCAACTTTTAATTCCACTTTATCGAAATCATCGTACTTAATTTGTTTTTCTTTCGTTGAAACTAACGTTGTTTCTTCTGGATTCCATTTAATATCCTCTTCTGTAGCACTTTCGCTTTGGGACATTTTCTTTTGAATATACGTTACTTCTGTTTCAATTTCTAAACGTGGGAAAATAGGTGTTCCTTTACTTGTTACTGTTACGTCTGTTGGGAACTCACCAAAATGAATATTTTCCATGTTCATTGTTTCTGGATCTAAGCCTAATTGTTCGAAAATTTTCCCTGGTGTTTCTGTCATGACTGGTTGCAATAAGATTGCCACAATTCGTAAGCTTTCCGCTAAATGGATCATGACACTTTCTAATTCGTTGCGTTTCTCTTCTTCTTTAGCCAATACCCAAGGCGCTGTTTCATCAATATATTTATTGGCACGAGAAACTAGCGTCCAGATTTCTGCAATGGCCGTGTTAAATTCCATTTTTTCCATTGCTTCATGATATTTTCCAATAACATTCGCCGCAGTTGTCGATAGTTCACTATCAAATGGGGTAACTTTTGAAGCATAGGCTGGTACTTTGCCATCACAATATTTATTAATCATCGCAATTGTTCGATTCAACAAGTTTCCTAAGTCATTAGCTAAATCATAATTTAAGCGAGAAACGAAATCTTCTGGTGTAAAGACGCCGTCACTACCAAATGGAATTGCTCGTAATAAATAGTAACGTAACGCATCTAGACCGTAGCGTTCTACTAACATTTCAGGGTAAACAACATTTCCTTTAGATTTAGACATTTTTCCGTCTTTCATCAATAACCAACCATGTCCAAAGACTTTTTTCGGTAATGGTAAATCCAAGGCCATTAACATAATTGGCCAATAAATCGTATGGAAACGCACGATTTCTTTCCCAACCATTTGCACGTTCGCAGGCCAATATTTTTGGAATAATGAATCATCTTCTGAGCCATAACCTAGTGCTGTAATATAGTTTGATAACGCATCAATCCATACGTAAACCACATGTTTTGGATCATTTTTTAATGGAATTCCCCAAGAGAAAGTCGTTCTTGAAACGGCTAAATCTTCCAATCCTGGTTTGATGAAGTTATTTAGCATCTCATTTTTACGAGATTCTGGTTGAATAAATTCTGGATGTTCTTCGTAATATTGTACCAAGCGATCCGCATATTTACTCATGCGGAAGAAATAGGATTCTTCTTTAACTAATTCGACTTCGTGACCACTTGGTGCTTTCCCACCAATGACATTGCCTTCATCGTCACGATATACTTCAGCTAATTGTGTTTCAGTGAAAAATTCTTCATCAGAAACTGAATACCAACCTTCATATTCTCCAAGGTAGATATCTCCTTGTTCTACTAAACGATCAAAAATTTGTTGCACGGCTGCCATGTGATAATCATCCGTTGTCCGAATAAATTTATCATAGCTGATATCTAATGTTTTCCATAATTTTTGAACATCTGCTGCCATTTTATCAACGTACTCTTTTGGTGTCACATTCAACTCAGCAGCTTTTTTTTCAATTTTTTGGCCGTGTTCATCCACACCTGTTAAATAAAATACATCAAAACCCATTAAACGCTTGTAACGGGCCATTGCATCGCAGGCGATTGTTGTATATGAATTCCCAATATGTAACTTCCCACTTGGGTAATAAATTGGGGTGGTAATATAAAATGTTTCTTTCTGTGACATACAGAAAAAACCTCCTTTAGTCATTTTCCTAAACCCTCAGGATTTACTCCTAAACAGTATACCATAATTAGACATTATTAAACTATATTTCTTGTCGGTTTTCTCTTGAAAATGAAGAAAATGCCAGAAAGAAAAGAGAGAAACACCTGTCTATTTGACAAGTATTCCTCTCTTTTTTCGTTCATTTTTATTCTTTTGTCTCGAAACGAACGATACTATGGTGTCGTCCATAAAAGAAATAAATAGCCAAACCAATCACTACGGCTACGCCAAATACTTGCCAAGTAGCTAAAGACAATTGGAACATTAGAGCCGCGCAAACCACGATTGAAATTAATGGTAGAACCGGCACAAGCGGCACTTTAAATTCACCTGCTTGCGGTTCTCCTTTCATTGTCCGTAATTTGATAATTCCTAAAGCGAGAAACATCAGATAAAAGAGTGTCACGATATTTGTAAGTTCAGCCAGCATCTCCATTGGAACAATCCCAGCAAAAACCATTGCTAAAAATCCAGCTACATAGGTTGCATTCTTAGGTGTGTGCCGCTTCTCATCGATTTTGCTCATAAACTGCGGCAATAATCCATCTTTACTAATCGCATAAATCACACGGGCTAAACTGTACATCATCGCAATCGTCACTGTTAATAAGGTTAAAATAGCACCAACTGAAATGATTGTCGCAATTGCGCCATGATTAATGAAGCGCATCGCAAAAGCCACCGGATCCTTGACCCCTAAATCCGTAAATGGAACAATTCCAGTTAAAACTAACGTAACAACAATATATAACAATGTTGAAATAACAATGGAACCAATAATCCCTTTTGGAATATCTTTTTTCGGATTCTTCACTTCCTCCGCGGCCATGCTGACCGCATCAAACCCTAGAAAGGCAAAGAAAACTAAAGCAGCACCACTGAAAACGCCTGAAAAACCATAAGGAATAAATGGTTGCCAGTTCGTTGGTTTCACATAAAAGATTCCCACGAGAACAAATAATAAAATAATCCCAAACTTCACGAAAACCATTAAGTTATTTAAACGTAACGCTGTTTTCGCTTCTAAAGATACCCAAAAAGTTACGGCTACAACGACCAACATGGCAATCAAATCAATATATGTACCATTTGTTGGATTATAAGCGCCACTTAACGCTTGCGGCAAAGAAAAACCTAAGCTATCCAAAAAGCCATGGACATAGCCTGACCAACCTGAAGCAACGGATGAAACCGCCAAGAAAAACTCACAAATAATCATCCAACCAGTCATCCAAGCCACAATTTCTCCAAAGACCACATACATGTAGGCATACGGCCCGCCAATGACCGGAATACGTGATGCAAATTCTGCATAGCATAAACCAGATAAAATAATCGCGGCTGCTGCTACCAGAAATGATAAGACGAGCCCTGGACCTGCATAGCGTTCCGCTGCGACACCTGTCACAACAAAAATCCCTGTTCCTACTACAGCCCCAATTCCTAGAAAAATTAAGTCCATCGTCTTAAGATTTTTTTTCATCCCACCACTGTCATTGACAGGCACAGTGATTTCTTTTTTTCTGAAAATAGACATGTGTTTACCCCCGTAAAAAAAATAAGCGTAAATAAACTATTTACGCTTTCATATACCCTAAAAGAATACCACCTAGAATAACAAAAATGCAACCAAAAATAACATAAAACATTTCTTTTTTTGATTTTCTTTCGCCTAAAAGGAAGATGCCCCCAAGAGTCGAAATAATAATCCCCATTTGTGATAAAGAGAAGCTAATAGCTAAGCCAATTTCACGCATGGTTAATAACATACAAATATTTCCTAAGCCCCAAAGCAGACCCGTCGTCATATTCATCCAAACAAAACGATCAACTTTGACTTTTTTGAAGGCAAAGAAACTAGCCCCCACTAACATACCAATACTTTGTGGCAAAATAATTCCCCACGGATCTAAACCAGTGGCATTAATAATGATGGTATAGACGCCATACCCAACTGTTGAGAAAATCAACGCCCGAATCCCTTTATTAAAATCTAACATACTGTTTGAGGTTTTCGGTTGACTATCATCATCTTGTCGAGCTGTTAAATACACCCCAAAAACTAAAAAGGCTAAAGCGATAAAGCCCACAACAAAGTCTTTTGTTTTTGTCCATTCATGGAAAAAAACAGCCCCTGCAACGGTATTAACAACTAACTGCATCCCAGTTGAAATTGGTAAGCCAACTGAAACGCCCATATATTTCATGCTATGAAATTGTTGATTCTGTCCCAAACTCCAGAATAAACCAGATATAAATCCAACAATTAATGTGGCTGTCGTCAACGTAGGCTGGATGACAAAAAAGACAACAATTGAAAATAGTAATGCGCCGATTGTCATACCTAACGTTTGTTGATTGGCGCTTCCACCAATTTTACCGCTGACTAAACCAATACTGCCCCACGCAATCATGGGCACTAAAGCGATAAGTAAACTCATAATATTCTCCTAACAAATTTATTTCATTTCATTCTAACAATAAAAACGTTTTCTAAACAACTAAGAAGAGTAAGAGAAGTTAGCAAGAAAGTTTTAATAAATAAAAAAAGGCCTATCACCTCTTTAGTTTGCTGATAGACCTACTTTTTATTTCACTTCATTATAATAACTGAGGGAAGGGAAAAATAATGTCATCGTCGTACCTTGCCCTTCTGTCGATTCGACTGTTAAATCATGACCTAACTTTTTCGCTAAGCTATGGGCCAAATACAGGCCAAGACCAGTCGAATGCTGTTCACTTTTCCGCCCGTTTTCACCAGTAAATCCTTTATCGAAAATGCGTCGTTGATCTTGCATCGGAATGCCAATCCCAGAATCTTTTAAAGATAAATAAATACCTTGTTTATTTTTGGAAATTAGGACCGTAATCGTGCCGCCTTCTGGCGTATACTTGACTGCATTACTTAATAATTGGCGGAAAATAAAAATGACCCATTTTCGGTCGGTTAAAACCGCTTCATCTTCCCCTTCAATTGAGAATTGCAATCTTTTTTGGATGAAATAATTTGCTTGCGTACGAACAACAGATTGCACAATTTCTTTTAAAGAATATTCTTGGAGTAAATAATCTCGAGAAAAGCTGTCCAGTCTAGCATAATATAGGACTTGCTCGACATATTCATCAATTTTCCCTAACTCATTTTCCAATAGATAATATTTTTTCTCTGGAATATCATCTTCGACAGATTGTACCAGTAACGTGATAGCCGCTAGGGGGACTTTGATTTCATGAACCCAAGAGTCAATGTAATCTTTTTGGTCCTGTTGGTTGTTAATTGCTTGCTGCATGGTTTGTTGGTGCTCTTGCAATAAACCGTTAATATACGTTTGGACAAGTAGTTCTTCTTCTTTTTCTGCTGTATTCAAATATTCTTGTAAAGAAGGCGGCTCTTTTTCCGTTGCCAACGAAAGCCACCACTTACGTTTTAAATAATAATCAATTGTTAAAAATAGCGATAAAAAAACACTTTGCAGTAAAAAGATATAGCCAACCACTGTCCAATCTAAGCGGACATTAGGAGCCAACCATAAAATAAAACAAGTTAAGAACAGAAAAAATAACCAACCAATTAGTAATAACCAGCGATCTTTTAAATACTTTAGAATGGTCATTGTCTACTCCTATCTAGGGCACCATATAACCGACGCCCACTTTGGTTTCAATATAGCCAGTAATCCCTGCTTGTTCAATTTTTTTTCGTAAACGATTGATATTTACCGTCAACGTATTGTCATCCACAAAACGTTCATCGTCCCATAAAGCGCGCAATAATTTTTCACGTGTTAAAATTTTTCCGTGCTTTTTCATTAAAAGATACAGTAATCGGTATTCATTTTTACTTAAATCGATCATTTCGCCTTTGATTTCCATTCGTCCATTGTCCACATTTAAAGTAATGCCATTATGTGAAAGCACTTCACTATCCGTATCGGAATAGTTATAAGAGCGGCGCAATAAAGCATTGATTTTAGCAATTAAAACATCTATCTGGAACGGTTTTGTAACAAAATCATCCGCGCCCATGTTCATCGCCATAATCATATCCATATTGGTACTACGACTCGAAATAAAAATAATTGGTACTTTAGAAACTTCACGAATTTTTTGACACCAATAGTACCCATCGTAAACAGGTAAATTAATATCCATCAAGACTAATTGGGGATTTTCCTCTTGAAAATCATCCAATACATCATTAAAATCGGTTGTTCCAATCGTTTCAAATTGCCATTTTTGTAATTCCTCGCTAATTAATTCTCGAATGGTTGTTTCATCTTCGACAATCATGATTTTAGCCATGCAATCCCACCTCTTTTATTTCTAAATTTTCATCTTTCTTATCCTAACAAACTTCATTCTTTTTGGATATAGGACTTTATGATGATTTTTACACTATTTCAAAAATAGGCGCTAATAATTCCCATTCTGATAACATGATGAATTTGCCAACAAAAGCAAAAATACCATCTAATAATAACACAGACATATTAATTCCTAATACAATAGAAGCTTTTTCGACAATTGGCATGGACTTTTTATTTTTCAAAATAAGATATAAAACAAAGTTCGTTCCATAAGTAAAAACTGTTAACAACACAATTAACTCAATCATTTTACCACTTCCTATTTTGGACTTTTCATTTTTCCTTCAATAATTTACTACTCTTAATTATAGCATAATCTTATAAAAAAATCGGCAGAGTCCTAACCATTAAGTAAACAACAAAATAGAAGTAGCCTCTTTGGAACTCGCAAGAATCGAGCCTTTTTTAAGAGTTGAAGGTCTTGATCCTTAAAAGACAAGTCCTTCAACTCTAGTATGTTCCATGCATAGGAATTGATACCAACGTAACGAAGTGTAGTCAATCAGACAACCTCAGTTTTTCTAATGATTATATTTGTCATACACTTCTTTTAACTGGTTTAAATCTATTTTTTTCATTTGGTACAATTTTTTGGTCACTTCATTTGCTCTAGCTGGATTTGAGTCAGATAAATAACGTTTCAGTTCAGGATTGCCTGTTTGCCAACTGACCCCAAATTGATCTTCCATCCAGCCACACGGCCATTCTTTCCCTTTAGCAGTCACTTGTTGCCATAGTCGATCTATTTCCTCCTGATTTTCACAATCAATATAAATGGAGAAAGCCATGGTAAAATCAAAGTCATGTTTATCTCGTGCATCCATTACTCGAAACGGTTGCTCCTGTAATGTGAAAAGTGCTTGCGCAATGTTCCCATCTTCATATTCAACTTTTTCAATTATTTCGCCTGGGCCGAAAATCGCCAACCATTCTGATAGAGCTTTGGCTGCTTCGCCATATCTTTCATTAGCAAACATAAAGGTTGGTACAATTGTTTGTTCTTTTCCTGAAAAAGACACTTGCCAAGAGACTCCAAATTTGTCCACTACCCAACCATATAAAGGACTAAAAGGATATTCCCCAAAAGGCATCAATATCTGTCCGTCTGCTGTTAAATTTTTCCACAACGTTTCTGTTTGTGATAATGTTGTACATTCAACAAAAAATGAACTAGCTGGCGTAAAGGAAAATTCTGGTCCGCCATTTAAACCAATGATTGTTTGGTTCGCCAAGGTAAATTCAATGGTCATTAATGATGTTCCTTGAGGTTGGTGCTCCTCATTAACGTAGTTCGTTTTACTTAGAATTGCACCTTTTTCAAAGATTGTTGTATAGAAGTTAGCAGCTTCTTCCGCTTGTGTGTCAAACCATAAACAAGGTGAAAATTTAGGCATTGTGGTTCCCTCCTTCGTTTTCTTTAGTGTAGTCAAAGATTGATAAATAAACAAAGAGAACGTTTTAGTATTTATTCATTTCCGTCTGATAGAATCGATAAATTGCTTGTTTTACTTCTTGAAGCAAGGAGGATTTTAAATGTCCTCGTGTCAAAAAATAAAAGGAACGCCAATACTTTTCACCTAACGTTTGGAAAGGAATTTTTTCAGTAATCGCCTTTCTTGAAAGCAACGATTGCCCCATGCCCAATTCCAACATTTTAACAATCATTTCATTATTTTTAACCGTCATGAGTGTTGGGCTTTGATTACTTTCTTCTAAATACTGTTGGGTATAATGAAAGACCCCAGAATCCTTTTCACGTACCAACCAATTCTGATTGGCAGGGTCCCCAGCTAAAACCAATTGATCCTGAATAATTTCTTCACGAGAGGCGCCTTTTGTAATTAATGGTTTTTCGATAAAGCCAAAATCAACTTGATGTTTTTCAACTTTTTCCACTACTTCTTCTGAATTGTTCATTTCTAAAACAAAATTGATTGTTGCATACTGTGTCTGTAAATGCTGCATCAGTTGCGGCAAATAATAAACTGCAAAAGTATTAGACGCAGCAATTCGGCAAGTTTCTTTAGGTAATCTCGCCTGATGAAGAGCTGTTAATGTTTCTTGCCAATCATCAGCTAAATTTAGCAAACGATTATACAAGACTTCCGCTTGCCTAGTAGGAACTACATCTTGTCGACCATTTCTTAAAAACAATGAACAGCCTAATTCTTCTTCTAATTGTTTGATTTGATTAGAAACGGCTGGTTGTGAGATATATAAGCAGGTAGCTGCTTTGGAAAAGTTCATTTGCTCATACACAATTTGAAAAGTCTTTAATAATTTAAACATAAGTATCCTTTCGATAACTTTCTATTATAAATATTATTTTAACTATTTATTTCTCAAATGTAAAAAATTTCGTTATACTGGAAGTAATGAACAAGAAAGAGAGATTTTTTCAATGAAAAATTCAGAAAATGATTATATCCAATCTTTATTCCAAATTCTTCCCGGCTTGCTAACAGCTTTCCTTGTCGCCTGCCTTAGCAAGTTTCTTGCCATCTGGTTACCTAGCTTAGGCGCCGCAACGATAGCTATTTTACTAGGAATCTTTTTGGGAAATACCTTTGTTCGCGGTGCCAATTTAAATCGCGGAACCAAAGTAGCCGAAAGTAAATTACTAGAATTTTCTGTTGTTTTATTGGGAACCACCGTGACCTTTCAAACGATTGCCCAAATTGGCTTACAAGGTGTCGCATTTATTCTCATTCAAATGTCGCTGACCATTATTTTTGCCTATTTGATCGGTAAAAAACTGGCTTTTTCTGATAATATGTCTTTATTGATGGCTGGTGGTAATGCCGTTTGTGGGTCTTCTGCCATTGCTTCGATTGCTCCAGCAATTCAAGCAGATGAGGAAGAAAAAGGCCAAATCATTACTTTAGTAAACTTATTAGGAACCGTTTTAATGTTGACCTTACCCATTTTAAGTGGGATTCTCTATGGTACCAATTTGTTGGCTCGTAGCGCACTAATCGGAGGAACTTTACAATCAGTTGGTCAGGTTGTCGCCAGTGCCAATATGGTCAATGAGAACGCAGTTCAACTAGCGATGCTCTTTAAAATTATGCGGATTGTCCTACTCGTAGCAGTTGTCTATTTATTTGGACGTTTCAAGCAAAGTAAGACGGCAGAATCAGAAGCTGAGTTGGTAGAAGTCACCAAAAAAAGCAGTGCCCTACCTTGGTATGTAGTTGGCTTTTTCATTGCCTGTATCTTTAATAGTTTGATTCATTTCCCCGTTGTGATCAGTGAGACTGCTCATTTCTTTAGTTCTTGGTTTGAAATTACTGCCTTGGCAGCAATCGGGTTACGACTCGATTTTAAAAAGTTTTTCCAAGAAGGCAAACGTTTCTTAATCTATGGTTTATCAGTAGGAACTGTTCAAGTCGTCCTAGCCATTTTGTTGTTGGCACTGTTACAGTTCTAATGAGGTCGGGACAGAAGCGTTTAACTCCGAGAAATAAGAAGGAATTTCCGAAAATTGTTCTGTAATTTTTGGAGAATTCCGGCTTATTTCCGAAGGAGTTGCTTTTGTTCCCGCCGTTTATCAGTTTTTGAGCGTGGAGCAAAAATCCAAAGTGATTTTTGTCCCACGCTCATTTCAGCTTATTCATGCTATTATGAATAAGGTTTTATTAACTTAAAGGAGTTTTTCGATGTTATTTAGTATTAAAAAAAGCGAATGGTTAGGCAATGAACGAAATGATCTATTTGCGGGTCTCGTTTCTTCTGTCGCCATTTTACCAGAAGTAATCGGGTTTGCGATTATTGCTGGTGTTCACCCGCTTTCTGCAGTGTTTGCTTCAGCTGTTACTTTACTTGTGATTACTTTTACGGGCGGCCGTCCGGCAATGGTCTCGGCGTCTGCTGGTTCAATGGCCTTAGTCCTTGCAGGCTTAATTCAAGCACACGGTTTGTCATACATGCTTGCTGCGACTATTTTAACAGGCTTTCTGCAATTTATTTTAGGTTATTTAGGTATCCACAAATTGATGCGCTTTATTCCCAAGACAGTGATGTACGGATTCGTCAATGCGTTAGCTATTTTAATTTTCATGGCGCAAGTACAACAATTGCCTCATCAAACACTGTGGTCCTACGGCATGATTATCTGTAGTATCTTACTTATTTATCTATTACCTAAGTTTATTACAATTGTGCCTCCTGCTTTAATTGTTATTTTATTCATGACTATCCTGTCCTATTTTTTAAAAGGTCATTTACAAACGGTAGGTGATCTTGGTGAAATGAGTCAGTTTCATCCAGCGATCCGTTGGCCTAATGTACCCGTCAACTTAGAAACGTTGCGGATTATTTTACCTAGCTCTGTTGCCTTAGCAATGGTCGGGTTAATTGAATCTTTATTGACGATCCCCATTGTGGACAAAATGACAGCGAGCCAAAGTGATAGCCAACGAGAAGTTAAGGCGCAAGGATTCGCTAATATAATTACCGGCTTTTTTGGTGGCCAAGCTGGCTGTGCGATGATTGGGCAAGCGGTCATTAATGTTAAATCAGGGGGACGAAAACGGCTTTCTACTTTGATTTCAGGTATTACCCTCCTTCTATTCATTTTTGTTTTTAAATCCGTGATGGTAGCCATTCCTACAGCTGCATTGATTGGGATCATGATGACAGTGGCAGTCGACACCTTTGATTGGGAAAGTTTACAGCTTTTCCGAACTTTTGAAATTACTGAAATTGTTATTTTACTCGTGACAGTGGGTGTGATCGTCTATACGCATAATTTAGCGATTGGAATTATTCTAGGTGTTCTTTTAAGTGGTCTTCTTTATCATTTTTTCAAAAAAGAACCAAAAAAAAGTTGCTAGCTTTAGCAACTTTTTTTATTTTTCCCAATATTTCTTCAACGCTTCTTTTTCTATTTTCTTAATGAACGCATCTTTGCCATCCATATATTTATCAATGCTATCGGGGTGTGCTTGGGCCAATTGCTTTTTTAATGTACCATAGGTTGTAGCAATTGCCGGATTTTCTCGTAAATAATTTCGAAAAGCAAGATGGCGCAAAATTTCTTGCGTATTGTCAAACTGATAAATATGCACATGATGTGTTCTTTTTATCGGGCCTTTTCGTAAATAACGACGTCCTGATAGCCCAAATTCCCCCATATATTCATAACCGATTCTTTCAAATTCCCCTTGTAACAGGTCTACTTTTTCAATTTCTTCAACAATGACCAAAAAATCAATAATTGGTTTGGCTGCTAAATTAGGCACAGATGTGCTACCGATATGTTCAACTTTAAGACAATTTTCCTTTAGAATCTGTTTCAACGCTTGGGCTTCTTCTTCAAACTGTTCCACCCAGGCTTGTTGGTATTCAGTAACGA
The DNA here is from genome assembly GCF_050498705.1 of Enterococcus sp. DIV0086. Classification (NCBI taxonomy): domain Bacteria; kingdom Bacillati; phylum Bacillota; class Bacilli; order Lactobacillales; family Enterococcaceae; genus Enterococcus; species Enterococcus sp. DIV0086. Next base: position 2,705,475 of record NZ_JBNIDN010000001.1, on the reverse strand, counting down.
TTACCCGCATGATTTCTTCCCTCTTTTCTATATCCGTTTCATATGTAAAATAGGAAACGGATTTCCTTGAGGATCTTCCTTTGATTCACCAATTACTTGAAACCCTTGAGATTGATAGAACTTCACAGCCCCTTCATTTTGTTTATTGGCATCAACAAAGACAATTGATTCTTGCTCTATTAACTTTTTGATAATTTCTCCACCATAGCCTTTACGAAAATAGACTGGGTCAATAAATAACATTTCCAACGTTTGTTGATTTGTTCCACTAAAGCCCACGCATTTCTGTTCTTCATTTAACCACATACTTAATTGAACTTGTTGAAAATAATCAGGTAAAACCACTTCGATTTTATCAATATCTGCCTGACTCAAAAACAAATGGGTAGCTTCTACTGAAGAACGCCATAGAGAAATTAATTGAGGATAATCGGTTTTTTTTACTTCTTTTTGGTTCAGCATTTTTAATTCCTCCCTATCTAATAAACAAAGTATACCACATTTTGTCTCTCTCAATTCCATAAAAAATAGTCAAATCAACCGTGTTTTTTCTGTCGATTTGACTGTCTCTCTCTATTAACTCTGATGGCTAAACAAGTAAACTAATCAAAGCCACGATAGCTAAACCGCCTTGTGTTAAAATGATTTTTTTATCACTAGTTAAGCTACCGTACGCCGCCACTAAAATAATATAAATCAATAAAAATTTTGTCATCTCCATCGTTGCTTGCGCAAAATAGACACTATAAATAAGTCCTGCACCGATTAGTCCATTATAGATTCCTTGATTTTTAAACAATGTAGTGACTGATTTTCTTTGTAACTCTTGCCTATCCATTTTAAAAACACGGCTTGTTGTCTCAGATGTTGGTACAATCGTTTCTAAATACATAATGTAGAAAAATTCTACAGCCACCAAGGTTACTAAAATTGTTGAAATTAATGTCATCTGCTCCCTCCTCCCATTCCTTTGAACGAAGTAATTTTATGTAATTTTTGCTATGATGTAAATAGATATGCCTAGCCTTAACGAAAGGAAGAAACCTATGACTTTTCAAGAAACTATTAGCGCCTATATCCAAGAACGTTATCAGATAACGCCCGATTTTCCTTTTGAAAAACACCCAGACTATCTCGTCTTTCGTCATCCTAGAAATGCAAAATGGTTTGCTTTAATTATGCCACTGGATGCACAACTGCTCGGCGCTACCGAGAATAAGCAGCTCACTATTTTAACCGTTAAACTTGCGCCTGAATTGATTGCCTTATTAAAGAACCAACCTGGCTATTTTCCTGCCTATCATATGAATAAAGAGCATTGGTTAAGTCTTTCTGAAGAAATTCCGCTCTCACAAGTTTTTTCATTTATAGATGAAAGTTACCAACGGAGTTATTAAAAAAAACACCCTACTCAAGGAGTAGGGTGTGAAAGATTATTTAAGCTTATTTGCTTAAAGCGTCTTTTGCTTGTTCAGCTAACGCTGTAAATGCTGCTGCATCGTTAACGGCTAAGTCAGCTAACATTTTGCGGTTGATATCAATCTCTGCCAATTTCAAACCGTGCATTAATTTAGAATAGCTTAAGCCATTCATGCGAGCTGCCGCGTTGATACGTGCAATCCATAATTTACGGAAGTCACGTTTCTTTTGACGACGGTCTCTGAATGCATAGTAATAAGAGTTCATTACTTGTTCTTTTGCTGATTTAAATAAAGTATGTTTTGATCCGTAGTAGCCTTTCGCTAACTTAAGGACTTTTTTACGACGTTTACGGGTTACTGTTCCACCTTTAACACGTGCCATGTTGAATTCCTCCTAATATCTTGTTTCTCTTGACGGTAATCTAAAAGTCACCGAGTTGTTTTATTTCATTCTTGCTAATTGTTGGCGGATACGTTTGTAATCGCCTTTTGCAACCATGCTTGCTTTACGCAATTGACGGCGTTGTTTTTTAGTTTTACCGTGGAAACGGTGAGATGTAAAGGCACGGCCACGTTTTAAGCCGCCTCCACCAGTACGTTTTACACGTTTTGCTAATCCGCGGTGTGTTTTTTGTTTTGGCATGACTAATTTTCCTCCTCAAAATCTTTGCTTCAAGTGAAAGACTCTAACAGTCACAACTGTCGAATATCCTTCTTGTAGAAATTACCAAAAGTCCGAATGCTCGGTCTCTTCGTTTACTTGTCGTTTTTCGGTGCCAGCGTTAGAAACATGCTGCGTCCGTCCATTTTCGCTTTTTGTTCCACTGTGGCGATGTCCGCAGTTTCTTCAGCTAAGCGATCAAGAACTTTCTGACCAATCTCTTTATGGGTAATGGCACGGCCTTTGAAACGGATAGAAGCTTTCACTTTGTCTCCTTTTTCTAAGAACTTACGCGCATTACGAAGTTTTGTATTGAAGTCATTTACGTCAATTGTTGGACTTAAACGAACTTCTTTGACGTTGATCACTTTTTGTTTCTTGCGAGCTTCACGCTCTTTCTTTTGTTGTTCGAAACGGAATTTTCCATAATCCATAATTCGCGCAACTGGTGGTTTCGCTCCTGGCGCTACAAGTACTAAATCCAAGTTTGCAGATTCAGCGATTTGTAATGCTTCTGCTTTGGTTTTTACACCTAATTGTTCACCATCTTGTCCGATCAAACGTAACTCGCGTGCACGAATGCCGTCGTTAACCATCATATCCTTTGCTATGGTCATTCACCTCCAAAATTTTTAAGAGAAAATCCTAACGGAAGTCTGCTTTGTTTGCTAAATGCAATAAAAAAACAGGTTCCTATCCAGAACCCGCCAACAGTCTGCCTTACTTAAAAAAATAAGGAATACTTTATCTAGCCCAGCGATATACTCAACTAAGGCGAGAAGCGGGTGCTTCTGCTTTCATTTCTCAACTTCACTAGTTTACCTTAGTTTATCCTAGTTGTCAATATATTTCCTCAAAAAAAAAAACGAATCTAGCACTAGATTCGTTTGAACTCGTATTTTGATCATTAATAATTAGTGGACTGTCCCAATGTGACTTCCTAGAAACAAATGGTTCAACACATGGTGTACATTTTCTATCCCCTAGGCGATCCCTGTAGTCCCTACAGTTCTTCTATTTATAAGGTTTCTCGTTTAGACAAGCCACGTTCTAAGATTTTTTGGCTTCTAAGATACTCTGAATTTTCTGTACTTTCAGAAAAAGACAACTCTGTTTCTATCTCCTCTGACTCAATACAAATGAGTTCTTTGCCATACCATTGTGCTTTATACAACAGTTTAGCTAAAAATAAAGACCAAGCCAGTTCAGAACGATCATGTTTTGGCGGCCGCTCATTACTGTGATGGGCTTTTTCAATACAAATAACATCGTAACTTGAAACCAATTCCGTTGTAATTTTGTTTAAAATATCCGTTCGTTGGTTGGCTATTTTTTCGCGAATTTTTGCGACTTTTATTTTTTGTTTTTGATAATTTTTTGCTTGTGAAAGATCGACACCTTTTTCTAAAGCAATCATTTTACGCTTGTTTAATTTTCGTTCTTTTTGACATAGTTTTTGCTTTAAATGCTTTGAACAATAGCTTTTTTCGAAGCTTTCACCATTCGAAAGCAGCGCAAATTTTTCCCTACTGCTACAAATTCCCACCATTTTTTGTTGCTTTGTTTTCGTTTCAATCGGCGCTTCACACAAAATGGAAACATAATAATTGTGACTCGCACTCATAGAAATAGTTACAGATTTTATCTCCCCCAGCGGTTGGCGGTGTACCTTCATTTTAATTAAAGATTTCAATTTAGGTACTTTCAAATAACGATTATCCAAAATTTTGACCGTGCCATGTTGATTGTTCGTAGTGTAGGAATGCACCGTTTCTTTCTTTTTCTTTTTTGGAAAGCCCATCCCTTTTTCCCGATAAAAATTTTTAAAGGCTCGATCCAAATAAACTTGTGCATTTGCCAAGGCTAAACTATCAACTTCTCTGAGGACAGGGTATTGTTTCTTATATTTAGCTGGCGTTGGCATTTTAAACGTTTGTTGAGGATTTTTTCGCATCTCTTTGTAGATATCAATCCGGTCTTGTAACATTAAATTATACACCAAGCGAACACAAGAAAATGTTTTTTGAATAAACTCTTCTTGTTTTGAGGTTGGATAAAGTCTGTATTTATAAGCTTTCAGAGCCTTCATCTCATAACCACCCTACCAAGATAGTTAGAAAAGAAGCTGGTTATAAACCAGCTTTTCTTTTCTTCTCTTCAATTTTTTCACGGTACATTGCAACTTCGTCTTCAGCACAATAAACATAGTGTCCATTGAGAATTTCACGGAGCTCACGATCTTTCCCATCTGCCGCTGCAGGCTGGTAAACGATCCGTTTACGTGTGCGTTCATAGTCTGGATCTGGTAATGGAATCGCAGAAAGTAAACTTTCTGTATAAGGATGAACGCCGAAATTATAGACATCATCACTTGTGCCCATTTCCAATAATTTCCCACTGTGCATTACGCCAATTCGGTCACTGATATGTTTTACCATCGATAAGTCATGTGCGATAAACAAGTAAGTTAAGCCTTGTTCTTTTTGTAAATCTTGTAATAAGTTTACTACTTGAGCTTGAATCGACACATCCAAAGCCGAAATCGGCTCATCACAGATAATGAAACGTGGATTAACCGCTAAAGCACGAGCAATCCCGATCCGTTGACGTTGCCCACCAGAAAACTCATGAGGATAACGCGTACTGTGACTTGGATTTAATCCCACCGTTTTTAAAAGTTCATTGACTTTTTCTTCCCGCTCTTTTGGTGTTTTAGCTAATCCATTGACATCGATTCCTTCAGCAATAATATCATTGACTTTCATTCTTGGATTCAATGAAGCATATGGATCTTGGAAGATCATTTGAACATCGCGACGGAATGCTTGCATGTCCGCTTTTGATTTAATTTTGCTAATGTCTTTTCCATCGAAAAGAATTTCACCAGCAGTTGGATCATATAAACGAATGACACTGCGACCAGTTGTTGATTTTCCACTTCCTGATTCGCCAACTAATCCAAAGGTTTCGCCTTCAAAAATATGAAAACTAATGTCATCAATGGCTTTTACTTCGTCTTTACGACCAACATTGAAATACTGTTTCAAACCAGTGACTTCTAATAGGACTTTTTTCTCTTCTGCCATTAATTACTACCTCCTGGATTTTTTTGACGCTCTGCATAAATTGCCCAACGACGAACAATCTCTGCTGGAGGCGTAACTTTTGGTGCTTGTGGTGCTAATAACCACGTTGCTGCTTTGTGGGTTGGTGATACTTCAAAATAAGGTGGTTCTTTTTCTGTATCAATTTTTAAAGCAAACTCATTCCGTGGATAGAAGGCATCTCCAGTTGGTGGATCTAATAAATCTGGAGGTGAACCTGGAATCGCATAAAGTTTGTCTTCTGTTCCTTCCATCGTTGGCATTGACCCTAAAAGTCCCCAAGTATATGGATGTTGTGGATTATAGAAAATTTCTTCTGCTGTTCCCACTTCAACCAGACGTCCACCGTACATGACAGCGACACGGTCAGCCACGTTCGCTACTACCCCTAAATCATGGGTAATGAAAATAATCGAAGTGCTAATTTTTTCTTGTAAATCTTTTAATAACTCTAAAATTTGTGCTTGGATGGTTACATCCAACGCTGTAGTTGGTTCATCTGCAATTAGAACTTCGGGATAACAAATTAAAGCAATTGCAATGACAATCCGTTGACGTTGTCCACCAGAAAATTGGTGTGGATAGTTTTTCAAACGTTTTTCAGCATTAGGAATGCCGACTAATTTTAGTAATTCTAATGCTTGCGCTAAGCCTTCTTTTTTTGAGACTTTATTATGTTTGATTAATGATTCCGCCACTTGTTTGCCAATTGGCATCGTTGGGTCTAATGAAGTCATCGGATCTTGGAAAATCATTGCGATTTCTTTACCACGAATGGCTTGCATTTGTTTTTCTGTTTTATGAACAATATCTTGCCCTTTAAACAAAATTTCCCCGTTATCAATATTGGCATTACTGCTCAACAAACGCATAATACTGCGAGTTGTAACAGATTTACCACTCCCTGATTCACCTACGATGGCTAACGTTTCACCTTTATAAAGATCAAAACTCACACCACGAATGGCGTTGACTTTACCTGCAAACGTATCAAAGGAGATTCTTAAGTCTTTAACTTCTAATACTTTTTCCATAGTCATTCACCACTCTTACTCTTTCATCTTAGGATCAAATGCGTCACGTAAACCATCAGCTAACAAGTTGAAACAAATCATGATAACTGAAAGTGTTGCCGCTGGAATCCACATTAAATATGGAAGGAAACGGAAAGTTTTGTATCCTTCGTTTAACAAGGTTCCTAAAGATGCGGTTGGTGGACGTAAGCCTAACCCAATAAAACTTAGGAACGCTTCAAAGAAAATTGCCGATGGGATACTGAACATCATTTGGACAATAATAACACTTGAGATATTCGGTAAAATATGTTTAATAGCAATTTTCCAACGAGATTCGCCCAATGTTTCTGCTGCCATGACAAACTCTTGGTCTTTTAGTTTCATGGTCTGGGCTCGCACAATCCTGGCCATTGATATCCAGTTTGTAATAACCATGGCCAAAACAATCGAAACAATCCCTGGATCAAAGACTGTTAGCATCAAGATCATAACAACTAAGTTAGGAATACCAGAAAGAACTTCTAAAATACGTTGCATTACTGTATCGACACGACCGCCGACTAATCCGGAAATCAGTCCATACGTTACCCCAATCGTAATATCTAGAATCGCCGCGATAAACGCAATTAATAAGGAAATACGTGTTCCCATAAATAAACGACTTAGGACATCACGACCTAAACCATCTGTTCCTAGATAAAAGTTTACGTTATCTGGAACGTTTGCTTGTGCATATTTATCAACTAATTGACCAGCAACTGTTGTTTTACCATTTAAACCATTCACGCTTTCCAAGCCAGGAATTCGTGGTGGTAAGTTAATGTAAGAAACATTTTGTTTCGTTGGGTTATGTGGTGAAACCCAAATGGTAATAATAGAGATAAAGATAATAACTGCTAAGAAACTCATTGAGATAACTGCAGCTTTATTCTTTTTCAAACGACGCCATGAGTCTTGTAAGAAACTTAAAGACGGTGTGGCAATACGCTCTCTTTCTTTTAGAGTTGAAGTGTTTAGAGGCTGAAACTCATCTGCCGGAATATCTTTAATCGCTTGTGGTAGATTATTTTTATTGACTGTTTCCATTAGCCTTTTGCACCTCCTGATACGCGAATTCTTGGATCAATTAAACCATAAAGTAAATCAACAATCAGAATTACAACAACTAACATTGTTGAATACAAAATAGTTACTGCCATAATTGTTGGATAGTCGTTTGTCATAATTGATTTTACAAACTGTTCCCCAATTCCAGGGATGGCAAAAATATTTTCTACTACTAAAGAACCTGTCATTAAACCAACGGCTAAAGGTCCTAATAAGGTAATCAATGGAATTAAACTGTTTCTTAACCCGTGGCGGAATGCAACTTGCCAGCGACTCAAGCCTTTTGCTTTGGCTAATTCGACATAATCACTATGCAAGACCTCTACCATCTCGGTTCGAATAAACCTAGCCGAATCGGCCATTGGACTCATTGCCAAGGCAATAGTTGGCAAGATTGTGTAGGCAAAACCATTCCACATAGCAATTGGTAAGATTCTTAATTTCATTGCAAAAATGTATTGTAATAATACCGCGAAAACAAAGTTTGGAATAGAACGACCTAAAATGGCTAACAATGTTGCCAACGTATCTACCCAAGTATTTTGACGCATCGCTGCGATAATCCCCAATAAAATACCGACTAACGTACCAAAGATAATCGCTTGTCCTCCCAGTTGAAGGGATGGCCCAATTCGACCAGCTAATAACTTAGCAACAGGTTGGTTTTTAAATTGGAATGAAATACCAAAGTCTCCTGTTACCAGGTTCTTTAAGTAAATTCCGTATTGAACAATCACTGGTTTATCTAAGCCAGATTGTTTATTCAACATAGCGATTGTTTCTGGACTAAGTTTTTCTTGGTTGGTATAAGGCGTACCTGGTAATAATTGCATTAAGAAAAACGTAATCGTTGCGATTAACCACAAAGTGATAATCATGAAAAAGATCCGTTTAAGAAAATATTTTCCAAAACTATTCAATAATGACACCTCCGAGATTTTTTTGACTTCCTCAGTTATTTTCGTTAAAGTAATGACTAGATAGACCACAATAATAGATAGGGTGAACACATGAAAACTTTTAAATGGCCAATTATTACAGCCGTTATTTCCAGTATCGGCATTTTTCTTTACTTATTAATAAGTAAAGAACCTATCACTACCTCCTCATTATCAGATACCTTCTTTATCGTTTCGCTTTTCTTTTTAATTATCGGCATTGCTTTATGGATTATGTCCTCTGGCTTTTTCGATAACTTTCAGCGCTCAATGAAAAACGCGTTTCGTTTTAAAAAGAAAAATGAACCGAAAGAGTTTATCCCGCTTTCAGTCATTGGCGATGCACATCGCTCTTTCTGGCTAAAAACTGGGGGCATCTTACTGATTCTGTCTTTAGGCTTTCTACTATTTTACTTGGTCTAAGACAAGATAGCAAGAGGACCGTTGCCTTTTATTCCATGGCAAAGGTCCTTTTTTGTTTGCTATCGATCTTTTGTCAGGTTATTCTGAAATGTATGCCCATTTGTAGTCATACGTTGCGCCAGCAGGATGAACTGCGACATCTTTGACTTTTTCAGCACGTAAATGCGCTTCTGATTTTTGGAATAATGGTACCACACCCATGTCTCCCATAATCGTTTTCTCTGCATTTAACATATCATCCCAACGTTTTTCAGGATCTGTCGCATCTGCACTACTTGCAGCTTTCACGAACTTGTCAAACTCTGAATTGTTATAACGTCCACGGTTATATGAGTTATCTGAAGCAAATAAGTCTAAGAAACTACTTGGATCAGCATAGTCAGCACTCCAACCACCGATTACTGCATCAAAGTCGCCTTTGTTTGAACGATCTAAACGAACGGAGAATGGAACCGGACTAACCGTTACCTTCACACCATCTAAAGCATCTTGAATTGACCCTTGAACAAATTCAACTGTTTTCTTAGAAGAATCTGCATCTGAAGAAAGAATATCCATTGTTAAGGTTGAAATCCCCAATTCTTTTTTCGCTTTTTCCCAGTATTCTTTAGCTTTTTTCGTATCATATTCAATTTGACTACCTGCTTCTTTAGCAAAGTCTTTGCCGCCACTTGGGTCTTTTGCCATATCTGCTGGTACTAAACCGTTTGGCTCGATAGAACCATCCCCTAAGATTGATTCAACTAACGCTTTACGGTCGATTGAGTAAGAAATTGCTTTACGTAAGTTCGCATTTCTAAATGGTGATTTTTCATCACGTTGATTCAGTTCCATATATTGTGTTGATGCTTCTTTTTGACTAACAAAAGCTGGGTCATTGGCCATTTGTTGGGCTAATTCACCAGAAAGAACGACATCGTCTGTTTGTCCATCTTGGAACAAGTTCAACGCGGTTGGTGATTCTTTCACGACATTCACATCTACTGAGTCCAGTTTCACTGTGTCTTTATCCCAATATTGATCGTTTTTCTTGAATGACCATTTTGTATCTGTACCAGGACCATCAAAGCCGTCTAAGACGAATGGACCATTGTAGACAGCACTTTCGCTGTTTGATGCATAATTTTTACCATATTTTTCCACAATATCTTGACGTTGTGGGAAGAACGATGGGAAAGCTAATAAGTAATCAAAGTATGGTGTTGCTTTTTCTAAAGTGATTTCTAATTCTGTATCACTGACTGCTTTAATTCCTAATTCTGATTTATCTTTTTCCCCTTTAGCAATGGCATCACCATTTTTTACAGAGGCATACAGATAAGCATATTCAGAAGCTGTCGCTGGATCAACTGTTCGTTGCCATCCGTAAACATAGTCATTAGCAGTCACTGGTTTACCGTCTGACCATTTTGCATCTTTATTTAATTTAATTTTGTATGTTAGTCCATCTTCAGAAACTTCTGCTTTTTCCGCTGCACCTGCAGGTTGGACTTTGTTATCTTTGTCTAAACGATAAATTCCTTCATATACATTATTTAATGCAATAAAACTAATTCTGTCTGTTGCTAGTGATAAATCAGCTGTTGGCATTTCTTGTTGTTCTGTGACACGTAAAACTTGTTCGCCACTTGCCTTACCGCCACCAGACGCGCTTGAGCTATCTGACGTTCCGCCGCCTCCACAAGCCGCTAAAGTTGTTACGCTAAATAATGTAATCACACCGAATGTTAATGACTTTTTCAATTTCATAGTGTTGCCTCCTAAAATAATACAATCTGTATTTTCTGAAAAATCAGAATTTAATAATTATTTATTGCTATGGAATATATCTTACATTTTTCATATTAAAATTGCAAGTCAAAATGTTAACTTTTTTTAATTTTTCTTCTCTTCCTATCAGAAACCACTCTTTTTCTTCCTGTCTTTTATTGCAATTCTTTTGTCAGTTTTCTAAACATTATGGTAAATTAGGAAGTAAAGGAGTGACAAAATATGAAAAATTCTACGTTTTTAAAGGATTTGTTTGTTATTGATAAAGCAAATGACGAATTATTTCGGTTAGTTGGTGTCGCAATTTGTATGGCAATTCCATTATTAATTGGTTATTTTTCCAATAATTTACTCATTGGGACCTTTGGCTCGATGGGCATTTATACGTTTATTTATTATCAGCCGCTTCCTTTGCCCCAATTATTGCGCAGACTGAATATTGTTGGCTTTTTTATTGTTCTGGGCAACAGCTTAGGAATGCTAAGTCACCATGTACCTTGGTTGATTCCCATTACAATTGCCATCGTCGCTTTTCTTGCACGCTTACTTTTTAGATTGTATGGCATTGAGAAGCCTGGTGCTCTGTTAGTTATCATGTCAACCGCAATGGGAACAAGCAACAATTTTCCTTTACATAAGATTCCTATCATGGCCAGTTTTGTTCTTTTAGGAGTAGTGACCGGCATTATCATGGGCATTGTGCTTCATTTCATCGACAAGCGCCCCTACGTTTTTCAAAAACGGATGTCTCTTCAAGAACGACTTTATATCGATCCCGCTTCTTTATTAGATGCTTTGCATTATGCGGCCATTTTATTTTTAGCGGCTTATTTAAGCCAATCGCTTCATTTAGTCAACGCCTATTGGATGACGTTTACTTGCGCAGCCATTTTACAAGGGGAAAATTTACATTCTGTGATGCAGCGAAATGTTCAACGGATTCTAGGCACGAGTCTTGGTTTGTTGCTTTCTGTAATTTTATTAATGATTCCCTTTACACCTTTACAAACAATCGGTATCATTAGTATTCTATATGCAGCTTTTGAAGGATTCATTAACAAAAACTATGCGATTGCCAGCTTTTTTATTACCCCGATGTCCTTATTATTATCAAATCTTGCACGACAGCAAGTCATTAGTAATCTTTTAAACTATCGATTAGTCGGGATTGTGTTAGGTAGTTTACTTGGTTTTGCCGGCGCTTATGTTTTCACAACTGCGCTACGTTTCTATAATCGGGCCTACTCAATTGATGAAACCTTTGAAAATCAACAAGAAGAAAGAGGCGTTTTATGAAAATAACTTATCCCTTGCCACCAAATCTACCAGAACAACTTCCTCTATTAACGAACTGTCAATTAGAAGATGAGGCAATCTTAGAAAATCATTTGTATCAGCAGATTGATTTATCGAATCAAGAAATTCGTAACTTAGTCTTTCGGGATGCTGTTTTCGATCATCTTTCATTAGCAAATGGCCAGTTTGCTTCTTTTGATTGTAGTAATGTGCGTTTTGAAGCTTGCGATTTTTCTAACGTCGAATGGCTGTCTGGCAGTTTTCATCGAGTGACTTTCCTTCGTTGCAATTTGACAGGAACGAATTTTGCAGATAGCTATTTAAAAGATTGTCTATTTGAAGATTGCAAAGCCGATTATGCTTCTTTTCGTTTTGCAAATTTTAATCTTGTTCACTTTAATCAGACACGTTTAGTCGAAAGTGAATTTTTCGAGGTCACCTGGAAGAAACTCCTTCTAGAAGCTTGCGATTTAACCGAAAGTAATTGGTTAAATACTTCTTTAAAAGGATTGGATTTTTCCCAAAACACCTTTGAACGCTTGACTTTCTCACCAAACTATTTATCAGGTCTTAAAGTCACCCCTGAACAAGCCATTTATTTGGCAAGTGCCCTTGGTTTGGTGATTACCTAAGAAAATTTTAAAAAAATAGCCGAATAACTGGTTCTGTCGGTTCTTTCTTATTAAATTGTTATTAATTTTTTGGAAAAACCAACGGAACCATTTTACTTGTGCCTTATTTTTAGGTAAACTATCTTAGGTTAAGCAATCTCTTTTTTTGGAACAAGAGAAACTTTTGGAATCATTTCCTATAAATCATGAAGAGATTATGACAAACGTTCTTCTAATCCAAGAACGTCTTTTGTCCTATACTCGATTCTACTCAAAAGGAATGTCAGTGAATGAATATAAAAAAACAAGGCCTCGGTCAAGCGACGGGAAAAATCATTTTAATGGGGGAACACGCCGTTGTTTACGGCGAACCAGCAATCGCCTTTCCTTTTCAAGCGACAGAAATCACAGCCGTCTTTACCCCAGCAAAAACTATGCAGATTGATTGTGCATATTTTACAGGATTGCTTGAAGACGTGCCCCAAGAGCTAGCAAATATCAAGGAAGTTGTTCAGCAAACCTTACATTTTTTAAAGGAAGATACGTTTAAAGGCACTTTGACCTTAACAAGTACGATTCCCGCTGAACGAGGAATGGGCTCAAGCGCAGCAACCGCTGTGGCCATCGTTCGAAGCCTTTTTGATTATTTTGATTACGCTTATACATATCAAGAATTGTTTGAGCTTGTTTCCTTAAGTGAGAAAATTGCTCATGGCAATCCTAGTGGTATCGATGCCGCAGCAACAAGCGGCGCTGATCCCTTATTTTTTACTAGAGGATTTCCGCCCACACATTTCTCGATGAATTTATCTAATGCCTACTTAGTAGTAGCTGATACGGGAATTAAAGGTCAAACACGTGAAGCAGTGAAAGACATTGCGCAGCTAGCTCAAAATAATCCCACAGCAATCGCTGAAACAATGAAACAATTAGGTTCTTTTACTAAAGAAGCGAAGCAGGCAATTTTACAAGATGATAAACAAAAATTAGGTCAGCTAATGACGTTAGCGCAAGAGCAACTCCAGCAATTAACCGTCAGCAACGATATGCTGGATCGACTAGTGGCTCTCTCTCTAGAACATGGCGCTCTAGGAGCAAAATTAACCGGCGGCGGTCGCGGTGGCTGTATGATTGCCTTAACAGATAATAAAAAGACCGCACAAACCATTGCACAGACTTTAGAAGAAAATGGAGCTGTTGCTACATGGATTCAATCATTAGAGGTGAAAAAGTAATGCTTTCAGGAAAAGCACGAGCGCATACAAATATTGCTCTGATTAAATATTGGGGAAAAGCCAATGAAGAATACATTTTACCAATGAATAGTAGTTTATCATTAACATTAGATGCCTTTTACACAGAAACAACTGTGACATTTGATGCCCATTATTCAGAAGATGTATTTATTTTAGATGGTATCTTGCAAAACGAAAAACAAACAAAAAAAGTCAAAGAATTTTTGAACCTTGTTCGTCAACAAGCCAATTGTACTTGGTTTGCAAAAGTGGAAAGTCAAAATTTTGTGCCTACTGCAGCTGGTTTGGCTTCTTCAGCGAGTGGTCTAGCTGCTTTAGCTGGGGCCTGTAACGTAGCCTTAGGATTAAATCTTTCAGCAAAAGACTTATCACGTTTAGCGCGACGTGGTTCAGGTTCTGCTTGTCGTAGTATTTTTGGTGGTTTTGCTCAATGGAACAAAGGCCACTCTGATGAAACGTCGTTTGCTGAAAATATTCCAGCTAATAATTGGGAAAACGAATTGGCCATGCTCTTTATCTTAATTAACGATGGCGAAAAAGATGTTTCCAGCCGTGATGGAATGAAACGAACAGTAGAAACTTCTAGCTTTTATCAAGGTTGGTTGGACAATGTGGAAAAAGATTTATCCCAAGTTCATGAAGCAATTAAAACAAAAGACTTCCCTCGTTTAGGAGAAATCATTGAAGCCAATGGGTTAAGGATGCATGGAACAACCTTAGGTGCTGTCCCTCCATTTACTTACTGGTCCCCAGGCAGTTTACAAGCGATGGCTTTAGTTCGCCAAGCACGGGCCAAAGGAATTCCTTGTTACTTTACAATGGATGCAGGTCCGAATGTCAAGGTCTTAGTCGAAAAGAAAAACTTAGAAGCATTAAAAACATTTTTAAGTGAACATTTTTCAAAAGAGCAGTTAGTCCCAGCTTTTGCTGGTCCCGGAATTGAATTGTTTGAAACGAAAGGAATGGATAAATAAGCATGATTGAAGTTACTACGCCAGGAAAGTTATTTATTGCAGGAGAATATGCCGTTGTTGAACCTGGCCACCCTGCCATTATCGTTGCTGTGGATCAATTCGTAACTGTAACTGTCGAAGAAACAACAGATGAAGGCAGTATTCAATCTGCACAATACAGCTCTTTACCTATTCGTTGGACACGCCGAAATGGTGAGCTCGTATTAGATATTCGCGAAAATCCTTTTCATTATGTTCTAGCGGCGATTCATCTAACTGAAAAATATGCGCAAGAGCAAAACAAAGAATTGTCATTTTATCATTTAAAAGTGACGAGTGAATTAGATAGTTCAAATGGACGAAAATATGGTCTTGGTTCAAGCGGTGCAGTAACCGTTGGAACTGTCAAAGCCTTGAATATTTTTTATGACTTAGGTTTGGAAAATGAGGAAATTTTCAAATTATCAGCATTAGCTCACTTAGCCGTTCAAGGAAATGGTTCTTGCGGAGATATCGCCGCCAGCTGTTACGGGGGCTGGATTGCCTTTTCAACCTTCGATCATGATTGGGTCAATCAAAAAGTAGCCACTGAAACATTAACTGATTTGTTAGCAATGGACTGGCCTGAATTAATGATTTTTCCGTTAAAAGTACCGAAACAACTACGTTTACTAATTGGTTGGACAGGTAGTCCTGCGTCCACTTCAGACTTAGTTGATCGAGTTCATCAATCAAAAGAAGAAAAACAAGCGGCTTATGAGCAGTTCTTAATGAAAAGTCGGCTTTGTGTCGAAACAATGATTAATGGCTTTAACACAGGAAAAATTTCTGTTATTCAAAAACAAATTACTAAAAATCGCCAATTGCTCGCCGAATTATCTTCACTGACTGGTGTGGTAATCGAAACAGAAGCCTTGAAAAATCTTTGTGATTTGGCTGAATCTTATACAGGAGCTGCGAAATCTTCTGGCGCTGGCGGGGGCGATTGTGGGATTGTAATTTTCCGCCAAAAATCTGGGATTTTACCATTAATGACTGCTTGGGAAAAAGACGGAATTACCCCACTGCCACTTCACGTCTATACCTATGGTCAAAAGGAGTGTAAGGAGAAGCATGAATCGAAAAGATGAACATCTATCATTAGCTAAAGCGTTCCACAAAGAAAAAAGTAATGACTTTGATCGTGTGCGTTTTGTTCACCAATCGTTTGCTGAATCCGCTGTTAACGAAGTGGATATTTCCACTTCGTTTCTTTCTTTTCAGCTTCCCCAACCTTTTTATGTCAATGCAATGACAGGTGGTAGTCAGCGTGCAAAAGAAATTAATCAGCAATTAGGCATTATTGCCAAAGAAACTGGCCTTTTAGTTGCGACAGGATCTGTCTCGGCAGCGTTAAAAGATGCTAGTTTAGCGGATACGTATCAAATTATGCGAAAAGAAAACCCAGATGGACTCATTTTTGCCAATATTGGTGCAGGCTTGGGTGTGGAAGAAGCAAAGCGAGCGCTTGATTTATTTCAAGCGAATGCCTTACAAATCCATGTAAATGTGCCCCAAGAATTGGTCATGCCTGAAGGAGATCGTGATTTCACTAATTGGCTAACCAAGATTGAAGCTATCGTACAGGTCGTAGAAGTGCCTGTCATTGTCAAAGAGGTTGGCTTTGGCATGAGCCAAGAAACCTTAGAAAAACTTACCTCTATCGGCGTTCAAGCAGCGGATGTGAGCGGCCAAGGCGGAACGAGTTTTACACAAATTGAAAATGCCCGGCGGAAGAAACGAGAACTTTCTTTCTTAGATGATTGGGGGCAGTCAACGGTCATCTCTCTTCTGGAATCACAAAATTGGCAAAAGAAACTAACTATTCTCGGTTCTGGCGGTGTGCGTAACTCTCTTGATATTGTCAAAGGACTCGCTTTAGGTGCCAAAAGCATGGGAGTTGCTGGGACTATCTTAGCTTCCCTTATGAGTAAAAATGGTTTAGAAAATACCCTAGCCCTTGTACAGCAATGGCAAGAAGAAGTGAAAATGCTTTATACTCTTTTAGGAAAAAAGACGACAGAAGAATTGACGAGTACCGCACTTATCCTCGATCCAGTTTTAGTTAATTGGTGTCATAACCGTGGTATCGACAGCACTGTTTTCGCAAAACGTTAAAGAGACCAGAACATTAATGTTCTGGTCTCTTTATTTGAGTTCTTTTATCCTACATAAGCATCTAAGATAATTTGTTTTAGTTCACTAATTAATGGTTCTTTCGGATTTGCAGTTGTACATTGGTCTTCATATGCAAGTTCTGCCATACGATCAACCGTTGTGTCTAATGTTTCTTGTGAGACACCTTGGGCTTTCAAGTTCATGTCAATTCCGACTGATTTACCTAAGTCTGCTACTGCTGTTGCTAAAGCTTCTACTAATTCTGCGGTAGTATTTCCTTTTAAGCCTAAGAATTTTGCAATGTCTGCATAATCAGTATCGGCGCGGAAGTAATCATATTTAGGGAACATTGCGTGTTTTGATGGATCTTTCGCATTGTAACGAATAATATGTGGTAATAAAATCGCATTTGTACGACCATGTGGAATGCCATATTCCCCACCAATTTTATGAGCAATAGAGTGACAAATACCTAAGAATGCATTGGCAAATGCCATCCCTGCCATGGTTGATGCATTATGCATTTTTTCGCGAGATTCCATATCTGGACGTTTCACTGAATTTTCTAAATGATCGAAAACTAACTTGATTGCTTGTAAACTTAAACCACGTGTGTAATCTGAAGCCATCACGGAAACATAAGATTCAATAGCATGTGTTAAAACATCCATACCTGTGTCTGCAGTGACTGAAGCTGGCACAGACATTACGAACTGTGGATCAACAATCGCTACATCTGGTGTTAACGCATAGTCTGCTAACGGATATTTCACGTGTGTTTCACTATCAGTAATAACGGCAAATGGGGTAACTTCTGAACCAGTTCCTGAAGTAGTTGGAATACAAACAAATTGTGTTTTTTCTGGTTTGGCAATTTTATATGTCCGTTTGCGGATATCTAAGAATTTTTGTTTTGCACCAAAGAACTCCGTATCTGGGTGTTCATAGAACATCCACATTCCTTTCGCTGCGTCCATTGCAGAACCGCCACCCAAGGCAATCACTGTATCTGGTTGGAAATCAACCATCATTTTGGTACCTGCATAAACAGTATTTGTTGATGGGTTTGGTTCAACATCAGAAAATACTTCGATTTTCACATCATTTTTACGTTTTTGTAGCTCTTTACGTACGATATCTGCAT
Source organism: Enterococcus sp. DIV0086 (assembly GCF_050498705.1). NCBI lineage: Bacteria > Bacillati > Bacillota > Bacilli > Lactobacillales > Enterococcaceae > Enterococcus > Enterococcus sp. DIV0086. Next base: position 2,687,618 of record NZ_JBNIDN010000001.1, on the reverse strand, counting down.
AGCCAAATTGAACCATACCTGGGTCACAAACTAACATGACACGTTCAACATTTTCCATTTTTTGTAGATATTGTAAAGAATTTTTTTCAAAGAAAATTTTTGGAGGTAATTTAAACCATTGCATATTATTTCTCCGTTTCGCTACCGTTTTAATATTAATTAAGTTAATGGCTGATACGTTTTTAGAAACAGAGTTTTTCCCGTATGAACCACAACCAAGTGTTAAGGATGGAATCATTTCGTTATAAATGTTACCGATACCGCCTTCTGCTGATGGAGTATTCACTAAAATACGACAAGCTTTCATACGTAAACCAAAAGCAACTTGTAACTCTTCATCTTCTGTATGAATTACTGCTGTATGTCCTAAACCACCTAAGTTTAACATCGCTTCACATAGTTCAAAAGCATGCTCTGCATTGTTTGATTTCATCATTGCTAAAACTGGCGATAATTTTTCTCTTGATAATGGATATTCTGGACCTGCACCTTCTAATTCAGCGACTAAAATTTTTGTGCCTTTTGGTACGCTAATTCCTGCTAATTCAGCAATTTTTTCTGCAGAGTTACCGACAATCGCTGGATTTACTGCGTATTTGCCTTCATTCATCACTGCATCTTCTAGTTTTTGTAATTCATTCGGTTTCACGAAGTAAACATTGTGTGCTTCAAACTCAGCTTTGACAGAAGCATAAATTTCTTTATCCACAATGACCGCTTGCTCAGAAGCACAAATCATTCCATTATCAAATGATTTTGAAACAATTAAATCATTAACCGCACGTTTTACTTTAGCCGTTTTTTCAATATAAGCTGGTACGTTCCCAGGACCAACGCCTAGTGCTGGTTTACCTGTTGAGTATGCAGATTTTACCATGCCTGCGCCACCAGTTGCTAAAACAATGGCAATCCCTGGATGATTCATCAAAGCAGATGTTGCATCAATCGATGGTTGTTCAATCCATTGAATACAATTTTCTGGTGCACCTGCTGCAATCGCCGCATCCCGTACAATACGTGCCGCTTCTGCCGAACATTTTTGTGCGCTAGGATGGAAAGCAAAAACAATTGGATTTCTTGTTTTTAAGGCAATTAGTGATTTAAAAATAGTTGTTGACGTTGGGTTCGTTGTTGGTGTGACCCCACATACCACGCCAACTGGCTCAGCAATTTCCATTAAGCCGGTTTGTTCGTCTTTGTTAATTACACCCACAGTTTTATCATGTTTAATATTATTCCAAATGTATTCAGATGCATACATATTTTTGATTGCTTTATCTTCATAGATTCCACGGCCAGTTTCTTCGACAGCCATTTTTGCTAAAGGCATATGTTGGTCTAGCGCCGCCATCGCCATTTGATGGACAATGTGATCTACTTGTTCTTGTGTAAAATCTTCCATTGCTTTTAAAGCGACATTCGCTTTTGTTGCTAATTCATCAATCATTGATGAAACATCAACCGTTTCTGTCTTTTCTTTTTTTACTGTTTTAACCATGTTCATCCTCCTAAGAGTTTCATTTTAAAAAAACTTTGTTAACTATTTCACATTCACATCATACAACATAAAACGAATCTTGTAAATAGCTTTTGTGATATTTTTCACAACTATTTATAATTTTTTTTATCTCAAAAAAAAAGACCTATTCTTTTTTCTAGAATAAGTCTTCAATATCATGCCAGTCCCTTAAAGGATTTTTTGATGTCTGTGCCAATAATTGTTGATAGTCAAAAAATTCATTCGGCTTAACCTTCTGAATGTCTTTGCGACAGTCTTTGACAGATAAACGGGCTTGCTTTTTCCAACGATAGGTGAGTAAATAAGTCAATAAATCTTCTTCGTTGATGGAAGAATAACCTAGTTCACGAAAATTTTGGCACTTCTTTTTAATACTTTTATTGAGCATTTTTTGTTGTAACCAACTTAATTTTTCCTTTGTCATGGGCTCTTCTCCTTCCAACCAAGCGAAAGATTGCTCACTTTTTAACTATCTTCCAACACTATAAAAAGGAACCTTTTTTGTAAACTTAATAGTTAAAAAGGACTTAGGACGTAAGTCCAAATGACCTACCTTCCTAGTCCTACATTTTAAGATAAACGACACGAGCGGAATAGGAATTATCTCTTCTTATTGGCTTTCTCGTGTGACTACTGGTCACAGTTTCGCCTTTGAAAAGCCTGTTCCGCTCTCTCTAACCATTAAATGAATTAGTTGAACCGTTTAGTCTTTCTTTTCTTTTGAAGGATCTGATGTTTCAGGAACTTCAGTTACTTCTTCTGTGACTGTCTCTTCAACTTCTGTGACTGGTACACTAGTTACTGCTGAATCATTTGTAACAGCAGTTCCAGGTGTTACAGTTCGAATTGCTGCACGGTCAAATTCTAAGACAATACCTTCGCAATCGATTAAAACTGTTTTTTCGTTGATTTCACTTAAAACACCATGTAAACCACCAATTGTGACAACACTATCGCCAGTTTTCATTGCGTTTAGTTGTTTTTGACGTTCTTGTTGTTGTTTCTTTTGAGAACGTGTCATGAAAAACATCATTCCTCCTAAAAGGACTAATGTAAAAATCATTGTAAATCCGCCACCCATTTGTTTCACCTCACTCTGCATTATTCACACTACTAACTGTATCAAAAAAATGCTTGAAGAACTAGTTTTTTCCTCTAATTTTTAGAAACTTTTTGCATTCGCTTTATTAAAGCCATATTCTTCAAAAAACGCTTGTCGGAATTCTAATAAATTGTCGTCCATAATTGCTTGACGGACATTTTTCATTAAGTCTAACAAGAAGTATAAATTATGATACGATGTTAAACGGATTCCGAATGTTTCATCACATTTAATCAAATGACGAATATAGGCCCGCGTATAATTACGACAAACATAACAATCACATTTTTCATCAAGCGGACGAAAATCTCTTGCATATTGGGCATTTTTAACAACCAAGCGACCTTGTGAAGTCATACAAGTACCATTGCGCGCAATACGTGTTGGTAACACACAATCAAACATGTCAATCCCACGAATCACTCCATCAATTAATGAATCAGGGGCACCCACACCCATTAAGTAACGTGGTTTATTTTCAGGAATTAACGGTGTCGTAAAGTCTAAGACTCGGTTCATTTCTTCCTTAGACTCACCAACAGATAAGCCACCAATCGAATAGCCAGGAAAATCCATACTCACTAAATCTTTGGCACTTTGACGACGTAAATCTTCAAATCCTGCACCTTGAACAATACCGAATAATCCCTGTCTATCAGGATTCGCATGGGCTTTTAAGCCACGCTCAGCCCAACGAGAAGTCCGTTCAATCGAGCGTTTGACATACTCATAGCTTTCATCAAATGGTGGACATTCATCAAAGCTCATCATAATATCTGATCCTAATTTATTTTGAATATTGATCGCTTTTTCTGGAGAAAGGAACATTTTTGAACCATTTAAATGATTTCTAAAATGCACACCTTCTTCTTCGATTTTCCGCATATCACTTAATGAGAAGACTTGGAAGCCACCTGAATCAGTTAAAATAGGTTGATCCCAGTTCATAAATTTGTGTAAACCGCCTGCTTCTTCGACTAAATCTTCACCTGGGCGTAACCATAAATGGTAAGTATTACTTAAAATAACACCGGCACCCATTTCTTTTAATTCTTCTGGTGACATTGTTTTAACTGTCGCAAGTGTACCTACCGGCATAAACATTGGTGTTGGAAATGTGCCGTGAGGAGTAATTAATTCACCTAAACGCGCACCTGTGTGTTTATCTTTTTTGATTAAACGATAACGAATGGCTGGTTCCGTCATTCATTTCCCTACTTTCTACTATAATTTGTCCTCCCATCATCATACTTTTTTTTTATTGAATTTGCAAGGATTTCTCAAGGTTTCTTTTTTCAAAAAAGGATCCTTAAAAAACAGCAACTAGTTCAAATAATTCAAATGAGCTAGTTGCTGTTTGGCACTTATTTTGTCGCTGTATATTTTTCTAAATCTTGCATCGCTGTTTTCACAATTTCAGGGGTAATTTTTTGTTTCATATAATGAATCGTTTCGCCTTCTATACAAGCACGTTCTGCTACTTCTTGATACTCGGCTTCAGTTAAGTCCATCTCCATTTCTTTTAAAGAAATAGGCAAACCTAGTTGGTGATAGAAAGGAATCAATTCATCGATTTCTTGCCATTTTTCTTCAATGGCTAATTGAACAAACACACCATACGCCACTTTGTTTCCATGTAATTGTCGATGGCTAGCTGGCAGCAAAGTTAGTGCATCATGAATGGAATGGGCACCTGCTGTCCGACCATAATCATCGCCAAAGCCACCCACCATTCCACCAATAATTAAATTCGTTTCGATGACATCAATAAACGATTGATTTAATTGTTGCTCTTCCATCGCTTTTAAAGCATTGATACTTTCATTTAACAAAATATCGCGACATTTTTCCGCGGCAAAATGAGAAACTTGAATAGGTAACACTTGGACATCTAACTGCGAAATAATCGCATCTGCTTCGTACCATTTAGCTAATGTATCCCCAATACCTGCCACCATTAAGGACCGAGGCGAATGTAATAACACTCTTGGTTCTACCAACACCAAAGCGTTTGCTTGCGAAAAAACGTCATATCGTTCCATTGCTCCATCTTCTCGATACATTACACTCAATGGCGTGCACGGTGCACAAGTAGCTGCTAAAGTGGGCAAAATAATTACCGGTAACGCCATTTTGTGTGCTAAGGCTTTGCCCAAGTCGGCCACTTTTCCTCCACCAACAGCGACGATGGCCTCTAAATGATTGTCCAGCACTTGCGCTTCTAACTCTTGCACACGTTGATCTGTACAAACACCTCCATAGTTTTCAAAAACAGCTGTTACTTTTTGAAACGTCGGAAAATACGGTTTTGCCGCTTGCCATGACTCAGTCCCGTGTAAAATGAATACACGATGAATATTTCTGCATAATAGTTGTCCTTCTAATAATTCCCACGAACCAATTTCGCAAAGATACTCTTGTGGTGTCCCTCTCACAATTAATGATTGTTCCATCTTGAAAATCCCCTTCATTTTTGACTTTTGAAAATTTTTTTGAAAAAGTTGTATTTTTTCAACTCTACTACTTTTCCTTTTACATATTCTATGATATGATAAACCACATCATAACACAATAAATTTTTATACATTTATTCGCTTTTTTTTGAATATTTATAAAAATAATACAAAAAGGAGTTTACGCAAATGACCAAATGTAAAAAATGGCTACAGACGATTTTACCAATTTTATTCTTGTTGCTCTCATTATTACCTATTAAAGAAACTTTTGCAGCCGAAAACGATCCAGTCTATGACAAAATCATCCAAAAGGGAGAACTAGTTGTCGGCTTATCCGCAGACTATGCCCCTTATGAATTTCATGCAAAAGTAGATGGTGAAGATAAAATTGTCGGTTTTGATATTTCTATTGCTCAAAAAATTGCCGACGATTTAGGCGTTAAATTAAAAATCGAAGAACTAGGCTTTGATGCTCTGTTAGGGGCCTTAAAAACTGGCAAGATTGACATGGTCATCTCTGGCATGTCGCCAACGCCTGAACGATTAAAAGAAGTAGCTTTTTCTCAACCATATATGAACGTTCAACAAAGAGTCATTGTTCGGAAAGAAGACAAAGATAAATTTCATTCCACTAAAGATTTCGAAGGCGTTCGTGCAGGTGCCCAAAAGCAAACGACACAAGAAGAATTAATTAAAACCGAATTAACCGGTGCTGTCCCTACTTCTCTTCAAAAAATTCCAGATTTAATTATGAATCTAAAAAATAATAAATTAGATGCAGTCGTTATGGAAGAACCGGTTGGCGAAGCCTATGTTTCTCAAAATGAGGATTTAGCTTTTGCTGATGTTACCTTTGAAAAAGGCTCAAAAGATACTGCCGTTGCTTTTCCTAAAGATGCGCCCGTTTTGACGGAGAAAGTAAATGCCTCTATTAAACAAATTAATGATCAAAAATTAATGGACGGTTATAAAAAAGAAGCCAATCAATTAATGTTCCAAAAAGATCAAAGCTTTTTACAAAAGTATGGAAAGTTCTATCTTAACGGTGCAGGCTATACCATTTTCCTAGCTTTCATTGGTGTTTTGTTTGGTGCCATTTTAGGGGCATTACTTGCCTTAATGAAGTTAGCCAATTCCAAAATTTTACGTGGCATTGCCATTGCTTATATTGAATATGTTCGTGGCACTCCTTTGCTTGTTCAAATTTTTATTGTCTATTTCGGGACAGGCGTTCTTGGTTTAGACTTATCAAAAGTAGCAGCTGGTTGTATTGCCCTTTCTTTAAACAGTGGTGCATATGTAGCAGAAATTATTCGTGCTGGTATTCAGGCAGTTAATAAAGGACAATTGGAAGCTGCTCGTTCTTTGGGAATGAATCAAAACCAAGCAATGCGATACATCATTTTCCCACAAGCTATTAAAAATATTTTACCAGCGTTAGGCAATGAATTTGTTACAGTAATTAAAGAATCTTCCGTTGTTTCAGTCATTGGTGTTTCAGAACTAATTTTCCAAGCTGGCAACGTTCAAGGAGCAAGTTTTAAACCCTTCTTACCTTACTTAATTGTATCGTTAATTTATTTCGTCCTAACCTTTACTATCTCACGTCTATTAGGTGTTGCTGAAAGGAGAATGAGTACTAGTGATTAACATTAAAAACTTACAGAAAACATTCGGAAAAAATGAAGTACTTAAAGGAATTGACTTAGAAATTGAAGCTGGTGAAGTTGTCGTAATTATTGGCCCTTCTGGTAGTGGTAAAAGTACTTTTTTACGTTGCCTGAACTTATTAGAAACACCAACTGGTGGCAGCGTTGAATTTGAAGGAAAAAATTTATTAGATAAAAATACCAACATTGATCAACTTCGTCAAAAAATGGGAATGGTATTCCAAAATTTCAATCTTTTCCCGCATAAAAATGTCTTGGAAAACTTAACAATTAGTCCTGTTAAAGTAAAAAAAGAAGCCGCTGCTGAAGCCACAGAACATGCTCTTTCTTTACTGGAACAAGTTGGTTTATCAGATAAAAAAGAAAATTATCCCGCTCAACTTTCTGGTGGGCAACAACAACGGGTAGCGATTGCTCGTGCTTTAGCCATGCGCCCTGACGTGATGCTGTTCGATGAACCAACTTCTGCCTTAGACCCTGAAATGGTGGGCGAAGTGCTATCCGTTATGAAAAATTTAGCTATTGAAGGGATGACAATGGTGGTGGTTACCCACGAAATGGGCTTCGCAAAAGAAGTTGCGGACCGTGTCATTTTTATGGATGCAGGAATTATTCAAGAAGAAGGCACACCTGAAGAAATTTTTGATGCGCCACAAAACCCAAGAACACAAGATTTTCTAAGAAAAGTTTTATAAAAAGGAGCACCTGGTATGGATCGCAAGAATATCGCAACACGTTACCAACAACCTACTGAAAATTTACTCATGGATATTGCAACATTGGCGAAAAAGACCCCAAATTTAATCGATTTATCGATTGGTGACCCTGACTTAATTACCGATGAGCGGATTATCGAACAAGCAGCTAACGATGCCAAAAATGGGCATACAAAATATACCGCTTCTGATGGTAGCGAGGCATTCATTGAGGCGGTCATTCAGTTTTATCAGTCACATTATCAATTATCTTTTCAACCGAATCAAGTCCGGGCCACAGTTGGCGCTCTGCACGGAATGTACCTTGCCTTACAAGTGATTCTAAATCCTGGAGATGAAGTGATTATTCATGAACCTTATTTCTCTCCTTATAAAGACCAAGTCCTTTTAGCAGATGGCGTTCCGGTCTTTTTACCAACCTATGAAGAAGATGGTTTCCAAATTGATGTAGCTCTTTTGAAAGAAAAAATCACGCCTAAAACCAAAGCGATTATTCTTAATTCACCGAATAACCCAACAGGCGCTGTTTTCTCTGAAGAAACTTTCAGAGAAATCGCACAGGTAGCGATTGAACACAACTTATACATTCTTTCAGATGAAGTTTATGAAGCCTTTTGTTTCCAAGAAACGTTTACTCCCATGGCTACGTTTGCTCCAGAAAATACTATCACTTTTGGTAGCTTTTCAAAAGCCTTTGCAATGACTGGTTGGCGTATTGGTTATATGATTGCCCCAGACTATATTAACGAAGTAGCCAAATTAATTAATGAAGGCGTTACGTATTCTGCGCCTACGTTGTCACAGCAAGCAGGAATCTATGCGTTACAACATTTTGACGAATTTGTAGACCCAATCGTTGAAGTGTTCCAAACACGTTTAGAGTATGTGGCCCAGCGAGTAGCAAAGATTTCTTTCCTTTCGCTTCATCCAGTCAAAGGAAGTATTTACGCCTTCATTAATATTCAAAAAACTGGACTAACTTCCGTTCCTTTTGTGGAAAATCTTTTAAAAGAGACACAGGTATTAGTGATTCCTGGAAAAGCATTTGGTGAAACAACGGGCGATGAGTACATTCGTTTAGCCGCAACACAAAATTTAGATTTATTAAAGGAAGCGTTCGATCGAATTGAAAGAATGACCTTTGAATAAAAAAAGCTTCTGCATTAGCTAATAATCATAGCTAATGCAGAAGCTTTTTAGATTTCTTCTATCAATTCAATCGCTTGCCCACCAACATGCGGTGGAATTGACATAGTCATCGGCGGCAAGCCCACGACTGTGAAACGGACTTTGGTCCCTTTTTTCAAGTGAGACAGCGGGATACTTTCCTCTAACTGTTCAACAAGTATGTTTAAAATTACCCCATGAGAAAATAAGGGCACAATGGATTCTGGATCACTTTCTGCTTGGATATTTTCTAAATGTAATCGCATTGACAATGGCTGCGTCTCATTTAACACACCAGCCTCTGCTAATTTCCCTGTAAAAACAGCAAGTTTTTCAGTCATTTGTTTGCCTCCTTTTTAAACATCATATTGAAGAGAATTAATTCCATCCCCTAAAAATTCTGAAGCGTTGTTAAATTCGGCAGGATCATATTTGGTATAGGAAACTTGTAAGGTCAAAGTAATATTCCTTAAGGTTTCAGAATGGGCAAATTTCTCTTGAGCTTGTTGTTTGAATTCTTTTCTAGTAGTGTATCCGTCATCCCCATCGCGGAAAATTAATAACGCCCAAGTCGGCGGTGTGCCGTCGATAAAGTATGGTAAGAAGCGATCATCCGTTGTCTCTTTAATCGCCGCTGTCACGATTTGTAGCAATTCATTTTTTTGTTCAGGACTTAATAAGTTACGAATACTTTCCCAATAGGCCACTCGGATCACGACCAAATATAACGGCGCTTCATAACGTGTAGAAATGTCAGAAAATAAATCGAATCCTTCCTCGTACATTTTTGCTGTTCTTAAATTAGTTACTGCATCTAACGCATTTAACCGTGAAGTTTCTTTACGTAAGCGAATATTTTCTTCTTCAATCGTACGAATTTGATAAGTCACTGCATAGATTGTTAAACAGTAGAGCGGCGGCATGATTAGCCAAAATAATGAGCCATAGCTAAACAAATCATGATAGACATACTGATATACAACATAGGTCAATTGTAGAAAAATAAATATAAGCGAAAATGTTAACCCCGCTGTAATTCCTACAAAATAGGTAACGATAATTAAGATAACTGAAATTAATAGACAACTTAAGTCCACAAAGAAATCATTCGTTCCTAAGGCCATAAAGATGGTTGTGCCGACAACCAAAACAATTCCTACCAACAAAGTTAAATCCAAAAGTAAGGTCACTCGTTTTTGATTCACTCTATTCCCCACCTTTCAAATTCTTCTTCACGATGAAGAACGCACTTAATCCAATAATGGTCATACCAATTAAGAAGACAAATAGATAAATCATTAATTTATGATTATTGACAATTCGTTTACCTAATGATTCGTTGCTAACGTTGCTTACACGTTTTTTGAAACGATAATCATAGCGACGATAGTTCGGATCGACCACAATGGCATCTCCTTTGTACATAGAAGTATTCTTCTCTGTATTCACTTGTGTAGAGGCTAAAAAGACACCTTGTGATTTAGCTCCTGTTAAGATTAACGCCGCGGCTTTCGCATTATATGGAGAAAACATTAACTGCGCCGTACCGATTTGTTTACCATAATCTTTTTCAATGCTCAGTTTCTCGTTTGAAACAAAACGTGTGAAGTCCTTATCATAATGGAAATATAACTGATCGTTTAACTTACGAATCATCGGATTATCCTTAGGCGTACCAAAAATAATCAAGTTATGATTTTCTAATGCCGCATTTTTAGGCGCTTTTTTATAATACGTAATCTCACCGACATTACTTTCGGCATAATTACCAATTAAGTTAAATAAATTGGTCAACACTTTAAAATAGTTGTCGTCCATTTTTTCTGGTAATAAAATCGCTAAATCAGCAAAAGAACGGCTTCTGATAAAAATGTTCGGATAGTTGTTAAATAATATGTCATTCAGTTCTTCTGTTTGAATAAACGCATTCGAATTATTTTCAATAAAGGCCCATGGAGTCTGACCATTTCGTAAAACTTCTGGTGATTTAACATTCAAATCAAAAGCAACTTTTAAAACAAAACTATCAGCAATTTCTAAGTTCTTTGGAAATTCGAGATTTAATTCATCACCGTTCGCACGAGCAGCGGTTAATTTCTTGCTGCCAATTGGTTTGTCATTGGCATAGACCGTCACTAAAGAAGAATCAAAATCTAAGTTTTCAGCGTATTTAAAATGTAAATGCACGCGACTTCCATTGGCATTGTTTCGATCCACTGGTAAATTGACAAAGTACGTTTGTTCTTGGTGATAAGCCCCTTCTAGTTTGTCCCCCGTTGAGGTTAATGGATAATTTCCATCAAATTCTAAAGTTGAACTAAACGTATCGGTATTCTCATCAACTGTTGTCTCTTCTTTATCTGTTTGGGTCATTAATTCATAGTTTGCTAAATAACGTCCCGCACGAACAAGTAAGTCCTCATCTTTAGAAGTAGCTACTAAAACATGCTTATCTGGTTGATTGAAAAATTTTAAGACAGCCTGGTCCTCCACACGTTTGCTATCAATTTGACTTTTATACTGATCTGGTAATTTATCATAGCTGGCAATAATCAACTGATAGGGTGCTGACTGTTCTTTGTTCAAAGAAGCCATTGGCAACAATTCTTCTGAGGTAGTAATCAAACGAGCAGCACCAGCTAACGCATGGGTCGCTGCAGCTAATTCTTTTTCCGATGCATTTTCTGGTGTCAAAATAACACTGTGTTTATTCGCAATCGTGTCTGCTCCCACAAAATGATTATAAAAAGAATGAATTGTATTCTCTGGTAATTGTAAATCGTATTGGAAGTTTACGTTAGATCCTTCATACATCGTTAACCAATTTGCTGGAGTTTCAATTAAATTATACATGTCGTTTCCTGCCTGATTAATAATTTGGCCTTCAACAGTCAATGTATTTGTCTCTTTAATCAGTTCCAAAGGGATTTCAATCGTCTTTTGTTGAATACCAGTCGTATTTTCAGGACGCCAAGAATAAAACTTCACACCATTAACTGCCACAGTTAAATCTGAGGTCTGATTATTTTTTAATTGTGTGATTTGGTAAGTCATATTGAATGATGCTTTTTTAACGTCCCAATAATCAATTTTTGTAAAATACATGGTGCTACGGACAGAAGTACCTGTTAAAGAGATTGTTTTATTTTGAAAAGGTTGTGTAAAGGTATGGTTGTCTTGTTCTTTGTTTTCGGCGTATACGGTCGGACTTGCGATACCAATCAGAATTGCCAGAAAGAACAACCCTATTAAAGTGACTGTTTTTTGTTTCATTGCACGTTTCCTCCTTATTTAAATCGTTCAGTTTTGTACCATTTTGTTTGTGTTTGTTTATGAAAAACATTTTCTTTAATATACATCACCATGCCATAAGCGGCGACTACTAGCCACATCTGACTGTATGTAATATACATCAAGGCAATAATTAAGATATTCTCTAAAGTCATTTCGCCTTTTTCGGTTGTAATACTGACAAAAGTACTGAAAATAAATAACAAAATCGCTAACAACCACAAGGAATTGCTAAATCCTTGCAGGGTCGTTGTTAAGTAACCAGACATTGATAAAACTAACATGATGTCTGACAAAACGAGCGATGTCATTAAGAGAAAATAAATGGACAAGAAATATAAAATATCAAAACGGATCCGACTCGCTTTAGGATTAAACAATAATTTAGCATTTTTAACAATGACATAAATATTGCCTTTGACCCATCGCGTCCGTTGTCGGAACCAAACTGACAAAGTTTGCGGCTCTTGCTCCCACGTCACTGCTTTTGGTTGAAACTTAATTTTATAGCCCATCATATAGATGCGGAAACTGATTTCTGTATCTTCGGCTAACGCTTTGTCATCCCAGCCGCCAATGGCTTCAATAATACTACGACGAACAATGAAATTTGTGCCAGGAATCGTGCATAACTTAAATAATTGAAAACGACCGGCTTGTGCCATCCATTGAAAGGCCAGTGTCTCGATATTAATAAAGCGTGTCAACAAGCTTGCATTGCGATTTCTCGTTCTAAATTTACCAATAACCGCGCCGTATTCCTCACTAGCGATTAACTCTCCAACTAAATAACGGAGTGCATTCGGTTCAGGTGTATTGTCCGCATCATAAATGGCAATCACGTCCCCCTTGGCTTGCTTGAAACCAATGTTTAAGGCATTAGACTTACCTTTCCCACCTGTTATATTGTCTGTATTAATAATCTGCAAATTTCGATTAACCGCCTTTTTTTGGACATTCGCTAAAAGCTCAGCACTATTATCACTTGAGTTGTCATTAATCACAATAATTTCATAGCGATCTTGCGGATAATTAAAATTCAATAACGCTTCAACTGTCCGCACAATGACAATTCCTTCATTATGGGCCGGCACCATAATTGAAACAAACGGCGCATCTTCGTCCTCTACAGGTGGTGGTGCGACAGGATCTGTTTTTAAATAATAAACATAGCCAAAAATAACTAAGAGAATATTTACAATTAGTAGACTCCAAATAATGATAGTTGCTGTTAACATTACAATGTCAGCAATGGTCATTTGTCTTCCTCCTTATTAATATATTTCGACCGATAATTCTTTCGTCCAATCATAAACAAAATAATCAGGATGATTAAAGTCAGCGTGACAACGCCAATCAAAATATTGTTTGTAATACTGAAAAAGAATGAAAATAAGCCTGTAAATCGTTGTTTTTCAACTGTTGAGGCCCCTGTATCAGCCAAACCATTGACAATTTGATTGTTTAAGAAGAACCGATTATTCCGAAATTCGATTTTCTGCGTTTGTGTTTGAACAGTGAAATGTTGATCCGCTTCTGAAACACTAAACACTATTGGCGCTTCCTTGACTTCTTGAATTAGATGATCCACTTCTTTTTTAGAATTTGGAAATGAAAAACTAATGGTGGTCGGCATTGGAAATCGATAGTCATTCGGATTATCTTTATCCGTCCATTCAATCCCCGATAAATAATCATACGGTAAATCAAACAAAGCATTCTTATAAGTGATTGATTCTCCCGTTTGGTTCCGATAAAAAACGCGTTCAATCGGCGGATTTTCTCTTAGAATCACTGTATCACTAATTGCTAGACCATCCTCTTGGTATTGAAGGTCTTGATTCCAGTATCCTGGAGCAGAAATGCCTACTGGATAGACATGTCTGTCGACCAATAAACTAATCTGCTGCTCCATCAATTGTTTCAAAGCACGTTGGTCATTTAAATCAACATTGTTAACGACCGGTGTTTCTAAGAAAATAACCCCCGTCGAAGCAAACGCACGTAACGCATTCGTAAATAGTTTATAAGGTAAAATCGTATTGTTTTGTGAAACGCTCGTACTGGATAAAATATAAGGATACGTGGTTTTAACTAATTCTTCTTGCAAATAGGTTGCCACAGACATATCTCTTAACGGGTTAAAATCAGAAATCGTCAAAAACGGCCGTGACATTTTTTCACTTTCCAGCCATTGACTAATTACGTCTAAGCTTTCTAAAAAAACAGCGCCTTTGCGTTCAAACATTGGTAGAAAAGCATGCCCATTCTCAATTACACCAAATGGATATTCTTCTGGTGCTAATTCTTGTGTTTTTAATCGGCCAACCGTCTGACCTTGCGTATTTTCCAGCACAACTGATTGATCTTGAAAAGGCAATACTTGAGAAAAACGGTTTTTTTCATCTTCTAACCGATATTGACGATGACTTAATTCTTTCCACGTACCGCTAAAATATTGTTTTTCATCGTCACGCATGTTTCGACCAATGTGTAATTGTTTGCCTTTAAAATGAACTCGATCTGCTAGAAAATCAGAGGCAATAACGCCGGCTTGTTCAGGCCAATTCACCATAGAAATCAAACTGTCATAGCCATCATTTAGCAATTCTCCAGGCACATAGTCTGACACCGCCACACTCTGAACTTCTACTCCAAAACTCGTCAACACTCGTTGTAAAGCATCCACATCATTTTCTTTTTTCCCAGCAATATTCAAGCTGTCATAGACAAGTAAGACATGTTTACTTGGTGCAGCCAGCGCCGGTTTGGCAAAGCCACAAAAAACGAAAAAGAGTAAGAAACACACCCAGCCAATAAGATATTGTTTATTTTTCAATTCCCTCTACCTCCCCAATGACTTGTGGTGTTGTATCTTGCCACATTCGTTTACCAATAACATCAGAAACAATTTGTAACAAGAGAAAATCTAAAAATACTGAGACTAAAAACAAATGACGTACTAAGTCACTATCCCCATCAATAATAATTGTTGAAATGAAAACAACTAATAAATTAAGATAAATCCCTGTCATTAAAAAGAAGCGAAAAACTAATCTGGGTTCGTTTCTCTTGAGTCCTCTGTATAAACCAACGCCATATAAACCAAACAGAATCACGCCTAATAATAGATAGAAAGCAAAGTTTTTAGGGAAAAAACTGGCTTTAATACGGTTATACACCATAAAAAATTTAGATTGTTCCAGCGGTGCACGCCCCGTCGTTTTCTCAAAATTCCCCACATTATTAGGCTTTACTAAGTAAACATTTGGGACCGCTGAATTCAGTCCTTGCCATAATTCAGATGGATAATTTAAATAATTCAATAACACCCATCCAAAACTCGTTTTATCAAAAAAATCTTTTTTCATTTGTTCAGAAGTTGGTGATACAGGACTGTATTCTTCAAAGTAGGAACGTCCCTTTTGCAACCCATATTGCGGGTTGATTCCGCCCTCTGACATCCGTTTATCCGGAACCTTACTATCCTTCATTACACCGCGCGTCATGCTGTGGTAGACATCACGTTCATAGATATCGTTAGGAACGATAAAAGCTGCTAACGTTGTAAAACCAATCAACGCAATTAAAAAGGCCGTCATTGACAA
Source organism: Enterococcus sp. DIV0086 (assembly GCF_050498705.1). Taxonomy (NCBI): domain Bacteria; kingdom Bacillati; phylum Bacillota; class Bacilli; order Lactobacillales; family Enterococcaceae; genus Enterococcus; species Enterococcus sp. DIV0086. The sequence goes on along the minus strand of NZ_JBNIDN010000001.1, from coordinate 2,672,089 downwards.
TCGTTGGTAACGTTGTGACAAGTAGACAAAAAATCCTAATCCAGCAATAATTACGCCAATAATCAGCAAATATTCTTGGCGTGTTGTCCCTATTAAAAGTACTACTGTTTGTGCCAAGATAACCAAAACTATTCTTCTGAGCCAAGTTCGTGGTTTCGTCACCCGATAAAAATAGACTGAAAATGCTAAGACACTCACAGAAAGTAAAAAACTCGTCGCTTCTGTATAAAAGGAATTAAAATAAATCGTATAGGAGGTATCTCCCAAGATGAAAATAACCAACAAAGAGATAAGATAACTTTTTTTCAAAGACACGCCTTCGGTTAAGCCTCGTACCAGAATATAAATTGACACTAAAAAACAACTAAGATAAACGAAACCTAAGAAACGAATATCGAAAAGTATTTGACTATAAAAAAGTTTATTAAGCCAAATGGCAATGGTGATGAAAAATTGTTGAGTGGAAACAAAGTGCGTCGTTGTTTCATTAAAATAACGCATAATCGAAAAGTCCTTAACAAAATAGGCCACATTGTCGTAGCTATCACCATTGACACGATAAAGACTATTTGAATTTAACACACGAAAATACTCGCCATTATCTCCCAAGCCATTAATCGGATAAACAAATAACAAAATGCTTGTCACTAACCCAATCCCTAAAACGGCCAAAAGACTTGGAGAAATATAACGACTCAACCATTCAAAAGCCGAGTTCATGTATTTTTTGATCTTTTCCATGCTTTCACCTCATCTAGAAATCATAGGCCAAAAGAGCCATTAAGTTATTATAGGAATAGACTTGTTTCGTAACTTTATCACCAAATCCTCCATAAATCGGACTGCTTGAATCCATAATTTGAAAATTATTAAGTACTGTAATTGCCGCACGATACAACTCTTTGTCATTTTCGGCAACACCAATTAAAGCCGCTATCGCATAACTGGCTGCAGATTGATTTTTATCCACAGGTGATCCATTTAAATCATACGAGTTAAAAAGCGTTCCTTGCTGAACTTGTTTTCGCACAAAATCAATACTAGTCTGCTTCGCCATACCCACTTCACTTAAATGGACAATCGTTAATAAAGATTCAATAATATTAAGTGTTCCGTTGTTTTCGTATTTATTTGTTTGATGATTAAACTTCGTTTGATAAAGAGGTAAATCATCAGAAATATAGCCATCGTCTATTAATTGGTAATGATACTGCAAGTAGTCTGCTGAAATCCCAAATTCTTTGTATAGATAACCCAGCGTAATTAAGTCAATATAAAACAAAGAAGTTTCTGAAGACTGTTGTTTTGATTTACTATCGTAAAAATCAATTAGAATATTATCTTTCATAGAGGTTTCCATAAAACTCTTGCCTAATTTTTTAATTTCTTGATCATACTGATCTGTGTTAAAATGCCCCCCTGCTTCAATTAACGAACGAATGATCCGTAAATCATCAATCGAGGCATTGACATTGTATTTATTGCCTTGCTCGTCAATTCGGTAACTAAATTGGACACCGTCGTAAAAGGTGTCTTTCGTCTGCTTGTAAAAATTATCAAAACGTCCCTGCGTATCAAAAGCTAAATTACGCAAATATAGACCCGAAGACTCACTTAGCAACTCATGTCCTGTGGCGACATCTTTGCGTTCAGCATCTGGTAAATAATTGGTTAAAAAGCCGCCGTCTGTTTTGAGCCGGGTTTCAATAAAAAACTTCAACAAATCTTTGCGTTCAACTGTTTCTTTTGTGTGAAATTCATGTTTTGTTAAAAAATGTTGTTTGTCTGTCGACATTAAGCGTTGAATTTTGGGATTCACTTTTTCCACCTCTACTTTATAGGATTTTTCTCTAAACAAAAGAAAACATCCTCCCAGAAGCACCACGAATACCCCAATAAAAATCCAAAGTTTTCTCTTCATTGTTACGCCTCTTTTCCTCACTTCTTTATTGTCAGTGTACACAAAAGTACTTGTTTTTGCGAAACTTAAGCTACATCTTCAAGCACAAGAAAAAAAGCAATCCATAAAAATAAAAGGATTGCTTTAACCGTTTCGTCGATCATTTCCTGTCATCGTAATCTCTTTTGACAGATAACGCACACGTTCCATAATTCGTCTGGCTTTTAGCGGCTCTTGTTCTCCTCGTTGCGTCACGGTTAAATGCTCTTCTAAAGCTTTTAAATCTAGATTGGAAGAGAAAAAAGTAACTAATTGTTCTTGCATTCGGTATTGCAAGATTACGCTTAAAACGTCGTCACGAATCCAACTAGTCATGGATTCCGCACCAATATCATCAATCATTAATATAGGGGATTTTTTTACTGCATCGAGCTTTTCACCAACTTGATCGCGACCAATGGCTTGCTTCATTTCTACTGTAAATGTTGGAAAATGAACAATTGTCGTAGTAAATCCACGTTCTGCTAAAGCATTAGCCATCGCACCTAATAAAAAAGATTTTCCTACACCGAAGGGGCCTTGTAAATAGAGCCCTTTATGAAATTCTTTTGGTGTCGCAGGATATTCTCTTAAAAATTGCATTGCTTCTGCTAACGCTTTGGCTCGACCTTGAGAAGATGGATCGAAATCTCGTAAATTTGCTTCTCGGACATCTTTTGGCATGTCCATTGCCCTTACTCGATTACGAATTTCTTCTTCCTTCTGACGGGCGATTAAATCAGCCGTTGGGACATACGTTACATCAATGTAATGAAAATTCAACATTAATCTTGGCTCATAGCCTGGAGCAATCATTGCCGGATCGTTTAATTGAAATTTCTTTTTTTCTTGAACAAATTCATACAGCTTAGCATAACTTTTACGAATATCTTCATCGCTTAAACGCTCTCGGTTTGCTTGTATAAAGGCTTGAACATCTTGATCTTTCAATACTTCGTTAACCAGCTCTTCATATCGTTCATTGATGTCACGCTTCTGGATAATTTTTGACATTTCTTTTCCTACGTCTTCCATCATTGGTCACCTCCTTGGTTTAAAAATTCTTGAATTTGTCGATCTAACTCGGCTTGTTCTTCTGGGGAAAGTTTTGTTTCATCGTTTGGCTGATCTGCCCATTCTGGCAATCGCTCTTGTCGAACAGTTTGGCGTTTCCCTGAATAATTTTGTTGTCGCTGTTTTTGTTTGGTTTGGCTTTGTTTTGCCAATTCTCTGACATGTTCAATTGCTTTTTCTGGTGAATGAATGCCACTTTGTCCCCATTCATTCGCAATTCGATTCACATACTCCGCTTTTAAAGTCGGTTGTTGTTGAATATTGTAAACATAGTTAATCAAAATATTAATCACACTAGTCGGTAAGCCTGATTTAGCAACCAAATATTTCACTAATGAACGTTCTTGTGGTGTCGTATAGCCGCCTCGACTATTTTTTAAAGCTTCTAAATATTGAATAGGCGGATTCTTTTCACTATCCATAATCATTTGAATATCCAGTTCAGAAAAACCATTCATTTTTAATGCGTTATATCGATACGTTTGTTGCTCTTCCACCGTCAATTGTACTTGCTTGTTTGTCACTACGTTTGTTGGTTGTGGTTTTTTATCAGGATCAAACGCTTGATGAATCGTTCGCACTAATTCCTTAGGCAAAATTCGACTTGTATAATAGTCAAATGATTTCGAAGCAAAGTCTACCATATCTAACTCATTGATGCCATATAATTGATGAAAAACATAGACTTCTTCTTGAAAACTAGCCTCATCTTCAGGCAGTTGTAAACCTAAACGGTGCAAACCTTCCACAAAATAGTGCCAATCAAAAGAATCCGTTGATACAGAAATTTTCTTCGATTTTTCTTGTTGAGAAAAAGTTTCTTGAATCGTTGTCAATCGGTTCGCTTCGGAAACAATTTGTTCTTCTTTAAAGGCATAAACCTCTTGAAAGCTAGCGGAAACATTTTGATAGCCCTCTGTTTTGGTAGGATGCGGTTGAAACTTTTGCACTAATTGATCAAATTTCCGTTGTCCAACCCGATTAAATAACACTAAAGCTAACACTTCATCTTTAAAAAAACGAGCGGCTGTTTCAGGTGCTTTTAAATAATATAAATAACAATCTCCTAATTCCCGATCTGTTTTTTTATACGTTTCTAGCAACCCAATGCCTTCTAATTTGTAGCAAGCTTCTTCTAATTGTTGGCAACTCAAGTCCAGCAAACTAATTAAATCTGCATGAAACAGCGAGCCATCCTCCTCTGAGTCTGTTGTTTCAGATAACAAAAGCCAATATAAACTAAACGCATTGGCGCCGACAATTGGTTGATATAAAAAGGTTAAAACCTCTTTCTCTTGATCAGAAAGCGGTGAATCAATAACCGCTTGAAAAATATTTTTTGGTTGGATTCTTTGCCGATTTCCTTTCAAAGAAAGACCTCCTTTTTAATTTTCTGAGTCAGGAGAAGAAGATTTTGCTTTGTCGACAATGTCCTGTAACTCTTTCAAAAACACGCTCATATCTTTGAATTGTCGATAAACACTCGCAAAGCGGATGTAGGCAATTTCATCTAGATTGACTAAATCTTCCATCACATATTCACCGATAAGCGTTGTAGAGACTTCATTTTCCCCTAAACTACGCACTCGATTTTCAACATTATCGACAATTTGAACCATTTGTTCCATAGCAACGGGTCTTTTTTCCGCAGAGCGAATGAGCCCACGCAAAATTTTATCACGATTAAATTCTTCACGATCCCCATTTTTCTTGATTACAAGTAATGGCGCCGCTTCAATTCTTTCAAATGTAGTGAACCGATAACTGCAATTTTCACATTCACGACGACGGCGAATTGCACGTCCATCATCTGCTTGACGGCTATCAATAACACGGGAATTATTATGATGACATCTTGGACAACGCATAACGTTCACCTCTTCTATTCTGTATAATTTTTGTTGCCTATATTATAACATGAAATTGCGCTATTACTAGGTCTTTAGAACTGGTTCTTAGTTGAATCTTTGCCATTCTTTAATAAAAACAAAGACTTTCACTGTTTTTTCTGAAATTTTCAAAACATTTTACGCCATTTAAAAAATATTCACTTCTTTCCAGTTTGTTTCTCTAGCCACTTCTTCACTTGCTGTTCCGTTTCTTCTCTAGTTCCTTGGTTATCAAACACGATATCTGCTCGTTCTTTTTTCATTTCAATCGGCCATTGGCTAGCAATTCGTTGTTGTGCCTCTTCTGCTGTTAATTGGTTTCGGGCCATCAGACGCTCTTTTTGAATCTTTTCTGGTACATATACCACAGCAACTTGATCCATAATCGCCTCATAATGAGCTTCATAAAGCAGAGGAATATCAACAATAACCAGGGAGGCTTTCTTTTTAGCTTCTTCAATTTGACGTAAAATTTCTTTTCTTAAAAAAGGTTTCAGCGTTTCATTTAACAGCTCTCTTTTTTGAGGACTAGCGAAAATTAATTGTCCTAATTTTTTCCGATCCAATTCACCAGTTGTTAATACTATTTCTGGTCCGAAAGTTTCAACGATTGCGGCTAAGGCTGGTTGCCCTTTTGCAACAATTTCGCGGGCGATAATGTCGCCGTCAACAATTGGATAACCTGCTTTTTTAAAAAGAGCAACAACCGTACTTTTACCTGTCGCAATCCCTCCTGTAATGCCTAAAACTTTTGTCATTTCAATCGACGACCTTTCAATTGTTGGCATTGTGGACAATAATGCGTACCACGTTGTGCCACTTTTGTTTTAACAATTGGCGTACCACAACGATTGCAAGGTAAGCCTGTTTGCCCATAGACATTCAACGCTACTTGAAAAGTCCCTGCTTCTCCTAACGCGTTTAGATAGGTGCGAATGGTGGTTCCACCTGCTTCAACAGCGCGTGCCAAGACGTCAATGATTGCTTGATACAACGTAGCAACTTCCGCAGGTTTTAAGGAATCTGCTGGTTGTTCTGGATGGATTTGCGCTTGCCAAAGTGCTTCATCTACATAAATATTCCCCAAGCCCGTCACTAGCTTTTGATCTAACAGCAATGGCTTAATTGCTTTATGATGCTTTTTCAAGCCTTGTTGAAAAGTAGCTAATTGGAAAACGTCTGGTGTTGGCTCTGGGCCCAAAGCTAAAATCCCTTTATATTGATGACCTTGATTCTTAGGAACCAATGTCATACGGCCAAATTTCCGTACATCTAAATAACGTAATTGCGTGCCATCTGTAAAAGTAAACATTACATGGGTATGTTTGGCAATTTCATCATCAGCCTGATGAAACTCATATTTTCCTTCCATCCGTAAGTGAGAAATCATATCATTATCAGACAATTTAAAAATCAGAAATTTTCCTCTTCGCTCAATCCCTTCAATCGTTTGACCAGCTAATTGACCTTGAAATACATCAACTTCTGGTGATTCAATAATTCTTGGCCAAAAAACAATGACTTCTTGAATGGTTTTTCCTACAACAAGTTTTTCAAGTCCTTTTCGCACTGTTTCTACTTCTGGTAATTCTGGCATTATTTTTGCTCCTTTATATAAAGAGGTCTGAACGCTTAGATACCAACGTCCAGATCCTACTTATCCTTATTTTATTCATCGTTCTTAATGGGTAAGCTATTATTTTGCTTCATACCATGTTTTTCCCCAACTACTATCGGTGATAAGTGGCACATGTAAGGAAACTGCGTGCTCCATCACTTCTTTGACGAGTTGATTTAATTGTTCTAATTCTGATTCTGGCACTTCAAAAACTAATTCATCGTGCACTTGTAATAACATTGTCGCTTGTAATTTTTCTTCTTTTAAACGACGCGCCATTTCAATCATCGCAATTTTTAAAATATCTGCGGCACTTCCCTGAATCGGTGTATTAATCGCTGTACGTTCAGCGAACGAACGTAGATTAAAGTTTCTTGAATTAATATCACTTAAATAACGACGGCGATGATACAATGTTTCCACATAGCCTTTGTCTTTGGCATCGCGGACAATCTCTTCCATGTACTGTTTCACGCCTGGATATTTTTCAAAATAGGTGTCAATATATTGTTGCGCTTGCTTTCTAGTAATGCCTAAGTTTTGGGACAAGCCGTAATCACTGATACCATAGACAATTCCAAAATTCACCGCTTTAGCTTGACGACGCATGTTAGGTGTGACATCTTCTGCTTTTTCAACACCGAAAACTCGCATTGCAGTGCTGGCATGGATATCTTGTCCTTCCACAAACGCTTCTTTTAAATGCTCATCATTAGAAATATGCGCGAGCACACGTAACTCAATTTGAGAGTAATCAGAAGAGAAAATCAACCAATTATCCTCTCTTGGTACGAACGCTTCTCTAATTTTTCGGCCTTCTTCTAAACGGATAGGAATGTTTTGTAAATTGGGATCTACTGAGCTTAACCGTCCTGTTTGGGTCAGTGTTTGTACATACCGAGTATGAATTTTATTATCTGGCTGAATTACTTTTAAGAGTCCTTCAACATAGGTCGATTGAATTTTGGCAATTTGACGATAAGTTAAAATATCGGCCACAATTGGTGCTTGTTCTTTTAGTTGTTCTAAAACATCTACCGCTGTTGAATAGCCAGTTTTCGTCTTTTTGATCACAGGTAAGCCCATTTTTTCAAATAAAATAACGCCTAATTGTTTAGGTGAATTCAAATTAAATTCTTCGCCAGCTTCTGCATAGATTTTTTCTTCGATTTCTTTCAAGCGTTCTGAAAATTCTACTTGCATTTCTTTTAAGCGCGTGGCATCAACACGGATACCAGTTATTTCCATATCGCCTAAAATACGAGAAAGTGGTAATTCCATTTTATAGAATAAATCAGCTTGATTTTTTTCTGTTAATTCGCTATCTAATTTGCTTGTTAAAAATTGAATTGCTTTAATCTTACGTGCTAAATGACCAAAGAAAACTTCTTCGTCCTCTGGCAAGCCTTTTTTGGCCCCTTTTCCATAAATAGCTTCATCAGATTGAATCGCATCATATCCGTAATGTTGTGCTACACCTTCAATATCAGCGTTATTGTCATTGGTATCAAGTAAATAAGCAGCCAATAAAACATCAAAGGCAATCCCTGTCATTTTTCCTACATAGCGATTTAGTGCAACGTACGTCCGTTTTGCATCATAGACATTTTTTTTACGTGTCTCATCCATCAACCAGTCGATAAATGGCTGACTTTCAAAAACAGCTAAATTATTCGTGGTATAAATCTTCTTGTTGTTGCCCCAAGCAAGGCCGACAATCGGTGACGTATGATAGTTATCTTCCATCATCTCAACATAAAGAGCCATATCGTCTGTAAACATTTCATTGGTTAACTGATCTTCGACTACTTCAAATAAAATATCTTCCATTTCAACAGGTTCTTCTGTAATGTCCAACTTAGCTAAAAATTGTTTAAAGTCCATTTCTTTATAAAAAGGAACCAATTTTTCTAAGTTTTTCCCTTCATATGCCAAGTCTTCCACATTGACTTCGACTGGTGCATTGACTTCAATTGTCGCTAAACGTTTAGAAAGAAAGGCTTGCTCTTTATCATTAATCAAGTTTTCTTTCATTTTGCTTTTTTTCATTTCATCGATATTCTCATAAACCCCTTCAACTGAGCCATATTGTTTTAACAGCTTAATCGCGGTTTTCTCACCGATTTTCGTTACACCTGGAATGTTATCCGACGTGTCGCCAGCCAACCCTTTCATATCAATAATTTGCTTAGGCGTTAACCCATCATATTTTTCAGCAATATGCTCAGGTGTATATGATTCAATATCGCTAACTCCTTTAACAGTGATATCTACTTTGACAGTGTCCGTCGCTAATTGTGTCAAATCTCGGTCCCCTGATAACACGACAACATCAAATTCATCTTTATCAACTTTGTTGGCTAATGTACCAATAATATCATCTGCTTCATAGTTAGGTAGTTCATAATATTTTACGCCTAAACCTTCTAAAAGTTCACGAATATACGGCATTTGTTCTTTAAATTCCCCCGGTGTTTTTGAACGTCCGGCTTTATATTCTGAATAAAATTCTGTTCTGAATGTAGTTTTCCCTGCATCAAAAGCGACTAAAACATGAGTAGGCATTTCTTTTTGCATTACATTTTCAAACATATTGTTAAATGCATAAATAGCATTTGTATGCAAGCCGTTCTTATTTTTGAATCGTTCTAATGAGTTATGTAGCGCAAAAAATGCACGAAAGGCTACACTGTTTCCATCAACGAGTAATAATTTTTTTTTGGTCATTTTTTTCCCCTCATCTTTAGCAAACTAGTTTCCTTTCTATTTTAACAAAAAACTACAGAATTTGCAGTAGACGGCGATTGCAGAATGAAAGAAAAAGGTATTTGACATAGTTCCTTAGTGACAACTATATCAAATACCAAAATCAATCAGCAATACACGCTGGATCTTCACAAGTATGAGAATCTTTTTACGGCAAAACATTTCCCGCTGCACGATAAATATCGTACCAATCTTCGCGACTAATCACAATGTCTGCTGCTTTAGCAATTTCTTCAATTCTACCAAGATTCATACTTCCTGCGATGACTTGCATATTAGCAGGGTGGCGCAGAATCCAGCTGCTGGCTAAGCCAGTTGGCGTTGTTTGATATTTTTCAGCCAATTCGCTTAATTTTTGATTTAACTCAGGGAATTTTTCATTTCCAATAAAGACACCTTCAAAATAACCATATTGGTACGGTGACCATGCTTGAATAGTCATTTGTTTCAACCGTGAATAATCTAAAATACCATGATCATAATCAATGCTTCCTGATATTTCCATATTTGTTTGTAAGCCTTGATCCACCATGCCAGTATGCTTGATGCCAAATTGTAATTGATTGGCTAATAACGGTTGTTTAACAGCTGTTTTTAAAAGTTCAATTTGTCCTGGCGTTTGGTTACTTACACCAAAATAGCGAACTTTCCCTTGTCTTTCTAATAAATGAAAAGCTTCAGCTACTTCTTCTGGTTCCACTAAAGTATCTGGACGATGCAACAATAATGCATCGACTGAATCTACACCTAAACGCTGTAAACTCCCTTCGACCGCTTCTAAAATATGTGCTTTTGAAAAGTCAAAAAAGCCCTGACGAATCCCACATTTCGTTTGTATAAAAATATCTTCACGACGAATGGTACTTTCTTTTAAGGCCTTACCAAAAATGGTTTCGCAGTCGCCGCCACCATAAATGTCGGCGTGATCAAAAAATGTAATGCCATGATCATAAGCAGTTTCAATTACCTGTTGAGGATTTTCAGCACCATTTAAGCGCATACATCCTAAGATAACCGAAGAAACTGTTTCGTCACTTGTACCAAATTGCAGTTGTTTCATTTTAATATCCTCCTCATCCATTCCTCTTACTTCTTCATTTTAACACTATTTAGACAAAATTGGACTTCTTACGATAGATTCGCTTCGACTTTTTCAAAAAAAGCAGGAGATAATTCCTCTGGCAAATAAACAACTGTCTCAGAAGAAAGCGCTACGTTCATCTGAAACAAATGATTGACAATTAAGAGGTGTGCTTGGTGAAGTTGATACGCTGGTTTTCCATGAATAATTGTAATATTCTTTTTTTCACTGAAATAGCTTTTTATAGATTGCCCCAGCGCTTGTTCCTTTTCTGGAGGAAAGTCCGTCAATAGGCAAATAATATATTTTTTTTCATATAAAATTGGGTTAAATAAATCTAGGATGTGATAAAAATAGCAACTCGTCAATTCCCGTTCTTTTACTGAAGTAAAGACTGGATATAGGCGCTTTAAAAGCCTAATTAGTTTTTGTAATCTGTGCCAAGTTTGATGATAACGTACAGCGAGTGTTTGTTCCTGTTTATGAGCTGGCAACCATGCTTGTCCGTCTAATAAACTATTCATATGCGTACTTAAAAATCGACATAAATGAATTTCTTGATAATTAAAATGATGTTGTGTAAAATTTCTCCTAATTTCTTTCATAATAAAAATAGCTGTTTTTAAGCATAAACTTTCTATTTTCATTTGCTCATGAATAAAATACTTTCGCGCTCTCTTGCCAAAACAACCACCAAAATGTGCTTCAAGAATCACAAATAACGCTTTTTGTTCTTTAAGAGACATAAAAGAAGTGCTCAACACTTCCACACGAAATAAATAAAAAAAAGCACTTGTTTGTTGAAATAAATTAGCATTTGGCACTGAAATTTCATGCCCGCCTCTATATCGTTTCTCCCAAATATAAATTAGCCAACTAAGATGATTCTGTTGTGCTACATTTAAATCCAACTCAAAAAAGGTAATGATTTTCCGAGTCATTTCTCTGTTTTCTTCTAGACAGCTTTCTTGAAAAAACAAATAAAAACAAAGGATTAACTGTCGAATTTGCCATTCATTGCCAGTTAAATCGTAATGTTTTTGACGTACAATAATATCAAAATTAACTAGCCAACGTCGAATATTAGAAAGTTTCTTCCGAAGAGTTGATTCCTGTAATCCCAATACCTGGGTCAATTGCGCATAATTGATTCGCTCTTCAATTAGACAACGTAAAATATAAAATTCGGGAATAAAATAACAAAATTTTTGTCTAAATCGAGCCAAGCCACAAACGCATAATTCACGATATTTTACAATTCCTTTGGTCGTTGTATAAATCTTACAAAGCCCTTCTATCTTAAACGTTTCCTGCTTTTTTTCAAAACGTTGAATGTAACAATGGATTGTTTTGTCGCTCACCTTTAGTTTTTCTGCAGCCATCAAAACAGAAAATGTCTGCTCTTGTTGCAGTAAATCCAACAATTCCAACATATTTTTATGTTCAAAAGACAATAATTCCTTGAAATCCATATATCGTCCCCTTTCACTCCCTTGTTATAAGAATACGTCAAATAAGGCAAAAATTTTTTTAAGAAGAAAAAAATAGAGAACAAAAAGTATTGATTACTTTCCGCTCTCTACAATTATATCGAATTATTTTTTTGAAATATGCAGTGTCATAGCATTTGCTGCTACAATAATTGTACTTAATGACATCAAGACAGCACCTACAGCTGGATTTAAAACAATCCCAATTGGTGCAAGAACCCCAGCCGCTAAAGGAATGGCGACAATATTGTACCCAGCTCCCCACCAAAGATTTTGGATCATTTTACGTCGTGTTTGTTTGGCTAAATCTAAGAACCTTAAAATATCTTTAGGATCACTATTCGTCAGTACAACATCTGCCGAATCAATCGCTACATCTGTACCAGCGCCTATCGCAATGCCGATTGAAGCACGGGCTAAACTTGGTGCATCATTAATACCGTCTCCTACCATCATGACCTGATGTCTCTCAGTAAGATATTGTTGCACAATTTTTTCTTTATCTTCTGGTAAGAGCTCTGCGTAGTATTCCTTCATTCCTAAATAATTAGCAACTGCACTGGCAGCTGTTTGATTATCCCCCGTTAACATGACTGGCGTAATGCCTTGCGCTTGTAACTCTGCAATAAACGTTTTAGCTTCTGGTTTGACTTTATCTCCTAAAGCAAGCAGTGCGACTAATTGACCAGCGATGATTAAATAACTCAAGGTATTTCCTTGCTCCTGATAGTTTGTTTTAATTGTTTCATCGAAGGTTAACTGTAACCGTGCAACTTCTTTTTCATTGACTATTTTGACTTCTTGGTTTTGAACAGTAGCAACCAGTCCTACGCCTGATAAAGCTTGCAGATTATGGGCTTCATAAGGTTGAACGGCTTGTTTATTTAAATAGTTCATGATCCCAATTGCCAACGGATGATTTGCATTTTTTTCCAATGCCCCAATATATTTAAGTGCTTCTTCTCTAGTAAACTGCTTACTCATTAATTCTAAGCCAGTAACTGTAAATTGTCCTTCTGTTAAAGTTCCAGTTTTATCCAGCAACACATATTCAACCTTATTGGCTTGTTCTAATGCATTCCGATTTTTTAAAAGTAAGCCATTTTTAGCAGCAATGGAGGTACTTCTAGCAATCACTAAAGGAATTGCTAAGCCTAACGCATGGGGACAGGCAATAATAAAAACTGTAACCATTCGTTCAAATGCTAGCGACAAATCTTTCGTTACGAGTAACCAACCGATAAATGCTAACACACCTACGAATAAGGCAATATAGAATAACCACTTGGCTACACGGTCTGAAATGGATTCTAGTTTTGATTTTTCCGATTGCGCTTGTTTAACCATCTCCATAACTTTTGACAGGTAACTATTTTCACCCGTGCCAGTTACCGAAATTTCAATCATTCCGTTGCCATTGACAGCTCCACCAATCACGGAGTCACCAATGTTTTTTTCTACTGTTTTTGATTCCCCTGTAACCATCGATTCGTCGACTGTTGTGCTTCCTTTCAAAATTTTACCATCTGTCGGAATTTTATCTCCCGAACGAACAATCAAGCGATCGCCTTCTTGGACATCTTGCAAAGGAATTTCTTCTTCCCCATGTTCAGTCATTCGCTTGACTGTGTCAGGCAACAGTTCAGCCATTTTTTTCAAGGCATCACCAGCATTAGAAATAGCATTCATTTCAATCCAATGGCCTAAAAGCATAATAACAATCAGAGTGGCTAATTCCCAGAAAAAGTCCATCACGTGGGCCTGATTCGTAAAATGATTCATGTAAAACGCATATAAGCTGTAAAAATATGATACCGAAATCCCCATCGCAATTAACGTCATCATTGCTGGACTCTTTTGCTGTAATTCCATTTTAGCGCCACTTAAAAATGGTTGTCCACCATAAAAAAATAGCACTGTTGCTAAAATTAAGACCAACCAATCAGAACCTGGAAAAGTAAATTGAAAAGGTAATTGAAAACCCATCATTGGTGAAAGAACAATAATCGGAATAGCTAAAATCAATGACAGCCAGAATTTTTGTTTAAAATTCCCCATATGCATTGAATGATCCATTCCCTTCATTCCTTCATGTTGGTGTGACATAGCCATTTGTTCATGCGCCATGTCATGATTCATGTGATTCATTTTATCGTGGGACATTGTTGGCTGTTTTTCCTGGTGTTGTTCATGATTATGTTTTGCTGACATATGATCCCTTCTCTTCTTAAGTATTTTCATCTTAAGCATAGCACAAGATGAAAATTGTTAGAAATAATTACTTTTTTTAGTTTAGAAAAAAAAAGAGCCGAATTTTGCGTATGTATATTTTAAGAACACCTTATCCTCATATTTATTACAAAAGGAGTGTTTCAATGAAAATTACTACAAAGCAAGTCGGGGCGCGCATGCGTGAAGCTCGAAAAAAGAAGAAGTACACTTTACGTTATTTAGCCAATAAAATTGGTTTATCTAGTGGAAGTACAATTAGTAACTGGGAATTAGGTTTGAATTTACCCAATAAACGATACTTAAAAAAATCGCTAAAGCCTGTGACACAACAGTAGATTGGCTACTTTATGGTGATTTCGATCGATTTGTGCGCCAGCTATTAAAAGAAAATTTTCAAAATAAACAACTGCTAAAACCACCTTTTTTTACTCAGTTGATGGGACGTTTATCTGAAGAACAGCTATCCTATCACGATTCCTTAAAAATTATGATTCAAGCGCAAAAGTTACAGCAGTCCTTTTATGCTTTTCCTTTAACAGTAGAAGCCCCCTCTCATTCCCAAGAGAGTATTTCTATTTATGAACCAACAACTGCAGAAGAACAGTCTGACCAATCTTATTATCATCCGTTTATTTTGTCAGAACTCCATGAATTATTTACACATTCTCAAAATCCAGAATTGGATTATTCTCTGATTATCGCTTTTCTTCCTTTGTTAAAAGTAGATCAATTAACTGAACCTCAAAAAGAAGTCTTACTGGCCATCTTTAAGCGGATGAATTCCTTTAAAGACCAAACGTTTTTAAATGAATTCTTTGTGGAATTACAGTATTTACTCTGATTCTACAAAAAAGATTGAGCCATGTATCTCAAGGACTTAGGCTCAATCTTTTAGTTAAATTTCTTCTATTTATGAACGATTCTTTCGTTCGACTAAGTGCGTTTTCCGTTGTGGACCAATGATTAAAGGAACGGATTCATATTTGACTTCACTGTATTCCAAGCCAAACCAACTTTCAGGAGAGGTAGTTAAGTTTTTGATAGCTAATTTTGCCTGCATAATTTGTCGATCCCATTTTTTCAGTTCAGAAACGTTAGATAATTCTTCTTGAATTAATACAAATTGGAAATCGCCAACTTCTCTCCCTGGCGTTAATGAATAACGTTGCGGCTGTTTTGGCAAGCGGCCTGTTTTCATCAAGTCATGAACAATTTGTCTTAAATATACATTCACTTCTTGAGAAATATGGAAGCCTAAATATAGCTGAACTTGCACAATAAAATCAGTTCCTAGCATGTCAACAGAATATTCTTGAGTAAAGGGTTCATCTGTTACCTGAACATTAACAAACCAATAAACATTCGCTCGTTTTGGTTGTTTGTCCAAAATCGAATAAATAATATTACGATTAATTTCGCCATCCACTCGATCGGAGGTTAAAAAGACCACGTTGGTTTGATACATAGGTACAGATGTATCTTCTTTCAAAGCTTTAAGTTGTGGTACATATTTTTCCAACGACACTTGTTCCGCCGTCGCTTCCTTAATCTCGTTGCCGCGTTCCCAAATAATCATGATGCATAACAAGAAGACTGCCATTCCCACCGCAACATATCCACCATGGAAAAACTTCGCAGCACTTGAAAAGAAAAAGACAACTTCAATGGCAGCAAAGAACAAGGAAATTAGATACGCAGACCAAGCTGGAATTTTATCCAAAAGATAAAACAACAATAAAATGGTTGTCATTAACATCGTAATCGTAATCGATAGACCATACGCAGCTTCCATGTGTGTCGATGTTCTAAACGCCAGCACGATTGCTGAACAAGCTAACCACAAAATTAAATTTACCGCTGGAATATACATTTGACCGATATTGCTCCCAGGATAAATAATTTTAAGTCTTGGTAATAACTTCAATTTAATCGCTTCAGAAACTAAAGTATACGAACCTGATATTAACGCTTGCGAAGCAATCACTGCGGCGATTGTTGCAAAAACAACGCCAAATACGAGAATACCTCGTGGAATCATTTGGAAAAATGGGTTAATTTCAGCTAATGCCTGCATTTCAGGGTTTTCTTTGACCGTTAACAACCACGCAGCTTGCCCTAAATAATTAAGAATCAAACAAATCTTAATATACGGCCAGCTAATGCGGATATTCATTTTTCCTACATGCCCTAAATCAGAATATAAAGCTTCAGCACCAGTTGTAGCCAAGAAAATATTCCCTAAAATAAATAGACCTAATTTATTTTCTGGACTGACTAGTAATTGCAAAGCATAATATGGATTTAATGCACGAATAACCGTCCAATCTTGGCTAAAATTCATTAAACCAATGATGCCTAAAAAAGTAAACCACAAGAACATAATCGGCCCAAAAGCTTTCCCGACCAATTCTGTTCCAAATCGTTGAACAGAAAAAAGAATTAAAATAATCGTCAACGTAATAACCACTATAATCGTTTGGTCATTGCCAAAACGTTCAAAAAATGCGGGAATCCCCCGTAAGCCTTCAATCGCTGTCGTCACTGTCACAGCTGGGGTCAAAACGCCATCAGCCAGTAAAGCGGCGCCGCCAATCATTGCGGGAATAATCAAATACTTACTTTTTTTACGAACCAATGTATAAAGAGAGAAAATCCCACCTTCTCCATGGTTATCAGCATTTAAAGCAATAACAACATATTTAATCGTGGTTAAGATAGTCAATGTCCAAAAAATTAATGAGACCGAACCTAAAATAAACGATTCAGAGACCCGTGCCAAGCCACCATTATCTCCTACAATGGCTTTCATTACATATAAAGGGCTCGTTCCAATATCTCCATAGACAACGCCCATGGCAACTAAGATCCCTGCCATCGTAAATTTCCGACGATCAAACCCCTCTGCTTTGTGTAACACAATACTTTCCTCCTACAAAAGAAATGACTTCGTTTAGTTTAACCAACAGCTCCATAAAAACTTTTAAAACTCTTTGTTATATAACGTTTTATATATCTTTTTCATTAGTCAAAAAGCGCTTTTTGACTAACGATGCTACTCACTATAATACGTTTTAAATCGTTTAGCAAGTCTTTTTATTAGAGAATGTTCATCTTAGATAAGAAACCCACCTATTTTGAAAAAAGGAAAATCAAAAATAAGTGGGGCAGCAGTCGAAACGACTGCTGCCCCACTTACTAACTATTAAGATAATTCCCTGAACAAAAGTAGCTCCTTTTATTCCTGTTAAATTTAAATCACTTCTTCTTCCTCTTCAACTTCAGAGAAATGGAACTTAATCATTTCATTGACGAAAATTGGCACAAAGGATAGGAAAATTGCTAACATCCAATGATTTAAACTAATATGCACTAATCCAAATAGTTCTTGTGTGAATGGTAATAAAGCAATGGTTGTGGTAATTAGTAATGCTAAAACGACCATTTCAAAGAGCGACTTGTTGCTTGATAATTTTACACGGAAAACAGAGTTCGCACTACGAACATTAAAGACATGTAAGATAGAGGAATAAGCTAAGATTAAAAATGCCACTGTTTGTCCAACTTCATAGCTGTTTGAAACATAGGCTGAAACACCTGGTACAAAGGCACCTAGGTAAAAACCAAACAAAGTAATGACTGTGAACACTGCTGCATTAATCCCAATCTTTTGCCATAAGCCTCGTGCAAAAATCCCTTCGTTTTTAGGGATTGGTGCCTCATCCATAATTCCTTTTTCCGCTGGTTCTTTTCCTAATGCAAAACCAGGTAACCCATCTGCGACCACGTTAACAAACAACAGTTGAACTGCAGTAAATGGCGCACCCCAACCAAGTAACATGGCAATTAAAACAATAAAAATCTCAGAAATATTACAGCTTAATAAGAAGTTAATGGCTTTACGAATATTTCGGTACACGGCACGTCCTTGCGCCACTGCATCAACAATAGTTGCAAAGTTATCGTCCGTCAAAATCATATCTGAAGCGCCTTGGGCCACATCTGTTCCAGTAATCCCCATTGCGCAACCGACATCACTAGCTTTCAAGGCTGGCGCATCATTCACGCCATCTCCGGTCATTGCTACAACAGCGCCAGAACGTTGCCATGATTGAACAATTCGAATTTTATCTTCAGGGGTTACACGTGCATAAACGGATAAATCTTTAACCCGTTTATCTAATTCTTCATCACTCATTTTTTTCAGTTCTGAACCAGATAAGGCTTCACTTTTATCTTTTAAAATCCCTAATTCTTTAGCAATTGCACTGGCTGTTACCACGTGATCACCAGTAATCATGACTGTTTTAATTCCAGCTTTTTTCGCACGAGCAATGGCGCCCTTACTTTCTGGACGTGGTGGATCAATCATGCCAATTAAGCCTAACAAGCGAAGATTTTTTTCTAAAGCCTCTGATGTAATTTCCTTGGGTGGTTCATCATATACGGCATAACCGACAGCAATAACTCGTAACGCTCGTTTTCCGAAACGATCATTAACAATAGCCGCTTGATCGACATCTCCGAAACCAAAACGAGGTAGTAACACATCAAAGGCTCCTTTAGTAATTGAGATGTACTTTTTCCCCCATTGATGGACCGTAGTCATCATTTTTCGTTCTGAATCAAAGGGAATTTCACCAATACGAGGATATTTTTCTTCAAGTTCTTCTTTAGTATGATAATTTTCTTCGACAGCACGAACAATTGCCGCTTCTGTCGGATTCCCTGTAACAGTTAGTTCATCGCCTTCTTTTTCCACAATGACATCTGTACATAAAGCAGCCATTTTCAGTACTTCCATGGCTTCATCGGTCATGGCATCTTCCGTATCCGTTACTTCATCACCACGATGCCATACTCGGCGGACGCGCATTTTATTTTGTGTCAGTGTTCCTGTCTTATCAGAACAGATAACATTCGCAGTTCCTAGCGTTTCTACTGCTGGCAATCGACGAATAATCGCATGTTTCTTAGCCATTTTTTGAACACCATATGCTAAGGTTAACGTTACAATCACGGTTAGTGTTTCTGGTACAGCTGCCACCGCTAAGGAAACGGCTGTCATAAACATTTCAAGAAGCGGTTCTCCTTGCAGTTCACCAATAATGAAAACAATTGCTGCAGCCCCTAAAGCTAACAAACTAATACGTTTGCCTAATTGATTCAAGCGTTTTTGTAATGGTGTTTTTTGCTGATCGCTGTTATTCAGTAACCCAGCAATTTTACCCATTTCTGTATTCATTCCTGTTGCAGTTACTACTGCTCGTCCGCGGCCATTCACAACGGTACAGCCTTTGAAAATCATATTTATTTGATCTCCTAAGCCATCATCGTCATGCCCCACGTATGTAGGATCTTTTTCAACAGGTTCACTTTCCCCTGTTAGTGCTGACTCTTCTACGCGCATTTGAGAAGCTTGAATAAGTCGTGCATCGGCTGTAATCATTGAACCAGCTTCAAGAACTAGAACATCTCCTACTACTAGTTCTTCAGCATCGACTTCGATTACCTTGCCATCTCGTAAGACTGCACTACTTTGCTTGTTCATGTCTTGTAAAGCCGCCAGAGATTTTTCAGCATTTCCTTCTTGAACAATGGCTAAAACAGCATTGATAATCACAATTGCAATAATTAAGATTCCTTCAAAATATTCGCCATGTTCTGTTACGATTGCTGTATAAAACGAAATTGCCGCAGCAACTAATAAAATAATCGTTGTAAAATCAGATAAACTGTGAATAAATTTCTTTAACACAGAATCCTTCTTAGCCTCTTCAAATTGATTGCGGCCATTTTCTTTCAGCCGTTGTTGGGCCTCTTGTTGTGTTAAACCAGTTTCAGTATTGACTGAAACTTCTTTTGTGACAGTATCGACAGATTGCTTGTAAGCTTCCATCCTATTCCCCCTCTAATTTTTTCTTCCTATATAATAGTGTCTCTATTAAATATAACATGATTTTTTTTGAACACGCAACTTTTTTCATCTTTGGCTTAGCGTTCTCTCATATGTCCAGAAAAAACTGGTATTTTCGTTGTTGCTACAGCAATGTTTCTATTTGATTATGGGAATTTTATGAAAAAGGAAACGAATTCAGCCAAAAAGCAATGGACATTTTTTTCATTTTGTCTGATAAAAAAATAGTTTATTTCTATATATTCAACACAAAAACAACAAAAAATACAATGTTATTTAGTTCGCACAATTATTTATTTTACACGTTATAAAATAACCAGAAAAATATTATATTTAATCTTATTAATAAGTGTTATAACTTGCAAACGCTTCCAAAAAGTGCTATTCTTTAAGTGTAAGGAGGACATGCAAATCAATTGGTTGAAGATTTTCTCAGTAGATAAAAATCGGTAAACTCAAAGTTGTTAGAATTGCAAGATTCACCTGTAAACAATACGTGTAGAGTAATTGTTAGTGATAACTCGTATCGGAAAATAGGGAAAGGTTATAGAAGGATGGAGTTTCTATAAAGCATTTACCCTATCTGTTATCACCTAACGCAAGTTATCCACCATCCAAGCGTCGAAACTGTATGAAAACAAGGTTTTAGTTTCACCACATCACGTTCACCTTTTGCTTTACATGTATCGCGAAATGTAAACACTTATTCAACCAATTGATGTCTTCCCGTTAACAAGGCCGAGCTTAAATTTAAGCTCGGTTTTTTCTTTTAAGCAATAAAATATATTTGTATCAAATAATCATATGTGTTATATTCAAGGTGCACATTCTATTTTATCTTCTTTTAAAGGAGGGAATGCTATGCGAAAAAAGAAAAAATCTTCGTTTGAAAGTTCAATTCATGTTTATCGTGCTATGGCTCGTATGACCCAGCAAGATTTGGCCAATCGAGTCGGTGTCTCTCGACAAACAATTATTCAACTGGAACGAAACAAGTACAATCCTTCATTACTTCTTGCGCATGACATCGCGAACGTCTTTGGCGTAACCATTGATGATGTGTTCACCTTCAAAGAAACACTGAATGACGATGTAGAACAAGAAGCCTAAACAGTATAAGCTGTACTTAACAAGACAATTTTTCTGATTGTACTTGGAGTTGCCGAGGTACAACTTAGTACCGGCAATACGAAGAAAGCACTTCTTCGTATTGTTGTTTCAATAATTAATCTTTGCTTACATAAAAAAAGAACGGCGCAACCGTGGTTGCGCCGTTCTTTTTATTCTAAGATTGTCTACTAAGCACTTTTGTCCTAGTAGCGTTTTGGTTTCTAACTTTATTATTTACAGGGGAAGAAAAAATAAAGCACACCTTTACTGTGATTCCAAAAATCACGTGTTTATCATAATATATTTTTGTTTCAATCCCAAGTATTCTGCTCACAAAGTGTCGCTTATTTAATAAACATTGCATCGCCAAAACTAAAGAAACGATATTTTTCCTCAATTGCATGTTGGTAAGCAGCCAATGTTAAGTCTTTTCCTGCAAAGGCACTCACAAGCATCACTAACGTAGATTTTGGTAAATGGAAGTTCGTTGAAAAAGCCTCTACGACTTTAAATTGATACCCTGGTGTGATAAAAATATCGGTCCAGCCACTGTCAGCCTGGATTTCACCATTAAATTTTGTGCCAATTGTTTCCAACGTACGAATAGAAGTTGTTCCAACGGCAACAATCCGACCGCCTGCTTGGCGCACTTCATTTAATTGCTTAGCCGCTTCTTCAGTTAAACGATAGAATTCGCTATGCATATGATGTTCTTCTATATTATCAACGCTCACGGGACGGAATGTTCCTAAACCGACATGTAAAGTTAAATAAACGAGATGAACACCTTTTGCTTTGATCTCTTCTAATAGTTCTTTTGTAAAATGCAAACCCGCTGTTGGTGCTGCAGCTGAACCATTTTCTTCAGCATAAACCGTTTGATAACGATCTGGGTCATCTAGACGTTCTTTGATATATGGCGGCAATGGCATCTCTCCTAACGATTCTAAAATTTCTAAGAAAATACCATCATATTTAAATTCAATGATTCGACCACCATGTTCCAACTCTTCTTTAACCACCGCTTTTAGGCGACCAACGCCAAATTGAATTTCCGTGCCGACTTTTGCACGTTTCGCGGGTTTAATCAAGGTTTCCCATGTATCGCCTTCTGTATTTGTTAAAAGTAAAACTTCCAAATGACCGCCTGTTTCAGGTTTTTCTCCATATAAACGGGCCGGCAGTACCCGTGTATTATTCATGACTAATGCATCCCCAGGCTGTAATTCATCAAGAATATCATGGAAATGTTTATCCTCCATGTCCCCTGTTTCTTTATTTACAACTAATAATCGTGAACTAGCGCGATCTTTTAGTGGGGTTTGAGCAATTAATTCTTCTGGTAAATCAAAATCAAAATCTTCTGTACTTAGCATTTCCGTCACTCTTTCTACTAGTTTTTATCTTGGTTATTCTAACACTTTTTCTTGTTTCTGGCTATGTCAGCCTTCTAAATCAAACTAAATAGTTGTCAAAAAATGTCAGAAGCACTATACTTACTTTAAGTAAGTATACATAGTTATTTAGAGGAGGAACTCAAAATGCATGCTCAATTTCATCATGTTTCACTATTAGCGCGTCATGGTCAAGAAAACCAATCATTCTATACAAAATTGTTAGGATTACGTTTTGTCAAAAATACCGTAAATCAAGACAACAATCGCATGCCTCATTATTTTTATGGCGATTATCAAGGCACGCCGGGAAGCTTAGTAACTTTTTTTATCGTGCCCTTATTAGGCAACCGCTATGAAGAAAAAAATTATTTAGCCACGATTGGCTTAAAAATTCCCCAAAACAGCCTTTCCTTTTGGGAACAACGTTTAACAGAAAACAAAATTCCATTTAACAAAAAAGAAAAGAGCCTACATTTCAGTGATCCAGATGATACGCATATTATCCTGACAGAAGTTCCTGAAAATCCATTAAAAGAAACACTCGTTGTTTCTAACGACATTCCAGCAGCGGTTCAAATTATCGGTTTGACCTCTACTGAATTTCATGTGCCAGATTCTGAAAAAACCTTGGCCTTTTTTGAAACATTTCTTGGTTGGCAAGCAGTTGGCAATACGATTATTTTAAGTGAGACGGAAAGCTTTTCTGTTCATCAAACAACGTCGGATAAAACAAGCCGAATGGGGCGTGGCAGTATGGATCATATTGCTTTTTCTGTGGCTGATGATGAAGCATTACAAGAACTACACACGCGCGCTTTAGCACAAGGCTGGGAGATTGAAATGTATGTAAGTCGTGGATATTTTAAAAGTTTATACATTCGTGAACCAGGCGGGAATCGGGTTGAATTTGCTACTTTGACTCCTGGTTTTACATTGGATGAGCCTCTGGAACATTTAGGGGAAACGTTGGCTTTACCGCCTTTTTTAGAACCAAAACGGACTGCAATCGAAGCCAACCTCTACAAAGACATGTAACCAACGCTTTAGAAAACAACGGAAGACGGACGTAATAATCGGTGACAAAATTACGTCCGTCTCTCTTCCCCTATGTTTGAATGTTTGAACAAGAGAATAAAAAATGACCTTCAGATTTTTCTGAACGTCATTGCACATTCCATAAAAAGCATCCTTCGTTCTTCCACTTCTTACTTCTTAAAAAAACTGGTAATTTTTTCAAAAATTCAGTAAAATAAAAGTGGTCAATGGTTTCCATTGATTGAACGGGCAACTTGATGGTCCACTTGCACAGGTGACTATTCAAGGCTTCGTGATTTAGTTGCCGCTAAATCATGAAGCGCCTTTTTTTATTTTATTCCCTTGTTCTCTTTCCATTCTAATGAAAAACTCAGCTCCCGTCAACTTGCTATAAAGGACACTTTTCTTTGTTATAGCGGCTTTTCCCCCTTCTCAGAATACTCTTTTTAACATCTTGTTTCGTTCAGACAACTTTTACTAAACAATAGTTATCTTTTCTTTTTTTTAGAACGAATTAAAAAAATTTTACCGCCTTCTTTTTCCCATTAAAAATAGATTACATTTGTCGAAATCGCATTTTTATAGCATACTAGTAATAAGATACATTTTCAAAATATTTAGTTGAGGTGAGTAAGTTGATAGAATTTCAGCATGTATCAAAATTTTATAAAGGCGGAAAAGTCGCCGTTGATGACATTAATTTGTCTTTCGATAAAGGTGAATTTATCTGCTTCATCGGAACAAGTGGTAGTGGAAAAACAACATCAATGCGGATGCTTAACCGCATGACCGACCCTTCAAAAGGAAAAATTTTAATTGATGGCCAAGATATTCAAAAAATCAATCCTGTAGAGCTACGTCGCCAAATTGGCTATGTCATTCAAAATATCGGCTTGATGCCTCACATGACCATTCGTGAAAATATCGTTTTAGTGCCTAAATTATTAAAAGTACCTGTGGAAGAACGCAATAAGATAGCCGAAAAAATGATTGATTTGGTTGAGTTACCACGAGAAATGTTGGACCGCTATCCCAATGAACTTTCTGGGGGACAACAACAAAGAATCGGCGTTGTGCGGGCTTTAGCTGCCAATCAAGATATTATTCTAATGGATGAACCTTTTGGCGCTTTAGATCCTATCACCCGTGATTCATTACAAGATTTAGTGAAAGATTTGCAAGAACGTTTAGGAAAAACTATTGTCTTTGTTACCCATGATATGGATGAAGCGTTGAAATTAGCAAATAAAATTGCCATTATGAGCGAAGGCAAAGTAATTCAATTTGACACACCAGATAATATCTTACGTCATCCAGCCAATGAATTTGTAGAAGAACTCATCGGAGAAGATCGCTTATTACAAGCTAAACCTGATTTCACCACTGTTGATGAAGTCATGTTAAATTCAGCAATTACTATCACGCCGGAAAAATCTTTACAAGAAGCGATTAAATTGATGCGTGAAAAACGGGTTGATACCTTATTAGTTGTTGATAATTCCCATGTGCTTAAAGGCTTTATCGATGTTGAAACATTAGATCAGCAACGTGGCAAAGCTTCTAGTGTCGGTGATATCTTGAATAAAGATGTCTTCTTTGTTCAAAAAACCGCTCTTTTACGTGATGCTTTACAAAGAATCTTAAAACGTGGCTTAAAATATGTGCCAGTCGTTGATGAACAAAAACGAGTGGTGGGCATCTTAACACGTGCTTCCCTTGTTGACATTGTTTATGATGTTATCTGGGGCGATGAAACAACGATTAGTGAAGCTGTAGAAGCAAAACAAAGCGAGTCCGAAACTGATAAAGAGGAGGCGTAAGCAATGAGTAGCTTCTTTCAAGAATATGGATCAGAAATGATTTCAAAAAGTATTGAACATATTTATATTTCATTCTTTGCACTTTTATTAGGGGTCGCTATCGCTGTGCCCGTTGGCGTTTGGTTAACACGTTTGCCCAAAGTAGCCAATATTGTCATTGGTTTAACAAGTGCCTTACAAACGGTTCCTTCGTTGGCTTTATTAGCTTTGATGATTCCAATTTTTGGTGTCGGCAAAACACCCGCTATTATCGCGCTATTCATCTATTCCCTTCTACCTATTTTAAGAAACACGTATATCGGAATGAAAAATGTCGATGAAAATTACCGAGATGTTGCTAAAGGCATGGGTATGACCAATTTACAGTCTATTTTTAGTGTTGAATTACCCATTGCCATGCCAACAATTATGGCCGGCATTCGTTTAGCTGCTGTCTATGTCATTGCTTGGGCTACACTGGCTTCTTATATTGGTGCAGGTGGTCTTGGTGATATGATTTTCAGTGGATTAAATAACTATCAGCCAGAATTAATCTTTGGCGGGACTATTCCGGTAACTATTTTAGCGCTTTTAGCAGATGTTCTTCTTGGATTATTAGAAAATCGTTTAACGCCAAAAGCTTTAAGGGAGGGCGAATAATGATGAAAAAGAAACTCAAGTTAAGCTTACTCTTCTTAAGCAGTTTACTTTTATTGGCAGGTTGTTCTTTACCTGGTCTCGCTTCAACTTCTGATGATAACACTGTCGCCATTACAGGTGGGATTACTTCAGAAGCGCAGATTTTAGGGAGCATTGTAGCGGATATGGTTGAGCATTACACAGATAAAAAAACAAATGTGATTAACAACTTAGCCACTACTACCATCAATCACCAAGCAATGTTAAACGGAGATGCCTCAATTTCTGCAGCTCGTTATACTGGTACTGACGTGACTACTACGCTTGGCTTACCAGCGGAAAAAGACCCTAAAAAAGCGTTTAACCTAGTTCAATCAGAATTTGAAAAACGTTATCAACAAACTTGGTTCCCTTCATATGGATTTGAAAATACTTATGTATTCTTAGTTACAAAAGAAACGGCTGAGAAATACAATTTAAAAACAGTCAGTGATTTAGGGAAAGTCGCAGACAAATTAGTTGCTGGTGTCGATACTGCGTGGATCACACGTGAAGGCGACGGTTATGAAGGCTTTAAAAAGGAATACAACTTCCAATTTAAATCTATTTTACCAATGCAAATTGGCTTGGTGTACGATGCAGTCAACGCTGGAAAAATGGACGTTATCTTAGGTTACTCAACAGATGGCCGGATTGGTAGTTACGATTTAGTCATGTTAAAAGATGACAAGCGCTTCTTCCCGCCTTATGATGCCGCTCCTGTGGTTAGTGACAAATTATTAAAAGAAACGCCGGAAATTAAAGATGTATTAAATCGCTTAGATGGTAAAATTTCTACCAAAAAAATGCAAGAATTGAACTATCAAGCAGATAATGATTTAATTGAACCTGCGGTCGTAGCCGAACGTTTCTTAAAAGAAAATAACTATTTTGAGGGGGAGTAACAGATGAATAATATGAATTTATTCCAACAATTTATCTACTATTTCCAACAAAATGGCGGCTACGTCTTTCAACAATTTTTACGTCACTTTTTAATTTCGATTTATGGCGTAATCTTTGCTGCAATTGTCGGGATTCCTATTGGGATTATGATTTCACGTAAACGTAGCTTAGCCAACTGGATTATCCGTTTAGCGAACATTATCCAAACAGTACCAGCTTTGGCAATGCTTTCGATTTTAATGTTGGGGATGGGCTTAGGTGTCAACACGGTGGTTGTAACGGTCTTCCTTTATTCTCTCCTACCAATTATCAAAAATACGTACACTGGCATGATTCAAGTGGATCGCAATATTTTAGATGTTGGTAAAGGAATGGGTATGACAAAAGTACAACTTCTTTATATGGTCGAGTTGCCTTTATCTGTTTCAGTAATCATGGCAGGTATTCGAAATGCGTTAGTCGTCGCAATCGGGATTACTGCGATTGGTGCTTTCGTTGGTGCTGGTGGTTTAGGGGATATTATTATTCGTGGAACCAATGCCACAGATGGTGCTTCTATTATTTTAGTCGGCGCCTTACCAACGGCCTTTATGGCGATTATCACAGATTGGGTTCTAGGGATTATTGAACGGCGTTTAGACCCAGCTAGCAAACATTCCAATTAATAAAAAATGCAGAGCAGATCCAACATTGTTTCTTTTCAATGGGATCTGTTCTTTTATCTAGGAGATTAATAATGTCTAACTATACTATTATCGATTTAAACCAACAACCACACTTAATTCCGTCAGCTGCTCAATGGTTTAGCCAAAAGTGGCAAATCCCCGCTGAAGCGTATCAAGCAAGTATGCAGGAAATGCTAACTAGCGAAAACCACGTACCACATTGGTGGGTCTGCTTGAATAAACAGCAGGACATCGTTGCAGGCGTGGGCGTAATTGATAATGACTTCCACAATCGTGCAGACCTTACGCCAAACCTTTGTGCATTGTATGTCGAACCAACATTTCGTCACCAAGGCTTAGCAGGAATTCTTTTAACAACAGTTGGTGATTTTCTTGCTAATTCTGGATTTAAAAAGCTTTATCTGCTTACAGACCATACTACTTTTTATGAAAGATATGACTGGGAATTTTTGACAATGGTAACCACTGAAGAGCAGTCTTGCGCTAGAATTTATCAAAAACAATTACGTCAATAAAAAAATCTGCCATCAAAAGATGGCAGACTTTTTTTTTATTTTTTCAAGTGATAACTATAGGTAGCCACAATAATATTTTCCCGCCACGCTAAACGAATCCGCAAGCGTAAACTTGTTTGATTATGCAAAATATTTTGCCAACGTTTATTTGGTACAAATTGTGGTACTAAAACTGTTGTACTGTAGTTATGCTTCGTGGCATTTTTACTAACCAAATCAACATAACGTAAGATAGGGTTTTGCAGTGAACGATACGAAGAATGGACAATTGATAGACGAACGTCCGGGAAGTGTTTTTTAAACTCTTCCTGAATTTCTTTTTCCTTCTCAACGTTTTCATCCATTGAGACATGCATGGCAACAACATAATCACCAATGGAACGCGCATAGTTCAAGGCGCCGACATTTGCCTTGGTTACGTTCCCTACTAAAACAATAACTGTATTCCCGTCAAACTCATGCAACTGTGCCCCATCTTCTAAACGTAGCTGTTCCGCCACATTTTTATAGTGAGTGTTGACCCGATAAAATGCATAAATCAACACTGGCATAATAATAAAGAACGGCCAGATGTCCCCTAATCGATAAATAAACAAAATGGCGATAATCGCGAAAGAGATAAAGGCGCCGACAATATTAGCAATTGATTTTGGCAACCAATTTTTAGTTTCTTTTCGCCATTTTACAACCATCCCCGATTGAGACAAAGCAAACGGAATAAACACACCAATGGAATACAATGGGATTAAACGTTCTGTGGAACCTTGGAAAATCAATAATAAAACAATGGAACCAGCAGCTAAAGTTAAAATACCATTTGAATAGCCTAAACGGTCGCCACGATCCATATACATATGCGGCATAAACTTATCTTTGGCTAAGTTATAAGCCAAAACTGGAAAGGCTGAGAATCCTGTGTTAGCGGCAACCGCTAAAATTAAGGCTGTCGCAAACTGTAATAAATAATATAAAATATTTTGACCAAAGACCGCTTTCCCAATTTGTGAAAGAACTG
Organism: Enterococcus sp. DIV0086; assembly: GCF_050498705.1. Lineage (NCBI taxonomy): Bacteria > Bacillati > Bacillota > Bacilli > Lactobacillales > Enterococcaceae > Enterococcus > Enterococcus sp. DIV0086. Next base: position 2,642,945 of record NZ_JBNIDN010000001.1, on the reverse strand, counting down.
TCACTTCTTCTTTTGGCACAATCCCATACCAATAGTTAATAAACGTAATCCCCACGAAGAAGAACCCTAAAATCGTTGCCATTAACGCTAACGTCCCAGCAGCATTTTTTGCTCGTGGTTTCTTAAAGAATGGCACTGCATTACTGATTGCTTCAACCCCTGTTAAGGAAGAAGAACCAGATGAAAAAGCCCGTAGAACTAAGGCAATAGAAATTCCTGGAACCACGGCTCCTGGTAAAGCTGTCGCATTCAATGGCTGTGCGCCAGTCACAATTTTAAATAGCCCAACAACAATCAGTAAGGTAATAATTGCGATAAAACTATACACTGGCAACATTAAGAACGAAGCAGATTCTCGCAGGCCTCTCAAGTTCATTAAGGTAATCAATATCACAATCCCAATAGAAATTGCTACTTGATGGCCATATAACGCTGGAATCGCCGATATAATCGCCTCTGCACCCGCTGAAACTGAAACGGCTACTGTTAGCATATAATCGACTAACAACGAACCACCAGCCAATAAACCGGCATTTCTGCCGAGGTTTTCACTACTAACAACGTATGCGCCGCCGCCATGCGGATACGCATGAATAATTTGTCGGTACGACAATGTTAAAGAAATAAGTAAAATAATAACAAATGCAGCAATTGGCAATGAATACCAAATCGCAGCCGCCGACAAAGTAACCAGAACCACCACTATTTGTTCTGTACCATACGCAATGGATGAAAGTGCATCAGAAGATAACAACGCAAGCGCTGCAAATCTGCTTAATTTATGTTCATCATTTTCGGCTGATTTCAATGGTTTCCCAATGAACAGTCGTTTTAAATCCGCCATTTTTTTCGACTCCTTTTCTCTAGAGTGACCCGCTCACTTTTTTCATTATTTTTTATCAAACAAATCCATATGCTACGCTTCTCACAATGAAAAGTCAATTGATTTTTGTTACTGAAAAAGATAAAAAAATCACCATCTTTTTTTAATCATAATCTCATTTACAGCCCCCCGCTTCCTTTATCTTATCAAGAGAATCCAGATAACAAAAGGATTTGCATTTTCTAAACAAAAAAGCGAGAGCTAAAAGTCTATTTGACCTTTTGGCTCTCGCTTAAAAACTTAGGTAATTATTCCCTTTTATTGTAACAAGTACGTATGATCGAAGGTAATTTCCACTTTATAACGACCAATTTTTTCATAAACTTGCCGCTGAATTTCCACACCCAGTTCAAATTCAGATAATTTTGATTCTGTAGGTAAAACCAAGTCGAACAAAATCTTCGGTTCTTCACCATGGGTAACTAAGCGGATATCATGGACTTTTAAAGACGCATCAAAAGAACGAATAATCTTTTTGATTGTTTGATGAACAAATTGTTGTGTTGGGTCATACAAATTCACTGGATCAATATGACAAACAAGGTTAACATCTAATTCTTCTTTAAACTTCGCTTCAATCGCATCGATTGTCTGATGGGCTTTATTTAAATCCCAGCGATCATCAATTTCAATGTGAACAGACGCAAACGTTTGGCTAGGACCATAATTATGAATCAGTAAATCGTGATATCCTACAATTGTTTCCATTTTTGATAAGACATTTTTCATTTCATCAATTTCTGTTTGGCTCGGACGCATGCCCATCAACTCATTAATAAATTCGCGAATTAACTGCAAGCCACTATAAATAATATATGCAGCAATTAAAAAACCAATATATCCATCAATTCGCAAACCAGTGACGCCTTCAATAAATGCAGAAATCAAAACAGCTAATGTAGTATAAACATCATTAAAGCTATCCTTAGCAGAAGCAACTAATGCTTGAGAATCAATTTTTGCTGATACTTTTTTGTAAAACAGCCCTTGCCAAATTTTAATCCCAATTGATAAAGCTAAAACAGCAAATAAAATGGGTGTCACCTTGATTGATTCTGGATGCAGGATGCGATCAACGGAGGTCGTTAGAAACTCAAACCCAATAAACGTAATCACTAATGATACAAGCATTCCACTAATATATTCAAAACGTTCATGGCCATAGGGATGTTCTTTATCCGCTGGCTTACCAGCAATATAAAAACCGACTAATGTTAAAACTGAAGAAATAGTATCGGACAAGCTATTAATGGCATCTGCCATGATTGAAACACTACCTGAAAGCAAGCCAATCATAAATTTACTAACGAATAAAAATAAATTAGAAACAAGCCCAATCCGCCCGGCAAAAGCACCGAATGCTGTTCGTTTTTCCAATTTACGACGTTCAATTTTTTTCTCATATCGTTGAAGCAATGCTTGAATCATTTTACAACCCCTACCCACTTTTTATTTCTTAAAAAAATACTATAAAACCTTTTTATACATTTGTACACAAAAAACCTCACTTTCTGAGGGAGATTTTATTATTTAGCATTGCCAAAAAGTCAAAAGCAAGAGCCCCCAAAACTTCTTTGTTAGGGTTGCCTTGAAAATAAAGAAAAACAAAAAGCCGAAAACGCTAGAGACGTTTTCAGCTTTTTGTTTTTTAATGGAATAAATGGCTCTTTTGCGCTAAAGCCGCAAATTTTTTCGATCTGTGTTCCAGATGTGGATAAAGAATTGCACCGCCAATACTAAAGACGACTGAAATCCCCACCATAATCCAAATTGCAAACCAAGCATTTGGCCAGTAAATGCCTCCTGCTGATTCCCTTAGCAAGTTCACGGCATGCGTAAACGGCAAGAACGGATTAATCATTTGGAAGAATTTACCTGAGACTTGAATTGGGTAGTTCCCACCCCCACCAGAGATGGATAGTACCAAGATTATTATCGCAATTCCTTTCCCTACATTGCCAAAGAGAGCAACAAGCACATAAACCATTATCATAAACGTAATGGCAATCAATACCGCAAACCAGACGCTATACGCTGGATTACGAACATCTACGCCTAACGCAAAGTAATTACCTAAGGTTACAATCAGTGCTTGACCAATCCCCATGACAATGAAAGTAAACATCCGTGCTGAAAATTGTTCCCGTTTAGAAAAGCGTTTTTTATCTTTTCCTTCAAGATAAACATCTGTTGTCGCAACACTTGAGAATAACACAGCGCCAACCCATAAACACAAAGCTGTATAGAATGGGGTACTTGCCGAACCATTATTAGCAATCGGATAAACAGCATGTTCTTTGACTTCAACTGGTTGTGTAAAGAAGTCACTTTCTTTATTGGCATCTAATTTTAGTAATTTAAGAATTTCGCCTAAATCAACTTCTTTTTCACCTTTACGGATTGCATTCGCTGCTTTGTGTAATCCTGTTTTGATATTTGGCCAATCATTAATAATCAGCTCGTTGGCTTTGTCTAAGGCCGCTTCAACATCTGGCATTTTCTCATTGACTGTTTTCAAGGTATTCGTTAAATCTTTTCGGATACCTGGATAGTCATTTTGCATAAAGGCTGCCGCTTTGCTGACTTTGTCTTGAATGACTGGTAAATCGTTTTTATACAAATCAGCACCACGATTAATGCCATTGACAATGGTTTCCATATTGCCATTCAACATCGTATTTGCATCATGAATTTCTTGTTTAATTGCCGGCATTTCGGCTTGATATTTTTCTAATAAAGAAATCGCATTAGTGACCGTTTGACTTGTTGAGCTCAATAATCCTTCAAAGTCAATTTGTTGCGCTTTGTTTAGTTGACCTTGAGCGTTTTGGATGGTAGCAATTAATTTGTCTAAAATCGTTTTTACTGTGTTTTCAATCGCATTAGGGTTAATACTATTGACGGTTGCTTCTACTTGTTGAGCTTCATTTTGAATTTCTTCCAATCGTTTATCAGTTACCGCATTCACATCAATGTTATCAACATCAGTTTTTAATCTAACTACAATACCATCAATCGTATTCAATCTATTTATTGTGTCTTGTAAATCAGTGTTACCTGTGGCTTCTTGTATTTGCGTAAACAGTTGAATCAGCTGTTGGATATTTTCATGTTGTTTTCCTAAGCTTTCAGACAGTTGTTGCTTAATTGCTTCTCTTTCTTCAACTGGTAAACGATGATTTTTTAAATCTTCTAGTGCTGTATTTACACCAGCGCTAATTGTTCCAATTGCTTTTAAAATCGTCCCCACACTTTGAGTAATTCCAGGTAAAGCCTTTTCCAATTGAGTGGCGCCATCTAATGTGACATTCCCTAAATCATTGGCTTGATCACCTAGTTTACGAATATCTGGTAACGCCGTTTGAACTTGTTGAATGATTTCTAAACCTTGTTTTGCTTCTTGGATTCCTTCGCTCATTGTTTGTTCCACAGAGGCAAAGTCTTCATCAATCATAGCAATTTGTCGGCCAGCGTTTTGAATTTCTGGAATTTTTTCTTGTAACGTCAAAATAACACTAGCTTGTTCTTTGATGCTTGGCATTTTGCCATTTAGCTCAACAATCTTCTCTCCTAAAGCATCAACTTCAGGTAAATATTTCATCGCATCGTTGGCTTTCGCTAATTTTTCTTTTAGCTCAGGCATCTTACCATGTAAGTCTGTGACTTGTTTTGCGTACGTGTCAATGGTTCCAATGTTGGCATCTGTATCTAAAATCATGCTCTTAACTTTTTGAATGCTAACCATGTTTTTATCAATATCATAGCCAATATCATTGAATGTTTTGATTAACGTACTACTTGCCGTTTTGATGAATTCTTCCGAAATTTGTGACTGAATGGAAGAAGCCCCTTTTGACGTAATTTTCGGTGCAATTGCATTAATTTTTTCATTGATTGAATATTCAATTTTAGGTTTATTGATATCACCAGAAGTAAAACTTAGCAAATCTTTGGAAAAATCTTTAGGTAAATAAATCCCGGCAAAATATTTTCCTGATTGGACCCCTTTATCTAATTCCTTTTTCGAATCAACAAAACGCCAACCTAATTGCTTGTTTTTCTTCAAGTTTTTCAAGACTTCATCACCAATATTGACCGATTTATCTTGAAAAGTTGCTGTTTGGTCATCACTATAGACCGCTATTGGTAACTCTCCTGTATTTGAATACGGATCCCATAGTGCTTTAATGTTAAACCATGCATATAATGATGGAATAATCATTAAGGCAACAATCAAAAATGTTGCTACTGGGTTTTTAAAAATTCTTTTCCAATCTAAAATAAATAGTTCCCATGTATTTTTTATATGTTTCATAAAATCACCTGCTTTTTTTTGTGCCTGAATAACTTTAGCATAAAATACAAGAGAATAACAAACAAAAGCTTGAATGTTACGACACATTTTTAAAATGTCGTAAGTTCAAGCTAAGTTTGTTTATTTCATATTTTCAGAAAATTCCGAAACGACTTGTTTAACTTCATCAATGGCTTCTGGTTTTAAATAAGCCAAAAGTTTTGGTGCTTTTGTCATCAAGTACATTTTATCTAATTTGCCTGTTTGTTGGCGTTCAAACATTTCTGCAAGTAGCGCTTGCATTTTTTCTTTTTTATCTTCTTTTGTTCGATCTAGTATGAACGTTAAGAATTGTTCTTGTCCTTCTTTCATTCCCTATCCCTCCTTACAAACAGATTCTTTTCTATTATAAAACTTCTTTTTTAGAAAGGATAGTCCTTTTTTTAGGATCTATGATTTTGTGTACAGACTTAGCATATCTTTTTTGGCGGATAAAGGTAAGCCGAGTCCCTCTTTTAAATAGCCCTCTACCGAACCAAATTCTTTTTCAATCGCCTGTAAAGCGGTCGCTAAGTACTCTTTTTTCACATAAAGTAGCGTTTCTAATTGTTGAATTTCTGCTGGAGACGTTCCATTTGCTTGATATTGCGCAATAATTTGCTCGTTAGCGGTTTTTCTTTGCTCGTTCGTCTTTAAATAATCTTCTAAAATATAAGAATGTTCCACACCTAAAGCACTTAATATCAAGGCTGCGCCGATTCCTGTTCGATCTTTTCCTGCGAAACAATGAAATAAAATAGCTTCTTGTGGATAACTTAAAAAGTTTTCAAAAAATGTTTGGTAACCTTTGCGCCCCGAATTGGAAAGAACCATTTCCTTATAAGCCATGTCCATTGCTTCATCGGGTGAACCAACCGTTTTAAGCATTCCTTCTAATGAAGCAGTCTGCGCCTGAATATCGGCCAAAATATCTATATGTAGATAGTTGGTTCCTTGAATTGAATCATCTGGTCGTTCTTGCGTTTCCGCTGCACTTCTAAAATCATAGATTCGTTTAATTTGATAGTCCTCTACCAGTTTCTGTTGATCCGCTTGTGCAACATTGACGAGTTCACCACTCCGAAAAAAATGCCCTGTCTTGACAACTGTGCCTTGTTGCGTTGGAAATCCTCCAATATCTCTAAAGTTCACCACGCTGTTCATGTTCTATCGCTCCTTCATTTTAATTATTTTGTTATCATTTAAATACTTTGTTTTTTCTTTTTATTTCTTTTTCTCAACGATAATAAAAAACACCTCAAAAAACAATCTTTTTATCAGTTGTTTATTGCCATTTTATCATAGATACAGTATTCTTAAAAGAGAGGTGAGTAACGATGCTAAAACGAGATTTTTTAGAAAAGCCTTATGATTACATGAATGATATTTTATTGTTCCTATATAATAATAAAGGCCGAGCGACACGAAATGAATTAGTAGATTTTTTCAATATTAGTTTACCAACATTGAATGAATATCTTTCTTTTTTAGAGCAATTTTTGAAAGAAGAGCAACTTCAAGAAAACCTCACCTTAACAGTATTAGGTGACACTCTATATCTAAATAAAGCGCCTACCTTTTCCATGAAAGCAATGATCATGTTGTTCTTAGATAAATCTATTAAGTTTCACATGGTCCAGCAACTCTTCCATAAAAATGAAATAAATGGCGGGTATTTCCAACAGAATTATGCCATTAGCTCTGCTACCTATTATCGAAAAATTGTTGAATTAAATGACTTACTCAATGAGTTTAATTTGCGTATCAAACGAGGAAAACTTGTCGGCGAAGAAAAACAAATTCGCTTTTTCTTTTTTAATTTTTTCTGGTTTATCTTTGAAGAAAAAACAGATTTAGAAAAAGAACTGGCCAATCAATACCTAGGATTAATCGAGATACTACAAGAAATCCCCAGAATTACCTTTGACCATACAGAAATTCTCCAAATTAAACTTTGGATGAAAATTTCTTTTCGTCGCATGGTTTTAGAACCCCTGCCAACGATTAGTCCACATGATGTCCAACTCGATCGACCTTTATTTGAAGAAATTAATTTATCTATACATACATATATGAAAAGAATCGACCGTCCATATACAATCAACGAAGCCTATATGTTTTATGACTTTTTTTGTTCCATGCATAATTATTCTGCGAATGCTGCTTTCGCCTTTCGTTTAGCAAAACAACAACGAATTGAAAAAACGTATCTTAACGAAATGAACCGGGTCATTTTAACGTACCTTAAAGCACGTGGTTATTTATCCCATTACGTGCTGCCTATTCGGCTACTTTATATTGAAAATTTACTTTTCCAATTACATGCGCAACTCTATTATTTTTCAGGATTTATTTTACCCTTTGATTATTGGACAATTCAGTCACTTTTGAAAGTCTTACGTCATCCTTTTAGCGAAAGTGAAGTTTACGAATTAGTGGAGATCGCTACAACGAACTTTGCCACAAAAGACACTGCTTCTAAGTACCAAAATCAATTTACTGAAATTAATTATACACTTATTTTGAATCACATTGCTGAATTAAATGAAAAAAAAAATAACGATTGGTGTTTATCACTCACTGAGCAGTGGTTATAGCGAGTTGGTAGCACAAAAAATACAACAGAGTATCGCTGGAAAATATCCGCTGAAAATTGAGCCTTACAACGCAGAAAACCATTATGATTTGCTTTTAATGAATACCAATAATGAACCGCTCGTTGCCCAGTATGACCATTACTATATTTTTTCAGATATTAGTAATCGTTACGACCTACAATCAATTGAAAAAATCATTCAATTATTATTGGGCAAATAATCTCTAAAAAGAAAAGCTTAAGTGCCCTACTCTTAAATGGCTGACTTAAGCTTTTTATTTTACTTTCCCTATTTCCTTAAACGGCGCCATTTTAAACACCACGATTCCTTCAATCGCTTGTATCTCGACAAAGCCGAACGTACGACTATCACTTGAATGCGTACGATTGTCCCCTAAGACAAAGTAATGACCAGCTGGAATCTTCTGAAACAGGCGAAGTTGGGCTGCCGCTTCTTCTGATAAGTCAAAACGACTGGCATTCTCAGGCAGTGCCTCATTATCGCTTGCTATAGGTTCTTCTGAAAGATAAAGTTTTCCCTCGTTTACCCAAATTCGATCACCAGGAACCCCGATAATTCGCTTGACGTACGTACCTGTGCTAGCCAACGGTGCTTTAAATTCAATCACATCGTACCTTGTTACTTGCTTCGTCCGTTGTACTAAGACTCGTTCCCCTGCGTTAAGTGTCGGCTTCATGGATTGCCCAGCAATTGGGTAGCTAGATGTCTTTAACACAAAAAAGAACACAAAAATGGCGAAAAGAATAGCTGGCATAAAAAATTTAACGACTTGGATGCGTTGTTTCTTTTGGTAGGCTTGCCGCTTTTTTTTAATCTCTTCAGCGGTCATTTTTCTTTTCGGTCCTCTTATTGATTGATGGTTATCTGTTTGCTCAAGCAAATATTCCATTGCTGTGTTAGCCTTTTGCTTTTTTAGCTGATATGTCGCAGGCAACTTTTGCTTCAAGAAGGCGCGCTTAATGTGGCAAATTGTTCGCATAACGGGCTTTATCCATTCTTCCATCGTTTTCTTAAAAGGAAAAGCTTCTTAAATAAACTTTTCCTTTCTTGCTCCTTTTTTCTATTTAGCTAATTGCGTTCCTTTTTTTATATAACTACTACGTAACTGGTTTTCCTTCATAAACTGATTCAATGGTTTCTGCGCATCTTGTGCCAGCTCCCAAATACTTTGATTTGCTTCTACAAGATATTCGCTCTTCTCTGTTACTATGTTTTTCCTGATAAGCGGTTGCCTTAGCGACTGCTCTTCCTTTGAGACAGCAGCAGCCTGTAATCTTTCTGCGGAGCTACTTAATGTAACAGCTAAAAAAAGGACCCCAAGACAATGTAGTTTCCTTGTTCCCGTTAACTTTTTACTGACCATTTTATTAATAGTTATCTTGTTCAAGACGTGTCAGTTTAGTTAAGCGTTCCTCTAATTCGCGATAAATCTCAAGTACTTCTACTTTTGATGCTTCGACTTCATTCGAAATACTTTTCGCTCGGTTACCAATATTTAACATTTCTAATTCTGCGGAATTGATTAGGTGTTTTGCTTCTACTTTCGCTTCATTAACAATCCGATTGGCTTCTTTTTTGGCAGAAACCATCACTTCGCCAATTTCTTGTTGCGATTTTAAAGCCTCTTCTTGTAATTGCTGATTTTTCATTAATAAATCGTTAATTTGCTGTTTTGCGCGTAGCAGTTCTGTTAACTGCTCACTACTCGGTTCAATATTTTTTGAAACGGCTTGTAGTGTCTTCAATTCTTTTTGAACTTGTTCTAAACTGTCTTCTTTGGCCTCTACTTCTTTTCTTAGAGCAGCTAATTCCCCTTCGTAAACTTGCTTTTCAGCAAGATGTTTGTCATTGACACCTTGTAGTCGACCTAGTTTTACTTCTGCTTCATTTTTTTGCTGTAAACTATTTTGAAGCTCATTCTTTAACTCCTCCATGCGTTGTTTCACAATCACTTCTTGTTGGGCAGCCTCTTGTAAGGTTTGTTTTTCGGCTTCTACTTTTTGTAATTGTACAGTTAGTTTTTCAATTTGTTCCTGCAATGCTTGTTGAGTCGTTGTGCTTTCTTCTAATTCTGTCGTTAACGTTTCTACTTGCTTTTCCATTCCTGTAATATCTCCTTTTTTCTCCAACTTTCCTTTTTCTTCTGCTAACTGGTTGTGTAATGTCTGGATATGTTGTTGCTGTTCAGCCGATTCTTTTTCTAATTCTGCCACTTGCTGCGTTAATTCACTTTCTAAACGTTCCATTTGATTATGTACAGTGGTTAATTGTTTTTCTGCGTTTTGCAGATTTGTTTGAAGAGTGGTAGCCTCTGTCGTGGTTTCACTGTTCGTTTCCAGTTGCTCTTCCAATTCAAAAATTTCATGTTCCTTTTGATTTAGTGTTTCAAGTAATGCCTGATTTTTTTCTTCTAATGCTTGTTTTTCCGTTTCTTGTTGGTTCTTTAATTGCTCATTTTCTTCTTGAAGTTTTTTAAAGGCTGTTTCTTTTTTCTGATAGTAGGCGAGCCTTTCTATTAACGTCGCCATTTCTTTTTCCTGTTGTTCTGGTTTGATTCCGCTAATTATTTTTTCTGGTTCGAATCCTGGCTGAAAAAAGACTTCTTTTTCAAGCGTATCATCCGAAATATCTTTAATTTTTTTGATTAAACGTCTTTTTGTCATCTATATGTCCTTTCTCTCGTCCTTTTAACTAATCACGACAGGCTCCAAATTTGTTTCCAACGTCTCACGAGCATACGTATCAATGGATTTGACAAGGGTTTGCTCTTGATCTCGATAAGTAAAATTAAAATCAATCATGGTAATTTCTTTAACTGAATTCAACGCTGCAATAAGTGCTACAATATTGTCTTGGCCTGTTTGAAATTCATGGTAACTTAAGCCAACTGAAAAAACAGACAGTGTCAAGGTTTGTGTTTTTTCACTTCTAATCATTGTGATACTCGTCTCCCCGAGGTAAGGACGCCATTCACGCGCTAATTGTAATTCATAATTAGTCAAGACAGCGGCCGATTCTGCCGAAACAGCTTGCTTCCAGGGAAACTGATTTAAGGCTGTTTTTTTAATCGCTTGTTTTTTTATTTTGTCACCTTGAGCAACTTGGCCTTGTGCCAAACGCTCGATCCGCTGTTCCATGCGGATATTTCGTTGATTTAATTGATAATATGTATAAACAATTCCTAACAATAATACGCTAAGTAGACAAATACTAAACAATAAATAAATCATTAAACGACTATTTTTCTGATACTTATAGAAATTTATTTTCCTCTTTAATGTCCGGTCCTCTGAATCCAGTTTTTCGACAAGTAATCGCAAATACAATTGATAGCTTACAAATAAAAATAAGCAACTACTCATTAAAAGTACAACAATCATCATACAAATATAATCTCCTTTATGTCATAGTTCGACAATCAAAACTTGTAAAATCACCTGTTACGCTCTTTAAAAACTCTATATAGTATTGATTGTAACATTCCGTTTGAGCCTTGCCAACAACTTTATTTAAAATACGATGATAAAATTTTATATTTTATATTTATATTTTAATTTTTAAAATATAAAACAAAAAAAGAGAGATGCCACTTGGCCATCTCTCTCGCTTTTACTCAAACTATGTTTAGCGAACCGAACTAGATCAGTCGCTTTTAAAAAAATTCAATTAGTCTTTGTTGATTTCATAGTAGCTATCGTTCTTTATGTAGCTGAATTTGCTTTTGCTGGGGCTGAATCGCTACTAAGTCCAACACTGATGCCTAAGGCACGATCAACTTCTTCCATAATATCAAGTCTCAAATGACAAACTTTTTCTTTCAAGCGACCCTTATCGATTGTTCGAATCTGCTCTAAAAGAATCACTGAATCTTTTTCAATGCCTGTTTCATCAGAATTAATCCCGATATGTGTTGGCAATTTTGGCTTTGCCATTTTGGCTGTGATCGCCGCAACGATAATCGTTGGGCTAAAATGATTACCTAAGTTATTTTGGACAACAAGGACAGGTCTGACGCCACCTTGTTCCGAGCCCACTACTGGGGAAAGGTCTGCAAAATAAATATCTCCGCGTTTGACCATAGTGGAACCTCCTATCTAGTTATATTCTCTGGGGATTCTTTGTGAGAAAGTACATGCAACTTCATAATGAATGGTTTCTAATTTTTCGGCTACCATTTGTAACGTATTTTCTTCATTGCCATCTTTTCCAACTAATGTAACGACTGAGCCGACAGGAACTTCTTCTGCTAAACGAATCATACATTGATCCATACACACTCGTCCGACGATTTCGCAACGCTTACCATTCACGAGCACTGTAAATCCTTGGAGATGACGCAACCAGCCATCTGCATAGCCGATTGGCACTGTCCCAATCCATTCTTCAGCTTCAGTCACGTAGGTTTCGCCATAGCCAATCCCTTCGCCAGCCGCTAAGCGTTTTACATGGATAAGTTCACTGGTCAAACGTAAGACCGGCTTTAACGCATAGCTTGGGGCAAGCTTATTACCTGAAGGGTTCAATCCATACATGGCTACCCCATAGCGAATCATGTTTCCTGGCACATCAGGATGCCATAACGCTGTCGCACTATTGCTAACATGGACATACCGAGGTAACTCTTCTAAAACTGCTAGAACAGCCTTAAAACGCCCTGCTTGTTTTTCAAAATAGCTTGTATCGATTTCATCAGCTGTTGAAAAATGAGTAAAAATCCCTTCCCATAAAAATTCTTTGTGGGATTGAACAAACCGCACTGCTTGCTTAGTCTCTTCCGGGGTTAAAAAGCCAATCCGTCCCATGCCAGTATCGACTTTTAAGTGAACACGTAATGGCGTGTTACTCTCAGGCGTTAGTTGTTGAAGAGCAGCTTCTAACCATTCTTGTGTAGCTACCGTTACAGATAAATCATATTGAATCAACAAAGGCACATAAGCTAAGTCTACCACACTCAAAATTAAAATGGGGTCCTGAACACCTGCTTCTCTCAATTCAATTGCTTCATCCAATAAGGCGACACAAAAACCTGTCGCGCCACCTTTTTTCGCCGCTTTGGCGGATTCTACGGCGCCATGCCCATAGCCGTTCGCTTTTACAACCGCAAATAAAGCGGTTCCTTCTGGCAAACGTTGACATTCCTTTTGGACATTTTCAGTAATTGCTTGCGTATCGATATGTAACCGTGTAGGACGATGCCATCCAACGACCATTGTACATCCTTCTTTCTTCGTTGCTTCTGTTATTCGCTTTCTAAAACAATTTGTGCAATCGCCATAGTATCTGTGTGCGTAATCGAGACAAACACTTTACCATTATGGGGCGAGTTTGCTACGTATGGTGCACCTGTTTTTTCAGTCAGCACCTCAATATCTTGTAAACCAACTTTACCAATCCCTGTGCCCCATGCTTTAGAGAACGCTTCTTTACAAGCAAAACGACCAGCTAAAAATTCTATTTGACGTTTTGTAGATAACTTTTCAAAAAGGGTCAATTCGTTAGGTGTTAAAACCCGTTGAATAAATGATCCTTGTTTTTCAACAATCGGTTTTATCCGACTTAATTCTACTGCGTCAATACCAATTCCCTTTATCATTTTCCGCCTTACTTCCTATTTAATATAGTTACTCCGAATTACCTTTCATTTTAACAAAATTTCAAAATTTTTCCACTGATTCGCTAAAAAAATAAAGAATGTTTTACAAGATCCTCACACAAATTGAAGTACCATACGTTTTCTTCCTATTTACATTTTTATAAAATTTTTCTGAATTTTTATAAAAGTAAGAAAACAACTAAGAAGTATCGGAAAAAAATCAGGAAACTAAGCGGATGTTCTGATATTTTATAGCAAATTTTGGCTACTTATGGGAGAATAAAAAGAAAAAGGAGAAAAATGTATGACTTTAACTTCTCGGCAAAAAAAGTTACTTCGTTGCGCCCTGTTTATTTTTGCTTTGTTGCTCTACATATTTCCAATCTTCTTTAAAAATCCCAGCCTATTTTTTCTCTTGCAACTGGCTTGGATTATAACCATTCATTTGCTACAACAAAAACTGAAACTCTTCAATCTAACTTCCCCGTTGAAAACTTGGATAATTTTGGCGTTTTTCTTTTTCTATATCATTTTGATGCCTTTTTTACTTTTTTTGAGTTTTTCTATTTAACGATTATCTACCAAAAAAGAGCGAGTATTCCATTCATAGACGGAACACTCGCTCTTTTGATTATTTGGCGTTTTCGCGAATGACGAAACCACGTTTTTTATCGTTATGACGTTTGCCGCCACGTTGATCTTTATTTTTGCGGTCGCTATTTTTGTAATTACGGTCGCCATCTTTATGGTTTTTGTTGCCACGATAGCTGCCACCTTTACCATTGCCACCACGGTTGCGATTACGGTTGTTACCACCGCCACCACCACGGCCATTTTTGTTAAAGCCTTTTTTATTTGAAGGCAATGGTCGTTCTGGGGTAATTTTTACAGGAACCGCATCTGCTGGATCTTTCGCTACTGTTTTTAATAATAACGCAGCTAAGTCTGTCGCTGAGTATTTTTCTAATAACGCTTCAGCAGATTCTAGATATTTGTCTAAACCATTTTCTTCTAGATCACTTTCGATGGTTTCAACAGCTGCACTTAATTGTCCTTTAAATGCTTCTTTTTCGGTTGGTGGACGTAATGGCGTCATCCGTTTTTTCGTTAGGTTTTCGATGACATGTAAGTAACCCATTTCGTTTGGTGTTACAAACGTCACAGACATACCGCCTTTACCAGCACGACCTGTCCGACCAATACGGTGAACATAACTTTCTGGATCTTGTGGAATATCGTAGTTATAGACATGGGTGACACCTGAAATATCTAACCCACGTGCTGCTACATCTGTTGCCACTAAGATATCTAAGTTACCATTTTTGAATGAACGTAAAACGCTCATCCGTTTTTGTTGTGATAGGTCGCCATGGATGCCTTCTGCTTTGTAACCACGCGCTTCTAACCCGCGGGCAAGTTCATCAACACGGCGTTTTGTCCGACCAAAGACAATGGTCAATTCTGGGGTTTGCACGTCTAGTAAACGTGTCATAATGTCAAATTTTTCAAAGTCTTTTGAACGTACATAATATTGATCAATTAAATCAGCCGTCATTTCTTTGGCTTTAATCTTCACATGTTCTGGTTGTTTCATGAATTTCACGCCAATATTCTTGATTGCTGGCGGCATAGTTGCTGAAAATAGAAGTGTTTGACGTTGTTCTGGCACTTGTGAGATGATTTTTTCAATGTCTTCCAAGAAGCCCATGTTTAACATTTCATCTGCTTCGTCTAAAACTAATGTTTCAACAGTTTCTAATTTCAAGGTACGACGGTTAATATGGTCTAGTAAACGTCCTGGTGTACCTACAACGATATGTGGACGATCTTTTAGTCCACGGATTTGGCGACCGATATCAGCCCCACCGTAAACGGCTTGGACGCGAATCTTTTTATCGCGGCCTAAACGGAATAACTCTTCTTGTGTTTGGATAGCCAACTCACGGGTTGGTGCAATGACTAATCCTTGAATAACGCGGTTGTCTGCGTCAATTTTGTTAAGCATTGGTAAGCCAAAAGCAGCGGTTTTCCCTGTTCCTGTTTGTGCTTGTCCGATTACGTCTTTTCCTGCTAACGCTAACGGAATTGTTTCTGATTGAATAGGGGTTGCTTCCTCGAAGCCTGCGCGTTCTACCGCTGATAATAATTCTGGCGCTAAACCAAGTTCTTTAAATTTCAAATGATATCCTCCTAGATTTTGTTTCGGAAAGAACGATTTCTTCCTAGTTTCAGGTGTCTTCACTTTCAGTTGTTAAAAAGAAATCCATTATAGTGTGCCAACTATTTCTTCTTTCCTGATTTCACCGAAAAATTCACCTTATGGCATTAGAAAAGCCAAACGTGGTCGTTCAGCTTCACATTTATTATTAAACATAGAAATAGATCTATTTTATTTACTACGATTCAATTTTTCTCGTCATCTTCCGGCAATAGGTCATTCTATCATAGAATCCTATTTTCAGCAAGTTTTATGAAACTTATTTACTTTTCCAAAAGTGCATCGATGACTTCACGAAGTCCCATCCCGTTACTTCCCTTTAAAACCACCATATCTTCTGGCTGTAAAACTTTTTTGACAGCTTCAATCAACTCATTTTTTTCTTCTTTTTTAAAAGAATGAATGTTAGCTGGTGCATAGGTTTCTTGCAATTTATCAGCTAAATAAGCCATTTCAGAACCATATAAAAAGACTTCTTCAATCGCATCTGGGGCTAAATGCTGCGCCATTGCTTGATGCATGGCAGCAGAATCAGGACCTAATTCTAGCATGTCTCCTAAAACAGCAATTCGTTTTCCTACTTTGGACATTTTGCTAAAACTGTCCAGAACAAGACCCATAGCTGTCGGATTGGCATTGTACACGTCACTTAAAATTTCGGCACCATTCGCTGCTTTCAGCCATTCTGTCCGATTCTTTGTTAGTTCCGCTGTAGCCAACCCTTTTTGAATCTCACTATCCGTTAATTGGAAATAACGACCAATGCCAATTGCGATTAATGCATTGGTGACATTATAGGTTCCTGGCACTGGAATCGTAAACGTCATTTGTGTATCACTGATTTTGAATGAGGTTTGCTCTTTGGCTTCATTTGTGACGATTCCTTGAAGTTGACTTTCCTGGCTAAAACCAAAAGTAATCACTTGTTGCGTGACTTTTTCCACCAATGGTTCTAGCAAAGGTTCATCGCTTGGCACAAATAAACTACCGTCTTTGGCTAAACCATCTACAATTTCCATTTTTGCTTGTGCAATGCCTGCTCGTGAGCCTAAATTTTCCACATGGGCTTCGCCAATCATTGTGATGGCAGCAACTTCTGGCTGAGCCAGATTGGAAAGGAAAGAAATTTCCTGAGCATGATCCATGCCCATTTCTAAAATCAGTTTTTCTGTTTCATCAGGCATGTGTAAAATAGTATAGGGTAAGCCAATTTGATTATTGTAATTGCCTTGCGTTTTGTAAGTCACAAACTTTTCAGATAACACAGCAGCAATTAAATCTTTAGTGGTGGTTTTTCCATTACTGCCAGTCACAGCGATGACATTCGGTTGCATTTTATTTAAATAATAGGTAGCTAATTTTTGCATAGCCACCAGTGGATCAGTAACATGCAAAACAGGCAATTGTTGCGGTGCATCGACTAAATCCTGTCCCCAAAAAGCGGCCTGACAGCCATTAGCCATGGCACTCTCAATAAAACGATGACCATCATTTTCACCTTGTAAAGGAACAAAGAGGTTTCCTTTCACAATTTTACGACTATCAAATTCAATGCCTGTTAAAGGAAAATCAGGCCATTGTTGCCAATCATTACTGGCTTCAACCGCTTGCGCTACTTCCCAGAAGGTTAATTTCATTATGTTTTGCTCCTCTGACACAGGGACTGGGACATGCCAAAGTCTTGTCATGTCCCAGTCTTGTGTGATTTTTTCTTCTTAGTTATTATAAAATTCTTGGCGTTGTTTAAAACGATTCAAAGCTAACTGAATCAGTTCCTCAATTAAATCACTGTATTTCAAGCCCATATTTTCCCACAGTAAAGGATACATACTAAAGTCAGTAAAACCAGGCATGGTGTTCAATTCATTCAGGAATAATTCGTTTTTGCTTGTTAAGAAGAAATCACAGCGACTTAAGCCACTTCCATCTAACATAATATACGCTTTTTTAGCGTATTCTTGCGCTTGATGAGCTACTTCTTCTGGAACATGCGCTGGGATTTGCATTTCAATCGTGTTATTGATGTATTTTGCATCATAATCATAGAAAGCGACATCTTTCACCACTTCACCAGGTAAAGTCGTACGGACATCTTCATTTCCTAAAATGGCTACTTCAATTTCACGTGCTTCAATCCCTTGTTCAACAATTGCTCGGGCATCATAACGGAAAGCTTCTTCCAATGCTTCTTGCAATTCTTCACGATTTTCCGCTTTGCTAATTCCGACACTAGAACCCATATTGGCAGGTTTAACAAAGACCGGATAAATTAAAGAACCTTCACATTTCTCAAAGACTTCTTTTGGATTTCCTTTCCAGTCACTTCTTAAAACTGGCACGAATGGTACTTGTGGAATGCCAACAGTTTGTAAAAGATATTTCGTCATGATTTTGTCCATTGCGTTAGCACTAGCTAAGACACCTACGCCTACATAAGGCATATTAATGGTTTCCATGAATCCTTGAATTGTTCCATCTTCACCATTTGGCCCATGTAAAACAGGGAAAACAATCGCTTCTTCTTCATAAATTTCCGAAGGACTGATTCGTTTTCCTGAAAATTCGCCTGTTTCTTCAGGTGTTTGTGCCCAAGTTAAATGTAAAACTTCTTTATTTTGTGGTCGTTCAGATAAGAGAGGGCCTTTTACCCATTGACCGTCTTTACTAATAAAGACTAACTGTACTTGATAATATTTATAATAGATTGCATTTAAAACGGAATATGCAGACAAAACAGACACATCGTGCTCTTCACTTCTGCCGCCATACAACAAAATAATCTTCAAATGCTTGTCCTCCTAGTTTCTTTCCTGTCTTTTAGAAAAAATTATTTTTCAAATTATCCTTACTTATTTTAGCATAAAACCCAGTTTCATAATAGAAGCAAATTTAGTGAAGGAAAAATTCTTTGCTTGCCTTTTCCTTGCTAAAGACCCCGTTCCACCAGCTCAATAAGGGCTTGTTTAAACGTTGTTCTATCTTTGTCTGTAAAAGGTTTAGGTCCTTTCGTTCGGCCACCTTTTCGCCGAATTTGGCCACTAAAATAGCGTTGTTCTAACAAGCCATCAATATTTTCTTTCGTATATTGATAACCCAGTTGATGTAAAACCAACACTCCTTTTGGCAAAACCAAGGAAGCTAAGCCATAATCTTGTGTAATTAAAAGATCCCCTTTTTTTATTAACTGCACAATTTTAAAATCAGCAGCATCCGCTCCTTTATCAACATACACAAAAGAGACATTTTCTGGATAATCTTTTAAGGAATAATGATCTACACTAGTAACAATCACCACATCCAAAGCTTTCTCTACAGCGACTTCAATAACCGTCTCTTTCACAGGTGAACCATCGCCATCGACAAAAATTTTCATTCATTTCCCTCGATTCTTCCTTGCTCTAACCATTTGGGATGACGTTGAAAGTAGTGTTGTAATTCGTCAAAAACGACTTCTTTAACCACTTCATATAACTCTGTATTTCTTAAAATGGTTTTCGTTGCATCAGTGTAGCGGGGCTTTGGTATCGTAATGGCTAAAACAAAATCAAATTCTGCTAAAAAACTATCTGCTGTCACAGATAATGAATAATGTTGCTCCTCTAAAAATTGATTAAAGGCGGCCACTACGCCATCAAGAAAGCCCTCATAGTGGGTTCCACCAAGACTGGGATAATGCCCATTAACAAATGTTTTTTGCACTTGCGGCGCATGATTTTTACTCAAAATAAATTGAACAAGGGCCAATTCTGTTTGCTTGGCTTGAATAATCGGTGCAGCTTTTCTAGTTAATGGGTTATCTTTTTCAAATAAATAATTACTTAAACCTTTAGGGTAATAACAAAGATTTTTTTGTTCCTCTTCTTGTGTTAAGAGAATCTTTAAGCCTGGATTCAACATGGCAATCTGTTGACATTGCTGTAAAACACGCATATAAGAAAGTGATTCTGTACCAAAAATTTGCGTATCTGGCCAAAATAAGACTTCAATTCGTTCCTGGGTTTCTTCAATAGGTAACAATAATCGTTTTTTCAATTGCCCTTGATGGTAAATAAAAATAGTTCGCTGTTTTTCTTGATCGATACTGATCCCTACTTGTTTTGAGAAGGCTTGTAAAACAGATAAATACAGAAAAGGTGGTTCTAAATCGACTTGCTTTTGTTCAAAAACAAGCGGTCGTGTGGAAGATACCTGAAAAGAGATTTGTTGACGCGATAACTGTATAGCAATTTTCCCTTGATTCTTTTCAATGAAAAACTCTAATAAACCGTTAATTGTCTGAACAAGTAAATTCTCTAAGCCGACTAAGCCAGTCGTTCCAATGAACGCTTCTGGTCGTTTTTGAATCCGTTCAATAAATTCATCGTTTTCTAAAACTGTTAAAAGATGTGCAACACTCATCCTGCTGCCTCCTTTGCAATCTGTTTCTTTTAATTATAATGAAAAAAAGACCAGAAGAAAAGCCACACACGACTTTTCTTCTGGTTTTCTTCTTTAACGAATTAAATCAATATTCGGATGCTCAAGAACGTGATTCACTTGTTTGACCGTTGTCAAAGGAATATCTCCTTGAATCGTATGTGCAAGGACCCCATTGACTGTGGCAAAGGTAACTGCCTTTTCTAACGACCAATTTTGGCTATAGCCATATAAAATCCCCGCCGCATAAGCATCACCAGCACCAATTCGATCAAGATTAAGAAGCGGTCTTTTTTCACTCTGTTGGTACTCATTTTGGGTATATAAATACCCACTTAAGTAGTTTTGATTTTGGGAATGACTTCTCGTTGTCCCAGCAAACCATTCCAAATTGTATTGAGACATGAAGCGCTGAATCAGTTCAGTTTCTTGTGCCTCACCTTCTAAATCTTCTCGCGGAATGAAACCTAATAGCTCGACCAAATCACGACGACTGCCAAAAACAATATCACAATAAGGTAAAATGCGTTCGTACTGTTGACGCATAAAGAGTGCGCTATTTGCTGTATTCAAACTAGGTCGATAATTAAAGTCAAAACAAACTTTCTTTTGATAGGCATGCGCCTTTTGAGCAAGTATCAAAGCAGCATCACGAGTTTTTTCAGTTAAACTTAACGAAATACCACAAATATGCACCATATCTACTTCCGCTAAAAAGGCCTCAAAATCGTAATCCTTCGCCTCGCTGATGCCAAAAGCACTCTGATGGCGATTTTGATAAGTTACTTGTGTGGGGCGGATTCCATAACCCATTTCTGCAAAAAAACTACCAATATGATCGCCCTTTTCTCCTACCCATTGATCTGAAATTCCTAACTTCCTTAGCGCTGCTTTGCCAGCTTCACCAAGACGATTGGCAGGTAATTTCGTAATCAATGCTGTTTCTAGTTGAAAATGAGCCAAATTTGCTAAGAGATTTACGCCAGTCCCTACAAAGTTCATTCTTAACTGCTCTGTTTGTTCTAACATTAGATACTCTGGCGGAGTGAAACGAAGCATGACTTCACCAAACGCAGCAATTTTCATCTTTGCCACCTACTTATTCAATGTGTTTTTCATCATGGTTAGTAACGTTTTCACGTCTTCTGTTCTAGTGTCCCCTGTTTCTTGATCGATAATTGAGCTGTAGACATGAGGAATGATTTTTTTAACGCCGGCATCCACCGCAATCTGAACAATTTCTTCAAAGTTTTCTAAATCAATGCCCCCTGTTGGTTCTAAATAAAAGTCATACTTGGCGCAAGCTACTGCTACTGCTTGGTATTCTTCTTTGTGAGCCAAGCCTTTCATCGGGAAATATTTAATGGAACTGCCTCCCATGTCTTTCAACAATTTGATGGCGGTTTCGATAGGCACTTCCGCCGCTGGCGCACCCGAGCTTAACGGACCTGTCGCAATGTTTACATAGCCAACTTTGCCTGTGGGTGAAACCAAGCCATTAATCACTGTTTCGTCTTGACGCAGTAAGGCCCGTGAAGCGCCGACACCTGTGAAGACTTGGTTCACGTGTTGCGGTTGTAGAACTTCTGATAAGCGAGCCACCATTTGACTTTGATTTGGATCACCAGCTCCTAAGCCGACAGATAAAGCGTTGTTGGTTGCTGCTTGGTATTTTTTCATATCGTCAATGGCTGCTTCATCGGTTTCATAGTTTTTTGAAAGGACGCCTAAAACAACATGCCCTTCTGCTGCTTCATAACAGGCTTGGGCATTTTCTACTGAATTGGCTAAAACGTTTAAACAAATGCGTTCTTCTAAATAATTAGGTTTTAATGACATGACTTATTTCTCCTTTGTGTCCATAATTTCTTGTAATCGTTGCACGATTTTGTTCATTTCTTCTTGATTGACAGAACGAATGTCAAATTCAATGATGCCATTGTTGGCTTGATATTCTCGCGTATAAATGGCTGGACTTTCTGCTTTTAACGCTTGGATGACTTCCTTAGCGGTTTTTCTGCCGTCCACTTTGACACTGGCGCGATAAATGTCTCGGCCAGCGCCATCTTGGACGATTTTAGCGGTTAAATCTGACAGGTTGTTGATGGCTTCAACAAACGGTTTTAAGCGCTCTTGCATCGAAGCCCCTGATTCACTGCCATGTGCCAAGTATTCTTCCACTGCTTGCGTAAAGCCCAAGATATTGTCTTTGCCAATTTTCATTGCTCGACCAATGCCTTTGCCTTGTAGGCGCACCCAGTCAATGTATTCTTTTTTCCCGACCACTAAACCGGCACTTGGCCCTTCAATGGCTTTGGCGCCGCTGTAAATCACCAAATCAGCGCCTGCTTCGGTGTATTTGAAAAGATCTTCTTCTGCTGCCGCATCAACAATTAGCGGCACCTTGTGGCGTTGCGCCACTTTGGCCGCTTCGGCCACCGTCAGCATACTTTTTTGCACGGTATGGTGGCTTTTGATGTATAGAATGGCCGCTGTTTTTTCAGAAATCATCATTTCCACGTGTTCTGGACTGCACATGTTGGCGTAGCCAGCTTCCACCACTTGGCCGCCGCCTTGCGTTACCATAACTTCTACAGGCGTGCCGTAGTCCACGTTGTGCCCTTTAGGTAAAACAATCTCCCGCTGTTCGATCTTTTCTGAATAGGGATGATACGCGTGGTACAAGCTGCCTTTTCCAATCAAGGCAGCCACCGATTGGGCAATCCCCGCCGAAGCCGAGGAAACGACTTGGGCATCTTCTACCTTCAACAAGTCGGCTAAAAAGGCCCCTGTTTGCACACTAAGTTCACTCATTTCAAAGAAATGTTCGCCGCCGAATCGTTGAGCCGCGAGGACTGCCTCCGAAACTTTGGAGACACCTAGAATGGTCATTTTGCCAGAAGCATTAATGACTTCTTTTAAGTGGAATTTTTCGTAACTAATTGTCATAGATTTGTCCTCCAATAATTGTTTTGATTGGGCGAATTTGCTCTTTGGCTACTCGTGTCAATCCATTAGAATCAGTCAATGTTTTTTCTTCTGCTTGAATCGTGAAAATCGTTAAATCAGCATCTTTACCTATTTCCAACGTGCCTTTTTGCGTTAAATGGAAATTCTCAGCAGGAGCCTTGGTTACCTTTTCAATAATTTCTGGCCAATCATAGCCGACCACACGGAGTTTTTCCATCGTTGTGGCTAAATCATAAACAGGACCATTTTCTCGGTTACGGATGTAGATATCTGTGCTAATTGATGCAGCTTTCATTCCCTCGCGCAACGCTGTTTCAGCTACGTGAAAATTGAAACTATCCGTACCATGCCCGATATCAAATACGACCCCTTTGTTGTACGCTTGCCAAGCGAAATCTTTTATTTTATCCGTTGCTTGGTCTAAAATGCCATTTTCTTTCCCATTAAAACAATGGGTTAGGACATCCCCTTTTTCCATCAAGGCTAAAATTTCATCTAAATGAGGCGGTGCTGATCCAATGTGAACCATTAAGGGAATTTCTTGGTTCTCTTGCTGAATCTGTTTGGCCAATTCTAAAGGCGTAATGCCGTTATCGCCAATAACGGTCCTACTCATACGGGCTTTAATCCCTACAACAAAATCTGGTAATTCTTGAATCGCTTTTTTGACTAAACTCGCTTGTACTTTACTTAAATCTGCGAGTTCGTCCTGAGCAACGATGCCCCATTTAGAAATATTGACTAATCCAAAAACATTTGTTTTTGCTTGTTGCGCTAAGTCATAAAATTCATGAATGTTTTCAGCACCTGTTGTCCCAGCATCAATCACTGTCGTAACACCCTTTTTGACCCCAATTTCATCTGGATAATCATAATAAAGAGCCATTTTTTCAAAACAATGAACGTGATCATCTATCCAGCCTGCGGATACATAAGTACCTGGTTCTAAGTGGATAGTTTCCTTTGCAGAACCTGAAATAGTTGCTGCAACAGCAGCTATTTTTTTCTCTTTAATTGCAATTTCAACAGGCATACCATCTACTGTCTGTCCATTTTTTATAAGTAAATCGTAGTCCATATTCTTCCCTACTTTTCTATAAATCTAAATTTTGTCCAAGGCTTAATGAATTCTAATAATACAAGTTCTTCTTCTATAATACGCCCTACTCGATTTTTGCGTGAGTCTTGATGTGGTTCTAAAACGACTTGTAATTCATTTTTGTATTTTCCAAATGCATCATTTCCCACAACAACATCTCCAGGTTGTAGCATTGCTTGATTATCATGTGGGGGATTAGCTTCATTTTTATATTTTTTACGCACTTCTGTGGAACGAATCATCTGCTGAGTGATATCTCCACGGCGAAAATGTTGATTTTTTGTTACGATTTCTTTTTCAATTTCAGAAGTCGCTTCTTCAAAAACAATGGTCAATTCTGTTTGATAACGATTCAACTGACCCAATGCTTCTAATTCTTCGTTGGAAGCATAAGCATTTCCAATAACAACATCATCAATTAAATTTGTTGCAAATAAATGTTTAGCTTGAACAGTGACTGGCAACTGTCTATGCATTTCTAAAGTAGGTAGCCCATCATTCACATCCCAAGGACCAATTTCACCTACCTGTGATGAAATAAAAGCAGCTGTCCGAATACCTTCCTTTTTAAAACGGATGCTACATTTTTCAAAGAAATCATACGGCAATGCAGTTCCCGCTTGTGGATAAAAGTTATGACAACCATATAAGAAAGGTCGATTCGCTTCATACGTCAAAATGTTATCAAGATAAGCGACATCATTACTCATATTCAACTCAATAGCCACGCCGAATGGATTAAACGTCAACATGGCTTCTTTATTTCCATCAAAACCTGTATCCAACCGAATCCCATCAGCTCCTAATTCGCTGAAAAAAGTCAAATCATCATATGAAATTTCCAATTCATCAAAGATACTTGGAACGACATCTAAAATTGTTTCAAATCCTAAATTTTTCGCATAACTAATTAATTCTTTAAATTTTTTCTGAACCGCTTCTTTGCCATCGGTCACTTCTAACATACTCATAAAAATTCGAGTAAACCCACATTCGCTGGCTTTTTTTAAATACGCTTTATCTTGATTGATATCACTATGATCTGGATAAACTGATACACCTAATGCTCTTTTCATCTTCGTTCTCACACTCCGCTATTTTCAAATTTATTTCGAAATTTCCAAGCAATCACCGAGCTACACAGGATTGTTGTAGAGCCAACGAGCAATACTGGCTGATTTAGAAATCCGCCAATTATCATGGAAAGAGTAATACAAACTGCCGTAAAAACCAACGTCTTTACCAAACCAAATTGATAAACAACAGTAGGCAACTGCCCTTTTTCTATAATAATTTGACTAACGATAAAAAAGAAAATGAACCAAATAATCATCTTATACGCTCCTGACTTTCTTCTCTGACTTAGAAGGGGCAGGATATTCATATCAGAACACCCGCCCTAACATTTTTTAATTTTTTGCTGCTTGTTCAGCTGCTAATTCTTCTGCTTCTTTATCCAATTGTTGTTTTTCATAAACTTTGAAAAATGGATAGTAGATAGCCATTGTAATTAAGAAGTTAACAATCACTAATACTGCGGCCGAGAAACTCCAATTGGTACTCATCCAAGCAGCAATTGGTGCTGGAATTGCAAACGCTAAGCGTGCAGCCATCATCGGAATTATATTAGCGACTGTTAAGAAATAAGATAACGTTGTGGTAATTAACGGTGCCACGATAAACGGAATACCTAAAATAGGATTCATTACGATCGGCGTTCCGAAAATAACTGGTTCATTAATATTAAACAAGCCTGGTAAGAACGATAAACGGCCAAGACTTTTCAGATACGTTGATTTAGAAAACATCATTAAAACAACTAAAGAAAGCGTAGTTCCAGCGCCACCAATCCAGATAAACCATTGTAAAAACTGTTCTGTAAAAATATTAGGTAACTGATGAACGTTTGCACCATTGGTAAAAGCTTCAAGGTTTTCTGCAATCGACATATCCCAGAAAGGACGAATAACTGGGCCCATAATCGCTGGACCATGAATCCCTAAAACCCAGAAGAAACAGATTAAGAAGACTGTTAGTAAGCCGCCAAATAAACTGTTACCAGCAAGGATACCTTTAAGTGGCATTAATAACGTACTCAAGAAACCATTCAAATCAAAACCAATTACGTGGCGAATAACCCAGAATAATAAAAGAATAACTGCTCCTGGAATTAACGCAATAAATGAATTTGACACTTCAGGCGGTACGCCATCTGGCATCTTAATCATAATATCTTTTTCAATAAAGAAGCGATAAATTTCAACAGATAACAGCGCTGTTACAATCGCACCAAATAAAGAAGCTGAACCTAAATTTGCTAAATTAATATAGCGCCCTGCTGTAATGACGTTGTCAACATCTTTAAAGACACGTGTTGGTGGTGCCGCTGTTACTAAAAAGGCCATTAATGCTAAAATTCCACACGTCAAAGAGTCAAGCTTATAACTTTTGGCCAATGATGAAGCAATCCCAAATGTTGCATAAAGTGCAAGTAACCCCATCGTATAGCGGGAAGGAATATCTAAAATTGCTTGATAAGGTTCAATCAATTTTGTGTATGCCTCAATTGGAATATTTTGAAAAATTGTAAAGAATGAGCCCACAATTGTTAAAGGCATAGTTGCAATTAATCCTTTTCTAATCGCTGTCATATGGCGTTGCGAACCAAATTTATTCGCAATCGGCATTAACTTAACTTCCATCCACTGTACAAAACCATTCATTTGTTAATTCCTCCGTTCAACTAATAAAAATAATAATTATTTCGCATTTATAATAACATAGTAACATTATAATGTAAACGCTTATTCTTATTTGTGACAGAGAAAGTGCAAAACAAAAGGCTTTTTCTGATTATAAAGAAACCGGGAATATTGCACCAAAAATCATTGCGCCTAAAATTGCGCCCCCAGCGATTGGTTTTTTCCAAATGTAAAAACCTAAAGCTCCTAATGTAGCACCAATCCCAATAGGAATCGAAGCACCCGCCGCACTCAAAATAATTAACGGGCCTAAGAAACGTCCTGAGGCATTACCAGCCCCCATCATCACATCCGCACCAAAAGTGGAATTTCCTTGATTGATAGTAAATTTCCGAATCAACACAATTACGCCACCAACTGCTAACCCTAGTAGCGCACCTGTTAAAAGTGCTAAGCCAAAGTTTTCTACAGGTGCTTTAATACCCATGCTGAGGAAAATTGCAGGTACGCCAATCCCGATCCCCGTTAAAATTGAGCCACCTAAATCTAAAATCCCGACTAAAGAACCTTCTAAAATTCGTGCAAACAGGAAACTTGCACCAAATGCTGCGGCAGCGCCATAAGAACCACCATCTAAACCAGCTTTTAGCATCGCAACAATTGAAACTTCATTAAAGGCGCCCACACCATAAACTACATACATATGTGTTCCTGCAAAAATTGCCGCTGACATAATCCCGACTAAAATGGGAAAGCCCCAATCAGCATACCAAAAACTTTTGCCTTTTAAACCTTCTTGAATTTCTTGTTCTTGTTGTGCCCATTCATTTTTTTCTTGCTGTTCCATCTATGAGACCTCCTTTTTTCTATTTAACGGTGAAGACATTGTGTAAATTATTTAACCATTGAGGAATAGACAAGCGGAAACTTTCGATCATTTCTAAGTCGAACCCTCGGAAGAAGCCACTTAAAATAAATAATAAGATAATGGCACCAAGCATGCCGCGTGTCATTCGGGTCCACCCTAAATCATCGACACCTTTACCGATTAAGATCCCTAATACAACTCCTGGGACAGCATTGCCCATGACTAATTGAGATAATCCGCCAAATAACGTTCCCCAGAAACCCGTCCGTTTTCCTGCATCTAAAGCCGCTAGCCAGAATAAAACGGGCATCACAGTATTGATTAAAATCGTTGCTGCAGGTACCAACACCGCAACCGCTGTTACTTGTAGCGATTCTGGAATTGCTGCAGCTGTACTATTTAAGAAAGCCACAGTCGCCATTCCTACAAAGGCCCCGACAATCCCCATTTTTTTGGGATTATGCATCGTTTTAGTGACATCTTTATCCTTTACCAATAAAATTGCTGCAGCCCAGTTAGGCACAATCCGGTGGGTCACATCTTGTGTAAAGGCCCCTGCTCCGACGGCCGAAGCCCAAGCATTAAAGAAAAAACCTAAACCAAAAGAAAAGTGTGATGCTGGATCTCCTTGTGCCGCGTTCATTTCTCCTAATGTTCTAAATGCCCCTAACCCTTGCGTTTGTGGTGCATGAAACATCCGAGCAGCGCCTGCGCCAGCTGCAAAACCTAGTAAACCACCAATAAGCAATGACTTCAGCAAAATGATTACAAATTCCATTCCTTCTTCCTCCCTTTATACGCCTCTTTTTGAAAGAAACGGAACTACTACTGCGTTCGGTTCTTTAATTGTTTCCGTTAAAAAATCAACTTCTTCGACTGCAATGGCTTGGATTTCCATTTCTACAGCTAGTTCGACATGATAAATCACTCTCTTTCTAGGAAAGAAGAAGAACAGAAATTTTTCTGTATAAACTTGTTCTTTTGCCTGACGAATAGTTACTTCTTTCGGTTCAATCCGGATGAGGACCTCTGTTGTTTCTTTTAATACTTTTTTTGAAACATCATTCAATGCACTTGCAAAAGCTTCATTCTTCTTATTACCTTTTCCAGAAACAATCACGGTTTGTGTTGACCGTTTTGTGGCATCCATAATTACCGCTCCTTTCTAAGTTACTACTTTCTATGCTCCGTGTTTCTTAATAAATGCTTCAGTTACTCGTTTACCAAGTTCTTCCTGATCCATAAAACCAAATCCAAGAACAGTTTTCCCATCGTTAATTGCTGTTACCCCTTCTTCGATTGATCGCATGCCATGTCTTTCGGGATACCCGTATTTAGTAGCAGCCGTTAACGCTCCTGCACCACCACTGCCACAGAAAGAAATGCCTAAATCTGCCTTTTCTTGTTGCATCACATCTCCTAAACGCATATCAGCGCCCATTCCTGGAACAACAACCGCGCGACCACCGGCTTGCTCCACTCCTTTTGCAACATTTTGTCCTTTTCCTAAACGATCTGCGATAACTACTGTAATCATAACTTTTCCTCCTATTAATTGTTTTGTTTAGCAACTTCAAAATGAACAGCTAAAACATACCACTCATCTTCTGATAACTGACCAATTGCTTCTGTTGTTTCTTGTGCAATTTTCAACGTTTCTGGTGTTAGTTCCGTAAATAACGTCCGATCAACACCAGCTAATGTCGTTCCTTCTCTTGAACGATTCAGCATCTCATTGAGATGGTTGATCAAAATCGTCCACTGTAATTCCGTTGGTTCAATTTGTGCTTCTGCTAATCGCGCACTGGTTTGTTTGATAATCGATTGTAGCTTTTCTGGTTCAGCACTTTGTCGAATGATCTCCTGTGCTTCCATTGCTAGTTCCATCCTCTTCCTCCTTTGGTTGTTCTAAATAATTAAGTAATGCTGAAATTTCAGCATGATTGACAGGTAACTCATTTTTAGCAAATAAACATTCAATTTGCCGAATTTCTTCTTGCCGTTCATGAGATACTTCTCTATTACAAGGAATCTCTTCGTATTGTTTATTAAACGTAATCCGATGTGTCATTAATAAAACGTGAAGTAAAAAGGCTTCTTGATATTCGCTCAGTAACTTTGTTTGAAACATTCGTTTTAACTCTTCATAAATAATATACGCTTTTACTAATAAATCTTGGCTTTGTATCCGTTCATTTTTTTCAATTACATCAGATTTCGTGGAGCGAGCGGTACCTTTTCCTTGACGTTTCCCTAATAAAATTTTATCGACCTCTTCCCGAATCAAACTTAAGTCTGTGTCCGTCAACAATGGACTAACTTTAATAAATGGGTATGTCATTTCTTCAATTGGGAAAATACTCAATACCAAATCGGGCTTTTCTGCTTGAATCACTTCAGTTGCATTTAAAACAGAAGCAAATCCTGCGAGTTCAACGTTTGGTACTTCCTCTAAAATTTTTTGTTCAATTAAACTGGTCACACCTAAGCCCGTCGAGCAAACATACACAATCCTAACAACTTTAGCTTCCTGCTGTTGTCGTTCCTGAGCTGCCAAAAAATGCAACGCAATATATGCGCAGAAAGAATCGTTGACTAACAAAACAGAACGTTGAATTAATTGTTTACAGGCACTTTGAATAGCTAAAAACAACGCTGGGTGTTTTCCTTTGATTTCTTCAGAAAACGGATTGTATTCATTAATAAATAAATGTTTCTTTGTAAAACGTAAGGACAGGTGTGCAAACAAGTTCGTAAATAATTGGCGATCATTTACAAAAGGATAATTCAGCTCTTTTGAAACGCTTTCAATCACTTGCTTTGTTAATTGAACCATATCTTGCCGTTGATGGGTTCCGAATAAATCACTATAAATATAAAAATATTCATCCGCTAATAAAGGCAAGTCATACCGTTCAAACACCTCTTGTAAAAGTAAAAGTGGTACTTCGTTCCGTTGTTCAAAGCGTGTTTTTTGTGATAACACTCGGTAAGTCCCAATTGTATGTGCCATCTGCATACGTGCTGCGGCAATTGCCACTCTCAACGTAATAGATAATATTTCGGCATAATCAAATTGATTTTGATCGAGTGGATTAATTAAATTTCGCATTTTTTTCAATGCACTACGATAACAACCTTGAAACAATGTCCCTGACCCAAATTTAATTTTAGGGATTTTTTCAGCCCCTTTTGTCTTTGTCACATAGTTCATAATTTGGTAAATATCGTATTCTGTAAGTTCTTTTTGAGTGATAAATTCCATCAGTAATCGTACATTGCTTTCTTCACCACTAATTGTAAACCCTTGCCGTGCTTGGCGAATTAAGGTTAAATCATATGCTTGCAGCAACCGTTCGACCTGTTCCAAATCACTGACAATTGTGTTTCGACTCACTAATAATTCATCTGCTAGCTGCTGTGCCGTTAAGTACCCTTTGACTGACAATAACTGAAAAATCAATACATTGACTCGTCTTTTTTGATCAGGATAGGTTTCAAATCGATCGACATCGATAATTTCATTTTTTAACAGTAAGCGTTTAGAGTCAGGTAAATCTAGCCAGATTCCCTTATTTCGTTTTGAATAAAGTGTCTCATCGTGCTGTTCAAACCAAGCACGAATATCTTCTAAATCATACTTAATTGTTCGAACGCTGACAGTAAAGTTCTCAGCTAATTCTTGCGTGGTAATACTCCCTTCCAAATCCAAAAGCATCAATAAAATATTTATCGCTCTTTTGGACAACAACACGGTCATGCCTTGTCACCTCTTTTCTTTTCCCTTTACACTTAAAACTATAGCGTTATTTTATCTGTTCCACAACACAAAAAAGTTGCACTTATAAAAGTGCAACACTTCTCTTTTCATACAAAAAAAATCCCTTAACAGTAGTAACTGTTAAGGGATACCACACTATTTATTTGCATAAATAGACAGAAACCTTCTCCACAAAAGTATTCTGTCCGACACGTTACAAATCCGGTAACTGATAGCCGTACTATCTGGTGTCGTTGTGTTTGACAATCACTAGCCGTCAAAACGGAATAGCCGAAGCTATCTGATTGAGTCAACTCGTCGCATAAGACACACTTTAACACAGAATAGTTTGGATAGCAAGTGATGGTAATTATTCGTTATCAAACCATTCTTGATAAAAACTTTCAACAATTTTAACGGTTGCTATCGTTAATTCCTTCGTCATTACGGGGCTAGTTAACTTTTTGTCTTGTAAACATTGATTCACATGATTGATTTCATAGGTAAATTCACTAGTGAATTGTTCAGACCATTTGACAGTGTTGCCTTGAGCATCTGTATAATAAGCACAATCTGTTTTCCAGAAATTAGGAATAACGATTTGCCCTTTTGTACCACAAATGGTCATTTCACTAGGTATCTTTAAACCAACATTAATAAAAATATTGCCCAGCGTCCCTTCAGCAAATTTCAAAGCTAAATTACATTGACTATCCGTCGCCACTTGCTGATACGTTGCGGTTCCCGTAACAGTTTGAATCTCTTTCCCTAATACGTATTGTAAGTATTGTAATGGATAACTTCCTGAGCCATGAAGCGCTCCACCACCCGCTTCTCTCGAGTAAAACCAGGGAATATGATCCACATTGGGATAGGCAGTAACTGACTGAACCCATAAAATCTCTCCCAATCTCCCTTCTTGAATTGTCGCCTTTACTTTTTGGGTAATTGGTAAAAAGACAGACTTCTGAGCTTCCATTAGAAAAACCCCTTGCTCCTGTGCGATTGCGAAGAGTTCTTCTGCTTCAGCAGCATTTAATGTAAATGGTTTTTCCAGTAGGACGGGTTTTCCTTGTGATAACGCAAGCTTAGCTGCTGAGTAATGTCCTTGATTGTAGGTGGGAATATAAATAATATCAATTGTTTCATCCTTACATAACTCTTCATAACTGCCATAAGCCACCGGAATCGCTAATTCTTTAGCCATTTTTTGAGCATTCTCTAAACGCCTTGATGCAATCCCGCGCACTTCAGCTTGCGCGCTTTCTCGAAGCCCTGCTACAAATCTTGGGACAATTTGGGCAGTACTCATAATTCCATAACGAATTTTATCCATGTGATCGCCTCCTCTTTCACTATACGAGAAAAACGAATATTTGGAAACCATTTCAACAAAAAAAGAAACCGTTTCCCCAAAACGATTTCTTTATATGTAAATTAACGGATACCAACGCTAACTTTTAAAGCTTGATTGACCTGTTCCATCTCTTCACGAGAAAGTTGACAAACCTTGTGTAGCATTCGTTCTTTATCCAATGTTCGAATTTGTTCTAACAAAATAAGTGATGGCGTCCTGCACTCGTTATGGGGAATTTCGATAAGGACTTGCGTTGGTTGCAGCCGCTTGCTTACGTTACGGGTAATCGGTGCAACAATCAACGTTGGACTAAATAAGTTACCTTTGTTATTTTGAATAATCAGGACAGGTCGAATCCCACCTTGTTCAGAACCAACAACTGGTGAGAGATTCGCATAAAAAACCTCACCTCTTTTTATCATTCAGATTCCCTTCCCTCCTTTTCCTTTAAAAAATTATAGCATATTGTTTCTTGCAATATTTTCAACTTTTTAGCTATCCCTTAAAATATTTGATAAAACCACCCTTTAAAAGTCAAAAAAAAGCTTAAACAGTCGACTCTGATATAGAGACGGCTATTTAAGCTGACTATTACATTTTTGTTAAAATACTATCCACTTTTGTATTAATTAAATCAATAGCGACGTGGTTTTCGCCACCTTCTGGCACAATGATATCTGCATAACGTTTTGTAGGTTCAATAAATTGGTGATACATGGGCTTGACGACTGTCAAATATTGTTCAATCACAGAATCCAAAGTACGGCCACGTTCTTCCATATCACGCTTGATTCGACGAATAATACGGATGTCATCATCTGTATCCACATACACTTTAATATCCATTAAATCTCTTAAGCGGCGATCTTCTAAAATTAAAATCCCTTCAAGAATAATTACTTCTTTCGGTTCTTGTATCACCGTTTCTGTACTTCTTGTATGCGCAACGTAGTCATAAACTGGCTTTTCAATGGCTTGATAATTTAACAGTTGTTCAACATGTTGAATCAATAAATCTGTATCAAACGCAAAAGGATGATCATAATTGGTATTTAAACGTTCTTCAAAACTCAAATGGCTCTGATCTTTATAATAAGAATCCTGTTCTAACATCATAATTGAATGATCGGGAAAATTATTAAAAATCGCACGGCTAACACTGGTTTTTCCGCTTCCTGATCCGCCAGTAACACCAATGATAATTGGCTGACTATCTTTCATGTATAAACCTCTTTCTTTTCAAAAACTTCATTGTCTTTTACTATTATAATGAAAACTCTGAAGAATGCCAGACCTTTTCCAAGACTTTTCATGTGATTTTTATCTTCTTATGAAAAATCTGCCCATACTTCTTTCAAGTACAGTATACTTATCAATAAAAGGAGAATCCTACCTATGATTAAAAAAGTCAAAAAAGAAGCACTTACAACTGCACATTACGCTCTTCTTTATGAGGCAGATCCCTCAAAAAAAATGGTGGCAGATTACATTACCCGCGGCATTTGCTTTGACTATCAGACTGAAGAACTTCAAGGAATTTTAGTCCTGTTGCCGACTCACCCACGGACATTGGAAATCGTAAACATCGCTGTCTCAGAAGAAAGCCGAGGGCGGGGTATTGGGCAAGAATTATTACATTTTGCCATTGATTTTGCCAAAAAAGAAAAGTATGATTACTTGGAGATTGGGACTGGGAGCACAGGCTTTCAACAGCTATATCTCTACCAAAAAGTCGGTTTTCGAATGACACATATTGAACCAGATTTTTTTATCCATCATTATGATGAGCCCATTATGGAAAACGGCTTGCCTTTAAAAGATATGGTTCGCTTACGGTTACATTTAAGTTAAAAAACAACATTTCCTGTACAGGAAATGTTGTTTTTTAATGCCCAAGAATTGGTAACAACTCATCTAGCTGTTGAATCGTATAATTGGGTTGAATGGTTGGTGTTGCTGGAGCGGAGGTCGGATTGAGCCAAACAGTTTGAATTTTCGCTTGTTGGCCTCCTTGAATATCTGAATGCAAAGAATCGCCAATAATCATTGTTTTTTCTCGACTAAAATTAGGAATCCGTTCAAAAACAAAATCAAAATACTCTTTCATCGGTTTTTGATAACCCACTTCTTCTGAAACAAAAATATCTTTAAAATAAGGCATTAATTTCGAATCTTCCAACCGACGATACTGTGTTTTTGCCACTCCGTTTGTCACAATATATAAATCATAATGGGGTGCTAATTTTTCCAAGATACGTTGACTATTGCCAAGCAAGTCATGTCCTTGACTTAAATATTCTCGGTAGTTTTCTCCCATTTTAACGCTATCAACTTCTCGATTAAACGCGTCAAACAATAAACCAAACCGTGTATCAAGGAGAACATCTTTTGTTATTTTTCCTTCTTCAAATGAACGCCATAATCCTTGATTAATTCGGTGGTACGTTGACTCGACTTCAGATGTAAATGGTACATTTTCTTCTTCAAATAAGGCATGGAGCGCCTTCTTTTCAGCCAATTTAAAATCTAACAATGTATCATCAACATCAAAAAGCAATGTTTTCATTTCCGTTCCTCTTCTCTTTTCAAATTACTCGGTAACGCTTTGCTTGTTTGTTGTTTTTCAATAAAAAAATAAGGCAATAGCAATTGTAACTCTTCTCTTGTTAATGAACGATAAGCACCTAAAGGTAATTGCGGATCTAGCCGCAACGGCCCCATAGTTTGGCGTTTTAAAGCAGTCACTTTTTTCCCTACGGATAAAAACATTTTTTTCACTTGGTGAAATTTTCCTTCTTGAATAGTCAGGAAAACATGACTCTTCGTTTCAGTTGCTGCAAGAACAGTTATTTTTGCTGGCTTACATTGAATGCCTCCTTGCAAAACAATCCCATCTTTAAATTTAGCACAATCTTCTGCAGAGACCAAACCATTGACTTTCACTTCATAACATTTCGCTACTTCTTTATTTGGCCGAATTAATTGATACCCTAATTGTCCATTATCTGTTAATAGAAGTAACCCTTCCGTATCGCCATCGAGTCTGCCCACTGGATAAAGACCAGGGCGTCTGTCTTGTGGTGCAATCAAATCAATGACTGTTTTTTTAGATGCATCTGAGACAGCGCTAACCACACCTTTTGGCTTATTCAACATATAGTACACATGTGTCTTATGCGAAATTAATTGTCCTTTTACTTTAATCATTTGTAATTGCGCATCGACGTTTTGGCTTTCATTTAATGTCACGATGCCATCCACAGTGACCTGCTTGCCTTTGATTAATCGTTTCACTGTTTTGCGTGATCCAAACTGAAGTTCTTCTAGTAATTTATCTAATCGCATTGTTCCGCTCCATTCTGGTATTAGTATAGTGGAATCTGTTAAAGATGAAAAGTAGAAAAAGGTAATTCCTTGACGTATAAAAATATAAGTGTTACGGTTAATAAGTAAAGTAAATAAAGGTTTCTCAAAAACAGCGTAATGACCTGGGAGAGAACAACGATAACAATGAACCATTCCCATGAGTGTTGCCTGGCAATATTTGTGGGGATTTTTTGATTATTGTTAGCATTTTTCTAGACAAGAACAACTGAAAAAAGAGTTTCTTTTTTCCATTATGTTTTGTTTCTGAGTTTAACCAAATCACTCATTATTTCAAGGAGGAATTAGGTTATGTCAGTACAATTAGAAGTTAAAGAAAGAGCTATCCGTCCACGTTCACTAAGAAATCAGCTACGTCACGAAGGGAAAGTACCTGCCATTGTTTACGGTTACCAAATTGAAAGTACACCAATCTATTTTGAAGAAAAAGACTTATCAAAAATTTTACGCGAACATGGTGCTAACACCGTTATTAAAATGACAGTTGATGGCAAAAACATCAACACATTAATGTCAAAAGCACAATTAGATACCTTTACTGGTCAAATGCTTCATGTTGAATTCTTATCTGTAAATATGAAAGAAACAACAGAAGTCGAAGCAGAAGTTCAATTAATTGGTGAATCTGCGGGTGTGAAAGCTGGGGGTACCTTAGCTCAAAACTTGTACACTGTTTTAGTGGCAGCCACACCAGATAAATTGCCAGAATCAATTGAAGTAGATATTACAAACTTAGAAATTGGTGATGCTCTTACAATCGCTGATTTACCTGAACACAAAGACTATGAAATTTTAACTGATCCAGAAGAACAACTAGTTGCTATTGTTGAAGCACAAACGGCTCCTGAAGAAGAAGAAGGAACAGCTGCTGAAACGACTGAACCAGAATTAGCCGAATAAAGAGTACACTTTTGTTCAGCTGATTCTCTTAAGTTTTAGAAATGGGATGTACGTTGAAACAACGTACGTCCCATTTTCTTTTTACTGAATGTCTTGATTTCTTCACATAAATGATGACACCTGCAGAGCTAGGAAGCTACAGAGGAATATTAAATTTTTGCTAATCTACGCAATATTTTCAAACGAAACAATTTCTTTTTTTAAAATTTGCAGTATACTAAAAGTAAGTAAACAAAAAGGAGGTCATCCATATGTTTGAACGTTTTGATAGTGACCGTAGCCGCTATGCTTCATTAGGTGTTGTTTCTAGCTTACCTAGTGGCTTAATTGATAGTATTTGGTTGATTATTGACTTAAATCTAAAAGGGGTTATCCCTTTAAACGACTTACTTCACTTTGATTTGTTGAACAATAATGGCAAAGTGACTGTCCATTTTTCTCAGGAAAATAGTTCAGTAGAAATGGCAATCGACTTACCATTTAGTTATTCTACGGCATATCCGTCGCGAATTTTTGCTTTTGATGATGGCCATCGTGAAACGATTTTATTACCTGCAGAAATGTTAGAATCTTAAATAATTTCTACAAAGTAGCCTCAAATTCCGATTAAAACTGGAATTTGAGGCTACTTTAATTTCTTTGAGTTATTCTACAATAATTTGTTTACTACTTCCTGCGGCATTTTCAAAATTAATAGTAAAGGTTTCTGTTGCATCATCATAAGTGATTCCGTCACTTTGACTAATTACTGTGCTGTAATCTTTTGGTATTTTTAAAGTCAGTGTCTTAGTTGTTTGTGTGGGATCAGAGAAAGTATACGTTTTTTGGTGTTGTTGTGTCTTTCTCATTAAAGAAATAGCTTTATTTGAGGTAATCCCTGCTATTGTACCGCCAGTTTCTGACCAAATGTTAACCCCAAGATAGCCTTCTTCTTCTTGCTTAACTGCTTGAATTTCTTCTGTATTTGAGAGAACTTCTACTGTTTTTTTGGCAGTATATGTTTTTAAATCAGTTTCATCGATTCCTGGTAAAACTACATAAGCATAATGCTCGTTCGTTGGGTGTTGACCATGTTGAATCGTAAATGTTCGATAATCACCTACATATTCTTTATCACTTGGAAATGCTTCATTAATTGCTTTATAGGTTCCTTTTCTAGTTTCACTTTTAACATTTACCGTTGTTTCTTCTGGAAAATAATAACCCATATTAGCATTGGAATGATCCGACTTTAGTAATAACCATTGTTTTTTACTCGTTTCATTTTTCTCATGAATCTCCCCAATATTTGATAGCACTTGATACTGATACGCATCATTTAACAAACGATTATCAACAACTGTCTCAATCGAAGCCTCTGTATCCCCTTTAATTCCTGCGCCTAATGCGATAATTTGCCCATTTAATACAAACCAAGATTTTTTAGCTTGTAGGTTCATAGGTAAAAGTTTCCCATTATTTTTGGTCCCGTCTTTATTAAGAGCCATCCCTACTACTGCCTGATTGTCTGACGTTACTCCACCAACCCATTGCTCTTTCGATGTGATTGTTGTAAATGCTGAAACTTCATCTGCCAAAGAAATGGTATCTACCGTTGTTCCTGGTAGTCGATAGGGATCTACAGTTGGCCAATAGCTGGAATTAAATTGAACCTCGTCATCATTATATACGTACATCATTCCGTCACCAGTGTGCCAGCCACGTTTATTTTCTTTATTCCCTGCTTCAAAAGATGCAGTGCGCTTTGAATACAAGCCTAGCCCAAACATATAACTAGGTGTGCGTTGGACAAATCGATCCATCGAAGCATAAAGTTTCGTGCCTGTAAAAGGAAGTTGCCCTCCCGTAATTTCTGGATTAGTTAAAAGTTGCATAGTCATCTGTAAATCATTAAAATCACGAGCATTCGTCAAATAATAATCTGGGTTCTCCTTCATCCAATATTTAACGGCTTCTTGAAATTTCTTTTGATAATTATTAGGGGCAAATTTAGCCACAATTAATAAATTATACATGGTAGTTGAGCCATAGCCTGTTTTTCCAACTGCTGGGGCTCTTGAGATGGAACGGCCATTCACAGTTGGTAGCATTTCACCTTTATAAATCAAAGGAAGAAAGGCACGATCAACATTTTCAACAAATTCTGTCACAAGAGTTGCATCCATTTGAAAAGATGAATCTGCTGTAATGGCCAAAATTTGTCCAACCCCTTTCACCAAAACATTGCCATACGAACCTGTATAAGGAATGTTATTGTGCTGGATAAAAGAACCATCTTGGTAAAAACCATCACCTTTTGTGACTAATTTAAATACATCGACGATACTACTGGATGCTTGGTTAATTTTCCCGCTATCCTTTTGTAAAATTCCTAACCCCAAAACAGTTAAAGCTAAGTCCGTTCGGTTCGCTCCTGATGTCACAAAATTTGGGATAAAAGCTAAATCCACAAACGTTCCTTGTGGTTTTGTATACAACTGTTTAAACGGATCTGGGACATAACTGCTCAGCGCATTTGTATAGATTTGTTGCTTTTCTGGAGAAACTTTATCCTCTAAAATCATTAGAATATTAAGAAACTTCTGTGGCACACCAATTTGCCAGTCCCACCAATTTCCGTGGTACTTTTTCCCATCATACCCTTTTTGCGTTACCATAAAATCTAAGCCATCAATAATGGTTGCTGCCAATTTGTCATCTTGGTAAAGCGTACTCCCCTTCGTTCCATAGGCTAACGCTAATTTTTGCAATTTGGTAAATTGAGTCGTTAAATCAGCCGATGGTGTATTGCCAGGCTCTAGTGGCCATAAATAGCTGCGGTTCGGCTCTTTATTCATCGTTTGATCGAGTTCTGTTGCTTCATTGGAGATTTTTTGGACGTAGTCTACAAGCGCTTGGTTAGTTGAATCATATTCTTTTGAAACAAGCTGATTTCGCCATTTTTCTTTTAATCCTCGGTATTCTGCAGATGAATCGATAACAGGAATGCTACCAACGGAGCCACTTTTCATAGAAATGATATTCAGCTTTGATAGATTACCAAATAGTCTAATTCCTACAGCGCCCGTCCAGTCATCATTAATGGACGTACCATCAGGATAATGAACCTCTTCATTTTCATAAAATAATTGATCATTCAGGAATGTCTGAATTTTTTTTCCGTCATAGC
This sequence comes from Enterococcus sp. DIV0086, assembly GCF_050498705.1. NCBI lineage: Bacteria > Bacillati > Bacillota > Bacilli > Lactobacillales > Enterococcaceae > Enterococcus > Enterococcus sp. DIV0086. The sequence goes on along the minus strand of NZ_JBNIDN010000001.1, from coordinate 2,602,675 downwards.
GAACCAGCAGTTTATATTGTTGGCCACTTAGTAATGTTGGCCCCGGAATATTAGTTAGCCATTTACCGCCTGGTTGTCCTAATTGCCAGCGGCCGTCACGATTATAAGCAAAAGATTGCCATTGACTCGTCTTTTGTTTATCTCCGCGAAAAACCAATCCGAAGTTACTTTGTCCTTCATATAAAAAGGTTAGTTCAAGATCTCCTGAAGATTGTTCGCGTGCATCAAGATTGATAGAGACAGATTCGAGGTTTGTCCCTTGCTTCGTGTTTGCGATCCATAAACCAGCAGAATCATTCTTTTTTTCTGCTGTTCCCACCAAATCTTGCCAATGCCCAACTTGATTGGGGAAATCTGAAATGTAAGAGGGTTGCTCAATCGTTTGGCTCGCTTCGTTTTCTTCTGCAAAAGTAAGGGTGGTTCCCATAAATCCACTCGTCAAAGTAGTAAACAGTCCGACCAGCATTACCCATATTTTCCTGTTTTTCATTCTTTCTCCTCCTAAAAAATTATCGTAAAACGCTTACATTCAAATTAGAGAAAAAGAGTGAAGAAAAATACTTTCTACACTCTCCGACTCTCTGAAAATCACTTAATATACTTTTTACGCCAAAATACCAAAGGCACTCAAAACAATCGATAAAATTAAAATAATCCAAATCACTCGTGTGGAATTTAATTTCTTTTGACCTAACATCCAATAAGTCAAAAGAACAAGTAAGATTGGAACTAAGGAAGGCAGAATCGCATCTAACGTATCTTGAATAACTAATTCGACCCCGTTCTTTTTATAAACAAAAGGAACTGTCGCCTTGATAACTGAAGGAATTAAGGCACCAATCACAGTCACACCAAGAACAGTTGCTGCATTCGTAAAGGCAGATAACTTGTCTTTTAAGGTCGTCACTAGTTTGACCCCTTGCTTATAACCAAGTGGTAAGAGCGCGGCCCGACCAAACAATAGTGCAATATTTGCAATAATCCAAATAACACAGCCCACCACCGAACCATTTTGAGCCAGTGTCCCTGCAACAGAGCCGAAAATCGTCCCCCAAATAACGTGGAATAAAGAGTCCCCAACGCCTGCCAAAGAACCCATCAGAGCTGTTTTTAGCGCAATAATTGTTTCTTTCGCTTTATAGCCATCTTGCTCTTCAATCGCAACATCAATCCCCATAATTAAATTCCCAAAAATAGCATTGGTGTTAAAAAATTGATTGTGTGTGCGCATCATATCTTGAAATTGTGCTTCATCATGACCATAGAATTTTTTTAAAACAGGTAAGATGCCGTATAAATATCCTGAACTCATCATACGTTCATAGTTCCAGTTTAATTGGCTTCCTAAAATATAACGCCAGCTAATTGCATTTAATTCTTTTTTTGTCAGTTTATGCTTACTCATCGCCGTCATATCCTCCTTCAAAATCACCATTTCCTGTTGTTGCTTGTGTCGTGCTTTTTGCCCCATCACGTTTAAATACAAGCATCGCTGCTACCATCCCAACTATCGAAACACCTAACATTGGAACTTTTAAATAAGCCGCTAAGAAAAAGCCTAATAGTAAATAGGGGATATATTGCTTCGTTGGCAAGTAACGTAATAAAATCCCTACACCGACAACAGGTAATACTCCTCCAGCTGTTTTTAAGCCCGTCATTAGCCATTCTGGCATGTTATCGGTAATCGTTGTTACTACAGCATCCCCCGCTAATAGCATTAATAAAATCGGAATGGCACGAGACAGTCCCCATAGAACAGAACCAGATAAAACTAAACGTGGAATCCGTTTTACTTGCATCTTATCAATCGCTTTATCGACACTATGAAGTAAAAAGACATTACAAAAACGGGCGACTACATCTAGTTGCAACATCAACAGAGAAACAGGAACAGCTAAACCAATGCCATACTCCGCTCCTTTTCCAGAGATTACAGCGAAAGCGGTTCCTAAAACAGCCCCTGTGAAATAATCAGGTACCGATGCTCCACCAAAAGCAGCAATTCCTAAACGCATTAATTGAAGAGTGCCGCCAACCATTAAACCAGTTTTTAAATCTCCCATAATCATTCCAGAAATCATTCCAGCAATAGCTGGTTGCGTCAACGTATTTGAAATAAGTGAGTCATTAATAGCAATAAACGCATAAATAGTAATTAAAATAATTTGATACGCTGCTAAATGCATTTAAATTTCCTCCTAAATTTAAAAATATTCTTTCTTAGTCTGACAGTTTTAGCCGCGTAATTTTTTCATAAAATCAACGACTGGATCGTTTGGAACTAATTGGGCTGTCACAGTGACGCCTTTTGAAGCGATTGTTTCAAAAATTTGTTCTTCTTCTGGTAAAACTTGAATACTTTTTGTTACTTCGCGTGCTCCTTCTTTGTAACTCATATTCCCAACATTTACAGTTTTGATAGGTCCTTGCGCTTCGATAAAGCGGAGCACATCTTTCGGATTTTTAAATAATAAAAATAAACGCTGTTTACCATATTTTCCTGATTGAATATTTTTAGCGGCAGCCTCTACTCCAAGAACAGATAAACGCATCGAAGAAGGCGCTGCCATTCTCAAAGATGATTTTTGTAAAGGATCTGTAGCCGCCTCATCATTGGCTACAATTATTCGCTGTGTACTAAGACTTGTCGACCAAATTCCCGCTACTTGTCCATGAATTAACCGTTCATCAATCCGTGTGTTTACAATATTTTCTTTTCCAGCATATTGACTATAGTTACTTAACTCTTTTTCTTTGCTGGCTTCTGAAATCTCTTGTTCTGCTTGATTCATCCCAGCTTTTACATCAACAATATTTTCTTGTGCTAAACAAACTAATTCTTTAATCGAAGCCTGTTGATTAACCACTGCTTCAATCACAACAGAGAGCGTCATCCCTGCAATAATTTCCACTCCGTCAACGTTCAAATAATTCTTAGTTGCCACGTTACATGGCGTTCCTCCTAGTAAATCAGCAATAATCAGTGTCGTACCGTTAAGGGCTTTCATTTTTTCATTTAGCTCTTTCTCAAATTGAAGATTGTCGCTATCTGGTCGTAATGAGACTGTATGCACGTGTTCTTGCCGACCAACGATCATTTCTAAGCTAACTTTGACGCCTTCAGCCATGCTACCATGACTAATTAGTACAATGTTTTCCACGAATTTCCCTCCCTAGATGTAGGTGACCCTACTTAACATGTTATGTTCTCTACGAACTTACTATAACACATACTAAGTTATCCGTAAACCTAATATCTTAATATATTGAATTTATTTTTTTGAATTCTTTAAATAAAAATTGTCTTTCCTCTTTTTCAAAGTGTTTGCTAAAGGCTAGTTAACATGTTATGCTTAATTCATTCGATTACTAGAATGGAGGCAATCGCATGTTACCTAAATATGAACAAATTAAACAAGACCTTTTACGTGAAATAAAAAATCATACCTTTATTCCTGGTGATAAATTTTATTCTGAAGCCGATATTAAACGAAAATATGCTGTTAGCTCTATCACAGCTGTCAAAGCACTGAATGAGCTGACCAGTGCAGGTTACTTGTATCGTATCCAAGGAAAAGGGACCTTTGTTTCGAAATCAAAAGTTTCTCAAAATGTAAAATTTTCTGATATCGAGTTGCATTCTTTAGACTCTGAAAAAGTTAAAGTCCTTTCAATTGAAGAAGAAAATCAAGCCGAAATTTTAAAGGAATTAGGCTTACCAGCTAACGCTTCTTATTATAGAATCAAGCGTGTACGCTATTCTGAAGATACACCCTTTCTCGTACATATCACACATCTTCCCAAAAAGCTTGTTAAAGAGCCGCTCTCAAAGGACCTCACAGCTTATGCAAGTGTGTATGAACGAGTCCGTAAAGATTTTTCAGTAGACCTCTTCTCGTTAGCTTCTGTAGAAACAAATGAAATTGTCTTTCCCGAAGATGCTGAGTTATTGAACTTACTTCAATTAAGTTTTCGTGAACCCGCTGTTAAACAAGTTAAACATTCCTATCTCGCAGATGGTAGTGTTGCTGAATATATTATTAGTTATAAACATTGGAAATATTTCAAAACCAAAATAGAAGTAGAAGCCGAATAAATTTCAGCTTCTACTTCTATTTTTTTAATCTATGATTACTTGATTCGTAAATTTCAAGTACTCAATTTCAATTCCCTCTGTTTCAAAAATTACTACTTCATTTTGTCCTTGCTGTAAAAATTCTTTGGGACAATACAGCGAATGAATGGGTCCTATTTCCCAATAACGACCTAGATGATGACCATTGACCACAACGAATCCTTTGCCGTAGCCTCGACAGTCAATATACGTGTCTGCTAGCTGTTCTAATTCAAATGTTACTTGATAAAATGAAGGCTGCAATGGATTTTTTCCAGCTGTGTAATCAATCTTGGCTAATTGCTCTTGTGAAAAAGTTAAGGGATAGTGTTGATAGCCTTGGTGAAAATGAATGTCTTGCATCACTCCACCTCGAATTCCTTTACTTTGTGTCGGATTATTTAATTTAAAGCCATAATTAACGCGACCTAAGTTTTCCACTAAGATATCTAACGCAAGTGTGTCTTTTTCAGTTTGTCCTGAAATGAGTAGCTCTTCTCCCACTGTCTCTTGATATTGGGTAGCAGCTAAATCTCCATCTACATAAATGTGTAAACGATCACTGGCCTCGACGACTTTTAGTTTATTTTCATGATGATAATTTTTTAAATCAAACGAATAAAGCAAGTAGCCATAGCCTGAGCCAGCTTCTTCCATACTTAATGGATACGCGGTGGTCTTCGGTGTCATCATTTGATCTTTTACTGCGAATAAGGATACGCTAGCAGTTACTGGAAAGCTTCCTAAATTCCCCAGTTTTTTCGTGCGTGGTTGTGCTTGCCAAACTTCTGGACATACTTCTTTAATTGCTTTTTGAACGGCATAATATTTTTCTGTTGGTTCTCCTGCTTCTGTTAATAAAGCATCATAATCATAGCTAGTGACTTGAGGTAAATCTTTTGCACCTCGCGCCGAACACCCGTTATAAAAGCCGAAATTTGTTCCTCCATGAAACATATAGAGATTTAAAGAACCCACTGCCAGCATATCTTTTACTTCTTTCGCCAAGTCGGTACCTTCCCGCTGAATCACTGGTTCGCCCCAACGATTGAACCACCCATCCCAGTATTCCATGCACATCAATGGCCATTTTTTACCATGACGAGTCATAAATTTTCTCAAAACGGCAGCATTTTCTTTCGAATGACTGCCAAAATTTCCTGTCACAAAAACATCCTCTTCAATTAACGTCCCCGCATCCAGAACCTCTTCCCAAGCGCCATCAGATGTAAAAAGAGGAACCTCAATCCCCAGTTCTTCCATTATCTGCTTGGTTTGTCGCAAGTACGCTTTCTCCATGCCATAGGACCCATATTCATTTTCAACCTGCATCATGATCACTGGTCCACCTTGTGTTATCTGCAGCGGTGCTAGTTTAGGCAATAATACTTGAAAATAGTTACGAACTTTAGTCATAAAAATAGGATCTGTCGAACGTAATCGTACGCCTTTTTCTTTCAAAAGCCATGCTGGTAAGCCACCAAACTCCCATTCTGCACAAATATAAGCCGAAGGACGCAGAATAACTAGTAAATTCAGTTTTTCTGCCAAGCGGACAAATGCTTCAATGTTTTTCATTCCTTCAAAATCGTATACGCCTTCTTCTGGTTCATGAATATTCCAAGGAATGTAGGTTTCTACTGTATTAGCTCCTAAAGCTTTCAGATTATAGAGGCTATCTTCCCATTGTCTAGGTGTCATTCGAAAGTAATGAATCGCCCCGCTAATAATTTTTATTGGTTGTCCATTTAATAAAAAGTCTTCTTTAATCTCAAACGTTTGCATCATTTTTCCCCTTTACCAGTATCTTTGCCATGATGGTTTTGCTAAACGCATTAAGGCTTCCATGTAAAAATAATCGCCCCATAAGTTGGGTTCATCAATCCCTTTTCCTTCTGCATGTGCGTAAACACCATGGAGTAGCAGTCCTTCATTTTCGGAATCATTTTGCGTACGATAATATTCTCCTAATTGATAAATCATTCCTTTGGCAAGCTCTTTTGCTTGAGGAAAAGCCTGTAGTTTGTCTGCTTCCAATAAACCACATGTCGCAATTGCCAGTGCCGAGCTATCTTTGTCAGATGGCATTTGGTCATTAAAATCAAAATCCCAATAGGGAATTAAATCTGCTGGCAAATGAGCTAGAAAAACCTCCACTATTTGTGGATAAATTTCTGGAAATGGTTGGGAATGGAGAAATGTTTCGTTTAGGGGAATCCCTAAAATTGCCCAACTTTGGCCTCGTGCCCAAATGGAAGTATCACTATGTCCTTGATGCGTAGCTCCATGTTTTGGTTTGCCTGTTTCTGGATCAAAATAATAGGTATGATAAGTTGTCGCATCGGATTTAATCACCGTTTTCATTAACGTATGATAGTGACGTGAGGCGATTTCCTCATAAACCCTATTTCCAGATAATTTAGTTGCTTCAAATAAAAGCGGTAAATTCATTAATGAGTCGATAATTAATCGATATTCTTTGGGATCACCATAATGGCCCCACGCTTGGATGAAGGAGCCATTTTCTTGGAATCGTGCTGACAATACTTCAGCGGCAGCTAGCACTTCTTGTTTACAGCGCTCATCACCGGTAATTTTATACCCAGCACCCGCCGATAGACTATATAAAAAACCAATGTCATGGTGGTCCAAAACAAAATGCTCTTCTAATCGTTGTTGAAAGCTGTCAATATTTTCCATTGCCAGTAAACGAAATTTTTCTTGGTGAGACCACTCATATGCCAGCCAAAGCATGCCTGTCCAAAAGCCATTGGTCCAATCATCGTTAGCTTTGAGACGATATCGACCATTCGTAGCACAAGCTGAAGGAAACTGTGTTCCGAAACGCTGCATATTTTTAGCAATTTTTGAAACGCATTCATTTAATTGCGTTTGAATCCATTCATCTGTGACATTTTCTCCTAGAGAGATCAGTCTTTGTTTATTTTCTTGACTACACATCTCCACCACTCCTTAACTTGTTAACATATTAACTTATTGTATTATAACGTAAAAGAAAATAAAAAGCGACCTTTCTTGATTATTTCTCTTAAAAACAAGAGCGTGGGACAAAAATCACTTTGGATTTTTGCTCCACGCTCAAAAACTGATAAACGGCGTGAACAGAACCAACTCCTTCGGAAATAAGCCGAAATTCTCCAAAAATCAAAGATCAATTTTCGGAAATTTCTTCTTATTTCTCGGAGCTAAACGGTTCTGTCCCGACCTCTTGTTCCTACGTTTAGTCAAGTACTTTTTTCTATATATTTATCAGGAAAAAAGTATACGAAATAAACCTAATAAATGAGAAAATTTTTTATTAGGTATGCTATAATTTTGGTAAGGATATATTCCTTATTGGTCGTTAGAGGCCGTGTATGAGTAATCATACGTACTTGAATGTCGTACCATTGAGTGGAGACATTTCAAGAGCTTGTTGATGCAAGCGACTAGCGCAACCTTATGCTTTTTGGGCGAAGGTTGCGTTTTTAATTTGTAATAATAATCGACAATGTGATTGGGTGCAGCTGCTTGCTGCCGAATCATGTTCATCATAATAAAATACAAATTCTTTCGTGCCTTTGGATTCCCATGTTTATTCATATGTTCTTGGGCAATATATTTTCCAGATTGATACCTTCTGGTATCGACACCGACAAAAGCGTTCAATTGTTTGTGAGAAGAAAACCGGCGAATGTCTCCTAATTCACCAATAATGAGTCCTGCAGAAAGTTCACCAATTCCTGGAATGCTTTGATACAAATCAAATTCTTCTGTTTGTTTGGCTGCTTCAATTAACTGTGCAGCTAATTGTTCTTTCGTTGTCAGTAATTGTTTCAATTGTTGGGCATAGTACACCACTTTTTGAACAGAAATACTTTGTCCAGATTCTGCTGGATAGGAATTTTGTGCCAAGTAAAGTAAGGTTTGTGCTTTTGCCAAGGCTTTTTGATCGGAGATTTTTTTATCGGTATTTTTCTTCAAAAGATTTTTTACTTTTGTTTGACTCAATCCTACTAAATAAGCTGGATGCGGAAATAGCTCGACAAGATTTAAAGCGAGTTTTGATAAGCGGTTGGTAAAAATGGTTTCTAGTTCTGGGAAAGTTAGTTGTAAAGCGGTATGGAGGTGCATTCTCATGTGTTTAATGTCACTTTCAATTTGTTGATAAAAGCGAGCTAAGTCCCGTGTTTGTTCATAAATTTCTGACGATTGTTGTTTTTGTTTTCGTAAAAATTGACTGTGTGTTTGAGCCAGACGATGGGCATCCCGTTTATCTGTTTTGACTGAACGTAAGTCACTATTCAGTTGTCTTTTGGCTTCTAAAGGGTTTAATAAACAATAGGCGAAATGATTCTTTTGGCAAAACGTTTCAATGACTCTTGAATAAACTCCCGTTGCTTCAAAAACGATTTGTGGTCGTTCTGGAAGAGCATAAATTTCTTGAAGAAGCTGGCAAAAATACGGTTTATCATGAAGAATTTCTTGTTCAAAAAGACAAGTAGTTTCATGATAAATAACGGCGTAACTTTTTCCCATTGAGACATCTAAAGCAAGTACATACATGATTTTCATCTCCTAAAAAGTGTTGAAAGGTTCTTCACTGCTTCATTTCGTTCCTAATTTCCTACACACGGGCTCGAAGCCCCAACATACTTAAACCAGATTTTAAAATGACAGTGAAGGAGACCATTTTTTGTTTGGGACTCGAAGTCCAAGAGATCATGGTCGGTCTTCCTTTCACTTACGACTATACGCTTAAAAGAGCAATAGAGGGTAAATTCATCCGTCGATGAATTTACCCTCTAATCTTAGTATGTTTATTTATTCCGACCGAATACTTCAATTTGGGTCAACGCTGGAAACGGAGAAGAGTCCAGCGCTTTTCGTAAGCATTTTAATGTCAAAGTTTGTGTTGTTTTCATTGGGAACTTTATTTCTTGAAAACAGGCGGTATTCGTTGTGGCAACTACTCGTTCCTCTCCATCTGAAAAGGCTAAAGTGACTTCCTCCCAATAGCTATCATGTGGGTAATCCGCCCGAAATAACAAGCGGATCCAGTCCGTTTCTACAGGCCTGCCAAAGTTAATCGTTAACTGTGCCTCCTTTTGTTGGTTAATTCCCCAAGAAGCAAATGGATACGAGCCATGAGAAAGGTTACCAAACTTAGAATCAATAGCATTTTTCGCAAAGAAAACAGCATCGTCTCTCGTTTCAACGTTTGCATATGCATGAGGATAGGCTCCTGAATATTCTTTTTGGTCATGTGTATTCATAGAAAGATTTTGATAATTGTCTTTTTCAAACGTGTGCGCTTGTCGAGCCATTATTTGGTGCCTTGCTGAATGAAAGGCCGTCTCAACAAAAGCTTTTCGAGCAGATTCTTCTAATGGAATTTGATATTCCCAAACTTTTTCTTTCAAATAAATCAATGAAGGAGCCAAAGTTTCATCTAATTGAACCATCAAATAAGGGGTAGCCCCTGTATAAGTCACTACAATTTTATCGCCAACTTGATAAAGGTACTGTTTAATTGCTAATACCGCTAACGTGTCTCCCTCCGCCATGAATGGCGCTTCTGGCTTCTCGTGATCGATTCGGCCAGTAATAATCTGATTGTCTTTATTTTTCAATTCGATTTTTATCATTTTTTATTCCTCCCTTGTCACACCACCTACCAAACAAATCAGGCGATGCGTTCCTATTGGTAGCTCTTTTTGTAAATAAGGTAAACTTGTTCTTGGGAAAAACAACGATGTATTGGGTTCAGGTTGAAGAATACCTGCGTGGTCATATCCTTCAATTGCAACTATTTGCGAACACAATTCTCCTGAATCGACTCTAGCCCACTCTTTACCAAGTTCTTTTTCTGAAAATTTTCCAAGTAACGGTAGACTGAATCCTCCTTCGCGCACTTTTAATGGAACCGATGTCACTATTTCATGTACTCTAACATGCCATTCTCCAAAAGGATAAATGGTTGTTTCAATTTCTACTTCTTGAAAAGGTAGCCATTTATAATAAACTTGCTCCTCTGTTAAATAAAAATCATGAACTTTCCCTTTAACACGAAAATATTCACCATCACGAGAAACAGCCAATACGTTATCAAAAGCTCCCTCCTCATAACACGCGCCAGCTTTGGGAACGCTAAAACCAAAGCGGCTAGAATAAACAAATTTACTATATTTAGCCGCGGCATGCGCTTGATTTTCAAGCCATAGTCCTGCAGGATAGCCGAGGACATGCGTTTTCATTTTAGGATGGATTAATAACATGTTTCCCTTTTCTATCAAACGCTTTTCTTCTCGTTTTATCGCCAACGGTTCAGCACGCCAAAACGGATGGTCTTGATCCACTGCGAGCAACAAAAATGTTTTAAAAGCCCAATACGGAGAGCCTGGTGCGTTATAGCCTTCTGCCATTACTAAATTTTCGTAATGATAGCCAATGGACAACCGACCATCATAAGTGAAAATAGCCTGTTGCATCCAACAGTGTAAATGTTTTGCTAACAGCGTTTTTATTTGTCCCCAAGGTAACGCCTCTACTTCTGCAAATATCAAAGCTGCGAAAAACGCTCCTTGAGCAAACCGATACGTTTGACTACGTCCGTAAGGTAACGCTTCGCCCTCCTCATCAAAATAGTACAGATAGTCCTGCGCGAACATAACGGCTCGTTCTGTAAAACGTTTCGCACGAACAGGATCTCTTTCTCGCATAAATTTGACATAAATCAAACTATAATAATGAAAAGCAAACGAAATATAATAATCTCTTTGCGTAGTTTTACCATCCATATACCAACCATCACCTAAATACATGCGTTCAATCAACGCCAATTCTTCCTCTAGTTCCGCTTGGTTAATCACTTGTCCACATCCCTCGAGTGCTAAACGAATGAGCACTTTGAAAAACGTCCAATTATTTTTAGGAATTTTACAACCAAGTGCCTTATTTAACCAAACCATGATATTTTCTTGCTGTTTCTCAGAAAAACAGGACCAAAAATATGTCTTATGAAGCAATAAAGTTAAAGATAATGCTGCTGCTTCCACAATATATTGATCATAATCAACAATATCGCCCCAATAATCTGGGGATGACGGATCAGTTCCTGCGATTAATTTTTCCACATAAGCATCTCTTAAAACATCATCTTTACAAGTAACCCAATACGGTCCAATTCCCCATAATGGTCGAATGAGCGCTTCCATTTCAGCATGTTGCTGATCATAGACAGCACCACTGGACCCAAAATTCACGCCAGGTTTTTCTGATGTTAAAATAGCCGTTTTTAAAGGTGTCATGATTGTTTCAAAAGCTTCCAAATATGCTTCTCTGGTCAAAAAAAGATTACTTTTTAACGATTCCATGCTTTTCGCCCCCATTAGTTTAATTCAAAGAATAACAAGGGCACTTATTTTTTTCAACTATCGTTTAATGAATAAAACGACGTATTATGAGAGCAGCATTTCACCTTCCCCAAACTTAACATATTAATTTTTTCTTTATTTTTGTTGAACCTTGAGCTATTCACTTTATCCAACAAAACTTCCATTATCAAAAATGAATAATAAATGAAAAATAAGCAGTCTAACGCAGGAAATTCTCATAATAAATATTTTTAAAAGAGTCTATGACAAAAAATCCAAAGAGATTTTTGTCATAGACTTAAAATATGAGAGAAAGACATCAAAAGTAATGGTTTGATCAACCTTCACAAGTTTTATGATGCTTTTCAAGATATCATTTTGATACAATTTTACGCCTTGCGGTTTACAATAAAAGAGTAAATAGCGATACAGATAATCGCTCCTAGCAACGCTGAGATAATTGGAAAACCGCCGATGACTGGTCCTAAAGAAGGCAACAAGAGTGATGCTACCCAACTTCCTAAAAAGCCCACGATAATATTTCCAATAATGCCACCTGGCACGTCTTTTCCTAAAATTGCGCCAGCAATTGCGCCAATAATTCCTCCGACAATTAATGCCCATAGAAAGCTAAACATTTGAAAAACCTACCTTTCATAGTTGATTTTTTTAGTTAATTTTCCTACTTTAAGGATAAAACAGAAAGCAGACTTTTTCAAAAGATAGGACTTTTCAGAAGTCAATTTATTCTTCTACATAAGCTAAACGATAGGATACTGTGCGACCAAAAGAAAATACTTGCAAACCTTGTAAGCGATCTGATTTCAAGTAACCAATGGCTCCTTGGAATAAGGGTAAAACACCGGCATCTTTTTCAATTAATGTTTTTTCTAAACTTAGTAATTCATTCCAGCGTTTTTCAGGTTCATTGGCGTAATCTTTTCTAACTTTTTGGAGACCCGCATCATATGCTGAATCGTTATAACCAGAAGTATTTAAGCCACTTTTTGAGTCATAAAATTCTAAAAAATTAATGGGATCAGCATAGTCAGGTGTCCATGTTCCAAAGGCTAAATCGTAATTACCTGCTGTTTGTAAATCCAAACGATTTTGCAAAGGCAATGATTTTAATTTGATTGTTAAACCTGGTAAATTTTGTTGCAATTGCCCTTGAACAAATTCAATGGTTTTCTTGGCAATCGCTGAGTCCGCTGAGATTAGTTCCAATTCAATTTTATCTTTGCCCAACTCTTCTTTCGCTTTGGTCCAGTTAGCTTGGGCTTCTTTAATATTATATGGCAATAAATCACCATTTTCTTTACGGAAATCTTCACCTGTGTCTGGATTTTTTGCAAAATTAGCTGGTACAAAACCATTTAAAGCTGTCGAGCCATCTCCTAAAATTTCTTTTGCAAAAGTTTCTTTGTCAATCGCTTGTAAAAAAGCTTTTCGAACATGTTCGTTGCCAGTAATTTCACGGCGATGATTGGGACTTAAATAACCTACCATGGCTTTAGGTACAAAATGTGCTTGTTTTGACTCTTTATACTGAAGTGCATAAGTATCTGCTAAAACAGTGTAATCTAAGTCGCCATTATCAAAAAGATTGGCTCCTGTGCCAATTTCTTTCACTACTTGAACATCAATTTCATTCAATTTTACGTGTTCTTTATCCCAATAATGATCATTCTTCTTCAATTTCCAAGTTTCGGAATTGCCATCCCAGCCTGAAATTACAAACGGCCCATTGCCAACAAAATTATCTGCAGAAGTCCCATAGGCAGTACCTTTTTCTTTGGCAAAGGCTTCATTTTTAGGCATAAAAGGTGTTCCAACTAAGACTTGGGCTAAATAAGAAATTGGATTTTCCAATGTTAGTTCTAGTGTCTGGTCATCGATTGCTTTGACACCAAATTCTTCCATCGTGGCTTGTCCTTCCCGCACCGCACGCCCATTTTTAAAAATATCCATTTGATTACTGCTACTTGAACCATACGCTGGATCGACCACGTTTCTAAACGCAACTACAAAATCCCCTGCTTTAACTGGATCCCCGTTTGTCCATTTTGCTTCTCGTAACTTGAATGTATAGACTAACCCGTCTTCACTAACTTGTGGCTCTGCTTTCGCCATAGCTAGCTCAGGATCTCCGTTTTTATCTTGTCGATACAAGCCTTCAACTACTTGACCAATCATATCGGAACTATAGACATCTGTATAATGAGCGCTGTCTAATGTCGAGAGTTCACCACCAGATGCGACGTTAATTTTCTGTGTAGCTGGTTCATTCGAGGTCGTTTTCGAACCGCCACTTCCACATGCTGCTAAAACCAAGCCCAGTGCAACAAGTCCGATTAACCACTTTTTCTGTTTCATACCAAAACTCCTCCTTCTGTTCAAACAACTTACCTACATTTTACATGATTTTCCATACATTTGTCCTTTTTCAGCACTTACTTTTTGAAAGAAAAATATTTTTTTAAGAATAAGAGTTGACAGATATTTTTTCTGGTGGTACAGTATTGAAAAACAGAGAACAGAAGAGTAACTGTTTCCTTTAGTGAAGAGAGTCTTTGGTTGGTGGAAAAAGACGTAAAGAAACAGCGAACCACATCTGGGAGTTGACTTTTTGAACCCTTAGTAGGAAAGTCCGGGACCACTCGTTAACAGGCGAAGTTATGAACTTCATAAGGTTCGTGTTGCGAAACACGAATAAACTAAGGTGGAACCACGATAATTGATTATTCGTCCTTTGGCTAGTCAGCCAAAGGACTTTTTTGTTTTTTAGATGCGCTTTTCAACCTGAGAGAGTGCCTCAACTCCTCAAGTCTGTTGTCCTCTTTTCCATATGCTTAATGGGATAAGCTAAAAAAGCAACAGGTTTTCTGTTCCGTTCGAACAATTTCATACTTACAATCAAGGCTTAGGACATAGTAATTTAGCTCTTCCTTTACAGAGACTTTTTCATTGGCTGAAAGAAAAAGATGGATTCTTCTTTACTCACACCTAAAAGATGTTTTTCTGAATCCTTTAGTAAGAAAAACCGGTGACTCTATCGTTAACAGAGAGTAGTTGTCAACGCAACTACATAAGGCTTATCTTGTGAAAGATAAGTAAATTGAGGTGGCACCACGAATGCGATTCGTCCTCTTGGCTCACAGCCAAGAGGCTTTTTTGTTTTTTAATAAAAATTGTTGGAGGAAAAAATGATGGATTATATTTTAGAAATTTTACCTGCTTTAGTTAGCGGAGCTGGCATGACACTGAAAGTCTTTTTCTTTACGCTCCTTGGCTCGATTCCACTGGGGATTATCATTGCCTTTATTTTACAAAGTTCGTTTAAACCTTTACGTTACTTAATTAACCTCTACATTTGGTTAATGCGCGGCACTCCGCTATTGTTACAATTAATTTTTGTTTTTTACGGCTTACCATTAATTGGTATTGTCTTTGAACGTTACGATGCGGCCTTATTCGCATTTATTTTAAATTATGCTGCGTACTTTGCTGAAATTTTTCGCGGGGGGATTCAAGCAATTCCCCAAGGTCAATATGAAGCTGCTAAGGTTTTACGTTTAACACGCTTTCAAACAGTCACCCGGATTATTTTGCCACAAGTTGTTAAAATCGTGCTGCCTTCCGTAGGAAATGAAATTATCAATTTGGTCAAGGATACTTCTCTTATTTATGTTCTTGGCTTAGGCGATCTTTTACGTGCTGGTAAAATTGCGATGAGCCGCGATGTTACATTAGTGCCATTAGCTTTAGTGGGAGTGATTTATTTACTCTTTACGGCAATTTTGACTATTGCTTCTAAGAAAATTGAAAAATTCTATCAATATTATAAATAGGAGGACTCTACCATGTTAACTATTAAAAATTTAACCAAACATTTTGACAACCGGACCATTATTGATCACTTAAATTTAGAAATTCCAGAGGGTAAAATTTTAACGATTGTTGGTCCTTCAGGCGGCGGAAAAACCACTTTACTTCGTTGTTTGGCTGGTTTAGAAACCATTGATTCTGGTGAGCTTTTGTTGGATGGTGTTCCTTTCAATCCTGCTGAAATGGACAATGCCGATCAAGTGGTTGGGGTCGTTTTCCAGGATTTCCAACTTTTCCCTCACTTATCAGTTTTAGAAAACATTACCTTAGCACCTACATTAGTACTAAAAGAAGAAAAAGCAAAAAGTCAGCAAGAAGCTTTAGAATTACTGGAAAAATTGGGCTTGGCTGGTAAAGAAAAACTCTATCCGTACCAACTTTCTGGTGGACAAAAACAACGAGTTGCACTTGCTCGTGCCTTAGCAATGAAGCCAAAAGTTCTTGGGTACGATGAACCAACGAGCGCGCTAGATCCAGCTTTACGCCAACAAGTGGAAGAAGTTATTTTAGATTTACGGAAACAAGGCATGACACAGATTGTCGTGACCCACGATATGGCTTTCGCTGAAAAAATTGCAGACAATCTTTTGACGGTTGCCCCCGTCCAATAGAAAGGAGTTTATGATGAAAAAGAAATATTCTTTAGCCTTGCTGGTTATCTGTTGTAGTTTACTCCTATTTGCAGGTTGTGGTAAAAGAAAAAGCAACGAAGATCAATGGACACGGATTAACGAAGAAAAACGGATTATTATTGGCTTAGATGACTCCTTTGTGCCCATGGGTTTTCAAGATAAATCAGGCAAAATTGTCGGCTTTGATGTCGACTTAGCCAAAGCGGTTTTTAAACTTTATGGCATTTCCGTTGACTTCCAACCGATTGATTGGTCTATGAAAGAAACAGAATTACAAAATCAAACCATTGATCTTATTTGGAACGGCTACACTAAAACGAGCGAGCGGGCCGAAAAAGTTCAATTCACACAACCTTACATGACGAACGACCAAGTACTTGTTTCTTTAAAAGAAAAAAACATTGCAACAGCGAGCGACATGCAAGGCAAAATTTTAGGGGTTCAAAACGGCTCTTCTGGCTATGATGGCTTCGAAAGTCAGCCTGACGTTTTGAAAAAATTTGTTAAAGACCAAACGCCTATTTTATATGACGGCTTTAATGAAGCTTTCTTAGATTTAAAATCTGGCCGAATTGATGGGCTCCTAATTGATCGCGTCTACGCCAACTACTATCTTTCCCACGAAGATAATTTAAAAAACTATACTATTTCTCATGTCGGCTATGACAATGAAGATTTTGCTGTGGGCGTCCGCAAATCAGACAATCAATTAGTCCAAAAAATCAATACTGCCTTTGAAACGTTACGAAAAGATGGCACCCTTAGTAAAATTTCTCAAAAATGGTTTGGAGAGGACGTTACAAATAACACAAAAATAAACTAAATAACGAATAAAAAGGTGTACTGCTGACTTAGTACACCTTTTTATTTGAATCAAATTCTTAGCAAATTCTAACTTATGAAGAACTTTTATTTTTGCTACACTAGTAAAAGTCGAGAGAATTTGTCCTTTTCTGCCTAGAACAATCATTACTCTCAATAAATGAAAGGAGAAAAAAAATGCCTACTAATAAAAAAGAAGGAATGCTTTTTACTACGTTAATGTGCTTTCTGATGGTTTTCGGAATGAGCACCTATAATTTATTATTGCATGGAGAATTTTCATTGTACGCCTTATCAAAAGGTTTGCTTCCTGGATTTATCGTTGCTTTTATTTTAGACGTTTTCATCGTTGGTGTCTTAGCTAAGAAAATCGCTTTTTCTTTACCCTTTAATAAAGAAAAACGGCTATTACTTATTCTGACCATTTCGAGTCTCATGATTATCGGCATGGTGACTTGTATGTCTTTATTTGGCTTATTAATGGAAGGCCAGACGTTGTCACTAAGTGCGTATTTCCAAGCTTGGGGCCTGAACTTTATTGTTGCCCTTCCTTATCAATTGCTGATTGTCGGTCCCTTTTCACGTATGATCTTAACCAATTACCAACAACGACAAACTTAGAAAATAGATTTCTTATCTAAGTTTTAACAGTTGCCTAAAAAAAAGTTAACCTTTTTGATTTATCTTAGTGATAGTTCATTAAAGGAGGAACTGAAGTTGAAAAAATATCGTATTAGCTTATCTCTTGGCTTGATTAGTCTTTTATTATTTATGATCTCTATTTTAGTTGGATCAACATTATCTAGCGATGGACTTTTAAAAGAACCGGCCTTTTTCTGTACGCCGCTCGGTTACTTTTTTCTCTTCATCGCCTTGCTTTCGGTTATAACAATCGCATGTAAAGAACATATGAATCAAAAAGGTAAAACAAAACAACCTTAAAAAGAGCCTGACGTTTTGATACGTCAGGCTCTTTTTTTAATAAAAACATATAACTTAATTTGCAACAATATTTACTAATTTATCTGGAACAGCAATCACTTTGCGCACTGTTTTTCCTTCAATAAATTCTTTAACAGCTTCATGGTTCATTGCAATTTGTTCTAATTCTTCTTTGCTTAACCCACGAGCGACATTTTGTTTGCCACGTAATTTTCCGTTCACTTGGAAAACTACTTCCACTTCATCTTCTACCAAGGCCGCTTCATCATAGGTTGGCCAAGGGACATAAGTTAAACTTTCCTCGTTACCTAAAATTTGCCATAGTTCTTCACCAATATGTGGCGCGATTGGCGCAAGTAATTGGACAAATCCTTCCACATATTCATAAGGTAAGGCATCCACTTTATTGGCTTCATTCACAAAAACCATTAATTGAGAAATCGCTGTATTAAAGTGCAAGTTTGCCATATCTTCTGTCACTTTTTTAACCGTTTGATGATAAACTTTCGTTAAACGGCCATCATTAATTGTGGTAATTCGGTCACGCATTTTTCCTTCTTCATCAACAATCAGACGCCAAACGCGATCTAAGAATTTACGACTTCCTTCTAAGCCATTTTCATTCCAAGCAATGGAAGCATCTAATGGGCCCATGAACATTTCATAAAGACGTAACGTATCCGCACCATATTTAGCCACCACATCATCGGGATTTACAACATTGCCACGTGATTTAGACATTTTTTCGTTGTTTTCTCCTAAAATCATACCTTGGTTGTATAATTTTTGGAAAGGTTCTTTGGTAGGAACCACACCAATATCATATAAGAATTTATGCCAAAAACGAGCATAAAGTAAATGCAGCACCGCATGTTCGGCACCACCAATATAGATATCAACTGGTAACCAACGTTTTAATTTTTCAAAATCAGCAATTTCATTTTTATTATGAGGATCAATGAATCGTAAGTAATACCAAGAGCTTCCAGCCCATTGTGGCATAGTATTCGTTTCACGTTTTCCCTTCATGCCAGTTTCAGGGTCGACGACATTGACCCATTCATCAATGTTTGCTAATGGCGATTCCCCAGTTCCACTTGGGCGAATATCCGATGTTACTGGTAAACGTAGAGGTAACTCAGATTCAGGAACCGTTGTGGTTGTTCCATCTTCCCAATGGATCACAGGAATTGGTTCACCCCAGTAGCGTTGACGAGAGAATAACCAGTCACGTAAACGATAAGATACTTCTTTTTTCCCTACGTGATTTTCTTCTAGCCACTCATTCATTTTAGCGATGGCTTCTGCTTTGTTTAATCCATTTAAGAAATCAGAATTGATATGCGGTCCATCCCCTGTATAGGCTTCTGTTGTAATGTCGCCACCTGCGATTACTGGTAGGATATCAATGCCAAATGTTTTCGCAAATTCGTAATCCCGTTCATCATGCGCTGGGACCGCCATGATTGCGCCTGTGCCATAGCTTGCTAAAACATAATCGCCAATCCAAATTGGAATTTCTTGGCCATTGACTGGATTTATCGCATACGCACCTGTGAAAACACCTGTTTTTTCTTTTGCTAAATCCGTTCTATTTAAATCAGATTTTTTTGAGGTTTCTTCAATATATGCTTCTACAGCTGCTGTTTGTTCAGGTGTCGTAATTTTTTTCACTAGTTCTAGTTCAGGAGCTAGAACAGTATAGGTTGCACCAAACAAGGTATCAGGACGGGTTGTAAACACCGTGAAACTTTCTTCTGTGCCAGCGACTTTAAAGGTCACATTGGCTCCTTCAGAACGTCCAATCCAATTTCGTTGCATATCTTTAATACTTTCTGGCCAATCAACAAGCTCTAAATCTTCTAATAAGCGATCTGCATAAGCAGTAATTTTCAACATCCATTGACGCATTGGTCGGCGAACCACATCATAACCGCCACGTTCACTTTTTCCATCAATGACTTCTTCATTTGAAATAACAGTTCCTAGTTCAGGTACCCAGTTAACCGCAACTTCTGCTTCATAAGCTAACCCTTTTTCATATAATTTTGTAAATATCCATTGTGTCCATTTGTAATATTCAGGATCAGTGGTATTAATTTCACGATTCCAATCATAGCTGAATCCTAGTGAATTAATTTGGCGACGGAATGTTTCGATATTTTTCTTAGTAAATTCAGCTGGGTCATTTCCTGTATCTAACGCATATTGCTCTGCTGGCAAACCAAACGCATCCCAGCCCATTGGATGCAACACATTATAGCCTTGCGCACGTTTCATACGTGAAAGAATATCGGTTGCTGTATAGCCTTCCGGGTGACCTACGTGTAAGCCTTGTCCAGATGGATAGGGAAACATATCTAGTGCATAAAATTTTTCTTTATTTGGGTCGTCCAATGTATTGAAACAATTGTTCTTAGCCCAATATTTTTGCCATTTTTTCTCAATCTCTTTGTGATTGTAGCTCATGTTATTCCTCCTAGTAATATAAAATTTTTCATTCTTAAAATTTGCCACCTGCAGCCATTGTCACTATTCTGACTTAAACTAGCCACTTAGTGATAAAAAAAAGTCCTATAGGAAAAATTCCTATAGGACGTGAACATACAAATGCAACGTGGTACCACCTAAATTCGTCAAAGAAACGGTCAGTCACCGTCACCTTAACCTCAAACGTCTTAACGGTCGTCACCGACTTTTCCTACTTGTTTTGTTCAAAAAAGTAACTTAAAGGCGAGTTCAAAAGCTTCTGTACGTATTTCCACCAGCCATACGCTCTCTATCACATGGTTCTTTCTACTATTCCTTCTCATTGTTTTTTTCTATTATAAGACTCATGTTACCAAAGATAGCTATTTTTTTCAATCTTAAATTAACCAACTTTTAAAGTTTGACCAATATAAATTGTATCCCCGCTTAAGCCATTTAATTGTTTGATTTTTTGGATGCTGATTCCGTATTGCATTGATAAGCCCCAAAGTGAATCACCGCTTTTAACTGTATGGCGTTTGCCTGATGCACTATTTGTTGAAGAAGCATTGCCACCTGCAGAAGCGCCTTTTTTCACGATAATTGTTTGACCAGCAAAAATTAAATCGCCTTTGATCCCGTTCCATGAACGTAGATTAGCAACACTCACGCCAAACTGTGCAGAAATTTTATTCAGCGTATCACCTGATTTAATCGTGTAGGATGTTGTCGCACCGCCACCATTATTCGTAGGCTTGTTCGTATTCGTTGAACCTGAGTTGGCGCCTTTTTTCACGATAATCTTTTGACCAGCAAAAATCAAACTACCGCTGATGTTATTCCAGGCTTGTAAGTTAGCCACACTAACACCGAATTGTGCAGAAATTTTGTTCAAGGTATCGCCTGATTTAATCGTGTAGTACGTATTCGTTCCTGATTGATTATTGTTAGAACCACCATTGCTTGAGCCACCGGTGTTACCTGAAGTACCTTTTTTCACAATAATTTTTTGACCAGCGAAGATTAAATCGCCAGAAATGCCATTCCATGAGCGTAAATTAGCAACACTCACGCCATATTGGGCGGCAATTTTGTTCAAGGTATCGCCTGATTTAATTGTGTAGTACGTATTCGTTCCTGATTGATTATTGTTAGAGCCACCGTTGTTTGAGCCACCAGTGTTACCTGAAGCACCTTTTTTCACGATGAGTTTTTGACCAACGAAAATTAAATCGCCAGAGATGCCATTCCATGAGCGTAAATTAGCAACGCTCACGCCATATTGGGCGGCAATTTTATTCAAGGTATCCCCTGATTTTACAGTATAGTACGTGTTCGTTCCTGATTGATTATTGTTAGAACCACCGCTGCCTGAGCCACCAGTGTTACCTGAAGCACCTTTTTTCACGATAAGTTTTTGACCAACGAAAATTAAATCGCCAGAGATGCCGTTCCATGAGCGTAAATTAGCAACGCTCACACCATATTGCGCGGCAATTTTATTCAAGGTATCTCCTGATTTTACAGTATAGTACGTGTTCGTTCCTGATTGATTGTTCGAGCCGCCTGTTCCTGGATTAACTGTTCCGCCCCCAGTATTTCCACCAGAAGATGGTGTATCATATTGAGTTAAGTTATATGCGGTAATGACATTATTTAATTTAGCATTGTAGCTAGGATCTGTCGCATAACGACCTGTTAACCAAGCAGTTGCATCGCGGTACGAACTTGTATTGCTTTTCCAAGCCCCAGCATAATAGTAAACGCCCGCTTGGAAAGAAGTTGTTTTTAGCACGTGCGCATTATCTTGGAATGATTCCATGTAAGAAGGATATTTACGGAAAGGTTCTTTTTTCACTAACCATTTGCCGTTTAAATATTCCCATGTATCCATATAGACAGATTGTCCATTGTAGCTGCCTTTAATCCCAAATAAGTTATAGTTTGGTGCCTTAGATAGCGTACTTGCTCCCCAACCACTTTCAACGATTGCTTGAGCCATCATCACTGATGCATATAAATCATTGGCTTGCGCAATAGGTTGTGCACAACGAGCTAACTCGGAAATAAATTCTGAAGGACTTTGCGTCGGTGATAACGCTGAAAAAGTTTGCGCAGAAGCTACTCTAGCTTCGGGTACTTTTACTTCATCATCTGGTGTAACCGCAGGCGCTGCTTCGGACTCGGTTGTTGAAGGAGCTACTGGCGCGATTTCTGCTACTGAAGAATCAGTCGTTCCTGATTCCACAGGTGTAGTTGAATCAACTGTTGGTTGCTCGGTACTTGGTGTTGTTGGTGTTTCTTTTGATGATTCAGTTGTCGATTCAGTCGTTGTTGACGAATCCGTTGTCGGTTGTTCCGTAGTTCCTGGCGTAGTTTCTGTTGTTGGTGTCTCTACTAAGCCAGTTTCCGTAGTAGGTGCTTGGGCAACTTCCGCATTTGTTGGCTGCTCTTCTGTTGCCTCAGCAGTCACTGGTAATAACGCAACGGGCGTTCCTACAGATGAAACAATTAACGCCGAGCTGAATAAAGTAGTACTCTTCTTCCATTGTACTGGCGTTTTCTTTCTTTGTTGTGCTTTCCTTCTTTCGATACGTGACATTGATTCTTTCTTCATTGATACGTCCCCAACTTTCCTTTTTTAACTTATATGTAAATGTAATTTTTTAGTTTTGTTATTATAACAAGTATACCTTTTTTTCTGGCGAATTAAAAACACTTCAACAAAATTTCATATTACTGTAACTAGATTGTAAAGAAGTAATGTTTTTTAACATGGATTTACTCTCTTGTTACTACTCGGAAAAAAACTGCGACTTTAGTTGTAGACGCTTCTTTACCTTAGTCTGATTTTTTTAATTTCTCTTGTTATTCGCCCAAAAAGAAATTATAGTTTAAGATGAGAAATGAATCGTGTAGAAAGAGGGAGCGGAATGAATAAAGAACATTTTATTATTGAGCTGAAAATTTATTTAAAAGCGTTAAATCCAAAAGATCAAGCTATTATTCTTGCGAAATACAAGGCGTTATTTGATGCTCGTGTTGCGGAAGGCGAAACAGAAGAACAAGTGGCAAAATCATTGGGGAAACCACGGGTTATCGCAGAAGAAATTTTAAAAGAACAAGGCATCGAATTGACGGAACGAAAAATTGAAAATAATGGCTGGCAAGAAATTCCAGCGGCTACACCTGCTTATGATCATCCCTATGAAGAAGAATCTGAATTTTACTATGATAATGATTCTCCATACTATCAACGACCACAGCATCGGCCGCTAACCCGATTTTTCCAAGTGCTTGGTATTTTCTGTTTAAATTTTTTCTTCATGTTTTGGGTTATTTTAGGGATTGCCTTAATGTACGTCGGTTGTGGCATTGCCGGAGCTGCAACTTTATTTTCACCAATTTATGGTATTTATAGTGTTATTACCCAGGCAAATGCCGCTTCCTTTTTCCAATTATCTATGAGTCTCTTTTTATTTGGTGCATCAATCATTGGTTGGTTACTGTTTCTACCAATTTTAAAATTTTCAGCACATGTCTTTAAGCGTTATTTCCAATGGAACATTGCTGTTTTACGAGGTGATATCTAATGAAAAAAACAACAGGGATTCTCTTATCCATTGCTGTCTTAGCGATGCTAATTGGTGGATCTGGCGCCGTCTATTATTACAAGCAAGCGGAAAAATCAGTCACACCGCTAAAAGAAAGTTATACACTAAAAAATAAACAAGCAGGCGAAGAACTTCACTTATCCTTAAAAGGCAAAGGCCCTTATACCATTTATAAAACTGATAGTAACAAAATGGGATTACGATCACCGAATAATGCCTTTTATTCAAAAGCTGAAGGCACCTTAAATGTCAAAGAAGAAAAAAATAAAATAACAGCAACCATCAATACCACTCGCACACAAAACCAACCCGAATTGTCATTCTTTAATATTGGTATTTTTAGTGACTTCACACCGAACGTGAGTGTCCAGATTCCTAATAATGTGAAAAAGTTAGTAATTGATGGCTCAACCCATTCACCAGTTTCATTGAATGCTTTTAACGTAGACGAATTAACAACTAATCTACCAAATTCTTATGTTAGTCTATCGGGTGTTAAAACCAAAAAAATGACGCTTAACTCTTCAGATGGTATCTACCTTTCAGCGGATACTTCCGCTAAAAAAGCAACAGTTGAAACCACTGACGGCGATATAACGTTGGATTCAGCCTATTTCGATGAAATCAAAAATACTACTACTTCTGGTGATATTCGAGTGCAAAATGCTCGTGGAAACATCCAAGCAACAACGACAGATGGCGATATTAGCGTCTATGATTTCAAAGGAGAAGCTAACTTTTCAAGTGAAAATGGTGATTTTTCTTTAGACATGCCAGCTGTGCCTAAAAAATTAACTGTTGCTCTTGTCCATGGAGATATTTATGTAAATTCTGGAGAAATTTTGCGTAACATTTCAATCAAAGGGGAATCAAAATTAGGCGATGTTCAACTTTTAAACAAAGAGCGAACATCTTATAAGAATGGTCGTGCGGATACAGAGTTTAACCTTTCTAGCGAATTCGGCGATATTACCGTTGATACTCCTGATGATGATAATCAATAAACATGCGCCATTTAAAAAAGTTCTAGCACCACAATGAGAGATTGTGCTGCCAGAACTTTTTTAATATCTGTATCCCCTCTAATCAGGCAATGAAATTATCTTTTAATTTTTTACCCTTTTGATGGTATAATACGGATTGTTGCGATTAAATTTTGAAAGGATTTTTTATGAAAAACAAACTTTATTATCAATTTGCAGGTAGTTGTTTTCTTTTAGTATTTATGTTTTTAGGCTATGTTGTTCGTTTTTATCCAACCTGGCTCAAAGGCTTTGATCAAACGATTACTTCTTTTGTTCGTCGTCCTTTTCCACAGCTAAATAACTTTTTTATTTGGTACACCAAATTTGCCAATTCATTGACGATTATCATCTTAGCAATCGTTGTCATTGCTCTGTTTATTGTTTGGAAATATTATGCTGAAGCATTATGGCTCTTTATTAATACTGCCTTAATTGCTGGCGTAGGTAATTCTTTATTAAAATTATTCTTTATGCGCCAACGTCCTACTTTGGAGCATTTAGTAACTGAACATACTTATAGTTTTCCTAGCGGACATGCTGTAGGAAGTACCTTGTTCTACGGCACTATTTTATTGATTCTGCCAATTTTCATTAAAAATAAAACGGTCCGCCTTTGTATGCAAATTTTACTAGGTATTGGGATTTTCATGATTGGGGTTAGTCGAATCTATTTAGGTGTCCATTTCCCTAGCGATATCTTAGGTGGTTTTTGTCTTGGTTTAGCTTGGTTGTTATTAAGTTACCCTATTTATTTAGAAAAACGCTTTGTTTGGCGATTTCAAAGCAAACAACGCTAGAAAGAAGTCTTGATTATGCAAATTTTCCCTTATTCAGATGATCCAAATAAACGCTATCACACTTGGAACTATGCACTTCGTCAACAGTTTGGTGAAAAGATTTTTAAAGTGCCAATTGATGGTGGCTTTGATTGCCCCAATCGTGATGGGACGGTTGCCAAAGGTGGTTGTACGTTCTGTAGTGTTTCTGGCTCAGGCGACATGATTGTTGCACCTAGCGATCCCCTGCCGCTTCAATTTCAAAAAGAAATCCAATTGATGCATCAAAAATGGCCAACTGTCGATCAATACATTGTTTACTTCCAAAATTTCACCAATACACATGCGCCCGTTGACGTTATTCGTCATCGGTTTGAACAAGTAGTCAATGAAAAAGGTGTCGTTGGTTTATCCATTGGTACCCGTCCTGATTGTTTGCCTGATGAGGTAGTGAACTATTTAGCCGAATTAAATGAACGCTTTTATTTATGGGTAGAGTTGGGTTTGCAAACCACATTTGAGGAAACTAGCGCTGCCATTAATCGCGCTCATGATTATCAAACATATCTAGATGGCGTGGCTAAATTACGGAAACACGGGATTCGGGTCTGTACACATTTAATTAACGGGCTACCTGGTGAAACCCCCGCTATGATGCGCGAAAATGTGCGGCGAACTATTCAGGATTCAGATATCCAAGGGATTAAACTGCACTTACTTCATTTAATGACAAATACCAAAATGATGCGGGATTATAATGAAGGACGCTTACAATTGATGAGCAAAGAAGCCTATGTTTCAGTGATTTGTGATCAGTTAGAAATGATTCCACCCGAAATTGTTATTCATCGCTTGACAGGCGATGCTCCCTTTGAAACAATTATCGGACCGATGTGGAGCTTGAAAAAATGGGAAGTTCTCAATGCGATTGATGCGGAAATGAAACGCCGCAACAGTTATCAAGGAAAATATACTGTCATTTCAGGAAAGGAAGTTTTCAATTAATGCTACAAACAGCCCTACATTTTAGTCACCAACTTTTAAAAGAAGTAGTGGAACCTGGCGACTTCGTCATTGATGCAACAATGGGAAATGGTCATGATACAGCATTCTTAGCAGAGCTGGTTGGCCCTTCTGGTGAAGTTTTCGCCTTTGATATCCAAAAAGAAGCGTTGATCAATACAGAACAAAAGTTAACAGAACTTAATTTACTCCCACAAACTACGTTATTTCCATTAGGACATGAACATCTTCATGCTGTCCTAGATGAAGAAACAGAAATCACTGCCGCTATTTTTAACTTAGGCTATTTACCTAAAAGTAATAAGGAAATTATTACAAAACCCACTACGACTAAACAGGCGTTAGATGGGTTACTGCCTCATTTGGTAAAAGGAAGTCGCATTATTTTAGTCGTTTATTATGGCCACGAAGGTGGTTCAGAGGAACTTGATTTGGTCACGAATTACACGCAAGCCTTACCACAAGATGTTTACAGTGTCTTACGTTATGAGTTTATCAATCAAAAAAATCAGCCACCTGTTCTTTTCTGTATTGAAAAGAAATAAGAGAACATGGTCGGATTGTCTCCAGCAATCCGATCATGTTCTCTTTTATTTGTTTTGTTACTCTGTCAATTCACCATCACGAATACGAACCACTCGATCACAGTATTTCAACAAACGCTCATCATGTGTCACCATGATAATCCCTTTATCTTTCTCTTTGGCCTCTTTCGCTAGTAATTGGACAACATCAAACGCCTTTTCTGTATCTAAACTAGCCGTTGGTTCATCTGCCAAAATTACGTCTGGCTCATGATACAATGCACACGCAATGGCTACCCGTTGTCTTTCCCCACCAGAGAGATCACGAGGATAACTATTTCGTAATTCTTTTAAACCCAACGTCTCTAACAATTGCTCTTTTAATTCACTATTTTTACGTGACTTATCAACTTTTTCAATTAAGTGAAATTGATCTTCCACTGTTAAAAATGGCACCAAATTAGAGCTTTGTAAAATAAAGCCGATTTTTTGAAAACGTTGCGCCAAACGTTGCTTTTTCGTTAACTTATTTAGTGATTGCCCGCCAACAATGACTTCGCCACTTGTCGGTGCCTGTAAACCAGCTGCAATCGTTAAAAAGGTACTTTTACCAGAACCAGAAGGACCAATTACTGCGACAAATTCACCTGGCTGAACCGCAAAAGATAATTCTTTTAACGCGATCACTTCTGTATGTTTTTCACCATATTTTTTATAAATATTTTTCATTTCTAAAACATTTGCCATGTCTCTAACCTCCAATCGCGATTAACGGATCAATTTTAGCAATCGTTCGAATTGAAAATGCCCCGCCAATTAATGCAGATAAAATCAATAGTACACTAAACAAAATCATGCGTGGTCCATTAGTTGCATAAGGCATCGCTTCTGGTAAAAAGAGCACGGTAATTCCCGTTAAAGCAAGACCAATCGCCACTCCTAGAACAGCCAATAAAGCGGTTTGTAGCATGACTGCCTTTGCTAAGAAACTAGTCGGCACCCCTTGAACTTTTAAGACACCGAACATTGCTGTTTTCTGTAAAGTCATCACAAAGATAAAAATACCGATAATGAACGCTGCAATCACAATCAAGAAATAAATCATACCATCCAAGGTCAAGTTTTGAGCGCTGTATCCTGGCAGTTTTTCAATAAAATCTGAAATTGAAAGAACTTGGCTGTCTTTATTAGTCGTTTTAACTTCCGCGTTGTCCTTGCTGCGAACAATGAAACCATTAACCATTTTGGCCATTGCTGGATTGTCACCATATTTAATTGACCGCCAAGTATCCAGAGAAGTGTAAATAACTGGCACAATGTTATAGCTACTTTTAGAAATAAAGCCGACAATTTCTAATTGCTCATCATATTTCCCTGCAGTTAATTTGTCGCCAATTTTAAATCCTTGATTTTTCAATGTTTCTGAAGCAATCACTTGATTTTTATCAGTAAATGCGTTTCCTTCAATCACTTTTGGCATTAAAAAACTTTCTTTTTCAATCCCAAATAAGCTAACATTCGTTAATTCAGCCTTTTTGTCATCTGCTGGGCGGATGGCTAACGACTGTTGACCAATCGGTGCAATTTTGCCTCCTGAAATCGTTTCTTTCACGTTTTCATCTAACACTGATACATTTAAATTACTATTGGCCTCTTTTGATAAAACCACTTGATTCGCTTGCCATTGATCTACGGCTAAACGATTTCCTTGAGCTAAACCGTTCGCTAAACCTGACAAAATAAAAATTAACCAAGCAATCAAGACCATTACTAAGACTACAAGGACGTACCGTCCTTTTGAATACTTCATTTCATTAAATCCTAAAAACATGAATGGTTCACCTCTTTCTTCTTTTCGAAATAAACTATACCACTTATCAATCGATAAATCAATAATTATTTATCAATCGATAAGTGAATTTTACAAAAAAATAGAGAAGTCTGTTTTTCAACAGGGCTTCTCTATTTTTTATTTGTGACTTTTCAGAACGCCATGTAGCATAAATTGAATAAATTTTTTGACATCGTCATCCACTGTTTTTCGCTGGTACGTTTTTTCAATACTTAATAATGCACTAACGTTATATAAAATAAACCGAGTTGCATCATCTACACTGATGCCCTCTTGTAAGCAATTGGTTTCATGTTCACTTTCAAAAATAGCCGCAATATTATTGATATAGGTTTTTTTGAAAATTTGATACAGCGTACGATTGTAATCAGGGCCCATTTCTTGAAACATGTCGTTCAACATTAAGAAAAGATTGGTCGGATGTTCATCTAACAAAACTTTGATTAATTGATAAAGTTTTTCTTCTACTGATGCATTTCCAGAAACAATTGGGACTAATTCTTCCTGAACACGGGACGTTAATTCTTCAATCACAGCTAAATACAGTTCTTTTTTATTTTTAAAATGGTGATAGAGATTCGGTTGGGTAATGTTCGCTTTTAAAGCAATTTCACGAGTGGAGGTATTTTTGAACCCCTTTGTCATGAATAATTCAGAAGCGACAGACAAAATAATTTGCCGTGTACGTTCTAAATCAGCTTTGCGTTTATTTGGCTTTTCCATGGTTTTCTCGCCCCCTGCTGCTTTTTATTTTAGCATATTCTCCGGCAAGAAACGAGAGACCTTTATACAAAAAACGAAAAATATACAATCAATGTGCCTGCTATTTGGAGAAGAATCGCGCAATAATACCACCGCTGCAAATGTGTCAACCAGCCTTTTTCGCCCCCAAGATAAATCAACCACTGCAGTCCAGATAAAAAACTATTAGCCAACAACCAAAAAAGCAGTGCCGATTTTGTCCATCGATTCTCTCTGAATACACTCAGTACAAATAAAGTATTTAGCACCAAAAACGTGCGCCGTAATTGCCGTACATTCCTCATTTTTTCCATTGACATTTCTCCTTTTTCTATTTAGCATAGCAAAAAAAGAAGCAAATGAGAATGACTCATTTTGCTTCTTTTTCGACTTATTCAAAAACAAATTGATTTTTATAAAGTTCCGCATAGAATCCATCTTGTTCAACTAGTTCATGGTGGTTGCCTTCTTCAATGACTTCACCGTCTCGTAAAACAATAATCCGATCCGCATTTAGAATCGTTTTCAAACGATGGGCAATCACAAAACTGGTGCGCCCTTTAATTGCTTCGTCCATCGCTTTTTGGATTTTAGCTTCTGTTACTGTATCAACATTACTTGTTGCTTCATCCAAAATTAATAATTCTGGATTGGTAATAATCGTTCGTGCAATACTTACTAATTGCTTTTGCCCCGTACTGAAAAGGTTATTCTCTTCCGTAATCTCAGTATCGTAGCCTTGCTCAAGATTTACAATAAATTCATGGATATTCGCTTGTTTCGCTGCTTGAACAATTTCTTCATCCGTGGCCTCTGGCTTACCAAAAGCAATATTCTCACGAATTGTTCCTGAAAATAGAACGGACTCTTGCAAAACAATGCCTACATGTGAACGCAAGCTATCTAAATCCATTTCACGAATGTCCACACCATCAAACGTTACGGCGCCTTCATTCACATCATAAAAGCGATTCATTAAATTCATAATCGTTGTTTTTCCTGAGCCTGTCGGTCCGACTAAAGCGACCATTTCACCTTTATCCACATGAATAGAAACATCTTTCAACACAGGCGTTTCTGGATTATAGCCAAAAACAACATGATTTAAAGCCACAGCTTTGTTAATCTCTTCTAATTTTTCGCCATTTTCGGGACGAATTTCATCTGGTTCATCAAACATCTCATTTAAACGACGAGCGCCTGTAACAGCTAATTGAATCATGCTATAACCTGAAGAAATTTGCATTAATGGTTGATAATATTGTTGGGAATATTGGACAAACATAACGACTAAACCTAACGCAGCGGCACGATCAACAGAACCATTGATTGCTAACCAACCACCAAAGAAAATAACAATTGCCGTATTGACTAATGACATTCCTTGCATCATTGGGAAAAGTAATCCTGAATACACTTGACCTTTATACGTAGCTGCACGAACTTTTTCGTTTTGCTCTAAAAAACCGTCAATGGTTTCTTCTTGTAAGCCATTAGTGATAATCACACGTTGCCCACTAATTTTTTCATCCATATAGCCATTTAATTTACCCACTTCATCTTGCTGTAAATCGACATATTTACGCGCCTTGCTAATCACAAAGACCGCAATTAAAATCGCAATCGGCGTAGAAGCAATTGTGGCCCATGCCAGTTCCACATTTTGACGGAACATCATGATTAAGACACCAACCAATAAGGCAATATTGGTTAATACTTGTAGCAACGCTTGGTTTAAACTGTTTTGGATGTTGTCTAAGTCACTAGTAAAACGACTTAAAATTTCACCATCTTGATGAGAATCAAAGAAACGAATCGTCAATTTTTCTAGTTTGTTAAACAAACCAATCCGCATGCGGTTTGTCGATTTCCCCACGACTTGTGTAAAGAGAATACTATAAATGAAACTAGCGGCACTAGTTAAGACATAAAAAATGAGCAGTTTCCAAATGACAGAAACGAACGCACTTTTATCGTCTTTTCCTTGCATCACATTAACCGCATATTTCGCTAATTCCTGAATAGCTTCCCCAACGAATTGCGGCGCTTTGACTTGTAAATAAGTCGCTGCGAAAATTGCTAAGAAAATAAAGAGGAAAGAAACTTTGTAACGTTTTAAATAATGATAGAAAAATTTACTAGCTTTTATTAAATCAGTCATTAAGCTTCCTCCTTTCCTTTTTGAGTTTCATAAATTTCTTGATACACGGGGTTCGTAGCTGCTAATTCTTCATGCGTGCCTTCCCCGACTAAACGTCCATTATCCAATACTAAAATACGATCTGCATGGACAACAGAAGAAATTTTTTGGGCAATAACGATCGTGGTAGTCTCTTTTAACTCTTTATCCAACGCTTCTCGGACTAACCGCTCCGAACGAGCATCCAACGCGCTGGTGCTATCATCTAAAATCAAAATTTTAGGCTCACCAATCACACCTCTAGTAATTGATAACCGTTGTTTTTGTCCACCAGAAAAGTTATTACTTCGTTCTTCAACGGGTGCATCATAACCTTCTGCTAATTTTTCAATAAATTCCTTGGCTTGGGCGATGCCTGAAGCCCGTTCCATGTCTGCTTCAGAAGCGTCACGTTTACCATGGCGTAGATTTTGCGCAATCGTTCCAGAGAACAGGATTGCTTTTTGCAATACAAAGGAAACTGTTTTTCGTAAACTGTGTTCGTTCACTTCTCGTAAATCGACACCACCAACTTCAATCTTTCCTTCTGTCGGATCAAACAAACGTGGAATTAATTGTGCCAATGTAGATTTACCAGCGCCAGTTGCGCCCACAATCCCAATCATTTCACCTGGCTGAATAGAGAAAGAGATGTCTTTCAAGGTATCTTCTTCATCCCCAGGATAACGGAAAGATACGTGGTCAAACTCAACACTACCAATTAACTCTTGTTCTGGGACTTTTTTGTAGGTAACATCTGGTTCTGTTTCCATCACTTCTTTAATCCGCTTAATGGAAACAGCGGCACGAGAAGTCATCATCATCATCATTCCGCCGATAATAATCGCCATCATGATTTGCATTAAATAGTTCATAAAGGAAGCGACACCACCGATTAAAGTTGGATCGTCCTTGACTAAGTTACTCACAAAGAAAATCGAGCCTACAACGGCTAAGTTCGCCACCAACATAAACGCTGGAATCATCACAGCAAATAAGCTACCTACGATTAAGTTATGGGTGGTTAATTCTTCACTCACTTTTGTAAAACGTGACAATTGATTTTTTTCTTGAACAAATGATTTGACGACACGAATGCCTAACAAATTTTCTTTTGCGATACCATTAATCTTATCAATCAAGTTTTGAATAATCATGAAATGCTTGCCCATTTGCGAAAAGGACAGCATAGAAATCAAAATAACTGCGATGACAAGTGCAACAATCACCCACCATAGTTGTGGCAAGGTTAGCATCGCTAAAATAAAACTCCCGATAAATAAAAAAGGAATTCTAAAAAGTGTCTGCAACGCAATCATAATGACATTTTGAATTTGAGTAACGTCATTTGTTAAACGAACAACTAAGTTACCTGCTGAAAATTTTTCGATATTGCCAAATGAAAAGGTTTGGATTTTGCGGAAAGTTGCTTCACGAATGTCAGCACTGACACCTTGGGCAACTTTGGCAGAAAAAATTGTATTAATAACCCCTGCAACGAGTCCTAATCCTGCAATGGCAATTAATTGAATCCCTAAGTTTTTCATTTTGTCGCTATCGTCATTCATAATTGCTTCCAACACTTGTTGTAACAATTTTGGTTGCCAAAGTGCTGAGACAACCATTACGATCACCGCCAACAAGGCAATAACTACCGAGCCTTTGTATTTTTTGGCGTGTTGAATAATAAGGTCCATCTTATCCCTACTTTCTTAAAATAGTTCCCTGCTTCTTCAGTGTTGGTCTGCGAATTCTTCCCCATTACAAAAAAATCAATTTGCTCATTGACTTCACCAATTTAACACTGTAAAATAAGGCCGATTCATAATTTACCATTTTTAGTGGTAAAATACAAGCGAACAAGTTAATTTTTCACAAGTTTTTCCTATCATAAAGTGTACCTTCTTTTTGATAAACTTACGAAGATAACGTTTAATAGGAGCTAAAATCATGGAACCAAAATTATCAAAAGACACGATTATTGCAGCCGCATTTTCTTTGTTAGAAAAAAGTCCCACTTTAGAACAACTTTCTATGCGTAAAGTCGCCAAACAGCTTGGTGTACAGGCGCCCGCAATTTATTGGTATTTTAAAAATAAGCAAGCCTTACTTCAAAGTATGGCTGAAGCGATTGAAGAGCACTTTCAAGAACCTGCATTATGTGGTGAATGGTATTCTGACTTACTAGCCTTCATGGAAAACTATTATGATCTCTATCAACAATTTCCCTGTGCCGTAGCTATCGAAATCCAAACCGTCCCTGCCTATCCCCAACGATTACGCCATTTGAATCAAATGATGGGCATTTTAAGAGAAGCAGGTTTTTCACCAGAAATGACTCATTTAGCAGTAACGTCTTTACAACATCTTTTATTTGGGATGATTATGGACGCAACGGAGGAAAAACAGCTCGTTTCGCAAGTATTGAACGGAGATGACTATTTAAAAGAACAAGTGCTGCACATGAAACAATATGTCTCCGACAATGAGTTAACGTACATGGAGGAAAGCATTCAATTTCGACACTCCATCCACCAAAAATCCGCCTTTATTCAAGCCGTTAAAACCTACTTAGATGGGTTGCAAGCAGACAACACCTCTTCATCTAAATAAAAAAAGCCCTTGGTCCGTCAGTCATTTCGACTGACGGACCAAGGGTTAACTTTTAAAATAAATATTGAAAACTACTTTCTCTATTTTGGTATTGGTAGCCAAGCCAAGGCTTTTTGAATCCATTCATCCCAGAACACCCAGTCATGTTCTCCTGGTCCAGTTTCAAAAGTGTAACTTGCCTGTGCCTGTTCCAACGCTTGAGCCATCTGTTGATTAGCAGAAAGTAACATATCTTGATCCCCACAACAAAGGTAAAATTGGGGCATTTCTGTTTGGCTTTCTACTAATTGTTGTAATAAATACAGCGGATCGTGAATGGAACCTTCAATTTGATCTAACGGGCCAAAAATACCTTCCCAATAGCTTCGCTTACGGACTTTTAATAATTCCCCAAAACTAGTGGATGATAAACTAACTGCCCCAGACAAAGAAGCAACGGCTGCAAAAGATTCTGGTTTCGCTAATCCTAATTTCAAGGAGCCATAACCACCCATTGACAAACCAGCGGCAAAGGTTTTTTCTCGTTTTGTACTTAACTGTGGAAAGAGTTGATGACAAATTCTCGGTAATTCTTCTGAGATAAACGTCCAATAGTTCATATCGTATTGTGTGTCCGTATACCAAGCTAAATCCGTGGACGGCATAATGACAGCAATCCCCAAATCAGCGACATACCGCTCAATAGAGGTTCTGCGAGCCCAGACGCTGTGATTTCCTCCCATCCCATGTAATAAATACAACACAGGAATATCTGTCAATGCTGCTTGGGTACTTGTGCCCACTTTTTTTACCGTTTCTTGTGGTAAAATTACGTTCACATTCACTTCCATTTCCAATACATTTGAATAAATATTTGCTTGTAAAAAGGCCATCTACTTTTCCCTCCAATACTCTTTCTATTAGTGTACCACTAAACCTTCGCTCGTTGCGCTTTTGCGAAAATATTTAACAAAAGAGCGACAACAACTAAGCCCGCACCGACTAAGTAAACATTATGCAGACCTGCATAGAGGATACCGCGTAATGGTTTTAACAACGCAGCTGGAATTAAATTTGCAGTATGTGGATTCACTAATTGATTCATGACATCTGCATCGACGTTTAACGCGCTCGCTTCCAATTTCGCAAACATTCCTGCATTTAAAATCACACCAAAAATTGACACCATCACAGTCTGCCCAATTGTACGCACCAACGTATTAAACGATGTTGCAACCCCCATTTTTTCAGGCTCCACTGTACTTTGTGCTGTCACCGTAGTCGTTGTGATAGTAATCCCAAAACCAACTCCTAAGACAGAAGACACTACAAAGAAAAGCCAAAACGGAACGGCCATTGGCATTACCACTAAAAAGATGGCCCCGACTAATAGAATCGATAACCCAATCGTTAAGACTTTTTTCATAGCATATTTTTCCATAAAGCTACTTGCTATAAATGATCCAGCCATCCAAAGTAACGACATAGGCGCTAAAACTAAGCCACCAATTCCTGCACTTTTTCCTAAGACACCTTGCATCCACATCGGAATGTAGACATCAATCCCCATTAAGAAACCGCTAATAAGCGCTGCAATAAGATTTACTAAAACAAACGTTGGTTGATTAAATAAATGCAAATCAATCACTGGGTCTTGCGCGCGTTTTTCTATCATCACAAACGCTACAAAAAAGAGCACACTCAAACTCAAACAACCAAATGTTACTAATGTAAAACCATTATCGCTAATCATTTGAAAACCTAGCAATAACGTTAGCAGCACTGCCATCAAAGTAACGCTGCCCAAAATATCCATTGGCATCTTGGTCCGTTCCCGCTTTGGTTCAACTAAGAAAATACTAATCAAGCCCAATAAAACAAGTCCAATAGGAACATTAATGAAGAAAATCCAATGCCAACCGACTGTATCTACAATAAAACCACCTGCTAACGGACCAAAAATACTGGCAATTCCCCAGGCGGCGCTGTTTAAGCCTAAAATTTTCGCTCGCTTGTCCAATGAATACATATCGGCAATAATCGTTAACGCAACTGGTAAAATTGCGCCTGCCCCCACACCTTGAATTGCGCGGGCAATAATTAAGGTCAACATATCTTGAGCAAAGCCACACAACGAGGAGCCCAAAATAAAAATGATAATGCCAATCATGAAGACAGGTTTACGACCAATTTTATCCGCAAGTTTCCCATAAATCGGTGTTAACATCGCATTCGTTAATAAATAAATTGAAAATACCCAGTTCATAATTTCCATGCCATGTAACGAGCCGACAATCGTTGGCATCGCAGTAGACACAATGGTCCCTTCAATGGCTGTCATAAATGTTGCCACAAAAACACTCACCGTGACTAACTTAACATTTGTTTCTTTTGCCATTTATTCACATCCTTTTCTATTCAATTGTCAATTTTCTAAATTGCTCCATAGCTATTCTATACAAAAAAGAACAAAATGTCTTAAAAAAATGCTTTTTCATAAAAAAATTATTGGAAAAAAACAAGAAGTCAGCCAATACTTGGCTGACTTCTTGTTTTTTTTATTTAATTATTCAGCTAAACTAGCTTTTAACGCTTCAACTTTATCTGTTTGTTCCCAAGGTAAATCAATATCTGTTCGACCAAAATGACCATAAGCCGCAGTTTGTTTATAAATTGGGCGACGTAAATCTAGCATTTCAATAATACCTGCTGGACGTAAATCAAAGTTTTTACGAACTGCTTCGATTAATTTACTTTCTGGAAGATCACTCGTACCAAACGTATTAATAGAAATAGACACTGGTTGCGCCACACCAATTGCATAAGCTAATTGGACTTCTACTTTTTTCGCCAAACCAGCAGCAACAATGTTTTTCGCGATATAACGCGCAGCATAACTAGCAGAGCGGTCAACTTTGGTTGCATCTTTTCCAGAAAAAGCACCGCCGCCATGACGAGCATAACCGCCATAAGTATCAACGATAATTTTACGACCAGTTAAGCCGGCATCTCCTTGAGGGCCACCGATTACAAAGCGACCAGTTGGGTTGATAAAGTATTTTGTTTCATCATCTAAAAGTTCATGAGGAATCACCTCATTGATTACTTGTTCTTTAATGTCTTTTTCGATTTGTTCTAAGGTTGTTTCATCATCATGTTGTGTACTGATGACAATCGTATCCACACGTTGTGGTTGACCTTGATCATCATATTCCACTGTTACTTGAGATTTTGCATCAGGACGTAAGTAAGGTAAGACTTTTTCCTTCCGCAATTCTGCTAAACGGCGAACCAAACGATGACTTAACGCGATCGGTAATGGCATTAATTCTGGTGTTTCGTCAACGGCAAAACCAAACATTAGGCCTTGGTCACCAGCGCCAATATCGTCTTTTTCATCTTGATCACGCACTTCTAAGGCTGCGTCAACCCCTTGAGCGATATCAGGTGATTGCTCATCGATTGCTACAAGAACTGCGACAGTCTCTCCATCAAATCCATATTTTGCTCGTGTATAACCAATATCTTTCACAGTTTGACGAACAATTTTTTGGATATCTACATAAGCTGTTGTAGAAATTTCTCCAAATACTAGGACTAAACCAGTTGTTACGGATGTTTCACATGCCACGCGGGCCATCGGATCTTTCTCCAAAATCGCATCTAAAATTGCATCACTGACTTGGTCAGCTACCTTATCTGGATGTCCTTCTGAAACGGATTCTGATGTAAATAAATGTCTTTCTGTCATAATGTTATTCCCCCTAAATAGTTTCGGTTACAAGGCATCTTTAGTAAGTAACGACAATTACTTGCTAAATCCTTTCGGGAACTTGTAACAAAAACAGTATACCAGATATCTAAAAAAAAAGCTTAGGTTTTCAAGAAAATCATTAACCTATTATAAATTTCTATCACACTATTCAATAAAGAATAGCGAATTTTTAACTATCTTACTTGTTGCAATAGTTAGCAAAATACTACAACTTATTAAAAACAGAAAATAAAGTAAAATCTTTACTAAAGAAAACTGTACATTGAATAAAATATAGGCACTTGCGAGAATGCCACCTAAAGTCAGCGAACAAAAAACAGAAAGATACTCTGCCACCTTTTTATCTTTGATAATTACCGAAAGCAATAGAACTAAACTTCCTAACAGGTAAGTAATAAAAGGTAAAGTAACTACGTTCTGTGGTGCCAATAGATAAAGATATGGACTCTGTTGGTTATTTAAAATAACAAAACTAATAAGTAGTTGAAACACTTGAAAAGGTACACTAATCATTACAGCAACCACTATTTTTCCAATAACTACCCTAGTTATACTGACAGAAGACAGAAGTAATAAAGGTAAGGTCATTTGCTTTTTTTCTTGAAGCATTGTACTCATGATAAACATAGCAGCAAAGCTACCGGCCAAAGTAAAGCTGGAAAATAAGTTAGCTTCATTTGGCAAAACAATTCCTTCTGAACCGCCGCTTTTACTAATGAAAACTGTAAAAAAAATCAAATAAAGCATTAAGCCGAAATATTTCCAAAGATGACTTTTTAATTCCAGAAACTCACGTTTAATCACTACTTGGATTTCATAAAAAAATTCTTTATTCATGGCGTTCACCTACTTTTTCCAAATAGATTTCTTCTAAATTGACTCCTATATTTGGCTCATTGAAGCAGACTTTTCCATTATTTAATATTAAAAAATTAGTACATATTTCTTCAACGAAAGCTAAATCATGACTATTAATTAAAATGATTTTTCCTGCTTCTTTTAAATGAATAATTAATTGTCGTAACTTCTTTTTCATTTCTGGATCTAAAGCATTCGTAGGTTCGTCAAAA
This sequence comes from Enterococcus sp. DIV0086, assembly GCF_050498705.1. Classification (NCBI taxonomy): domain Bacteria; kingdom Bacillati; phylum Bacillota; class Bacilli; order Lactobacillales; family Enterococcaceae; genus Enterococcus; species Enterococcus sp. DIV0086. The sequence goes on along the minus strand of NZ_JBNIDN010000001.1, from coordinate 2,563,258 downwards.
TAATAAGCTTCACTCTCTCTTAAAAAAAGCATTGCTAAAGCAACTCTTTTTTTTAATCCCTGTGACAATTTATCTACACGTTTAAACTCATAGTCTATTAATCCAAATTCTTTTAACACTTGTGTCAATTTTTTTGACTTTTGTTTTTCCCCCGACAGCTCCAATTTAAAAAGTATATTTTCTCTGACTGTCAGTCGTTCATAGAAACCACCCATTTCCGGAAGATATTCTACTTTTTTTATATAATTATGTACTACACCTTTGCTCGGCTTCAGCAAGCCTAAAACTAAATAACTTAGTGTCGTTTTTCCCGCACCGTTGTGCCCGAGAATCCCCCAACATTGTCCTTTTTCGATTTTCCAATTAATATCTTCCAAAACAAAATAATTTTTTTTGTAGAAAAAACTAATATCTTCAGCATAAATTTCGCTGTTTTCACTCCGATTTTCTCTCATTATCTACCTCCTATAAAAACGATGATTATTTATTTATCGTAACGTAAACACCATATTTTGTAAACGATTTCTTTATCTGCAACAAAAAACTTCCAGCCCCTTTCATCTGAGCTGGAAGTTTCTTGCTACTGTAAAATTTTCTCCGCGATAAAGTGTGTATATTGCTCGCCACCTGCCACATTTGGATGAACTCGGTCATCATAAAACCAATCATCATGGGCGTTACTATAATTAAACCAGTCAATGACCGTTAAGTTATCGTATTTTTTGTCCATTTGACTAAGTAAACTATTCACTTGATTTTGCCATCTTCTAGTTGGGACGCGAACATTAATCCAATAAACTTTTCGATTACCTAACGCTTTCATAAATTCATCAAATTGTGCCTCTGTAAAAGGACCATTCGTACCTAAACTCACTAAAACAGTATCTTTGAGCATTTTCTTTTTGTCTAGTTCACCAATTAGTGAAATGCTACTATACAATTGACGGCCCACTTCCCCATCGATAATCATTTTAGGGAAAATATCTTGTAACCCGCTAGCACCATCTAGAACAACAGAATCACCAATAGTTGTGATTTCTAAATTCTGCGCTTTTTTTACTTGCTCTGGTGTGAGTTGTGTGGGTAGAACGTCTTGGCTTTCACTCGGTTTTGTACTACTTTCTGTGGACGTGCTACTATTTTTCGTGCCACTTTCTTGGACTTCTTTTTTACGTTCTTCAATTTTTTGCTGATTTTTCGCAATATTTTTTTCTAGTTGCTCTTGTTGCGCACTTTTAGCATTTGCTGGAGCCACAATTAAACCGAATACTGCAATCACGCTAATCACTGTCATAAAGGCCATTGTCCCTTTTTCACGAAGGTCCCACGGTTTCCGTAAGAACTCAGTGAATTGAGTCCAAACATCCTTATAAGACAATCGTGTCAGTGGATGTTCGATAAAACGATAAGACAATTCGCTCACGACTAAAATTAATGCTATTTCAACCAATGAATGTAGAAAAACATGGTCCGATAAGGTCTTAATTTTGGCCTCATAAAAAATCATGATTGGGAATTGATACAAGTAAATGCCATAACTCCGTTTACCTATCCACGTAAAGACTGGATTCGTTAACCAACGATTCATATCTGCCCCTGGATGTGCAGTGACGGCCACTAAGACAGTGGCTGCCAAACTAATTAAAAACATGCCGCCGTAATAAACAAAATTTGTATGATCTGATAATGTTAAAAAGGCTAACACTAAAAGAACTAAGGCACTTAAACCAGCACCATTTAAGATTTTTTTAGAGGCTTCTGGAATTTCTTCTTTCAAACGTGTGCTTGGCCAAACATACGCCAATGCACTACCTAGTAAAATAGAAAAAACACGTGTGTCTGTTCCATAATAGACACGTGTAGGATCTGCGCCAGGAACATATAAAACGGCCATCAGCGTCACCGAAATTAAAGCGCCGATTAAAACTAAACTGAAAATTCGACCGCGCTTACGAACAAAGCGTTCCAGAAGAATAAAAAGTAATGGCCAAATTAAATAATTTTGCGCTTCAACTGCCAATGACCAAATATGTACAAATGGCGATTGTGTCGCAAATCCATCAAAATAAGAAAACCCTTTAAAAATTTGCCACCAGTTGTTGTAATAAAAAACACTACTAGCGACAACGCTGCGAATATTGTTTAATAAATCCTGCTGAAAGAGTGTAATATAACTAACTGCACTTAAAAGCATCACAATTAATGCTGGATACAGCCGTTTCATCCTTCGCACATAAAATCCTTTTAAATCAATGGTCTGATTTTCTGCCCATTCTTGCCGCAACAAGTCGTTAATAAGATAACCTGAAACAACAAAGAAAATCGGAACACCTAAGTAGCCACCTCGCATGACTTGGGGAAAAAGGTGATACAAAATCACGCCAATTACAGCGATCGTCCGAATGCCATCAAAACCTGTAATATAGCGTTTTTTCTTGCTATTTGCTGTCTGATTCATTTGTGCTTTCCAACTTTTCTATAAAATTATTCTTTTCCTTTATTTAAAGAAGCAAGTAACTTTAATATACGTTTTTTCCTAGGAAATGGCAAGCAAACTTTGCCTCCTTTAGGCTTTTTTTACAATTCAAAAAACCAACATTTTTTAAAACACAAAAAAACAACCAAAGCTTATGAAAATCACTCATAAGCTTTGGTTGTTTACTCATATCGTTTTCGTTTAGATGAAGATGGAATCCCTAAGGCTTCACGATATTTTGCTACCGTTCGCCGGGATATTTCCATGCCTGAATCTTTTAATCGCTCGACTAATTTTTGATCAGATAACGGTTTACTTTTTACTTCTTGATCAATTAATTTTTGTAGTTGCTTTTTAACCATCGTTGTTGAGACATCCTCACCATCTTCTTCTGATGAAAGAATACTTGTGGAGAAGAATGAGCGCAATTCAAAGACGCCAAACGTGGTTTCTAGATATTTTCCATTGACCGCACGACTAACTGTCGATTCATGAATAGACAAAGCATCCGCAATTTCTTTTAAAGTCATTGGTTTTAATGGCCGATCTGCTTCTAAAAAGAAGGCTTCTTGACGGCGCACAATTTCTTGCCCTACACGTAAAATTGTATCCCCCCGCTGATTCACTGCGCGCTCTAACCATTCAAATTCGTTTTTCTTATCCTTAATATATTCTTGGACTTCTTTGTCGTCAGTCTCTTGCATTCGTTTGAAATAATTTTCTTGAAAATTTAATGTTGGTCGACCAGCTTTGTTTGAAATCACCACTATTCGATTTTCCTTGATTCGGACAGTTAAATCTGGTCGAATATACAATTCCTCGGTCGCATCAAAAATATTCCCTGGCGCTGGCGATAACGTTTGTATATAATCAAAAATCAATTGAATTTCTGCTAATTCAATCCCGAATTTTTTAGCTAACGGGCCCCACTTACGACTCACTAAGGCATCAAACTCTTCCTCCAATAAAATATACGCTAAATTAGGCGCGGTATCGTCTCGTTCTGTTTGTAGCATCAAGCATTCTTGTAAATTGCGTGCCCCCACACCTGCTGGATCTAGCTGTTGTAACAAAGTTAATGCATCTAGCATTTGAATGGCGCTTGCTTCGGTTTTCTCTGCCGCTTCTTCTAACGAAATCGTTAAATAACCATTCACGTCTATATATTCTACTAAAAACAATACCAATGTTCGCAAGTATGTATCGCGGTAATTCAAATGAATTTGATCAATTAAAGACTCAAATAATGATAAATGATAGTCTGGAATTTGATTCATATAATTATTTTCTTCGTCTTGGTTGGTGTAAGAACGACTAGTTATCGGAAAATCTGTGGTGTACTGCGTATCTACTTGTAAATCAATTAATGGATTCTCTAGTGCTTTCGCTTCAACAAAGGCAGCGAGTTCTTCCGTATTAAATTGTAAAATTTGAATGGATTGTTGAAGCTGTTGAGTCATGGCCAACTTCTGGACTTGTTTTTGTTGTTGGGACATTCGTTGCTCAAATTTCATTATTTTCGTCCTCCCTCTTGTAATTTTTGTCAATATCAGCTAAACTAGTATTCGTGCCGCGCCCTTAGTGTAGTGGATATCACGTAAGATTCCGGTTCTTGAGACGGGGGTTCGATTCCCTCAGGGCGCGTTATTTAAATATGTTGATTTATCAACGTTTCTGGACACTCTTTATTCATCTAAAGAGTGTTTTTTCTTGTTTAGGAATGATTTTTCTATCCGTAGTTTTTTCAAATGTTGCTTGTGGCAAGCTCAATCGCACTTAACGCGACAACATTTGTTCTGCTTCAGCTACAAATCCAATAAGGTTAAAATTCCTCCGTTCCTATTGTAACGCATAACGTTTCCTTTTTCTATCTGCTAAACAAAGTATTGCGACAAGCAAACACCTGCTTCTCTCTTAAAGATCCCTTTCTGATTATATAGTAAATTGCTTTTAATTTGTTAATTATTTTACCTAAAACTTAATACCCTAATTAAATAAAGAACCTAGGGCAAAAATCACTTTGGATTTTTGTCCCAGGCTTAAAACCTTATAATTGGCGGGAACAGAACCGTTCAGCTCCGACCTCTAAAATACTTAATTAGAAATATGCTACCAGCAATCACACCAATTATGATTACTAGCCAAAATAATCCACTTACAAGTAACAGCTCAGTTAAGGTCATCTTCAGATTCTCCTCCTTTAAATGGCCTCTGCTTTGTTTTGCTATGTAATTAATGGCGATATCAGACAACAGCTATCAAAAAAACGGACCAACACGTGGTCCGTTTTCATTCATTATTAAGCTTTTACGATGTTCGTTGCTTGTAAGCCGCGTGGACCTTCTTCAGTATCAAAAGTTACTGCTTGGCCTTCGTCTAAAGTTTTAAATCCATCTGATTGAATAGCTGAAAAATGTGCAAATACATCATTGCCATCTTCACCTGTAATAAATCCAAAACCTTTGTCTGCGTTAAACCATTTTACTGTACCGTTGTTCATATATATTTCCTCCTAGTGCATAAAAATATGCAAGTTATTGCAAAAAATGTTGAGTGGCAAAAGGAGAAGTATAGTTTTTAAATATATAACTCAAATTACTTATCAAAATTGATTACTTAATTACTATAACATATTTATTAGGAATAAACAATGCCCACGACTTTTCCTTGGACTTTCTAAAATAATCAAAGATGCGCTTGACAAAGCCCTAGTAAAAGACACTCCTACTCTTTCTATTTCCAGTTAGTTTTGTTTAACTTTAAATAATCACTACGCGCTAAATAATCAAATAGCGGAGCTAATCCTGGTGAAAAATTTACTTCCTCAAACCGCTTAATAAATTGTACGCCTTTAATTTTATTTGGTTCGTTCAGGGTAACTTTTCCTTGGGCTTGTTTAGCAAAATAAAAATGTCCTTGCCAAACGATTGAATCAAAAACGAGTGGTCCAGTAAAAATTTCTTCAAGTTCAGTAATTTCCACTGCTAACTCTTCTTTCATTTCACGAATCGCACATTCCAGCGCTGATTCACCAAGTTCTTGTTTTCCGCCAGGGAAATTCCAAGTGTCTGGCCGATCTTTTAAGATAAGAATTTCATCTGATTGATTTTTAAGAAGTACTCGCGAAAATTCTTTTTTCATTTCGTTTAACCCTCTTCTTCATTTTTTATTGAGAAGCCACACTTGGTAGCATAAAAATATAATGCAAAATACGATCCGCATACGACGGATTTTTTTCAAAGTCATTGACTTCTTCATTGACTAACTCCAAATCATCGGTAATCACTCCAGCAACGTCCATAAAGAGCATTTTACTTAATACCTCTGAGTCATTAACTGTCCAAGCATAAACTGCTTTTTTCTGTTGGTCAGCTTTTAAAATGAAGGTATCGTTCAACGTGGTAGCTTCCATTGTATACAAATCAGCTTGTGTTTCTGGAAAAGTGAAATTATAGGGCAAAATAAAACTAACTTTTACTTTTGATTTGGCTTTTTTAAACGCTTTGATCACATTGTAGTCGAGAGATTGAACCTGATGGTTATTCTTTATCAAAGGACGTTCATATTTTTCAATAAAGTTAGATAGCGCACCTTGACTATCTTGTTTAGACGTTTTAATTTCTACTAGTAATTTTTGTTTGGCTTGGTTTGCTTTCGCTAAATAATCATCAAAACTGGCAATTGGTGCTTCTTGGCCATTTTCTTTAACGGTCATTTTTGTTAATTCAGCCAACGTAAATTCTTGCGGCGTGCCATCAACGCCGGCGAGTTCTTGAAGGTTTGCATCATGCATCACAACAAATTGATGGTCTTTGGTTTCTTGAACATCAATTTCAATATAATCTGGTTTAAATTTAATGGTTCTTTCCATAGCAGGAATAGTATTTTGTACGCCATTACTATTGGTGACCCCTCGATGCGAAATAATCAAAGGTTTTGATTCTAATAGCCCTGTTAAGTAAACAGCGTTGAAAATTATATAGCCGCCAAAAATGGTGAATAGTCCTAGGCCCATTCCGATAGTCACTAATTTATTACGTTTCGTTTCTTTGTCAAAGGCAACTTTTGTCGTCGTTTCTGCTTGAACATTTAATTGTGTATATAAGAAATTAATCAGTAATACTGAAAGCCAAGCATTAGAGACAAACTGTAAAAATTGGACAACGGTTAAATTTAAAATACCACCTAGTAAGCTAATGATATCGCTCAAGGTATCTAACTTCAACTGTAGAAGATAAAGTAACACATAAATAACATACGTTGAAACAAATACCGCGATCGTCACAAATGCAATATTACGAATAATGAACCATAATCGTTTGTTTGTCATTGACCAACTAGCCTTAACTGCCTCGCCCGCTTTTTTTCTCTCCAGAATCATTAATGGAAGCGTGTAAATGAAACGAATAGCTAAATACCAGACTAATAACCCAAAGGCCAGTAACCCAACCAAGTAAGGAATTCGTTGGGACAAAAATTCAACAATAAAATCTGGAATCACAAATTTCGTCAATAGATTACTTTGGAAAATCAGGTTACCAAAAGGGACAATGACAACAAAATAACCGAAAAAGAATAACCACGAACGGGCACCTTGCTTTTTAAGAACCTTAAAAGATGCCTTGGTAACTCCTTTAAAATGAAAGCGATGGTCTTGCCGTATTTGAAAAATCCCTAATAATAAAAAGGTAAACTGATAAAAAACTGCACCTAAAAAAAGTAACAACAAGAGAATTAATAAAACCAGAGCAAGCGGCTTTTCTAACAGTAAATTCAGGTTATTAAACGAAAGATAAGGAATACCTTGAGTTTTTAGTGCGTTGGAAGTAGCCCAACTAAAAGCCCCACCCACCAATAATAATAAGACATTTAAAGTAAAAAATAACCATAAGTACTGCAAGATGTCTTTAAAAAATTGCCTTGTTCCATTTTTAAATGTTTGCCAAGCAGACATACAAACTCCTCCATTCTAAAAGTATCTGATTAAAGTTCTTCCATACGAATCCTAAATAAAACAACGGCAATCCAAATTGAAATAAATGATGGCAAAATAACAATAATGATTGCGACTGGCTCATCAATAGTTCCTTGTAACGTATTTTTTACTTCTGAAGAAACAATAAACTGATCAAAAATCACTTGATAAATAGTAACATAAATCAATACCCATTGAATATAATATTCAATTATTTTCATTAAAGCGATGGGTAAAACAATTTTTTTCGTCGTTAAATTCAATAAAAAATATAACAAAAGACTCGTACTGATGATAACGACTATCCCTAAAAGAAATAACGACTCTAACCGCTGCCCTATTACGTTTGCAACGCCTATTGTTAATAATAAATACATAGCTACCGAAATTAAGATGCTCACACTTAGCATAACAGAAAACAAAAGTAATGCCTTAAGAAAAAGCCACTTATCAACTCTTTTATTTCCAATCAATAAACCTAAAAGAATCACCGACAAAAGTAAAATCAATTCAATCATTCGTTCCTCCTCCCAAAACAAATGAAAACAAATTCATATGTTCGTGTTTATTTTATCAAACTAAAATGTATTTGTAAAACATTTCACATGTTATTTAATAAACGACTATTACTAGAAAAAGACAAGCCAAGTTTCCTTTATTTAGGAAACTTGGCTTGTCTTTTTATTCTTTTTACTTCGTTATTTTTTGATAGTTTGCGAATAATTGATTCGCATCTCCTTCTCCATCAATTTTCTTGAGATGGCCGTTATCTATTTTAAACATAGATGGCACATGTAAAACTTTATTTTCTCGGATAAATGTTGACCATTCCTTCATGGTCTCTTTGTTGGTTAATTCTACATAGTAAACCTGTTTAGGTGCTTGCAATAGTTTCTCGAAATCCTGACAATCTGAACAGTTTTTCTTTTTTAAAACAACATAAAATGTTTCGCCAGAGTGTTTTTTTTCTTGATACTCATTGAAACTTAATTCCTTTTTATGCGGAATAAATGTAAAACCTACCAACAAACTAAGTAACAAAATTAACAGACTGAACGAAATTTTTTTATTCATGTTTTTTCTTCCTTTTTAGTTTGTTTAATTTTTTCTTTTTTTATTTTTTGTTATGCCAAAGCTAATAGCCACTATAAGGACAATTAAACCTGCGATCATGTAAAGTGGATTTACTGTTGTATTAGTCATTGGTAAATGAATTCCTTTACTTGCTGATTTTCCAAAATTGACTGGGTTCGTTGGTGCTTGATGATTTGTAGGCGTCAACGGTTTCTTCGGTTTTAACGGTTGTTTAGGTTTAGGTTTTTTTGGATCTTCTGGCGTTGGTGCAGGCGGTGTTACAGTTGGTTTGTTGGAATGTAACACGTCACCTTCGTTGCCAAAGTTTAAGTCGGCTTGGTTGGGAATGCCACCTTGTTCAATATAAGGCGCTAATTCTTCATCCGTTGCGTCAGCTTTAATTTTGGTTGTAATGGTCATGGTATAGGTATGTCCAGCTAAGTATGAGTAGCTGTCATCTTTTTTGTTCATAGTAAAGGTTACTTTGTTATTTTCTTGCGTTACTATGCCGTTGGCTGTAACATCTTTACCATTTTCATCAGTAACTTTCACGTCTGCAATGTCTAACACTTTATTAATGTCATCTACCATGCTAGCTTGGGTCCACGTGCTTGTTTCGTTACCGAAAGCTGTTTTGACATGCCAATCGAAACTATCTTCACGATTGGTTAAATCTAAGTGCTCTTGATTTTCGATATCTTTTGTAATCGTTGGATCTTCTGGCGTCACGTCACACGCATGCGCATTGTCATTTTTAGGAATCGTCGCTTCTGGAAATTCCTTAGCAATTGTTCCTTGATTCATTGTCCCACTACTTACAAGGGTTGCTGCATCAATCGCTGTATTTTCTTTGACTTCGTAGTGAATCGTGATGTTTCCTACGTAACCTTCTGTACTAGTTGCTGAAATGGTTTGTCCGTTAATTTGAACAGGCACATCATTTCCAGCATCGTCCGTAGCGGTCGCCGATTGAATATCAAATTGATTGGCAATCGTTAATGAAGCTGTTGCTGGTGTCGATTGCGCCAGACGATCTTTGACAATTTGTTTTAATTGGGTTGTAAAATCATCAATAGATTGGCTTGTAATAAAATCTTCTGGTGTGCTAGATCCTTGTTGCAACTCTTGTTTTACAAAAGGACCCACTTCTGTTTTATATTTATCAAAGTATGAATTCACTGAACTTAAAGATTCAACACTTTCCCAATACGCATTAATCATTTCATAGCCTTGGTTAGTAATTTCTTGGTTTAACGCTAAAACTTCTGCTGCTGCACCTTGGTAGTCATTACTATATTCCACTGAGACTTGAAGAGGATGTCTTGGATCTGGATATTCATTGATTGAATCATTGGTATTGGTTTTATGCAAGTAACCATCTAAACGTGTATTAGCGACCCCATCTGTCACTAATAGGAAATACGTTTTTCGATTCGTTAAATCTCCGTATGTTTGATTGTACGTATCTAAAGCGAGTTTCAATCCTGGGGCGGTTGGCGTACCACCATACGTCCGAACGTCTCCAAAACCAGAGACAAATTGGCTTTTATCATAAGTCAATTGCGTATTGACGCGCACATTCATATCATAATCAGCTGAATTAATTTTTGTCTTTCCATCAGGAAACATAAATTGTTTTCCGCCACGATACGAAGCCAGCATCACGCGGTCTTGATCAGATAATCCTTGAACCACTTCATCAATCGCTTGTCTTACATGTGGAAAATTATCTGAAAAACTACCACTGGCATCTTCAACAACCACTAAATCAACCGGTTCCGTTTCACCCGCTTGAACTGGGAAAGCAGCTTGTCCTTCCAATATCCGTTTACAATCAGCTAGACTGTCATCTTTCACTTTCACCGTATTGGTCATTCCTTCTGTATCTCCTGCTTTAACCACTCCTTCGGCTAAAGCCAATGTGGGACTGAAATTTCCCACAACTGTTCCAGCGACAATCACCATTGTCGATAATAATTTCGTTGCTTTCTTAAACATTTTAATCCTCCCTATTTTCTTTCGCTAGTGTTTGGGACACTTGCTTCTCTTTACTTCAACTACAGCTCCTTAAATCTTTCATCAAGTCGATGTGTCCCCTTGTTTTTGTGACACATCTCTTACTCAATTTCTGATTCTATCACCTTTATAGGCTAAAACTTGGCAGTATTCGGCTCTTGAAAACGTAAAATTTGTCTTTTAAAAATTAATGAAAAGACTATCCACTGACAAAGTTGGTTTTCACTTACTTTTTGCTACTTTATTCCTTTTAAGACTCTTTTTTTACACAAAAAAAGTAAAAGAACCTTTACAGTCCTTTTACTTAATTGTTAGATGCTATTCATAATTTTCTTAGTTTTTTTCTATACGCTGAATAGTTTATCCCGTTTATTTCAACAATATTTGACGTTAGTCAGCCGTTTCGTTATAGTTAAAGAAAAGGCTTTTTGGTAGGAGTGAATACGATGAATGAGTGGCCCCATCAGTTAATGACGCTTTTAACCCCACTTTTTGAGCTATGTATTTTAGGACTGAATGTTTTTTCGATTATTGTTTTAGTTTGGGGTGTTTGTTTAGCAGGAAAAGATTTCATTAAAAGTGAACGACAAAATCAAAGCCGCTTTACCTTAACCAAAATGAATACGTTCATCAAAAACTTCCTTGGTAGCTACATTCTGTTAAGTTTAGAAATTTTAATTGCTGCTGATATTATTGAATCCATTGTCAAACCAACTTTTCAAGATATTTTGAAATTGGCAACCTTGGTGATCATCCGTACAGTTATTTCTTATTTCTTACATAAAGAAATTGAAGACACTATGACCGATATGGAACAACAAGAAAAAGAACCAGATACCCCAAAAAATTAGCGGGTACGCTGGTTCTTTTTTTATTTAATCGCTTTAAAATAATGAAGTGGTTCGTTAGACAAACGCTGCATTTTACGTTTTTTATCTTCAATAATTGCTAAAATCTCGTCTGAAAAATTTTCTAAAATAACACGGCCGCCTTTATAGGTGTGACCACCCATTTCAGCAACTTCGCTGGCCGTCAAAATGACTTTACGATGCGCAATTTTTTTGAAAAATTCTTCAATTAAGTACGTCGGTAAGTAAAAATTATTTTGAGCAGAAAATGATTCCAAATAAATAAAATCATCGATGCTGATGAAACAATCATCCATCGATAAGTATTCAATTGATCTGTCTATATATAATTCACGCTTTTGTAAAATTTCTTTGACTTTTTTATTTAATAAATTCAATGATTCAATTTCTTTAACCAAATGTTCTAGTTCACGATAACGTACTTCTTTTCGCTCTTTGTAAGATGAATGTAAGGCGGCACTTGCTGTGACTATTAGCGCACCGACGATTACACCGACCATTCCGGCGATAAAAACAAACATATTTTTCCCCTCGCTCTTTTCTAATTTTCCATTTTAGTATAACATAATCCAAAAGTTTCGGATAAAAAATGACACAAAATTTTTCAAGCGACTTCGTTGACCTTTATTGACCAAAGAGGTATACTTTTCATAGGCATTCAAAGTACTTTGTGATAGAATGACTTTAAAAGTTTCTTTATATAGGAGGATTTACTTATGAATTTAATTCCAACAGTTATTGAACAATCATCTCGCGGTGAACGTGCTTATGACATTTACTCTCGTTTATTAAAAGACCGTATCATTATGCTAAGCGGCCCTATCGATGATAATGTGGCAAACTCAGTGATTGCACAGTTATTATTCTTAGATGCCCAAGATTCAGAAAAAGACATTTACTTGTACATTAACTCTCCTGGTGGCAGCGTTTCTGCAGGTTTAGCGATTTTCGATACCATGAATTTCGTTAAAGCGGATGTCCAAACGATCGTATTAGGAATGGCGGCTTCAATGGGTAGCTTCTTATTAACAGCTGGTCAAAAAGGCAAACGTTTCGCTTTACCAAATGCGGAAATCATGATTCACCAACCACTTGGTGGCGCTCAAGGGCAAGCAACAGAAATTGAAATTGCTGCTCGTCACATTTTAGACACTCGTCAACGTTTAAATTCAATTTTAGCTGAACGAACTGGCCAACCAATTGAAGTGATTGAACGTGATACCGATCGTGATAACTATATGACTGCCGAACAAGCAAAAGAATATGGTTTAATCGATGAAGTAATGGAAAATAGTAGCGCCTTAAATTAAAAATAAAAAAATGGAAACAGCGACTGTCGCTGTTTCCATTTTTTTTATTTTTCAATGTATCCACGTAATTCTTCTTCAGTGACACTTTCGTCAAAGATATGCTCACCAATGATGATCGTTGGTACAAATTGAATGTGCGCCGCATTGGCTTCAGCAATCACTGCGGAAACAAGCGTTGCATCTTTTTGTTCTTTTAAGCCCAGATTTTTTTCAGCATACGTCGCTACTTCTTCTAAGGTTAAGTTTCCCCATTCATCTTGCGTAGCAAACATTTTATGCAATGCTGACAGTGCTTGTTCAGGCGCTGAATAGTCAATGTAGTGATGCATCACATTGCCGCGTTGTAAACTTTCTTTTTCTTTATCAAACAACTTAATGATACGTTCAACTTTACCACTTTTGACAGATTGTGCTAACAGTTCCTCAGACTCTTCAAACCATTTTCTGCAATAAGGACAGCGAACATTGATAAATTCTATCATTTTGACAGGGGCATTGCTCTCACCAATGTGAAGCCCTGTTTCTGTGTTAACTTTTGTTGCATCAATTACTGAAATATCCATAAAAAAACCTCATCCTTTCAAACCTTTATTTCTCTTTTAGTATACCGTTTTTCAATAAAAAAATCATAAGACACGAATTCAAATTTTCTGAATTCGTGCCTCTGTTCACTTTTTTAACGATTAATCGAACGAGCCATTCTAGCAACAGTATGTCTTTTCCCACGTATCGCATCAGAAAGCTCTTTAATATTTTCAATACCAACTAAGCCCATATTGGCATCGCCAATATGTTGAATATCTACGCCTAAAATTTTATTTCTAATGCCGATTGCTTGGATAACTTCAGGTTGAGCACTTTCTTGTGAAGTTCCAATGGCACTCATAACTAATTTTCCTTTTGAATGTGCAAAATCCACAACTTCTTTGACTTGTTGATCATCGATGCCCCAAACCGTGCCGACTGCTGGGACTAAGACAATATCAGCGCCCGCTTCAATAAATTGGTCAGCTGATTTTAAACTGACCACTGGTTCATCTACGCCTGAACTGTGCATTTTTCCGGCAATAATGATGCCGTCAAAATGTTTTTTGGCTAAGGCCACGTTCTTAGCAATCAAGTCGTTGGTCACGCCAGTTCCTGGATTACCTGTCAATAAGATAAAATCCAAACCCAGTTCATTGGCTTTTTTGAAAGTAGCTGCTGATGCTTTTCTACCTGGTTCAATCGAAACTCTCGTTGAAGCTAAGTCTAAATTTTCATCAACAGGTTCGACATTCATGCCAATCGGTAAACCGACTAGTTCTTTCAAACGATGAACAACCTCATCATTAGGGACACATGTTTCCGCAGTATATTGACCTTCATAAGCGGCTACTACAATCGGTTGATTAACATCGAAAACATTCAATAAAATCATGTCTGCGCCATATGCTTTTGACATTTCCGCACAAGTGATATCACCTGCTACGGATGGATGAACTACCACATTTTCCGATAAAATTACGCGCCCTTCGCTCGCTTTAATACTCTGAAACAGCTCTTCTTTTGACATCCGTTTGATTTCTGATGCATTTGCACTAATTAATCGTTGAACCATTTTGACCCCTCCAATAGTTTTTAATCTTTTAGTTAAAAACAGCAATAAGTAATCGCTTGCATTTTATTACATGCAACATTCGTGCCAACGTCGTTTCTTTAAACCACAGGTCAACACTACATTTCAGTGCTACACACTTTTTGCACACTTTAATTTTTTTTACACGCTTAAAGAAAAAGTGAAGGATAGCACTTCAAACGGAAATGTTATTCTTCACTTCTGGAGCAGAAAAGTTACGCACTTTTTTCTCGTAATTTTTCTGCAAATTCATTAATTTTTCGAATACGATGATTAATACCTGACTTAGAAATAGCTCCTGAAGGAATCATTTCCCCTAGTTCTTTGAGACTAACTTCGGGATACTCTAACCGTAATTCTGCGATTTCCTGAAGTTTCTCCGGTAATGACGTCAGCCCTACTGTACTTTCAATAAATTGAATATTTTCAATTTGTTTTGAAGCCGCATCAATGGTTTTATTTAAATTCGCTGTTTCGCAATTCACTAAACGATTTACTGAATTCCGCATATCACGGACAATCCGGACATCTTCAAATTTCAACATAGAGTTCGTGGCACCAATTAATGTTAAAAAGTCGGCAATTTTTTCAGCACCTTTTAAATAACAAATATACCCATTTCGGCGTCCCAATGTTCGAGCGTTTAAGTCATAGTAATTCAACATCTTACAAATATCATTATTGTGTTCTTCATAAATTGAAAAAATTTCTAAATGATAGCGACTTGTTTCTGGATTATTAACTGAGCCAGAAGCCATAAAGGCCCCGCGTAAATAGGAACGCATTTTTTGCGCGTTACCCATGATTTCATTTGACACATTGCCATTAAAAACGACCCCATCCATAATATCCAAATCAGCTAGAATTTTTTGTGTATCTTGTTTTAGACGCACAATGTAAACATTATTTTTCTTTAGTTTCATTTTTTTACGAACTAATAATTCTGCTTGTGCATGGTAATGATCTTTCAGCAATGAATACATTCGACGAGCAATTGCAGCATTTTCCGTTTGTACATTCAAGACAAACTGTTGATTAACTAAGCTAAGTGAGCCGTTCATCCGAATTAATGCTGCTAATTCTGCTTTCGCGTGTTCTCGATGGACTTCTAAACCAGTTAACTCTTTTTTGACATCCGAGGCAAAAGACATCTAAGCTCCTCCTCTCTTGATTCTTTTGATTAATTAATATTTCGTTCCAAATACGATACGGAAAAGTTCTTCAACCACTTTTTCCCCATCATGAAAAACTCCGCCATCTCTTAATTCTAAAAAGTCTGTCGAAATGACTCGGCAACCTTCTTCACGTAATCCTTGAAAATCATGCTTCACTTGAACTAAATATTCATCATAAATTTCAGGATCCATGTAATTTTCTGGTACTTTTTCTGTGTTAACCAGCACTGTATCAACAAACTGCGCTTGTAGATGCTCGTTTAAGACACGAACATGATCGGCATCCGTAAAATGTTCCGTTTCCCCTTTTTGGGTCATGATGTTACAAATATAGACTACTTCCGCTGCCGTTTGTTTGATGGCTTCACCAATTTCTGTAATAACTAAATTAGGTAAAATACTTGTAAAAAGACTCCCTGGTCCTAACACGACCATGTCTGCTTCTTCAATTGCTTTGACGACTTTGCGCGCAGCTCTTGGCTGTTCTTCTCCGTGTGTATTTGTTACAAACACATGGTCAATCGTCTTGCGATCCAGTGCAATTTTTGATTCTCCCACCGCCACTGAGCCATCTTTAAATACGGCATGTAACGTTAATGGCCGTTCTGATGATGGATAAATCCGTCCATCAACATGCATCATTTTTGAAAGTAATTGAATCGCTTCATACGTACTTCCTCTCATTTCTGAGACAGCAGCAATGATTAAATTACCGATTGCATGATTGGCAAAATGACTATCTGATTTATCAAAACGATATTGAAAAATATCTTCATATAATTGTGGCATATCTGACAATGCCACTAAAACATTTCTTAAATCTCCCGGAGGTGTCATGTTATTAATAGAGGAACGAAGCTCGCCACTACTACCGCCGTCATCAGCGACCGTTACGACGGCAGTAATATCAACACTTTGATTTCTTAAACTTTTTAAAATTACTGGCAAGCCTGTTCCACCACCAACAACCACAATCTTCGGTTTACGAATTCGATAGGTTTTCATTAAGAGCGATTAACCGTTTCTTTTCTTTTTAAGCGGTCGCGGTGGGTAATATTAACATGGTAATCTTCCTCTTTTAATTCAGCGCCAACACGTTCTGTCAATGCAACAGAGCGATGTTGTCCGCCAGTACAGCCAATTGCAATGGTGACGCTACTTTTACCTTCTTTTTTATATCCAGGTAAGACTGTTCGCAGTAAATCGATAAATTTGGTATAAAATTCATCTGTTTCTGGGAAGCCCATCACATAATCATAAACAGGTTGATCCATTCCAGTTAACGGCCGTAGTTCATCAATATAATGGGGGTTAGGTAAAAAGCGAACATCCATAACGATATCTGCATCAATCGGCAACCCATATTTAAAGCCGAAGGACACCATTTCCACTCGAAATTCGTGTGTCTCTCTCGTTGCTAGTTCTTTATTCAAACGTTCCCGCAATTGACGAGGGGACAAGTCCGTAGTGTCAATGACCAACTGAGCATCCGCCTTGATTTCTTCCAGCATTGCACGTTCTTTACGAATACCTTCTGTCACTAAACCATCCATCGCCATTGGATGCGCACGCCGTGTCTCTTTATAACGAGAAACCAACTCTTCATCGGTGGCATCTAAAAATAAAATCGTTGTATCAATAAAATTAGTATTTTCAAGTTCGACTAACATATCCTGAATTTCTCTAAAAAAGGTCCGTGAACGTAAATCGATCACTAACGCAATCTTGGTAACTTTTCCAGATTCTTTAATTAATTCCCAAAATTTTGGGATTAAGCTTGGTGGTAAATTGTCGATACAGAAATAGCCCATGTCTTCAAAGCTTTGAACAGCGACTGTTTTTCCAGCGCCACTCATTCCTGTAATAATAACCAGTTGTAAATTTTCTGGCATATTCAACACTCCCTTCACTTGCATCACTATATTATAACACCCCGGGCGTATCAAAGAAAGCTTTTCAATCATTCTTATAAAGATTTCTATTCTTTCATAGAAAAACAGCATTGACATTTTTGTCAACGCTGTTTTAATTGCTGAATTATATTATATAACTGTGTGTTATTTTAATACAAACTCAATTTCTGTTTTATCAGTAAAATTAGCTTCAAACTCAAATTGTTTTACTTGTTCATTCACGGATAACTTTTTCGTAATGTGTTCTTTAATTTGTTCATTTGTAGCTGTTTTGATTGACAATCCATCTAAAAGAGTCATGATTTTGTCTTGTGCTGCCTTACCTTCTAATTCTAAATCAGCAGATTCATCTTCATACGTTGCTTCAATTGTTCCGTTCGATTTTATTTCATAGGTGAACTCAATTTCATTTTCGTCGTATTCGATTTCTACGTCAATCTCTTGAAGACTGGCAACAGTCGGTGTTGGTGTGGTTAGTTCATTGTCTGCTGTTTCATGGTCCCCACCAACTTCAGGAGTTACGGTTTCCCACTTAAAGGTACCAATTTTAGCTGTTGCTAGATATGGATTATTAATGGTAATTACTTTCAATTGAAGGTCTGAATGGTTGGCGATATCTGTTAAAATCCCCAGAGCCTGATATGTATTTTGTGTAAAACGTGTCGCAATATTTTGCGCATCAATTGTGGAATAGCCTAATGTTTCCCAGGTGATTTGTTGCTTTAATTCCTGATGAACGGCTTGTACTGTCGCCGGCTCCAATTGAATGCCCGTTGCTTCTTTTAAGTCTTTCTTGGTAAAACTCATTACTTTTTCATGGTCTGATTGTGAAATTAAGGTCGCTGCTTCCATTGTGTTACTATGTACAAAAGGTGTGATTCCGATAGCTAAGACCATTCCTGCTGTTAATAAACTTGTTGTTATTTTTTTGTTTTTCATTTAAGACTTCCCTTCGTATTCATTGTTATTTTGTTAACAAACATAGTATATCTTTTAATTACACATTAAGTCAACATTTATTTTTAATTTTTATTAAAAAATATTTGTTATTTTATAATAAAAGAACCTTGTTTCCCATAAAAACAAGGTTCTTTATCTAATCATTAATGTTTATTTCAGAACACGTTTTAAATAATATCCTGTGTAACTGTCTTTGACTTTAGCAACTTCTTCTGGTGTTCCTGTCGCCACGATCGTCCCACCACCGTCGCCACCTTCTGGCCCTAGATCAATCACATGATCCGCAGATTTGATGACATCCAAGTTATGTTCAATCACTAAAACGGTATTGCCCGCTTCCACTAAACGCTCTAATACTAGAAGCAACCGCGCAATATCATCGGTATGCAAGCCTGTTGTTGGTTCATCCAGAATATAAAAGTTTTTCCCATTAGAATTTTTATGAAGTTCACTCGCTAGCTTCATCCGCTGTGCTTCTCCACCAGATAAAGTAGTTGCTGGCTGCCCCAATGTCACATAGCCTAAGCCTACATCCACAATTGTTTGCAATTTACGATGAATTTTAGGGATATGTTTGAAAAATTCTACGGCATCTTCCACCGTCATATCTAAAATATCAGAAATGTTTTTGCCTTTATAATGAACTTCTAACGTCTCAGAATTATAACGTTTGCCATGACAAACTTCGCAAGGCACATAGACATCAGGTAAAAAGTGCATTTCAATTTTGATGATACCATCCCCGCGACAAGCTTCACAACGGCCACCTTTGACGTTAAAACTAAAGCGACCTTTTTTATAGCCACGAACCTTGGCTTCATTTGTTTGGGCAAACAAATCGCGAATGTCATCAAAAACACTAGTATAAGTCGCTGGATTACTTCTTGGTGTTCGACCAATTGGACTTTGGTCAATGTCAACAATCTTTTCAATGGCTTCATAACCAGCGATACTTTTGTGTTTCCCAGGTTTATTGGAATTACGATTTAATTTTTGGGCCAGTGCTTTTTTCAAAATTTGATTGACTAAAGTACTTTTCCCTGAACCTGAAACGCCTGTGACAGCAACAAATTCACCCAGCGGAAATTCAACACTGACATTTTTTAAATTATTTTCACTGGCACCAGTGACTTTGATCGCTTTGCCATTACCTTTGCGACGTTCTTTTGGTACAGGAATCACTTTTTTCCCAGAAAGATATTGTCCGGTCAATGAATGCGGATTTTTAGCAACCTCTTCCGGCGTACCAGCGGCTACAATTTCACCGCCCAGATGTCCAGCGCCAGGTCCCACATCAATCAAGTAATCCGAAGCCATCATTGTATCTTCATCATGTTCCACCACAATTAATGTATTGCCTAAGTCCCGCATTTTTTTCAATGAGTCAATCAAGCGGTCGTTATCTCGTTGATGCAAACCAATTGATGGTTCATCTAAAATGTAAAGGACGCCTGATAAGTTTGATCCAATTTGTGTTGCTAAGCGAATTCTTTGTGCTTCTCCACCAGAAAGTGTACCAGCAGCTCGACTTAAGGTTAAGTAATCTAACCCGACATTTTTTAAGAAGGTTAACCGATCTTCGACTTCTTTTAAAATTGGCCGAGCAATCGTTGTTTCTTGTTCAGATAAAGACACACCTTCAAAAAATTGGACCGCATTTTTTATTGCTAATTCACTGACTTCACCAATGTGCGTGCCATTGATTTTCACAGCTAAAGCTTGCGGATTCAAACGATACCCATGACAGCTTCGACAAGTCAATTCTGTCATGTATAACCGCATTTGATCTCGTGTAAAATCGCTATTTGTTTCATGATAACGTCGTTTAATATTTTTTAAAATCCCTTCAAATGGCACTTCCACATCACGAACACCACCAAAGTCATTTTCATAATGAAAATGAAAGTTTTTCTCGCCAGAACCATTTAAAATAATTTCTTGTTGGTCTGCAGGTAATTCTTCAAACGGCGTATCCATATCAATCCCAAAACTGGTGGCTGCTTGTTCCAACATTTGTGGATAATATTGGGAACTAATAGGGTTCCACGGAACAATGGCTCCTTCTCTCAAGGTTTTAGTGGGATCTGGAATCACTAAGTCTTTGTCCACTTCTAATTTAACACCTAAACCATCACAATCGGGACAAGCGCCAAATGGTGCATTAAATGAAAACAAGCGCGGTTCCAATTCACCGACTGTGAACCCACAATAAGGACAAGCATAATGTTCACTAAACAACATCTCTTCTTGACCAATCACATCAACAATTGCGTAACCTTCAGCTAAACGCAAAGCCGCTTCAAACGAATCAAACAAGCGAGAGCGAATACCTTCTTTCACAACGATACGGTCAATCACAATCGCAATATCATGTTTTTTATTTTTTTCAAGTTCTGGTGCCTCACTAACATCATAGGTTTCACCATCCACCCGCATTCTGACATACCCTTCACGTTGGATCATTTCAAACACTTTTTTATGTTGGCCTTTTTTCTTGACCACAACAGGCGCCAAAATTTGAATTTTTGTTCGCTCTGGTAGCTCTAAGACTTTATCAACCATCTGTTCAACAGACTGACTGGTAATTTCAATATGATCGTTAGGACAAATTGGATGACCTACCCGAGCAAATAACAATCGTAAATAATCATTGATTTCCGTGACCGTCCCCACCGTTGAGCGCGGGTTTTTACTTGTCGTCTTTTGATCAATTGAAATAGCTGGACTTAAACCATCGATGCTGTCAACATCTGGTTTATCCATCTGTCCCAAAAATTGTCGCGCATAAGCAGAGAGACTCTCTACATAACGTCGTTGCCCTTCTGCGTAAAGCGTATCAAACGCTAATGAACTTTTGCCAGAACCAGATAGTCCAGTTACAACAACCATTTTGTCACGAGGAATCGTGACATCAATATTTTTTAAGTTATGGGCGCGTGCACCATGAATCACAATTTTATCATTTGCCATATATGTTCTCCTTTTACTAAATCTCTTACGTCAAATCATTTCAAGTCATTCTATAGAGAAAAGATTAGTAAAAGATACGATAGTTCATCGTATCTTTTACTTAATCCGTTGGTTGACTTATTTGGCAGCTTTCAATTCAAGAATGGTATCTCGTAATGTGGCTGCAGTTTCGAAGTCTAATGCTTTGGCCGCATCTTTCATTTCTCTTTCAAGTTTCATTAATAAATCAGCTTTTTCTTGTCTTGATAAATCTTCATATGATTTATCCAATTGAACCACTGTTTCATCTTTATCAGCTGTTTTGGAAATAGAAATCAAATCACGAATTTCTTTAATAATTGTTTTTGGTTCAATACCATGTTCTTCATTATATGCTTCTTGGATTGCCCGACGTCGTGCCGTTTCATCCATAGCTCGTTGCATCGAATCGGTGATTTTATCTGCATACATAATGACTTTTCCTTCAGCGTTCCGGGCAGCCCGTCCCATCGTTTGCACTAACGAGCGTTCACTACGTAAGAAGCCTTCTTTATCCGCATCTAGAATCGCAATTAAGGAAACTTCTGGCACATCGATTCCTTCACGTAATAAGTTAATACCTATTAGAATATCAAATTCACCTAATCGTAAATCGCGAATAATCTCCGTTCTTTCCAGTGTTTTTATATCACTATGCAAATATTTAACTTTTAAGCCTAATTCTTTGAAATAGTCGGTTAAATCTTCGGCCATTTTCTTCGTTAAGGTTGTGACAAACACTCGCTGATCTTTTTCGATCCGTTCATGAATTTCGCCCACCAAGTCATCAATTTGACCCATAATTGGGCGGATTTCTACTTCTGGATCTAGTAAACCTGTTGGTCGAATGATTTGTTGAACAACAGTCTCTGTTTGTTCCATTTCATAAGGGCCTGGTGTTGCCGATACATAAACAATTTGGTTTACATGTTGTTCAAATTCTTCTAAACGAAGCGGTCGGTTATCAAGTGCACTTGGTAAACGGAAACCATAGTCCACTAACATTTGTTTCCGTGCTCGGTCGCCATTATACATTCCTCTAATTTGCGGCATTGTTACATGAGACTCATCGATTACAAGTAAGAAGTCATCTGGGAAAAAGTCCAACAGCGTATATGGCGGCTCCCCTTCTTGGCGACCATCCATATGTCGAGAGTAATTCTCAATCCCTGACGTATAGCCCATCTCTCTCATCATCTCAATATCATAGTTGGTTCGCTGTTCCAAACGTTGAGCTTCCAATAATTTATTTTCACTGCGAAGCACTTTCAAACGTGCCTCTAATTCTTCTTGGATCTGCGATATGGCGTGTTCCATATGTTCTTCGTTCGTCACGAAGTGTGTTGCCGGAAAAATAGCGACATGCTCTGTTTCGCCGACAATTTCACCAGTTAACGCATCTACTTCACGAATTCGATCAATTTCGTCTCCGAAAAATTCAACACGTAGCGCATGCTCATCCCGTGAAGCTGGGAATATCTCAACCACATCACCGCGGACACGAAAACGCCCCCGTTGAAAATCAATATCATTTCGTTCGAATTGAATATCGACTAAGCTTTTTAGTAACTCATTACGATCCATTTCCATTCCCACACGTAATGAAACAACTTGTTGGCTGTATTCCCGCGGATCCCCTAAACCAAAAATACAAGAAACTGATGCTACCACGATGACATCGTTTCGTTCCAATAAAGAACTTGTCGCTGAATGGCGTAGTTTATCAATTTCATCATTAATACTGGAATCTTTTTCAATATATGTATCACTTGAGGGTACATATGCTTCTGGTTGATAATAATCATAGTAACTGACAAAATACTCGACCGCATTATCTGGGAAAAATTCTTTAAATTCCCCGTATAATTGTCCAGCTAGTGTTTTATTATGTGCAATCACTAATGTTGGTTTGTTCACTTCTTGAATCACATTAGAGATTGTAAATGTTTTACCTGTTCCGGTCGCTCCAAGTAAAATTTGAGCTTTTTCTCCACCTTTGACACCGTCAACTAGTTCAGCAATAGCGGCTGGCTGATCTCCGGCAGGCTCATATTTAGAAGCCAAATGAAAGGTATTGGAAGTTTCTCTTTCGATCATTTATAACTCCCCCTCAAAGTGTCTAATTTCTCTTAAATTATCGGCCCATTCTGGCAGAATGTCCACTTATTAGTTTAACATACCGAACATATTTTCGCCACTTTTGCTGTTTCGGACTTCAACTGATCTTAATCTTTTGTTCTTAATTTCTATGTCACATTTTATAACATGCAATGTAAGGAAATTAGAGTTTTTTTCTCTTTTTAGCGTTCAAATACTTGTCAGCTTCCTATTTCTTACTATATAATTGTTCAATATGCAAAACTAGGAGGTATTTTATGAAAAGGAAACACTTTTTACTTTCTTTCTTTGTGATGATGGTAACTCTGCTAACATTCATTAGTGGCACTTCAGCACATGCAGAAGGAAAGAAATATACAATTGGAACGGATTTAACATTCGCCCCTTTTGAATTCCAAGACTCAAAAGGAAAATACATTGGTATTGACGTTGATTTATTAGATGCGATTGCCAAAGATCAAGGTTTTGAAGTGGATTTAAAACCATTAGGCTTCGATAGTGCAGTCCAAGCGATTCAGTCTAAACAAATTGATGGCATGATTGCTGGAATGAGTATTACGGATGAGCGAAAAAAATCCTTTGATTTTTCAGATCCATACTTCGATAGCGGTTTACAATTAGCGGTTAAAAAAGGAAACGACAAAATTAAATCATATGATGATTTAAAAGGCAAAACGGTTGCGGCTAAAGTTGGAACTGAAAGTGCCAATTTCCTTGAAAAAAATAAAGAGAAATATGACTACACCATCAAAAATTTTGACGATGCAACGGGTCTTTATAAAGCCTTAGAAAACGGCGAAGCGGATGCAATCGTTGATGATTATCCTGTATTGGGCTACGCAGTGAAAAATGGCCAAAAATTACAATTAGTTGGCGATAAAGAAACAGGCAGTTCTTATGGTTTCGCAGTGAAAAAAGGTCAAAACCCTGAATTAATCAAAAAGTTCAACGCTGGTTTGAAAAATCTTAAAGACAATGGTACTTATGATAAAATTTTAAACAACTACTTAGCGACAGGCGATGAAACAAACACACAAGACGCTGGCGAACAGATGAAAAAAATCACTCCTAAAAAAGAGAAATATGTGATTGCTAGTGATTCTACATTTGCTCCGTTTGAGTTTCAAAATGCCCAAGGCGATTATGTCGGAATTGATGTAGATTTAGTCAAACGTGCAGCTGAATTGCAAGGTTTTACTGTTGAATTTAAATTTATTGGTTTTAGTTCTGCTGTCCAAGCTGTTGAATCTGGTCAAGCAGATGGGATGGTTGCAGGCATGACGATTACGGATGATCGTAAAAAAGCCTTCGACTTCTCTGTTCCTTACTTTGATAGCGGCATTCAAATTGCGGTCAAAAAAGGCAATGACAAAATTAAATCGTATGATGATTTAAAAGGCAAAAAAGTCGGCGTAAAAATTGGTACTGAAAGTGCTGATTTCTTAGAAAAAAATAAAAAGAAATATGATTACTCAATTAAGTATTTAGACACAACTGATGCATTATACAGTGCATTAGAAATTGGCGAAGTTGATGCCATGATGGATGATTATCCTGTCATTGGCTATGGGGTTGCGCAAAATCAACCACTAGCGACACCAATTCCTCGTGAAAAAGGTGGTTCTTACGGTTTTGCTGTCAAAAAAGGGCAAAATCCTGAACTACTTGAAATGTTTAACGAAGGCTTAAAAGAAATGAAACGTACAGGTGAATACGATAAAATTATCGGCACTTACGTGAAAGATGGCAACGAAGCCAAAGAAGAAACAGCTGACGAATCTACGTTTGTTGGCTTCATGCAAAACAACTGGAAACAATTGTTACACGGTTTATGGATGACGATTCTATTAACGTTGATTTCCTTCGTACTTGCTTTAATTGTCGGCGTTATTTTTGGGCTATTCAGCGTTTCACCAATCAAAGCATTACGTGTACTTTCAACCATTTATGTTGATTTAATTCGCGGAATTCCTTTAATGGTCTTAGCGTTCTTCATCTATTTCGGATTACCTGGTGTGCTTGGCTTTAATATCCCGGTCTTCATTGCTGGGATTATCACATTAACTTTAAATGCCAGTGCCTATATTTCTGAAATTGTGCGCGGCGGAATCAAAGCTGTTCCAGTTGGCCAAATGGAAGCTTCAAGAAGTTTAGGTCTTTCCTATAATCGGACAATGCAAAAAATTATTTTACCACAAGCGATTCGCATTATGATTCCTTCATTCATTAACCAATTTGTTATTTCATTGAAAGATACAACTATCCTTTCAGCAATTGGCTTAATCGAACTACTACAAACAGGAAAAATTATTGTTGCTCGGACATTACAAAGTACAATGGTTTACTTCGTTATTGCGTTAATCTACTTAATTTTAATTACTAGTTTAACTAAATTAGCGAAAAACCTTGAAAAGAAGGTGAACTAATATGACTGAAAAAATCTTAGTTGAACATTTAGTAAAAAAATATGGTGACAACACGGTCTTAAACGACATTAATGTTTCTATTAACGAAGGCGACGTAGTCTGCGTCATCGGTCCTTCTGGTTCTGGTAAAAGTACTTTTTTACGTTGCTTGAATCAATTAGAAGAAGCTTCTAGCGGAGACATTATTATTGATGGTGCGAACTTGGCAGATAAAAATACGGACATCAACCAAGTCCGTCAACATATCGGCATGGTTTTCCAACATTTCAATTTGTTTCCACACTTATCTATTTTAGAAAATATTGTTTTAGCACCAACCGATTTAGGTCGCTTGTCAAAAGATGAAGCGGAGAAAAAAGCGTTAGAACTTTTAGAACGTGTTGGGTTGGCAGATAAAAAAGATGCCTATCCAGATTCTTTATCTGGTGGTCAAAAACAACGTGTCGCAATTGCACGTGCGTTAGCGATGAATCCTGATATTATGCTTTTCGATGAGCCAACATCAGCTCTTGATCCAGAAATGGTTGGCGATGTTCTTGGTGTAATGAAAGATTTAGCAAAACAAGGAATGACAATGGTCATCGTTACTCACGAAATGGGCTTTGCAAAAGAAGTGGCTAATCGAGTAATGTTCATTGATGGCGGTAACTTCCTAGAAGATGGTTCGCCAGAGCAAGTCTTTGAAAATCCTCAAAACCCTCGAACAAAAGATTTCTTAGATAAAGTATTAAATATTTAAACAAAAGCACTTGGCGCGCTAGCGCCCAAGTGCTTTATTTTATGGTTAAATTGTTTCCGTGACAGAGACAGATTGAACGTGCCCTTTTTCTTTCAAGAGATGGTGCAAGTTGGAATGCCAGAAATCTTCTTTGCCTACATAAGAAATCTTTGCTGTCACTGCCTCTTGTTCGGATTCCAAAGTCAATTCTACTAAGCGCTCCCCTTTTTCTAAAGAAGCTTGAAGTTGTTCATGCAGTCGGCTTTCTTTAATCATAGGTTCCTTCATTTTTACGATAAGCTGCAATCGTTTTAAAGGAGTCTTTCGTTTAAAATGGGCCAGAGCTAATACTAGCAAAGTTGCCACGAGATTGATAAATGCAATGGTTAAAAAGCCCATCCCAATGACTAAACCAATAATAGTAACATTCCACATCATTACTGCTGTCGTTAACCCAGAGACTTTCCTTTCTCTAAAAACGATAATCCCCGCACCGAGAAAGCCTACACCACTAATCACTTGGGCGCCATATCGTGTAATATCCATAGAAATAATGGACGCCAAGGCGCTATTTTGTTTCACCACATCGACTAAAATATCCACCGATTGAATCTGTAAAATGGAAATCGTACAAGAGGCCAAACATAAAATGGCATTACTACTGATACCGAAGCCTTTTCTTTTAATACTTCTTTCTAACCCAATCAAAGCTCCAAAAACCACGGCTAGAGCCATCCGAATGACAACGTCGGTGAGAGAAAGTTCAATCATTTTTAAAGAATTCATCGCTTTCTCTCCTTTCTTGCAAGTGACTATTTGACTTATTTTGTATTAACTAATAAACGCAAGCCATTAAAAATGACCACTAAGGTACTTCCTTCATGAATAAGTACGCTAAATGCGATATTCGCAATACCTAAAAAGTTCAAGATAATTAACGTTGCTACCACTAACATTGAAAAAATAATATTTTGCTGCACAATTTTATTCAAGCGTTTTGAGACACGGTGAGCATAGCCTAATTTAGAAAGATCATTTTTCATCACTACCACGTCTGCAACATCGATAGCAATGTCTGTACCATCCCCCATCGCCACTCCGATATCAGCATTCACTAAAGCGGGCGCATCGTTAATACCATCACCAACCATCCCTGTCATTCCTACTTCGCGTTTTAATTGATCAACAATCGCTGATTTTTCCTCAGGCAAAACATTAGCATAAACTTGGTCCACGCCTACTAAGCGGCCAACTGCTTCACCCGTAAGTTTTGCATCTCCTGTAATCATTGTTGTTTCAATATTTTGTGACTTGAAATAGTGAATGGCGTTCATTGCTTCTTCATTAGGAACATCCATCAATGCCACCAAACCAATCACTTGTTCATTTTCGGCAAAGTACACTACCGTTTTGCCTTCACTTGCTAATTTCGTTGTTTGTTTCTCAATGATTGTTGGCACTTGTTCGAAACTAGATGGTTTACCAATTCTAAAAGTTGTGTCTGCAATGGTCGTTACTAAACCCACCCCGACAATATTTTCTACTTCTAAATTTAAAGCCGTTGTTTCTGCTTCAAAGCGATTAACAATCGCCGTCGCCAATGGATGATTGGATTTTTTCTCCATATTTGTTAAAACAGCTACTAATTCGTCTTGGCGATCTTCTAAGCCATCAACAAAAAGATAATCTGTTACCTCAGGTTTGCCTTTTGTTAGCGTGCCTGTTTTATCAAAAGCGAGTGCTTTCACTTCAGCTAAATTTGATAAGAATGAGCCACCTTTAAACAAAACGCCTTGTTTCGCTAAATTGGAAATTCCTGATAAAGTTGCCGGAACGGCACTCGCTGCTAAAGCACAAGGTGAGGCAGCAATTAAGAAGACCAAGCCTCTGTAAAAACTTTCAGCCCAAGTCAATTGGAAAAGTAATGCGCCACCTAAAACAATTAGTGGAAAAACTGCTAAAACTAGTGTGACATATTTCGGTTCAAATCGTTTAATTTTGCTTGCAATTTCTGATTGATTTTCTTGTGATTGGTTCACTAGCTGTACGATTTTTGCAAAAACTGTTTCTGAACTATCTTTCGTTACTTCAACAACAATTGTGCCTGAACCGTTCATGGTACTACCAAAAACTGGGTCCCCGCTATTTTTTTCTTTGGGAATACTTTCCCCATTAATAGATGATTCATCCACAGCGGTACTTCCTTCAATCACGACGCCATCTGTCGGGATTTGCGCACCATTGAGGACTTGCACGCGGTCACCAATCTTCAATTGTTCAACTGACACAGTTTGAATTGAGCCGTCATCTGTTATCAAGCGAGCTTCTGTTGGATTTAAATTTAATAGTTTTGTAATTTCACGTTGGCTTTTGCCTTGAGCATAATCTTCAAGGAAATGCGCCGCCGCAAAAATCAAAATCAACAATGCTGATTCTTCAAAACTTCCCATTAATGCTGAACCAACTGCAGCTAAGGTCATTAACAAATGAATATTAGGCGAAAACTTTCGATTGTTTTTCGTATCCCGATACGTATCTCCAAAGCCTTCCCCAATAATATGATAACCAGCTAAAATAGCAGCTAACGAGAAAAGAATATTTTTCACTAAGAGCATGTTCCCTAAAAATAAACCGATAAAGAAAAGAGCCAATCCTGTAAAAAAGAGAATAACTGGAACGTTTTTACCTTTTTCTTCATGTGTGTGTGCACCTGTTTGTTTTGACATTGTTATGCGCCTCCTCATTAATGTTTATCTATTCATATGAATGTATATTCATATTATAAAACACTTGGGTGGTTTTGTAAAGACTTAAACACAAAGACAAGCGATGATTCTATTCGATAGGATCACCGCTTGTCTTTGTCGATTCTTTTTGTTGTTGATATTTTTCTTCTTGAATAGTCAATAATGATTGCGTTAAATTGACCCAATCAATCGAACGAGGTGGATCCAGCCAAACCATAACTTTACTCTGTTCTTCTTGATACAAGTTATTTAAATTGGTAATCACCACATCTGGTAAGGTATCTGATAACGGGTCAATAATTTCTACATTTAAATTCACATAGACGGATAAATTTTTTTTGATGAATTGGTTATACTCTTTTCCATAAGAAAAATCAATTAGGACCTTGGCTGGCTCTGCAATTAAATGAACCGGAACATGATTAATTAGCAACAATAGATAGTTAAAAAACAAACAGTGATTGGCTTTCGCAATTTTTTTATGTTTTGCTGTTAACCAACGAATATATTCAATTAAATAAAAATAAAATTCCGGATATGTTTGCTTAAAAAACTGTAAATCCATTTCAAAATCGTCAAACATATTAATCGGAAAGTAAATAACATTGAAATGAATAATTGCTAACCCTTCTTCTAGAGTATTCCTTGTTGACTCCTCTAAACAATTAAATGCTTTTTCAAAACTTCCAATGAAAACACGAGTTAGGCTTTCAATCGTAGGATCTTCGTGAATGACATATTTTTTCTCTAGTTTGCCATGCAAATACAAGAAAAAAACAATCGTATACGTTAATGATTTTGAGGCCAATGCCCATGCCACTTGCGATTTTTTTATTAATTCTTCTGAAAATGTATTTAGTGCGCGCGTATCAATCCCTTCCACCGCACGTCCTTCGTTGTTAATCATAATAGCTAAATAATGGAAAAAATTGCGTCGCTCATAGGTGGTGAAAGTATAGTTTAACTCAACAGACTGTAATACACGTTTCGCTTCATTATAGACTTTTACCGAATATAGTTCGGAAATTGGTTGATTGGAAAGCGTGAACAATTTATACAAAAAAAATGAAATTGCTTTTTGATTGCCGACAATTTCCCGTTTACTAAAATAGATCTGATACTCCTTTAAGGCTTTTTTTAGCCGCTGTAAGGTACTGTACGCCACAGAGGTGCTGACATGATTACATTCAGCAAACTTTGTCAAACTATAATTTCCTCTAAAGTAAGACAACACTAATTTAAAAGAGAGCGATTCTGTTAAGTATTTCGTGAGCAAAAGTTTACTTGAATAGTTTCCATCAATTTCAAGTGTAACATCTACATCAGAAACGACTAAAGTTAAGCTATCGCTTAACTTTAGATTGTCAATATCTGCTTTTAATTTTTCTAATGTTTTTTTGACTAAAAAATTCGACATTGATAATTCTTCGCGAAGTGCAATAAAAGTACCTGATAGCGTGGGACTTTCTTCTAAATGCCTTAGCAAGGAATAACTTCGTTGATCTTCTTTATTTAAAAAAATTTCATAATTCATCATTTATCAGTTCTTTCTCCCATAAATAGCCGTTCCTACTAATTCCCGTATGAAATTCAAGTAAAAAGTGTTTTGCCCCTCCGTTCCAGCACCGCCTGTGCTATTTGGTACAATGGTGATATGGCTAGCATCAAATAATTCATCCGTGAAAAATACTTGATGCTGACTTTTCTTGGAAGAAGGCCTTTCTTCATTTGTTTTTGGATTATTGGTTGTCACTTCTTTTTTACTAACGTCTTCGCTACTTTCTTCCGCTTGCGTTTCGCTAGTAATAGTACTTTCATTTGTTTCTTCCATTTTTTCTGGTGTGCCAGTATTCTCAATCGGATAAATTTCTTCTGTTGGATTGGTCGGATTATAAATTGGATTCCGTTCTTCTGCTGCTTGCACATTGGTTACTTGAAAAAACGAGAGTAACAATGTACTCCATAATAGTAAATGTTTGTATTTATCCATTTTTCTCACATATATTGCCAAATACTTTAGCTACATAACAAAACAAAAAATATAACTAGTAAAGTGGTATCAGACGATATTTAACAATACTCCTTCTTATTATTTCTTTTTTTGAGTTAGGTTTGTTGAATAAACTGCATGTTTGATAAGTAAAAACAAACAAAAACGTTGCCGATGATCAAATCAAAAATTAACTACTCTTTATATTTCTCTTTCGTTTTTTTCCTGTTTCTTTTTTCGCCAAATCAACCAGGCAATGATTAAAATCACTATCAATAATAGTAATAAGCCAATCATCAAATATAAATTCGAATGATTTTCTTTTAAGGTGACATCTTTTTCATTTAATTCTTTGGCAACTTCACCATTAATTGTAAAGTCTTTTTCAAATTGCCATTGATTTCTAAAAGATATCGATTCATTGTTTATTGATTTTTTAAATGAGCCTGCAGCATCTTTATTCCCAACAACGTTCATAGACAAATGGTAATCTCCTGGCTTAAGCGGTTGCCCTTTTAGCGCAATGGGAACAGAAAAATTGGTATTTGGTGCAATTTGCATGTTTGCTTTTTCCTCTTTATATAAAACTTCTTCATGTCCCTTTTTGGTAATCTCTGCCGAAAAGGCAACTTGGTTAATATATGTTTTTTGATCATTTTGTAGATTGACTAAAATCACATTTCTAGCATTAATCTGTCCTGGTGAGACTTTTTTCAAAAGTAAATTCGGCTCAACCTTTTTTTTATTTTGTTGCATCAATAATGCAACGACATACGAATATTCATTTTTAATGGATAACCCCTGACTCTTATCGTCTTGGCGTTTGCCTTCATCCGACGTTTCTTCTTTAAAAGTGATACCACTAGCTAACACTCCATCAAAGGGTGTATTAGGCATTTTGACGTTAATAGAAACCGTTTGTTCACTTTTTGGTTTTAAACGAACTGAGCTAGGGTATTGAACGTAGTCTTTTATATCAAACGCTAAACTTTGATCTTTTTTCCCCTTATTTTCACCATACTCCACGATTACATTTGAATTGGTAATGGCACTATTGATGGAAATACCTACCTTTACTTCTTTATCTGTATCATTGCGCAAGTTCACTTTCAACTCAGTTTCTTCATTTGGTGCTAGTAATAAATCAAAGTAAGTTTTTTCTTTATCTACTTGTTTTTCTGATGGAATAGGCGTAACCGCGAAATTAAATTCACTGGCAAAACCATTGCTAGGTACTAACGCTAAAAGAATTAATAGTATCGGAAAAAAAAGAAATCGTTGTTTTTTTCTGTTCAAATTATTTACTCCTTTTCTATATGTAGTGAATAGCAGGTAACCATGTTTCCTGCTATTCTTCTTTTAAAACTCGTTTAATTTCCTGGAGCGTCTGTCAACGTCCATGTTAATTTTGTGGCGTATTTTTCAGCGTATTTGGTTGTAGAACCTGGAACAGTTAACTCAATACTTTTAGCAGCTGTAGTTGCATCTGTTCCCCAATCAAATAAATAAGTTCCTGCACCGTTTCCTTTCGCTGCACTCATTACATCTGATTGACTACCATCTGAATTCAACGTGATTGTGGCTGGGCCTGTTGGTTTGCCTGAATCTGAAGCAGTCACTACATTTCCGTTTTTAAACGTGATAGCTGCCCCAGTCAATTCTTTACCAGAAGTTGATTTAAATTGTCCTTCTTGTTTCACTTTTAATGACCAGCCAGCTTCGGTTCCACGGTTATCTGTTACTTGGACATAGTTAGGCCCTTCTTTGACTTCATCGGTTGCGCCTACCGTCTTGTATTTTTGGGTAGCAGCAAAATAAGTCTGATCCTTCGACGTGATTTTTTGAACACCGAAGTCTAGACTTGACGCATAATCAATTGACAACGGACCGTTTGTTCCTGGATTAGGACCTTCAGGATCTGTTGGGTCAATAGGATCAACTGGATTAGTTGGATCCGTTGGGTCTACCGGATTAGTTGGCTCTTCACTTGGTGTAAATTCTACGATACCATTAGATGTATAACTACCGCCATCTTCTGCAAAGGCTTGAGAAGTCATGCCTAAGCTCCCTAAAATAAATGTGGATAAACATACTGTTGTTACTTTTTTCATTTTCTTTTCTCCATTCTTTTCTTTAATTTCCTGGTACGTCTTCTAACGCCCAAGATAAACGAGCTTTAAATGTTCCAACTCTTTGATAAGCTACAGGAACATTGATTTGAATTCCTTGTTGTTTTGATTCATCAAGTAATACTGTTAAATCTGTTTCACCTTTCTGATTACTTTCTAAAAGCGTAATTGCCTCATTTGTAATCTGAGAGCTTCCAGCAGTTGAAACGAAAGAAAAAACATCTGGCATTACAATTGAATCATTTGTTAACGGTTGCGTTTGCTTTAGTTGCAAGCGCCAATTATTTGCGTTACGTTCATCCACAACTTTGAGTCCTTCGGTGGGATGCCCAAGTTTAATTAGTGGTTGATTACGTATCTTTTCCGTACCAAAAGTAATCTGTTTTGGTGCCTCTTTAAAATATAGTTCCCCTAAACGATAGTAAAAATAAATATCTTTTGTTTCCTCTGTCATTGTTCCTTCCGCATTGCCCGAGTCTTTTGTAAAAACATAGCCAGAAATATCTAGGGGTTTTTCTTGATAGGGTGTACCAATTTTCCCTGTTACACTTTTAGGTGGAGCAATATCTTTACCTTCCGCGTCTTTATAAAAAACGGTTACTGTTTTTTCTGTTGGTTTAGGAATAGTAATCGTTACATTATTTGACTTTTGCAGTAAGGTTCCTTCTTCATAATAGTCAAAGTTCATAGTTAAAACTTTTTCGGGCGTATTATCTTGAAGGTTTGTTTTTAATTCAATAATCATGTCCTTCTTTAAAACTAGGTAGTCATTTAAAGCAATTGTTAAGTGATTCCCTGTTTGTGTCAGATCTTTGGCTGCTACCTTTTTACCATCAATCGTTAATGAATTTTCTTCATATGCTAATTCATCAGGTAAGTCAATGCTTACTTGCGGTTGACGATCTTCGATAAAGTCATTGTCAATATTCAACGTATTCCGTAGTCTCACCTGATCATTTTTCACTGCTTCAACAGCTGAGCTAAACTCCTGACCATTCACGCTAAGGGCTGCTTGTGACGTAACGTTGGTAGGAATTTGTGTCATTGCTAAAGCATTCTCTTGGTATTTGCCACCTGTGGATGATGTAAAGCCCCAATAAACCGTTGTTGCGCCAAATTGTGCATTTAAATCTGAAACTACATACGTATTCGTGCCCACACCTTCTAAATCATATGTTAATGCTTTGGTTGCGGCATTCCAATGAACAGTCAACATGCGCCAGGTTCCATTAGATAGATAGGTTGGCGCAACGGTGACGCCTGAATGCTCCCCTGTATAGCTGTTGTTATTAGCTTTCGGAGTGACAAAAGCTAAATGTCCATTTCCCTTATCTTGTGAAATTTCTCGGTCCATTCGGTTGGAACTACCAGTATTTTTATAGGTATCAAACTCAATCGATAAGGCATTTCTAACATAAGGTTGACCAGCTTTCGTGGAGTATGCACCGATTCCCATCCCAGGTGAACCAATGACTTCTTGAGGTGTTGTGGACATTCTAGGATCATTCGTTAAGGTAAAGGTCATACCATCACCAGCATTTGCATACTCGTTTCCTAAATACAAATAACTTTTAAAGGTAAAATCCGACAATAAACTGATTGGTTTTTTTGACCAAATAGCTCCTTTTTGTGATTTAACAGCTGGGTTTAGTTGTAATAACTTCCCACCTTCTAAAATACTTGTTGCATTTCCAATTGGCTCTTGAAATACCTTGTCGATTGGAATGATATTAGGATCATCAGGCAATGAAGTAGCGTATGGCGCAGCCAACATGCGCGGCTGTGGTTCAACTATCGCCGATTCCGTTGCACTGTTATCGTCATCCTTTTGTTGTTCGCTAGGTTCTAAAGTAGCCGTTGATTGGTCTGTTTCTGCTGGATGATTATCGGTTGTTGTTGTCGTTTCTAGGGAAGGTTCTTGCTCTAATTTTTCCGAGTGAGAAGGAGCGCTAGTTGCCTGATCATTGGCCGATTCCTCCACTATTTCCCGATTGATTTCGTTGATATTTGTCGAAGGGTTACTAATCGCTTCGCTAGTAATAGGCGCAAGGAGTAGTAAGAATAAACTACTTGCCAAAAAGACTAGGCTTTGTTTGTTTCGCATCTCTCTTCACCTCTACTTTTTAAATTCCTGGTACATCCGTCAACGTCCACAATAATTTTGTTTGATATTTCACGGCATCTTTAGGGGTTGACCCTGGTACTGATAGCGCAACATCTTTTGTAACATTAACATTGTGTACCGTATTGGTTTCATCGCGTTCTGCAACCACTTCTACTTTGCCCCAATAAGTAGCCCAAGTTCCCGCACCAGTTCCTTGCTTCGCAGCTGCCACTAGCGATGCGGTCCCTGGAACAAGGGCAACCTTATTTGTTGCCTCTGGTTTCACAACATTTTGCGCATTACTATTAACGGTCGGGTTAGCTAAAGAAATTTGCGCACCTATCAACTGA
Organism: Enterococcus sp. DIV0086; assembly: GCF_050498705.1. Lineage (NCBI taxonomy): Bacteria > Bacillati > Bacillota > Bacilli > Lactobacillales > Enterococcaceae > Enterococcus > Enterococcus sp. DIV0086. The sequence goes on along the minus strand of NZ_JBNIDN010000001.1, from coordinate 2,527,302 downwards.
CTATTTAAAGTAGCCTTTGTTGCTTTAAATTGCTCCTTTTGCGTAACCGTTAAAGACCAACCACTATTGGTTCCTCTATTATCAGAAATTTGCACAAAATTTGGTGTTTCTTTTTGATTTTCTTGATATTGCTGTGCTCTTGCAAAATATACTTGGTCTTTATTCGAAATACGATTTTTTCCAAAGTCAAAACTTGAAGCATAATCAATAGACAGCGGTCCTTGGGTACCAGGATTGGGACCTTCTGGGTCTGTCGGATCAATTGGTTTGACTGGCTTTTCTGGATCGGGATTTTCTGGATCAACCGGCTCTGTCGGATCTACGTTCGGAATAAATTCTACTAAACCATTCGAACGATACTCTTTTGGCTCTTCTGCCTTCGCTTGTAAGGACCAACCAGCAACTGCAAATGTACTGCATAGAACGATTCCTGTGAATTGTTTTTTCATTGCTTTTCTCCTTTATTTAATTATTAGCGGGCGTATCTTCTAATGCCCAAACTAACTTCGTTGAATATTGTTGTGCAAGCTTTACAGATTTTCCGGGAACGAATAGTTGGACAGCTTCTTTATTTGTTGCTTCATTTGAACCAAAGCGATAAACCCAAGTCCCAACACCTGTTTCTTTTTTAGCGTTCATCGCTAGATTATTATTTACACCAGGTGTTAAGGAAATAGTACTACTGACTTCAGTAGGTTTATATTTTTCATCCACCATTGAGGCAGCTTCTGCCTTTGTAAACGTTAATTGAGCGCCGACTAGTTCCTCTCCAGTAGCAGTTTTAAATTGTTCAGGTTGGGAAAGCGTTAGTTTCCATCCTGCTAACGTTCCTCTTTTATCAGTTACTTGTACATAGGTTGGTTTTTTTGAACCATCTTTCATTTCATCTGGCGCAGCATAATACGTTTGATCTGCCGTAGAAATCTTTTGTGTGCCAAATTTAAATTTTGACCCATAATCAATTGATAAGGCACCACCCGTTCCTGGCCCTGGAGGATCAATTGGGTCTACTGGATCAGTAGGATCGGGATTTTCTGGATCAACTGGCGGTGTGATTTCGTTATCGCCTGCTTCAAAAGTAATTGTGCCTTCCGTATTGTATTCTTTCGGAAAAGTTTCTGCTGCTGATGCGTTTATTGCTTGAAACCCTACGCCTAAAAGTATGGTTGCCGATGTAAGTAAAACAGTTTTTTTCATTAAATAAGCTCCTTCTCTCGTTTCATTTTATTAATTAAATAAATGACTACCCCCAACAAACTAACTCCTATCAAGGAATACAGCGGATTTTCAGACTCGCCTGTTTTAGGTAAAACTGCTTGTCCAGAAGCAGCTAAATTGTTTCTTCCCTGTTCTTCTGATTGTTGGGTATACGCTACGTCATTTGACTCTTTTTCATTCTCATAAACGTAGGTACCATAGAAGCTCGCTTGACCATTTGATTCATAATTATTTTCTTCAGCCATAACGCTTTTTGTTTGCAACCCAATGATCAATAGCCCTAAACATACCAAACTAAACCTTTTTATGATTTTCATCTGAATTCCTCCTTCCCCATTTTCAACATTGACTGGCCCAGCCAATAAACATTATATAAAAGAAATATTTATTAGATTTTTTTATTTTTTTCAGACGCTTTTAAAAAATAAAATGGTTTTAGCTAAGAAAGCTTTAAAATCAACACTTTTAAAGACAAAAAAAATAAACAAAAAAACTTCGAAAAATAATTTTCGAAGTTTTTTTGTTTATTTTTTATTATTTTTATACTTCAACCGCTTCTAACAAAGCTAAACGTTCAGCAACTTCTGCTTCTGTTAAATTATATTTTTTTACATAACGGTTGGCAGGATGCTGGCTACATTCTAATGAGCAGCCACCTAAATGTTTATGTTCATTTTCTTCTGAAGTTAAGATTTGACGATTACATTCTGGGTTTGCACAGTTAATATAGCGTTCGCAAGGTGTTCCATCAAACCAGTCTTTCCCAATAACTTTTTTATCAACGTGATTAATTTCGACACTGATTCGGTCATCAAAGACATACATTTTGCCGTCCCAAAGTTCGCCACGTGTTTCTGGGTTTTTTCCATAGTTGGCAATACCACCATGCAATTGAGCAACATCTTCAAATCCTTCTTTTAATAACCAGCCAGAAAATTTTTCACAGCGAATCCCGCCAGTACAATAGGTAACAATTTTTTTATCCATAAATTGTTCTTTGTTCTCGCGAATCCATTGTGGTAACTCACGGAAGCTACGGATATCTGGGCGCACGGCACCACGGAAATGACCTAAATCATATTCATAATCGTTACGAGCATCGATTACAACAGTGTCTTCGTCTAGTAAGGCTTCTTTAAATTCTGCAGGTTCCAAATATTTCCCCGTCGTTTCTAATGGATCAACGTCTTCTTCTAAGTTCAACGCCACTAATTCAGAACGTGGGCGAACAAACATTTTGCGGAACGCCATTTCTTCTGCTGGATCAATTTTAAAGAATGTATCCTTAAAGCGCTCATCTGCTTGCATTGCTTCCATGTACTTTTCTGTTTCTTCGACAGTACCAGATAACGTTCCGTTAATCCCTTCTGTCGCTACTAAAATACGGCCTTTTAAATTTAATGATTTGCAAAAAGCTAGATGCTCTTTCGCAAAAGCTTCTGGATCTTCAATTGTTGTATATTTGTAATAAAGTAATACTTGGTATTTCATCTTGTTTTCCCCTTTTGTATAAAGTCATTCTATCCCATTATACGGTGAATAAAAAAGGGAAAGCGATTATTTTGCTTGTGTATTTACACACAATAAAAAAAGCCTGATAAACGGCGGGAACAGAACCAACACTACGCGTTGCTCCGATCTCAACAACTTCTAAGAGCTAAGGCTCTAAGAGTTGAAGGTCCTTCGGAAATAAGCCGAAATTCTCCAAAAATTAAAGAGCAATTTTCGGAAATTTCTTCTTATTTCTCGGAGCTAAACGGTTCTGTCCCGACCGCTTCTATATACTACTCCTTTTCAGAAGTTGCGGCGAGTTGTTCTTGCAATTCACCTAAAAGTTCAATTTGAATATTTTGGATTTTTACCAAATTTTCTAGTTGATTATTGATAATATAATCCATTTTCTCATGTAATAAATTAATTTCTACTTCTGCTTTTAAGTTAATTTTATAATCATTATTCGCTTGTTCTCTGTCACGGGCTTCTTGTCTGTTTTGACTCATCATAATAATCGGTGCTTGGATAGCTGCTAAACAAGATAAGGCGAGATTTAGCAAAATATAAGGATATTTGTCAAATGGTTGTCCCAATAAAGTGGTAGAGTTAATCACGATCCAAGCAATCAACACGAAGAAAAAGAAGCCAATAAACACCCAGCTACCGCCAAATTTAGCAATGGTATCCGCTGCTCGTTGGCCAAAGGTTAATTTCTTTTCCATCTTTTCATTCATATTATTGGAAATCAGCTTATCTTCTTTGATATGTTGAACCACCAATTCATTCAGTTGTTGGATTTTTTCAGAATCATTTGCGACCAATTGTTTCATGTAATCCAAACGATAATTAAGTAACTCCGCCAATGTAATCATCGATTCAGCTGTCAATTGTGGATTGTTTTGGAGAATAAAAGCTTGCGTTTCCTGTTCTATATCTTGAAGATAAATGTTTTTTTCCGTTGATTCACCAATAACAACTTGTTTATTTTTTGATTGCTTCATCTTCGTCACTCCCTTTGATCGTTCTTCCCTTTATTTTAATATAAAGTCTCTCAGAAGAAACCTAAAAAGGCTTTGGAGTGATCGTTGTTGCTTCTGCTTTAAAATTTAACAGTTAAATTGGTTACATCATGGAACAACGAACCAATTAATTCTTTGTATTTCGCTGGATTCACACAATTAGTTAGCAATATGACCCCGGTTTTCATATCTTTTGAAAATAAAACCAGGGCTTGTTGACCCGCTTCAACGCCGTGTAAGCGTAAATAATTATCATGAACATAGATGCCGCCATGATAAGAACTTTGCTGAGAAGACGTCCATAATTTTTGCAAAAGTGCGGTGGAAACTAAATGTCCACTCATTAATTGATGTAAGTACCAATACAAATCACCTGTCGTCATATCCACATTCCCAGTCCCAAATTCATGGGCAAAACTAGCTGCAGGAATTGAGAGCACCTGGTTATATGAATTGTCTTCTGTCCATTTATAACTTGTTGAATTATTGGGTTGTTCCAATAAGGTTTCATAGAAGCCAAAATTCTTTAAACCAGCCGTTTTGTGATAAAGATTATTAAATAATTCTTGATAGGTACGTTGATACATTTTCTCTAACATTCCTGCTAAAAGGACAAAATTTACTGGGGAATAATTGTATTTTCCTTTATTGACTTGAATGGTATTTTGTTTAACAAATTGAATAATTTCTTCATCGGTAACGATATTATTAGGCATTGCTGATAACTTTAAACCGCTTGTCATATTCAACATATCGCTAATCGTAATGTCCTCAGCACCTTGTACTTGCGGATAAAACGTAGCGAGTTTTGTATCTAATGTAAGTTTACCTTCTTCAATCGCTTTTAAGATCAAGGTTGTGGTAAAAGATTTTTGAATTGAACCAATCTGAAACCTTGTGTTTGGCGTGTTGGCTTGTTGCTTTTCAAAATTGGCAAAGCCATATCCTTTATTTACTAAAACCTGATCATCTTTAATGATCAAAGCCGAACCAATATAATTTGTTTCTTGAATTTTTTGATCAAGTTCGCCACTATCTGGTGCAACTATTTCTTTCGTTAAATTCGCATAATTATCACTTCGACGATCTTCTTCCAAGACCACTTTAGATTCTTGACTAACTTGTGAATCTCTAGTGAAAAATAACGTTTTTATTAAATAACCACTACCACCAATCACCACCAACAAACATACTATAAAAAGCCAATTCACTCCTCCATGTCTTTTCTTTGCATGTCGTTTACGCATACCGCTTACCTCCGCCTATTCTATTAACAGCATTATCATACGCTATATTTTCATGAAAATTACAGATTTTAGTAAAATTTATAAAACTTTCAACTTTTATAAAAAACAGCTTGGCACCGGAATCTAGATTGATTCTGGTGCCAAGCTGTTTTTTATTTACTTTCTTGCCCCATCACAGCAAAGTAATTATCATCGTTATCTGCAAAATTAAAAACTAAGCCTGTTGGCAATTGAACCATTTCACCGACAGTAACCCCAGCCTCTTGCATTTTTTTATAGAGACCAATGATATCACCGCTAGCAAACATTAAAGAAGGGGTATTCCCCGCCACTTCTGGTGAATGTTTTTGAATAAAGGCCAAATCATATAAAACAATAATCGTTTCTGCTGATTCACTTGGTGCAATTTCTACCACCAATGTACCGTCAACTTCCTCTCTTTCCTTTTCAACAAAGCCAAACGTTTGCCAAAATTGACTAGATTCCTCAACATTATTCACATATAACATAATCTTTACTTGGTTTGAAAACATTCCTTCACGTCCTTTTGAATTTAGTTAACAACTTATTATATACGTTCTTTTAAATAATTACTGCACTTTCGCTTAAAATCAAAATAAAAGTGTTTGAGCAAGACATTGCTCAAACACTTTTCGTTTTATTGATTTAGATATTTGCATCTAAGACAACGTCGCGATCATTTAAGACATCACGATCTAATTCATGAATACGAGCACTTGTTAACACGCCTGCAACCATACTATCGTTAACGTTAACAGCTGTCCGCGCCATGTCAATAAGTGGTTCAACTGAAATTACTAAACCAACAATTGCAACTGGTAAGTTCATTGCGCCTAAAACGATTAGAGAAGCAAAGGTTGCTCCGCCGCCGACACCGGCTACGCCAAATGAACTGATTGTGACAACTGCTACTAACATTAAAATAAATTGTAAACTAAAGACATCAATTCCAACAGTTGGTGCAACGATGGTTGCTAACATAGCTGGATAAACGCCGGCACAACCATTTTGTCCAATAGATAAACCGAAACTACCAGCAAAGTTTGCTGTGGCATCATCGACACCTAATGCTTTGGTTTGTGTTTCAATATTTAATGGTAAAGCTCCTGCACTTGAACGAGAAGTAAAAGCAAAGCTCAAGACTGGAAAAACTTTTTTTAGATACGTAACTGGGTTGACTTTTAAAGTAATTAAAATCAACATGTGAATGGCAAAAACAATAATTAAAGCCACATACGATGCCAACACAAATTTACCTAAGTTAATAATCGCAACAAAATCACTTGTTGCTACGACATTAATCATTAACGCTAACACGCCATAAGGGGTCAAGCGTAAAACTAAGGTAACAATTCGCATGGTAATTTTATATAAACTATCAATTAAATTTGCAAAAAATTCAGCTTCTTTTGGCGCTTTACGACGAACGCCTAAATAAGCGACACCAACAAACGCAGCAAAGATAACCACCCCAATGGTACTCATTGGTCGTGTGCCCGCAAAGTCAGCAAAGACATTTTTAGGAATAAATGAAACGATTTGTTGTGGAATCGTCAAATCTTGAATCGCATCTTGACGCGTCGCTAACTCGGCAATTCTTGACGTTTCTGCAGCACCTTGCGTGAATTTTGCCCCTTGAAGGCCAAACGCTAAGGTTGTTCCAATCCCCACCAAGGCAGCTACTGCTGTTGTTCCTAGTAAGGTGGCTAACACATTAAAGCTAATTTTTCCTAATTTATTGGATTCTTTCATTTTTGTAAATGCACCTACGATAGATACAAATACTAACGGAATTACGAGCATTTGTAGAAACGCTACATAACCATTACCTACAATCCCGATCCATTCCATTGATTGCGTAGTAATTTTACTGTCTGTACCAAAAGCAAATTGAATAATTGCACCTAAAACAATCCCCACGCCCAATGCTGAAAAGACACGTGTTGAGAATTTTAAATGTTTCTTTTGCATTTGGTAGAAACCGAATAACACAGCAATAAATGCAAGGATCACTAATACAGTGATGAATGTTGTCATTTTAGTTCCTCCCTATGTTTTTAATGACAAGTACATCAAAGGAAGTAAAGGTTCCCGGTACTCACTCTCCAGTAAATACCCTGAAAACAGCAGACTGTTTCCAGTGATAGTTCTATTGTACCTTATTTTATAGCAAATAGTGGGATAATTTGCTTACTTTTTGATAGAAAATAACCGTTGCGATAGTTTAAAACTATCACCAAGCGTTGTTTTACTAGTCACTGTAAAAATAATTTGTTTTTTGTCCTCTTTCTTTTAAGCTGACGTGGTATACTTAGTTCTAGGAGGTGTAAGCGTATGCAAAAAATTTGTTGGATCCTTTCTGTCAACCGTGATGGAGCAATGTTGTATGTTGGGAGCCTTGCAAATGGAGGTCCTTGGCTCTTTTCAAATAAAGAGCAGCAAAACATCAAAGCCTTTTTTCAACCAACCTATGAAATTGACTTTATCAGTTATGATGTTCTTTCAGAGGAAGTACCAGAAGCTACGTTCATTTTGTACAATGAAATGCTCGCTCCCTATCTTCCCGAAAAAATCACCAAAGTTGGTCAGCCGATTGCTTATGTGGATATCGCTACAAAAAATTATGAACAGTTTAAAAAAGCTTTGGTTGCTAAATCTTCACAAGAATAAAAACAGCGTTTGTAACGGAATCCGTTATAAACGCTGTTTTTAAAGTTTAAGCTTCTTCTGATTGTTGAAAATTCAATTGAACACCTGGACGATCCAGAGCAATTTCAGTTACTTCATAAGATAAACGTTCGACGATGCTAAATAAAGGACGCACAAGTTCATCGACTTCTTCTTGCGAAATATCTTCTTGTTTTTCAATTTTACGATCAATAATGTGATTAATTTGACTAATCGCCCCTGATAAAACAAATTCGTCAAAGACAATTCGAAATTCTAAGCGAGCAACAAGTGCTGAGCTATTTTCTGGATAATTTTCTTCTTCTACTTCAATTGGTGAAAAACTGACACGTAAATCTGTCTCTACTTCTGAATCAGGTACTCGCATATCATAGTGATACGCTTCAACAATTTCTTGTTGGCGTTTAATTTCCATTATTTTTTCTCTCCTTTTTTAACAAGATATTCCCCTTTTAGAATATCCAATGGTTTCTTTTCTCAAGTATACCACAAGTCCGAAAGTTGCCTAGACCAAAAAACACAGAAGGTCAGACTTTTTTGATAAATTGATTTTGGCAGTTTGAACAAGTGACTTTGATTGTTCCTCGTCCTTTCGGCGCACGTAATGACTGCTGACATTTTGGACATTTAAAATAACGATACTCTTTCTGAGTCAGGTGTCGCTTGCGAAAAGCATGAACCTTTTGCATTAGGCGTTGTTTTCGAAGAATAAACCGTTGATTTTCATTCAATCGCGGGTGAATATGTTTTGAAAAAAAGCGATAATACACGTAGGCGACTGTGATTAAAATCAATAACCGAACCCAAAGATAGCCAGTAAAAATATTGATAAGCGCCAGCACAACACTTGTTAGCAACAGCGTTCGATTCAATTCATCGAACCGGGCATAACGTCCTTGTAAAAATCGTTGCGCTTTTTTGCGCCAACGTAGAATGCGTTCAAACCAAATTTGGCCCATTTATCTTCCTTCTTTCGAGCATTATTTTTTGAATAAATGATTGATTTACAGAAACTTTCAATCAAAATTTACACTTACTAAGTCCAAATTTTGAACAACTGTTGGTTATTTTCGATGGTATACTTCTAGAGAAGTCAGGTCAACCGATGAATGACTTCGTTGATAATAGCTACCGCTATTTTATACAAACTTAAACTGTCGATAGATAGATTATCCGATTTTAACTTAGGGGAAGGTTAAAATCCGATTCTATAATTTAGCACTACACTCCTTTATTTAGTAGCAACTTTAGCCTATCTATCCACATTTTAAGTCAAAAAGAAGCAAGTCCGGACTTGCTTCTTTTTATTTATCTTTCTAATTCTTCAATTTTCTTCTCAATTAACGCCAAGACATATTGACACGCTTCAGGATCTTCGACAAAATCATATTTATCGCCATCAATTTGAATTTTAGGACTTTCATCATAGTCTTCGTACCATTGATCATAACGCTCGTTCAACATTTGATAGTAATCATACAACGTTGGATCTGTCTCAATTTGTTCATAAGGACGGCCACGTTTTTTGATGCGTTCCAACATTTTGGGAAATGAAATACGAATGTGAACTAACAAATCAGGTCTTTTTTTATGCGCAGCATACGGCAATTCTTGGAGCATGTTTTGTAATAAGTCATCGTACACTTTGACCTCTGTTTCGTTGGCACGACCTAAATCTGCATTTAAATGAAAAAGTAATGAATCTTCATAAATCGAGCGATCCAATACATTATTTTCATGCGTTAATGCTTGTTTAATACTATCAAAACGTTTATTTAAAAAATAAATTTGTAATAAAAATGCGTACTTTTCCGGTTCCGCATAAAATAAAGGTAATACCTCATTATCATCAACTGATTCGTAAAAGGCTTCTGAACCTAAACGGTTTGCAATTAAAGCTGTTAAACTAGATTTACCAGCGCCAATCGTACCTGCTAAAACAATCACTGCCATCGAACTCCCTACCTATTTTTTTCCATTTTATTTTTTATCTTCAACCAATTAAACATACCAAAAATTGAGTTAAAAGTATACATACAATACATAACAAATATCGCATAATCACCACCAGCGTGCGTCCCTGCTCGGAACCATAACAAAATTGAAAAAATATTTCCTAGTAGCCAAAACACGAATTGCGATTGATAACGTTTAATCATCAATAACATCCCTGTCGCTGAAACACTGAACGTGATTGCATCTAATGTTTGTTGCGCATCATTTACAAAACCTAACAAAATATATGCAGCTACGCCAATGAGCAGCCACGTGAAAAAAGCATACAACCACTGAATACCTTTTAAAACTTTTACTTCGGTTACTTGACCCGAGCCATCCTCGCTAGCCCGAAGCCAAGCATAAAGCCCTGTAATGTCCATAATAATATAGAAGCTTTGTAAAAGAACTTCCGCATATACCCGTGTCACTAACCCAAAATAGCCAATAATCACTGCACTGATTAACCCAAAAATGTAATTGCTGACTTTTCCTTGGGCAATTAAATTCACACAAATGATGCCGGCTAAACCACCTACTAACGTAATCCAATTCGATGGATTGATAGCGAACGCAACCAACTGTACCCCCACCATCAAAGCTAAAAACAAGTAACTTCTCGTTTCCCAACCTTTAAAATCATTCACCAAAAAATTCTTATTCACGACAAATTTCCGACCTTCCTAAAACCAAACTTTTCTCTGTTGACGTCTCAATAAGAGTACTCCGTTTTAAAAAACAAGTCAATCAGATTTCGGAATAAAAAGAATATTTTAATACTATATATTGATTCGAAAAATATCAAAACACTACATATAGTTATTACGCAAGCTTTCTGATATCCTTTATTGCCACAATATTTTCTTCATCTTGTTTTAATCTTCTATGTATTCATGGATTTGTTTCCATCTAATAATTCCTGCAGCAGAACCCTTTACGACGGTAGCGCTCCAAATTAATGTTGTGAAAGCGGAAGCAACCGCACATATTTATACTTCAAACACAGCCATCGTTCACTCTTTTTATTGAAATGCTTAAAAATTGACGGCCTTATTTCTCGAATCTGGCCACTTATTAACTTATTACATGAAAACATTCGCCTAAAAAAGCAAAAAAAAAACGACTAACCTAAATAATCGACCTACAAACAATTCCTTTCATTTGTAGGTCGATTATCTTTATTAGGTTTGATACGGATGTTTCGCCATTCCTAGTTTCCCTTTACTGCTCATCTCTATTTATTTTTTTACTGTTTGCCAACAGCTCGTTGTCTGAAAGTACTATCCGTCCTTTTGTACTTTGTTCAAAGCTGTAAGCTTGCTCAAATAACGTTTGCTCTTTATTGGCAGTTTGTGTAAAAGTCAGCCCATAAGGTTGTCCTTCACTGTTTTTCGCCAAAGGAACAGTCAATTCAGGATATCCTGCCACAGCACTTAAACCCGTACCTTCAGAATCAATAAAGGCATATCCGTCTAATTGTTGTTTTTTTAGCAACGCATCAAACGTTTGCTGTGCTTTTTTAATGGTTGTTTGAATGATTTCTTTATCTGGTTGTTTCTTTTTAACATCTGCTTCTAATAAATCTTGCCCATACTTGGCACGAACCTTTTTATCTTGTTGATTATACGCAATTAGTTCCTCCAGTGTTTTAAATGGTAAGTCATAACGTTTCGCAAATTTTTCCAATGCAAACTTAAATTCATTGGAAATAACTGCCCCGCCATCAATCCCTTCCATATCTGGTGTTACCGGAATCACTTCTGCTCCTGCTTTTTGGAGGGCCTTTTTAGCAGTCGCAAATTCTTCTTCAGCACTTGGCATTTCTAGCAACCCAATGCGTTGGCCTTGTAAGTTATTTTTAGTAAATTTCGTTGAATCAATGCTCGGAACCGTGTCTTTCTTAAACGCATTATAGCCTTGTGCAGCATCAACGACACTTCGGGCAATCGGGCCAACTGTATCTAATGACGGTGCCAATGGCAAAACACCTTCGCCACTTACTGAACTGTGGGTCGGTTTAAAACCAACCACTGATTGATGAGAAGCGGGGGAAACAATCGATCCCATCGTCTCAGTGCCTAAAGAGAAGGCGCCGATATTCATCGTCACACTAGCCGCACTCCCAGAACTTGAACCTGAAGGTGTTATTTTGAGTGGCCCATAAGGATTAAGTGTTTGTCCATGTTTGGAACTATAGCCACTTGGTGCTTTCATTGACATATAATTCGCTAGTTCAGATAAGTTTACTTTTCCTAAAATCAAAGCTTGCGCCTCTGTTAACTTCTTAACTACTTCCGCATCTTCCTTAGGCTTGAACGTGCGTAAGGCATACGCTCCTGCACTTGAAATCATGTTGGTCGTATTTATATTTTCTTTCAAAGTCACAGGAATACCATACAAAGGCTTCTTCGGTGTTTGAGAGACTTGTTGGTCAAATGCCTTTGCTTCCTTAATTGCTTGCGGATTGATTTCAGAGATGCTGTTCATGCCATTATCTATTTGATCGAACTGTAAAATACGGTCCAAATAAAACGCCGTAAGTTCTTCATAGGTCAATGCTCCGTCGGCAATCGCTTGCTGTAATTCAGTGATATTTTTTTCAATAATCAACGGTGCTTTGGTCCGAGCTTTTTGTACATCCGTTTCTTTTAATTGGTCTTCAATCGTTTTAACGATTCTCTCTTGATTGTACATTGCTGGGGTTTCTGCCTCAGGAGTGAACTTTTTGAGTATAAACCAATACGCTGCAGCGCCTATTATGACTAACAAAACAGCAATTATTCCGATTACTTTTAAAAATTTAGACATTTTTATCCTCCTATACCATTTAAAGATTATCTTACTATGTTTATTTTTGCATGACAACTAACAGTTTTGTTCGTTAAAAAGACAAAATAGAGAGTAGGACATCCGTCAAAACGACCGATGTCCTACTCTCTAACGATTAAGATAGTCCGCTAAATGCGTTTGTTTTAGTCTTTTGTGAAAGTTAAATACTGAGAATTTATTGTGTAATTCGTGTACCACTTTCTCCTTTGATTGCTTCCGAAGCTAATTCTAAAAGCCCGATAATCGCCTGGCGGTTTGGTTTACTTTCTGCAAAACTGATGGCCGCTTCCACCTTAGGTAACATACTACCTGGCGCAAATTGATCTTCTTCTATATATTGTTGCATTGCCGTAACCGTAACATCGGTCAAAGCTTGTTGATTTGCTTGACCAAAGTTAACAAAAACATGTTCTACTGCAGTTAATACCACAAAAACATCTGCTTCAATGAGTTCAGCCATTTTAGCTGCCGCAAAGTCTTTATCAATGACTGCATCTACACCATGATAGACTGGACCATCATAGGCAATAGGAACCCCGCCACCACCACAAGCAATTACGATCTGTCCTGCATCAACAAGTGTTCGCAAGCTAACTTTTTCGTAAATATCGACTGGTTTTGGTGAAGGAACTACCCGTCGCCAGCCTCGACCCGCATCTTCTTGATAGACGTTCCCAGTTTCCTCCATCAACTGTTTGGCTGTTTCTTCGTCATAATAACCACCAATTGGTTTTGTTGGTTTTGTAAACGCTGGGTCTTTCGGATCCACCACGACTTGTGTAATTAACGTAACAACTGGTTGTTCCCCTAAATTTCTGGCTACTAGTTCTTCATCAATTGCTTGTTGTAAATGATAGCCAATATAGCCTTGGCTCATTGCTGTGCATTCAGGAAACGGCACGACATCTTCTGGAGATTGACTCGTTTCCTCAAAAGCTAAGCGAATTTTGCCAACTTGTGGCCCGTTGCCATGAGCAATCACCACTTGATGGCCTTGTTCAATTAAATCAACAATGGATTTTGCAGCGGTTTGTGCTTTTGCCAATTGTTCTTTCGAAGAATTTCCTAACGCATTTCCACCTAATGCAATCACTATTTTTGACATCTGTTTCCCTCCTAGCGCTTTGGTTCTTGTTGTGTGATACAGTGAATATTGCCGCCCCCATAAACAACTTCTACCGTATTAACGCCGACAATTTTTTTATCTGGGAACATCGTTTGAACTTGCTCTAAAGCCAAATGATCATTTTCATCACCATACTGTGGCACAATCACGCCATCATTTGTAATTAAAAAGTTCATATAAGATGCGATACAAATATCGCCGTCTTCTCGTGGCATGGTTCCTTCCACGAAATCAATTTTGAAGGAGCCTTTAATGGTTACATTTTTGACAGGACAGCATAATTTGTGGACTTTTAATTGGCGTCCTTTAGCATCAGTCATTTTAAGCAAACGTTGATACGCATCTTGTGCCGCTTCATAAAATGGGCTATTTTGATCTTCGGTGTAAATACAAGCCACTTCACCAGGTGCAATAAAACAAGCTACATCATCCACATGACCATTGGTTTCTTCTGGGTCAATTCCATCACCTAGCCAAAGAACTTTTTCAACATTTAAATAGTCGCATAATTTTTGTTCGATTGCTTCTTTTGAAAGTTGTGGATTTCGACCTTCACTTAATAAGCACATTTCTGTAGTCAAGACTGTTCCTTGTCCATCTACGTGGAATGAACCGCCTTCTAAAACAAAATCATCTGTACGATAAGAATCTACATGCTCAATTTCACAAATTTTTTGTGCAACCAAATCGTCTTGGTCCCAAGGGAAATATAAACCATCTACTAATCCCCCCCAAGCATTGAATGTCCAATCCACACCACGGATTTCTCCATGGTCGTTAATGACAAATGATGGTCCACAATCACGAACCCAGGCATCATTGTTTGACATTTCGTAAACCGTAATTTCTGGCGGCAATTGGCGACGGCAATTTTGAAATTGTTGTTGAGAAACCACCACATTCATCGGTGTAAATTGACTAATTGCTTTGGCCACATTAGTAAAAGCTTCTTGGACAGGTTTACCACCATCACGCCAATTATCCGGTCTTTCTGGCCAAATCATCCAAACTTTCTCTTGTGGTTCAAATTCTCCTGGCATTCTAAAGCCATCTTGTTTAGGGGTACTTCCTACAATTCGTTTAGCCATTTTCTTTCGTTCCCTTCTTAATTTTTTTCACGTAAATAATTACTTCACCAAACAGAATAAAAATGATTGCCCCAATTGTGATTGGTAATTTTTCATTTAATGCTGCGGGACTAAAATCTAAAGGCACTGCTGTGAAAATCAGTGAAATAATAATCATAATCATTGGCAAAACCACTAAAACTTTTAAAAATCCTGGTTTTCCGTTAACTTTAAACGGACGTGGTGTATCGGGATCAATTTTTCTAAGCTTATAAAAAGCTGGGAAAACTGGGATATACGATAACAAGAATAGGACGACATTCAAGGAGAAAAAGGCCCAGAATAAATCTTGATTAGGTAAAATTGGTGCTAATACAATGACCACCGATGCCACAATGCCATTCATCAAAGCAGCCCCAATTGGCATGTCATTTTTCTTACTACGTTTTTCAAAAAATTTAGGCATGTCACCATTTTCAGCAGCATAACAAGCTGTATTATTGACTCCTAATGACCAAGAAATCATGTTTCCGAACAACGTAAGAAGGAATAGGAAAGCCATCAACATAATGAACCAACCTTCTGTCGAGCCTGTCAATAGCTTAAAGCTATCCATCATACCACTGCCGGTACTAATTTGATCGGTGGGAATCGCTACCCCAATTCCAAAGGCTGAAAAAATATAAATGGCCGCAATGACTAACCCCGCTGCTACAATAGCTTGTGGAATTTGCTTCTTAGGATTTTCCATATCATCTGCAAACGTACAGATGACTTCAAACCCTAACAAATTAAAAATGATTACAGAAATAAAAGATAAACTCCTTAAGTCAAACGTTGGCAGCATTGATTTCAAGGTAAATTCATTGGCAACACCTTTCGTCAAGGCTACATACAATCCTAGCCCACCAATTAAGACAGCTAAAACCATCTTGATTACGGCAGCTCCATTTAGAATCCAGATACTGTCGCTGACTGGATAAAAACTAATCCAAACCACAATCCAAGTAAAAATTAATTCAACAATAATCATCATCGGTGTTGAAAACTTAATACCTGTAATTGTCGTTAATAGTTCTGGCGTCATAACGGCTAATGAAGCTAGCCACAATGGATAATTAATCCAATAATACCAAGAAACTCTGGCACCCCAACGATGACCATATGCTTTGGTCACCCAATCATAGATGCCCCCTTCACCAATATAAGTTGTTCCTAATTCTGATGAAATTAACCCATATGGCAATAGGAATGCAATTAATAAGAAAATCCACCAAAAAAACTGAGAATTACCAATTGCAGCAACAGGCGCCGCTGCTTCAGCAACGAAAACCACACAGATGACTGATAAAATGGCACTCGTTAAACTAAATTTCTTTTTCCCCTCCATGAAGACTCTTCCTCTCTTTATAAACTGTCCACTGATTCATTTTTTCAATCAGTGGACAGTTGGCCGTTAAATGCTTTGAGTGTCTAAGAAAACTTCTAGTTCTTTTTTCGCTTCTGCTTGCTTGATTAAATCATAAGGATTTTTTGCTTCATAATCATTCATAAGATATACTAATAAGCCACGAATAGATGTTAAACGGTTTTCTGCTTCATCGAAACAAATAGAATTTTTACCGTCAATCACTTCATCAGTTACTTCTTCCCCACGTGTTGCTGGTAAACAGTGCATGAATTTACAATTGGCACCTGCCCGATCCATCATTTCTTGATTCACTTGATATTTTGGATAGAAAACCTTCATACGTTCTTCTTCAGATAATTCCGCTTCGTACAAGCCATACCAAACATCCGTGTACAAGAAATCAGCGCCTTCAACAGAACTTGCATCATCTGTGACCAAAAAGCTACCGCCTGAAACTTCACAATTTTTTGCTAATTTCGCTTGATGCTCTTCATTTAATTGGAAGCCTTCTGGACCGAAGTGAACAAAATTCATGCCCATTTTTGTTGTGATTAATCCTAAAGAAAAACAAACTTGTGTCGCATCTCCGACAAAGACAACTTTACAATCTTCTAATTTTTTGCCTTCTGGTAAATGCTCAACCATGGTACACAAATCACCTAATTCTTGGGTTGGATGATTGTAATCAGACATACCGTTAATGACTGGGATGGTAGCACAATTAGCTAAATCAACAATACTATGGTGACGTTCCACACGAGCCATCAAAATATCTACTAAACGTGACAATACACGGCTGGTATCTTCAATCGTTTCATGTCCCCCTAATTGAATTTGACCAGGTGCTAAATATTCGCCATGTCCACCTAATTGTTCCATTGCAGTTTCAAAAGATACTCGTGTTCGAGTTGAAGATTGTTGGAAAATCATTCCTAAAGATTTGTTTTTTAACAGTTGCGGATAATACCCATTTTTAATCGCTTCTTTAATTTTTAATGATAAATCGACTAAGTAGTGCATTTCCTCTTTCGTATATGTTTCTGTTGTAACGTAATCTCTTTTCATGATGTGTTCCTCCTAAAAGTTGTTTTTGTTTGCACATTGACTTTACCAAGTTTAGCGAAGAGTTTACTATCCGCCAAAAGTTAGAAAACGCTTTCTTTTTCGGCGTGATTTTTCAGTAAAAAAAGTTTATTTATGGTTATAAACCGTTGGTACACCAGGGGTTTATAAAAGTTTAGGCGGATTTCTCTCTAATTTCTGACCAATCATAGATTTGAAAATGGTATAATTATTTTGAAAAATCATTCACTTAAAATAAAAGATGAAAGGGGTTTCCAATCGTGACATTTGTTTTTATTTATAACATCTTGTTGATTATTTTATATTCGTTTACTTCAACCTTTACCTTAAATCTTTACTTGAAAAATAAACAACCGATTTTTTTATTGCTTCTCTTTTTAATGGTTATTTTTATTTGTGACAATGTGATTGTTTATATGACTGAGTTCATTAATTCGTTTGCAACCGAATATAATCAGACTTTTATGACCGCACCTTTTTTAAAGACCATCATTTTTATTTGTTGTAATTTTGCCTATCTGGCTATTATCAATACTATTAGTGGTCGTCCTTTTAAAAATTATCAATTTGTCTGGTTATTTTTAATTGGTTTATGGATGCTAGCTATTCCATTTTCACAAAATTCCGCCTTAAAAGTTTGGTTGTACTATTTACCCAATCAGCTATTTTTAATTTACCTTGGATGCTATGCGCTCTATCAATTACGAATAGATCCTTTATCAGCCCTTGCGAAAAAATATCTTCGTTTTATTGGTTGGCTAAGCATTGGTTTCGGTGTGGCGATTCTTTTGGAAGATACCTTCGTTATTTTTAACATTGACCAATATTCTGATATTGTCTTTAAAATTAACAACCGAAACGTTTCTGAAGATATTTATACAATCATTCTCTCCATCGCCATTATCTACTTCTGTAATCGTGATTTTCCTCTGTCGGTTCTTGAAAAAGACGCTGCTAAATTGGAAGAAAATCAATCAGATGAACCCGTACTTTTGGCGCCTTTTTGTGATGCCTATCAATTAACGCAGCGAGAACGAGAAGTGCTTTCGTTACTTTTAGAGTGCAAAACAAATCAAGATATAGCCAACGAATTATTCCTATCAATCGGGACAGTAAAAACACATATCCACAATATTTTCGTTAAATTAGAAGTAAATAAAAGAGCAGAAGTTTTTGTCAGTTATCAACTTTTTTCTCAACAACAAACTGAACATTTAGCGAGATAATTAAAAAGGAAGCCTCTCCGTGATCGGTGGCTTCCTTTTTGATTAACTATTTTCTTGTACTTGTCGAACTCTCTTTTCAATTTCTTGAAAGTTAATAATTTTAGCTTGGCGATGAATTTCTTTTCCTTCATAGTATAAGATAATGGTCGGTGCAGAAAAAGCATTTAATTGTCCAATTATTTCTGGACTTTTATCAGCTTCTGCAATGTATGTAGGAAATTCATATTTTGTTGCAATTTTTTCGACAATCGGTTTATCAACTGTACAAACACTACAATTTTTTGCTGTCAAAAAGACGGCTTGTAGACGATTGTCTGTAATTTTTTCTTCTAATTCTTCTAATGTTGTTACATATTCCACTGAATAGCCCTCCTTGTCTTTTGTCTAAAATAACAGATTTACTAGCAAAATAACAACTTATTTGTTTGGCTAGGAATGCTTTAACAAAAAAGTTGTCGCCCATTTCATTAATGGGCGACAACTTTTTACTGATAACCGCTTATTTATTAAAAATTTTAGGCCCTTTGCGCATGTTTTTACGATCATTTTTGGGAGTTTCCATTTTTTTAGAACGGCCACCACCTTGTTTCTTTTTAATTAATTCTAACATTTTTTCTTTTTCATTCATTTAATCCACCGCCTTTGTTAATAACGTGACAGATTCAATGTGGGTCGTTTGTGGGAAATTATCCACTGGTTGAATTTCTTTTGCTTCATAGCCACCTTCTGTTAATAATGCAATGTCGCGAGCGAGTGTGGCTGGATTACAGCTGACATAAACAATTCGTTCAGGTTGCGTTTCAATTAATGTGTTTACTAATTGACCATCTAACCCTTTCCGTGGTGGATCCACCACCACAACATCTGGTTGCAAGCCATTTTCAACTAATTTTGGCAATAATTCTTCCGCTAAACCAGCCGTGAAAGTGGCATTCTCAATGTTGTTTAATTTAGCATTATTTTCTGCATCTTTGACCGCTTCTTCAATTACTTCAATACCGTAAACTTGCTTTGCATCTTGGGCTAAAGTTAAGCCAATCGTCCCAATCCCGCAATAGGCATCCACCACAATTTCATTGCCTGTTAAAGCCGCATACTCTTTAACTTTTTGATACATCACTTCTGTTTGTTGTGGATTTACTTGATAAAATGAACGCGCGGAAATTTCAAATTTCAAATCAAAAATAGTATCTGTAATTTTTTCAGACCCATGTAATAAGATGATTTCGTCGCCAAAAATGACATTGGTTCGTTTTGAATTTACATTTTGTACAATGCTGACTACTTCCGGAATAGCTTCCAAAATATCTGGCACAATTTTACTAATTGGGAATAATTTCGGTGTTCTCGTAATTAGAACAACCATCATCTCCCCAGTATGGTAGCCACGACGAACGACAATATGGCGTAAGTTCCCTGTATTATCAGATTCGTTATAAGGTTTTACGCTATATTTACGCATAATGTCACGGATTTTAACAATTGCTGCATCAATTTCTGGGTCTTGAATATAGAAATGTTCCATCGGAATTAAATCATGGCTATTTTTCCGGAAAAAACCTGTTTGTAGTTGGTTGTCAATTTTACGCACGGGAATTTGTGCTTTGTTCCGGTAATGCCACGGATCGTTCATCCCAATTGTTGGTAAAACAGGGACTTCTGGCAATTTAGCGACACGTTGCATAACATTTTCTACTTGTTGCGTTTTAAATGATAGTTGGGCGCCGTACGCTAAATGTTGCAACGGACTGATCCCGACTTTTGTAAAGTTTTCATCTTTCACGGGAACACGCTGTTCACTGCTTTTTAGGACAGTCAATACTTTCCCATAACCAAAACTTTTGCCTGTTTTTAAGACTTTGATTTCAAGTTTTTCACCTGGTAAGGCATTTTCAATAAACAATGGATAATGGTCCACTTTTGCCACGCCTAAACCATCATGCGTCAAGTCAATGATTTCTACTTCAATGACGTCATTTTTCTTTACTGGATAATTTTTCATAAGTCGCTCCTTCTTTTTATACACTTCACTCATTCTAATGAAAATACCTAAGAAAAGCAACAACGAATTTTCATGGCGATTTAGCAATTCCGTTTGAGCTTTTTAGGTAAATAAAAGAATGAGACCCTTTCCCTTAGTCAAAAAATAGCCAATGAAAGATCTTATCAACTAAATCTTTCATTAGCTATTCACGGACTACCTAGTGCTTTTCTTTTTCGGCAATCTTTCCATCGCCATCAATATCTTCGTCTGTTAGTCGTTCAACTTCTTTGACAAATTCTTTGCTAGCTTCGTTATATGCTTCTTCCTCTTCGTCTTCTGATTCTACGACAATCTCATCGCTACCAGTTAAGACAGAACCCATAATTGCATTGGACGGCAGTGCATCACCATTTGCAAAAATTTCAATGTGTTGATGCATATTTTTAAAGGTCATTGGAGCATCGCCTCCATATTCACCATCTAAATTAATCATCATTTTATTGTTCTTTTCTAACGTTTCTGCATGTAAATAGCTGGTCTTTGTATAGATTAGTCGATGATCTTCAACATGCTTTCCACCATTTAACATTAACGCAACTAAATGAAGAATCTCAAAAATATTGGCTGTTTTTACAATGATTAATGAAAACTTACCATCATCTAATTTAGCGTCTGGTACGATTTGCTCGAAACCACCCACCGAGTTAGTCAGCCCTAGGAAAAACATTGATGCGTTGCCTTCGTACACACCTTCATCATACGTCATGCGCATTTTAATCGGCTTCACTCGCGGCAACATTTCGGCTCCTTTGGCTAAGTACGCTAAGTAACCAAAAATACTTTTCAACTCTGATGGAACTTCATACGTCAGTTCCGTTAAATGACCACCCGCCGCAATATTGATAAAGTAATTTTTGCCGGCTTGGCCAATATCCATTTTGACAGTTTGATTTTTTTTAATCACTTCTGCTGCCTTAACGATATTATCACGAGGAATCTTCAATGCCCGTGCATAGTCATTCGTCGTTCCAGCGGGAATAATGGCCATTTTAGGGCGCCGCTTCAACGGAGCAATCCCATTCACGACTTCATTAATGGTCCCATCTCCACCTGCAGCTACTAGTAAATCAAATCCTGCACGCGCAGCACGATGTGCTTCATTGCGTGCTGAATTTTCTTCTGGTGTGGTCGCAAATGCACTGGCTTCATAACCACATTCTTCTAAAATAGATAAAATATCGGCTAAGTTCTTTTTGATTAACTCTTTTCCTGACGTTGGATTATAAATCACTCTAGCTTTTTTCATGGTTTGCCTGCTACTTTCTTATCGTTTTGAAAGCTCTTCTTGCAATAACTTGTTAACCACACCTGGGTTTGCTTGTCCACGAGTTGCTTTCATAATTTGTCCAACAAGGAAACCAACTGCACGGTCTTTTCCGTTTTTAAAGTCATCAATTGATTGTTGGTTGTTGTCTAAAACTTCGTTAATCATTGGTAATAATTGCGCTGGATCAGATAATTGAACAAGGCCTTTTGCTTCGACAACTTCTTTAGCGTCTCCACCGTTTTCAATTAACTCTTTGAACACTTTCTTCGCAATTTTCGAGCTGATTGTGCCATCGTTAATCAAAGTAATCATACCCGCTAGATTTTCTGGTGTTAGTTTAGTATCGGCTAATTCAACTTTTTCACTGTTTAAGTAAGCAGAAACTTCGCCCATTAACCAGTTTGATGCTTGTTTCGCATCTGCACCGTTTGCTAAAGTTGCTTCAAAGAAATCTGACATTTCTTTCGTTAAAGTCAAGACCATTGCGTCGTATTCAGGTAACCCTAATTCACTGATATAACGGGCACGACGTGAGGCTGGCATTTCTGGCAAACTAGCGCGAACTTTTTCAATCCATTCATCATCAATTGAAAAACGAGGAACATCTGGCTCTGGGAAGTAACGGTAGTCACTTGAGCCTTCTTTAACACGCATAAGCAACGTTGTACTAGTTGCTTCATCAAAGCGGCGTGTTTCTTGTTGAATTTCGCCACCAGATAATAGGACTTTGGCCTGGCGTTTTTCTTCATAAGCTAAACCTTTTTTTACAAAGTTCATAGAGTTCAAGTTCTTTAATTCCGCTTTAGTACCAAATTCTTCTTGACCATACGGACGTAAAGAAATATTGGCATCACAACGCATAGAACCTTCTTCCATTTTCACATCAGAAACTTCTGTAAATTGGATAATTGAACGCAACGCTTCTAAATAAGCATACGCTTCTTCTGGTGAACGCATGTCTGCTTCAGAAACGATTTCAATTAAAGGCGTGCCTTGACGATTCAAGTCTACATAAGAATAGCCATCTGTGCCGTGAATATTTTTCCCAGCATCTTCTTCTAAATGCACCCGTTCAATGCGAATTTTTTTCTTTTTGCCTTCGACTTCAATTTCAATCCAACCATCATGTCCGATTGGTTGATCAAATTGAGAAATTTGGTATGCTTTCGGGTTATCTGGGTAAAAATAGTTTTTACGGTCAAAATGTGTTTCTTTTGAAATTTCACAGTTCAACGCAAGTGCTGCTTTCATGCCAAATTCTAAGGCACCTTTATTCATGACAGGCAAAACACCTGGGTAACTCCAGTCAACCACATTTGTGTTGCTGTTTGGTTCTGCTCCGAAATGCGCTGGCGCAGAGGAGAAAATTTTAGAGTTGGTTTTCAATTCTACGTGGACTTCTAATCCAATGACAGTTTCAAAGTTCATTAATCGTTCCCCCCTAAAATGACTGGTTTTTTCGTATGGAAATCTGTCGCTTGTTCAAAAGCATAGGCTGCTTTATACATTGTATGCTCGTCAAAATGTTTCCCAATAATTTGTAAACCAACTGGCAAGCCTTCTGAGAAGCCTGCTGGAATTGACATGCCTGGTAGTCCTGCTAAGTTGACAGGAATGGTTAAAATATCATTCATATACATTGTGATTGGATCATTGATGTTTTCCCCTAGACCAAAGGCAACTGTTGGTGTGGATGGGCCAATGATTAAGTCATAATCCGCAAAGACATTCTCAAAATCTTGTTTGATTAGTGTACGGACTTGACCAGCCTTTTTAAAGTGCGCATCATAATAACCAGCACTTAAAGAGAAGGTTCCTAACATAATCCGACGTTTAACTTCTGTTCCGAAACCTTCAGAACGTGAATTAACATAGACATCTTCTAGATTTTGGACATTTTCGGAACGGTAACCATAACGAATACCATCAAAGCGTTGTAAGTTTGAACTTGCTTCTGAAGAGGCAATAATATAATAAACCGCTACGCCGTATTTAGAATGTGGCAAACTAACTTCTTCCACCGTTGCTCCTAAAGATTTAAATGTTTCTGCTGCTTTTAATACCGCTTCACGAACATCAGGTTGTACCCCTTCACCTAAGTATTCTTTTGGTAAAGCAATTTTCATGCCTTTGATGTCGCCAGTTAAATCTGCCGTAAAATCAGGAACAGAAACGCCTGCAGAAGTGCCGTCTTTTTCGTCATAACCACTAATTGCGTTTAAAGCTAAGGCATTGTCTTTAACATTTCGTGTCAATGGACCAATTTGGTCTAAACTTGAAGCAAAAGCAATCAAACCAAAACGAGACACACGTCCATAAGTTGGTTTTAGGCCCACAATACCGTTGAATGCGGCTGGTTGGCGGATACTACCACCTGTATCACTCCCTAAAGAAACTGGGACTTGTCCGGCTGCGACAGCAGAAGCTGAACCACCAGAAGAACCGCCAGGAACTTTGGTTTGATCCCAAGCATTTTTTGTTTTCTTGAAGTAAGACGTTTCCGTACTTCCGCCCATGGCAAATTCATCCATGTTCAATTTTCCGACTGGAATCATATCTGCTTGATAGACTTTATCCATCACGGTCGCATCATAAATTGGGTCAAAATTGTGTAACATTTTTGAGCCAGCTGTTGTTAAAATATCTTTTGTGACAATGTTGTCTTTAATCCCAATAGGAATCCCAGCTAATGGATTACTTTCAGTGATGCCTTTTAAGTCAATCGCTTTGGCTAATGCCATTGCTTTTTCTTCACTAACTGTGATAAAAGAACCTAGTTGTTCTTCTGTATCTTGAATACGATTTAATGTTTCTTCGGTTAAATCAACTGCAGTGATTTCTTTTGAGACCAATAAATCATGTAACTCTGTTAACGATTTGTCGTATAATTTTTCCATTAGGCTCCTGCCTCCCCGTTATCCATAATTGCAGGCACTTTAATGTAACCATTCTCTGATTCCGGAACATTCCGCATTAATTCTTTACGGTCCATTCCTGGTGTCGCTACGTCTTCACGCATGACATTGATTGATTCATTCACATTTGAAGTAAAAGGAACCCCTGTTGTATCTACTTCTTCTAGTAATTCCACCATATCAATAATTTTATCTAGTTGATTGGTAAAGTCCGCTAATTCTTCTTCGGAGAAAGATAATTTTGATAATTTAGCGACATGTTTGACTTGTTCTTCTGTAATTGCCATAGATACCCTTCTTTCTATCATTTACTGAAATTTTCATTTTCAGATTAATCAATTGGATTGTATTTCTTTAAACAGCTTAGCACAGCTGCTCACTCTGTTCCCATTCTACCATAAAATGGTCGGATATTTTAGATGAAACCTTGAATTTCATTGATAATTTGTCGCTCGCAAAAATGACGGAAATATGTTATTATGAAAATGAAAAGAGAGATATGCAGGAACATACCTCTCTAATAGCCACTACCAGTTATAAGAACTGGTGGCTTACTGAGTTATTGGTTTTATTTCAAACGCTTAACCGTTCAGCTCCTCAAAGCTTATGAACGGTTATTTTTGTTGTCTAAGACAAGCGCTAAGATACCGAAGATAATGGTCACAACAAGTGTTGCAAAACCAATCATCAGTCCTAGCGCTGCTTCAACGGACAAAAACATTGCTCCTTTCGTTAAAGTAAGAAGAATTGCGCATAAGCATCAACCTCCTTTCTCAACTCAGAAAGTCCTCGTTCATATAACTTTTATGACTAAAATAAGTATACCATCAAATTACTACATAAAATCTGACAACGTTAATTTTTCTTCTTAAAAATGACTTGCATCTAACGCATCGACCATTTCTTGTTCATTCCAAACGGTCACGCTTAAGCTTTCAGCTTTGGTTAATTTACTGCCAGCATCTTCGCCAGCAACCACAATGTCAGTTTTTTTCGAAACACTCCCTGTAACTTTTCCACCAAGATTTTCAATTTTTTCTTTGGCTTCTTCGCGAGTGTACTGCGTTAATTTCCCTGTTAAAACAACTGTTTTGTCTTTGAAAGGTGACTCCACTTCTGCTAATTGTTCTGTCCGGAGACCTTTATATGTCAAGTTCACTTGGGCTTTTTCCAGTTCAGCCATTAATTCATGAACTTCCTCATTTTCAAAATACGTCACAACGCTGTCTGCGATTGTTTCGCCAATTGAATCCAAAGCCACAATTTCTTCCGCGGTTGCACGACTTAAGGTTGGTAAATCACCAAAATGCTCCGCTAAAATTTTCGCCGCTTTCGCACCCACATGGCGAATCCCTAAGCCAAAAATCAAACGTTCGACAGAGTTTTCTTTACTCCCTTGAATGGCAGTATAAATGTTGTTTGCTGATTTTTCTTTGATTTTATCCAAAGTCATTAATTGTTCTTCTGTTAAGAAATACAGATCCGCTACGTCTTTCACTAATCCTTTGTCATACATTTGTGCTAACACTCGTGGCCCCAAGCCATCAATGTTCATTGCGTTTCGTGAGACAAAGTGATTCAGCCCTTCTTTAATTTGCGCAGGGCATTTTGGATTAATACAACGTAACGCCACTTCCTCATCTAAATGCACCAACTCACTATGACAAATTGGACAATGTGTCGGTATTTCATAAGGTTGACTATCGGCTGCACGTTTTTCAACTAGGACTTGCGCTACTTCTGGGATAATATCGCCGGCTTTGTAAATAATAACATGATCATTTAAACGGATATCTTTCATTTGAATAAAATCTGCATTATGCAAACTTGCCCGACTAACCGTGGTTCCCGCCACTCGTACAGGAGCCATGACCGCAGTAGGAGTGACCACTCCCGTGCGCCCAATTGTCCATTCAATATCTTCCACTACTGTCTCTGCTTCTTCTGGTGGAAATTTGTAGGCAATCGCCCAGCGAGGTGCTTTGACAGTGAAACCTAATTCATCTTGCAACGCAAATTCGTTCACTTTAATCACAATTCCATCGATTTCGTATGGCAAAGTGCTCCGCTTTTCATGGTATTCTTCAATGTAGGCCCAAACTTCATCGATTGACTGACATAATTGCCGTTCGGGATTGGTTCTAAAACCAATTGCAGAAAGCTCTTCTAATGCCTCAAACTGCGTCTTCGCTTTCATTGGTCCAAAGTCAGCAACTGTGTATAAAAACGTATTTAAGTTCCGTTTCGCCACAATTTTTGTATCTAATTGGCGCAAGCTTCCCGCCGCTGCATTCCGAGGATTGGCAAAAATATCTTGGCCATTTTCTTCACGTTCTTCATTTAATGTGACAAAGGATTGTTTAGGCATGTAGCACTCGCCACGAACTTCCACTGAAATGGGCTCCGTTAAACGCATCGGTACAGAGCGAACCGTTCGTAAGTTCTCTGTAATATTTTCACCAACCGTTCCATCGCCTCGTGTTGCTCCGCGTACAAACACCCCGTTTTCATAACGTAATGAAATTGCTAACCCATCAATTTTCAACTCGCAACAGTAAGCAACGGGTTTACCAATCGCCTTACGAACACGTTCATCAAAAGCAAAAATGTCTTCCTTGCTAAACCCATCATTTAAACTATACATTGGAATGTCATGCGGAGCTTTTTCAAAACCAGATAAAACTTTGCCACCTACACGTTGTGTCGGCGAATCTGGCGTGATTAAATCAGGAAACTCCGTTTCAATATCGACTAACTCTTTATACAAACGATCGTAAACATAATCTTCTACGGATGGTTGATCTTTGACATAATATTCATGGGAATATTGATTGAGTTGTTTTCTTAATTCTTGCGCACGAGTTGTCGCCGCCGTTAATGTTAATGGTTGTTGTTCCATCGTAGAACTCCTCCTCATAAGTGTAATGCTCTCATCGTCTTTTTAACACATTTACACTAAGATAGAAAATAAAAAGAATTTATCTAATGGTGATTTCTCATTAAATCGCTGACCTATTTTGCATGTTAAATTTTTTCAATTGGTGCAAATGCCGCTAACAACCGTTTTATGCCTTTTTCTGGGAAAGCAATGTCCAACTCTAAGTCTTTGGCCGAACCGCCTACACGAACGACTGTACCAACGCCCCATGCTTTATGTTGGACCTTATCACCTGCTTGCCAAGAAACTTTTTCGCCACCACTTGCCACTTTGTTGCTAACTGATTTTGTAGCTGGCTGTGTATAAGCTGGTTTACTTGCGCTGGGCTTGAATACTTTAGGATCAAAGGTGCGCGCTGGAGCTTTCTGTAAATTGGCCGCCGCCCCTTGTTTCATTAAACGCTCCGCCTCAATTTCTTCTAAAAAGCGACTTGGTCGATTATATTGCGTGCGACCATATAATGTTCTCGAATAAGCATTCGTTAAGAACAAGGCTTCTTCCGCTCGTGTGATACCAACATAAGCCAAGCGCCGTTCTTCTTCCAGTTCACTTTCTTCTAGCATGGCACGTGATAATGGGAAAACCCCTTCTTCTAAGCCCATTAAAAAGACCACTGGAAATTCCAGCCCTTTGGCCGCATGCAACGTCATTAAGGTTACTTGTGAAGAGCTCTCTTCTAAATTATCTAGATCAGAAACCAAGGCTAAATCTGTTAAAAAATCCGCCAATTTTGTTTCTTCGCCATTTGGATCGTCGTTGTTTTGCGCTTCAAAACGTTTATCAAATTCTTGTGTCACAGATAAAAATTCGTCCAAGTTTTCTAAGCGAGCTTGAGACTCTAAATTATTTTGCGCCATCAAAGCTTCCCGATAACCACTACGTTGTAAAGTTTCTTTCACCAATTCTGTAATCGTTAAATAGGGCACTGTTTTCATTAAGTCTTGAATCATCATGCCAAAATTACCAAGCTCTTTACCCGCTTTTCCTGAAATATTTGCCAAATCAACATTTTGGGCAGCTTCCAGCAAAGCCCAACCATGCGTATCCGCAAATAGTCGTAATTTTTCAATTGAACTTTTACCGATTCCTCGTTTTGGTTCATTGACAATTCGTTCAAAACTAATCGAATCATCTGGATTGGCAATCAAACTTAAATAAGCCAAAATATCTTTAATTTCTTTACGGTCGTAGAATTTATGTCCGCCCACCATGGTATACGGAATATTAGATTTCAAGAGCATTTCTTCCACTACACGGGATTGGGCATTGGTCCGATATAATACCGCAAAATCACCATAAATTCGGTCATTTTCCCGCATTTCTTTTTGGATTTGGCTCACAATAAATTGTGTTTCATCCCGTTCTGTGTCCCCGCGATAATAGACAATTTTTTCACCGTCTATATTTTCTGTCCACAGTTCTTTCTCGCGGCGGTTACGGTTATTTTTGATGACATCATTCGCAGCCGCCAAAATGTTTTTGGTGGATCGATAATTTTGTTCTAGCAAAATTACACTGGCATCTGGATAATCTTTTTCAAAATCCAAGATATTTTGCATATCCGCCCCGCGCCAACCATAGATACTTTGGTCGGCATCACCTACGACACACAGATTTTTGAAACGTGCAGCCAATAAATTGACTAAGGTATATTGTGCATGATTGGTATCTTGGTATTCATCCACATGAATATAGTGAAATTTATTTTGGTAGAAAGCCAACGTATCTGGTTGTTCATTAAATAAACGAATCGTATTCATAATCAAATCATCAAAATCCATACATTGGTTTTTACGTAATTCTTTTTGATAGGCTTCATAGCATTTTGCGACAATTTCTTCATATAAGGAACCTTGCATTTCAGCAACTTTTTCAGGCGTTTGTAATTCATTTTTGGCATTGCTAATCGTACCTAAAATTGAGCGAGGATCATATTTTTTTGAATCAATATTTAAGTCGTTTAAGATGCGTTTCATTAATGTTTTTTGTTCCGATGGGTCAATAATTGTAAAATTACGGTTGTAACCAATCTGATCCACATCACGACGTAAAATTCTTACACACATGGAGTGAAAAGTGGAGACCCATACATCTTCACCACCCGTTTCCAGTAATTTATTTACACGCTCTTTCATTTCTTTAGCAGCTTTATTGGTAAACGTAATCGCCAAAATATTCCATGGATTTACTTCTTTTTCCTCAATTAGATAGGCAATTCGGTGTGTTAAAACCCGCGTTTTTCCACTACCAGCACCAGCCATGACTAACAGTGGTCCTTCTGTATGCAAAACGGCTTCTTCTTGTCGAGGATTCATTCCCTGAACCAAGGCATGTTTTTGTGTCATATTAAACGTCCTCTCTCTTTTTTCAATCTTATACAGTATACCAAAAATCCCTTTGAAGTTCTTTAGAAAAGAACAAAAAATCTTTTTCTTTTTATATGAAATTTTCTTGTAAATCAAGTCAAACCGCAGTACATTAGTAAGTAGTGATGGAGGCTAAAAATGAAATGAATAATGATGTACATGAAATTAAACAATTAGATGGTACCCGAATCGGCTTTATCCTTAAAGGCATCGTCGTCGGAATCCTGGTCGGCTTTGTTGTCAGCTTATTTCGCTTAGGCATTGAAAAAATTGGCGAACAAGTCGTTCATCTGTATCAAACGTTTCACGAAAAACCCTTTTGGATGATTCCTTGGTTCTTATTTTCTCTCGTACTTGCTTATTTATTAGGACGACTGATTAAGAGCGAACCAGCAATTAAAGGCAGTGGCATCCCCCAAGTGGAAGGACAACTTCAAGGTCAATTAGAAATTCACTGGTTTCCAGTGCTTTGGAAAAAATTTATCGGTGGGATCTTAGCGATTAGTCCTGGGCTATTTTTGGGACGTGAAGGTCCTTCAATTCAACTAGGTGCAGTGGTTGGACAAGGCTATAGTCAATGGCGGCAAAGCACCAAGTCTGAAGAAAAAATTTTAATCAGTAGTGGTGCCAGTGCTGGTTTAGCCGCCGCTTTTAATGCACCAATCGCAGGACTTTTATTTGTTCTAGAAGAGGTTCACCATTCCTTTTCACCTTTAGTTTGGTTAACCTCTTTTTCTGCGGCCATTTCCGCTAACTTTGTTTCTTTGCATTTCTTCGGATTGCAGCCAGTTCTTTATATTGGTCCGGTTAAATCTTTGCCTTTAGAGTACTATTGGACATTAGTACTGCTGGGCGTTTTGCTAGGATTATTAGGTTGGATATATCAAAAAACATTGTTGTCCTTACCAAAAGTATATGGAAAAATCAAAGGCCTTTCTTCTAATTATTATGGCTTTGTTCCTTTTATTTTGATTTTACCGATTGGTTATTTCTTTCCACATTTACTTGGCGGTGGGAATCAAATTGTTTTAGCTTTAGGCAATCAACCGGCCACGATTTGGGCTTTAGTCGGCTTACTGGTTTTACGTTTTGTTTTTTCAATGGTTTCTTACGGTTCGAATCTCCCTGGTGGTATTTTCTTGCCTATTCTAACTTTAGGTGCCATTATCGGAACATTGTATGGCAGTCTACTTGTCCAATACGTAGGGATGGATCCAATTTTTGTGAAAAACTTTTTAATTTTTGCCATGGCTGGTTATTTTACTGCGATTGGTAAAGCACCGTTAACAGCGATTATTTTAGTAACAGAAATGGTCGGCAATTTTTCTCATTTAATGTCTTTAGGGGTTGTCGCTTTAGTTAGTTATATTACCATCGATAGTCTTGGCGGCAAGCCAATTTATGAAAGCTTATTAGAACGTTTGGTTCCTTCTAAAGTAAGTAATATTCGTGGCCACAAAACGATTATCGAATTACCTATCACTGCAGAAAGTTCCTTAGATGATACGATGGTACGTGATTTTGTCTGGCCTAAACAAATGTTGCTCACTTCCATTCGGCGTGGCGAATCGGAAATTTTAACACATGGTGATACTGTTATGCATGTTGGCGATGTGCTCATTATTTTGACCGATGAAAAACTCGCTTACCAAGTCAAAAAAGAGATTTATCAAAAAACTTTACCGAATGATTTAGTGAATTAAAGAAAGCTGCTGAACCTGAGTTCAGCAGCTTTCTTTTTCTCTTATGACTGTTTTTTAATTTTTTTGAATGTTTTTGACCGTTTTAGATTGATTAGCGTTTTCATTTGTGCTATTATATCCATGAAATGAGGGATGAAAATGCTTACGGAAGAACGACATCAAAAAATTTTACAATTGTTAGATCAAAAATCAGTCGTCAAATCACAAGAACTTGCTAACTTATTCAATGCTTCAGAATCCACAATCCGCCGCGATTTACAAGAATTAGAAGACGCCAATTTGTTAGAACGCATTCACGGCGGAGCTAAGCGTATTCTTAATTTAGGCTTTGAACAAAACATGACGGAAAAATCAATCAAAAACACGCACGAAAAGCAAAAGATTGCTTCTTTAGCCGCTAGTTGTGTACAAGATGGCGATATGATCTATTTAGATGCTGGTTCAACCACGTTAGAAATGATCCCTTTTTTAGTTGGGAAACAAATCCATGTAGTGACGAATTCCGTGCATCACGCTGCAAAACTTAGCGATATGGAAATTCCCACTATTATGCTCGGTGGTACTTTGAAGCTCTCCACTAAAGCAATCATTGGTGCCACTAGTATGGAACAGCTACAACATTTTCGTTTTAACAAAGCTTTTTTAGGAACTAACGGCGCACATTTAGAGTTTGGTTTAACGACGCCTGATCCCGAAGAAGCAGCGCTAAAAGCCTTGGCTATTCATCAAGCAGAAACAGCCTATGTTTTACTGGATCATACAAAATTTAATGAAGTAACGTTTACCAAAGTGGAAGAATTAGAGTCAGTTACTTTACTAACTGACTACTGCCCTGCTGAATCGCTTCAAGGATTCCAGCAAAAAACTATTTTAATGGAGGCAAACAAATGATTTACACAGTGACTTTAAACCCTTCTATCGACTTTATCGTTCATGTCGATCATCTACAAATTGGTGATTTGAATCGGATGACGAATGATTTTAAATTACCTGGCGGCAAAGGAATCAACGTTTCACGTATTTTAAAACGTATGGAGACAGAATCCACTGCCTTAGGTTTTTTAGGTGGTTTTACAGGCTCATTCATTGCCGATTGGTTGAAAAAAGAAGAAATCCAAACGAATTTCACTCCCGTGTCTGCTGATACACGAATCAACATTAAATTGAAATCAGATACTGAAACAGAAATTAACGGCTTAGGACCTGCCCTAACAAACGAAGAAATTCAAGAACTAAAACAAGCAGTTAGTCGTGTTCAGGCTGGTGATATTGTTGTTCTTTCAGGAAGTACACCTGCTTCTCTACGCAAAGGATTTTACGAAGAGTTAATCCAAATTGTGAAGGAAAAAGGCGCAGAATTTGTTATTGATACGACAGGTGAAGATTTAATGAACGCTTTGTCACAAAAGCCTTTATTGGTCAAGCCAAATAATCATGAGTTGGCAGAATTATATCATACAACCTTTACAAGTGTTGAAGATATTTTACCTTATGGACATCGGTTACTAGAAGAAGGAGCACAACACGTAATTATCTCAATGGCTGGTGATGGTGCATTACTTTTCACAACAGAAGGTGTTTATCGTTCCAACGTTTTAAAACGTCCACTGAAAAATTCTGTCGGCGCTGGCGACTCAATGATTGCTGGTTTTATTGGCAACTTTTCAAAAACACAAGATCCTTTAGAGGCTTTCAAATGGGGTGTCGCTTGCGGTAGCGCGACCGCATTTTCTGATGATTTAGCCTCAGAAGATTTTATCCAAGAACTTATTCACGAAGTAACAATTGAAAAAATTTCAGAATAAATCCACTAAGGGAGGAAAATAGAGTGAACATTAATGATTTATTAATAAAAGATGTCATGATTATGGATTTACAAGCTACTGATAAAAAAGGCGCGATTGATGAAATGGTCCAAAAATTATACGATGGTGGCCGCATCTCTGACATTGACACTTACAAAGAGGGAATTTTAAAACGCGAAGCACAAACATCGACTGGTTTAGGCGACGGCATCGCTATGCCTCACGCAAAAAATAGTGCCGTAAAAGAACCGACAGTTCTTTTTGCTAAAAGTAAAAAAGGTGTTGATTATGAAGCACTAGATGGACAACCTACTTATCTATTCTTCATGATTGCTGCTCCAGAAGGCGCCAATGATACACATCTCCAAGCGCTTGCGGCCCTTTCTCGATTACTTATCGATCCAGAATTTGTTGGCAAATTGAAAGAAGCGGAAACTCCAGAAGCAGTACAAGCTCTTTTCCAAGCAGCAGAAGATCAAAAAGAAGCGGAAGAAAAAGCAGAACAAGAACAAACAACGCCAGCACCAGAAAGCAATCGTAAATATATTATTGCTGTGACTGCTTGTCCTACAGGAATTGCT
This sequence comes from Enterococcus sp. DIV0086, assembly GCF_050498705.1. NCBI lineage: Bacteria > Bacillati > Bacillota > Bacilli > Lactobacillales > Enterococcaceae > Enterococcus > Enterococcus sp. DIV0086. The sequence goes on along the minus strand of NZ_JBNIDN010000001.1, from coordinate 2,493,259 downwards.
CATACTTACATGGCCGAAGATGCGCTGAAGAAAAAAGCAAAAGAAATGGGCGTAGACATTAAAGTAGAAACAAACGGTTCAGAAGGAATTAAAAATCGTTTAACTGCTGAAGATATTGCTCGTGCTGATGGCGTGATTGTTGCAGCCGATAAAAAAGTAGAAATGAATCGATTTGATGGTAAAAAATTAGTCAATCGTCCCGTCAGTGATGGAATTCGTAAAACCGAAGAACTAATTAACTTAGCCATTAGTGGTGAAGCTCCTACTTTCCATGGCAGTGACTCGGCTGCAAGCGACCAAGAGGATTCAGCGGAAGGTTCAATCGGTTCTCGTATCTATAAAGATTTAATGAATGGTGTTTCTCATATGTTACCTTTCGTTATTGGTGGCGGAATTGCCATTGCTCTTTCCTTTATGATTGATCAATTTATCGGAGTTCCTCAAGATCAATTAGCCAACTTAGGGAATTACAATGACGTAGCTAGCTGGTTTAACCAAATTGGTGGCGCAGCATTTGGCTTTATGTTACCTGTCTTAGCTGGTTTTATTGCTTCTAGTATCGGGGATCGTCCAGGCTTAGTTGCTGGTTTCGCCGCTGGTGCGTTAGCAAACGCTGGAGGAGCTGGGTTCCTTGGGGCCCTAATCGGTGGTTTCTTAGCTGGTTATGTAGTGGTTCTTTTACGTAAAGTTTTCAAAGGCTTGCCAAAATCATTAGATGGAATTAAAACCATTTTATTCTATCCAGTTTTTGGTTTGATTATTACAGGCTTATTAATGTTAGTCATTAACATCCCGATGAAAGCAATTAATGATGCGTTAAATCATTTCCTACTTGGCTTAGATGGCACAAATGCAGCTTTACTTGGTGCCTTATTAGCTGGTATGATGGCCATCGACTTAGGTGGACCAGTTAACAAAGCTGCTTATGTTTTCGGTACAGCTACGCTAGCAAGTACTGTTGCAGAAGGTGGCAGCGTGGTCATGGCTTCTGTAATGGCTGGCGGAATGGTTCCTCCATTAGCAATTTTCGTAGCAACTCGTTTATTTAAAAATAAATTTACAAAAGATCAACAAGATGCCGGCTTAACCAATATTGTAATGGGACTTTCTTTTGTCACTGAAGGGGCAATTCCTTTTGCAGCAGCTGACCCATTACGTGTGATTCCAAGTTTCGTGGTAGGTTCTGCCTTTACTGGTGCGTTGGTTGGTGCGTTTGGTATCAAATTATTGGCACCACATGGAGGAATCTTCGTCGTCTTCCTATTAAGTAATCCATTACTATATCTATTGTTCATCTTAATTGGGGCGATTATTTCAGGAATTGTCTACGGACTTTTGAAAAAACCTGTCGAAGTACCTGCTTAAAAAAACAGCAAAAAAGCGATTCAACCATGGTTGAATCGCTTTTTTATTATTTTCTCTTTATCGCATAATTTTCTAAATACTCAGGATTTCCTTTGCTTCTGATATACGTGTACACGCCCATCACAAAGGCCCCAAGGGTATTGGTAAATAAATCCCCCATCGTATCCATCAAAGCAGCACGCCCAATAAATGGTTGGCCGTTGGACATATTATAGCGTTGTAAGTTCATGTTTCCTAATGAATCGCAGATAAATTCCCAGAATTCCCAGAAGACGCCACAAAGCCCTGCAAATGCAAACCCAAATAATAAAAATAACCACGGGGAAACATCGGCGTACTTCGTTTTCTTCAATAGGAAAGCAGCAATACCATAACCCACAGCAGTTAACAGCATCGGACTAACAAAGTGTAAAATTTTATCCCAGAACGAAATGATTGAGATCATATGCAACGAGGTTCCTAGGAATACTGAAATAAATAAGAAAAACCAGTAAAAATAAACGATAGTCGGTGGCATAATAATTTTTAAAAATTTATTGACAAGATCCGGTAAAAAGATTAGACCAATTCCAAGTAAACATTCGATAACAAACGTCACACCTTGTTTTGTTGAATACTTAGCCGTAAAAAATTCCCAGAGATTGTACGTCAAGCATAAGATGCCAAACACCACTAATCCATATTTAATTTTCGAATAATTTTTATCCATTTTGACACACCCTTTCAAAAGTTATTTTATATGAAAAAAACTGTAGATGAAAGACACCTTCCATCTACAGTTTTAGAAAACTCTATCGAATGAAGAGCTTATTAAAAATGTTTATTTTTCAACAGCTGTTTCAGTAATTGTTTCAACAGCACGTTTCATACGAATATCGTGTTCTAACATGTCGTTGTTTAATACTTTGCGTACTTGCGCTTCAGGCATGTTGTATTGTTCTGCTAAATCTTTCACTTCAGCATCGATGTCTTCTTGTGTTACTTCGATGTTTTCAGCTTTGGCAACTGCTTCAATCACTAAGTTTGTTTTTGTGCGTGTTTCTGCTTCGCCTTCAAATTGTTTGTGTAAATCTTCTTCTGTAGAACCAGTTAATTGGTAGTACATTTCAGGAGAAATTCCTTGGCGTTGCATGTTGTTTAAGAATTCATCCATTGAACGGTGAACTTCGTCGTGAACCATTACGTGTGGTAATTCAACGATTTCAGCATTTTCAACAGCTAAACGAATTGCTTCTTCGTCTTTTGCTTCTTCAGCTGCTGCTTCTTTTGCTTCTGTCAATTCTTTACGGAATTTTTCTTTTAATTCGTCTAATGATTCTACTGAATCGTCAACGTCTTTTGCAAATTCATCATCCAATTCTGGTAATTCTTTTGCTTTTACTTCATGAACAGTTACTTTGAAGACTGCTTCTTTACCAGCTAAATCTTCTGCTTGGTAATCTTCAGGGAAAGTAACGTTTACTTCTACTTCTTCGCCAGCTTTTTTGCCAACTAATTGGTCTTCAAAGCCTGGAATAAATGAATTAGAACCTAATTCTAATGAGTAATTTTCGCCTTTGCCGCCTTCAAATGCTTCGTCGCCTAAGAAGCCTTCAAAGTCGATAACTACAGTGTCGCCATTTTCAGCAGCGGCATCTTCTTTGATTACTAATTCAGCTTGAGATTCTTGTTCGCGTTTCAAACGTGCTTCCACGTCTTCATCTGTTACTTCACGGTCTTGTTTAGACACTGTTAAGTTTTTGTATTCGCCTAATTTTACTTCAGGTTTTACAGTTACTTCAGCAGTGATAACCCAGTCTTCCCCTTTATTCATGCTTTCAACATCAATTTTTGGTTGTGCTACTGGTTCAATTCCTGCTTCTAATACAGCCGCTTCATATGCTTCTGGTAAAACAGCGTTTAACGCATCTTCGTATAACGCTTCTTCTCCATACATACGGTTAAAAACAGTACGTGATACTTTTCCTTTACGGAAACCAGGTACGTTTAAGTTTTTTTTCACTTTATTGAACGCTTGCGTTAATCCTTTTTCGATTACTGCTTGTTCGATTGAAAAAGTTAATACACCATCATTAGTGCCTTTTTTTTCCCATTTCGCAGACATTTGTTTCCCTCCGAATAACATTTAATTTTATACATCAAACTTTATTTATGCATACCTTTAAATAGTACACTATCCCTAGGAAAATGTAAATATTTTAAGTGCTAAGAAGTGAAAGAAAGACTCGATTTTTAGCAAACTATCAGTTTTTTAATTTTTTCGGATTAAAAAAGCATAGAATTTCGAGAAATTTCCTTCTTAAAACACTAAAAGATTGTGAACAAAATATCTTGTTCACCATCGGATGTAATCGCTTTACTTTATGAATGGCCCATTATAGAATGTATGTACTCAATATTTACGCATTATATATTTTCGTCATTATACATATAATATCAAAAAAGGAGAGGATGGTTTTGAATAAGTTCGTCTGGGGAATCTTTTCTTGCATCATATCATGGCTTTTTTTATCGCTGACTCAACCTTTGATAGCTCATTCTGAAACACTGAACCCTACAACTCACGCCTCTACTTTTAGTGAAACATTTACTTCAGTTTCAACAGAACAACAAACAACTCAAGCAACCGATATCGTGGAACAAGAAACCGAGCAAACCCATGCTTCCTCTGAAAACGATGAACCTATGGTACCTACGCCAGCTAGTGTTTCTGTTGGTAATAGCACCTTAAAAAGTACCTTAAGCACGGGAACGTATAACCAAGATATTATCACACTTTCGTATGAATACAGTGTGACACTTATCGGCTTAGCAATTAATGATCGACCGATTATTGCTATTCAACTTCCTACAGAAATTTCAAGCCAGTTAGATAACGACACTCTAAAGCAACAAGATTTTCTGACTCTTTTAACAGGGACTGTCAGTTATCCAGGAACAGCCACTCAAGATATTCACAGTTCAACTAACGGCGTCAGCCTCTCTTATAGTAGCACTTATCATTCTGTTTATCTGACTTTTCCAAGTAGCACCTTGGTGTTACTTCCCGGAACCAAATGGTCTGCCGCCATTTCATTTGATGTCGGCGCACTTTATAAACGAGGAATTTCAATCCCTTCTGCTCTTAACGGCAAAGACTATCCGATTCGAGGAACCTTTACAGATGTCGGCACTGGATTAGGCGCAATTAATATTATTATTGGGAATAATACAAAAACAGGCATAATTAGCAAAGCTCAACTTAGTTTAGGTAATTATCCCGTTCCTCAAGTCACACCAGCCAAACTAACTCAACCAAATCATCTGGACACTACTGTAACAGGGACCATTCAACAAGTACAAGACCCAAACTATAACTACTCTGTTCAATTAACCTTGAACCGCCATGATGGCACCACTACCCCCATTGTGGTGAAAGGGATTTCTGTCGATGCAGCCGGAAATTTCTCGACATCGTTAGCTTCACCATTAGAATATGGCGACACGCTCTCTACAATTGTCTTTGCTCGTTCCAAAACGTCAACCGACTATATTCAAAGCAGCCCCTCAGCTGACCAAAGTGTCAATTGGTCAATCCAACCAGTCACAAACGTAGTCGCCAATGCCGGCTCAACTCAACTTTCAGGTAAAGCTTCTCAAGTATCTAACGGAACCTATCAAGTTAAAGTACAAATAAATGGTGGTTCTATTTACACAACGTCCTTAGATTCCAATGGCCATTTTCAATTTGCTAATTTACCCACTTTCCAAGGAGGAGAAACGGTCAGCTTGTGGGTCCAAGGGCTCAGCAATCGCACTGGCCTGCCTTTGCTAACCAGTTCTACTGTTTCTCAAACAGTTGCTTATCCTGTGCCTCAACTAACGGTCACGCAAATCATTGAGCGGAAAAATGCACAAGGGCTCTGGGAAGCTGCAAACTCTGTCGTAAGTGGTCAAATCATTCGTTTTGCGTTAACCACACGTTTAACCAATCAACCAGCAACGTGGATGAATCAGCAATTACGAGCAACGGTGCCTAAAGGACTGTCCCAACTTTCAGCTGCTACATTAACAAAACAATCAGCAGCAGGTTTAAGTACGCCAATAGCTGGGCTTCAACTTTTAACTGATAGTTCCACTGGTTTGCCGTATTGGAGTTATCACAATTCGCTGCCAGCAGATAATTTTACGGAAGCCAATACACAATTCACCTTACAATATACAGCAACGGTTACAGAAGAATGGATAAACCAATTTCTTTTATTTTCTAGCACGGTTACTGGCAATGATGGTGGCGGAACGCCAATTACGCCAATCACTAAGGAACAGTCTTTACCTATCAAAAACGGTACCCTCCGTTTTGTGCAGATGCCAACTACAGTTTCCTTTAAAAATTTACCTTTTCCCAGCAAACGAACCCTCTACTCACCATCGACCATTAGCGCTCCTTTCCTCATTGCCGATGGTCGTGTTGCAAAAACACCATGGCATTTGTTGGTAAGAGAGAGTCAGCCCATGCATTCAACTTCTACAAATAAAACGATCCAGCAAGCTTTCATTTATCGAAAAAATGGCAGTGATTTTCCTATCTCCTCTTTAGCAACCGAAGTTTATCAATACACCGCAACGGACGATAACAATGTAGAAATTCCTTGGAACCAACAAAATGGACTTTTTTTAAGCGTTGCTCCTGACCTTAACTTAACGGTCAAAGAATCTTACACTGCCGAATTACAATGGATTCTTTCTGATACACCCCTCTAATTAGGATTTAGCTTTTTTAAAAGTTAAAAATAAACAAGAAAGAAGGAATAAAAAATGAAAAAGATCGTGCGCATTTCAAGCATTTTGTTCGTTGCTACGCCTCTTATGCTTTTAAATAGTCCAAAAGTTGAAGCAGCCCAAGTCGCTTCTATTCAATCCAACGCTGATATTACGTTTGCTCTTGATAATACTGTCACGCCACCTGTCAACCCGACGAACCCTTCTCAGCCTGTGACACCTAATCCTGCTGATCCTCATCAACCTGGTACAGCCGGACCCCTTAGTATTGACTATGTTTCAAATATCCATTTTGGATCAAAACAAATTCAAGCCGGAACAGCAATCTATTCGGCACAACTGGACCAAGTACAAAATAGTACTGGCGATTTAATTAGCGTGCCAAACTATGTCCAAGTAACTGACAAACGTGGTCTAAATCTTGGCTGGAAATTATCAGTTAAACAGAGTGCGCAATTTGCTACAAGTGATTCAACACCCGCTGTTTTGGATAATGCGTCCTTGACCTTTTTAGCAGCAACACCCAATTCAACACAGTTACTTTCTTTGGCGCCATTAACGGTCCCAGTAACCTTGGATCCAACTGGTGCCGCCACTTCTCCTGTGGCGACTGCCGCTCTTTCAACAGGAATGGGCACTTGGACATTAGCTTTTGGTAGCGGAGCGACCGCTGCTCAAGGCATTCAATTAACTGTTCCTGCGACAACGAAAAAAGTTGCAGCTAAACAATATAAAACAACGCTTACTTGGATTTTGGATGATACACCACTTTAAAAGAAAACAAACAAGGTATTGCATGAAGTTGTTTCATGCAATACCTTGTTATAAAAAATTGTCAAAAAGGAGTGCACACTATGAATCAGCAGCTTTTTAAATGGCTCCATGTTATTAGCGTCATCATTTTTTTATTTTTTATTGGCTCTTATTCTGTAGAAGCAAGCGAAATGACTTTTTCTGTAAAAGCCATTTTACCCGACAATCAACGAACCAAAGAAACAAGTTATTTTGATTTACGTGTCGCTCCAAACCAAACACAAAAGCTACAAATCGAACTAACGAATCAAACAGCCAACGACATTACCGTGCTAGCTTCAGCCAATGCAGCGATTACTAATGATAATGGCTTGGCAGATTATTCTCATGCTGAAACAAAAAAAGACCCATCTGCACCTTTTACTTTTAATGAGATTGCGCAATTACCAAAAGAAATCCACCTACCTAAACACTCAACCAAGACTGTTGAATGTCAGCTTACTTTACCGGAAAAACCATTTAATGGGTACGTTTTAGGAGGACTCTACTTTGAACAAAAGTCAGATGAACAACCTGCTCACTCAGAAAACGGCGTGGCCATCAATAATCGTTTTTCTTATGTAGTCGGCGTCTTACTTAGTGAAACAGATGAACCTGTTCAGCCAGAATTATCTTTAAATGAAGTAAAAACCGATCAAGCTAACGGTCGTAACCGCGTATTAATGAATCTCCAAAACAAACAAGCGGCTATGATTAAAAAATTACAAGTCGATGCCTCTTTATATTATGAAAAAGAAGCTAAACCTCGCTACGAAAATCACCAAGAGTCGTTAACAATGGCCCCTAATACAAATTTTAATTATCGGATTGACTTAAAGGAACAACCTTTTGTTCCTGGAAATTATACTGTAAAAATCAAAGCAAACGATGGCTATCAAGACTATTCGTGGGAAAAACACTTAGTCATCCAAGAAAAAGAAGCTAAAAAATACAATGCTACCGCCGTCAACCTCCCACCTGAAAAACACACCAATTTCCCTTGGAAACTGGTGAGTAGCATCACGCTGATTTTTCTATTCATTTTGGGAAGCACGATTTATTATTTCAAGAAAAAAATACGTGAAGCGCAACAATAAAAAAGCACATCGACAATTGTCGATGTGCTTTCATAATCACTTAATTATTTTGTATATTCTTCAACTAATGCAACGACTTCTTCCATCGTGTCGCATTCTTTTAATGCGCGGTCAGCAAGTTCAGCCATTTTAGTTGTGTCTAGACGTTTCATCAAGCTACGTGTTTTAAGGATAGATGTAGCACTCATTGAGAACTCATCTAAGCCCATACCCAATAGTAATGGAACAGCTGTTTGATCGCCCGCCATTTCACCACACATACCAGCCCATTTACCTTCAGCGTGTGCTGCATCAATTACATTTTTAATTAAACGTAAGATTGATGGGTTGTATGGTTGGTATAAGTAAGAAACGCGTTCGTTCATACGGTCTGCCGCCATTGTGTATTGGATTAAGTCGTTAGTTCCAACACTAAAGAAGTCAACTTCTTTGGCAAATTTATCAGCTAATACGGCAGCTGCTGGAATTTCAATCATAATACCTACTTGGATATCGTTTGAAACTTCAACACCTTCGTTGACTAATTTTTGTTTTTCGTCTTCAAAGATTGCTTTCGCTGCTCTAAATTCTTTCAAAGTAGCAACCATTGGGAACATGATACGTAAGTTACCATGAACAGACGCACGTAATAATGCACGCATTTGTGTACGGAACATGCCGTCACCTAGTTCTGATAAGCTAATACGTAATGCACGGTAACCTAAGAATGGGTTCATTTCGTGTGGTAATGTTAGGTAAGGAAGCTCTTTGTCCCCACCAATATCCATTGTACGAACCACAACTGGTTTTCCTTCCATTCCTTCAAGAACTGCTTTATACGCTTGGTATTGGTCCTCTTCAGTTGGAAAGTCAGATGAATCCATGTATAAGAATTCTGTACGATATAAACCAACAGCTTCGCCGCCGTTTTTGTGTACGCCTTCTAAATCTTTTGGTGTACCAATGTTTGCAGCTAACTCAACATGTTTGCCGTCAGCTGTCACTGTTTCTGCATTTTTTAGTTTATCCCATTCTGCTTTTTGATCTGCATAAGCTTTTGCTTCTGCTTCAAATTCAGATTTTTCAGCATCTGTTGGGTCAATAATAACATCCCCAATGATTCCGTTCACTGCTAAAATATCGCCTGCTTTTACTTTGTCAGTAATTTCTTTTGTACCAACGATTGCAGGGATTTCTAACGAACGAGCCATGATTGCTGAGTGAGAAGTACGTCCGCCGATGTCTGTAACAAAGGCTTTAACATACGTACGGTCTAATTGTGCAGTATCACTAGGTGTTAAGTCATGGGCAACCACGATTACTTCTTCGTTAATCATTGAAGGATTTGGAAGAGTCACACCTAATAAATGTGCTAAGATACGTTTGGCAACGTCACGAATATCTGCTGCACGCTCTTGCATGTAAGCATTGTCGTCCATTGCTTCAAACATACCAATATACATATCCGTAACTTCTTTCAAGGCAGCTTCTGCATTGACTTTGTTGTCTTGGATATTTTGTTTGATTTGACCAACCATTTCTGGGTCAGATAAAACCATTAAATGAGCATCGAAAACTTGCGCTTCTGCTTCACCAAGGCTTTGAGCTGCTTTGTCGCGAATTGCTTGCAACTCTTCAGTAGATTTTGCTAAAGCATCGTCTAAGCGAGTTGCTTCTGCATCAGTATCTTCTACGGAAGTTTTGTTGAAAGACAAGTCAGGTTGAACTAGCAGGTAAGCTTTAGCAACAGCAACGCCATCACTTGCGGCAATCCCTTTTAGCATCTCAGACATTATTCAGCCAATCCTTCTTTTTGTAATGTTTCAACGATTGCTGCCATTCCTTCAGCTTCGTCAGCACCATCAACAGTGATTGTTACGTCAGAACCTTGACCAACGCCTAAAGACATAACGCCCATGATTGATTTTAAGTTAACAGATTTACCTTTGTATTCTAAGTTAATATCTGAGTTAAATTTGCTTGCAGTTTGTACTAATAAAGTAGCTGGACGTGCGTGAATTCCTGTTTCTGCTACAATGTGAAATTCTTTCTTTTCCATATAAATCGGTCTCCTTCGTAAATAAAAAATTTTTATGTTAGGGTTTTCCTTTCTTGATACGCTAAAATCAAACGTCTACTCGAAAAAAGACCCTTTCAGTTTCTAAGATTACCATTTTTTTCTATCTTACACAACACTTTTTGCTTAAATTTCGTGATGTTTTGCACTGACTATTCTTCCTCTTTTTGGTAACGATAAATGATTCGTCCATTTAACCCCGCTTCTCCAACAATTTCCGCGCGGTCAGGCAAAGAAATCCAAGCATCACGAAATTGGAAAAATTCATTTTGCTCCACGATTAATTCAGAGATTTCTCCAGCTTTTAATGAAGCAATTTTTTCTACAAAAGGATTTTCAGCCATTGATTTCACCACTCTTTCTCTTAAATATCAACTCTTATAGTTTACTTGAAAATGGCGCAATTGTCTGTAAAAAAATCGAATCTTTGCCTTTTTTTAAACAAGGTCTTTTACTTGATTCTCTTACAAAAAATGCTATAATAACCTCAAAGGTCAAAAATGGTCAAGTGGTTTTGTAGACAGAATTTATTCTTGCTATCTAGCACTTGGCTGGTTTGAGGAAAAATGGTCTGTTTACTAGAAATAATAGAGCAAACAGCTATTTTTCTGGCCTCAGTTATTTTGAAAGGATGTGTTTCATTCAATGATTTGTCAAAATTGTCAACAAAATGAAGCAACAATTCATTTATATGCAAATGTGAATGGTCAAAGAAAACAACTGGACTATTGCCAAAGCTGCTATCAAAAATTAAAAAATCAAGCAAATAATTCCCCTCAAAATATGGGACAAGACCCTTTTGGCTTTGGGAGTTTAGACGATTTATATCGTTCTCTTTCTCGCCAAATGCAACAAGGTAATCCTTATGAACAACAAACACCACCCACTCAATTTGGTGATGGTGGTAATGGAGGTCAACCCCCTCGCGGAGGCGCTGGCGCTGGTCAAGGTTTACTAAGCGAGTATGGGATTAACATCACCGAAGCGGCACGCCAAGGAGATATCGATCCTGTGGTAGGACGTGACCAAGAAATTAAGCGTGTCATTGAAATCTTAAATCGCCGTACAAAAAACAACCCCGTTTTAATCGGTGAACCAGGTGTTGGTAAAACAGCCGTTGTCGAAGGTTTAGCCCAAAAAATTGTCGATGGCGATGTACCCCAAAAATTATTGGACAAAGAAGTCATTCGTTTAGATGTGGTTTCACTTGTTCAAGGAACTGGTATTCGCGGACAATTTGAAGAACGGATGCAAAAATTGATTGAAGAAATCACTGAAGCTGAAAATGTCATTTTATTTATTGATGAAGTCCATGAAATTGTGGGTGCTGGTGCTGCTGGTGATGGCAATATGGATGCTGGCAATATTTTAAAACCAGCCTTAGCACGTGGTGAATTACAATTAGTCGGTGCCACAACTTTAAATGAGTACCGTATTATTGAAAAAGATGCTGCCTTAGAACGTCGGATGCAACCAGTCCAAGTAGATGAGCCAACCGTTGCCGAAACCATAACGATTTTACATGGTTTGCAAAAACGTTATGAAGATTATCATCATGTTAAATATACAGATGAAGCGATTAACGCAGCAGCAAACTTATCCAATCGTTACATTCAAGATCGCTTTTTACCAGATAAAGCGATTGACTTGTTAGATGAATCTGGTTCAAAAATGAATCTAACTATCCAACTCGTCGATCCAAAAACAATTGATAAAAAATTAGCAGAAGCGGAACAACAAAAACAACAAGCTTCCGCAGAAGAAGATTTTGAAAAAGCGGCTTATTATCGTGATCAAATCAATAAATTACAAGCAATGAAAGAAAAACAAATCAGCGATGAAGAAACACCCGTCATCACTGAAAAAGATATTGAAGCCATTGTGGAACAAAAAACTGGCATTCCTGTTGGTGACTTAAAAGAAAAAGAACAAACCCAATTGAAAAATTTAGCTGTTGACTTAAAAGCTCATGTTGTCGGACAAGATGATGCCGTCGATAAAGTAGCTAAAGCGATTCGTCGCAATCGTGTAGGCCTAGGCAAACAAAACCGCCCAATTGGTTCCTTCTTATTTGTTGGGCCAACAGGCGTTGGTAAAACTGAATTAGCAAAACAATTAGCCTTTGAGCTATTCGGTTCAGAAGATTCGATGGTTCGTTTTGATATGAGTGAGTATATGGAAAAACACAGTGTCTCTAAACTGATTGGTTCTCCTCCAGGCTATGTTGGGTATGACGAAGCTGGACAACTCACAGAAAAAGTCCGTCGTAATCCTTATAGTTTAATTTTATTGGATGAAATTGAAAAAGCACATCCTGATGTTTTACACATGTTTTTACAAATTCTCGACGATGGTCGTTTAACAGATGCACAAGGTCGTACAGTCAGCTTTAAAGACACCATCATTATCATGACAAGTAATGCTGGAACAGGAGCTGTGGAAGCTAACGTTGGCTTTGGCGCTGCCCGTGAAGGTGTGACTAAATCTGTTTTAGGTCAATTGAACAACTTCTTCACCCCCGAATTCCTTAACCGTTTCGATGGTATTATCGAATTCAAAGCATTAAGCAAAGAAAACCTGATGAACATTGTCAGCTTGATGTTAGAAGAAGTAAATGGCTTATTAGCTAAACAAAAATTACACATTGAGGTTCCAACAGAAGTCAAAGAGAAACTCGTTGATTTAGGTTATGATCCTGCAATGGGCGCTCGTCCTTTACGCCGAACGATTCAAGAACAAATTGAAGACGGCATTGCTGAATACTATCTAGATCATCCTGAAAATCATCAATTAGTCGCAGCGTTAGATAACGAAGGTAAAATTATCGTAACTGGCGCACAAGAAGTGACTAAAACAGAAACTTCAACATCTGACCAAGCAGAATAATCAAAAATCCACACGCATTAATAACAATGCGTGCGGATTTTTTTATGCTTTTCACTTTTTATTTTCATCAAAAAAAACTATAATAGAAGAAAGATATTCGTATACTTGTTCCTCATAGAAAAAATTCAATCTGGAACTCCTGTACATAATTGGAAACGCTCTTTTGCAGCACACAACTATAATGAGGTGATAAAATGAAATTAGTGAATGTGACCAATAGCTACAAACAATTAGTAAATAAACAATTGGAAAACACGGATGCTTACTTTGTAAAAGTCTACTCAGCAGGAAACACGACCGCTGTCTATTCAGAAGCAGCTCACCATGTGGAAGTTCTGATTATGAATAAAAATCGTCGCATTCGTCCGACAGAAGTAAAAGAAATTTTAGCAAAACTGTTAAAACGATTACCTAAAGAGGCTTATGACCCAGATGAAATTTCTATCATTGAGTTAAACCATGTGACCGAAGTGTCTGTTCCATTAAAAGTTTCCCTCATGGAAAACTAAAAAAACTGCCGAAGTTTCCCCACTTCGGCAGTTTTTTTAATTTATTGTGACGTTATTTTTTTACAAGCCTTTGATAATTTTTCGACCAGGCTTCCTCATTTGTCGGACTGACTAATTTATTTTTCTCGATTGCTTTTTTTCTTAAGTCATCCACTTCTTTTTTGAAATTTTCCCCCGATTTTTGAGCATAATCTTTTGAAAAATATTTTGATTGGCGAGAATAAGCCTTCAGTTTCGCATCTTTAATCTCTTCTTCTGTATCTGCAAAATATTCATCATAACGAAGATCGGTTATTTTCCCTGAATCTTTTAACGTAATAACAGTTAAACGTCCAGAAAGCCCCTCCCCAAAATCTTCTGTTAGACTTGTATAATGTTCTTTTGAAGGTTCTTTGATTTCCTTGGCTAAAGCCCTAGCAGCAGGAAGATAACCATTATTAGCGCTATTGGATTGACCTTTGGCTGTCTGGAATGCGCCATCTAGGCGATTTTCAGCAACCATTTGATTTTCTAGAAAAGTCATCGTATTAACAACGGTCACTAACGATTGATCAGTTCGGGCGTTGTTCGCTTGAAAATTTGCATAGCCGGATAAACGTTTTGTCACTCCTGCCCATTCTTCAGAATAATAGTTTTTAGGTCCACGTTCATCAAATTCCACTAACTGAATTTGTTGATCCTTAACAACGACATCAATTAAAGCCGTATAGCCGCCATCAAACACGACTTCATGATGATAATAATCCCCTTGAACTTCTCCGATTTCTGGACGACCTGACCAATACATCTTCTGGGCTTTTTCTTCTGGACTAATTCCTGATTGTCCATTATTAGCTTCTACTGTAGCGCCAGAAACAGCATCAACTTCAAAGGTATGTCCATTACGCTCATAACTCACTTTGGCAGCACTCTCCTTCGGTTGATCATTCGTGTTTGTCTGCTCCTCCTGCTTTACAGAAGTGGCATTAGTGGCTGCCGAGGCACCACTCGTTACTTGGACTGCTTCTGCTTCAGTACTTTCTTTCATTTTTTCAGTTCGTTGATCTGGTTGGCACCCCATTAAAATAATCATTGAACAAAATAACCCGACAACTATCTTTTTAGTTTTCATTTTTCCTCCTTTTAAAACTCATTGAATTACCATTTAATTTTAATATAAGTAGAATGAAAAGTATAGCTAAGCAATCGTTTTTTCTTCATACGGCGATAAACTTAACTGTCCAGATAAATACTCACCTAAATAGATTTCCTGTAATCTTTGGAATCCTTGTTCTTGGATTTGCGTTAATAGCCAGTGCTCATCTTTTTTGATTAACTCTAGGACATCCATGTTGGCTTGACCGTCCACAATAATCGGATAACGAATACTTTCATCGCCATATTCGACGATTGTTAATTGACCATTTTGTTCTAAAACCGCCCGTTTAACAAGCTGGACTTCATAAATACCATTTGCTCGTAATTTAAACATTAGATCATTTGCAGAAATACCATTTTTCAAACATTCCTTCACCACAACCTGTCCATCCTTGATTAAAGTAATGGGTTTACCATCCACAATTTGCTTCACATAGCGATTGTGTTCTTTTGCAAATTTTAAAATTAAGACTAATAATGTCCACAAAATTAACACTAATACAAATTGGAGCACCGTAATTGAATCATTATAAATAACACCACCAATAATGCCCCCCAATACATAGTTTTGCACTTGGTCCATAGCCGATGTGGGCGCCAAATTGCCTTTTCCCATCAAATTAATTTGGACAATTAAACAAATAATACCTAAAGCAAATTTAATAATAATTGGACTATAAAACTGCATTAATTTTCCCTCACTTTACTTTATGATTTCAATCGTTGGTGTTAATAAATACGTTTCTTGTAATGTATAAGACTGCTGATCCGTACTTAAACTCATTTTATAAAAGACTTCGTCAATTTTAACTATGGTTCCGTCAGCCAATTGTGTACCATTGACATAAACTTTTTCTGGAGAAACCTTTTTTTCCTGTGCCACTTGTTCGACAAAATGTACCATTTGTGAAGATTGTGAATGCTGATTTTGGTTCAGTTGATAATTGGAATATTGAACCCCTAAAACAAATAATAATGATAAAAAAATAATAATACTTAATTCACGATATTTCGTTTGAATTTGATGTCGCACATAAAAACTAAACACAATGACTAGCCCGATTAACAAAGCAAAAATAAAAAAATACTTTAAGTAATCATTTAAATTAGATTGGCTTTTTAAATACTCGATGCCATAAAAATTCATGTTCTTGTCCACTCCTTGATAGGTTCGTTATAGTAAGTATTCTATCTCAAAAAAAAACAATCACGCCTGCTTTAATACCTTATAACAAGAAAAGCTCAGCGCAATCATCTTGAGAATGACTGCGCCGAGCTTCAATCTTCTAAAGATTCAGCTACTGATTGATTACAAATTAATTTTACATCAAACTTTTCAGTTCAACATCTGGATATTTATCCGCAAACCAGCGTTCCGCAAATTGGTTTTCAAATAAGAACAATGGTTGGTCGAAACGGTCCCGTGCCAAAATGTTTCGGCTAGAGCTCATGCGTTCATCTAAATCTTCTGGATTAATCCAGCGGGCAATTTTAGAACCCATTGGCGTCATTACTACTTCAGCATTGTATTCATTGGACATTCGGTATTGGAAAACTTCAAACTGCAATTGACCTACTGCACCAATGATATATTCTTCTGTTAAATATGTTTTATATAATTGAATGGCTCCTTCTTGAACCAGTTGGTAAATTCCTTTATGGAAAGATTTTTGTTTCATTACGTTTTTGGCAGTCACTTTCATGAATAATTCAGGGGTAAATGACGGCAACTCTTCGTATTGAACATTCATTTTCCCTTCATATAAAGTATCGCCAATTTGGTAATTTCCTGTGTCATACACGCCGATAATATCGCCTGCAACAGCTTCTGTGACGTTTTCGCGGGCATCCGCCATAAATTGCGTCACGTTACTTAATTTGACTTTTTTGCCTGTTCTACCTAAAGTCACGTCCATGCCTCTCTCAAAAACACCTGAACAAATTCGAACAAAGGCAATTCGATCACGATGGGCTGGGTTCATATTCGCTTGAATTTTAAAGACAAAGCCTGAAAATTCTTTTTCATAAGGACTTACTTCGCCACCCTCTTCTGTTTTATGCGCATGTGGCGCAGGCGCAAATTGTAAGAAGGTTTCTAAAAATGTTTGAACCCCAAAGTTTGTCAAAGCAGAACCGAAGAAGACTGGCGTTTGATCACCACGAGCGATTTTTTCCTCGCTAAATTCATCGCCTGCTTCTACCAATAACTCAACATCTTCCAACACTTGTTGATAAACGCTGTTATTGTGCAATGGTAAATCGCTTGGGATATCGCCATCTTTTAAAGGAATAAAACGCTCCCCGCCATTATTTTCTGGACGATATAATTCCACACGTTCATTATAAATATCGTATAGACCTTCTAGGCCTTTTCCCATACCAATTGGCCAGTTCATTGGATAAGATTCAATATCCAATAGTTCTTCCAATTCTTCTAAAAGTTCCAATGGTTCCCGTCCGTCACGGTCCAATTTGTTAATAAAAGTAAAAATTGGAATACCACGTTTTTTAACAACTTGGAAAAGTTTTTTCGTTTGTGCTTCAATCCCTTTGGCACTATCAATAACCATCACAGCACTATCCACGGCCATTAAGGTCCGATACGTATCCTCTGAGAAATCCTCATGCCCTGGGGTGTCCAAGATATTAATCCGTTTGTCTTGATAGTCAAATTGCATCACAGAACTCGTTACCGAAATTCCCCGTTGTTTTTCAATTTCCATCCAGTCAGATTTGGCAAAGTTCCCTGTTTTTTTCCCTTTGACTGTTCCAGCTTGGCGGATGGCGCCCCCAAATAATAATAATTGTTCAGTAATCGTTGTTTTCCCAGCATCCGGATGGGAAATAATCGCAAACGTACGGCGACTATCGACTGCTTCTTTTTGATTGATCGTCATAAAAATCTCCTTATCACTTGTGATGTTTATTTATTTATTTTCTTCAGCATAATTTTTGATTAACCTTTGCTAGTATATCATGTCAAGCCTTGAGAATAAAGAGCTGCTGTTGGCTGTTTTTTAAAAGGAAAACCTGCGACATTAGTCAAAACGACTGATGTCACAGGTTATTTTTAACGTCTTGGTTCGTCATCTTCCATTTCTTTACGGAAAAAACGACGATTTTCTTCTGGTTCTTCATCGACAGTTTCTTCATCGTAGAAATGAACGCGTAAGACTAGCAAACGTGTGCCTTCCATTTCTTCAGCAGTTAACTTAATATTGCCCACTTCAAAAGAAGGTTTTTCCCCTTCATCAGGAATGGTTCCTAATGCTGTAATTAAGTAACCTGCCATTGTATCAACATCGCTCATGTGTAAATCTGTTTCAAATACTTCATTAAATTCGTCAATTAACATGCGTCCTTGAACCAAATATTCATTGTCGGCCACTTGTGTATATAAATTTTCTACTTCATCTGTTTCATCGTCAATTTCACCAACGATTTCTTCTAGTAAATCTTCCAGTGTTGCTAAACCGACAACACCGCCATATTCATCTAGTAAAATCGCCATTTGGTTTTGTGTTCGTTTTAACTCATAAAGTAAATCATCAATAAAAATGGTTTCTGGGACAAATAATGGTTCTTGGATGATTGCGCCTAATTCAATGTTTTCAAAGCCTAAATTACGTGCAGCTTTTAGTAACGTTTTGGTATGTAAAATACCAACAATTTTATCTTTGTCTTCACTATAAACAGGAATCCGAGAATAATTTTCTCCTAAAATTAAATTGATGTTTTCTTGGACATCATCTTGGATGTCAACCATGAATGCGTCTGTCCGAGGAACCATTACTTCTCGTGCCACTTTTGTATCTAATGAAAAGACACCTTGTAGCATTTCTAGTTCTTCGTTTTCCAAAACACCTTCTGTTTCAAGCATGTAGCGCATTTCATCTCGTGTCATCTTCGAATCGGCATCATCGAAAGTCATTGGTGTGATTTTGGATAATAAATCGGTCGAAGCCGATAGCAACCAAACGAAGGGACGCGCGATAACTCCTAAAAAGCGGACTGCACCAGAAGTCAATTGAGCGACTTCTTCTGATTTATTCATAGCAATTCGTTTAGGGTATAATTCACCAAATACAATAGAAACGTACGTTAACAATGCTAAGATAATGATACTGGCAAGACTCTTAGCTGCGGCGCCGCCACCTAATACAGGGGCCAAACGACTAGATAAAGTCTCTGCTAATGAAGCACCAGATAGGATATTAACCAAAGTAATCCCTACTTGGATTGTGGATAAAAAGTTATTGGGATCTTGCAATACCTTAAGCAATTTTTGAGCTTTTGCGTCGCCGTCTTCCGCTTTTTGTTCCACACGATTCTTGTTAACAGATACGACTGCAATTTCCGCCGCTGCCAAAAAGGCATTGATAAACGTCAACACGACTAATAATAGAAGTTGCGCAATTAGCGACTGACTCTCAGGGTCAGCATTATTCATAATGTTCTCTCTCTCCTTAATTGTTGATAATTCCGAGGCTGTACTTTCGTACTCTTTTAACGTTCTTCCTCTTTTTATGGTTAGGCTTAGAAACAGACACAATCAGTATTATGACAGGTTATTTTCTATCCTAATCCATAAAATCATAGCACGAAAGATTAGCGGATTCAATCATTAACCGTTATTTTCTTTCGTATTTGTTTCATTCCCTAAAAGAACAGCATTGGTAACTTTTTCACTACGACCCGCTTTGACCATATCAATAACATAGTAGATAATGGTCCGGCAGATTGCGTAAAATGGGACGCCGAGGAAAATACCTAGTAAACCTGCTAAATTTCCTGCTACCAATAAAATTAAAATAATCGTTAATGGATGGATTTTTAGAGATTTTCCGATAACGTTTGGATAAATAATATTTCCGTCCAATTGTTGAACCACTAGCACCACTAAACAACATAAGGCTGCTTTGACGGGTTCATTAAAGATGGTCACTAAGACAGCGGGCGCTAATCCTAGATAAGGGCCTAAATAGGGAATCAAATTCGTAAAGCCGGCAATGACACCAAATAAAAAGGCATAACGAACGCCAAGCAATGAATACCCAATAATCGTAAATGTACCGACAAATAAACATTCAATCGCTTGTCCACTAATATAACTGGATAAGGTTTGGTTCAATTGTCCTAAAAGATCCACGATATCATCTTTTCTTTTTTCAGGTAAAAAACGTTGAATCGCTGGTACTAGCTTGTCTCCATCTTTTAACATATAAAATAAAATAAATGGCGCAGTGACCAAAACAATGGTGGTTGACGCCACCGTTGATACGATTGAACCTAAGCTACTTGATAAACTACTTAAAAATTGTTGGATAATATTTGCATAAGAAATATCCATTTTTTCAATATAGCTTGTTAAATCAATTTGTTTAAAAATAGGTAACTCCGCAATCTCATAAATCCAGGTCTCCACTTGTTTAAAGAAATCCGGCATACTTGATGCTAAACTAGCTAGCTGATCTGCCAACTTAGGGATAATTGTTAATAAGATCAGAACTAATGCGATGATTAGTAATAAAAATACCAGTAAGACGGCATAAATTCGTTTCATTTTCGTCTTCATTAGTAGATTGACCACAGGATTTAGTAAATAATACAAAAAGCCTGCTACTAAGACTGGGGCAAACAACGTTGAAAAGAATGTCCCAATCGGTGCAAATAAGAAATTAATTTTCGAAGCAATAAATAATAGCATGGCCACGACAAGTAATTCAACTGACCAGAAAAATAATTTCGATTCTTTAAATCGATTAATCACAGCGGCTCCTCCTTTATTTTTATTCAATTGTTGCTGTTTTATTTTATCACACCTTCCCCCCTCAGTCATTGAGAATACTTCATTGCTAGAACTTTTTCGTGGTATAATAAAATAGAAACAGATTCTGAACTTGGGGGTTTTTCTATGCATGTAGCTCAAACAAAAGATACCATGAGTGATCTTTATTTAGATGCTGTCCGGCTTCGTCAACGCGTATTCGTAGCGGAACAAGGGGTACCAGAAGAGATGGAAATCGATGAATATGAAGCACATTGTATTCACTTTGTTTTGTACACGAACCATGTAGCTGTCGCAACTTGTCGCTTGCTTCCACTAGAAAATGGCGTTATGAAATTACAACGAATGGCCGTTGAAAAAGCTTACCGTGGCGCCGACTATGGACGAATGATTATGGAAGCGGCGGAAAATTTTGCCAAAGAACAAGGCTACCACAAGATTACTCTAGGAGCACAAGTCACCGCTGTAGGCTTCTATGAACGTTTAGGTTATCAAAAAACAGGAGCACCTTTTATGGATGCTGGCATTGAACACTACGAAATGAATAAAGAACTATAACACCAATTAAATCGGAAAATTTAGAGCTTGGAGCATTAGCCATTTTGGCTAATGCTCCAAGCTCCTTTTGTGGGCTGTTTACATCGGCTATTTTTTTGATAGCTGTTGATAACGTTGATACCAGATATCTACATACTCGGGCGAGAAGGGGCCTTTTTCGTTATTAATCCAATCCACTAAAGTCTTGACATTTTCTTTTAAAATGAAGTCAATATCTTCTGGATAATCCATTAGTTTGCTATGAAATTCATATTCATCAACGTCTAGTAAACGTTTTTCACCATCTGGAAAAACCTTGATATCTAAATCATAATCAATATACTTCAACGCTTCGTCATCTAAAACATATGGCGAAGCCAGATTGCAGTAATACGAAACCCCCTTTTCTCTAATCATTGCTATTATATTGAACCAATATTTCTTGTGAAAATAAACAATGGCTGGTTCACGAGTCACCCACCGACGTCCGTCGGATTCCGTTACTAACGTGTGATCGTTCACACCAATTAAAGAATACTCGCTCGTTTTTAGTACCATCGTATCACGCCACGTTCGATGTAAATGTCCGTCATGTTTATAACTCTGAATGGTTACAAACTCGCCTTCTTTAGGAATTCCCATAATACCCCAACTTTCCCCAAATAAAGTAAAGCAATGTTACTTTTTGGGTGTTCATACATCGATATCGAAATAATTATATCATATCTTTTGAGTTTGCGTACATTGAGTTCACTTAAAGAAGACGATTTCTGAAAAAATTTAATTCAGATGACCAAATAGTTTAAATTCAGTATATATTTTCAGCTTAATTACTGGATTTTTTCAAAGACTGATACTGCGCTCTCTCTTAAAACCTGATTTAATTCGTCAACATTTGTTTTACCAGTTGTTTCAAGCCACGCAACGGCTGCTTCAGCACCTTGTTGAACAAATGGAAGCACGCCGTCTGCCCAAGTTGCGCGACCACATAAGACTCCATTAAACGAGGAACCTGCTTTTTTTGCAAATTTCAATGTTTCCTGAAACATCGCAGCACTAACCCCTGCACTCAAGAAAATAAATGGAAGTTGTGTTGCTTCACTTTGCATGTTGAAAAAGGCCTGCGCTTCATCTTGGCTATAAAGACTTTCAGTGCCAAAACCTTCTACAAAATTCATGTTCACAGGGACTTCTACTTTTAAAACATCAACATTATAGCGATCCTTTGAAAATTCTTTCATCGCTTCAATTACTTTGTGCGGTTTTACTTTAGCGTATTCTTTTGAAGCACTATCCGAATTGTTTGCATCATAAGAGACAATTTCTAAAAAGAATGGAATTTCTTCGGCTAAACACTCTGAACCAATCCGTTCTATATAAGCTTTCTTTCGTTCATTGATTGCTTCACTTTCGTCAACATCGTAGTAAAGTAAAAATTTACACGCGTCTGCGCCCGCTTCTTTTAAACGCTTAACCGACCAAACATCAAGACTATCGGGTAACCGTCCTGGTGTCGAAGCATCGTAGCCCGTTTTTTCATACGCAAGTAACAAACCTGAAGTCTGTGCTCGATTTTCAGCAGCAGCTAGGCCATATTCTGGATCCAACAAAATTGCTGAAGTCTCTGGTGTTAAGCAACGAGATACTAATACTTTAAAGTCACTGATTTCTTGCGCAGTCACCTCTTTGTATTTTCCCATCATGCGTTTTAAGGCCCCACGTTGATCAATGGCTAGTGCTCCAATAATCCCTTGATCATCTACCAGATTTTCTAAATGTTTACGTTTTTGTTCACTAATTTTTTTCATTCTGTTCCCTCTCCTAATTGATTATTTAGTAACGTAGCAATTTCAGCTGGCGAACTTGCTTGTTTCAGTCCAGAAGTAACTTCTTCTCTTAATAGGAGGCGCGCAACGGAAGAGAGTAATTTCAAATGTGTCGTGCCAGCTTCGGCATCTGGAATAAACAGCGCAATCACAAACTCCGTTAATTGGTTGTCAAGGCTCTGCCACTCAACACCTTGGTCCAAGGTAACGATGATAATGGCCGCTTGTTGAATCGTTGCTGCTTTTGCATGAGGTATCGCAAATCCATTCATCATCCCCGTTGTTCCTTCTTGTTCTCGCTCGTTCAGTTTATCGAAAACTTCCTGTGCGTCCTGAGCAACTTCCAATTCTGTTGATTTTTTTGCTAAAAAGTGAAAAACATCCTCTTGCGTTTGTAACTGTTGATTTAAAAAAATATGATTTTCTTTAATAAAAGCCATTCCATCCACTCCTAATTCCTGTTATTTCATTTTTTTGATAACGATTGCTCTTGTTTGGCGATTCTACTTTTTTGTACAAAACCTAGCAATAAGCCACCTACCAATGAACCAGCTAAAATTGCCAAAACCCATTGAACAGCGTGAGTAACAACTGGTAGAACAAGAAATCCTCCATGAGGTGCTGGCACTTGTACCCCAAACATATACGTTAGGACTGCCGCAATTGAAGATCCGAGCATCATAATTGGTAAAACCTTCAATGGGTCTTTTGCCGCAAACGGAATAGCGCCTTCTGTAATATGTGTGGAGCCTAAAATAAAGTTCACTAGCCCCGCATTGCGTTCATTTGTGTCAAAGTATTTTCCAAAGAATAATGTAGCAAAGCCTGTAATTAAAGGTGGCGCTATGCAGGCAGCAGAAACTCCTGCCATAAAAGAAGTATTTCCTTGAGCTAAGAGTGCCGTCCCAGTAACATAGGCCGCTTTATTAACTGGACCTCCCATATCAAAGGCACACATACAACCCACAATAATTCCTAAAACCAATGGACTGGAGTTTTGGAAACTAGCTAAAAAGCTCATCATTCCTTCGTTAACAGCTTTCATCGGATCTGCTAGTAAAGACATAGTGATACCAATAACTGCAACGCCAATGACTGGATAAAGGAAAATTGCTTTTAAACCATCTAATGATTTAGGCAAACCTTTAAATACTCTTTGTAATAAAAGAATGAAATACCCAGCAAGGAAACCAGATAATATCCCTCCTAAAAAGCCAGTGCCACCAGTGTTAGCAATCAAACCACCGACAAAGCCCACAACCAAACCAGGTCGTTTGGCAATCCCCTCTGCGATATACGCAGATAAGATTGGCACCATCATGCCCATTGAGGCATCACCAATACTTTTTAACATAGCAGCGGTAGCATTATACTGACTACTTTCTGGATCAAATGAATAAATACCCCAAATAGCAAAAGAAAGAGCAATTAAAACGCCGCCTGCTACTACAAACGGCAACATGTGAGAGACGCCATTCATTAAGTTTTTATAAATACTATGTCCAACATTTCCTGAAGAAATTTGTGTTTCCTGTTCAAGTTCGTCCACTGCTTGGTTTTCGGCCGCAATCGATCCTTTTCCTGCGAGCGCTTCTTCAATTAAGCGATCTGCTTCTTTAATCCCCACACTGACAGGGACATCAATGATTCGTTTCCCAGCAAAACGTTCTGCTTGAACGTCTTTGTCGGCGGCAATAATTACTGCCTCCGCTCCTTGGATTTCTGCAGGTGTTAACTCGTTTTCTATACCAATCTGACCATGTGTTTCAACCTTAATCGTAATACCTTTACGTTTCGCAGCTTGTTCCAATGCCTCCTGTGCCATATACGTGTGCGCTATTCCCGTCGGACAACCTGTAGCAGCTATTAATTGATACGTAGCCATCTGTTTATTCCTCCTCTTGAATCTTTATTTGTTGCTCTAACTCCTGAACATCTGAAAAATCTGTCAATCCTTTGCGAAATGCTGTTGAACTACCTGCTGCAATACTTCTTTTTAAATTTTTTTCCAATGAAAGTCCTTGATGCCAGCCAGCTAAAAAGGTACCTAACATTGCATCCCCTGAACAAGCTGTATTCACAACCATTCCAGTTGGTGAATTACCTGAAAGAACCTTTTCATTATTTATAAATAAAGCCCCTTCACTACCTAAAGAAAGTAAAATATTTTTGGCTCCCCGCTTCAGTAATTCTTGTCCGTAAAAAATGTAATCGTCCTTAGTCTGCACTTCTGTATGAAACCACTCTTGAAGTTCTTCTTCATTTGGTTTCAATAAAAATGGTTGATAAGGCAAACAATCTAAAATTTCTTCATAACTACTGTCTAAAATTAAGAACACCTGCTTTTCAAAACAAATTCGGCTAATTTCAATCAAAATACTTGGCGAAACCCCTTGTGGTAAACTTCCTGATACGCACAAATAATCCCCTTTACGTAACTCTGAAATTTTTTTCAAAAAACGTTGTACATGTTCTTCAGATAATTTTGGTCCTTTATTGACTAATTTGTATTCCTTTTGATCTTGGGTAACTTTTGTAAACACATTGATTCTCGTTGTGCCAGCGACTTCGATAAAATCAGTGGTTATTTCTTTTTCTTTTAAATAATCCTCGACATAGTTCCCAGTGAAACCAGCTTTGACTCCCAAAGCGGTATTATCAATCCCTAACATCTTTAAAATTAGGGAAACATTGACTCCTTTCCCGTTTGCTTGAATATCATCTTCCTTCGTGCGATTCACGACAAAAGGAACTAGCTCTTCTGTTTCGATAAATAAATCAATGGCTAAATTTAATGTACATGTATAAATAGTCACTGTAGTTCCTCCTTTCTCCTCTTTATTATGTCTCAAAATGCCATGTAAAGGTTTTCATTCTTTCGCAAAAATATAGAAAACATTTACAATTTCATAATTTCTCTAGCTTTTTTATTTTTTTTCATTAAAAATAGGCTTATAAATGTTTTTTTAGTGAAAGAAAGAAGGGCTGGTCATTATGGAACAAAAATTGAGTGAGTCAGAGCAATATCTCTGGCATTTTATCGAAACACATATTTTAGAAATCCCTGATTATTCCATTGTAAAATTAAGCGAACGAGCCAACGTATCAACTGCGACGATTGTAAGAACCATGAAAAAGAAAGGCTATGAAGGTTTCACATCCTTCAAGCATCACTTGAAAGATAAAGAAAACCAAAATATAAATTTTTCAGCATTAGAAAAAGTAGACCGAGGAATTCGGACAGCCATTTTAAAGAATGAAGAAGAAGTAACTCGCACGATTAACATGATTGAAATTGGTAATATCGAAGATGCGATCCAAAAAATCAAGGCTTCTCGACGGATTATTATCTTTGCTAGAGGTTTTTCAGAATTAATTGCTCAGGAAATGATGGTTAAGTTTCAATTGGCTGGCAAATACTGTGAACTGCATACGGACCCAGAAATTATTAAAAATATTAGTAAAAAGTTATCAAAAAAAGATGTGGCTCTTTTTGTTTCTTTAAACGGAGAAACCCAAGAATTAGTTGTCGCTGGTAAAAACTGTTACGACTCAGAAATTGGGACTATCCTTTTAACTGCAAGCAAACACTCTAGTTTAATGAAATATATTGAAATTCCGTTCGTGGGTTTCAAATCAGAAGGCTCTTTTTTCCCCGATTATGAAGTGCGTTCACGGTTACCATTATCCATTCTGGCAAGAATTTTATTGGACGCCTATGCTTTAAGAACGACAACTTAGGCTTTCTTAAATAATAAAAAACAAGCATTCCTTCACTTAAAATAAAGGAATGCTTGTTTTTTATTTTGCAACAAAACGTGCTTCTACTCGATAAATTCGTTGACCACGACTAGAAAATTTTTCTTCGTATTCTGTCATAATGTTGCCTTCAAACTCGCTATTATGCAAATCTAGCCATACACGTTCAATAATCATGCCATATTTAGAAAAGCTACTTAATGAGTATTCGAAGAGCCCTTGATTATCCGTTTTAAAATGAATTTCTCCATTTGGTTTTAAGATAATTTCATCTGTCGCTAAAAAGTTTTTATACGTTAAACGACGTTTTTCATGTTTTTTCTTTGGCCAAGGATCTGAAAAATTTAAATAGATTAAATCTACTTCATTTTCAGCAAAATATTCTGTTAATGCTTCGCCGTCTACTCGCAATAACTGTAGATTAGGTAACGGCTCGGCCACTAGCTTATCTAATGCAATCGATAAAATACTTAATTGCATATCGATACCAATATAATTAATTTCAGGATGTGCTTTAGCCATTTCATAAATAAAACGACCTTTACCTGAACCAATTTCAATATGAATGGGATGATTATTGCCAAAACGTTCTTGCCATTTCCCTTGCCATTTTTCAGGACCTTCTACCACATATTGTGGATATTTTGCCATATATTCTGCTGCTCCGGGTCTATTTCTTACACGCATATTTAAAATTCCTTTCTTTTAAAAACAGACTGGTGAAATTCGCCAGCCTGTGTGGATGTTAAATGAATTAGTTTAACTACTAAACATTCGTTTTAATTGTAAAATTTCTGCAGTCATTGCTCTTCTTTCGCCCTCTTGGTGATGACGAACAATCTCTTGTAAAAAGCTAAATAAACCATACCAATAAATTCGTTGAACCGTACTTTCATTCGGGATTAAACCATAAGATAGTAACCATTGATTCCAGCCGGAACGAGGGACATAATGACTCAAAATCATTCCTAAATCTACCGCTGGGTCCGCGACCATCACAGAATCCCAATCTACTAAATAGAGATAATTATTCGAGACTAACCAATTCCGATGATTCACATCGCCGTGAACAGCTACATAACTAGTTTCTGGATATTCTGGTAAATGATTATATAAATAAGTGATTACTTCTTTTAAATAACTGTTTCGTTTTAATTCTTTAGGTAGTTGACGCTTATACTCTTTCAACATTGTTAGCGGGGTACAAACTTCCCCACCAATTTTTTTCAACATGTCTTTCAGCAAATTGGAATGATGCAATTGGTATAACACGTCAATCACGTCATTGCGTTTGCCAATTTCGTCCGCATGTAATAAACGTCCTTCCAGCCATTCTTGGGCTGTTAGTACGTCGCCATTCGCTGTCCGCTTTGTCCAAATCATCTTCGGGGCTAACCCTTCTTTAGACAATGCTGCAAGAAGTGGAGAAGTGTTTCGTTTAATGAACACTTTCTCTGTTTCTTTTATTCCCATGTATGTTTGACCAGTTGCGCCCTTTATCGGCTGCAGACGCCAGTCTTTATCCAACTGAAATTCCATGGAAATTATCTCCTATCTCAACACAATTTTATTGCAATTTTTACAGCAATTACCATTTTAGTCGCCAAACCTTGCTTCGTCAAGCTTCTATGTGGTTCTTTTGTAAATTTTGCTGGGTTTTCTCATCTTTATAACTTATTCAAGCGCATTGGAACATACATTTTAGTGAAAATCACAACTTCTACAATTAAGGCACCCAGAATGATCAAGCTATTTTGCAAACTGCCTAAACGAAGGCAGACAATCCCACCAAAAATAATGGCCGCAACAGATAATGCGCCGCTAATTAACCGGCGAATCGCTGCTTGTTTTTTTTCTATTGAAATTGGATATAGCTGTGTCATCACCATATAATCAAATTGCGTGTACATGGGAATCAACTGGAACCCGATTAAATAGACAAACAATAAAGCAACTACCAACGCAATCCAGAATTCTTGTAAAAAGAAGAGTAGCACGCCACCAACCAAAATCAAACGAAACAATAAGCCGCTATATTCGCTACCTCGTAAAAAGCTCCGAATGAATAAGTAAGCATACGTGTTCTCAGATGTTTTTTTGACTACTCCGAGGAGAGGATCTAAGTATTTACGGCGTTTCACTGTACTACTCACTTCAGGAATATCTGTAAACAGCTGAATGAATTTATAAATTCTATGCATTCTGTTTTGTTCTTTTTGGATCATTTTTTCCCAATCCAAGAAACTCTGTTTCATCTTATTTTGCCAAATATTCGATAAACAAACGGCCAGAACGATACCACCAATCACACCAACCCAAGGCGTCCAGTAAATGGCTCCCGTCATAATCAAGAGACTACTGATCAACCAAACGAACCACCAACTACGGTAAGTGGTTGGCGAAAGATGATAGAGCCCATAGCTTTGTAAACTAAGATGTGTATAAATCATACAAACTAGCATGACCAAAAATAAAAAGAAGGTTTGAAACGACCAGCCTGTTGTCACTACAATCAACGGCATCAATAGGCCACTTCCTAGAAAGCTGACCACAATCGGTAAAAGTAAAGAGTAGCGCAGTGCTCGTTTCAGATAAGCAGCGAATTGTTTTTCTTTTGGTAATAAAAACACCTTGTCTGGCTCTTCTGTCAAAGTGGCCAACTTACCAACTTGAATGAGTAGCAGCCAACCCAACAGAATTAACGGCCTGCCCCAAACAAAATCACGAGGTAATTCTTTTAACAACTGGGAATAGTACAGACCTAATCCGCCTAATAAAAACATACAGACTAAAACAAAATGATCATTTAAAATATAGCGCAAGTACTTGGACATTTTTTGGAAATGCCGTGACAAACGTTGACTAAAAAATTCGCCCATGTTACCCCACCTTTTCTTCCTTTGTCAAGGCAAGATAAATATCATCTAAAGAAGACTCTGGTAAATTAAATTCTGCACGTAATTCAGCCATTGTACCGTTTGCCCGTAATTTCCCTTCGTGTAGCACCACAAAGCGATCACAATATTTTTCAGCTGTTGCTAAAATATGCGTGGACATTAAAATCGCTGCCCCTTGCTTACGCATCGTATCCATTAATTCTAATAAAGCATGAATTGCTAAAGGATCTAAGCCTAGAAAAGGTTCATCAATAATATATAAACTCGGTTCAATTAAGAATGCACAAAGTACCATGACTTTTTGTTTCATGCCTTTTGAAAAATTAGCAGGAAACCATTCCAATTTATTGTCTAAACGGAACGTTTTTAGTAATGGTTCTGCTCGTTTGAACGCTTCTTCTAATGGAATATCATAAGCCAAGGCCGTTACTTCGATATGCTCTTTCAATGTTAATTCTTCATATAAAGAAGGTGTTTCCGGAATATACCCGATTTTTTTACGATATTCTTCAGGGGCTTGTTGCAATGTTTCCCCGTCAATCATAATTTTGCCTTTTTGTGGCATAAGTAACCCAATAATATTTTTGATGGTGGTGCTTTTTCCCGCACCATTCAAGCCGATTAAACCAACCATTTCACCAGACTTGACGTCAAAATTAATATCTTTTAAGACAGGAATATGGCCGTAACCTCCTGTTAAATGTTCAATTGTTAAGCTCATTTCTTTTGCCTCCAACCTTTTCTCTCTACCATTATTAAACCCTAAGCGAACCAAGAATTCAAAAATTACTCCCTTAATTAAATGGATTTTTTTCTTTCTCTTATTATACACGAAATGAAACGAACTTTTTAGCGAACTCACGTACTTTTTCATCCACAGAGAAATCAACTTGTGGTAAAGTAAAGGAAAGAACCTAGAGAAAAGAGGAATTTTTCATGAATGATTGTATTTTTTGTAAAATTATCAACGGCGAAATCCCAAGTTATAAAGTCTATGAAGACGAGAAAGTCTACGCGTTTTTAGACATTACACAAGTGACCAAAGGGCATACCTTAATGATTCCAAAACAACACGTTGCTGATATTTTTGAATATAATGACGTTTTAGCAAGCGACGTCTTTGCTCGTATTCCTAAAGTAGCACGAGCATTAGAAAAAGCTTTTCCAGAAATGGAAGGATTAAACATTTTAAATAACAATAAGGAAGTGGCTTATCAATCCGTTTTCCATTCCCACATTCATTTGATTCCCCGTTATTCAAAAGAAGATGATTTCTCTATTCATTTTGGCAACCATCAAGAGGACTACTCCGCCGAAGCGATGCAAGAAATTGCTGAGACCATTGCAAAGCAGGTGAACTAAATGAAAAAATTTATTAAAGGTCTCTTTTTTGGCGCAGCTGCTGGTACCATTGGCGGCTTGTTGGCTGCTCCAAGAAGCGGGAAAGAAACACGCCAACATTTAATCAATGAGCTAGAGGACTATCGTTCACTGAAAAATCAAGTCACGAATGACTGGGATCAGGTGCAACGAAATTTGGCAGTTGTCGAAGAAAACGTTCCTCTGGCAACTGAATTTTCAAAAGACCTGCAACAAGAAATCACTGATTTCAAATTCCAAGCGGAACCTCGGATTGCTCAAATTAAAGAACAAATTGCCAAAATCACGGCTGAATTACCTGACACACAAACCAACAAGCAAAAGTAAAGTCTTTGATGTTAATTATTTCTTTTGTTATTAAAAAAATAAAAAGTGTGACGTAAATACGAATTTTGTTTGAAACTATGCCTGAGACTCTTTCTTTTTCAAAATAAGGTATGGTATAGTTATAACAGAAATAAAACTAAAAAAAACAGGAGTGCATAAGAGAATGAAGAAAAAACTAATCTTAGCTGCAGCGGGCGCAATGGCCGTTTTTAGTTTAGCAGCGTGTTCAAGCGGTTCAAAAGATATCGCAACAATGAAAGGTTCAACAATTACTGTTGATGATTTTTATAACCAAATTAAAGGGCAAAGCACTAGCCAACAAGTGTTTAGCCAAATGGTTGTCTATAAAGTCTTTGAAGATAAATATGGTAATAAAGTCACTGATAAAGATGTTCAAAAGAAATTTGACGATACTAAAGAACAACTGGAAGCACAAGGTACAAAATTCACTGATGCTTTAAAACAATACGGCTTAACTGAAAAAGATTTAAAAAAACAATTAAAACAAACTGCTGCTTTCCAAGAAGGCATGAAAGCACATCTTAAAATTACAGATAAAGACTTGAAAACAGCTTGGGCAAACTTCCATCCAGAAGTAGAAGCACAAATTATACAAGTTGCTTCAGAAGATGATGCAAAAGCTGTCAAGAAAGAAATCACTGACGGCGGTGATTTCGCAAAAATTGCCAAAGACAAATCAACAGATGCTGCAACGAAAAAAAACGGCGGTAAAATTAAATTTGATTCACAATCAACAACTGTTCCTGCAGAAGTTAAAGAAGCAGCCTTCAAACTAAAAGATGACGAAGTATCAGAACCAATTGCTGCAACAAACGCACAAACGTACCAAACAACTTACTATGTAGTGAAAATGACGAAAAACAAAGCAAAAGGCAATGACATGAAACCTTATGAAAAAGAGATCAAGAAAATTGCTGAAAAAGAAAAATTATCCGATACAACATTCCAAACAACAGTTATTAGCGATGAATTAAAAGCGGCCAATGTGAAAATTAAAGATGATGCCTTCAAGAACGCTTTAGCAGGCTACATGCAAACTGAATCTTCAAGCGCTTCTTCAGAGAAAAAAGAATCAAAATCAAGTGATTCTAAAACAAGCGATACCAAAACAAGCGACTCTGAAAAAGCAACAGATTCTTCAAGCAAAACAACAGAATCTTCTTCTAAATAAGCATAAAAAAGAGAGTGGTCGATTGACCACTCTCTTTTTTTATTTATCTTTTGGAACATAGAAATTGCGGTTATCTAAACCAAAGATTCGTTCCGTATACTCCCCAGGCTGTGTTTGACGAATTGCCCCTAGCATCATTTGAATGGACGCATCCATGGTATCAATTTGATGTAAGATTTCCGCTTCCATAATTCTTGGTCGCACAGGTGAGCCATATTCCAACAATCCATGGTGGGCTAAGACCATGTGCCGAAGAACGACAACGTCTTCTTCTCGATCATCAATTTTCAAAGCCAAACACGCCTTGGTAATTTCCTCATCCACCAAAACTAAATGACCAATTAAGTTCCCTGCCACCGTATATTCTGTCGTAATAGCACCAGATAATTCTAAAACTTTTCCTAAGTCATGTAAAATAATCCCCGCGTATAATAGTGACGTGTTAATTTCAGTATATTCCTTAGCAATTGCTTTGCCTAGGCGCAACATTGAGACAGTGTGGTAAGCTAAGCCATTCGCAAAAGCATGATGGTTCCGTTTGGCTGCAGGAAATTCATAAAATTCTTGTTGGTATTTCGTCATGAGATAGCGCACAATACGATTCCAATGAGCATTGGTAATTTCAAAAATTACTTGATTGATTTCCTCAACCATCTCTTCTTTTTTCAAAGGCGCTCGTTCCATATATAAACTTGGCTGGCTTGGTTCCTCTGCTGTCGCTAAACGCATGTGTAAAATTTTTACTTGGGGTTTGTTTTGATAAACTTCTCGTTTCCCATTCAGTAAAACAACGTTCCCCGCAGTAAATCGTGTAATTTCATCCTCAGAGGCGTCCCAATATTTTCCGTCAATCGTGCCAGATGTGTCTTGAAAGGTAAAGGCAATAAACTTTTTCCCATTTTTAGCTACACGCACATCGGCATTTTTAATTAGAACAAATGATTCGAAAAGTTCTTCTACTGTTAATTCACGTAATTTTTTCACTTGACGCTTCCTCCTTCTAACGCAATTACTCTTTGTTGTAAGTCCTGATAATAGCTTACCATTTCTTGGTCAGAAGAAAAACAAATGACTTGCTGTTTTTGACCAAACTTAGTAAATAATTCAGCTAATTGGGCTTTTCTTTGATGATCATAGTGTAACCAGCCATCATCAATGATAATTGGACAAATCAGTTGCTCGCCTTGGACTGCTAAAAAGGCAAAACGAACAGCCATCATCAATTGATCTTTAGTGCCAGTTGATAATTCATGTAAATAAAACATTTCTTGTTCTTTCGTCACCGCAACTAGTTGACCTTCGGCTACTTGGATTGATTGATAACGCTGGCTTGTTAAAAGTGCAAAGTAGCTTGATGCATACTGTAATAAGCTGGGCAATTGTTGTTCCGAAAGCTCTGTTAATAGGTCCATTAACAGTTGCCCCGCCAGTTGATACCCAGACCAACGTTGAGCTAGTTCTTTGATTTCCGCTTTTAAAATCGCTTGGCGTTGATACAACTCATCTAAGGTACCATCCGTCATTAATTGTTGTTTTTCATAAATCAGCGCTTGATACTGTTCTTGTATTTTATCTAACTGGCTTTCTTCCAGTGCTTGTTGCTGCGCCAGTTGTAAAGAACGGTCTTTTAACGTTGTTTCTGTTACCGCTTCTGGAAACAGATTGCCTAATTGTGTCGCTAATTCTTGCCCACGACCAACTTGGGCTTGCTGAGTGGTCAGCTGTTGAATCCTACTTGGAACATCAGCGATTGATAGAATCCGATAACGAATTAGTAAAGGCTGAATTCGTATTAATGCTTCTTGCTGTTTAGTTTTCAACTCTCGTAACTGCTGTTTGAGATAGCCATCTGCTTGATACTCTTGAGCAAAGCGAACTTTCTCCATTTCTTCAGCAAATCCTTCTAAAAAGTGTAACTTTTCGGAAAGGCTCTTTCCTTGCAAGGGTAAATGCGTCATCAATGGGAAGACTTGTTCTTCAAATACTTGGCGTTTTTGTTGATTTTCCTTCAATTGACTCATGAGTTCTTCATTTGTTTGAACAAGCAATAAATAGCGCGTAATCAATTCCCGCTGATTCATTAAAGTATCAATTTGATTCATTTTTCCTAATTGATGGACTTGGGCTTGCTCAGCTACTGCTTGTTCAAGTTGTTCCACTTGCAGTTGTGCCTCACGTTCTTGATTCAGCGCTTGTTGGAACTGTTCATTTAAATAATCTAGTTGCGAAAGTTTCGTCTGCCATTCTTCTTTCACTTCATCATAGGAAGCTTCTTTTCTAGTGGCGTAGCTAAGCACTTCTTTCGCGATAAAACTAACTCCCACGAGAACTAGGCCCCATTTTAAAGGGCTTGGCAAAAAGAAACCGAGTAATGCAAGGATACTTCCTAGCAATAACCAAAGTGGTTGACTTGTTTTCTGCGCTTTTTGGGCACGCGTCGCTTCACCAAAAAATGCGGCATGCTCTTTTTCAAAATCCGTTAACTGGTCTTCCAGATTTTCAATTTGAGAAGCCAAGAATGCTTTCTGTTCTTGTCCTTTTTGAAGAGCTTGCGTATACGCAACTTGTTGTTGGCGCCACTTTTGAACGGTTTCGTTGTCATAAAAAAGCTGTGGTGGTCGTTCAGGCGACCATGACCATTCGTTCTCTAAAAGGACCATTTCTTGACGATTTTGCTCAAAGGTTTGGGTCATCCATTCCGATTCCGTCATCAATTGTTGCATATCATAGCGTTGATTCAATAATTGTTGAATCAATGCTTCTTGTTCTAGGTAAAAAGCATAGCCTTCTGGAACATCGAGCGCTTCTGACTGAAGAGATAACTCTTTGGTCAAACATTGTCGTTCTTTGTCTAGGTACATATATTCTTGAAAGGTTTCTTCTAATTGAACTTGGTCTTCTTTTACTAAAACAACGTTCTCTGTTTCTTCAGGTAGCGACTGCCATTCTTCGTACAAGGGAAAGTGACGTTGCTGTTCCGCAACCTGTAACAAGTCCTGTTGTGTTTCTTTTAATTGCTGTTGCAGTGTCACTCGCTGTTGTTCTGTTTCGCGAATCGTTTCTTCTAATTGTTGAAAAGTTTGTTGCTGCGCTTCTTTCTCTTGAATTTGCTCTTTTAGTTCTTGATACGCCGCCAACTTCTGATTGAGTAATGGCTGCTGTCCTTTACCTTTAAAGATTTTTTGTGCTTCTTTAAAGTACGCATTTCGGTAAGTCAAAAGTTGTTGACTACCAGAAACACCAATGGCTAATAAGGATGTTTGCAGTTCCTCTTCTGTCAACTTGTCACTCGTAATTAATTGTTCTTGTTGGAAAGTAAAAACCTCTTGAAATAACTTTTTCGTTAGCGGATGTAACATTTGCTGTAAGGTTTTTTCATCCCCCATTTGTTGTTGATAATAAATGATTGCTTGCCCTTTATTTTTTTCTTTAAAACGCTCGACTTGAACTTCCCCAAACACAGGATGTTCCAACCACAAACGACCACCATACGAGCCACCATTTTTAGGTGCGTAATCGCGTTTTCTTTTGCCCTTTGTGGGAAACCCAAACAGCATTGCTTGAATGAATTGATACAATGTGGACTTGCCAACTTCATTTGCGCCGTACAGCAATTGATTACCAGATTCAAATGTAATTTTCTGTTGTTGCCACTTTCCAAAGCCCACAATCTCTACTGCAAGTAATTTCATAGTGGGTCCTCCTGAATAGTAAAGTCTTCATTAATTTGCTCATGTGCTAGGCGCAAGCTCTCTAATCGCCACTGCTCATCCATTGAAAAAATTCCAGCAAATTCTGGATAACGTAACAATTCCTTGGTGGTATCTTCAAAAATAACTGGGTCTAAGTATGTTTTTTCTAATGCCGTTAATAAGTTGGGACTAGCGGCTAAATAGATCGGTTCTTTCGTTGGTTCCTCTGCTTGCAATATTAGGCGATAAACAAAAAAATCACCTTGCGTTTTTTGTAAAAGCTGCTGCTGTAAGTAGCTTAATAGTTCACCATTGACAATGGCTTGCACCACGGTCACATCCAAATGTTGCGTTTCTTTCAGTGTCAACGCCATCAATTGCTGTTGCTGATGCGCATGCCACTTCGTCAGCAAACTGGTTTCAAGATAAGACAAAACGCTTTGGGTGTCACGGCATTGCGCAAGAGATACTTCTACATTCGTCCAATCTATTTCTGCGACTTTTTCAAATTGAACAGTAGCTTGATTTTGGGAAAGTGTGACCACTGCAACCCCTTGTAAAGACTGTTCTTTTTTCGTGTGTCCTTGAGGTGTTCCAGGATAAACAATTAGCGGTTGTTCACTAACAATTTGCGGCTGATGAATGTGGCCCAATGCCCAATAATTATAGCCAGTGGCTTTTAAATCCTTCCATGTAAACGGAGCATAATTTTGTTGCGCTTTCCGACTGGTGTCTCCATGATAAATCCCAATATGAATGTCAGAATCTGCTTGTTTGATAGGAAATTCTAGTGCCTTATTTTCGTCAATCCAGGGATGCTCATAACTAAACCCCGAAACAGCCACTTGTTCGCCCGCTTTCGTTTCAAAATACAGTGTCTCAACCATTTCTTTTTCAAATAAAAAGACATTGTCCGGAAAAGAAAACCAATAGCGGTCTTTTTTATAGTAATCATGATTCCCAAATGTTAGAATCACAGGGATTTCTGCTTGTTTCAACTGTTCTAATGCGGCCATCAATTGGGCTTGCATTGAAATAGAGGTCTGACTTTGATGAAACGTATCTCCTGCAAAAATAACCAAGTCCACCACTTCTCGAATGGCAACTGTTACGATATTCATTAACAATTGTTGATTAGCTTCTCTTAAGCGCTTCGCTAAGGCTGTCGGGATCCTAGTTAACCCTTCAAAAGACCGATCCATGTGTAAATCAGCTGTATGCAATAGTTTCATCGTTTCCCCTCCTTTTCTCCTTCCTCTATCATATCATTTTCTGCCAGCTTGGTCAGTAAAAACATACGAAAATTTGTTCGTTTTTTCAACAAAAAAAGAATCAGGTTAACTGATTCTGTCGAAAAAACAAGTATTTAGATTGTCCGTTTCTTCTTATATTCATAAAAGTAAAATATCTATAATTGGTAAGAATAATAAGTGAAAATTTTTATAAATGATTTCAAATTTAGGATTACTCTAAAAACAGGTACTAAAGTAGTCCTTTCTATAAGTTCAAATACTGAATATTGAATCAAATTTATTAAAAAAATCATTTTGGTTTTTAGGTAAATTATTGCTTAAATATCTATAATAAATACAGGATTCTTCTGAATCAACAGGTACCTCAAAGTTCATCAAATTTTCTAAATGTATCTCTCTCAATAGATTTTTAGAAAGAACCAAGATATTAAAATTGTCACTAATTTTTTCATTACTATATATTGCTCTTATTTTTATCTTCTCTTTCACGTAGCTGTCATCTGCCTGATCCTCTATCACGCCTAAAATTGAATTAGTTCTTATAGGGGGATCAAAATATTTAAAATTATCTCCTTTACATATGGCTAGACCTTCTCCTATACTGACTACTCTATGTGCAAAAAAGTTGTTGTATAGACTTTTTATCACAACAATTTTACCTGTACTTATTTCAAAGTTACTACATTGTGCTATTAAAATATCTCCCTCTTTATATGTTGGCAACATAGATATTCCTTCTGCAACAAACCTCATTGCCTCATCACCACCACATCATATTTCAATAGCTCTTCTATAAATGCCTTAATTTGTTCTCTTACTATATACATATTTTGATTATCTGTATCAAATTCTTTAGATAACCTAGACACAGCTTCATCAATATTCTTAAATTTTTTAGCTTCGATTCTATGAAAAATAAATATTGAAGTTTTATCTTCAAGCATAAAACCATCCTCATTTAATGATATAACTAAAAACTCTCCTTTGTCTTCATAATTAATTTTTTCATTAATACTAAGCATGCTCTTTACCTCCATATACAAATTGATACATTTGTTCCAAAATCATTCCTTTGATTATTTTGCATTCCTCATTATTGATTACATTCGAAGAATCATCCTTTGACTTTGAATAATAATGATTTGCTCTACACGAGCCTCCACAAAGCAGTTTGAATGAACAATTTTTACACGGCTCCATACCAAGGGACGAATAAGAGAAGTGATCAATTTTTTTATTCTTAAAAATATAGTCTAGCGGTTCGGCTCTAACATTCCCTAAGTAAAAATCTTTTTGATCCAATAACTTACAAGTATAGACATTTCCCATGGGATCAATTGAAAATTCTCCGATACCTTGACCACAATGAACTTTAATTGTAAATGGATTCAAAGCTTTCTTGTATTTCATCGCAATCCGATCAATCT
Organism: Enterococcus sp. DIV0086; assembly: GCF_050498705.1. Classification (NCBI taxonomy): domain Bacteria; kingdom Bacillati; phylum Bacillota; class Bacilli; order Lactobacillales; family Enterococcaceae; genus Enterococcus; species Enterococcus sp. DIV0086. Next base: position 2,454,578 of record NZ_JBNIDN010000001.1, on the reverse strand, counting down.
CTTTTCTTTCAACTTTTGTAAGAGAAATATCGTCAATTCCTCTACCCAATTTACAAAAAGTTCCAATATTTAAGTTTATTTTATGAGATTTTGCAAAGGTAACCATTGTATCAATGTCAGCAATATTATTTTTAGTAATTGTTTGATTAATGGCTAAATTTTTAAAGTTAAGTTTTATTAGATTCTCTAAAGCCTTTGTAGCAACTTTAAAGCATCCTCTTCCTCTATTGTCATCATTGTTATTTTCATTTAAAGAGTCTAAACTGATTGTAATTTTGTAACAACGTTCAGATAAAAACTTAGCTTGTTTGATGTTATAGGCTACTCTACCATTGGATATTAAGTTGCAGATAAATCCTTTTTTATATGCATTATCTAATATCTTATAGAAGTTCTTTTTTAAACCAACTTCTCCACCTGTAAAAACAATTTTTTTACTCCAGCTACCTTTAACTGTTTAAAAATCTTATCATACTCTTCGTAATCTAATTCTCTACGTAGCTTTTTACCTGGACCTGCTTCAGCATAACAATAGGTACATTTTAAATTACATTCTTCGGTTACAACAATATATACCGTGCGTGGAATAGAGAAATTTTCTATTAATTTATGAAAATTCCCCTCTACTTCCAAGTCAGTGAAATCAAAGATTCTATACAATTCTATTTTTCTTAATAAGTCTTTTGAGATATCATGTCTATCTCTAGTTTTTAGATATTTTTCGAGAATAGGAAGTTCATTTTCTTCTATACCAATCCAACTACTAATAATTGGATTATGTACTATAACCTTGTTTCTATAAAAATAAAATTTTAACAAAAATTATCCTTCCCTTCTTTGTATGCCTGAGAGCATTTAAACTTAAGCGTACATTATTAATTAAAGATAGAAAATTTAAGGAGCTAAGATTTATCGTTTCGTAATATTAAATGAAAAATTTGATTAGATTACATTTCTTTATTCAAAATTGTTTTTTAAGTTCCAGTACCTACAAGGATTCCACACATACAGCCTAATTGAATTGTTTTGCCAATTTTTTTCAATTCTGGTTTATTAAATTTCATAGAAAATTCCTCCTCTCCTAAATAATCAGCTCCTTAAATATATTTTAAATAATACATACTTTTCCTTCGTGTGTCAAATATTTTCCTATTAATTCGATAAAATTTAGGAAAAACAGTGAAAAATTTGATATATATTATGAAATTATATACAATGTGTTTAAGTACGAAAGGGAGTTGCAAATCATGGAAAAGATTATGAAAAAAAATAAAAAATTTGTTTTTCTAGTTAGTTTGACTGCTATAGTCACCACATTAACCTCTTTAATTGCACCAATTATCATTCAATATCTAACAAATAAAAAAAACCTTAATTCACAGGCAATGATCTATATTTTCTTAGCCATGTTATTGTCTTTAGTAATACAATTAGTTATCATGGTTTATAAAGAAAATTTTGCTGCAAGATTCAATTCCAATTACTTATTTACTCTAATTAATAAAATGATACACATTAAGTATGACTCTTACATTACTCTTGAGCCAACCTATTTGATTAATCGTATTTTTAGTGCTGTGGATGCACTTTATTTATTTTTGATATCTAGCTTCAGTGTGACAATTAAATCAATTTTCACTATCCTTTTATCTTTACTTATGGTCAGTTATCTTTCTATTGAAATTGTTTTATTCATGGTTTTATTGATTCCTTTAAACTATTTTGGATTTAAGTATATAAATAAAAAATTAAAAGTTCGAATGGAAAACATGCAAAAAAATGCAGCTGTTGCAAACAAAAATTTAATCTCTACGTTATCAAATCAAGATGCTGTTAAAGCCGGCATTTCAGCTGAAATTTTAGAAAATTTACTCTACGAAAAAATCAATTTAATGTATCAATCCGTAGCTAGTACTAATAAATTCGCTCAAAGCACTAGTAGTATTGTTGCTTTTATTAATCAAAGTTTCCAAACTTTTGTTTATATTCGAACAAGTATGTTAATTGCGGCAGATACCTTGCCCATTTCCAGTCTAATTATATTAAGTATCCTTTTGCCTTTGTTTTTTTCCTCTTTGAGTGAATTATCTAAAGTTACTATCGATTTAAATACTTTAACAACAGCAAATACATTTATAAAAGATAGTTTAGACAAAAATATAGAAAGAGATGGTGACATAGATATAGGTGCTATTGTAAGCATTCAGTTATTTTTCCCAACATTCGAGATAGACGGTAACCAATTTCAATACAGGATCCAAGAAAATCTACAAAATGGGGATCGAGTTTATTTAACGGGAAAATCTGGAAGTGGTAAATCATCTTTATTAAAACTATTACTAAAGTTTCGAAAATCATCAGGAATTATGATTAACGATTTACCAATCAATGCAATAAATAATAAAAGCTTGAGAAACAAAATTGCCTATTTGGCACAAGAACCAACAATACTCACAGAAACTTTAGAAAAAAATATTGGTATGGGAACGCCTCTATCCTATGAACAAAAACAACTTATTTTAAATACAGGCATTCTTAATCCTATTTTGAAAACTAAGGACTGGGAAACTGTTTTAACTGAAAACGGCAGTAATTTATCTGGTGGAGAAAAACAAAGAATTGCAGTCGCAAGACTTATTTTAGCGGATGCCGATGTTTATATTTTAGACGAGAGTACCAGTAATATTGACGAAGAATCCAGTCAAGCAATCTTTGAAACATTATTAGAATGTGTCAAAGATAAAATATTCATCTTTACATCTCATGATAAAAAAAATAGTCAATACGCTAATAAAATTATAAATATTTAAAGGAGACTTCTAAATATGTTGTCTGTAGAACAATTGGCCCAAGAATTAAATGTGACCACAAGAACCATTCGGAATTATTTGAAAGAAGGGAAAATAAAAGGAACAAAAATTGGTGGACAATGGCGTTTCTCAGAACGAGATATTTATGATTTTTTAGGAAAATCAGATGATATCATTGTAAAGAACACCGCTATCGAATCTTATGTGAAAGATGTTCCACAAAACAATGAAGGCCTTGTAACATTGACTTTCTCACTTAACACAGAAAGTGATATTGAATTCGTTAAAAATAAAATACTAAAACATTTCAACTCTGTTTACGGTAGCAATCAGCAAAATAAAAGTTTTGAATATCAGCTTTTGCCTAGAAACCTTGTTAGAATTACCTTAATTGGCCCTCATGCTTACATTTTAAATTTTGGAAACTGGCTAACAAACTTTATAGAATTATCGATTCAAAATTACCAAGAGTAGCTAGCTATTCATAAAATTAAATAATAAGAAAACCCCAGAGAAGCAAGTGCTTCTCTAGGGTTTTCTTATTAATCGTTATACATATCACGCACAGGAGTCATGATAATTCGGTTTAAATCATTGACAACTAAGCTAAACGCTTGTTCTTTTTGCATTAATTCGTTGATAACTGCTGTTTCTTGCACTTTCGTTGCAATGCTTTGTGCTTTTTCAGCATCTTCATCCGTGAATTCTTCGCCGCGCATTTGTTTTTCTTGAAGTCCTTGTTGGAATCCTTGGAATTCTTTAAACAATGTGTAAGCTGCTTCGTCTGCTTTTACTTCTTCATACGCTGCTTGTAATGCTTTAAATTCGTCTAACTCACGTAGTTCACGTTCAATCTGATTGGCTGTATCATAAATGTTACTCAATGGAATCCCTCTTTTCTCAATAGTTTCATCTTTATTGTACCATTTCTCTTAGGTTTTCCCAACTAATTTCCTAATAAGCCTCCGAAAATTCCTTCAATCTTGTCTTTGACTTTTTTCGCGCCGTCTTTAATTTGTCCCCCAACTTCATTCAATGTATCTCCGAAATTGCTAGCGCCATCTTGAACAGAGTTTCCAAAGTCTTTTAAGTTATCCCGCCAATTAGAATTGGCACCACCGGTTAAACTATCGTTGCTATCAACAACTTTCCCACCTGTGGCATAAGCATCCGCGACAGGAAATTGTGCTTGTTTGACTTGTGGCAAGATGCCACTGGCTTGACTGTTGAACACCTGAGAGGCATATGTGGCGCTACTACCTTCCAAATAATGGGTTTTACTGGTTTCTTGGAAGCCTAACCAAGTAGCAATGACAACTTCTGGTGTATAACCAATCACCCACTGATCGTTCGTTTTACTACTATCGAAGTTGGTTTCTGTCGTACCTGTTTTACCAGCCATTACATAGCCTGCCGGTTGTGCGTTGACCCCGCTCCCAGAACTAAAGACCCCTAGTAACATACTTGTAATCCCATCTGCAACATCTTTGGTAATGACTTGCTCTTTCTTGACTTTAGTATTATCAACTACAATTGCGCCAGTTGAGTCGACGATTTTTGTAATTAAATGCGTTTCAGTTTTATAGCCTTCATTGGCAAAGGCACTATAAGCTCCCGCCATAGTTAGTGGCGAAACACCCGTTTGTAATCCCCCAAGGGCTAAACCATAGTACCGATCTTTTTCTGATAACGGAATGCCAAATTTCTCTGTTTTTTCATAGCCTTTATCTAAACCAATTTGATGTAATAACCACACCGCTGGTAAATTTAAGCTTTCTCCTAAGGCTTGATACATAGGAACTTCTCCACTGTACGTGCGGCTATAGTTTTGCGCTGGATAATAATCTTGTGGTTTATCTTCTAAAATAGAGTCTGGTTTATAGCCAGCCTCTAAAGCTGGTGTATAGACTGAAATTGGTTTTAAGGACGAGCCTGGTGAACGTTTTGTTTGCGTTGCAAAGTTAAAGCCTCGATAAACGTGTTCCCCTCGACCGCCCACCAGTGCTTGCACGCCGCCGGTTTTCGGATCAATGGCTACAGAACCACTCTGAACCATGGCACCATCTTCTGCATTGGGTGGAAATAGTGCATCATTTTTATAAGTTGCATCCATCGCATCTTGATACCCCTGATTTAAAGAAGTGTAAATCTTGTAGCCTTTATTTAAAATATCTTCTTCTTTAAATTTATAACGATTGACTGCTTCATCAATTACCGCATCAAAATAATATGGATATTTGTAACTATTTTCGTCGCCAACATAGGTGTCATTTAATAGACTCGCTAAGTTAACACTCGCTTCTTGATTGGCTTCTTCTTGAGATAGTTTTTTATTGTCGACCATTAGTTGTAAAACGGTATTCCGTCGCGCTGTGGCATTGTCAATGTAATCAATTGGGTTATAAATTCCTGGCCCTTTTAACATGCCCGCTAGCGTTGCGGCTTCCCCCACTGTAACTTGAGACGCATCCACGCCAAAATATTTACGAGCTGCATCTTGTACGCCCCAGACACCATTACCAAAATAAGAATTATTTAAATACATTGCTAAGATATCTTTTTTCGAATATTTCTTTTCGATTTCAATCGCTAAGAATAATTCTCTGGCTTTCCTATCTAACGTTTGCTCTTGCGTTAAGTAAGCATTTTTGGCTAATTGCTGCGTAATTGTACTTCCTCCACCACCGCCACCGATTTTCCCGAAGGTCAATTTTCCAACAACCGCACGGGCAATCCCTTTGATGGAATACCCTTTATGTTGATAAAACCCGCGATCTTCAGTTGAAATAACCGCGTCTTGAATATAAGGAGAAATATTATCCAGTTCCACAAAAGTTCCTTTTTGCCCGAATAACTTTCCGACTTCCTCTCCTGATTCATCATAAACACGTGTTGATTCACTTAGCCCCGATTTTAGGGTCTCAACGTTTGCGGACTTGGCTAAGTAAAATAAATAAATACTGGCACCTAAAGCGACTACCAAACCAATTAACAAGAAAATTTTATTGATTTGATACTTTTTCCAAATCCGCTTTCTGGCTTGATGGAATTGTATTAAATAAGGCTTTATCCACGTCCAAAAATGACGTAATCCGACACCGACTTTACTAAAAAATTGTTTAAGATTGTCCATAGTACTCCCTCTATTTACGTTTCTTGGCTAAGTCTACCATATTCTTGTGGGTACGACCTAGGTCTAAAGCATGAAAAATTCTTGAAAAACAATTTCAATGATCTTTTCGCTGTAGCAAAGGAAATGTGGCCTTCGCTAGAGGTAAATAATTGCTTACGTTTAGAAACGAGTCTTTATTTAGCCTCTATTCTATCATGCTTTTCTTCGTTTTTTATGTAAATTTGTTTAAGAATCTCTCAAGGAACTGCCTTTCTAACAAATTTCAGCTTTTTTTCCGTTCTGACTTGACCTTTTGAGCAGCTTTGTTACACTAAATAGCGAATCAGTGAAAGGTGGGATTTGGTGGAATATTCAATGAGATTACCTGAAAATTTTTCAACAATGACTGTAAAAGAACTATTAGAAAATGAGTGGCTAGTCCCTCGAAAAGTGCGCCATTTTTTACGCACGCGAAAAAATGTCAAAATCAACGGAGAAACAGCTGCTTTTCATTTTCCAGTCCAAGCTGGCGATTGTGTCACCTTAACGTTTGAAGAAACCGATTATGTGCGTCCCACTATTCATTTTGGGGAAGCAACGCGTGTGAAGGTTCTATATGAAGATGAACATTTAATGATTGTAAATAAACCTTATGGCATTAAAACCCATCCAAATCAGCCACAGGAAACAGACACCTTGTTAAATCATGTTGCTGCCTATTTAGCCGAGAAAAATCAGGTCCCTTATGTCGTTCATCGATTAGATAAAGAAACCAGTGGTGCGATTGTCTTTGCTAAAAATCCTTTTGTCTTACCTATTTTAGGTCGTTTATTAGAAACAAAACAAATTTACCGCCAATATCAAGCGATTGTAGCTGGTCACTTTAACCAAAAAGAGCAGACAATCAATCAGCCGATTGGTCGTGATCGACATGATCGCCGGAAACGACGGATTGATCCTCAAAAAGGGGATTCAGCGATTACACATGTCCAAGTGGTCCAAGCTCTTTCTAACAATCAAACCGCAGTTACCTGTGTTTTAGAAACAGGTCGGACGCACCAAATTCGGGTCCATTTAGCTAGCGAAGGGCATCCAATTATTGGTGATCCGTTATACAACCCAAAATCGCAGGCAGCTCGTTTAATGCTCCATGCTTCACAACTTCATTTACTCCATCCGTTTACAAAAAAACAAATCGTTGTGACTGCAGCGCCTGGCCTATGGTAAAAAAACAGAAGAAATTGGACGGTAACCGCCGATTTCTTCTGCTTTTTTATTTTACCGCACATTCACTGCTGAGAACGGCATATCTGCGTTTGCTCAGTGTCTTGGTGTTAAACAGTTCCTGAGCTAACTCTCAGCCTTAATCATTTGTAGCCACTCTTTTTGTAAAATTCCGTAATTGTAGATATCCAGCCATTGGCCATCTTGAAATAACGCTTCTCTATCAATTCCTTCTTTTTTGAAGCCTACTTTTTCATAAACATGAATCGCTTTTTGATTGTTACTATTGACAGCTAATCTGATTTTGTGCAAGCCCAATTCATAAAAAGCAAATTTACAAATTAAAGACACCGCCTCAAAGCCATATCCTTGACCACGTTGCTCTTTTTGTAAAATAGCAATCCCTAAATTGGCCCCTCTATTTTTCAACTGTACATCAGACAACGAAACCCAACCAATAAATTCCTCTGTCGTATTTTCTAAAATAGCAAATAGAAATCGATCATCTTCTCCTTTATTAATCGTGAAATCTTTCCATTCTTCAAGCCCCCACGGATGTAAAGCATCCCAGCTCAAATGCCGAAGCAATTCATTATCCCATTGCTGTTTTGCAATATGTTCGATATATTCTTCTCTAAAATGAGAAAAGCCAATGTGTTTTCCTTTTAAGACATTTTCCATAAGAACACCTTTAATTTCCTAGATTATTTTTCTATTTGCTGACTATCTATTTCCTCGTATTTTTGTAAAAAAGTGGAAATTTTTTCGATGACACACGCATTTTTATCGCTTTGGTCATTCTCTACCTGAAGAACAAGCAACGGTTCATGCAGACTTAAGCGTAGCAAAAACCAACCACTGCCATATTGACCAGACACGTTTCCCCGAACACCTTCTTGGTTTTCACGGTCCACAGCAAAGTCTGCTTGATTTTCTACAAACAATTCAAAGTCTCGCAAGACTTGTTGCCCATAACAAGTAACATCCTCCGCAGTAATTTTGAAGCGAAATTCGTTGGTTTCTGCCGGTTGCTTCAATGTAGCAATCAGATCACCTAACGTTTGATTGTTTTGTTTCAATTCTGGTAACAACATTAAAATTTTCGCCACGACATATGCACCATCATCCAGATTGTAGTTTTCTTGAAATGCTGCATGACCACTGGTTTCAATGGCTAACGGTGTCTGAAAGCCCCCATGATTCAATTCAATCATTTTATTAATGACATTTCGGTAACCAGAAATATAACGAATCTGTTGGCCGCCTTTTTCTTCAATAAATGTTTTTAAATGACTTGATGTTGGCGAATTTGTCACAATATAACTACCAGGCGCTTCTTTTAAAACGATTGCCGCTAAAACAGCAATTAAATTATTTCGGTTTAGTACCTCACCTGATTGGTCCACCACGGCCGAACGATCTACATCTGTATCAAAAATAATGCCCAAATCTGCTTGATTAGCTAAAACAGCCGTTTGAATACTTTTCATTGCTTCAGAATTATCTGGATTAGGTACATGATTAGGAAAATGCCCATCTGGTTCTAAAAACTGTGATCCCGTCGTATCAGCGCCCAAAACTTGAAGAACCTGCTCCGCAAAGAAGCCCCCAGCCCCATTACCCGCATCAACGATAATTCGAAAGCCCTGTAAAGGTTTCTCTTCTGGCGAATGAATTCCTTGGCGGATTTTTTCCACCAAATGCTCCGCATAAATTGGCAGTAACTCTTGCTTCATCAGTGTGCCATTTTCATTGGCTGTCAGCGGATCAGTATGAGATAAAATATACCGAATATCTTCTTTCTCTGCTCCACCTTCTGCTGTGAAGAACTTCAAGCCATTAAAATAGTAAGGCAAATGGCTAGCTGTGATCATAATCGCTGCATCACATTGAAGCGTTGGAAATTGAGTAGCCATAAACATAGCAGGCGTCGTAGCTAAACCAACGTCAATCACCTGAATACCTAATGAAAGAAACGTATCTACTAATGCTTGCTTAATCGGCTCCGCCGTTAGACGACTATCATGTCCGATTGCAATTGTCAGGCGCTGTTGTGCCTTTCGTGGCAGCTGTTTTTTATCCTGTAACCAACGAACCACGCCCACCGCAATTTCGGCTACTACTGTTGCGGTTAATGTTGCAGTTTGCTCTTCCGTATCCAAAGCAATTCCCCGAATATCCGAACCATTTTGTAGCGCTTTCAATTCTACCAAGAAAAAAACTCCCTTCTATTGATGCTTTCAATTTTAAAAAATCATATTTTCGATACGTTCGATAAAGTGTTCCGCATCCTCTTCTGAACGTGTAATCACAATAATCGTATCCGCACCAGCCACTGTACCGGCCACTTCTGGATAAGCTACTTCATCTAAAAAGTTACTCACCACATCGGCATTTCCCATCTCTGTATGCAAGATGACAATAAATTGTACTCGCTCCATTCGAACAACTGAATCTTTTACTGATTCTCGTAATTTCTCTTCACTGCTTGTGCCTTGTGCTTGAGAAAAAATTGCATATTTGACACGACCATCTGCACCATGTGTTTTAACAATACTCATTTCACGGATATCTCTTGAAACAGTCGCTTGAGTGGCTCGGACGCCAAGTTCTTCCAAACGAGTGATTAATTCATCTTGTGTTTCAATTTCTTGTTGCATAATTAATTGTTTAATCAAACGTTGACGTTCTGCTTTTTTCATATAGACCACTCCTCTCCATTCATTTCTTTTATTATATCCAAAAATGAGTAAAAATACAGGTACTTTTCACATTAAACTCTTTATTTATCTGAAAAAGACTGGATAAATGTTTATATACCAGTCTTTTTCAGTAAAAAATACTTATTTAAGAAGATTCTTTTCTTTTAAATAGTCTTTCGCCACTATGCTAGGATCTTGCCCCTCCACATTGACTTGATAATTCATTTCACTCATTTCTTCTTCGCTAATTTTTCCTGCCAATTTATTCAATATTTCTGCTAATTCTGGATATTTTTCCAACGTTGCTGTTTTAATAAGTGGTGCTCCTTGATAAGGCGGAAATAGCGCTTGATCATCTTCTAACGTTACTAAATCGTATTGTCTCAATTCACTATCCGTTGAATAGGCATCAATCACATTTACCTCACCATTATTAATCGCTTGATAGCGTAACGCCGGTTCCATCGATTGGACATTCAGATTTAAATGATATTTTTCTTGTAATCCCTTATAACCATCTTGCCGATCAATAAATTCTAACGTAAAACCTGCTTTCAACTGATTGCTAATTTTCTGTAAATCACTAATCGTTTTTAATTGATGCGCTTTTGCAAATGAGCGCTTAACTGCGACGGCATACGTATTTTCATAGCGCATCGGTTTCAACAAAGTAAGGTTTTCTTGCTTTTTCAAGCCAGCGCGTGCCGCTTCATAGACTACTTGAGGTTGATTGTCTAGCTGAGGAGGATTTTTTAAAAAGGTTTCGATCACTGTTCCTGTAAATTCCGGATAAAGATCGATTTCATCTGATTTCAAGGCATTATATAAAAAAGTAGTCTTGCCAAAGTTTGGCTTTAACGTCACCTGAATGTCGCTATTTTCTTCAATTAAGGCTTTATACATATTAATAATAATATCTGGTTCCGCTCCTAATTTGCCAGCAATTGTCAGCTGTTTTTCCTTTGAAGAAGTTTGTTGATTCCAGAAAAATGAACCACCTAACAAAAGGCCTAAAATAGTACCGCCAATGATTAGTCGCCGCCCATTCGCTTTTTCCAACCAATGAATTCCATAATTAAATAAGACTGCTAGTGCAGCCGATGAAAGGGCTCCAATAAAAATCAACGATAAATTATTTCGATCAATTCCTAATAAAATGAAGGTCCCTAAACCACCTGCTCCAATTAACGCCGCCAACGTGGCCGTACCAATAATTAAAACGGTAGCCGTTCGAATACCTGAAATAATAAATGGTAATGCCATTTGCAACTCAAACTTAAACAGTTTTTCTTTTTTACTCATCCCAAATGCTTCTGCGGCTTCTTCTAACGAAGGATCAATTTCCGTCAAACCAGTATAGGTGTTTTGTAAAATTGGGAATAAGGCATAAATCACTAGCGCAACAATTGCCGGTGGTCGACCAATACCAATTAACGGAATCAGTAAGCCTAGCAAGGCTAAAGAAGGGATGGTTTGGAAAATCCCAGTCACTTGTAACAGACTTTCCGCTAACTTACGATGACTCGTTAAATAAATGGCTAAAGGAATTGCAATCAACGCAGCGAATAATAACGAGATAAAGGACAATTGCATATGCTCGATTAACGCTTGCAGATATTCTTCTTTTCGAGCGAAAAAAGTTTCAATCAGTGCTTGCATCTACTGTCCCTCGCTTTCCAACAGCTGTTCCATAAAACGAGTAATCGTTTTTGAGGTGATACACCCTAAAACTTGTTGTTTTTCTACTAAATTTGCTTTCTCTTGTGCATTAATGAGTTGGACAATCTCTTTTAAATTGGTTTCCATGAAAACAGTCGGCACTGGCTCAATCGTCTCATCTGCGGCTTCTAAAAATGCAGTCAAGTCAGCGCCACAATAGTTCGCTAGTTCTGGCGAAGATTGTTTGAAAAATTGACCGACAAAATTATTTTTCGGATGTTTTTGAATGGCTTCTGGCGTATCGACTTGAATAATTTTGCCAGCGTCCATAATACAGATGCGCTCTCCTAACAGTAAAGCTTCATTCATATCATGGGTCACAAAAACAATGGTACTCGCTAATTCCTGATGAAGTTCTTTCACCAAACGTTGAAGATGATGTCTTGAAATCGGATCTAGCGCGCTAAAAGGTTCATCCATTAAAATCACTTCTGGTTCGGCTGCAATGGCGCGTAAAATCCCGATACGTTGTTGTTCGCCTCCTGAAAGCGCTGCTGGCTTACGATGCAGATATTCCTCAGGATCCAGCTGAACTTTTTTCAATAGTTCAATGGTTCGCTCTCTGCGTTGCTCTTTGGGCCATTTTTTCATTTCAGGAATCAACTCAATATTTTCCGCCACGGTTAAGTTAGGAAATAAGGCAATTTGCTGAAGAACATAGCCAATTTTTAGTCGTAATTCACGTAAAGGATAATTGGTTACCGCTTGTTCATTGAGAGCCACTTCACCTGTCGTTGGCTCAATGAGCCGATTAATCATTTTCAAAGTCGTCGTTTTTCCACTACCACTCGGCCCTACTAATACAAAAAATTCGCCTTGTTGGATTGTTAAATTCACATCGGACAAAACAGCATTTTCTTGATATACTTTTGAAACATTTTGAAATTTTATCATTTATTTTCACCGCATCTTTCACTTCTTAATAAACAAAATCTTTGGAGGATCGTCACTCTTTCAGTATAATTTAAGACTAACATCCTGCCTAATTTTTTGTTTTAAGCGCAAGTATGTGGGGGCTCATTTAACGGCTGCCGGTTCGTATCTACAATTATCTACTCAATGAATGGAAAAATTGTCCTCTTCTGCATTAAACAAAAGTGAACTGTTTTCTACTAAAAGGAGTGATCGTTATGGAAAACGACAAGCGAATTTATAAATGGGACAACGTGAAACTTTTTTTAATTTTCTTAGTGATTTTTGGGCATATTTTAGATCTTGAGGCTTCTCCTTCACGACTCATGGAAACGATCAACTTTTGGATCTATTCATTCTATATGCCAGCCTTTATTTTTGTCTCTGGACTCTTTAGTAAACATTATTTGACAAAGAGACAAAAAACCTCCAAAAGTTAGATTTCTAGGTCTAACTTTTGGGGGTCGGCTTACCTTCCACTTAGGATTGTTGTCTTTTGCGTTTTTATTTAAGAAAATTATTTCAAAAATCTTTACCATCTTTCTGTGACTTTTATTTACCTTCTTCTTTTTAAAGTATCATAAACTTTAAGCGATGAACTGATAAAATAATCATTTATTCCTTCTATTTTTTCGATACTACATATAATACAATTGCCAAGAATACTATTACTCCTCCTAAAATATAAAAGATATTTTCTCTTTGCTCTCCTGTGCTTGGCAAGTTTGGCTTAGAACCGTTAATATGCTTTGCTTGACCTGATTGAGTATTACTATTATTTTTGTTTTTTCCATTCGCTGTCCATTGCGCATAGTATGTCACTCCGCCGTCTGCCAATTTCACGTTTGCTGGCATTTTAGTGTCGCCAGTTTTGCTAGTGTACCAGCCTTTGAAGGTATATCCAACTCGGCTCGCTGGTTTAACCTCTGAGAGGTCTACCGTTTCATCTGTTTTACCTGTAATTGTTTTTTGATCTGTACTTCCGCCATTGGCATCAAAGTTAACGCTTTGCTCATTCGCTGTCCATTGCGCATAGTATGTCACTCCGCCGTCTGCCAATTTCACGTTTGCTGGCATTTTAGTGTCGCCAGTTTTGCTAGTGTACCAGCCTTTGAAGGTATATCCAACTCGGCTCGCTGGTTTAACCTCTGAGAGGTCTACCGTTTCATCTGTTTTACCTGTAATTGTTTTTTGATCTGTACTTCCGCCATTGGCATCAAAGTTAACGCTTTGCTCATTCGCTGTCCATTGCGCATAGTATGTCACTCCGCCGTCTGCCAATTTCACGTTTGCTGGCATTTTAGTGTCGCCAGTTTTGCTAGTGTACCAGCCTTTGAAGGTATATCCAACTCGGCTCGCTGGTTTAACCTCTGAGAGGTCTACCGTTTCATCTGTTTTACCTGTAATTGTTTTTTGATCTGTACTTCCGCCATTGGCATCAAAGTTAACGCTTTGCTCATTCGCTGTCCATTGCGCATAGTATGTCACTCCGCCGTCTGCCAATTTCACGTTTGCTGGCATTTTAGTGTCGCCAGTTTTGCTAGTGTACCAGCCTTTGAAGGTATATCCAACTCGGCTCGCTGGTTTAACCTCTGAGAGGTCTACCGTTTCATCTGTTTTACCTGTAATTGTTTTTTGATCTGTACTTCCGCCATTGGCATCAAAGTTAACGCTTTGCTCATTCGCTGTCCATTGCGCATAGTATGTCACTCCGCCGTCTGCCAATTTCACGTTTGCTGGCATTTTAGTGTCGCCAGTTTTGCTAGTGTACCAGCCTTTGAAGGTATATCCAACTCGGCTCGCTGGTTTAACCTCTGAGAGGTCTACCGTTTCATCTGTTTTACCTGTAATTGTTTTTTGATCTGTACTTCCGCCATTGGCATCAAAGTTAACGCTTTGCTCATTCGCTGTCCATTGCGCATAGTATGTCACTCCGCCGTCTGCCAATTTCACGTTTGCTGGCATTTTAGTGTCGCCAGTTTTGCTAGTGTACCAGCCTTTGAAGGTATATCCAACTCGGCTCGCTGGTTTAACCTCTGAGAGGTCTACCGTTTCATCTGTTTTACCTGTAATTGTTTTTTGATCTGTACTTCCGCCATTGGCATCAAAGTTAACGCTTTGCTCATTCGCTGTCCATTGCGCATAGTATGTCACTCCGCCGTCTGCCAATTTCACGTTTGCTGGCATTTTAGTGTCGCCAGTTTTGCTAGTGTACCAGCCTTTGAAGGTATATCCAACTCGGCTCGCTGGTTTAACCTCTGAGAGGTCTACCGTTTCATCTGTTTTACCTGTAATTGTTTTTTGATCTGTACTTCCGCCATTGGCATCAAAGTTAACGCTTTGCTCATTCGCTGTCCATTGCGCATAGTATGTCACTCCGCCGTCTGCCAATTTCACGTTTGCTGGCATTTTAGTGTCGCCAGTTTTGCTAGTGTACCAGCCTTTGAAGGTATATCCAACTCGGCTCGCTGGTTTAACCTCTGAGAGGTCTACCGTTTCATCTGTTTTACCTGTAATTGTTTTTTGATCTGTACTTCCGCCATTGGCATCAAAGTTAACGCTTTGCTCATTCGCTGTCCATTGCGCATAGTATGTCACTCCGCCGTCTGCCAATTTCACGTTTGCTGGCATTTTAGTGTCGCCAGTTTTGCTAGTGTACCAGCCTTTGAAGGTATATCCAACTCGGCTCGCTGGTTTAACCTCTGAGAGGTCTACCGTTTCATCTGTTTTACCTGTAATTGTTTTTTGATCTGTACTTCCGCCATTGGCATCAAAGTTAACGCTTTGCTCATTCGCTGTCCATTGCGCATAGTATGTCACTCCGCCGTCTGCCAATTTCACGTTTGCTGGCATTTTAGTGTCGCCAGTTTTGCTAGTGTACCAGCCTTTGAAGGTATATCCAACTCGGCTCGCTGGTTTAACCTCTGAGAGGTCTACCGTTTCATCTGTTTTACCTGTAATTGTTTTTTGATCTGTACTTCCGCCATTGGCATCAAAGTTAACGCTTTGCTCATTCGCTGTCCATTGCGCATAGTATGTCACTCCGCCGTCTGCCAATTTCACGTTTGCTGGCATTTTAGTGTCGCCAGTTTTGCTAGTGTACCAGCCTTTGAAGGTATATCCAACTCGGCTCGCTGGTTTAACCTCTGAGAGGTCTACCGTTTCATCTGTTTTACCTGTAATTGTTTTTTGATCTGTACTTCCGCCATTGGCATCAAAGTTAACGCTTTGCTCATTCGCTGTCCATTGCGCATAGTATGTCACTCCGCCGTCTGCCAATTTCACGTTTGCTGGCATTTTAGTGTCGCCAGTTTTGCTAGTGTACCAGCCTTTGAAGGTATATCCAACTCGGCTCGCTGGTTTAACCTCTGAGAGGTCTACCGTTTCATCTGTTTTACCTGTAATTGTTTTTTGATCTGTACTTCCGCCATTGGCATCAAAGTTAACGCTTTGCTCATTCGCTGTCCATTGCGCATAGTATGTCACTCCGCCGTCTGCCAATTTCACGTTTGCTGGCATTTTAGTGTCGCCAGTTTTGCTAGTGTACCAGCCTTTGAAGGTATATCCAACTCGGCTCGCCGGTTTAACCTCTGAGAGGTCTACCGTTTCATCTGTTTTACCTGTAATTGTTTTTTGATCTGTACTTCCGCCATTGGCATCAAAGTTAACGCTTTGCTCATTCGCTGTCCATTGCGCATAGTATGTCACTCCGCCGTCTGCCAATTTCACGTTTGCTGGCATTTTAGTGTCGCCAGTTTTGCTAGTGTACCAGCCTTTGAAGGTATATCCAACTCGGCTCGCTGGTTTAACCTCTGAGAGGTCTACCGTTTCATCTGTTTTACCTGTAATTGTTTTTTGATCTGTACTTCCGCCATTGGCATCAAAGTTAACGCTTTGCTCATTCGCTGTCCATTGCGCATAGTATGTCACTCCGCCGTCTGCCAATTTCACGTTTGCTGGCATTTTAGTGTCGCCAGTTTTGCTAGTGTACCAGCCTTTGAAGGTATATCCAACTCGGCTCGCCGGTTTAACCTCTGAGAGGTCTACCGTTTCATCTGTTTTACCTGTAATTGTTTTTTGATCTGTACTTCCGCCATTGGCATCAAAGTTAACGCTTTGCTCATTCGCTGTCCATTGCGCATAGTATGTCACTCCGCCGTCTGCCAATTTCACGTTTGCTGGCATTTTAGTGTCGCCAGTTTTGCTAGTGTACCAGCCTTTGAAGGTATATCCAACTCGGCTCGCCGGTTTAACCTCTGAGAGGTCTACCGTTTCATCTGTTTTACCTGTAATTGTTTTTTGATCTGTACTTCCGCCATTGGCATCAAAGTTAACGCTTTGCTCATTCGCTGTCCATTGCGCATAGTATGTCACTCCGCCGTCTGCCAATTTCACGTTTGCTGGCATTTTAGTGTCGCCAGTTTTGCTAGTGTACCAGCCTTTGAAGGTATATCCAACTCGGCTCGCTGGTTTAACCTCTGAGAGGTCTACCGTTTCATCTGTTTTACCTGTAATTGTTTTTTGATCTGTACTTCCGCCATTGGCATCAAAGTTAACGCTTTGCTCATTCGCTGTCCATTGCGCATAGTATGTCACTCCGCCGTCTGCCAATTTCACGTTTGCTGGCATTTTAGTGTCGCCAGTTTTGCTAGTGTACCAGCCTTTGAAGGTATATCCAACTCGGCTCGCTGGTTTAACCTCTGAGAGGTCTACCGTTTCATCTGTTTTACCTGTAATTGTTTTTTGATCTGTACTTCCGCCATTGGCATCAAAGTTAACGCTTTGCTCATTCGCTGTCCATTGCGCATAGTATGTCACTCCGCCGTCTGCCAATTTCACGTTTGCTGGCATTTTAGTGTCGCCAGTTTTGCTAGTGTACCAGCCTTTGAAGGTATATCCAACTCGGCTCGCTGGTTTAACCTCTGAGAGGTCTACCGTTTCATCTGTTTTACCTGTAATTGTTTTTTGATCTGTACTTCCGCCATTGGCATCAAAGTTAACGCTTTGCTCATTCGCTGTCCATTGCGCATAGTATGTCACTCCGCCGTCTGCCAATTTCACGTTTGCTGGCATTTTAGTGTCGCCAGTTTTGCTAGTGTACCAGCCTTTGAAGGTATATCCAACTCGGCTCGCTGGTTTAACCTCTGAGAGGTCTACCGTTTCATCTGTTTTACCTGTAATTGTTTTTTGATCTGTACTTCCGCCATTGGCATCAAAGTTAACGCTTTGCTCATTCGCTGTCCATTGCGCATAGTATGTCACTCCGCCGTCTGCCAATTTCACGTTTGCTGGCATTTTAGTGTCGCCAGTTTTGCTAGTGTACCAGCCTTTGAAGGTATATCCAACTCGGCTCGCTGGTTTAACCTCTGAGAGGTCTACCGTTTCATCTGTTTTACCTGTAATTGTTTTTTGATCTGTACTTCCGCCATTGGCATCAAAGTTAACGCTTTGCTCATTCGCTGTCCATTGCGCATAGTATGTCACTCCGCCGTCTGCCAATTTCACGTTTGCTGGCATTTTAGTGTCGCCAGTTTTGCTAGTGTACCAGCCTTTGAAGGTATATCCAACTCGGCTCGCTGGTTTAACCTCTGAGAGGTCTACCGTTTCATCTGTTTTACCTGTAATTGTTTTTTGATCTGTACTTCCGCCATTGGCATCAAAGTTAACGCTTTGCTCATTCGCTGTCCATTGCGCATAGTATGTCACTCCGCCGTCTGCCAATTTCACGTTTGCTGGCATTTTAGTGTCGCCAGTTTTGCTAGTGTACCAGCCTTTGAAGGTATATCCAACTCGGCTCGCTGGTTTAACCTCTGAGAGGTCTACCGTTTCATCTGTTTTACCTGTAATTGTTTTTTGATCTGTACTTCCGCCATTGGCATCAAAGTTAACGCTTTGCTCATTCGCTGTCCATTGCGCATAGTATGTCACTCCGCCGTCTGCCAATTTCACGTTTGCTGGCATTTTAGTGTCGCCAGTTTTGCTAGTGTACCAGCCTTTGAAGGTATATCCAACTCGGCTCGCTGGTTTAACCTCTGAGAGGTCTACCGTTTCATCTGTTTTACCTGTAATTGTTTTTTGATCTGTACTTCCGCCATTGGCATCAAAGTTAACGCTTTGCTCATTCGCTGTCCATTGCGCATAGTATGTCACTCCGCCGTCTGCCAATTTCACGTTTGCTGGCATTTTAGTGTCGCCAGTTTTGCTAGTGTACCAGCCTTTGAAGGTATATCCAACTCGGCTCGCTGGTTTAACCTCTGAGAGGTCTACCGTTTCATCTGTTTTACCTGTAATTGTTTTTTGATCTGTACTTCCGCCATTGGCATCAAAGTTAACGCTTTGCTCATTCGCTGTCCATTGCGCATAGTATGTCACTCCGCCGTCTGCCAATTTCACGTTTGCTGGCATTTTAGTGTCGCCAGTTTTGCTAGTGTACCAGCCTTTGAAGGTATATCCAACTCGGCTCGCTGGTTTAACCTCTGAGAGGTCTACCGTTTCATCTGTTTTACCTGTAATTGTTTTTTGATCTGTACTTCCGCCATTGGCATCAAAGTTAACGCTTTGCTCATTCGCTGTCCATTGCGCATAGTATGTCACTCCGCCGTCTGCCAATTTCACGTTTGCTGGCATTTTAGTGTCGCCAGTTTTGCTAGTGTACCAGCCTTTGAAGGTATATCCAACTCGGCTCGCCGGTTTAACCTCTGAGAGGTCTACCGTTTCATCTGTTTTACCTGTAATTGTTTTTTGATCTGTACTTCCGCCATTGGCATCAAAGTTAACGCTTTGCTCATTCGCTGTCCATTGCGCATAGTATGTCACTCCGCCGTCTGCCAATTTCACGTTTGCTGGCATTTTAGTGTCGCCAGTTTTGCTAGTGTACCAGCCTTTGAAGGTATATCCAACTCGGCTCGCCGGTTTAACCTCTGAGAGGTCTACCGTTTCATCTGTTTTACCTGTAATTGTTTTTTGATCTGTACTTCCGCCATTGGCATCAAAGTTAACGCTTTGCTCATTCGCTGTCCATTGCGCATAGTATGTCACTCCGCCGTCTGCCAATTTCACGTTTGCTGGCATTTTAGTGTCGCCAGTTTTGCTAGTGTACCAGCCTTTGAAGGTATATCCAACTCGGCTCGCTGGTTTAACCTCTGAGAGGTCTACCGTTTCATCTGTTTTACCTGTAATTGTTTTTTGATCTGTACTTCCGCCATTGGCATCAAAGTTAACGCTTTGCTCATTCGCTGTCCATTGCGCATAAAGAATTACAGTACCATTTGATTCACTGACTAAATTCTTCACATTTTGCTTATCAGTATAAGAGTTCCCTCCACCTTTTGCTAGATCATCCCAGTTTTTAAATGTATATCCTGGTCTAATAAATAAATTATCTGATAAATTTTGTGATTGATTATATAAAAATGACTGATCAGGCATAGCATCACTATTCCTACCACCATTTGCATCATACTTAACAGTATACTTATTAACGTCATATATATAAGTTACCGTACCATTACTTCCGCTCACTGTTAAATTACCTTTCGAATCCAAACCCGACGGATCCATTTCTTTAAAAGTATAACCAGGTATAACTTTTTTTTCAGTTGTGTATGTCCCATTAACATAAGCACCTTGAGGATATGTAACTTCCCCTTGAGCTATTTCCTTTTTATTAGTATCAACATATTTAACATTAACAGTTGCTGCCTCTTGAAAAGAAAACTCATCAAATCTAACTTGTTGTTTATTAAACGCTAAGCCAGTTGATCCAAGAATGGTAAACGCAGCAGTAGTATAATCATTATCAATAGATCGCTCCCAAGTTTGTATATTCCCTGAAGATTGTGTAAAGCTTACAGTTAGTTTTCGCGTTGCTGCATCATAAATAATAGAAAAATCGTGAAAATTCCCATCGATGTCATCTTTACTAAGTTTTTTAGGATCTGTGAAAGTTGGCCACCATCTAGTAACTTCTTTTTTTCCAGCTTGATTCATAATTTTTTCAAAATTTGTTGTTACAAACGCTCCATAGGGAGCCTGCTCTATGTCTCCAGGTCCGCCATACTGTGCGGATTCATTAGGTCTTGATATATATATATCATCCTCATCCGATTCAGGAGCTCCCGGAATATTGTAATATGTATCAGCCTTAAAGCCAATAGCATTCTGTAATCCTGTAATTCCCAAACCATTCCCGGAAAAGCCAATATCCGTTGTATTTCCTTGATGAAATGCAAAGCCTAAACCATCTGCACCATTTTTATTTGTACCTAGGTTTAGAGCACCTTTAAAAGAAAAATTAGTATTAAATGATAGTTTACTATTTAAAGTGAATGCACCTACCTGTTCTTCTTTCGCTTCTGTCAATATAGCAACCCCTGTACTAGAATCATAAGTAGCCGTACCTAAATTAGTAAAATAAGAACCAAAATTTTCTCTATTTACAATAATTGATGCGCCATTCAATGCTTGTTTATCTTCTGTTGTTGTACTTTTAGCTTCTTCAATGTGTTTTTTTTCGGTAGCTGAACTAAAAAATGTATTTCCATAGGTTGCTGACGCTGAATCTTTTATAGAACTAGAATTTGTTGTACTTTGTCCTATTGAACTATTTTTTATACTCGAACTAGTTATATTCGATGATTCAGTAGTCTCTGTCTCCGTCATCCTTTCTTGTGGTGGACTTTCATTAGTTTTCTCTTTTGTATTAGGTTGCGAACCGACCATGGGTAATGCCGAGTCTTTCAAACTTTTATCCATAACGGCAGAATAACTTTGCATAGTCGTTTCCATTTTTTCTGCTACCACTGTACAAACCGGTTGAACCCAACCTAACGTTATAACTCCCAATAATAAAAGACTTCGTTTCTTCATAAAGACACCCCTTTAAACTAAAGATTTCACATGTTAGAATCTAACTAAATGCTGTTCTACGTTCCCGCCTCTTTTTTCTTGTAAGAATATAAAACAAGAAGTTTTTTATACATTTAGAATCATTTTAAACATGGGAATATATTAATTATTTAAAATCTACTACAATATTTCACCTTAACATTATAATACTATTAGAATATAAACACAAGAATAACTATTACTATTTATTCGTAAATCTCTTATACTTAATAGAGGTAGCTCAAAAAGTTAAAATTAAGATATCTAATAGTCTTTTTTATTTTTCCGTCAAATTAAGCCGTCAACAAGTAGAAAGGATGAAGTTATTTTATGCCACGAACTGGAGAAAATATTTATAAACGAAAAGATGGTCGCTGGGAGGGCCGTTATCCAATTGGTCGACGTCCCAATGGACGATTGCATTATGGGTACATTTACGGTAGAACATTAAGTGAAGTGAGAAATCGTTTAATTCCTTTGCGGAAAAAAGGTCGCTAAGATGAACCATTATAAAAGGGTTGGCTCATTGTCTTATAAAGTATGGTGTAGAGAATGGCTACTGAACATTCAAGGAATAGTCAAAGACTCTACTTTTTCAGCTACAGTTATAAACTAAAAAAGTATTTATTACCTTCTTTAGGGACCTACCTTTACACGAAATTTCAGCTACAAAAGTACAGCAATTAGTCAGTCAATTGGAAAAGCAATCTCTCTCCCCAGCAAGTATTAAAATAATGATAACACTTTTAAGTGAGACATTAAGAGTTGCGTATAAAAAGTATTAATTAATCCTTGTTCAAATGTTGTCTTACCCAAAGTAAAGAGAAAGTGCATGCATTATCTTTACATGAGCAACAAAAAGGTTAGAGAATACTATTGAAACCATTGCAACCCCTAGTTCTTTAGCAGTCATAGTTGCTATGCATACGGGGCTTAGAATTGGAGAGATTTCCGCGTTGAAATGGAATAATATACAATTTGATCGTCAACTTTTATGTTGAAAATACTTATCAGCGTTTACCGCTCCCTAATGAAAATAAGACCATTTTAACTGAGGCTCCTGCTAAAAGTCAGGCTGCTCAAAGTAGTACCATTATCAAGAAAATTGATTCTATTATTAAAGGAACATGCAAAAAATAAACAGTCAACGTACGTTTTTTCTGTTAACAATAAGCCTTATGAACCGCGTTTATTATCCTATCACTTTCAGCGAATCTGTAAAAAGCAGGCTTAGTAAATATTCATTTCCATCAGCTTCGTCATACATTTGCAACACGATGTTTAGAAAATGGTGCAGATATTTCTTCTGTTAGTGCGCTTCTAGGTCATTCTTCGACACAAATGACACTGGATATTTACTCAGATTCTTTACTAGAACAAAGAATTTTTGCAATTCGTTGTATGGAGCGGCTTAAATTTTCAAAAATAAATAAAAGGAAGTAATTGACAGGATTTTTTTATTTTTAAAAAGGAAAGCGATTGCAAAAAAAAGAGATTTCTTTTTTCATAATTAATGAGTAAAGAATCTTAATGAAGTTCTTTTTGTTATATAAAGACAAACAAATAATTAAGAATAGCCGTCAGTATATCCCGTCATATCAGTAAAAAGCTAATTTATCAAGTATTAAGAATAACTTCTTGTTTTATATTCTTACAAGAAAAACATACTAAGATTAGAGGGTAAATTCATCGACGGATGAATTTACCCTCTATTGCTCTTTTAAG
Organism: Enterococcus sp. DIV0086; assembly: GCF_050498705.1. Lineage (NCBI taxonomy): Bacteria > Bacillati > Bacillota > Bacilli > Lactobacillales > Enterococcaceae > Enterococcus > Enterococcus sp. DIV0086. Next base: position 2,431,488 of record NZ_JBNIDN010000001.1, on the reverse strand, counting down.
CGTATAGTTGTAAGTGAAAGGATGACCGAACATGACCTCTTGGACTTCGAGTCCCAAACAAAAAATGGTCTCCTTCACTGTCATTTTAAAATCTGGTTTAAGTATGTTGGGGCTTCGAGCCCGTGTGAAGGAAATTAGGAACGAAAGGAAACAGTGAAGAACCTTTCAACACTTTTTAGGAGATGAAAATCATGTATGTACTTGCTTTAGATGTCTCAATGGGAAAAAGTTACACCGTTATTTATCATGAAACTACTTGTCTTTTTGAACAAGAAATTCTTCATGATAAACCGTATTTTTGCCAGCTTCTTCAAGAAATTTATGCTCTTCCAGAACGACCACAAATCGTTTTTGAAGTAACGGGAGTTTATTCAAGAGTCATTGAAACGTTTTGCCAAAAGAATCATTTCGCCTATTGTTTATTAAACCCTTTAGAAGCCAAAAGACAACTGAATAGTGACTTACGTTCAGTCAAAACAGATAAACGGGATGCCCATCGTCTGGCTCAAACTCACAGTCAATTTTTGCGGAAACAAAAACAACAATCATCAGAAATTTATGAACAAACACGGGACTTAGCACGCTTTTATCAACAAATTGAAAGTGACATTAAACACATGAGAATGCACCTCCATACCGCTTTACAACTAACTTTTCCAGAACTAGAAACCCTTTTTACCAACCGCTTATCAAAACTCGCTTTAAATCTTGTCGAGCTATTTCCGCATCCAGCTTATTTAGTAGGATTGAGTCAAACAAAAGTAAAAAATCTTTTGAAGAAAAATACCGATAAAAAAATCTCCGATCAAAAAGCCTTGGCGAAAGCACAAACCTTACTTTCCTTGGCGCAAAATTCCTATCCAGCAGAATCTGGACAAAGTATTTCTGTTCAAAAAGTGGTGTACTATGCCCAACAATTGAAACAATTACTGACAACGAAAGAACAATTAGCTGCACAGTTAATTGAAGCAGCCAAACAAACAGAAGAATTTGATTTGTATCAAAGCATTCTAGGAATTGGTGAACTTTCTGCAGGACTCATTATTGGTGAATTAGGAGACATTCGCCGGTTTTCTTCTCACAAACAATTGAACGCTTTTGTCGGTGTCGATACCAGAAGGTATCAATCTGGAAAATATATTGCCCAAGAACACATGAATAAACATGGGAATCCAAAGTCACGAAAGAATTTGTATTTTATTATGATGAACATGATTCGGCAGCAAGCAGCTGCACCCAATCACATTGTCGATTATTATTACAAATTAAAAACGCAACCTTCGCCCAAAAAGCATAAGGTTGCGCTAGTCGCTTGCATCAACAAGCTCTTGAAATGTCTCCACTCAATGGTACGACATTCAAGTACGTATGATTACTCATACACGGCCTCTAACGACCAATAAGGAATATATCCTTACCAAAATTATAGCATACCTAATAAAAAATTTTCTCATTTATTAGGTTTATTTCGTATACTTTTTTCCTGATAAATATATAGAAAAAAGTACTTGACTAAACGTAGGAAAGAGGTTGGAACGCAGAACGGTATCTAGTTAGACTCAAATAAGTGAAATCTTTAATTTGAAGGGGTGTCTTTACGAAGATAAAATCATTATTTTTAGATGTTTTATTGTTAAGTTATTTTCAACCCTTGTATTCTGTTATTGCTTCCGAATCACCAACAAGTGGGGCTGGCTCCTATAATAGAAATGCGGACAAGTTATTCGCTATAATCTATTAAAGGAGTTTTTTATTATGCAAAAAAAAATCAACGACAAGATATTCAAAAGAATTTAAAGAATCTATGGTATCTCTTCATCAGACCGGTCGGTTTGCTAACTCATTATCGAAGGAATACAATGTTAGTATATCTACGATTACTAAGTGGATGTGCTTTCAATAAAAGAACGAAAATTATTAAGGGAAAGCAAACGCTTAAAAGAAGAAATTAATATTTTAAAGCGAGCAGCGGTTCTTTTGGCAAAGAATTAATCGCCAAATGACGAACGATTGTCTTACGAGTGGTCCGTACTAATTCAGAAGCCAAGCACCGCATTACACGAATCTTGAACATCTTCAAAATCCCAAGAATAACCTATTATGCCTACTTGAATTGGAAACCAAGTGAACGAATGATAAGGCGACAACAGCTAAAAGAAAAAGTACTAAAATCCTGGCTATCGTATCCAAGATTGACAAAGTATTTCAATGATGATTTAGCTATCCCTGTCAGTAACTACCTTATTTATCGGCTAATGCGTGAATTAGGGATTTAATCTCAAATGATAAAGAAAATGAAAAAGCTTAAAACCTACTGTGAATTTGATAAATTAGCAAACTTAATAATGAAAATAACGGATTGGTCTAACGTTCTTCTAACCAATATCACGTATGTTCCAGTGAGAGGGAAGTGGGTCTATTTAGCTAGCCTATATAATCCGGTAACCCGAAGGGTTATCGCTCACAAAGTTGGAGCAGCCATGACAAAAGAATTAGCAACAAGTATACTAAGTAAAGTAGATTTACACGTACAAGGAATAGAAATCATTCACAGCGACATGGGTAGCCAATATACGAGCGATTTATTTAATCATACTTTAAAAACAAAAAAAAAAACAGAGCATTATTATTCTCGAAAAGGTTGTCCAGGGGATAATGCAAGAATAGAGAGCTTTCACTCGATTTTAAAACGAGAATATATAAATTTCCAATCGTTTCAAACACTGGATGAAGCAATTGTTGGGATTGGTAGCTATATTCGTTGGTTCAATAATGATCGAATTTCTCTTGTTGCGTAGCCATTAGCATCTCATCCTTTTATACCATATAAAAAAATTAGTTGCTGTAAGGATCATTTAAGTGTGCCTTTTACTGAATAATCTATGAAACTTGAGATTCAATTATTCTCTCAATATCGTAATGTTTTCTATCTTTCTTATTTTTAGTTACTACTAACTATTTCTTTCAAACTTTTTTGCTTGGAATATTGACACAGGAGTCAAAATAGGTTGTGGAGTTTAGACATAATCAGTAAAAACTCCACAACTTTATCACAACAAATACTAACTATTAATCACTTTTATTCATTTCTTTAAAATTGATAACACCATATTGTCAACATTTTAAAAGGAATGAAAAGTAAGTGAATGGATTTAAAAATATATTTACTTCGCTAAACGATAAATCGCATCTGCATAAATAGCAGCTGCTCGGAATAAGTCATCTAATTCCATAAATTCGTTGGCTTGGTGCATTGTGTCTGTGTAGCCAGGGAACATTGCGCCATAGGCAACACCACGTTTTAATAAGCGGCCATAAGTACCGCCACCAATGATTTGTTCTTGGCCTTTTTCGCCTGTATGGTCTTCGTAAACTTGTAGTAACGTTGCCACCAATGGATCATCAACTGGTACATAATGCGGTTCTTGGTTGCGATCTCCTTGTGTTGCAGTGACCGTTTCACCGACTGTTGCTTGAACTTTTGCTTGTAATTCTTCTGCTGAAGTTCCTTTTGGATAGCGGAAGTTTAATGTTACTAAGCTATTTTCAGGATTTTCTGAATCAAAGTTAACAATCCCAGCGTTCATTGTCAATTTACCCATTTTTTCGTCTTCAAAAGCCACACCTAATTTTTTGCCATAAAAATCTTCATGGATAAATTCAGCAATGGTATTAATAAAGCTGTATGCGCCTTCTGCAAAGCTGTAATCATTTAAGAAAGTTGCCAAGAAAGTCGCTGCGTTAATTCCAGATTGTGGGCTAGCCCCGTGAGCCCCTTTACCAACTACATGGAAAGTCACTGTTTTATCTGAAAGTTCTGCGTTACCTGAAATTTTTGCTTCTTGTTTGATGAATGTTTCAAAGCTAGCAGCTAGTGAAGCCGCTTCGTCTGCTGAAGCAGCCGTTACAACAGCATCTGCTGTTCCCGGAACCATGTTTTCACGTAAGCCAGATTTGAAGCTTTCTAATTTATAATCAGCGCCGTTACCGCCTCGGAAAGTTAAACGAATAGTCACATTTCCTTTTTCCCCATTAATAATTGGGAACTCAGCATCTGGTGAGAAACCAAAGTCTGGCGCTTCTTCATGTTGGAAATAGTAATCCATATCGCCCCAGCCGCTTTCTTCGTCACTTCCTACTACGAAACGGATTTTTTTAGACACGGGTAAGCCTAATTCTTTGATAATTTTCATTGCGTAATAAGCAGCCATACTTGGGCCTTTATCATCGCTTGCACCACGTGCATAAATTTTGCCATCTTTAATGACTGGTTCATAAGGATCTGTTTCCCAACCATCACCAGCAGGAACAACGTCCATATGACCAAAAATCCCTAACGTTTCGTCGCCTTCACCATATTCAATGTGTCCAGCGTAATTGTCGACATTTTTCACCGTAAAGCCATCACGTTCACCATACGCTAACATGTGTTTTAAGCCAGCAACTGGCCCAGGTCCAAAGGGCGCTTCAGGTGTTGCTTGTGCATCATCACGTTCACTGTTGATCCGTAATAAGTTTTGTAAATCTTCTAATAAGTCGGCTTTACGTGCTTCGACTTCTTTTGTCCAATCAATTGTCATTTGTTGTCACTCCTATTCATAAAGTTCTACATAGTCAATCATACCATTTTATGCAGAAAAAGAAAGAAACCCGACACTATTTTTCGAGAAATTTTTTATCTTTTCCGCAGAAAGGGCTGGGTTTTTGTTTATTTTAATTGAGGTATGATTGTTTAGGTTGTAGTTGTTGCAATTCGTCTTCTGTCAAGGGCCGATATTCCCCTAGTTCTAACGTTTCATCTAACCATAGTTCACCCATTCGTAATCGTTTTAAATACGTCACAGGTTTGCCTACAGTGGCTAACATCCGTTTGACTTGACGGAATTTTCCCTCTTGAATCACTAAACGGACTACGGAAGTCCCTTCTTCCTCATTGATCGTCTCAATGACTAAACGACTTGGTTTAACCATTTCTCCATCTTTCAAGGCAAATCCTTGCGCAAACAGTTGACAATCTTCCGCTGTCACAAGTCCCTCAACTTCAGCTAAATATTCTTTATCCACATGCTTTTTAGGCGATAATAATTGATGCGCTAACTGGCCATCATTTGTTAATAGAAGCAAGCCTTCGGTATCTTTATCCAAGCGACCAACTGGGAACAAGTCGGCACGGTAATCCTGATCAGTTAACAAGTCAATTACCGTTTCATCTCGCTGATCTTCCGTCGCAGAAATGACACCTTGTGGTTTATGCAACATGTAATAAAAGAATTTCTGATACGTAAGAATTTCTCCCATCAAGGCAATTTGATCTGTTTCTTCATTTACTTGTGTTTTGGCTTCTTTTACGACGTCACCATTCACCGTAACGACTTTTTTCTTTAACAATTGTTTGATTTCTTTACGACTACCGATACCAACATCGGCTAAAAATTTATCTAAACGCATCGTCATTCCTCTTTCCTTTAAAAAAATAGCTTGGGACATAAATCGAATCGATCGATGTCTCAAGCCTTGTCTCTTAAGAGAATCTGCTGAAAGTAGTTCAATCAGCTATTATTTAATATTGAATTTTGCACGTAATTTTGCGGCATTTTTCCCTAATAAACGATCAGCTAAGCGAATCTTCAAGACCGAATAGCCATAAAAAGCGCCTCCTGCAGCAGCCACAATTACAACGATAATGAAAGCTTGGAAACGTCTAGTTGGATCTAAAAATAGATACAAGAACTGACGGAAAATCAAAGCGATAATCATCATGATGACTGTAATACAGAACATTAACAATGTTCGCCGTAAGGTTAATTTGTAATTAAAACGTGTCACTTGACGAATTCTTCTTAGAATCAATACGCAAGAAACCGTAAAGCCAATCATCGTTGCTAATAACGGACCGTAAACTTCAAATAAACGGATTGCGGGGAATTGCACGATTAATTTCACTGCTAAACCAATTCCTAAATAACGCATTGCGTCACGATTTTCATACATCCCCATCAACATATTTGACACTAACATATACAAGCCCAAGAATAAACTAGCGTAACAAGCTTGCACTAATAAAGAAGTACCTAAAGCATCTGGCATGTAAAAAACAGTGTATAGTGGTTGCGCTAAAACAATCATACCGAACGTTGCTGGCAACATTACAAACACAAAAAGTTGTAAATTATTACTAATCAAACGCGCTAACTCACGGTGATTTTTTAAGGTGACCGCTTCTGTAATCAACGGTAATCCAGTAGCCGAAATCGAAGTCGCTAAAGCCACGACAATCATGGTTAATTTGTCCGGATTGGCATTAAAAATACCGAAAAGCTCTCGTAATTGGGTATCTGAATAATCCGTAAACAAACGCATAAAGTTTGAGAAAGTAAACTGATCGACAAGTTTAAAGACAGTCACTCCTGAGCCAACTACGATAAAAGGAATCGCCTCTTTAAAAGTTTCAATCAATAACTCTTTTGGGGCAATCTCATGTTCATTGGCGCTGTGTTCTTCTAAATAATCAAATAATGGTTTTTGTTTGTACATGTAATAACCTAAAACCGCAAAACTTGCGAGCATCCCAATAAATGCCGCAAAAGTGGCTTGGGTCACCGCTGTAACGTAATTACCTTCAAAGACTTTCATGATAATAAAAGCGGTTAATAACATGTAAAACACTCGTGCTACTTGTTCAACAATTTGTGATAAAGCAAAGGGCATCATTTCTTGATTTCCTTGGAAATAACCGCGAATGACACTCATGCTTGGGAAAACTAAAACGGCTAAACTTAATGAACGCATCGTTGGAACTAATTCAGGTCCTCCGCCAGACAAAGCTGCTAATGCCGGAGATGCCAAATACATCACAATAGCAAAAACCACACCTAAGCCACCCATTAGTTGTAAGGCACGATAAAAGAGCTGTCGACTAATTTTATATTCGTTCAATGAATTATAATGCGAGGTCTGCTTGGCAATCGCACCTGGAATTCCGGCGGTAGAGATCATTAGGAATAAGGCATAAATCGTATACCCCATTGAAAACAAACTGTTCGCTTCGTTTCCGTGCTCGCCCATCCAAGCGTACCAGGGGATGATGTAAATCGCCCCTAACATGCGGGAGATAATATTACTAGCTGTCATCCAAGCTGAGCCTTTGACCATTTTTTCTTGGTTCGTCAGGATTGGTTGATCAACTGAATTTGGTTGATTGATCATTTTGTCCTCCAATATTCTTTGAGTATGCTTTCTTTATTTTAATTGTTCATCTTGGGATATGCAACGACTTTCTCGAAGAATTATCCTATTTTAACATTTCTCATGGATTTTCTCACGCTAACGAGATGGTTTTTTTAAAAGAAAAATAATGCTATAATGACATCAGTTTTGAAATTTCGTTGAAACGTTTGGAGGCAAAAAAAGTGACGATTTCATTATTCGCAATTCGCGATTGCTTAGAAAAAGAAGATTTATTAAAAGAATTTATTTCACCAGAAGGCTGGCACTTGACCCTTTCCGACACGTTAGGTCAACGAGAAGTAACGGCTCTTTCTTACGATTCGAGAGACGTAACAGCAGAAACACTCTTTTTTTGTAAAGGATTAAACTTTAAAGAAATCTATTTAGAAAATGCTGTAAAAGACGGCCTAGAAATCTATGTTTCTGAGGTGCCTTATGAGGTTCCGGCGCAACTAGGAATTATCGTGACTGACATTAAAAAAGCAATGGCTGTGTTAAGCATGGCTTTTTATGATTATCCACAAAATAAATTAAAACTGATTGGCTTTACTGGAACCAAGGGTAAAACAACAGCGGCTTATTTCACCAAATATATTTTAGATGTTGCTACACAACAAAAAACAGCCTTGCTTTCTACCATGAATTCGACATTAGATGGCAAAACATTCTTTAAATCTGCCTTGACTACACCCGAATCTTTGGACTTGTATCGAATGATGGCAACCGCTGTTGCTAACGGGATGACTCATTTTATTATGGAAGTTTCTTCCCAAGCCTACAAAACTAATCGTGTCTACAAGTTATTTTTTGATGTCGGCATTTTTTTAAACATTACCCCCGACCATATCAGTCCAATTGAACATCCAACCTTTGACGATTACTTTTATTGCAAACGTCAATTGATTACACATTCTAAAGTCATTGTGTTGAATCACGAAGCTGATTATTTTCCATTACTTAAAGAAACTGCACAACAGCAAAAAGTCCCTGCCATTGTCTATGGCAGTCAGCCAGCTTCAGAAGTTGACTATTCATTCGCTGTTTCTTCAGAGGATTCCTTACGTTTTATCGTTGAAAGTCCTGCAGATGCGTTAGAATTGGCCGGCTCTTATCACCTTCGTTTAGGTGGTGATTTTAACAAAGGTAATGCGTTAAGTGCGGCGATTGCTAGTGTCCTTGTGGGAGCTTCAAAAGAAGAGTGTCAACAAGGGATCGCAGCAACCACCGTCCCTGGCCGGATGGAATCTTTAACGAATACCAATGGTGCAACCGTCTATGTTGATTACGCTCATAACTATGACAGTTTGAAGAATCTTTTAACCTTTGTCCGTGAAGAACATCCTGACGGCCGCTTAATTGTTCTTGTCGGTAGCACGGGAGACAAAGCGATTTCTCGCCGCAAAGACTTTGGTAGGGTTCTTTCTGAATTGGCTGATGTTGCAGTCCTAACAACCGATGACCCAGCCAGTGAAGATCCAGCAAAAATTTGCCAAGAAATTCAAACCCATATTACCAAAGAAATGCCTGTTTACACCGTTTTAGATCGTGGCGAAGCAATTGCTCACGCATTATCTTTAAGCACAACGGCTGATGATGCGATTGTCTTAGCTGGTAAAGGCGCCGACCTTTATCAAAAAGTAAACGGCGTAGATGAACCTTACGCAGGAGACTTTGCCCTTGCGGAAGCTTTCATTAATAAAAAGAACTAAATCATTTGAACACACATGAAAAAAACAAGCTGCAACCACTTATCAACAAAGGTTGCAGCTTGTTTTTTAAAGAACTTCTTTTATTTTCGTTACTTCTTCTTCTGATAAGCCATGACCGCCATCAACGAGCAAAAAGTCAACTGGAAAATGTTTCTTTAATTGGTTAGCTAAAGAAAGAACTTGTCCCGGAATACTCAACTCATCCTGAGCCCCTGTTGTGACAATCACTTTTGTCGCAAACTCACCAGATACATATTGATAGCCTAAATTGCTTGGATGCAGTAAAATAACAGTGTTAGCAATAGTCGGGTTCTTTTCTAACAGGCCTAAAATAAAATTGGCACCATTAGAGTACCCTATAAAAATAACTTCATCGTATAACTTTTGCGGTTGCCAAACTTCTTCTAGAAACGCAGTCACTCGCTCATCAAAGTTAGCACGAGGTAACGCTCCATTAACTAATGGCGCAAAAAAGCGTCGCTGTTCGCCTACACCTTCTGTCCCTAAGTAACTTAGAACACTCGCTTCTGGATAAAGGGTTGCGATGGTCGTTAATAATTGATATTCATTGCCACCAGTACCATGAAAAGCGACAACTAATTGATTAGGTTTCGACCCTTTTTGAAAAAATTGTTTCATTTAATAAACCTCCAAGAAAGGAATTTTACTATGTATGCACAAATTCATCACATCTCTATTTTAAATCGATTGATAAAGCCTACATTTGACTTCTATCATAATACACTGGGATTAAAATTACTAATGAAAACGATCAACCAAGATGACCACACCATGTATCACTTGTTTTTCTCAGATAATGAGCAACGAACAGGTACCGAATTAACTTTTTTTGAATTGAATGATGGCCAAGATCAATCCTTTGGGACAAATACAATTGAACGAACTATTTTAAAAGTACCAACGCGCGCCTCTTTGGATTTTTGGGCAGAACGTCTTGAGCAAGCGGGTATCTGCCACTATGGTGTGGAAACATTTAACCAACACCCAATTTTGCGTTTTGAAGCGCCCGATAATACGCAAATGGCGCTTGTTCCGTTACGTGAATTTGAAAATGCGGAAGATTATTTTCCAGCTGAGCATGCTGAAATTCCAGTAGAACATGCAATTTTAGGCATTGATGCAATTCAATTACGCGTCCAATATGCCGCAGCTACCAAACAACCTTTAGTGGATTATTTACATTGGCATGAAAAAGAAACAGTACCTTTTTTTGAAACTGCACATGAAGTAACTGTTCTGGAAAATCATCATCCACAGTTTTATCAAGAGGTTCATATCATTGATGACCGAACCAATCCGCTTGCCATTGAAGGAATTGGTGGCGTTCATCACGTCGCCTTTGGGGTGGAAGATACGCAAGAATTAACGCAAGTTGATAGCCTGTTGGATGAAAAGAATTTTACAAACTCAGGAATTAAAGACCGCGAATTTTTCAAATCATTGTATTTTAGAGAACCGAACCACTTGTTATTTGAAGTAGCCACACAAAAAGGCCTGCTAGATGCCGAAGCCTATGAAAATCAAAGCTCAAACTTTGATGAAATCCCCCTTTATTTGCCTCACTTTTTGGCAGATCAAAGAGAACGAATCGAAGCGATTTTAGCACAACAACGCCATGAGTAAACAAAAATAGCGGTTAGGACCGCTATTTTTGTTTTTTAATATCCTATTATTGCCCTTTTTTGAAAAAAAGGAGTACACTAATAGTAGATGAACTGCGCAAGGAGGTGAGTACATGTTATCTAAGGAAGAAGTTCTACACTTATTGAACGAAGCAAAAAAAGAAGTCGATCGTTTAGAAACAAACCGCCAAGAAGATTTAGGTAATTCAATCAACTATATTGAAAATGAATTACAGCTCCAACGTGTCTTATCTCAAGTGGAAGCTTATGAAAAAGTACTTGGTTAATTGATTACGCATTAAATGAGAGAGGAGCAACCAGATTCAGGTGAATGAATCTGGTTGCTCCTCTCTCATTTTTTACTAGACTAATTCGTAAGCAAGTTCTCGTGCAATAATTTTTGCGGTTGTTTCAGCGATTTCTCCAGTAAAGCCAATGCATTGTTCCATATGCTCAGGTGAACCCATCGTCATTTTACTTGTCAAAATACTGCAGCAAACCACTCGATGCTTTTGTCGAAAACTTTGATGCAATTCGTTGGCTAAAGCCATCGTTTTATTTACTTGTTCTCCTTTGGCTTCTGTCCGACCAAAAAAGTAGCCCAGACACATAACCCCGCCTGAAAGAGCACCACAAATACACTTCGCTCCTCCAACACCTACAGGAAACCCAGAAGCCATGGCCACAGCTTCAATGGGAATCTCCGCATCGAAGTGTTGCCGAATGGTCGCCACAATCGCTTCCGAGCAATAAAAATCACCGTTACGATAATAGGCTTCCGCTTCTTCCCTGATTGCTTGTAAACAAATTCTCTTTTTCAAAATGCCCTCCATTCTGTATCCGCTTTCATTTTATGAATAAAAGGACGCCAAGCATCCCTTTATTTTATAGATTTTCTGCAGAGGTAAATACTTCTGACACATCATCATCGTCTTCTAACTTGTCAACCAAGCGCTCTAATTGCGCTTTTTGTTCCTCGTTCAAGGTTAGTAAGGTTTGCGGAACCATTGTTAATTCAGCTTGTGCTAATGAATAACCTGCTTGTTCTAAAGCATCGCGAACCGCTGTAAAATCTTCTGGTGCTGTGTAAATTTCAAATACTTCTGGTGATGTTTCTAAATCCTCGCCACCTGCTTCCAAAACGACTTCTAGCATGTCGTCTTCCTCAATTGCATGATCTTCTCTCTTAATGACAATATAGCCTTTACGATCAAACATATAATTCACCGAACCCGTTTCACCTAAAGAGCCACCATTTCGAGTAAACGCGACGCGAACATTGGTGGCCGTTCGGTTGCGGTTATCTGTTAGTGCATGAACTAAAACTGCCACGCCACCTGGCCCGTATCCTTCATAAGTTACCTCGTCATAATGTTCCCCTTCACCAGCACTACTGGCTTTTTTTATGGCGCGAGCAATATTATCATTGGGCATATTGGCTGACTTAGCTTTATCGACTGCTAAACGTAAAGCAGGATTCATTGCGGGGTCAGGGCCACCTGCTTTTGCCGCCATATAGATTTCCCTTGAAACTTTTTGGAAAATTTTCCCACGTTTGGCATCTTGTGCATTTTTACGCCCTTGAATGTTGCTCCATTTGCTGTGTCCTGACATCCTTGATTCCTCCTGACTTTTCGTTACTATTCTCCTTTATTCTACTCTTCTTTTCAGTTAGGAACAAGCACTACCAAAAAAAGACCCTCGCTTATTCATCTTTCTGACAAATAAACGAAGCTCTTCTAAATTAGCGTCTTCTTTTTTTATTTTTCTTCAAACCATGAACCACCAAACAAATAACGATGGCTGTCAAAGCACCCATGGCATCCAACATAACATCTTGAAAAAGAGGGGTCCTTCCGCCTGTGATCATTTGATGAAATTCATCTAAACCTGCATAGCCAGTAGCAGCTAGCCAGGAAACAACAGCTGTTAAAAACAGGCCTTTGATTCTTGGCACTAATCCAATAAACCAACTACCACCTAATAGAAAATACGTACCAAAATGGGTTCCCTTACGAATAAAAAATTCAACAAATTTACTATAACCACTAGCTTGAATGCTCACTTCACTGCCAGCATATTGAAAAGAAATATTTTTTAATTGTTCTTCAAAAGGATGACTGCTCAGAAGTTTATCTAAAAGACCAACTTGTGATTGCTGTTCATACGTCTGTGATGAACTGAAAAATAAAATGGCCATAATAACAAACGCAATGACTAAATATAAATTACTATCTTTCAAATAATTTTTCATATAATCCTCTTTTCTTGGTTTCAAGTTGCCCCGTGACTGCCACGGAAAATTCTTTTTTATTATAGTCGGTTTCGAGGGAAAAAGAAACAACTTCTCTTAGGTCTTATGATATACTGAAAAGAAAAAAATGAAAGAAGGATTGGATATGACCTATTCTATTACATGGGATTTAGACAGTATTTTCCCCAATGGGAGCGAGTCAAAAGAACTTAGCCAACGAATGACTCAATTAACCGAACAGACAAAAGAGTACCATCAATTAATCACAGAATGGACACCAGAAAGTGCCCAAGGCAAAGAACAATTTGCTGAAATTTTAACGTTACAAGGGAAAATCTCAAATGGCTTTTCACAATGTAATAGTTTTTTAACTGCTTTAATTTCTGCTAATACTAATGATACCAAGGCCAAAATTTTATCAGGCGATTTATACAATCTGTTGCCAGCGATTCAATTAGCTGAAACCATTTTTACTAAAAAAATCACCGAGATTTCAGCAGAACATTGGCAAGACCTGTTAGCCGAAGAACCGTTTAAAACAATGGCTTTTCGCTTAAATGAATTACGACGTGATGGAAAAAAACTGCTTTCCGAACAAGAAGAAAATATCATCAATACGCTTTCTCTAGATGGGTTAAATGCTTGGAGTACACATTACGATACGATTGTTGCTTCCATTGTGATTCCTTTTGAAGAAAAAGATGGCTCTGTGACAGAACTATCTGCAGGCCAAGCCTTTAACCGCATGATGGGAGATCCTGACAAAGAGGTTCGTCAACGTTTGTTTACAGCCTGGGAGAAAGCTTGGAGTGGCAAAGCTTCAATTTTAGCAGACACCCTAAATCACTTGGATGGGTTCCGTTTATCTGATTACAAATTGCATGGCACTACAGATTATTTAGAAAATCCCTTAAACTATAATCGAATGAGTCAAGAAACATTAACGGTTATGTGGGAAACCATCCAAAAAAATAAACAACCATTCGTCGACTTTCTAACGCGCAAAGCGCAATTATTCGGTAAAGAAAAAATGGATTGGCAAGACCAAGATGCACCAATTATTTTAGGTGATTTAGAAGAAAAAACGTATTCCTTTGATCAAGCCGCTGCCTTTATTTTAGAAAATTTCCGTAAATTCAGTCCGAAAATGGCCGATTTTGCCCAAATGGCTTTTGAAAAAAGTTGGATTGAAGCTGAAGATCGTCCAGGCAAACGTCCTGGGGGTTATTGTACAGAATTACCTGAAACACAAGAGTCGCGTATTTTCATGACCTTTGGCAATTCAATCAACGAAGTAGCTACTTTAGCCCATGAATTAGGTCACGCTTTCCATAGTAGCGTGATGTGGGATTTACCTTCATTGAATCGAGAGTATGCCATGAACGTAGCAGAAACGGCTAGTACCTTTGCAGAATTGATTGTTGCTGACGCCACCTTAAAAGAGGCCAAATCAGACGTTGAAAAGATTAACCTTTTAGACACAAAAATGCAAAATGCCATTGCTATGTTTATGAACATTCATGCGCGTTTTATCTTTGAAAATAATTTTTATCAAGCGCGCCAAAAAGGTTTAGTAGCGGAAGAAGATATTACTGAATTAATGTTAGCGGCGCAAAAAGAAAGCTACAAAGATAGTCTTGGCAGTTATCATCCTCATTTCTGGGCGAGCAAATTGCACTTCTTTATTGATGATGTGCCTTTCTATAATTTCCCATATACTTTTGGCTATCTATTCAGCATGGGTATCTATGCGTATGCCAATCAACAAGGCAGCTCTTTTGAAGACCAATACATTGCGTTATTAAGAGACACTGCTTCGATGACAAGCGAAGAATTAGCGAAAAAACATTTAAATGTTGACTTAACAAAACCTGATTTCTGGCAAGCCGGCATTGATCAAGTCCTAAAAGATGTGGAACAATTCATGACTTTAACTGAAAACTATGTAAACTAAGCAAAAAAGAAGCAGTAACCAACATCAGGTTACTGCTTCTCTTTTTTTCAAATAGTTTCGATACGCAAGGTAGCCCACAAGCATTAGTCCAAACGTAACAAATTCAACTACGGGCATGGCTAACCAAACACCGGTTAATCCTAGTAATTTCACCAAAATAAATAAAACTGGCACAATTAAAAAGAATCCACGCAAAGAGGAAATCATTAGCGCCATTTTCGGTTTACGAACTGCCGAAAAGTAATAAATCCCCATAAAATTCAATCCTGTAAACAAGAAGGAAATCGCATATAAGCGGATGGCTGTCCTAGCAATTTGCGCCAACTGGTCGTTCCCTTCGCTATTAAAGACCTCAATAATTTGTCCCGTAAACACTTGACTGATTAAAAAAAACAGGAAGCCGGCAACCAAGTACGTAATAAAGCTAAGTTTAACAAATTTACGCAACACCTTCGTTTCCCCTAAACCATAGTATCGGCTGAGTAATGGTTGCGCCCCTTGCCCAATCCCTGTAAAAATGGCAATCACAATAATATTGAGGTTGGCAACAATCGCATAAGCTGAAATCGCCACATGACCAACTAAGTTTAACAAAACAATATTAAATAAAAACATGACAAAGGCCGAAGAAAATTCATTTAAAAAGGAGGAAAAACCAATCGACATAATTTCTCGAACATCCTGAAATTTCACTTTAAACTTTTCAAAACGTAAAACTCGTTGCGGCGACCACTTATGCAACGTAATCAGGATTAAGCTTGTTAACGGTGACATCACCGTTGCAATGGCCGCACCTGCCATACCCCACCCAAATTGA
The DNA here is from genome assembly GCF_050498705.1 of Enterococcus sp. DIV0086. Taxonomy (NCBI): domain Bacteria; kingdom Bacillati; phylum Bacillota; class Bacilli; order Lactobacillales; family Enterococcaceae; genus Enterococcus; species Enterococcus sp. DIV0086. The sequence goes on along the minus strand of NZ_JBNIDN010000001.1, from coordinate 2,415,884 downwards.
TAAATAAAGACATAATCCAAAATAATGTTGACAATTCCCCCACTGACAAAAGCAATCGTTGCCAAACGAGGATTATGGTCATTTCTTAAAAAAGTAATCAGGCAATTGTTTAAAATAAATAATAATGAACAGCTAAGGTAAATCATATAATATTCCTTTGCCAAACCAAACAAGACACCGGTCCCCTGAAGCCCCCGAATAATTTGATCGGAAAAAATCAAGCTCACTAAAGTAAAGAAACTCCCTATAACGAAAACTAACCCAATCGTTAAACTAAAATACTGATTGGCTTTTTTGATTTCTTTTTGCGCAACCGTTGTCGAAAACAACGTAGCGCCGCCAACGCCAAACATCCAACCTAATCCATTAATAATATTAACGAGTGGTAAGACAATGTTAAGCCCCGCCAACGCCTCGGTGCCGATTCCATTTGCAATGAAAAATGTGTCCGCCAAAATAAAAATTGATTGCGCCGCCATACTTAAAATTCCTAACAGAACATTTTTATAAAACAACGCAGTAAAATGGTTTTGCTGTGTTTGCTCCATACCCAAATCTCCTTCTAACAAAAAAAGGACTCATTCTTTTTGCTTCAAGGCTTACGCAAAAATCAGAATCCTTCAATTATTCAACCCAGCGATTAAATAATCTGTCTATTTATTGATACTTCTAGGGTAGCATTCTCTCTTCGAAAAAACAACCATCCTTTTATTTTTCTCATTTTAAACTTTCTTAAGCAGTTGCAGTTGTTTTTGAACCACTTGCCAATCTTCTTTCACGACTTCTTTTAAACGATAATTATAAAAGACAGCCGCTGGATGGAAGAGTGGAATGATTTGATAGGTTTTCTGCGTCCAATGATAATTTTGTGATTGCTCATCAAATGTTTGAATGGGCGACTGAATGACCGTTCCGTGCACTGCAGTGATTGTTGGCTTTGGTCCTAAAAGTCGTTGCAACCCAATATTCCCCAGTGTCAAAATTAGTTCAGGTTGGCAAACAGCGATTTCCCAATCAAGCAAAGGCGCAAAAATTTTGATTTCTTCTTTGGTTGGGGTTCGATTAGGAAATTTGGTTACTCTTTCTCCCGTTTTTGCAATCTGCTTCGTTTTTACAGAAAAAGGCCGACTCCTAACCGCACTGGTGATATACACCGTTTCACGACTTAAGCCAATTTGTTGTAATTGTTCCATCAACAATTGACCTGAACGACCAATAAAAGGCACATTTTCTTTAATTTCTTCTTTTCCAGGGGCTTCCCCAATCAACATCACTTTTGGCTGTTGCGGGCCTTGGCCTTCCACAAACCCTTCTAATGGTAAGTCTTTCGCTTTAGCTAAAACTGCTTGTTTCAGATGTTCAGGATAATGCATTTACCATCACGCCTCTCTTCTGGTGTTCTTCCTTCGCTATATTGATTATAAATAAGGCCCAAAAGAAACTCAAAAAAAGGGACCTACTCATTTAGGAGCTGGTTTTTCTACACACAAAGCTTTGTCTTTAGCTAAATAAAAAGGCCGTAAGTAACCAACTAAATTAGACATTGGTAAAACCTCCGTTGGTAAGTCAATCTTCAATGTCTCTTTTAAATAGGCTTTGCGTGTCGCAATCCGTTGCCACATGTCTGGATAAGTTTGCTGAATCTCTTTTTGCAATGTTTCATCAGCCAAAGCCACACATTCTTCTGCACTCACCCCTGTATAACCAGGTACAGAAGGAATAATATCCACTTGAAAGAGCATGCCACTTTCCAAGCGAATGGCTGAATCTGGATAAATAGGCGACGACATCCATTCATCATCCGAAACTAAATGCCCAGGATTCAAATGCCAGTGATAGATTTCTTTTGGTAACTGTTCTTCAATCGCTTGGTACATTTCTCGTCCTAACAGTCCGATTCGAATGGTTTCAAGCCAGTGAACGACAGCTTGAAAATAGGGTTTTGCTACGCGCTCTAAATAATCACGTTGCGCTTCTGGCAATTGCTGCTCGTTTTCAATAACAAAACCTGTTCGGCTAGACAAGCCGCCTTTGTAGCCTGTAGTTAATGATAAGGCATCACCTAACTGAATTTCTTTGGCAGTCGGATACATGTTTGCATATTCAAAACGTTGACCAGTTGCCGCAATGGTTACTACCGTCGGCGTTTGACCTTCATCATTTAACAAAGCCCCAATGTCCGTTTCACGCTGTCCTACTTCAATTGCATTTAAGGCCTTTAACATACTGCGAGAAGCCAAATTCGCCCCATATTCATAGTGCGCCAATTCGTTAGCATTATTTGTTGTGCGGGCCCCCTTTGCTCCAATCAATAAGTGGGTCCCATTTAGTAAACGAGCTTCTTTCGGCAGCGCTTTTTTCAGTGCTTCGACAATAAAATATGGCACATCAAACATAGTAGCAGGTTCTTGCTGTTGTGTCGTAAACATTTTCCACCCAACGATACCTATTTTTTGAGCAGTTTCATCGAGAAGCGTTTCAAAAATCTGCGACAACTTTTGTTCCCCAGCCATTGGTTGATTAGGTAGCGAAAAAGCTGGATAATGAATTAAATCGGCTGAGATGCGGGCATGTTGGCACAGTTTTAAATTTTCATTGCCTAAAATAAGTGTCGTCGCACCATCCTTATTTAACACAAGGAGTCCTTCTTCAAACCTCGGAATAAAGCCAGTTAAGTATTCAAAATTACTGCCATGCTCTTTGTCTGCATAGAAGACCAATTGATCGAATTTTTCTGTTTCCATTCGTTGTAATACTTTCTGCTTACGCGCCATCATCGTTTCATTCGTCAAATACGTTGGAAAAACATTCTCAAAAACAGTAGGTTCAGCAATATGTGTATAATTAATTTTTCGCTTCATTATTATCCTCCATTATTCATCTGCGACAATCAACGTTACGCCTGCTTGCGCTAACTGCTCACAGAATTTTTCATCAGGTCGTGTATCTGTCACTAAACAATCAATTTCTGTTAATTCGCAAATTTTAAATAAACCCGTTTTGTTTAATTTCGTTTGGTCTGCTAAGGCAATGACTTGTTTGCCTTGTTGAATCATTCGCCGTTTGACTTGACCTTCTTCTTCTGTGTGAATAAATAATCCTTGTTCAGATAACGCAAACACACCTAATAATGTATAGTCGGGGGCAAATTCCCCAACCTTAGCGACTGTTTCTGCCCCAAACAAAAAGAGTTGTTGTTTATGCAGTTGCCCAGGTAATACTGTAATTTTTGTCTGATCCATTTGCGCTAGAAGTAGCGCATGACTGAGAGAGTTCGTGATCGCGTGAATCGGACTATTTTCCATCGCTCGAATAGCTGCTTCCACCGTGGTTGATGAATCAAAAAAAATGGACGCTTGTTTGGGAATGGTTGCCCAAACTTTTTGGGCAATCGCTTGTTTTTTCTCTGGATGCTTCATTATTCGTTGAGCATAATCGTAAATAGTTGCTTCAGACTGAACTGAGATAGCGCCACCGTGCGTTCTCTTTAAATGTCCTTCCTTTTCTAAACGAATTAAATCTCGCCGAATAGTATCTTTTGAAACGGAGACTTGCTCCGCTAACGCTTCCATGGAAATACTTTTTTGTTCATTCACTATTTTTTGAATCTTGGCTAAACGTTCTTCAATCAACATGCTTCCTCACCTCTTCTAAGTAAAGATAGCACCTTTTGCATAATTTTGCAAATAAATGCAAAACAATGCAAAAAAAAGACAAAAAAACTAGTCCTTCATTTTCTAACGAAGGGCTAGTTTGAGAGTGGTTTTAATAGGTAAATTGAATAATCATGCCGCTAGGATCTTCTAACGCAAGTAAATGATCTTTGGCAATAAAATGTAACTTTGCTTCTTCCGCATTGGCTTGGACTATCTCTAAATCTGCCGCAGTTGGTAAACGGAAGGTGTAATTTTCTAAGCCAAATTGATTTTCTTGAATCGTTGGCAGCTGTTTGCCGCTCCATGTATTTGTCCCAATATGATGATGGTACTGACCCGCTGCAAAAAACTTCGCTTGTTGACCAAAGTTAGACTTTAAGCCAAACCCTAAGTTTTTATAGAACGTTTCAGTGGCATCTAAATCGGCCACTTTCAAATGAATGTGCCCAATTTTAGAACCTTCGGAAATTCCTAGCCAGTGACCGTCAGCTTCTGCAGCTAAACTATCACCGTCTAATTCTTCTGTCACACCGATAATTTCACCATTTGGACGAATATCCCAGACTTCTTCTGGTTTATCCCAATAAATTTCGATGCCATTATTTTCTGGATCACTTAAGTAAAGGGCTTCACTATAGCCATGATCTGCTGCGCCAATTTGCACATTTTCCTGCAAAAGCCACAGCAACATATTGCCTAAATCTTTGCGAGTTGGTAGCAGGAAAGCAATATGGTACAAGCCAGTGGTACCCTGATTTTCTTCCCCAGCTGTTAGTTCTTTTAAGACAAGAATTGCATCGTTGGTGCCTTGTGGTGCTAGCCAAGCACGTCCCTCTCCTTGTTTTAAAAGTTTTAAGCCAATTGTTTTCGTATAAAAGTTTACCATTTTATCTAAATCAGCCACTTTCAAAGTGACTTGTTGAATCCCAATATTACTTGGTAATGCTTGAACCATTTGCTTTCACTCCTCTCCTCTTCATTTTACTAAAGCAATGATTTAGTTGAATTCTTTAAAACGAGCACTATCTTCCATGTATTCTTTTTCGCCAGCTGGCGCTTCAATGGAACCAATGACCATTTGTGCACGTAAATTCCAGTTTGCAGGAATTGACCATTCTGCAGCAACCGCTTCGTCAATGACTGGGTTGTAGTGTTGTAAGTTTGCGCCGATATTTTCTTGCGCTAAGGCAGTCCAAACGTTCGCTTGTGTTAAACCAGTTGCTTGTTCAGACCAAACAGGGAAGTTATCCGCATATAATGGGAAGCTATCTTGTAAGTTTTTCACGATATCTGTATCTTCAAAGAATAAAATTGTGCCCGCACCAGCTGCAAAACCTTGTAATTTAGCTTGTGTGTTTGGAAATGCTTCTGCTGGAGTTAATGGTTTTAAGGCATCTTCAGTCATTGCCCATAATTTTTTGTGAGCATCGCCGAATAAGAACACAACACGTTGTGTTTGAGAGTTAAAAGCTGTTGGACTTTCTCTAACAACTTCTTTTACTAAAGCAGTTACTTCTTCTTTTGAAATTGGTAAGTTTTCTCCTAAAGCATAGATTGAACGACGGTTTTTCATCATTTCAGTAAATTTTGACATAATATGTTCATCCTTTCGAATTTCCTCAGTAAATTCATTTAATTTTGTTTACATGCTTACTATACTACCTTACTAAAAGTAAGTAAAGCTTTTTGTCTTACTTTTTGTAAGTTTTTTTATTTTTTAGTGAAAAACCTTATTCTACCAAAGAAAAAACAACCAGCTTTTTTCTAAGAAAAAGAAAAATCTGGTTGTCGATTAATAAATGTAGAAGTCAATTGAATCGTTTTCGGCCGTTTTTCTTGAAATAAGTGTGTGGCTTTTTCCCCTAATTCCATTAATGGATGACAGATTGTTGAAAAATTTAAAATTTCACTTAATAAAGTTTGCTCCTGTCCCACTAAAAAGAGTGGTCTTTCAATAACGGCTTGAATCCCTGCAGCAATTTCATCACCGTTGGTCACAACCGCTTGGAGCGTTGGATCTTGCCCACAGTGTCGTCCTACTTCACACCCATCTTCATAGGTTAAACAGTCCTTAAATAACCGATTTTCAGGAATCACTCCATAAATTTCCTGATATGCGTCAACTAAATAGCGTGCGCTTGTACTTTTTTCTGGTGCACGGTTAATCGTAATTGCCACTTCACTACATCCTTGTTGTTTCAACGCTTGGAAAACCCGCCGATAAACGGTTAAACGATCGATATAGATACTAGCATAACTAGGGTCTTCTATTTTTTCACAAAAAACAACTTGCTCTTTATACGGAGCAAACACACTTAAAGGATTTGCCTTTGACAAAACAATCATGCCATCAAACGCACCCGTGGCCATTTTTTCCAAGTAACTTTTTTCAACTTCTTTATCATAATCCGTTGGTAATAAACTGACCATCATCCCTTGCTGAAATGCTTGGTGGATAATCCCACTTAAAATAGCATCAAAATAAGGTTGATTCGTATAAGGAACCATGACACCTAATGTATTACTTTTCCCAAAGCTAAGATTTCTCGCTAATATATTGGGCTTATAGCCCAACTCATCGATAATTGCTTGGATTTTCAGTCGTTTTTCTTCAGAAACATACGGATGATGATTAATCACACGCGAAACAGTCGTGACTGAAGATCCTGAAAGGCGCGCAATTTCTCGAATTGTTGTCATACTTTCACCCCATTACTTTACAAAATTGAGTTAAATAAGGCACAATCCCTGTCCCGTAATCAACAAAACGATAAAAGGTCTCCTGCCAAGCAAAAGAAATTTCCTGAATATCCTCCTGCTGTGTCAAGTGCCACTCCGTTATCTGATGGTACGGAATTTCTTGATGCCAAATCTTATAGTATTTTTTGGGACTATTTAACTGCAGACTTTTGGCCGTCGTAGTCACCGAGACAAAATAGTAATCCATACCAAGTCTATCGCTTATCTCCACTATAACATTCATTTTCATGCCCTCCAATATTTTGATACACATAGCTTACCTTATGAAACGCGTACCAGAGCAAGAGGAAAAATAAAAAAAGTGAGACCATGTTATACTAGATGTATCATATAAAAGCAAAGGATGAGTGCAATGGAAACTGTTACAGTAGCAACAAAAAGCGACTTACTAACAAATTTGAACAAGCAAACAGATGAAATCATTATCTCGGGGGCACTTGCACAAGAAATTTACCACTTAAAAAAACAACAATTAACCGAAACGGAAGAAATGGGCTTTTTAGTGGGCAGCCAAGGTGCTGGCTCATTTTTAACCTATTTAATCGAGAAGTTATCCTATATAAATTCGGAGCTATCGCCAGAAGAACAAAAAATTGAACATGCGATTTTGCGTTTGTATGTTATTAAAAAATTAACTCCAGAAACTACTTTATTACGTCTAAAACAGTTAGATTATTAAAATTTTATTTAATCAAGATAGACCAATTCCCCGCGTACAACGAGTCCCTTTCATTAATCACTTGATATAATTACCTTTATTCAAGTTCCCACCATTGTCATTATCGATTAACCAATGGTATATTAGAAGTAACAGATAAGTCATTTTATTTGAAAAAGTGTTTGGGAAATGTTTGGGGAGGAATGTTTATGTGTCAACCGCAGGAAAAAAAGAAAGAAATTTCTGTTGCTAAGTTACGTTATCGTTTTGAATTACCAATGATTATCATTGGTTTTGTTTTATTGTTTTTAGCATTGGGGTTAGTTGCTTTATTGATATTGAGTGATTTGCCGATTCCTGACTGGTTATTAATTGTCTTAATTGCACCAATTGCGCCAGTCATTGCTTTTTTTACCATTCGTTATATGTACATGGATACTGCTTCTAACGGAGTGGAAATTACAGAAAATCAGTTACCAGAAATTTATTCTTTATATATTGATTTGGCAAAAGAAATGGGCTTTGGCACTAAAAAATTAAGGATGCCACGTCTTTATTTAATCAACGGGAATGGTGTCTTAAACGCTTTTGCGGCAAAATGCTCTTTACACAGACGCTATGTTGTCATTCACAGTGATTTGTTGGACATCGCGTACAATACAGGCGATTTTTCGCTGATTCGCTTTATTTTGGCACACGAGCTAGGACACCATAAATGTGGGCACACTAATTTATGGCGGCTAATGTTATCCATTATTTTGAAACCAGTTGCGTTAGATAAAAGTTTTACAAGAACGCAAGAATATACCGCTGATCGCGCAGGTTTATACTACGCAGAAGAAGGTGCTTTAAGCATGATTTATTTATTTTCAGGAAAATATATGGGCAGTCGTGTGGATTTAGAAGAATACTTTCACAGTATTGATTTACATGATGATACCATCTGGCTTAAATTGAGTAACTTCTTATCCGATCATCCTGTTGGCTTCCGTCGAATGCAAACATTGAAAAAAGCCAAAGATACTGGCAATTGGGACGTTCATGGAAAATTTTTCTAGCAAGAGCCAACCATCATTAAATAAACGTGCTGGGACAAAAGATTCTTTAACTTTTGTCCCAGCACGTTTATTAATCCACCAATAAATGAACAAATTCTTCTTTGGTGATATTTACAAAGTAGTCTTCAAAGTTAAACGCTGCTAATGCTTGCCAAATTGATGAATACTGATAGTCCACACCTAATAAAGCTGCAACGATTTCCGCTGTTTCTTTTTTGGCAAAGTAATCACCATAAATCGTTAACTCAATTATTTTACCTTTTTCAACAGTCAAACGTGCATCCACAATGCCGCCTTTAAACTTTTCTTCTTTTTTGATCGTAAATTTAGGCGCTTCACCAAAAATCCAAGCTTCATTGCCATACACTTCAGCGACCAATTTCCTAATTTCCTGCTGATCTGCTTTGGTTAGGACATATTCTTTCTCCGCAATTTCAGTTAGAGATTCGACATCAAAGAGCTCCATCAGTAAACGATTGCGAAATTCCTCAATGGTTAATTGTTGATATTTTTCGTCTAAGTACGGCCGTAAATTGGTTACGCGTCCCCGAACAGATTTTGTCCCTTTTGATTCAATTTTTTTCTTAGAAACAGTTAAAACACGTTGAACTTCTGCCAAATCAACATCATACATCAAGGTACCATGAGTATACATCTTCCCCTTTTTTGTATACATGGCATTGCCAGAAAATTTTTTCCCATCAATTAATAAATCATTGCGACCGCTAATCTCGGCCCCCGTTGCGCCCATTTTATGTAATGCTTCAATAATTGGTTTAGTGAACGCTTTAAAATCCCCAAAAGCTTGGTGTCCTTCCTGAACAACAAAACTAAAGCTGACATTCCCGAGATCATCATAAACAGCACCACCGCCCGATAAACGGCGAGTAATAACGATTCCCTTCTCTCTAGCATAAGCTAAGTCAATTTCTTCATAAGCATTTTGATTTCGGCCTAAAATAACACAGGGTTCCTGAATATAGAACAATACTAAGGGCTCTTCAAAAGAGAGAGTGTTTAATAGATAATCTTCCGTTGCTAAATTTTCACGAATATCTCGTGACTGCATTATGACATAACGCATAAGGTCGCCCCACTTCTTTTTCTTCTAGTGTATCACTTTCTTTCAAAATTGGTTCACTAAACGTCTTCTCTGGCCATTCTCAAAAGCGGATGATCAACAAAAAAAGAACGTGGGACAACAATCACTTTGGATGTTTGTTCCACGCTCAAAATCTAATAAACAGCAATTGCAGAACTGTTTAGCTTTTTAATCTAACCAAGTTACTACTTCTGAAACATCTCGTCGGACTGTTTCAAAGCCGGGTGTTTGAGCTTTGCCAATCGGAATAATCAGTCCGTTCACTAAATGATCCTCAATATTAAATAACTTGCGAACCGCTTCTGTTTCAAAACCAGACATCGCCACAGTGTCATAGCCTCGATCTTTTGCAGAAAGCATCAGCTGCATTGCAACTAAGCCTTGGTCTAACATTAGCCACTCTCTTTTTTGTTCTTCGCTAACATCATAGTACCAAGAAACATTTTCATTAATTCCTTGACGAATTTCTTCCGTCATCGTTCCTTGTGCGACAGCTTTAGCACTGACTTCATCTGCATTGGCCACTGTATAAGCAGTCAAATCACCTAATAAAATAATCACCGCCGCTGCCCCTTTAACTGCTGGTTGTTGCATCGAAACTTCGTAAAGGGCTTCTTTTTGTTCTTTTTCTGTGACAATTAAAAAACGCCATGAATTTAAATTGGTACTATTTGGCGCGAACATCGCTTCCTCAATTATGGCCATTAATTCCTCTTTAGGAATCTCAACATCTGGCATAAAATCCCGAACTGAGCGGCGGCTGCGAACAACATCTTGATACATCATATTTCTTCTTCCTTCCTCTTGCCTTACTTGACATAGTTATTATTACTCACTATGATGGAGAAAAAAAGTACGCACTTTTTATTCACCTAGGAAGAAAAAAGTAACCATTACGTGTCACAAGGAGAAACTATGACAACTGATAAACAAACCAGTATCAACTTAGCCCTTTCCACCATTAACGGCAAATGGAAATTATCATTAATGGATGAATTATTCCAAGGAACCAAGCGCAACGGTGAATTGATGCGTGCGCTCGACGGAATCACTCAGCGCGTCCTGACAGATCGCTTGAGAGAAATGGAAAAAGATGGCTTAGTCCATCGAGAATCCTTTAACGAACTACCCCCGCGTGTGGAATATACGCTCACTCCGGAAGGATATGCTCTTTACGATGCCCTCTCTTCACTTTGCCATTGGGGCGAAACATTTGCACAAAAAAAGGCGAGACTTAACAAATAAGTCTCGTCTTTTTTTATCTATTTTGGGTATTATGGGTAAACTTAAGATATTTTTGAAGTCCTTCTCGAATTGAATAAACGGGCGAAAAACCTAAGCCTTTCAAAGCAGAACTATCTGAAAGAGAATATTTTATATCGCCATTTCGTTCCTTTTGATAAGAAACTGGCAAAGAAAGTCCCACTAATTGGTTCATTTCTTCAATTAATTGATTAAGGGAAATGGCAACTTCGGTACCCACATTATAAACATGTCCCAACGCTTCACTTTTGGTTGCTACTAAATTTAATGCAGTTAGGACATCCTCAATGTAGATAAAGTCACGTGTTTGCTGACCATCTCCAAATATTTGAAATTGGCTCGCTTGCCCTTGTTCTAACTGGATATAACGATCCATCAAAATGGACAGGACACCAGAATAGGGTGAAGCAGGATTTTGATTGGGACCATAGACGTTAAAGAAGCGAACTGCGCTCGTGGGTACCCCGTGTAAATGGTATTCATTGAGAACATAACGTTCAGCAGCAAACTTATCAATAGCATAGGGACTCAAAGGGCAAATCACCGAAGTTTCTCTTTTAGGCAACGTTGGCTCTGCACCGTAAACGGCTGCCGACGAAGCAAAAACAAAACGTTTGAGCTTTTTTTGATATTTTTTTATTGATTCCAGTATTTTCAATACACTTAAAAAATTGACCTCGTGGGTCTCTAGAGGCTGTGCCACAGAACTTGCCACGCTTGCCACGGCCGCAAGATGAAAGATATACTCAAACGAATGCTTTGAAAGTACTTCGTCCAATAATTGCTGATCCGTCACACTTCCTTTAATAAAAACCAACTGCTCAGTTTGTTGCAAATTTGACACTCGCCCCATGGACAAATCATCAATCACAAAAACTTGATACTGTTGACTATAAAAATTAGCCAAATTAGAACCAATAAAGCCAGCTCCTCCAGTAATTAATAGTTTCTTCACCTCTTTGCTTCCTCTCTTTTTTAATTTAATTCCACTTTTTTCGTGTTATTTTCTCTTTGGAATAAAAAAATGCAATATCGAATGAACACATAACTTACAATAGCCACAGCTAATAAGAGTTCAAAAGTAGACAAAATATTTAACAGACTCGTTAGGCCTACCTTTTCTGCAAATAAAGGTTTAACTTTGACTAATGCTGTCGCAGAAATCACTAATGGGAATGTAAAGGCAGCATAACTTGGATAGAATGTCACTTGCATAATTTTATATAGATTCACTACTACAATCCCATAAATACATTGAGATAAAATTAGCAAGAAAACAACTAATGGCATATACAAATGACCACCCATTGAAATATAGCCAGCTAAACATAACGAACCTGGCGCTGTCATAATCGTCAATAAAGGAATGGTCGATTCAGGCATTTCTTTCGACTTCGTAATTCTCTTGATTAAAATTGGTAACAAGAGTAAATAAAAGAACAACGCTACCCAAAAAACAATTTTTCCCAACTCATTGATAAACAATTGAGAAGTATTAGGAATAACGCCAATGCCGACAAACGTAATAAACCAGCTTGGATAAATATGTTCCAGTTCGATTTTTGTTGGAAAAATATGCACCGCTACAAAATAAATCATTAAAATAAAATGTAAAATCACTGCGCCAATCCACAACACATTAATCCAAGCAGCATTGGTAAATATCCGATCTAAGAAAACACAGATAACCATTAAAGCCATTGTAAATGTTGGTGATACCGAAGCAATAATTGGATCATCTAAGGTGCTTAATGCATGTTTCATTGTAAAAATAATTTTTAAAATAACTAAAATCATTAAGAGACTGCCAAGTACACAATAAATGGTCCCAATTGTTGCATATCCCAAGGAATAAAGTAAATTCCCCAAAGAAACCATCCCTAAAATTAGTCCGCAAATGGGAATCGGGACTTTCCGCAAGAATTTTTTCGCACTTTCTACCATTATGTAGTCACACTCCGTCTTTATTTATTATTATTGATATTAATCAAAAGTATGTTATTATACTAAATGAAATATTTATATTTGTAAAATAAATATTTGCAATACCAACTATTAAGATAGTAAATAGAAAGAGGCGATTTTATGTTCGAATGGATCAAAACATTTATTGCTGTGTATGAAACCAAAAATTTTAGTGCGGCGGCTAAACAATTGTATATTTCTCAGCCAACTGTTTCTTTGCAAATCAAGAAATTAGAGCAACACTTTTCGATCAAGCTGTTCTATCGTAATGGAAAACAATCGGTTATTCCTACCAAAGAAGCTGATTTTTTATATCCAAAAATGCTCTCGATTATTGAAAGCTTAACTACTTCTTTTGCGCAAGCTGCAGAAAAAGAGAATTTTAAAGAAGACTGCATTATAGCCTCTTCAAATACAGTTGCTATTTATTTACTGCCAGATATTATGGAGAGTTTGGTTACCGCTTTTCCACTCATCAACTTTTCGATTCAACTGATGAATTCAAACGAAGTCGTGGATATGGTTCAAAATAATCATGCCCACATTGGACTAATTGAAAAACCCATTGAAACCAAAAATCTACACAAAGAAATTGTTTATGAAGACCAACTAGTTCTAGCAGGAGATGCCGCTTCAAAATTTTGGCTCTTAAGAGAAAAGAACTCTGGCTTACGTTTTTTCAATGAGCTTTATCTCAACGAACACAGCATCAACTTACCAATTATCGAATTAAACAACAACGAAGTCCTGTTACAATTGCTAAAAAATAACATTGGGCAATCAATTGTTTCTCGATTATCTATTTCCGATGAGATCCCTTGGCAACCAATTGATCAGTCCTTTGCTTCTCGAAAAATTTTCATTGTCCAGACCGATCACCATGCCAATACTTCATTCTCTGAAGTTTATAACCGAATCGTTGAAAAAATTCGTGAACGACAAGCCTAAAAAACAGGAGAACGACTTAGCTTTCGCTAAATCGTTTTCCTGTTTTTTATTCATCAGTTTCCTCTACCAATTCAAATTCAAAAGGTTCTAACTCAAATAGTTGGTGTAAAATTTGCTGGGTTTCTTGGAACACTTGTTGTGGCTCTTTAGACAAAAGAGTGCTTTGAATGGTCTGTTTTTTTGATTGAAAAAGAATTCTCGTTTCCTCTTCCTTAAATACAACTTGATGAGTTTCCCTTTCAAACATCGTATATTCTTCGAACATTTCCATAACTAATTTTTGACGAAACCCTTCTTTGAGTGCTAATAAAGTTACTAAATCTGCAACGGTTAGCGTTTCTAACGCAATTGTTTCATCTTCTACATGAACAAGATAATTCGTACACTTCACATTCGGACAGGCATTGCAGCCGCCATTAATCAACTCTGAGGTAGTTGTTATTTTCACCTGTTTCATCTTAATCCTTCTTTCCTACTTTTCGAGAAAAACACAAGGGGTCTCCTCAAAAATATTCAATAAAATATGATTGACTTCTTGAAAGACTTCTTCGTGATTCCGGCATTGTTTTTCCATTACTAAACGCAGATCATTCACAACAAAAGTCAACGTCGTCGCTTGTTGGGAAACATGTATACAACGGTTGCCTTTAACAAAACATTCTGTTTGTTCTTCAATGAATGGTTCTTTTTGATAGCCATATGCTGAAGCGACACATTCCAGGATTTCGTAGATTTCTATTTTTGGAAGTTCATAGCTACAGCTACCGATAACTAGTTGAAAACAGTTCGGCTGTTTTTCATTATTGCTTGCATAATACACTGTTGTCGTTGTCATTTTGCCTCCTTATCTCCTCTATTTTCCTACTCTTATCATAACAAAAAAAGCACGCTTCCCTTATTTAAATTGTTAATAAAGACTATTACAGATTGGTATAACCACACCTAAAAAGTTCGTGATATAATTCACTAAGAAAGAAATATTACAGAAAGAAGAGATGAACGATGAAAGTATTTAACAAAAAAGTCGCAATTATTGGTACTGGTTTTGTTGGCACAAGTATTGCCTATTCCATGATCAACCAAGGGATTGCGAATGAATTAATCTTAGTTGATATTGACAAAGCCAAATCTGAAGGCGAAGCAATTGACTTATTAGATGGTGTGTCTTGGGGTCAAGAAAATGTAAACGTCTGGGCTGGCGACTATCAAGACTGCCAAGATGCCGATATCGTCGTGATTACAGCTGGTGCTAATCAAAAACCTGGGCAAAGTCGTCTAGATTTGGTTTCAATCAATGCAGAAATTATGAAAACAATTGTTAACAATATCATGAAATCTGGTTTTGATGGAATTTTAGTGATTGCCTCAAATCCTGTCGATGTACTGACTTATGTGGCTTGGCAAGCTTCTGGTTTACCTGTTTCAAGAGTAATTGGAACTGGTACAACTTTGGACACAACTCGTTTCCGCAAAGAACTGTCTCAACGTTTAGCGATTGATCCACGCAATGTTCACGGCTATATTATTGGCGAACACGGGGATTCTGAAGTGGCTGTCTGGTCTCATACCATGATTGGTACCAAACCTATTTTAGAAATTGTGGATACGACAGAGCGCTTAACTAGTGACGATTTACCAATCATTTCTGATAAAGTGAAAAATACAGCTTATGAAATTATCGATCGCAAACAAGCGACCTATTATGGGATTGGTATGAGTACTGCACGCATTGTTAAAGCCATTTTAAATAATGAACAAGCTATTTTACCTGTCTCAGCTTACTTAGATGGGCAATATGGGCAACAAGATGTATTTACAGGGATTCCTGCAGTCGTTGGCAATCAAGGTGTGACTGACATTATTGAATTGAATCTGAATGCCGCTGAAAAAGAACTCTTCCAAAAATCAGTGACACAATTAAAACAAGTGATGGCATCGTTACAACCGAACGCTTAGTAATTTTTAACTAAAAATAACACTTCAACTAAATTATTCTCTACCAAAATAGATTCTAATTCCCCTTTATCGTTCTTTTTGGTACCATGAAAGAAGAACTTCAACTAAAGCAGAAATTAGGAGGACAAAAAATGGTAATCCAAGGAGATACGTTAGAAAATAGCGCACGTCGTTTATTGCAAGAACGTGGCGTAACAATGAATGATTTAGCTGAACTTGTGTTATTTTTACAAAAAGATTATATTGACAATTTAACATTAGATACTTGTTTAGAAAGTGTTGATGCCGTGTTAACAAAGCGTGAAGTACACAACGCGATTATTACAGGTGTCCAACTGGATATTCTGGCGGAAGAAAACAAGCTACTTTCACCGTTACAAGAAATTTTAACGGAAGATGAAGGGCTTTATGGCATTGATGAAATTATGGCGCTCTCCATTGTAAATGTTTATGGATCTATCGGTTTTACGAACTATGGGTATATCGACAAGGTAAAACCAGGCATTTTAAAAGAGTTAAATGCGCATGATGGCGAACATGTCCACACATTCTTGGATGATATCGTAGGTGCAATTGCGGCTGCGGCAGCCAGTCGATTGGCTCACTCACAACCAGATTTAAGTGATATTACTAAATAAAAAAACTTGCCTCTTCATTTTTATGAGAAGAGGCAAGTTTTTTTATTTAGTTTTATTTGCTGGACTTCTCACAAGCTTTCTACTTAACAGTAATTATTTGCCGTGTTATGTTACAGTCAAGAATAAACAGCTAAAGGAGGTTATCTAGAAATGAAAAAGTTTTTACGCGTATTTTTAATTTTTATTGGGGTATTCTTTCTTGCAAGTTGCGGTTCAAAAATAGAGACAAAAACCTTTGTAGGTTCGCCACAAGATGGGATTGATTCCACCTTAACCTATACGTACCAAGGAGATAAAGTCTTAACGCAAACGGCTAAAAACATTGTTTCTTATGACAAATTGGGAATTACAAAAGAAGAGGCAAAAACAGCGTTGGAACCCGTTTCTAAACAATATGAGGACATCAAAGGGCTTGATTACAAACTGACCTATGAGGACAAACAAGCCATCGAAAAATTGACGATTAATTATGAAAAACTTGATTATGATAAAGCCAAAAAAGTGGATGGTATCCAGATTGATGGAGATTCTTCTAAGGGAATCAGCATGAAGAAAAGCCAAGAATTGGTGGAGTCACAAGGTTATACAGAACAAAAATAATAAAAGAAAGCATGCGACAATGTGAGCCGACCCCCAAAAGTTAGACCTAGAAATCTAACTTTTGGAGGTTTTTTGTATGGCAAAATACAGTTTTGAATTTAAACTTAAACTTGTTCATGACTACTTATCTGGTCAAGGAGGTCTAAGGTTTCTCGCAAAGAAGTATGGGTTTAAAGATAGTTCTCAAATAAGCAAATGGATAAATGCCTATAAAGAACTTGGTGAAGAAGGCCTACTTCGCAGTCGAAAAAATAAGAATTACTCTGTTCAATTTAAGCTAGATGCGATAGAGTTATATTTAACAACAGAGTTGTCCTATCAAGAAGTAGCTAATCTTCTAAAAATGAACAATCCATCATTGATTGCGAATTGGTTTAGAACGTATCAGAAGTTTGGTATAGAGGGACTCTCTAAACAGAAAGGACGTCCACCTACCATGTCTAAAAAGAAACGAAATGAACCCCAACCACTACCAAGTGAACGATCTCAAGTAGAGAAACTAGAAAAAGAAAATAGAATGTTAAAAATTGAGAATGCCTATTTAAAAGAATTGAGGAGACTGCGTTTAGAGGACGAACAAAAAATGAACGAATCGCACGAATCATTCACAGTCTCCGAAGACACTTTCGATTAAAAGATATTTTGGAAACCCTAAGGTTTCCAAAATCTACTTACATGTACTGGCAAAAACGCCTCGACAGAACAGCTTCAACACAAATCATTGAAGAAGAAATTCAAGCGATTCGTAAAAAACATCAACATTATGGCTATAGAAGGATGACCCAAGAATTGAAACGACGTGGATTTCAAGTGAATAAAAAGAAAGTACAGCGATTAATACAAAAGTTAAAGTTACAAGTCAAAGCTTTTACTAAGAAATCCAGAAAATATAATTCCTATAAAGGAATCGTTGGTAAAATCGCTAAAAATTTGATTCGTCGCCGATTTAAAACCTCTGTTCCTCATCAAAAAATTACAACTGATACAACTGAATTTAAGTACTTTGAAGCAGATAACGCAGGCATCTTTCGTCAGAAAAAACTATACTTAGATCCATTTATGGATATGTATAATAGTGAAATTCTAAGCTATAGCCTTTCTACTCAACCAAATGGTAAAACAGTTATGGAAGGTCTGAAAGAAGCAATTTCTCAAACAAATGATTGTCCCTATCGGCGCACCTTTCACTCTGATCAAGGCTGGGCTTATCAAATGAATGTCTATATACAAACATTAAAGGACAACAATATCTTTCAAAGTATGTCTCGAAAAGGAACCTGTTTAGATAATTCTCCTATGGAGAATTTCTTCAGTATCCTAAAACAAGAAGTGTACTATGGAAAAATCTATCAAAGTCAAAATGAATTGATAGAAGCAATTGAGAACTACATTTATTATTACAATCATCACCAAATCAAGGAAAAACTTAACTGGAAAAGCCCAGTAGAATTTCGACAATTCAATCAAAAAACTGCATAAAAATAGAGTGGAAAAATCCACTCTATAAAAAGTCTAACTTTTTGGGGTCACTACAAATGCCCATTGTCGCACGCTTTCTTTTTATTAATTACATTGATGTTGCCATCTTCACTGCTTGAATTGGGTCAAAATGATGAACAGAGTAAACGACTGTACCGGCTTGCCAAACTACTGAGTTGCGATTATAGTCAGTGGTTCCTGCCACGTTCAGCGTGATTTGACCAACGGTATTCGGTGCTGGTAATGTTTCTTGTTCCAAAATATTAACAACATTTTTCGCTAAATCATCAGGCGATTCACCATTGATATTTGAGGCCCGTACGACTAAACTCCAATTGCCTTCTTGCCAAGATAAGTAACTAGAACCTGCCGCCCCTTGTTTATACCCAGTAATATTGTAACCTAAATCTACTGGTTGACCGCCATTGTCAATGATTTGGTTCACTGCATTTTTTGCTTCGGCATCAGAGCCATATGTTTTTTTCTCAAAAGAACTAATTGGCGTTAACTGATTGACACGTGCATCATTCACTGGAATCGCTTCTTTTTCTGCATAATATAAAACACGGAAATTGTTTTGATCCGCTTGTGAAGTTGTCGCTGCAGTTAAAAAGTTATTCGTTTGACTCGTTAAAATTGCCTGCGGTAAGCCTTGACCAGGAAACATGTTTGCTAGCTGGTTAAGCACTTGATTGGCTTGGTCATCTGGATTCGCATTTTTCGCTGGTGATTGCTTCTCTGCTGAGCCATTATTTGCCGCTTCCTTCGTAGAAGAAGCTGTTGCTTTCGAATCAGCTGTTGTTGTTCCTGACGGTTTCGCATCACTAGATTTTGTTGCTGCTTTGCTACTTGATTCTTTTGTACTCTCGACTGTGGTACTTTCCGCAGCACTGGAACGACTATCCGTATTTTCTGTACTTTTTCCGCCGCCACATGCTGCTAAAGCAAGGGTTAAAAGAAAAGCACTAGAAATAAGCCCTATCTTTTTCATAAGAATTCCTCCTTGTTTTCCCTACCCTTATTGTACCTTAATCATGTGTATCCGTCACTTGTTTGTGTTTCGTTCTAAGTTGGTTTAAATAACAGAAAGTGGACGGTAGGATTCGAACCTACACCTCAACATTGAGCAAGAATAAACTACTGTTAGTCTCTATGAGTTTAACACCACGTTCATCCACCTATTTGATTGATCCTTTGTATCATAACTTAGAATAATTAAATTGCCTTTAAGGAGCTTCAAAGATTATATGAAGAATTGTAAAAAATCTGTGACGAAAAAACGATTGAACCAATCAGTAGATACACTGAGGTTCAATCGTAACCAATTGTTTAATTATCTGAAAAAACTCACAATTCAACGTTAGTCCCTGGTGCTTTTTTGTTTTCCCCTTGTTGTTTTTTTAAGAATATCCCCAGAATGACGGTGATAATAGGGCAAAGCAATGGGAAAAAGGCATACGGTAAGTATTCTAGTGCACCAACTTTTAACGTTCCCATAATGAAGGTACCACTAACTCCCCAAGGAATTAACGAGTTGACTGCCGCCCCAGCATCTGCCAAAGTACGAGTTAAATATTTTTTATCAATACCTAAACGAGTAAATGAGGATTTAAATGTTTCCCCTGGTAAAATAATTGACAAATATTGTTCGCCAACTAGTAAGTTAATTCCCACAGAACTTAAGGCAGTTAAAGCGATTAATTTGGCTGGATTATTCACATAGCCTTTAATTTTATCAATTAAAGTAGCCACGATGTTAAACTTAATCAACAAGCCGCCCAAACCTAATGCCAAAATAATCAACGCAGCAGAACCTAACATGCTTTCAATCCCACCACGAGATAAAAGTGTATCAATACTTTGATCCCCTGTATCTGCCACATAACCACTCATTAAGATGGTAGAAACTTTCGCTAAACTTAGGTGATGATCATTTATAAAAGCTAAGATGACCGCCACTGTAGAGCCGACTAGTAACGTTGGAATAGCCGGTACCTTTTTCCAGGCGAATAAGAATAAAACCGCTACTGGCAACAATGTAATCGGTGAAATCCAGAATCCTTGATGTAACGTTTGGACCATTGCATCAACCGATTGTAAATCCGCTGAACCAGATTGATGCCCCAAGAAGATATAGCCGACAATCGAAATAATAAACGCCGGAATAACAGTGTACATCATGTTTAGTATATGTTCAAAAAGGTTCACGCCACCAATTCCAGCAGCTAAGTTTGTTGTATCAGATAACGGTGAAATGTTGTTCCCTAAAAAGGCACCTGAAACAACTGCACCAGCTGTCATCGCATTGTCGAATCCAAGAATATGTCCAATACCTAGAAAGGCAATCCCCATAGTTGAAACAGTCGTAAAGGAGCTCCCTACCGTCACACCAACTAGTGCACAGACCACAAAAACGGTTGGTAAGAAGAACTTCACTGAGATAATTTTAAAACCATAGACCATAATTGTTGGAATCGTCCCAGACAAGATCCAAGTAGCAACTAAGACACCTATCAACAAGAAAATAATAATCGGAATGATCCCTGGTTTGATCCCTTCCACAATGCCCTCGTGGATCTCATCCCAAGAAAATCCTTTCCATTTGCCATAAAGCAACAACAACATGAATACAAAAAGAATCGGTATGTGAGGGGTTAATTTTTGACCAATAATTAAGTACCCGAGAATCGCTAACAAGGCAATCAAAATGCCTAAACTTTCAGCGAACGAAACAGTGGGTTTCGTTGATTTCATATGAAAACCTCCTTTTATGGAAAGCGAAAACTGAAGCAATAATCGAACTTGCTTCAGTTTCCAAACGACAATTTACTATAGTCATCAGGTGAAGAGGCACTCAGCAAAATAATTGCTAGCCTTTTTATTCACCTAAATCTTCTTTTACTTCCGTTGCCCAACTTGCTTTTTTAAAGCGATTAATGATTAACGGAATCACAAACATAACAATAGTGATTAATGCAACTAAGACTGCATCAGTCACGGTTGTTGTACCTAATGTGGCGAAAATAACAATGATAACACTAAAAATTAACATTGCTGCCACTAAATAAGCTAAGCCATTACCTTTTTTACCAATTCGGTAAGGACGTAGTGTATCTGGTTGAGATTTACGTAATTTAATTAGGGAAATCGCAATCAATACATACACAATACTATAAATAATTGTTGTTGCATTTGTTAAAGTTAAGAATACAGCGTTGACATCATCCATTACCCCATAAAGTAAAGCGAATAATGAGATAACCACAGATTGTGTTAACACAACGTTACGAGAAACGCCATATTTATTTTCGCGATGGAAACCAAATTTTGGTGGCAATAAGCCATCACGAGCAACTTGAATAATTGTTTTTGATGGTCCAGTAACCCAAGCAGATAATTGTAATAACACACCTAAGAAGACCATGAAACTAAAGATATTACCAATAATTGTTGGTAAACCTAAAACGTCACAATAAAGCAAAATTGGTTGTGTAATGTTAGACAATTCCATTTTGCCATTTGGAACAATATTAGCAACAAACATTGCATTAATAACGTTTAATAAGACTAAACCAATTAATGAAATGAAAACGCCTTTTGTATAATTTTTTGTTGCATCTTTCAAACGAGGAATATAAACAGAAGACATTTCAATCCCAACAAAGATAAACGCAATCCCTGCTAGATATTTAAATGTGTCCATATTTTCTAAGTTTGGTAAAACTTTTGACCAAGAGAAGGCACCTAAATAGCCGCCAGGTGTTAAGCCTACTTTAATCATTGAAAGAAGACCTAAAACAAACATAACTAATACTGGGATGTAAACACCTAGCCAAACACCAATATTTCCGCCAACTTTCGCCATGTCAAATTTCAAGTTCAAGATTGTAATAATCCAGTAAATCACTAAGATACAACCTAATACGAACCAATGATTTTCACCTAAATGAACATTACCAAATGTATTACCTAGCAAAGGGCCTAATGTAGAAGCAACCATTACCATTCCTGGGAACATTTGCACCCATAGTAACCAAGCGACAACAAAACCCCATTTGCTACCTAAGGCAGTTTTAACCCAAAGTTGAGGGCCACCTTCTTGAGGAAGCATCGTAGATAATTCACCAGATATCAATGCGATTGGACCAGCAAAGAATAAGACCGCGAAAATTGTGTAAGAAATTAATGTCCAACCAACAGCAGCAAGTGTTGGGATACTACGTACAGTTGCACACAATGCCATTGTTAAACCGATAAAAGTACCTAATTCAATTTTTTTAACTTGTTGTTTATCCAATTTTGTACACTCCTTATAAGATTTTGGATAAGGAGCATGAATGACTGTTATACGCTGAGTAAAACAGTCATTCGACTGCCTCTTACCCAGACAAAGAATTGGTTAAGAGGTTAGCCGTCTGGTTGATTTATCTATTGAATAAATCAACCAGACGAACGTTCCCTCGTTCGGTTACCATTTCTTTTTTCCGTTTAAGATTCAATTATTTTACGTCGTAAATTTGTTCTAATTTTTCTTGTAAAGCAGCTTGAATCTTAGGAGCGTAAACATCAAATTCTTCTTTATCGTTCATGTATGGAGTCATTACAGCAGCACGTAACACAGTTACTTTACCTGCACGGTTCCATTCTTCGTCACTAAATCCTAAGCTGTTTACAAATTTTAATGGGCTGTTGCCATAATCTGGAATAGCAAAGTCAGTATGTGAAGTAATGAATTCGTTGTTGTAAATATTTCCTTTAACGTATGATGCATAGTCATATACATCATGGTTTAATTTGTTCATTGCTACTAAATCATCGTTGCCTTTTTCTTTAAACACATAGTCAACCATGTTGAAGTCTGGATGAGTTAATGTGTGGACTTCGATTTCTTTGTCGCCAACTTTGAATGTTAAATCATTCAAGAAGTTATAGAAATGATGTGATCCTTCAATTGAAGCACCAATTAATTTACCATAACCTGCAACGTTTAAAGGTAAAACGTGATGTGCAGCCCATACAGAAGCAGCTGTTGCACCAGCTTTTGAACCTTCAAGGATATAAGCACCTAGTAACGCAGGAATATCGGCACCTTTTTCAAATACGTAAGTTGCGAAGTAAGAAATAACGTCGCGCATACGGATATCTTGGATAACGATACCACCAGCTGAATAAGGGATATAACCCATTTTATGAGGGTCAATTGTTACTGATTCTGCTAATTCGATTGCTTTATATGCATCATACACTTCTCTTGAAATGTGTTCTTTTTTCTCTTTGAAGACACCGTATTCTTCGTGAACATCTTGTAAATCTTCGTAAGGGATGAAGTTGTTGTCTTCGTCTAAGAAGATGGCACGTCCATAACCACCATAAGCAGCATCAACGTGTACATAATAGTAAATACCGTCTTTCATTAATTCATCGCGTAAAGCAATAATTTTATCGATTGAGTCAACGGCACCTTCTTCAGTAGAACCAACTACACCGACAACACCTAGCACTGGAATTTGTTCTTCTGCTAAGCCACGAACGATTTTTTCTAATTCGTTGATATCCATACGGTAGTTATGGTCAACTGGTACTGGGATAACTTGATCTAAACCGATACCGATAATATCAGCAGCTTTTAACCAAGAATAGTGTTTAGTTTGTGGGACTAACCATTTACCGATTGCTTGTAAATGTTTACCTGAACGAGCTGAATGAGCTTTGATTTCATCAATTTCATCTTCAGCTGATTCTAATAAGTCCATAATTTCTTTTGTTGGCATGTTCAATAGTTCCCAATCTGATTTGCCAGCAACTAATTCTGGTTTTACTTCTTTCATAGCAAATGGTAATGATTTAATGTTACGGGCATACCATAAGCCTTCTAAGTTAGCTAAAGAACCATCAGCAACGATGTGTCCCCAACCATTTTTGTAGCTCATTAAGTGAGCAAATTCATGTCCTACTTCTTCTTCCATTTGAGAAGTTGCTGGAGAAGATTCATAGGCAACGTTGTTCCCGTTCCATAGCATTGCAAAGTTGTAAGCTAATAGAGAAGGCATTAATGTTTCTGAGTTCATATGTCCCCAATATCTACCTGCTGTATGCCATGGAACTGAATGTGTACGCATGCGAGAAGAGATTTCATTCAATACATCTTTCATATGGTTGACAGTTTTTTCGTAGCTTTCAGATGTGCGTTCTTGAGAAGAGATAACTGGCATGTCTTGTGGCATGTAGTTTTGACGCCATCCTAAATGTTCATCTACTAAGTCGATCAACAAGTCTTTATATAATTGTCCGTTTTCGGCTTTGTCCCCAATGAATAGTGCATTAAGGTTCATTTCGCCTTTTGCTAATTTTTCGTTTTTCATACGAAAATTCCTCCTTACAAATTTTAATGAATTAGATTTTGCATTCACAACTTACACCCAAACGGCTAAAGTGTAAAGAAGAAAAATAACAATGGTTATCATAGCTCTTTAATTTTATAATTTTTTCACAAGGTGTCTTGTCAGAACCATTATATAAAAAATAAGAGTGGGATTGTGTGTACAATCCCACTCTTATTAGGTGTATTAACGGTTTCACCACTACCTGTAAGGAGAAATAGAATTTTAACTTTGATCAAATAATCACACGTCTTCTCTTCGTGAAATTATTATCAATTTCTAATCCATTACTTTTGCTAAAAAGTAATTTTTCTTCCCTTTCCGTACAACAACGAATTTTCCATCGAAATGTTGTGTTGGATCGACTGCAAAATCTAAATCGGTAACTCGGTCACCGTTAATACTTATAGCTCCTCCGCTCACATCTTCGCGAGCTTGACGTTTTGATGGTTCGATTTCTGTGTCAACTAACCAATCTACGATGTTTTTAGCATCTTTGGTAATTTCAACAGTTGGCACATGTTCTAATCCTTGCTCGATTTCCTCAATCGTTAAGTCTTTAATATTGCCTGAGAAAAGAGCTTCTGAAATTTTTTGCGCTTCTTCTAATGCTGCATCATCGTGAACAAATCGTGTCACTTCTTCAGCTAAGCGTCTTTGTGCTTCACGTTTACCTGGTTCTTTTTCAACTTTTTCAGCTAACGCATCGATTTCTTCTTTATCTAAGAAAGTAAAGAATTTCAAGTATTTGATGACATCACGATCATCTTGGTTTAACCAGAATTGGTAGAATTCAAATGGTGAGGTTTTCTTAGGATCTAACCAGATAGCGCCACCCGCTGTTTTCCCAAATTTTGTACCATCTGCTTTTAGCATTAAAGGAATGGTTAACCCGAATACTTTGGCTTCTGGTCCTTCTTTTTTACGAATCAAATCTAATCCTGCAGTGATATTGCCCCATTGATCAGCGCCACCAATTTGCAATTGAATATTATGTTTTTTATGCAATGTGTAAAAGTCAATTGATTGAAGAATTTGGTATGTGAATTCTGTAAAGGAAATGCCACTTTCTAAACGACTAGCGACAATGTCTTTTGCCAACATCGTGTTGACATTAAAGTTTTTCCCGTAATCTCTTAAAAAATCTAATAAAGATAGTTCTGATAACCAATCGTAGTTGTTCACCATTGTTACCTCAGCATCTTTACCAAATAATTTTTTCATTTGGTTTGAAAGACTGTCCACATTATGTTGCACAGCTTCCATCGTTTGTAAGACACGTTCGGTTGTTCGTCCACTTGGATCACCAATTGTTCCAGTTCCGCCACCAATTAAAATGTATGGGTGATGACCTGCTAATTGGAATCGTTTCATCATCATAAAAGGAATTAAATGTCCAATATGCATGCTATCTCCAGTTGGATCGACACCGCAATATAGCGAAATGCTCGTATTTTCTGTAAGTTCTCTTAGTCCTTCTTCGTTTGTTTGTTGATTGATTGCACCACGCCATGCTAGCTCGTCAATGATATTCATGTTATCACCCTCCATATTTATAATTATCTCTTTATAGGAAATCGTTCATTTAAAGAAACAAACGATTAACACACTTGTTTTTACACGATATTCCGTATTTATTTCTATGTATACACGGGTTCACGAAATTTTCTTTAGTCTGCCACGTATTCAAAAAAAGAATACAAAAAATCCCTAAGCCGTCGAAACGACTTAGGGACGAATTTCTCGTGGTACCACCCAAATTTATACATAGTTTAGTTTATTTAAAATACTATATACCTCTTAACAAATAACGCTGTTACCCGTGCCCTGTAGGCAGAAGCTCAAGAATGTAATTCGATAAATAACGTGTACTAGTTTCCAGCGCCACTAGCTTTCTGTAACAGTGGTTATTTCTCTACTGCTTTTCTGTCATTGCTTTGTATTTAACTTGTACATGTAGCATATTCCTTTTCGTTTTTTTTGTCAACACTCTTTGCTTAATTTTTTTTACTTTTACAAAAGATGTCCCTTTTTCACAAAAATAAAATAACAAATTAAAAATAATATTTATTTGTTTTAACAGCAACTAAAGATAAAAAAATAACGAAAAAATTTAAAAAATATTCTTTAAAATTTTTTTGACTTTTTTTGTGATTTTCTATACTTTTATAAAATTCCCGAAGAAAAATGACGAACTTCGGATCAGAAGTTCGTCATTTTGTGAAAAACAGTTTTAAAGAATTGGTGAAAATAATCGTGAAATTTGTTGTTTAAAAATCAACCATTTTGACATGTCGCGAACAACTTCTGGAGTCATTGTTGTACATTTTTTTCGATCTTCTAAGAAAATTGCTTCTAATTGATCAATGATTTTTTTATCATATAACACAGCATTTGCTTCAAAGTTTAATTTGTAACTTCGGATATCTTGATTGGCTGAACCAACTGTGCAGACTTCATCATCCATAATCATTGTTTTCGCATGTAAGAAACCACCGTTATAAATTAAAATTTCAATATTTTCTTTCATCAATAAGCGGCCGTAATACTGTGTTGCTCGATAAATAAACGGATGGTCGGGCTTATCTGGAATCATAATTTTAACATCTACTCCTGAAGCCGCAGCAACTTTTAAAGCAGCCAAGACACTATCATCAGGAACTAAATACGGCGTTTGAATCCAGACTCTTTTCTTGGCAGAAGTAATCAATTTAATAAAGGCCAATTTAATTTGTTCACGGTCACTGTTAGGACCACTGGCAATCATCTGAATGGATGTATTTGCCTCTGGCACCAATGCTTCAAGTTTAAAGAAATAATCCAATTGATACGCCACACGATTTTTCTCGGGGGAAGAGACGTTCCAATCCATTAAAAAACGCATTTGCAGTAATGAGGCTGCTGGCCCTTGAATCCGTAAATGTGTATCCCGCCAATAGCCAAACTTTTTAGTCGTTCCGGCATATTGATCGGCAACATTAAAGCCGCCAATGTAGCCTACTTTTCCGTCAATAACAACAATTTTCCGGTGATCATGATAATTCAAACGAAACTTCAAAAGTGCTTTTTGAGAAGTAATAAACGTTTGGACAAAACCGCCGTTTTTTTTCAATTCATTCAAATGATGAACCTTGGTGCCCTTTGAGCCAAAGGCATCGTAAAGCAACCGCACTTCAACCCCTTCAGCCGCCTTTTCTTCTAATAAGTTCAAAATTTTGGTGCCGATATGATCCGTTACAAAGGCATAATATTCAATATGAATGGAGTGCTGAGCTTTTTTTATGTCCGCCATCAACGCATTGAATTTTTCCGTACCATCCGTAAAAATTTCAACATCATTTTTCTTAGTCAGAGGCATCCTATTTAACGAGGAAAAAAAGTCTGTAAACTGTTGTTGCTCCTCCGTCGGCATCTTTTGACTATAAAGTTCAAAACTTTCTTCTTGGAAATTCTGGAAATTCTCTAATTCCCGTAAATCACTTTGTTGCAAATAAAATTTCTTTTTGTCGGTTAACCCTCGACCAAAGAATAAATATAAGAAAAAACCAAAAACGGGTAGAGCAATCAGTACGAGTAGCCATGCCCAAATTGCTGCTACATCTCGAGGTTTTAACAAAATGGTAATTCCCGCAATAATTGCATTAATAAAATAAATAACTGTTAAGACGCTAAGAATCAATTGTCTTCCTCCTTTATTTGTTACGTTTTAGTATACCATCAATTACGGATTTGGAATATCTTTTCTTTAGCGACTTCTGTCTCAAAAAATAAAAAGAGCCCCCATTCTAGTTAGTGATACTAGAATGAGGGGGTCTTTTTGATGTTTGTTTGAAAGTCTTTTAACTTAATTTCGTGTAAATGGACCTTTAGGAGCAATCAATTCTAAATTTGTACCATCTGGATCGGTAAAGTAAGCGACACCTGTACCAAAACCGCTCTTCAAGCCATCTTCTTCTTGGAATGTAATCGGCTCTCCATCAGGTTCTACGCCAATCGCTCTTAAACGTGCAACAGCTGCATCAATATCTTCCACTTCGAAACACATATGCATTGCACTAATTTGTTCGTTGGAATAAGAAGCTTTTTCTGATTTTGGTTTAACATATTCTAATAAATCAATATTGATGTTTTCTAGATGCACATTAGCATACTTGATTAATGTATCATCTAACCCTTGTGTTTGGGCCATCCGTTTTCCACCAATTTCATCACGATTTGCGATTTTTGTTCCTGTTAATGCTTCATAAAACTTCACTGATTCATCCAAATTACTGACTGTAATCCCCACGTGGTTGACTACTGAAAAACCTTTAACTGCTTCACTCATTGTATCTCCTCCTAGTTAATTTTTAGAAATCAAACGTGTCTGGATCTGGTCCCACACGTAACGATTCATTCAATTGGTTAATTTGTGCCATTTCTTCTGCACTTAGTTCAAAATCAAAGACCGCTGCATTGCTAATCATCCGTTCTTTGTGGACAGATTTCACGGCTAATAAGATATCTTGTTGAATATCCCAACGTAAAATCACTTGGGCTGCTGATTTATTATGGTTCTCAGCAATCGCCAAAATGGTTTCATTAGATAATAATTGGCCTTGCATCAATGGTGACCAAGCTTGGACTTTGATATCATGTTTTTCACAGAAATCACGCACTTCTTTTTGATCCAATTTTGGATGTAGTTCCACTTGGTTAATTACCGGAACAACTTTTGCATAAGAAAGTAAATCTTCTAAATGATGAACTTGGAAGTTGCTGACACCAATTGCTTTCACTTTTCCTTCGGCGTATAAAGTTTCTAAAGCTTGCCATGATTCTTTGTAAGAATTATTTCCTGGCCAATGAATTAAATACAAATCTAAATAATCTAAACCTAAACGTTCCAAACTATCATTGAAAGCTTGAATTGTTTCATCATAGGAAATATGCGCGTTCCAAACTTTCGAGGTAACAAATAAGTCCTCACGGTTCAAACCAGTTGCCGCTAAGCCTGCTTTAATTCCCGCTCCTGTGCCAGATTCATTGCCATAGATTTGCGCTGTATCGATTAAACGATAACCATTGATAATCCCTTCTTCGACCACTTTTGCTGTCTCTTCATCTGGTATTTGGAATACCCCGAGACCCATTCCTGGAATTTTAGTGCCGTTGTTTAATGTTACTGTATCTGCTAGTGATGTAATCATTTGATTCGCTCCTTTAACGTTTTCTGATATCATCATATACCGTGCCGTACATGCTGTATAGTACGTACTTTTTCGTTTCATAGGAACCAAAAAGTGCGATTTTTGGTAAATTCGCTTTTTTAGCCTGAAAAATTTTTAACTTTTTTATATAACATACTTTTTCTCTCTTCTAAGCGTAGCATTCTTTAACCGATTTAACTAGTGTATCTCTCACGACACACGACATTTTATGTAAAAAAAGAGAACGCGTACTCCGTCTTCGAAACGTCCTAAGACGCCGACAGAATACCGTTCTCGTGGGTTTGGCACCCAATGGGGGCATAGGGATTCGAACCCTAGACCCTCTGATTAAGAGTCAGATGCTCTAACCAACTGAGCTATGCCCCCGTTGTATAAAATGGCTTTTCAGCTACCTCAATATTGTAGCACTCCGCTATTATTTATACAAGAGGGAATTTTTTTCAGTTGTTATTCTTGTGAAGATTGTTCTTTTTTTACAGGACAAGCTGTTTGACAATCTTCACAACTTTCCCCTTTTTTGATTCGTCGATAGGTGATGATTCCTGCTGTTCCAAAAATTAAAATGGATAAAATAATTGTTGCCATCCGTTATTACCCTCTTTCTAAAGAAGTGATTGCTTGGACACTTTCTTTGCCTGGCTTTGGTTTTCTTATAAGGAAATAAAATCCAGCTAAAACAACACCCATCGCTAAAAAAGTCCCCAGAGTTAGTGTGCCTTTTTCGACTAACACATGGCCCAATTGATAAATCACAAAACTAACCATATAAGCCAAACCGCATTGATAACCAATGGCTCCTAATGTCCATTTGAGGTCTCCCATTTCACGACGAATTGCGCCAATTGCAGCAAAACAAGGTGCACATAATAAGTTAAAAGTTAAGAACGAATAGGCCGCGACTGGCGTAAAGGTGTGTTGCAGTGCGCCCCAGACTTCTACCCCGTTTTCAGAAACATCTTTCACATTGCCAAATAAAATGCCTAAGGTACCAATAATATTTTCTTTCGCTATCAATCCTGTAATTGTGGCAACTGCCCCTTGCCAATTACCCCAGCCTAATGGGATAAATAGCACCGCCAACCCTTTACCTAGAAATGCTAGAATACTTTGACTTTCTGGAACGGGTTGAAACGTCACAGAATAATGTGACATGAACCAAATGAGAATACTGGAAACAAAAATAATCGTTCCTGCTTTTTTTACAAATGAGCGACATCGTTCATAGGCATGCCGAACCACACTTCTAAGCTGCGGCAAATGATAGGCGGGAAGTTCCATAATAAATGGTGCTGGATCTCCCGAAAAATGCTTGGTCTTTTTTAAAGCAATCCCTGACAACACAATGGAAGCAACCCCTAAGAAATAAGCAGAGGGCGAGACCCAACTTTGGTTAGGAAAAAATGCACCTGCAATCAGAGCGATAATTGGCAACTTCGCCGAACATGGCATAAAAGTCGTGACCATAATAGTCATTCGCCGATCGCGTTCGTTTTCAATCGTTCGACTAGCCATCACGCCTGGGACCCCACAACCTGTCGCAATTAACATTGGAATAAACGACTTACCAGATAGGCCGAATTTCCGAAACAAGCGATCCATGACAAAGGCAATCCGTGCCATATAGCCACAATCTTCTAAAAAACCTAAACATAAAAACAGGACGGCCAGTTGTGGTAAAAATCCTAACACAGCCCCAACACCTGCAATGATCCCATCTAAAATTAAACTTTGCATCCATGGCGCTACTTGCCATTGCGCCAACCAATTTCCCACAAATTGAGGAACCCATTCCCCGAAAAAGACATCGTTTAACCAGTCTGTCCCCATTGTACCAACCGTTTGAATAGACAAGTAATAGACCAACCACATCACAAACGCAAAGATTGGCAACGCCAACCACCGATTGGTTACCACTCGGTCAATCTTATCACTGTGAGTAAATGTCATTTCTGTTTTTTTCGTCGCACACAAAGCAATTAATCGAGCAATAAAGGCATAGCGTTCATTAATGATAATGGCTTCACTTTCATCTTGAAAGATTTTTTCGGTAATTTGTATGACTTCTTCAATTTCTTTTTCTTGAAAAGAACTCAATAATAATTGCTCTTTGGTTCGAACATCTCGTTCAAAAAGTTTTAAACTATACCAACGCTGTTGCGTTTCAGGAACAGTATTTCCTAAAATATCAACAATTTCAGCAAGTGCTGCTTCTAAGCGATTATCATAAGAAGGATAAATAACCTCTGTCTCTATGGCATTCGCTCGCTGCTTACTTTGTTTTAAAGCATGATCCAACCCACGATTCTTCAAAGCACTAATCTCAACGACAGGCACGCCTAAGCCATAACTTAACTTTTCACTATTCAATGTTTGGCCGTTTTTTTCCAACAAATCCATCATATTTAACGCACAAACAACCGGTAATCCAGTTTCAATTAATTGTGTTGTTAAATAAAGATTCCGTTCCAAATTGGTCACATCGAGAATATTCAAAATCACTGAAGGTTGGTCCTCCAAAAGATAATCTCGTGCCACAATTTCTTCAGGCGTATAAGGAGAAAGAGAGTAAATCCCTGGCAAATCTTGAATAATGAGTGTCTTATCTTTCTTTGCCACCCCCTCTTTGCGTTCCACAGTCACCCCTGGCCAGTTTCCAACATATTGGTTGGCTCCTGTTAACATATTGAACGTTGTCGTTTTACCGCTATTAGGGTTGCCGGCTAGTGCAATTTGCTGAGTCATTCGCTTTCCTCCTTTTCAACCAAGATTAGTTCCGCTTCACTTTTTCGTAACGTTAGTTCGTAGCCACGTACATTGATTTCAATTGGATCAGCTAAAGGAGCTACTTTGCGAATAAAAATTACTGTTCCTTTTGTTAAGCCCATGTCCATCAACCGACGTTTCACCGCTCCTTGTCCGTGGATCCCTACTATTGTAGCGCGTTCTCCAACTTTCAAGGTATCTAAGGAGACCCAAACTTTCTCATTCGCCGAGCGCTCCTCCACATGAATCGCTTGTAAAATCGTATCTGTCAGCGCAATTCGACTATTATGTAATAAAACAATACCATTTTGATTCTGATAATTGACAAGTACAACTGCTTGGCCTGCAACGACACCTAAATTGTTCAGATGTTTCTTTGTCTGAATATCTGCTTGGACGCTTTCGATTGTATAGACTTTCCCAACTTCTGCCTGCGCTAACGTAATCATTTACTTTCCTCCATGTGAAAAAGTTTCAAACGAAAATGAGAATCGTTCTCAATTAAAAGAATACGCTTGCTTACACGGAAAGTCAATGAATTTCTGGATGTATCTCCTGTTTTCTTCTATATAGAGACACTTTTTTCAGGTTACCATTTTTGAAAAAAAGTCAGCTCTTGTTTTTTATGTTACTAGCTACTGTAAAATTCCACTCATTCAATAACAAATCCGCTTATTTTTTCTTCTTGTGCCTAACTCAAATGTCAACACAATATTTAGTGTTTTTTCACTAAATGTTCTCTTTCAAAATTTTAATTTTTTTGTTTGTCAAACACTGACCAATGTGTTTTTTCTCCCAAAAACGAGGATTCACGTGTTTTCATTTTTCTTTCAAAAACACAAAAACTAGTATTATGAGAAAAACGCACCACAATATATAGTGTTAAAGTGTTGACTTTTTTCTACATAGATTTATACTAGTCTATGTAGAAAAAAAGAGGAGGAACTTTCAATGAACGTAAAAATCTTTTCAAAAAATAACTGTATCCAATGTAAAATGGCGAAACGTTTCCTAAGTGAAAATAACATCGCTTTTGAAGAAATCAATATCGACGCACAACCAGATGCTATCGACTGGTTAAAAGAACAAGGGTTCCAAAGCGTACCGGTAATCACATCTGAAGCAACAACCGTTGTTGGCTTCCGTCCAGACCAATTAAAACAATTGGCTAGCTAAGATGAAACTTGTTTATTTTTCAGTCACCGGTCAAACAAGGCGCTTTATTAAAAAATTGGATTTGCCTGCTTATGAACTTGAGCCAGCGAATCCTTTTTTTGAAATAAATGAGCCTTTTATTCTTGTCATTCCTACCTATGATGCAGAAATTACAGAGGTAGTGAATGACTTTCTTGATTATAAAAGTAACCAAGAACTGTTAGTTGGTGTAGCTGGTGGGGGCAACCGTAATTTTGCTGAATTATTTGTCTATACCGCCAAAGATATTGCCCGCGATTACCACGTTCCGCTTCTATACTCCTTTGAGTTTAGCGGAACAGACGAAGACGTGGAGACCTTTAAGAAAGTAGTGGAAGAAATTGAGTCTAAAAGAAATTAAAGATGTCAGCTATTTCAAACTGAATAACGAGATTAACCGTCCTGTTGATGGTCAAATCCCTTTAAATAAAGATAAAGAAGCACTCGCAGCCTTCTTTAAAGAAAATGTAGAACCGAATACACGTAAATTCAGCTCTGCTGAAGAAAAAATCAACTTTTTAATGAAAGAAGATTTTATTGAAACTGAATTCATCGAAAAATATTCAATGGACTTTATTGAAAAATTATATGCTTTCTTAGATGAACAACATTTCCAATTCAAGTCTTTCATGGCGGCTTATAAATTTTATTCTCAATACGCTTTAAAGAACAACGCCGGAACAGAGTATTTAGAAACATATGAAGATCGGGTTGCCTTTAATGCCTTGTATTTTGCGGATGGCGATGAAGAGTTGGCTTTAACATTGGCGGATGAAATGATCCATCAACGGTATCAACCAGCCACACCTTCTTTCTTAAACGCTGGGCGTAAACGTCGAGGTGAATTGGTTTCTTGTTTCTTAGTTCAAGTAACAGATGATATGAACAGCATTGGACGTTCAATTAATTCTGCCCTTCAATTATCACGAATCGGCGGCGGCGTAGGAATTACTCTTTCAAACTTACGTGAAGCGGGCGCACCAATCAAAGGTTATGATGGCGCAGCAAGTGGTGTTGTCCCTGTTATGAAATTATTTGAAGATAGCTTTAGCTACTCTAACCAATTAGGTCAACGTCAAGGTGCTGGTGTGGTTTATCTAAACGTCTTCCATCCAGATATTGAAATGTTCTTATCTGCTAAAAAAGAAAACGCTGATGAAAAAATCCGTGTAAAAACGTTGTCTCTTGGTGTTATTGTTCCAGATAAATTTTACGAATTAACACGTAACAACGAAGATATGTATTTATTTAGTCCTTATAGTGTGGAACGTGAATATGGTGTGCCTTATTCCTATGTAGATATTACCAAAGAATATGATAACCTAGTGGCCAATCCAAACATACGTAAACGTAAAATTAAAGCCCGTGACTTAGAAAATGAAATTTCTAAATTACAACAAGAATCTGGCTATCCTTATATCATCAATATTGATACAGCTAACAAAAACAATCCGATTGATGGCAAGATTATCATGAGTAACTTATGTTCTGAAATTCTTCAAGTTCAAACGCCTTCTGTTATTAATGGGAAACAAGAATATGAAGTTTTAGGAACAGATATTAGTTGTAACTTAGGTTCAACTAACATTGTTAATTTAATGGAAAGTCCTGACTTTGGAAAATCTGTCCGCGCTATGACGCGTGCGTTAACTTTTGTAACAGATGCTTCTGAAATTGATGTCGTGCCAACTATCCAAAATGGAAATCGTTTAAGCCATACAATCGGACTAGGCGCAATGGGCTTACACACCTTCTTCGCTAAAAATCATATGGAATACGGCTCTGAAGAATCATTAGACTTTACAGACATTTATTTCATGTTATTAAATTACTGGACTTTAATGGAAAGTAATCAAATTGCGAAAGAACGTAACCAAGTCTTCCACAATTTTGAAAAATCAGATTATGCTTCTGGTGCTTACTTCGATAAATATATTGAAGGCAACTTTACACCAAAATTTGATAAAGTGAAAGAAATTTTTAAAGACATTCAGATTCCAACGGCTGAAGATTGGGCTGCGTTACGCGATGCTGTGAAAAAAGATGGTCTTTATCATCAAAATCGTTTAGCCGTAGCGCCAAATGGTTCAATTTCATATATTAATGATACTAGTGCCAGCATTCATCCAATTACTCGCATGATTGAAGAACGTCAAGAGAAGAAAATTGGTAAGATTTACTATCCAGCGCCTTATTTAGCTAATGATACAATCCCTTACTATACTTCTGCTTACGACATGGATATGCGCAAAGTGATTGATGTCTACGCAACAGCGCAACAACACGTTGATCAAGGAATGAGTTTAACCTTGTTTATGCGTTCAGAAATCCCTGAAGGCTTGTATGAATGGAAAGAAACACCAAAACAAACAACCCGTGACTTGAACATTTTACGTCATTATGCGTTCAACAAAGGGATTAAATCAATTTACTATATTCGTACATTTACAGATGATGCTGAAGAAATTGGCAGCAATCAATGTGAGTCTTGCGTGATTTAATGAAAAGCACTTAAATAAGGCGTTCTGCTTGAGCGTCTTATTTTTTAGGAATGTTCTCTTTTTAAACAGGACATTTTCAGATATACTGGACAAAGAAGAACGGCTGCACGCTCCTATTTGGACTCTGTAGAACGTTTTAAGCGAAGAAACGAGACAACTAGTCAAACAGACTGCTGTCCCAGCATACAGGAGGAATAACCATGGCAACGTATTATGAAGCAATTAACTGGAACGCCATTGAAGACGTCATTGATAAATCCACTTGGGAAAAATTAACCGAACAATTTTGGTTAGATACACGGATTCCGTTATCCAATGACTTAGATGATTGGCGGACTCTTTCCGATTTAGAAAAAACTACTGTCGGCTACGTTTTCGGCGGTTTAACTTTATTAGATACTGTTCAATCAGAAAGCGGCATGGATCAACTGAGAAATGATGTGCGGACGCCTCATGAAGAAGCCGTCTTAAATAACATCCAATT
Organism: Enterococcus sp. DIV0086; assembly: GCF_050498705.1. Taxonomy (NCBI): domain Bacteria; kingdom Bacillati; phylum Bacillota; class Bacilli; order Lactobacillales; family Enterococcaceae; genus Enterococcus; species Enterococcus sp. DIV0086. Next base: position 2,379,269 of record NZ_JBNIDN010000001.1, on the reverse strand, counting down.
CATGGAATCTGTCCATGCCAAAAGTTATTCTTCTATCTTCAGTACATTAAATACAAAAAAAGAGATTGATGATATTTTTGAGTGGACAAATACCAACAAACATCTGCAATATAAAGCAGAACGGATTAACGAAATTTATAAAAACGGCACTCCGTTAGAGAAAAAAATTGCTAGTGTATTTTTAGAAACGTTTTTATTCTATTCTGGGTTCTACACTCCTCTTTACTATTTAGGAAACAATAAACTAGCGAACGTCGCTGAAATTATTAAATTGATTATCCGTGATGAATCAGTGCACGGCACGTATATTGGCTATAAATTCCAATTAGGATTTAATGAATTACCAGAAGATGAGCAAGATAAACTAAAAGACTGGATGTATAATTTACTTTACGAATTGTACGAAAACGAAGAACGTTATACAGAAGAATTATATGATGACTTAGGTTGGACCGAAGAAGTAAAAACCTTTTTACGTTACAACGCCAACAAAGCTTTAATGAACTTAGGTATGGATCCCTTATTTGCGGATACAGCCAATGATGTGAACCCGATTGTAATGAATGGTATTTCGACAGGAACTAGCAACCATGACTTCTTCTCCCAAGTAGGAAATGGCTATTTACTAGGAACAGTTGAAGCCATGAAAGATGATGACTATCTTTACGGTTTAGATAAATAGCAAAAAGCTAGAAACGATTAACGTTTCTAGCTTTTTATTTTACCAACTTCCTGAGGCACCGCCACCGCCGAATGAGCCGCCACCGAATGAACCACCACTGCTGCTACCAGAACTACTATGATTAGACGGATTGTATTGTGAGTTTAAATAAGCATACGTCAAAACACTACCATCATAACTATATAAAGTATCTCCTACTAATAAACGCCCAAAAGATTGTTTTTTTGCATTTGGATATATACTTAGTAAAGAACCACGCTTAGTGGCACGTCTTATTTTCCCTTTTGTGGCAAATAACGTTGCTCCATTAAGATATAAACAATAAAAAGAAGTCTTTTTCATCTTATTTAATACTTTCTTTGTCTGTTCTGAGTTATTTAGGACAGCCTTTGTTGGTAAACAATTCAAATAATCTTGATACATTTTTTTAACAAGTTTTCTTGTTCTTAAAATTTGTAAAATATAAACAGCACAAATGAGCATCCCAGCAATACTTGCCATTAAAAGAACATTTCTTTTCGTTGTGTTAGTGTTTAACTCTGCTTGTATATTTGTTAATTCATTATCCACTTGTGCGGTTTTTGAATTGATTGCAGCCGATACTTGATCAATAATTTTATTGAGACCTGTATTATAATCCTCGTCTCTAAAAGCCTCTTTTACTTCTTCATTATTAATAATATCATCCGCATAGCTATCCGTTAAAATACTCTCTAAGCCATATCCAACTTCCAAGCGAGACTCGCGATCCTCAATTGCCATTAGAAAAACCACACCATTATTTTTTTCACGATCCCCTACACCTAATTGATTAGCAATCTTATTGCTGTAAGATTCAACAGATTCCCCACTAGGTAACGCAGGAACGGTAATAAGCATAAATTGTGCGCCATTCGCATTTTCCAACAATTGTTGATTCAATTGAAACATTTTCTGTTTAAGTTGATTTGAGACAATACCTGCATTATCTGAAACATAGATATTAGCATCATTAATGTTCAACTGCCCATTCGTTCCAGTAATTGTCACTAATTCATTTTCACCAGTTATTTCTTGTTTAGAAAAGTTATTTATTGTTGTCTGGGTTGACGCTTCAGTCATTTCCCCTGCTAAGATATCGTCTCTCTTTTTTTGTAAGGCATGTTGCTTCTCTCTCAGTGCAGTTTGTTTTGCTTCATAAGAGATTCCCTTTCCTTCATACCAAGCAGCCATTCCTAATATTAAAATCATACTCAAACTAATTACCACAACAATCGTTGTATTCCGCTGATGCTTTTTATAAAACAAACGAACTTTTTCTTGAATTTTTTCGACTTTTTTATCCAACCTTCCTCACTTCTTTCTTTTTAACCCAAATTTTCTATAAATTTTTATTTAAATTTTACTTGCGGCACTTCTTTTCCCTGCTCTGTCGCAACATAGTTAGTTTTCTTCTCAAATCCTAAAAGTTTTGCAATTATTTTATCAGGGAATTTTGAAATCTGTTGGTTATATGTTTCAACAGCTTGTATATAGTTACGGCGTTCAACAGAAATTCGATTTTCAGATCCTTCTAATTGAGTCATTAAGGTTTTGACATTTTCAGAAGAAGCTAACTTTGGGTAATCTTCATTCAATACTGTAACAAAATTACCTAATCCTTTTTCAATTTGCTCATTTGCTTGCCCTTTTTCAGAAGAAGATTTTGCTCCTGCGTATGCTTTACGTGCTTCCGTTATTTCTTTTAAAACTTCTTTTTCTTGAGTCATACTGCCTTGAACACTACTGACAAGATTAGGAATTAAATCAGCACGTCTTTGCATTACATTCTCTACTTGTGACCATTCTGCTTCGACTTTATTATCTAAAGTAATCAATTGATTATAAGCTTTCATCACAAATGCACCAATAATCACAACGACAACAACAATAATACTAAGAAATTTATTTTTTTTATTCATCTTACTTATCACCTTTCTTTCTAACTCGTAATACAATCATAACTCTTTTGTAATCTTTTTGAAATATTAAACTTAAAAAATCAGTCCTAGGTCCTAGAAGAAAACCGCCATAAGCATTTTAACTTATAGCGGTTGTCATTAATTATAAATAGATGTTTCTACACATTAATCAATCGTAATTTTGTTACATTATTTGAAACAGATAGATCTTCGATAACATCGGCATACGTTAGGCCTTTAGGCAAATCAATAGTATAGATATTCGTATAGATTTTTGTATCATCTACCCAAGAAACATTGAAATTCACATCATAAATTTCAATATGTTTTTCTTCAAAATACTGATTAATAAATTCTTTGGTTTCTTGTTTATGTTGATAGCGAATTTCTAATTTTTTGATTGTTGGTACGTGAATAATTCGTTTGACAATGGTTAAGGCAAATAATACACCGATAAAACTTGTTAAGGCAATCGTATAGTAGCCCATGCCCACCGCGATCCCTAAACCAGCAACGGTCCATAGTGACGCTGCTGTCGTCAATCCGGTGACACTTTGTTTCGTTACAATGATGGTTCCAGCACCTAAAAAGCCGATTCCACTTACAACTTGTGCGATCAACCTTGCTTGATCTGAACGAATGACCCCCGTCAAAGCCGGATTAGCTAACGCATCTTTCAATGCATTGATTGCAATTTGCGACTGAATTAACGCAATAATAGCCGCGCCCATACAAACTAAAATGTGAGTGCGCATCCCTGCTGGGCGATTCTTATATTGTCTTTCAAAACCAATTGCGCCACCCATCACCATCGCTAGGACTAACCGTAAAATAATTTCTGGAATTGTTAGCTGTAACATCCTTTTCACCTCTTCTTCTATTACTTCCAGTATAACAAAAAAAGAACTTGAAACATAAGGAAATCCTTATGTTTCAAGTTCTTTTTCATCAACGATTATAATTTACTTGCAGCTGCATCATCAATGATTACAACAACATCTTGATGGTTTTGTAATGCACTTGCTGGCATGTCTGTTGTTACTGGTCCGTCAATCATTCCTTTAATGGCCTCTGCTTTTGCTTCGCCATAAGCCATTAAAATCATTTTTTTACCTTTCATGATTGAGCCAATCCCCATAGAAACAGCACGTGTTGGGACATCTTCTACTTTGTCAAAATAACGTTTGTTTGCGTTGATTGTTGATTCAGTCAACTCAACGACATGTGTTAAGCTATCTAGAGGTGTGCCTGGTTCGTTGAAACCGATGTGTCCATTTTGACCAATACCTAAGATTTGGATATCTACTGGATGTGCATCGATAATTTTTTCATATTCTGCGGAAGCAGCATCTAAATCTTCTGCTTTACCATTTGGTACAAATGTTTCTTTAAATGGTTTTTTGTCGAATAAGTGTTTGTTCATGAAATAACGGTAACTTTGCTCATCTTCGCCACCTAAACCAACATATTCATCTAGGTTTACAGAAGTCATTTCTGTAAAGTCGACATCACTTGCTGTCATTTCTTTATATAATGTTTCTGGTGTACTACCTGTTGCTAAGCCTAAAACTTTCGCACCATTGTTCATACCTTCTTTAATTAATTCAAACGCTTTTTTGCCGCCTTCTTCTGCATTTGCTACACGGATAATTTGCATTTTGACACGCTCCTTACGGTTTATTTTGGTATAGTCCAATTATAACACCTTCTGAAAAAAATTTCTAGAATAAAAGAAAAAAACTTCTATTTCTCATCAGAAATAGAAGTTTTCGAGCTTGTTTAACAGATTAATATTGTGGTGCGTTGGGATCCACATACGTATTTGGATCAGCATAAGCGTTTGGATCTGTGTACGTATTTGGGTCAACGTACGTATTCGGATCATAGGCTCCTTCTGCTGCTTGTTGCGTATTGCCGTTGTATTCTGTTTGTCCGGCTGTGGTGTCCGCTGTGCTACTCGAACTAGTAGAGCTATTGGCACTTGAATCACCAGATTCACCAATCAGTGCAGTATCTGTAACAGCATAGCTAAACTGATTATAAAAGGCTAAATCTTTTTCACGTTCAGAAGCATGTTCTTTTAAACCAAGTTGTTTTCTAAGCGTTGTTTGTGTTTTGTATAAGCTATTTGGATCTAGGACTTGATAATAAATATCATCAATGGTTGCACTGTATCCTTGTAATTGTTCTGAGTCAATTGTTTTAAAGGCAGACAAATATTTTGATTGGATGTCCATCATGTCATCCCAGGTTAAGTCTGTTTTTACATTGGCTTCAACAGCATCAAGAATTTTTCGATATTTTGAAACACCATCAAAACTCATGACTTTGCGCACAATTTTCTCAACAACTTCTCGTTGGCGGCGTTGACGACCCACATCTCCTTCAGGATCTTCGTGACGCATCCGCGCATAAGCCAAACCTGTCGTGCCATCTAACTTGATTTTACCTGCTGGAACAGTAATACCGTCCAACGTAAATTCACCAATCGTATTATCTACTTCAATACCGCCTACCGCATCAATCAGGTCTTTTAACCCTTTCATATTGATGGATACATAGTGATGGATGGGAATATCCAGTAATTCTTGGACTGTATTAATCGCCATTTCGGCGCCACCAAATGCATAGGCATGGTTCAATTTGTCTTGTGTGTCATTTCCAACAATATCTGTTAGAATATCTCTATCCAAACTGATCATTGTGGACTTGTTTTCTTTCGGGTTGATGGTTACAACCATTGTAGTATCTGAACGACCTTGTTCTGTTCGACCTAAATCGCCTGTGTCAATCCCCATTAAAAGAACAGAGAATGGTTCTTGCGCATCAATATTGGCCGTGGCTCCTTTATTGGACTTACGGTTAACTGATTGATAGATCCCATTAATTGTTGAATTGGCATCTGAATACATCTTAATCCCGTAAGCACATACCCCAGCTACTACCACTAGCAAGACGCTCAAAAAGCCCAGTACTACTTTTTTCCATAGTTTCATAAGACACTTCCTCGTTTATCTAAGAATAATTCTTAATTCATGCCCTTTATTTTCTCATAGTTTGCTTATTCAAGCAATATTTTTTATTTTTTGGAACAAGAACTTAACACAATTGTAAAATAAAAGAGCGCTTTATCAAGGAACAATTGTTATTTTTGAGAAAGTGTTTGCAGAAATTCTTGATAATGTTTCTGTTCATTCGTTTCAGTGATAGTTATTTTCTCAAATGCACCATTTAGTAAATCAGTCAGTGATCCTTCAATCAAATGCGTAATCGTGGCATTCCCAATTAATTCCATCCAATAACTGCCATCAGACGTTTCGTGGACGACTGTTTTCACCATACCTCCAGCATTTTTGACGGTTATTTCTTCATAAAAAACACCATCTTTCAATAACGTATAAAGTAAACTACTTGCGCACATAGCTGTCCCACAAGCACTTGTAAAACCTACACCACGTTCATACGTTCGAACAAATAGTTGATTTTTGCCAAGAATTTCAACAAAACTCACATTTATCCCTTCTGGAAAATACGGATTTTCATTATTTACATAGGTAGCGATTCGTTCAAATTCTGGACCATTTAAGGTTTCGTGATCCACAAATGCTACAAGGTGCGGATTAGGCACTGCTACCGCTGTAAAGCGAATGGTGTTAGATAAGGCTGGTACGATTTCATCAATTAATGTTTGGACCCCTAAATGCATTGGGATAGTGACTGCTTCAAAACTTACTGGTGAAATTTCCACTTGGTAAGTCGCTACTTCTTCAGCTAAATTGGGGGCTTGACGTACTTTCAAATCTGCAAACATTGTTTCAACTGTAAATGATTTTTCTTGGTTTTTTTCAGCTAAATAACGGGCAACCGTACGCAAGCCGTTCCCGCACATGCTTGCTTCACTACCATCGCTGTTAATCACTCGCATTCTAGCATTGGACGTGCCGTGAGTCCCTTCTCCTACCAAAAGTAACCCATCTGCTCCCGCCAATAATCCTGTTTCCCGCGAACATAACTGGATGCGCAATTGCTCAATTTCCTCAGCGGTTAAAGAACGCTCAAACTGTGTTTCATCCAATAAAAAGAAATCATTTTCTGACCCGTGTACTTTTTGCATCATAACATTCATTTTTTTAGCTCCTTCTTTATGTATCCGTTATCTTTCCCTACTTACTTTAGTATGCCATAAACGAACAACTATTTCGACCCTGGATTTGTAAAAGGAAAGAGTCAAATGACAGCCGTCATTTGACTCTTTCCTTCACAATTGGCAAACTTATTTTGTTGCAGCAAAAAGTTCGTTTACTTTATCCCAGTTAACAACGTTCCAGAATGCTTCAATGTAATCTGGACGAACGTTTTTATATTTTAAGTAATACGCATGTTCCCAAACGTCAAGACCTAAAACAGGTGTTTGACCATCCATTAATGGTGAATCTTGGTTTGGTGTTGAAGTGATTTCTAATTTACCGTTATTCACAACTAACCAAGCCCAACCTGAACCAAAACGGCCAGTTGCAGCTGTTTTGAAAGCAGCTTTCATTTCATCAAAGCTACCAAATGTTTCATCGATTGCTTCTTTAATAGCGCCAGTTGGTTGTCCACCAGCATTTGGTGCCATAATTTCCCAGAAGAATGTATGGTTTGCGTGACCGCCACCATTGTTACGAACGGCAGTACGGATATCTTCAGGAATAGCATTCATATCTGAAATTAGGTCTTCTACAGATTTTTCGCCTAATTCTGGATGTTTTTCAATCGCTGCGTTTAAGTTAGTCACATAAGTGTTGTGGTGTTTATCATGGTGTAAGTGCATTGTTTCCACGTCAATGTAAGGTTCTAATGCATCATAAGCATATGGTAATTCTGGTAATGTGTAAGTCATTTTTTAAATCCCCCTATTTTTTAGTATGTAACATACGTCTTTCATACAACTATTATGATAACAGAGTGAACCGCTTTCTACAAAATAGTTTGCTTGCCAAAAGAAAAGTTTTACAAAAGAGGGAGATTACCTTGTGTTTCCCTCATAAATTCGCTAGAATGACCTGTAGAAGAATGATGTGAGGAGTAAATAAATGAATACATTGCAATTATTTAAGCAGGCCTTTTTTTCAGTTTCAGAATTACGGCATGCGAAAAAAATGGCGTTTTGGAAAGTAATTCTCTATGCTGTTTTTTTAAGTGCTATTTTAGCACTACCTATTACCAAACAAGTCTTTTCTGTGCTACAAGAGGTGCAACAAGATGGCCAAAAAATTGCAGAAAAGTTGCCTGACTTTTCTATTGAAAATGGCACGTTGCAAACAAAGGCCAAAGAATCTGGTTTTATTTATCAAACCGACTCGATTATTTTTACGTTTGATCCAGATGGAAAACGTACAGCCGCTGATGTCCAAAAGGATTTAATTGGTAATGCGTTTGGTTTGGCTTTTTTACAAGATGAATTTGTAGTCGCCTTACCAAATTCAGGCGCAACTGAATCAATTCTAGGCACCGACCAATTTATCTTCCCCTATAGTAAAGGAACCTTAGATGGCGTTAACGCTCAGAGTATCAAGACTGCGCTAAGTGAAGCAGCGATCCCCTGGTGGACAAAACTTATTGTCTTTTTAGTGGCTATCTACCCTGTTCTAATCGGTTTAGTTTTAGACTTACTTATTGCCGCTATCGGTGCATCTCTCTATTCAAAATTACGTTTTTATTCTTTACGTTTGATTGATTGTTTAAAAATTATTACGTATTGTGCTACCGTGCCAGTCATCTTAAGTGCTATTTTAAACTTCGTAAATCCGATGTTTAACGATGGCATCCTAGTTATTTTACTAAGTCTGTTCTTTTTCTTTGTCACAACCAAAAACGAACCACGGAATATCCCTGGTTCTTAAAAAAAGGTGTTGTCTTTGAGACAACACCTTTTTGCTATTCTTCAAATTCTTCTTCATCTGTTAATTCAGGTAAGTCAATCGTGGTCACCGCAGATTGGCCAATTTGCGTTAAATATGCAGCTAATTCATCCACATTTTCCACAGGTGAGACGGCTGCTTCAATTGCCATTGCTAAATTAAGTCCAGCGACTACTCGCAATTGCGGATAAGTGCCCATGGCCATCATAGCCACATTACAAGGTGTTCCTCCTTTTAAATCAGCTAATACAAGCGTCGGGACATTGCCAGCTTCTTTTAAGATTGCTGCCAGTTTTGCTTGCGTGCCGCTCAAGCCATCTTCTGCGGTCATTGACACAATCGCAGCATCTGCTAATTCCCCGACAATCATTTGAGTAGAAGCTAAGGTTTCTTCTGCCATCCGTCCATGGCTCATTAAAATTAATTTTGGTTTCATCATATCCTCCTAAAAATACTGCTGATAAATTTTTGTTCGTGCTTTCAGAAAGCCACGTTCTTCACGAGTGGGATGAATCCGATTCGTCAGCAAAATTAGGGCTTCTTTGGTCTCTTTTTTCATACCAATCGCCGTTCCAGTAAAGCCAGTATGATACAAATAGCCTGCCCCTGCTTGCGTCTTTTTCACTTCCCAACCAAATGTACGTCCCCCTTGGTTCATAGACCAGAGAGCATCGAACATTTTTTCAGAAAATAATGGTTTGCCAGACGGGTAGCGATTGTTCATAAAACACTGAACAAAAGTGAGTAAATCTGGTAAAGTTGCAAATAAACCTGCACTGCCAATTGGCGCTTTTAGTTGATAGGCTTTCGAATCGTGGACCACTCCCTGAATAACGCCGCGTTGTTTTGTAATCTCTGTGGGCACTGCCTGGGCAAAATCGCTGACCGTAAAACTTGTATGCTGTAGGTTCATTGGTTGAAATAAGTATGTTTGAAAGCTCTCTTCTAATGAGCAGCGATCCAATACTTGAATAATTTCTCCCAATAAGTAATACCCTAAATCAGAATAAGTGGTTTTCCCTCGTTCAGATAACGAATGCGTTAAAATGATTTCTTGCAAGCTTTTTTTTGTGACATTTTTCTTATCGACAACATCAGCTGGCAGTCCGCTCTGATGCAGTAGAAGCTCCCCAATCGAACAAGATAGTCCTTGATAATCAGGTAGGATTTCCCCCACAGTGGTTGAAAAAGTAAGCTGATTTGTATCGATTAATTGTAACATTCGATTTGTTGTCCCAATAACTTTCGTTAAGGACGCTAAATCATACAGGCTAGCTGATGAAACCTTTTGTCTTGCAAATGGACCAGTATTACCTAAAAAGCCCGTATACTGTTCTGATAAGCTATCTTCTGTGATCGTCCCCCAAGCGACACCCGGAACGACTTGCTGATTAATCAGTCTCTGAATTGTTTCTTGAATTGCGATTTGATTCATTGTTCACCACTTCTATGCTAAAACTTCTGAAATCCGTCCGTCATGTTCTGCTAATAGTTGTTTGGCTTTTTGAAAATCAACGTGGGCTTTCGCCATTACAATGGCTGGTGCCACTTCTAGCTGTGCTGCCTCCAAGTATTCTTTGGCTTGCGATTCCTCGATTTCTGCTGCTTCTTTAATGATATTCGTGGCACGTTGAATTAATTTTTCGTTCGTTGGTTGTACGTTGACCATCAAATTTTGATAGATATTCCCTACTTTAACCATAATCCCTGTTGAAAACATATTTAACACCATTTTCTGTGCTGAACCCGCTTTCATTCTAGTTGATCCTGTAATGACTTCCGGTCCTACAATTGGCGCAATCCCAATTTCCGCCAATTGATTCATCGGACTTTGATTATTACAGGTAACTGAAATGGTTAGAGCGCCCACTTTTTTTCCGTATTCAATTGCGGAAACAGCATATGGTGTCCGACCACTAGCAGCAATCGCAATTACGACATCTCGGGCGGTCAATTGATGTTGCGTTAAATCTTCGATAGCTAATTCTTTCGAGTCTTCAGCACCTTCAATTGCTTGATACATTGCTTTTTCACCACCAGCTAAAATACCAAATGCGCGTTCTGGCGACACACTATATGTGGGCGTTAATTCAATCGCATCCAAAGCACCTAAACGTCCAGACGTTCCTGCACCACAATAGATTAAACGGCCCCCTTTTTTAAATCGTTCTGCCGCTGCATCAATTGCTGCAGCAATCTGCGGAAGCACCTTTTCAATTGCTTGTGCTACCTTTTGGTCTTCTTGATTTATTAAAGTTACCATTTCTAATGTTGACACTTGGTCAATCTTTTTAGTCGCTTCATTTCTGGCTTCTGTCGTTAATCCTTCTAAGTTCATTTGCTTGCACACCCCTACTTCTCTTTTAGACGGCTGACAAGTTGACTCGTTTCAATCATATTGCGTTCAATTTCTGTGTCTAAATCATCTTGAATTGAACCTAAATACAGAACATCGCCAATTGCCATTGACGAAGCAATCGATGAAATAGCCCCAACTCGAATGAGGTGCTCATTATTGGGGACTAAAAGAACTTCATCGCTCAATGATCGCACGTTTTCTCCATCGTTACTGGTAATAAAAATAACCGTTGCGCCTCTATTTTTGGCAATTTCACAGGCGATTAAGGCTTCTTTTGTCAAACCACTATAGGAGACCGTGATCAAAATGTCTTGTGCCGTTGCATAATTTAAAAACTCCAACATCATGTGACTATCATAATTAAAAATTGCTTGGCGACCAGCGCGGTTAAACTTGTGATAAAGATTATAAGTCGTTAAAGAAGAGGCACCAATTCCAACCAAATGAATTTTTTCCGCTTTTTTAACATGCGCGATTGCTCGTTCCAAGGCTTGTTTATCCACTGTATAAAATAAATCCTCAATCGTAGCATTTAATAAAGATTCCACTTTCATACAAATAGTATCCACCGAATCATCCGCCGCTACAATTGGATCAATATCTTTTTTACCGTTACTGGCAGCTTGTACCGCTGCAATGGATAGTTTTAACTCTTCCCAGCTGTCAAACCCTAATTGTTTAGAAAAACGGGTAACTGATGCTGGAGAAGTTTCGCTATTGCTAGCAATTTCGTTTGCTGTTAATGAGAGAAGACGGGTCGGATCCTTCAGTATATAGTCTGCGATTCTCTTATTTACTTTGGAAAAGTCCTTATATTTTTGTCTGATTGAACGGATTGGCTCCATCTTCTCATCTCCATTTCTATTTTATGAAAGTTAAAATTGCTTCGTTTGGTTCAGAAGGGATCATCTGTGCGGTAATAGTCACCCCATTATCTGTTAAACGACGAACAGTTTGAATATCTTCATCGGTTAATGCAACAGATTTTTTAATTGCTCGACTGCCTTCTTTTTGAGAAATATTGCCGACATTGAAGCTCTGCAACGGAACACCACCATCAATTAAAGCCGCCATATCTGCAATGTCTTTCGTAATTAAAAAGACTTTTTCTTCATCATAATTGCCTGCTAAAATTTTTTCAATCGCTTTACGTTTCGATAAAATGGATAATTTAACTCCTGCAGGCTTGGCCATTTTTAAGGCACCAATTTGTAATTGATCTTTGACAGCGGCATCATTTACTACCATGATTCTTTGTGCTCCAACCGTATTCGTCCAAACGGTTGCAACTTGTCCGTGAATTAAACGCTCATCTACTCTTGCATGTACAATTGTCATAATAAATCTCTCCTATTATATACTATTTTTTTAAAATAAACCGCCAACCCAAGCCAACATTGGTTGTAAATTGCCTAAAACCATGCCAATTAAAATTAAAACAAAGATTAGCCGTGTTGAATTCATTTTCTTTTTCCCTAGTAACCAATAGGATAAAAGAACAATCCCTAAAGGAATTAATGCGGGTAAAATTTTATCCAACATTTCTTGAACTGATAATGTTACATCTCCCATTTTATAAGTTAAATCTAATTTGTAAGTAATTACCGAAGGAATCAAACCGCCGACCACCGTTAACCCTAAAATAGCTGCACCTTGCGTAAACAATTTCATTTTATCCGCAAATTCTGTCGCAATTTTTTTCCCTTGATGGTAACCAATCCAAGTGAATTTATAGCGAACCCATAGGACCACTGCTCCGGCAATTAACGGAATCAGTAACCCAACAACCTGGCCCCCTTGCGCCATGTAAGCTGCAATCGAAAAAACAATCGCACGATAAATCGCGATAAAAATGGTATCACCAACACCAGCAAACGGACCCATTAGACCTGTTTTCAAGCCAGTAATGGCCGTTTCATCTTCAATGCCGACTTCTTCTTCCAAAGCCATATCAGCTCCGACAATTAAATGCGACATGGCTGGCGTTGTATTCATAAAGCCAAGATGTGTCTTCAAGGCTTTCTTCATAGCTACTGGATCTTCACTATATAGTCGCTTTAATGCAGGCATCATCACCCAAGCGTAACCAAGTCCTTGCATTTTTTCATAGTTCCAGCCCCACTGATAGCCAAAAAGATTACGGACGTAAACTTTATTAATATCCTTTTTTGTTAATTTGTTAGTCATCAATCTCAACCTCCTCATCATCTTCGTAAATAACCGTGCCACTTGTTGTAGCTGCGCCGCCTTTGTTATGATTCATCACATAAATCGCTGCTAAAGCCAAGCCAACCAGTGCGACACCTAAAACTGAGAAGAATTGGGCCCCATAAGCAAGTAACACGAACCCAATAATAAAATAGGGCCAGTATGTTTTAATTGGTAAGTAACGCATTAAAATAGCAATCCCCATCGCTGGTAAAATAGCGCCTGCTGCTTTTAGCCCATTCATCACCCAAATAGGAATCCAATTGTTGATAGCGTTTACAACTTGTTCACCAAAAGCTAGGCCAATAAAAACTGGGATGACACGAGAAATCGTCCAAGGAAAAATTCCTAAAACATTGCAGCGCTCGACCCCTTTATAATTGCCTTCTTCCGCATAGCGATCTGCTTTGTGTTGGAAAAACGTATTAGCCATTCTGCCTAAAATATCTAGTTGTGTTAATAATAACCCAATTGGAACCGCAACTCCGATACCATACTCTGCCCCTTTCCCTGAAATAATTGCATAAGCCGTTCCCATAATGGCCCCTGAAAGAAAGTCTGGGACTGTTGCTCCTCCATAAGTCGCTACGCCTAATGTCATCAATTGAAGCGTTGCCCCAATCATCAAACCTGTTTGAACATCCCCTAAGACTAGGCCAGTAAACGTTGCAGCAAACAATGGTGTATATGGACCAATCTGAATAGAAATTTGGTCAAGTACACCAACAACTGTGTAAAGACATAAAATCAAAATAATACCAATCGATACTGTCATGCTTTCTCATCCTCCTTGAATGCGTTTTCTTTTTTGTATTTGTAGAATACCATTAAAGAAATATCATTTCAAGTTCTTTTTAAAAATATTTTTAAATGAAATTATATTTCTTATATAATTTTTGTGCTATACTAAAAGAAAACGGTTTAGGAGTGATTATGTGCGGGTTTTGCTGATTTATTTCATAACTATTTTTCTATCCAATACAGTTGGGGCGCTCTCTGGGATGGGTGGAGGCGTCATTATTAAGCCTGTTTTGGATTTTCTTGGGTTCCATTCGTTAAATAGTATTGCGTTCTATTCAAGTGTCGCTGTTTTTGTCATGTCCATTTCTTCGACTTATAAACAGTATCAAAATGGTGTCCAAATTGAATGGAAAAAAGCCGCGAGTATTTCGTTTGGTTCCTTAGTCGGCGGCATGTTAGGTGATTTACTTCTTAATCAGGCGATTGCACTAGCGCCAAATGAAGAAAAAGTACAACTAATCCAATATATCATCATGTTGCTGACCTTGGTTTTGGTTCTTCTCTACAATCAATTTTCCAACTGGCACTTACACCTCAACGGATTGAGCATTTTTCTGATTGTCGGATTAGGCTTAGGGATTCTATCAACCTTTTTAGGCATCGGTGGCGGTCCCATTAATGTAGCTTGCCTTATTCTCTTTTTTGGAATGGATATCAAATCAGCAACTGTCTATTCCATCATTACTATTTTTTTCTCCCAACTCGCCAAACTTGGCAATATCGGCTTGACCACAGGGTTTGCGGTTTTTGATTTAACAATGCTTTGGGCTATTATTCCTGCCGCTTTATTCGGTGGTTATGTCGGCGGTCTTTTCAGTAAAAAATTATCTCAACAACGGGTCGCCCAAATTTATAGTTTAGTTGTTTTTTTAGTTATTTTGTTAAATATGTATAATTTGTGGACTGTTATCTAAAAAAGAAGCGCTTTGTCGTATAGACAAAGCGCTTCTTTTTTAATTAAATCACTGTTAATTTAACATCTATATTATTTCTTGTTGCTTTAGAATATGGGCAAATTTCGTGGGCTTTTTTAACAAGTTCTTCTGCTTTAGCTTGATCTACCCCATCAATATGAACTTCTAATTCAGCACCAACGCTAAACCCATCTTCTCCTTGGAATAAGGATACACGTGCAGTTACTGTACTTTTACCTTCGACTTTTTCTTGATCCATCACTAATTCTAATGCACCGTTAAAGCAAGCACTGTAAGCCGCTGCGAATAATTGTTCTGGATTTGTTGTATTTTCTTTCTTAACACCTGGCGAAGCAACCGCATAAGAAAATGATTTATCCGGTGAGTGAACTTCTCCTGCACGTCCACCCGTATTAATGATAGTTGTTTCATAGATTTTTTTCATGTAAATTCCTCTCCTTTGTAAAGTTTTACACTTCTGAGAACTTGTTACTTACATAATTATTGTAGGAAACTTTGCCAGATACAGCAAACGTTGTGCTTGTGAATAATAAAAAATAACATTTAACGTTGTATTTTTGACGTAGAAAAAGAACCCATTCTATGATAGGATAAAGTGAACTTGTACATTTGTACACAAACTATTTTACAAAGGAGACTTTCCCTTGACACACTTACTTGATTATCAACCATTAAACCTCTATACAAACTATCAAGAAGCCGCAGAAAAAACACCAACTGTTCCAATTATTTTTGATGAATCTTTGCCTGCTTTTCCTGCACTTGGCTTAGAAACAACTTATGGTGAAAGCCATCAAGAAATTTTGAAACGGGCATATCAATTAGCCACTTTAGGTGTAAAAAAAGGCGACAAAATTATTATTTATAAAAGTCCTAAATTCGACACGTATTTACTAGCTGTTGCAGCCTCATATCTAGCAGCCGTTCCTGTAATGGTTTCATACCATTTACCTTTTGAAACAATTGAAGTATTCGTTGATCGTTTAGAAGATCCTTATATTTTATTTGATGATGTGACTGCTGAAAAAGTTCAAGCTGTTCGTAACAGCTCTGCCAATAAAAAACTTTCGGTTGCTTCTCTTTTAGAAGCTGATGCCACGGAAGTTCCTCAAGACGAACTGACTAAAGACGAAATTGCCTACATGACCCACACCTCTGGAACAACAGGTATTCCTAAACTTATCTGTCATTCCAATCACTCTATGGGTTGGCGTACAAAATGGCAAAAAACCATTTTTACAAAAATTGCTGAAAAGAAATTAGTTGGCTTTCATATTTCGCCAGTTCATTCTCGTTTTAACATTGGCGTGTCTTCTTTAATGGCCATGGGCTTCCCTATGATGCCTTTAGCAAATGCTTCGAGCGAAAAAGTCGCTGAAATGTTCAGCACCTATCAACCAATCGCTGTAGAAACACACCCCAATAACTTCGTTCAATGGGTTCGTTTGGCCAAAGAAAAACCTGAAGCCTTCGCTAGTGTCCATTATTATCATTCTACTTTTGATGCAATTAACAACGCTACAATGGTGGCTTTCTTAAAAGCATCTGCTGCCAATGAACCAATTTTCCTACAAGTTTATGGACAAAGCGAATGCGGGCCAATGATCTTACGAGCGCATACTTTAGAATCCCTAAAAGATTCAGATGCTCGTGACATGGGCGTTGGTTTAGAGGATTTAACACAAGCTCGAATTACCGATGAAAAAGGACAAGTTTTACCTGCGATGACGGACGGCCATATCCAATTCTTATCAAAAGGACGGGCCTTAACATATTACAAAGAAGATGCCCGCTTTGCAGAAAATGTCTACGGCGAATGGTGGGACAGCGGCGATTACGGAATGTTAGATGAACGCGGCCACTTATTCTTGAAAGATCGCCAAGTAGATCTAATTGAAAACATCGACAGTAATTTAGCTATTGAAGATCATTTATTGGATGCATTAGATTTCTTAGAAGAAGTGATTATTGTCCGTGGCAAAGAAAATGAACCTCAGCCAATTTTAGCGGTTGTCCCTGGGGAAGAAATGGATTGGGACGCTTGGTGGACACAAGTAGCCGATTTACCACATTTAAACGAACCTATCATTATGGCTTTTGACGAAATCCCTCACACAGCTACTATGAAAGTGCAACGTTTACAACTAGAAAAATGGTTAAAAGAACAATAAAATAAAATTCTTTGTTAAACAGTGTTGGTCAAAAGAACGTTTAGACCAGCGTTGGAGCAAGTGGAACAGAAAGCTAAAAAGTTAACTCGTTGTAGGTTATCTTAAGTTTTAAAAAGAGGAGCAGCCGTCGTTTTGACGGCTGCTCCTCTTTCTTTTGCCCACCGTTAATTAAATCCTTTTTGTGAAGAGCTTGACATGGGATGGTTCCCACAAATTATACTTAGCTTATTCAAAGAATGGAGTGAGCAAGTATGAAAATTTTAATTAAACAAGATTTCGACACGATGAGCGAATGGGCAAAAATGTTACTTCTAAGCACGATGAGCCAAGATAAACGAGTGAATTTATCAATTACCGCTGGCAAAACACCAGCACTTGTTTACCAAAAATTAGCCTCGATTGTGAAAAATTCATCTAACTTTGATAATGTTCATTATTATAACTTTGATGAAATCCCCGTTCCTCATCAAAAGGAAGGCATTACTCTGACAGATTTGCGGACGCTGTATTTGACACCTGCAGAAATATCCGAGCAAAACATCCATCCATTAACTGTTGAAAACTTTCAACAACAAGAACAACGGATTGCTGACGCAGGCGGCTTAGATTTGATGTTAATTGGCTTAGGAGCAGATGGTCATTTTTGTGGGAACATGCCCACTACCACTCATTTTAAAAATGAAACCTATCAAGTGACCGTCACTGGTTCAGAGCCTTGGTTTGTTCCTGAAATGATGCAGCCAGGCATGACCTTTGTTACGATGGGGCCAGCCAGCATCATGAAAGTTAAGCACCTTGTCCTAATTGTAAATGGTGAACAAAAAGCTCAGATGGTCAAACAAGTGCTCCAAGGACCTGTCACAGAAACGTATCCTGCTTCTATTCTTCAACTCCACCCAAATTTAACGGTTCTCTTGGATGAAGCCGCAGCGAGTCAATTAGAAAAATAAAAAATTGCGCCTAGATTATGCTTCTCTGCATAGTCATAGGCGCAATTTTGTTATCATTACATGATTTTTTGATACTGACTGTATTTTAGCAAATTTGTATGAGAAAGTGTAACACCAATACCAAGTCCCTGAGGCACGGTCATTGTCCCTTGCTCTAAAACAAAAGGTTCAGTGATGATATCTTCATAAAAATAGCGTTCCGTGGCTGAAATATCACCTGGAAAGGAAAAGGTAGGCTGTGACGCAAATTGCAAATTCAATGCGCGTCCAACACCAGACTCAAACATGCCACCTAACCAAACCAATAAATCATTTTCTTGGCAAAATGTGGCAATCTTCAACGCCTCGTGAATCCCACCTACACGAGGAATCTTCAAATTGATACTACGGCAACTGCCCAATGCTAACGCCACTTGGCAGTCTTTGAGACTACG
This sequence comes from Enterococcus sp. DIV0086, assembly GCF_050498705.1. Lineage (NCBI taxonomy): Bacteria > Bacillati > Bacillota > Bacilli > Lactobacillales > Enterococcaceae > Enterococcus > Enterococcus sp. DIV0086. Next base: position 2,360,886 of record NZ_JBNIDN010000001.1, on the reverse strand, counting down.
AATATTTTCATCCAAACAAATTCTTGTCTTCAGTTCTCTTTGTAATTGTGCGTGGTCTAAAAAATCATCTGCAGCAAAAGGCTGTTCAATCATCGCTAATTGATAGTGATCTAAACGTTGCAATTGAGGCAAATCTGCCAATGTATACGCTGAATTTGCATCGACCATTAAAGGCAAGTTAGGAAAATGCTGACGAATCAAAGCAACAGGTTCCACATCATAACCGGGACGAATTTTCAGCTTCACTCGTTGATACCCTTTTTCTACAGCTAACTGAACTTGTTTAAGCAATTGAGGTAAGTCTTCTTGAATCCCTAAACTAATCCCTACAGGAATTTTCCTCCGCGTTGGTCCAAAAAATTCAGTTAAACTCTTCTGTTGCCGTTTGGCATATAAATCCCAGATGGCAGTTTCTAACGCAGCTTTTCCCATCCAATGTCCTTTAACTTCTTCAAAAATTGTTGAAACCTCTTGCGGCTGTTCAATCGCTTCTGTTAAAAGTAACGGAATTAAATGCTGTTGGATGATGAAGCGTTCGGTTACCAACGTTTCTTGCACATAATCAGGTTGCTCAAAAGCCACTAATTCGCCAAACCCTTGATTTCCTTGCTCATCTGTTATTACAAATAGATCAAACGCTTTTTCTTCCAAGCGACCATAGCTCGTGACAAACGGCGTTTTTAAAGGCAAACGAACCTGATAGGTTTCAATTGATTGAATGTTCATTCAGATAGCTCCTTCCAATAACGCTGTCACCTTTTCATAGAAAATCGTTGGTTGTTCTAAATGGATACAATGTCCTGCTTCAGGAAAAATTGTCAGCCTCAACAACGGTTGACGTGCCTGCATTTTTTTCGCAATCCCAATAAATTTTTGATCTTCGCCGCCTACCAATAAATCGGTAGGAATCGGCTGCAATTCTGCTAGACGTTCCCAGTAACTCTCTTGCGCTCCTGTACCCATATACCACAAACTACTAGCCAACCCAAAGGCCGATTGGCTCAAACGTTCCTGACGAATGGCCATTTGCTGTGCCACAGACAAGGCTTTTTGCGTTTGAAATAACGGTAATTCTTGCCAAAAATCAATAAAATCCACCAGCGGTTCCTCTAAGAGACGTTCCGCCAAACGATGATCTTGACAGATACGAGTCTGACGTTCTGCGGCGGTGGCCAAACCTGGTGACCCACTTTCCAATAAAAGATGCTGTACCTTTTGTGGATAATGTAATGCAAAACCTAAAGCTGTTCGAGCGCCCATTGAATAGCCTAATAAACAAAAGCAAGGCAAATTTAGCGATTCGGTTAGTTCAGCAAGATCATGGCAAACCTGTTTCATGGTATAACGCTCTGGTGCTACCAAACTAGCAGTCGCGCCATGCCCAGGTAAATCAATGCCTAAAACGTTATAAGGTGTTTGACTGGGAAAAACGGCTGCAAACGTGGCTAACGTTCCTGTGAAACCGTGTAAACAGACTACTGTCGTTCGCTTTGCATCAAAAGGTGTTAACCATTGATAATGGTACTGCATCCCCCGAATTAACCGTTCCATGAAATCCCCTGTCTTTCTACTCGTCTACCAATTTCAGCTAAAATTGATTCGTACAAATGAACATTCTCTTGGCGATTTCCTTTGACTTCTATCACTTGAAATTGTGGTTCTTCAGCCGCTGTTTGTAAAATTTGCTTGAGCTCCGCGATTGTTTTGACTTCTTGATACGAAGCACCGTAAAGTTCAGCAACTAACGAGAAATCTAAATCAAGCGGTGTTCCAAATAAAGGCTCGAAATAGTCCTCACGTAAAGTTCGTTGAGATAGAAAAGAGAAAATCCCGCCACCATTGTTATTTAATAAAACAATTGTTAACGGCAACTGATAACGTTTAGCCAAAAATAAACCATTCATATCATGATATAGCGCTAAATCACCAATCAGTAGAACGTTTTGCTGTGTCGGTGCTACGGCACTCATTCCTAAAGCAGTTGAAACAATCCCATCAATCCCGTTGATGCCGCGATTTCCAAACATCCGATAAGGGCGACTATCCATAAATCGATCTAAGTAGCGGATAGCCATACTATTAGATACAAATAACTGACCGTTCTCTTTCATTGTTTGGTGAACAGCTAAGCTGGCTGTTGTTTCATTTAATTCTGTCGCGTTCAGCGTTTCTAGAAGAACTTCAGAGACCGTTTTTTCCAGCAAGAGCCATTGTGCTAACCAAGTCGCTTCTGTTGATTTGACAACCGTTAGCAGTTGTTCTACAAACGTGGTTTCCTTTGCCTGAATAACTGTTTGTGATTTTTTCAATTGCTCTTGCCATTGCCCATTTTCGTCCACAAAATAAAAAGCAGTCTCTGTCGTTGCTAAGCGTTTCAACCATAACATGATGTTTTTAGAAATTGGCAGCGAACCAAAACGCACTACCACTTCTGGTTCTTGTGGCAAGGTCGCCACATTTAGAAACAGATCACTGTGTGCAATAATAACTTCACTATTTTGCCCATGTGTCACAATGTTTGCTAAAGGATCCGCTAGTAACGGCCATTGCAAAGCTTCGGCTAATTGAATAAATAACGCCGCTTCTTCCTCTGTATGACTGCCACCGACAACCAAAACGCCGTTTTTCTGGTACCATTGATCCGCTAACTGTTGCACTTGTTCTGTAGAAAGGATTGATTGACCAGCGAATAAAGCCGTTTGTTGAGAACTCTTTGTTTTTCTCTCTAAGTCAGGTAATAATGGTTCCCGCAAAGGAAAATTCAAATGAACAGGTGCTGCAGGCGTTTGTTGCGCGAAAGCTGCTCCTTTAGCGCCTTGCCAATAGGCGTAATTCAACATCTCTTCTGTTGCTTCTGGCAAAGCCATTTCAACAAATAATTTCACGTGATTTTGATACATTTGTAATTGGTCCATGGCTTGAGGAGCACCAACTTGACGTAACTCATGCGGCCGATCCGTTGTTAAAACGACTAAAGGCACATGGCTAATATTGGCTTCACAAATTGCTGGATAATAGTTTGCAGCTGCTGTTCCAGAGGTACAAAGTAAGACCACTGGTTTTTGACTCGCTTTACTTAATCCTAAAGCAAAAAAAGCAGCGGAACGTTCATCGACATCGACAAAAGTTTGGATTGCGGTTTCCCGATGAAGTAATAAAGCCAGTGGTGTGGAACGGGACCCTGGACTAATGACTGCTTGTTCAACCCCACTATTTTTTAAGCCTTCAATAAAGGCCATTAAATAATCGGTCATTGTTTCTTGATGATTCATTAAACCTGCCCTCCAATTCCTCGTAACATCGGTTGAAATTTTATTTTCGTTTCTTCTCTTTCTAGCTCTGCTTGGGAATCCGCAACAATACCACAACCTGCATAAAGAACGCCTTGTTGACCAGCAAAGACACCTGAACGCAAGGCCACAGCAAACTCGCCACTATCATCATTCCCTGAAATCCAACCGATTGGCGCACCATATAACCCACGACTCCCTGGCTCATATTGTCGAATCCATTCGACTGCCAACTCTTTGGGCTCACCGCCTAAAGCTGGCGTTGGGTGTAGCTGCATCACACTTTCCAAGAACGAAATTCCCGGTTTACGTTGACCCGAGATTGGCACATAAAGATGTTGTACATCTCGATTTTCCAAAATAATGGGTGCTTGAATACTGTTTTCAGAAGTCGTCATCTTCGCCAACTCTTTCGCTAAACGTTCCACCACAATTTGGTGTTCTCCGGTATTTTTGCGGTCTTGTAAAAGTTGTGCTCCTAAAGTTTTCGTTTCTTCTGGTGTTTGACCCGTTTTAATGGTTCCTGCAATACAAGCGGTCGCAAACGTTTCTCTAGTACCCAACAGAAGTCGTTCTGGTGTTGCACCAATGAAACTTGTGTCTTTGGATTCTAAAGCAAACAAATACGTATTTTGTTGTTGTGCCATTAAATTAACGAGCACTTGGTTACTTCGAATTTTTTCAGGACTGCTCACAGCAAGTTGTCGAGCCAAAACCACTTTTTTTAAAGGGCCATCTTCTCTTAAGACTGCTACTGTTTCGTTGACAGCTTGTAGCCATTCAGTCACGGCAACTTCTTCCTTGTCAATCTTTGTTTCCGCTACAGCTGGCAACTCCTCACAGGTAGCTAACAAGCGATCAAACTGAGCCACCAAAGTCGACCAACATTCCTCGACTTCTTGTTCACTAGAACCTGAAAAGTTCAGCGTTCCATAAATACGTGAACCTGAAAAAGTAAATAGAATACTTGGTAGATAAAACCAACCTTCCCCTAACTCTCCCCAGGCCTCAGTAGGCGTTTGTTCTGTATCAAAAGGCAAACCGCCAAACAGAAGGGCCCCCGTACCAGAAATAGACATATTTTGAAAACGAGTTGCCGCCTCTTTTTTTAAAAAGTTGTTCAATTGATGCGTTTCTGTTTCTGCGCCTTTTAAGATAGTTTCATATCCGAAGCCAACCAAAGCAAAATCTTTTTTCGGTGTTTGCCAAAAAAAACGTTCTCCTTGGTATGCCTTTTCACCAGCGGCAAAAATTGCCAAGGCTGTTTGTTCTGTTTCTAATGGAAAAACCCAACTGAACTGACGGGCATTCTTCTGATAGGCTTGTCGTAATTCATCAGGCAATTTCATCTGATTAAAAACGCCTCTCTTTCTTCTGTCATGAAACGATGTTTGGCAATCTTTCCACTTGCTGTTTGCGGGAAAGAATGACAAAAATAAATGCGTTTCGGTCGTTTATATTTTGCCAGTTTTCGTGAACACTGGTCTTGAATTTGCGCTAAGGTGATTTCTTGGTCACTAATCACATATGCAACTGGGACGGCTCCCCATTGCGCATCTGGTTCTCCTACAACTGCCGCTGCTTTAATTCCTGTTATCGCCTGTAACACCTGTTCAACCTCAGTGGGGTAAATATTTTCACCACCAGAGATAATGAGTTCACTTAAACGACTAACCAAATACAGGTAACCTTGTGCATCTAAATAGCCCATGTCGCCTGTTTTAAACCAACCATCTGCTGTCCATTTTTCAGGTTGACGCTGGTTAAGGTAACCTGAAACAACGTTTGGTCCCTTAAGTAAAATTTCCCCGACTTGCTTTTCTGGCTGTTCTTGTCCTAGTTCATCAACAATTTTGATCTGCATATCTTTTAACGGTTGTCCAGCAGAGCCGATTTTCAGTGCCGCATCTTCAAATTTCAAGGCAACAACTTGCGAACACGTTTCCGTCATCCCATAAGATTGAATGACTGGAATCCCTTTTTCCTCACACTGCGCTAATTTATCCGGTGCAATCGGTCCGCCGCCCAATAACATTCCTTTAAAGCTGACGCTGTAGCCAGCTTCAGGATAGACAGACAATAATTGTTGTAACATTGTCGCAACCACTGAAATGACGGTTCCACGGCCTTCTTGTAAATCTTGTGTCACTTGCTGTTCATCAAATTTATCGTAAAGGCGAATACTACAACCTAAGACGAGTTGTCGAACAACAATCGACAATCCGCTAATGTGAAATAATGGGACTGCACACAACCAACAATCTTCAGCAGTAATCCCCATATTTTCTTGAGTGCCTCTAGCACTGGCCAAATGATTTTTAAACCGTTGCAAGACCCCTTTAGGCTGTCCTGTAGTTCCAGATGTATACATAATAGAAGCCACCGACTCTAAGTCACTTGGCTGTTGAAACTCCTGATGTGAAAGACTATGCTGTTTTTTAACCATTGGCTGAACGTCGACAAAAGAAATCTCCTCTAACAAAGCCTGCGTTTCAGGCGCACCAATAATCGTTTTAACTTGCGCATCTTTTAACTGAAAAGTCAGTTCAGCAAGTGTCAAATGCGTATTTAAAAATAATAACTCTTTCCCCAATTCCCATAAGGCTAGAATTGAAAAATACAACTCTTTGCTGTTCTTACTGAATAAAGCCACACGTTTTTCTTCTGGTGCAAGCACCTGTTGATATGTGGCTACCCAATGGCTGACTTCTTGTTGCACTTCTAAAAACGTCCAAGATTCATCCTGAAAATAAAAAGCAGGATGATCGGGACGTTTTTGTACTTGTTTATTTAACCAAGTCATTGGTTTATGGGAATTTAGGGAATTGATCGAAATCTGGTGTCCGTTTTTCTTTAAATGCATCTCGGCCTTCTTGTGCTTCAGCCATTGTATAGTAAAGAAGTGTCGCATCACCAGCTAATTGTTGCACACCAGCCAAGCCATCTGTATCGGCATTTAAAGAGGCTTTAATCATCCGTAAAGCAATCGGGCTTTTGGTTAACATTTCTTCTGCCCACTCCATTGTCACATCTTCTACTTGTTCCAATGGAACAACTGTATTAATCCAGCCCATATCTAAAGCTTCTTGAGCAGAATACTGTTTACACATAAACCAAACTTCTTTCGCTTTTTTATGGCCGATAACGCGCGCCAAGTAACCTGAGCCGTATCCACCATCAAAGCTACCGACATTTGGTCCTGTTTGCCCAAACTTAGCATTTTCAGCCGCAATTGTTAAATCACAAACTAATTGTAAAACATTGCCGCCGCCAATGGACCAGCCTTTCACCATTGCGATGACTGGTTTGGGAATGACACGGATTAACCGTTGTAAATCTAACACATTTAAACGTGGAATGTTGTCTTCGCCAACGTATCCACCATTACCTCGAACTTTTTGATCGCCACCAGAACAGAATGCTTGGTCACCTGCGCCTGTTAAAATAATAACCCCGACATCTTCTTTATCACGACTAATGTTGAATGCATCAATCATTTCCATGACTGTTTTCGGTGTGAATGCGTTGTGAACATGCGGGCGGTTGATAGTAATTTTTGCTACTTTGCCTGCTTGCTCAAATAAAATTTCATCATATTCTTTAATTGTTGTCCAGTTTCTCATTAGGAAACCTCCTTCATTAATCTCATCTTTTCTATTATACACAAGAATCGGCACTTTAGAGAAAAAGTCGCTTGAATTTTAAGAAAAAACATGGCTATTTCAAATTTTCTTCATTCCTGTATAATAAATAAAAAACCTTTTATTCTCTCTTTTATTAGAAAGGACTGATTACTATTCATCTTTTAGAGTATTTAGGCATCACGATTCAACACGTTTCTGCTGAGAAATGTCAGCTTACTTTAGCGGTAAAAGACGTGCATAAACAACCCTATGGCCTTGTCCACGGGGGCTTAAACGGCATCTTAATTGAAACTGCCTGTAGTTTAGGTGCGAACGAAAACGTTCCTGAAAACACTTTTGCTGTCGGCATAGACTTACAAGTAAATCATCTTCGCAGTGTCCATGATGGTAGCCTTACCGTGATTGCGACGCCCGATCACTCGGGAAGGACCCTTCAAGTTTGGGAAGCAAAAATTTATAACGCAGACCACCAATTAACGAGCGTGGGGCGTTGTACTTTAACAAATCGACAAAAAAAACAGTAATCTTTACAGGTTACTGTTTTTTTGTTTAAGGTTTTTAATAAGTAATTAGATTACTTCGTTTATTTAATTTTAGTACCAACCATTTGCTAACCAGAATGATTTAGCTGCATCCCATGAACCATAGCGACCTGCTACATACTGATCTGCCACGCGTTCTTGGTTGGCAGGTGAATAGTCACCATTTAAATAAGAGGCAGATAATTGGTAACGACCGATATACTGGCCGTTTGTTGCATCGTAAGAACCACTAGATTCACGTTGTGCGATCCACTCTTTTGCATCACTGCTTGCGGCAGGTGCTGCTGGTTGCGCTACTTCTTGAGCAACAGGTTGTTGTACTTCTTGTTGTACTGGTTGTGCAACAGGTTGTTCAACTACTTGTTGAACTGGTGCAACTTCTACAGCTGGTGCTGGAGTATTAGCAACTTCTTTTTCTGAACGAATAACTAATTGTTCTCCTTCAAAAATTAAATCAAGGTTTGGCAATTTGTTATCAGAAGCAATTTTTTGAATTAAGCTATTGTCTCCTGCAAATTGATGAGAAATTGTTGATAAAGTATCTCCTGCTTTAACTGTATATAAGCTTTCTGCGTTTGCGTCTGTTCCTAAGAATAATCCTAAACCTGCGGCCAAAGTTGTTCCAAGTAAAATCGTTTTGATTGATTTCATGTATGTTTCTCCTTTGTAATTAAAAATATTTGATTGTTGCTCTTAGCTCTCGGCAACAACCACGTCTGCTTCGCTTTATCGAAACGACTTCACATACTTTATCATCGAATGGCCGGCCGTAGGTGAATATCTCGTGACAATTTATTACTAGAATGTCGATTTTGTTACATTTTGTAATAAAAAGCTGCTGGAAGCTTGATATTATCCTGTTTATATTTTGCGAAAAAAAGTTAAAAAAAACAGGATTTTATTTTTGAGAAACCGTTTTCTAACCCTTGATTAGCCCTTAAATGTCGGTTTTTTTACATTCGTTTCAGTCAAAAAGTAACAAAATGTTAAATATACTAGACATGAGAATGTTTTTTTCAAAAACTCACGCCTAAAAAGAACAGGTGTTTTCTTTGAATTTTTTTATCATTCACTATTTTTATTTTTCCTTCTATTATATAGTTAAATTTTTTATCGTATTCATTTTTCGATTCTGAAAAAACACTAAGCACTTCCTATTGAAACAAAAAGAGTTAAACAAAAAAATCTTATATTTTGCTTGTTATTTATTCATTTTAATCTTATTCAAAAAAGGAACAGCTAAAGCAACTATGAAAACAAAGTATTGAAAATAAAAGCAGAATAAATATTCATTTTTATTGTAATTCACGAATAAAAAACAAACAATCAATCGAACGCTTGTTATTTAAAAACGTAATCAGTTTTTCTCTTTCTATTTTCAATCTATGAGTAATAAAATATATGAATCTACATTTAAGTCATTTTATTATCAAATATTCTGAATATTATAAGAATTGGAGTTTTATCTATGAGTGACAAAGAACAACTTGAGAAATTAGACAAATCCTTTCTGGGACAACCGAAAGGACTAGCAACACTGTTCTTCACAGAAATGTGGGAACGTTTCAGTTACTACGGCATGCGTGCTATTCTAATGTATTACATTTACGATACCGTAGCCAATGGCGGTTTAGGTCTCCCCAAAGCAACTGCCTTAGCCATCATGTCCATTTATGGATCAATGGTTTTCATGTCCAGTATCATTGGCGGTTGGGTCTCTGACCGTGTCTTAGGTTCAAGGAAAACTATTTTTATTGGTGGTTTGCTAATCATTGCTGGACATATTGTTCTCGCTACCCCATTTGGTGTCCCCGCCTTATTCGTTTCTATTATGTTGATTGTGTTTGGGACTGGGATGTTAAAACCAAACGTTTCAGGGATGGTTGGCCATCTTTATTCAAAAACTGACTTACGTAGAGATGCAGGCTTCTCCATTTTTTACATGGGGATTAATATCGGAGCCTTAATCGCTCCCCTTGTTGTCGGAACTTTAGGACAAGAATATAATTATCATTTAGGCTTTTCAGTTGCCGCAGTAGGGATGTTCTTCGGGCTACTACAATATTATTTCCAAGGACGTAAATCTCTTGCTGGGATTGGTCAAGCCCCAACTAATCCAATGTCTAAAGAAGAGCAAAAGAAATTTGCTAAAGCATTTATGTTGGCAATTGTCGTTGCTTTACTTATTTTTGGTGGCGCCTATGTCACAGGACATTTAACAATTGATTTCTTTATTAATACCATCAGCGTGTTAGGAATCCTGTTACCTGTTTATTATTTCAGCAAAATGTTAACGTCTAAAGATGTCACTGCTGAAGAAAAACCAAAAGTTCTGGCTTACTTGCCATTATTCTTAGCAGCAATTGTTTTCTGGTCATTGGAAGAACAAGGTTCGTCTATTCTTGCTCTATTTGCAAATGAACGGACGCAAACGAGTTTGTTTGGCTTCCCGATTGCCGCTAGCTGGTTCCAATCATTAAATCCTGTATTCGTAGTTATTTTGACCCCTATTTTTGTTACATTATGGACAAAACTAGGTAAACGTCAACCATCAACAGTTGTGAAGTTTTCACTAGGGCTAGTCTTTGCTGGTCTTTCCTTCGTCTTATTAATGTTGCCAGGTCTACTTTATGGTACCGAAGGACGGGTGAGTCCACTTTGGTTATTCTTTAGTTTCTTCATTATGATTGTCGGAGAAATGTGTTTATCTCCCGTTGGCTTATCGATTACTACAAAATTAGCACCGAAAGCTTTCGAAGCTCAAACCGTTGCTATTTGGTTATTAGCAGATGCCGCTTCACAAGCCATTAACGCTCAAATTGCTCGTTTCTATACACCTGGAACAGAGTCAGCATATTTTGGGATTGTCGGACTTGTAGCTGTCGTTGCTGGGATTCTCTTATTTATTGTGAAAAAACCAATCCAAAACTTAATGGGTGACGTCCGTTAAACCGTCAAAAAAGTTGCCTTTCTCTTTTTTGAAAGGCAACTTTTTTATACAGCGTTTTGATAACGTTTTCATCAAGTGGTATACTAAATAGAAGGAGGACGAGGACATGCGTTACTTAATTGGCGGTATTTTTTTATTGATTAGTATCTGGCAATTCATTGTTACTGGACGGACATTTGCCTACTTAAAGAAAGAGGGCGGTAAAAGAACTTCACCATTTATTCTGTTAGGACTATGGAGCAGTTTAGTGTTTGCTATTATTTCATTTGCTGTGGCGGTTCCTTCTTTCTTTTATGTGAGTTTTTAAGGCAAGTATATTTTATATTTTGTCTTATTAAGCAACGAAAAACATCTCAAAAAATCGAGATGTTTTTTGTTGCACATTTTTATCTAAATGGAATGATATTGCGAAACTTTTTGATAGGCACTTGCTATTTTTTCAAATGGTGTTTCCTCAAAAATAGTGAACAGTCCGGGCTTATGTTTATTCAAAAATTGAATGGTTTCTTTAAGAGGTACCTGCCCTTCGCCAATGGCTACCGGAAATATCTGCTGATTTCTTATAATGAAATCTTTCAAATGAAAAGCAACGATTTTTTCACCAAAACACTCAAACGCTTCTTCTACTATTTCCAAATACGTTTTATCTATATCCACTCGAATTAAGTTGGTAGGATCCAAAATAATGCCTAAATTAGTTGAAGCAACCTCGTCAATCAATCGTTGCATTTTTTCAATTGTATGAATTGGATGATTGATTCCTGGTTCAATCCCAACAATTATTCCATACTTTTCAGCTTCTCGACATAATCTTCTAACAGAAAATAAAACTTCTTCGTAGGCTTCTTCTGTATAATTATCTTCAGTGTAATAAATCGTTTCATATATACTGCCTGTTTCAGTTGCAACGATTTTTGCCCCAAACATTGAAGCGTAACGAATGTATGTTTCAAATTGATGAAGTCGTTTTTCTCGCTCTTCTAAATCTGGATGAATCAGATTAATATAACAACTTAGGACACTAATCGTAATCTTTTCATCTTCGAAAATATTCTTCAATTGGCTTCCTAGTCCTGGAGATAGAACAGCAGCACTTGCATATTCTGGATAAGAAATACCTAAGGCAAATTGAATTGAAGTTATGTTCGTTTCAGCAATTTTTTTAACCAATTCCACAGGAGATATTTTGGTGCCAACATCATGGGCACGTACTGCAAGTGTCAACATTTTATTCAAGCCTCACTTTCTTGATAGATTCTTCGTAATGATCAAAATGAATGATCTGATTATTCTTATGTTGCACCAAAAATTCTTTTGGTGTCATATTAAACTCTTTTTTAAAGGATTTCAAAAAGTGTGGATATGATTTAAATCCACATTTCAGATAAACATCACTAGCACTGCGATATTCTTTTAATAACTGTTTAGCGTAAAGTAGTTTCTTTTTCAGCACAAATTGATGGAAAGTAAATCCTGTATGTTTCTTAAATTCCCGCGTTACATAATACTTAGTCACAAAAAAATTTTTTTCCATCTGTTCTAAGGTTAATGGTTGATCCAAATTTTGAGAAATGTAGGTAATCATTGCTTCAATTCGTTCATTTTCAATCATTTGTTTTGGTTGGCTCTCATTCTCTTCTTTCAGAACTAATTGATTTAAGTAAATTAAAAAGTCTAACAGTTGTTGTTCATAACGAACATCCGCACCATATTCTTCTGGCAAAGGAGAATGATCTAACGGGGTCAAGTAGTTTGCTAATTTTGCTACATCCACTTTGATAACTTTACTACGACGCTGACCAAAATGTTGAAAACAAGCAGACAAGTTTGTCCGTTTACTAGATCGTTGTTGTAAAAAATCAGGTGTTAAAAAAATATACATCCGTTCAAAATCATCAGTACTCTGCTTAATAATTCGATGTAAATCATGATAATGAATGAGTAAAACGGTCCCTGCTTCAACATCAAATTGATGTCCATCTAAAAAGAACGTTGCTACCCCTTTTAACGTACAATGGACTTCATAAAAATCGTGGTAATGATAGATGGTTTTTTCTGGACTAACCATATCTTTTACATGAAAGATCTCATATTGATCTGAAATCATACTATTTACTTGTGATTTCCGGATTTCTTTTACACTCTTCAACAAGATTCACCTCTTTTTTTAGAAGTTAACTATTTTTTGAATAAACAGTTACAGCTAATGTTGGTACAATTTATTTCTTTCTGGAACAGCCGTTACCACAAAGGCTTTCTTTGTAAGTTCTAGAACAATCCCTTGAAATCAACTCTACTCAAGTAAGTTGTTTTGTGTACAATCATACGATTCACTATAACAAACTGTTCTATTTTAAATTATAGTTCAAAAACTTTTTTTAATTCAGCCGTCACCGGCGAGCAATCAGGATTTGTTTCCATAATATCTTCCATATAGTTCCACCATTTTTGATTGATTGGTGTCAGTGCTATTTGCTCCCAGCGAGCTTCATCTTCTATTTCTAAATAACCAAAAAGTGTACTGGTTTCAGGATTTAAAAAAATTTGATACTTAATTGCCCCATGTTCTTTCAGCATTTGACGCATTTCTGGCCATAACTCCTCATGACGTCGTTGATATTCGGCATGTTGATCAGGATATACTTGCATACAAAAGGCTTTTTTTATCATAGCTTTCTCCGTTTTGATACTTTCTCTTCCAAATAGCCAACTTTCGGTGTCACACCAAACGCTTCTGCTAAGCGCCATAAATCTGCATCTGAAATTGTTTGGCGAACGCCTCCTTGCGCACAAACATAAGTGTACACTTCAGCGGCTTTTTCGGCAGTTTCAATTAAACCAAATACTTCATCCATATCACGGCCAGCACCATAAATACCATGTTGCGGCCATAAAACCAAACGAGATTCTTTCATTTTTTCAGCCGTTGCTACACCAATTTCATTCGTTCCAGGAACCAACCATGGAATAATACCAACACCGTCTGGAAATACTACTAAACATTCGGTACACATTTGCCATAATGTTCTAGTAAAGACTTTTTCATCTAATTCGTGGGTAAAACTCATTGCTAATAAATGACTCGCATGATTATGCATGACAATGCGATTTTCTGGATCAACAGCTAAACGAGCAATATGGCTCATAAAATGGCTAGGTAATTCACTCGTTGGCACAGCTTCATCTTCTAAGCCCCACAATAGTTCTAATTTCTGGCCATTTTCACTAACTCGTAAAATCCCTAAGTTTTCGCTTGGTGCATCACAGACATTTTTAAAATATTTTCCTGAGCCTGTCACGATAAAATATTTTCCTGCTAATTTCGTTGCATCAAATTTCATTGGAATCTTTCGGAGCACTTGTGTTGGATTTAGAAAAGGTAAAATCTCCTCCTCTTTTAATAAATACGAAATATTTCCGCCATTTCGTTCATCCCAACCTAAACGATATAAATTTTTGGTCGTTTTGACCATTTCTTCCACAAATGGTGCTTGTAACACGTTCATTTTTTTCATTTTAGAAGTTCCTCTCGTTTGTTAATTTTATGAAAAACGACAACTATCTTTACCTGTTGGCAATTGACGAGTTGGTAAAATCACTTTTTCGTATTCTTGAACATCCGTTAACCAATCTAAGCCGATAGGTACGTGATTTTCTTGACAGTAGTAGTTCCAGATATCGGCAAATGGAAAGTCTTTTAACTCTTCCGTTAAGGCTAAACGTGTGGTAAAATCTCCTATCAATTCAGCTTCTTTTAAGACGTTTGTTGGCTCAAGCATCGCTTTCATTAACGCTTTTTGTGTATTGCGGGTGCCAATCACCCAAGCGGCAACACGATTGATTGTGGCATCAAAGAAATCTAAGCCCACGTGTGTTTTTCCTAATAAATCATTGCGAACTAACTCCTTGGCAATTTCTTGCAATTCATCATCCATAATGACAACGTGGTCACTATCCCAGCGAACTGGACGACTGACATGTAATAGCATTCCTTCGCCAAATAAGGATAATGAAGATAACTTATTAGAAATCACTTCTGTTGGATGAAAATGACCAGCATCTAAACAAATTAATTTATTCCGCGTTAAACCGTAGCCCATATAAAATTCATGAGACCCAACTGTATAGGCTTCTGAACCAATCCCAAAGAGCTTGCTTTCCACCGCATCGACTGTATAAGCTGGATCAATTTCCTCTGAAAAAATTTCATCTAGCGAAGCCATTAGCCGCTTTCTCGGCGTTAAACGATCAACTGGGTTATCTTTAAAGCCATCTGGCACCCAAAAGTTATTGACAGCTACTTGTCCTAATTCTCTTCCAAAATATTCAGCAATTCTTCGTGAACGTTTCCCATGCTCAATCCAAAAGTTTCGAACTTGCGGATTCGGATGAGCTAAAGTAAAGCCATCGCGGTACATTGGATGCGAGAAAAAGGTTGGATTAAAGTCCAATCCTAAGCCATTTTCTTTTGCCCAAGTCACCCATGGTTCAAAATGCTTTGGTTCCAGTTCGTTTAAATCCACCCTTTCCTCTGTGTCTAAATAAATAGCATGCAAATTCAATTTGTGTTTTCCTGGAATTAAAGAAAACGCTTTTTCTAAATCTTGACGTAGTTGCTGGGGACTTCGAGCAACGCCTGGATAATTCCCTGTAACTGAAATACCGCCAGAAAGTTCATCCTCACTTAAGAAGCCTCTCACATCATCTCCTTGCCACACATGCATTGAAATTTTGACATCAGCCATTTTTTCCAATACAGCTTCGGTATCTACGTCAATACTGGCATATTTTTCTTTCGCTTCTTCATATTTTTGTGTAATGGTTGTCATAATGAGCTCCTTTTCATAAATGCTTGATAGCGATTTTTTATTGTTGAATCAATTGGATTTGCTTGATAGATTTCCGTGGGAAAAGATGTTTGGATACAAGTACGAGCTGCTGGAATATCTTTAAGTTCACCTGTTGCAATCATCTGCATCAAAAGATTACCTAAAGCAGTTGCTTCCCCAGGTCCCGCTTTCACTGTAACATTAGCAACATCAGCAGTTAGCTGGTTCAATAAACGATTATTGGAACCACCACCGACAACATGTAAAGTTGTAATTTTCCGTTCGATTCCTGTTAATTGAGCTAATTTTTCTAGTTCTACGCTGTAACACAATGCTAAATTATCATAAATACAACGAGCGAGTTCACCAGGGCTTTCAGGAACTGTTTGTTGTGTTTCACGGCAATAGGCTTGTAATTCAGTAATC
This sequence comes from Enterococcus sp. DIV0086, assembly GCF_050498705.1. Lineage (NCBI taxonomy): Bacteria > Bacillati > Bacillota > Bacilli > Lactobacillales > Enterococcaceae > Enterococcus > Enterococcus sp. DIV0086. The sequence continues at coordinate 2,345,205 of NZ_JBNIDN010000001.1, read as the reverse complement.
ATATTTCCCGGATTTAAAAAACGAGGATCATTTACATCAATAAATTGTTGAAATGCTGGTTCTTTTTCAGCTAAGGCGGCCAATTCAGCATAGCTATATTGGTAGTTTTGGTGCCGTGCCACTTCTTGAATTAACCACATACCCATAATATTTTTTAAGAAACGAATTGTGTTCTGGGCGCCCCATTCATTCTTGTAATTTTCTTGGAAAGCTTCAGCAGAAATTGTTGTAACAGTAGTTTCAATGCCTAATAAAGACCAAGTACCACTGCTAATGTACGCCCAGTCATCGCCAATGCCTGGCGTACCTAAAATTGCTGAAGCTGTATCATGACTAGCTATCGTAATCAACGTTGCATTTGGTAAATCATAGTCTGGAAAAGCCGCTGTTTGCAGGTCGCCTAAAATCGTGCCCGGCTCTACTAATGTTGGAAATAGTGTTTCATCAATTCCTAGGAAATCCAGTAATTCACTTTCCCATTGTTTCGTTCCAGCATTCAACAGTTGCGTGGTGGAGGCGTTGGTGGCTTCGATGACTGCTTTTCCAGTAAAGACATAACCTAAGTAATCAGGGATTAACAACAATTGGCTGGCTACAGCCAAACGTTCCTTTTCCTCTACAAATAACTGAAAAATGGTATTAAAAGGTTGAACTTGAATCCCCGTTTGTTGGTACAATTTTTCTAATGAATAGCCTTTTGAAAAATTTGTTACAGCTGCTTCTGTCCGTCCATCTCGATAAGCAATCGGTTCGTCCAAAAGTTGTCCAGATTGATCCAGCAGACAATAGTCAACACCCCAAGTATCAATTCCAATAAAGCATTCCTTGATACCTAATTGTTTAACTTTTTGCAGACCAAGCAGTAACTCATGAACTAAACTAGCCATATCCCAACGCTGATACCCATCTTTTTGATGAAAACCATTTTTAAAACGATGAATTTCTTCTATTGTTATCTGACCATTCGCTAAGCGTTGACTTTTCATTATGCGACCGCTAGAAGCGCCAATATCAACCGCTAAATAGGTTCGTTTTTCAACTTGTTCTTTTTTCACTTTGTTGATAGTTGTCAATCCTTTCACTATTTTTATTTTTTGTACGTTAGACTAACTTTATGTATTCATCATAAACAAAAAATAGCGCTTTCACCTCTCACAATTTTGAGATATAATTGTACTATCTTGGTAATTAGGAGGTTCTTATGGATTATTGGGAAAAAGCCGACTACTCTTGGTCAGACGATTCTAAGCGACATATTTTGACACCTAGCAGTAAAAGTCGCACACTTTTTTATTACATACAGGAAATTGGACAGTTTAAAGCCTCGCGCCCTTATTATACGGAGCGGGCACATTTACCATCATACTTAATTAAATTCACGCTAAATGGTACTGGGGAATTACGCTATCGTTATCATACATACAGCTTACAGAGAGGTGATTTATTCTTTATTGACTGTCGGGATTATCAATACTATCAAGCAACCAGCGAAGATCCTTGGGAAATGGACTGGATTCATTTTGAAGGAGGAAATTCTGGTGCTTTTTTCCAAGAATTTATGAAAAATGGTTCACCAGTTTTCTCCACTAATCAGCTTCCAGAAGATAATCCTATTCATTTAATCATTCAGCAGCTATTACAATTACAAGATTTACAACATGCGCAAACTGATTACCAATCTTCCGTTTTAATTCATCAATTACTGAACGAATTATTGTTGCAAAAGTATCGTCAAGACTTTACCTACGAAACGATTCCATCATTGGTTTTGGAAATGAAAGCTTACATTGATCAACATTTCAAAGAAACAATTTCTTTAGAAGACTTGGCTCAACTCTTTCATTTAAATAAATATCAATTGAACAAAGAGTTCTCCAAATACATTGGATTACCGCCAATTAAATATCAAATTAGTAAAAAAATTTCTTATTCAAAAGATTTACTACGCTATTCTAATCAAACAGTGAAAGAAATTGCTGTAGATGTTGGTTTAGAAAACTATGCCTACTTTAGTCGATTATTTAAAAAGCGAACTGGATTAACTCCTAGTCAATACCGTAAAAGTGGCTTCTAAAAAATCTCTCTATGACACATAACGTCATAAAGAGATTTTTTATTTCTATGCCTCCTAAACTCAATATTTTATAGTAAATTACCAAATCTAGTTGATTGAACAACTTATATTTCGCTCAATTGGGGTTGTTAGACAATTTGTATTGAATTAAGAAATTAGATTTGGTAACCACATGACAAGTTCAGGTACATATGTGATTAAAAGTAAAATTGCTAAGATTACCAGATAAAATGGAACTAGTGGTTTCAGCATTTGCTCAGCTTTAACACCCCCAACACTAGCACCAACATATAATCCTGTTCCAACAGGTGGTGTAATTGAACCAACACACAAGTTCATAATCGCAAATAAACCAAAATGAACTGGATCCACCCCAACATTCATAACAATTGGTAAAAAGATTGGCGTAAAAATCAAAATAGCTGGACCAACATCCATAAACATTCCCACAAACAATAGGACAACGTTTACTAATAGTAGAATTAAGTATTTATTGTCTGTGATTCCTAAAATAGCTGTACTGATTGCTTCTGGTATCCCTGTAAAAGCCATCGCAAAAGACATCATTGAAGAAGTTGCCAACAAGAACATAATGGTTCCACTCATCAAGACAGCCTCTTTTAACATTTTAGGTAAATCGTTTATTTTCACTGTTTTGTAGTAAAACATTGAAATCAATAATGAGTATGCGACAGCAATTGCTGATGCTTCAATCGCTGTAAATAACCCCGTCAAAATACCGCCAATAATAATGACAATTAACAATACACTGGGAACCGCTTCTCGCAGAACCTTGCTGACTTCTCCTTTTTTTGCTTTTGCCACAGTAGGATAATTATGACGTTTTGCAATAACATAAGCTACCACCATAATTCCTAACGCCCACAAAGAACCTACCAAATAACCTCCTAAAAATAAAGAAGAAATAGAGGCCCCACCAGCCACCAATGAATACATAATAAACGCTGTACTTGGTGGAATAACCATTCCTGTAGGAGCAGAGGCAATATTTACAGCCGTTGCAAATTTCCGATCATAGCCCTCATTTACTTGTTGCGGAATTAGTACGCCACCAATAGCAGTAGATGCTGCAATTGCAGAGCTAGAAATCGAACCAAATAATGCGTTCCCTAACACATTAGTATGTGCTAGCGCGCCGGGAACACGACCAACAAATAACATAGAAAAATTTACCAACTTTTGGGCAATTCCCCCATTATTCATAATCACACCAGAAAAAATAAAAAACGGAATTGCTACGAGAGAGAAACTATTTAAACTAGAGACCATTTTTTGAGCTGAGGTAAATGCAGCTGCTTCAAAAGGAATTACTAATAACAATGTTGCAATTAAAGATGCCGCAATGCTCATACCAATTGGCATACCAACTACCAATAAGACTGCAAAAACTACAAATAAGATAATGCCTGCTTCTAAAGCCATATTTTTACTCCTATTCTTTTTCTTCTATAAACGCATTAAGAATCTTTTGATTGCGTGAATAACTCTAGCAAATTCATCAAACTATAAATAAACATCAAAACACCTGCTACTGGAACGGCTAAATAGACATAACCCATAGGAATTGCCAAAGATGGTGAAATTTGTCCTAACGTAATTACTACACTATTCCAACCGCCAAATATCATAATCACTCCTGCAAAAAGTAGGAACAACAATTGAACAATAAATTCTAAAAAGCGTTTTTGTTTCCCTTGTAATTTTTCACTTAACAAAGTTACTGCTAAATGTCCCTTTTTTCCAACCACATAAGCAGAAGCTAACATCGCCAGCCAGACCAATGCAAAGCGAACAAATTCTTCTGTTAAGGTACTAGGATTTTTTAACACTGTCCGGGCAAACACTTGGTACAAAACTACCAAAACCATTGCAGCAAGAATGATTGATCCAAGTATTTCTAAAAGTCGATTTAAAAATTTTCTAAAACCTTTCATAATTACCTCCTTAATTAGTCCGCCAACTGGCGAATAGCCTGATACAGTTCGCCATGTTCTGAGCTATTTTTGAATGATTCATGCAACGGTTGAACAAGTTTTTGGAATGGTTCACTGTCTACTTGATTGAACACAACGCCATATTCTGCTTGTGCTTTTTTCTTTTCTTCTTCAACCGCTTCTTTAAAGACCGTTTTTTCAAAAGCGGTCGATTCTTTTGCTGCTTCTTCAATCGCTTGTTCTTGTTTCGCTGTCAAACGTTCTTTTGTTCCCTCGTTCATAATCACAATATCTGGCACTCGAGTATGCTCATCATAAGAATAATACTTAGCCACACCACCATGACCAGCTGTATATAAAACGAACTCATTATTCTCTGCACCGTTGATTAGATTAGATTGTAGAGAAGTATATACTTCCGAACTACCCATAGGTACTGGCGAACCCCCTAAAAGTTCTACCATTTTGATGGCGGTTTCACTTTGCATGACCCGAATTTTTTTACCTTTCAAATCATCTGGAGATGTAACAGGCCCTTTGCTCATATAAAAACTTCGTTGACCAGAGTCATAATAAGTTAAACCAACAAATCCTAATTTTTTTGTAGAATCATACACTGGTTGCATTAGCGCTTGATTATCCATTACTTTAAAAAAATGTTTTTCATTATCAAAAATATACGGAATGGCAAATACAGAATAATCTTTAGAAAAACTTTCTAATGCTGATCCACTGACCTTTGCAAAATCAATTGCACCTGTTTGTGTTAATTCAATTAGTTCTGTTTCTCCTCCTAATTGACCATCTGGAAAGTATTCAATTTGAACTTTACCATCTGTTTTTTCCTCTACCAATTCACCGAATTTCTTCATAGAATCGATAACTGGTTGGCTATTACTAGCATACGCATAGCGCAAGACTACCGTATCATTTGCCGAAGCTTCTGTTTTGCCGCAACCACTTAGCAACTGTAATCCTGCCAATACCATAACTGCTGTAAATAAAACCTTTCTTTTTTTCATGAACTTTTCTCCTTACTTTTCTAGCAATAAGAAACAAGCAATTCAGTCAAACATAGGATTGTTAATGATTGACCATAAGGCATCGCTGTCATTCCAATTGTGCGATAAAAATCTAAATTATCACCCATTCCTGTACCAACTGACACATGTTGTACTTCTCCCGTTTCATCAATCTCATTTAGTAAGCCAGCAATTGCTTTGTTTGCCACTTCTTCATATTCAGAAGAAATATATTTTTTATGAACCGCTTTTAAAATCCCATAAGCGAATCCCGCTGTAGCAGAAGATTCTAAATACGAATTTGAATCATTAATTAATGTATGCCATAAACCAGATTCATCTTGGTATTTCGCTAAAGCTGCCACTTGCGCATTGAGGGTACTCAATAAAAATTCCCGTAAACTATCTCCTTTTGGCAACTCTAAGATTTCAATAATTTCTGGAATAGCAATCGTAATCCAGCAGTTTCCTCTTGCCCACAGTGCTTCCGCATAGTTATGATTTCCCTCAAAAGTCCAACCGTGATACCATAGACCACTTTTTTTATCTTGTAAATATTTAATATGGATTAAAAATTGATGCTTTGCTTCTTCCAAATAATCGAGTCGATTCAACAACTTACCAATTTTTGCCAAAGGTAAGACAGTCATCATTAACGTATCATCCCATAATTGATTTTTATTTTCTGGTCCATATGTCGCATGTTGCAAGCCACCTTCATTCGTTCGGGGCATTTCTTCCATCACCCATTCCGCCCATTGCTCTAAGTAAGGTATATATTTAGAGTCTTTAGTGTCTTCATATAGATAAGCCATTGTTAAAAGCGGAGCCATCGTATTCACATTCTTAGGCGGCGCGCCTTCTTGCATCCGACCTTCAAACCAGTCGTTAACTACTTGTAAAGCTTTTTCACTTTTAGTATTTCGATAATTCTTATATATACCATACAACCCAACGCCTTGCGGCCAGTTCCAAATCGTCCAACTTTTGTCATCAACTTTTAAACCATCAAAATCTAACAGAAATTCACCTGTGTTATCTTTAATCGTTGTTAAATTTCTAATTAATAAGTCAATCGTTGTTTCTACTGTATCTTTTGGTATGAATTGTTCCTGTTTAATAATCATCGGCAATCAAAACTCCTTTTCCATCCCACTAGCGCAAATGAAACGCTTTCATTTTTTTGTAATTTTAGTTTAGCAAGGAATGTTAGCAAATTATATAGTTAATCTTGACGAATTACTGTCAAAAATTGACTTTTTTTAAAAATTAGATACGGTTTTTACCAATTCAATCAATGAGTAAATAACAAAAAACGGACATCCTTTTTAGGTATGTCCGCTTTTTGTTACTTATTTATGGTTGTTTTCCAATATAAGCTAAAATTCCACCATCGACATATAAGATATGTCCGTTAACAAAGTCAGAAGCGTTAGATGCTAAGAAAACTGCTGGGCCAGCTAAGTCTGCTGGTGTGCCCCAACGATTAGCAGGTGTTCGTCCCAAGATGAATTCGTTAAATGGATGCCCTGGTTCTCTTAATGGCGCCGTCTGTGGCGTTTCAATGTAGCCAGGTCCAATCCCATTACATTGAATATTATATTGTCCATATTCAGAAGCAATATTTTTCGTTAACATTTTTAGTCCGCCTTTTGCTGCCGCGTACGCACTAACTGTTTCACGACCTAGTTCACTCATCATTGAACAGATATTGATAATTTTGCCATGACCCTTTTCAATCATATCTGGAATAACCGCTTTTGCCATAATAAATGGCGCATTCAAGTCAACATCAATCACTTGACGGAACTCTTCTGCTGACATCTCCACCATTGGAATTCGTTTAATAATTCCCGCATTATTGACTAAAATATCAATAGAGCCGACTTCTTCTTTAATCTGAGCAACCATCGCTTGAACTTGCTCTTCATCAGTGACATCACACACATAACCACGTGCTTCAATCCCTGCAGCCCGATAATTTTCCAAACCTTGTTCAACTGATTCAGGAGATAAGTTATTAAAAACAATTGTTGCTCCTGCTTCAGCTAGGGATTTCGCAATCTCAAAGCCAATCCCATAGACAGCACCTGTAATTAACGCTACTTTTCCATCTAATTGAAAATCATTCATTTTAAATTCCATGTTTTCTCCTCTTTCTTTGGTTTATTTTAATTGATCCATTGCAACCATATCCATGTCTGTGTACGTAATATTTTCTCCGCACATGGCCCAAATAAAGGAATAATTACTTGTACCAACCCCAGAATGAATTGACCAGCTTGGTGAAATGGCTGCTTGTTCATTACTCATTACTAAATGTTTCGTTTCGTCTGGTTTACCCATCATGTGGAAAATCCGCGTATCTTCTTCCATATCAAAATAAACATACGCTTCCATACGACGTTCATGTGTATGACAAGGCATAGTATTCCAAGCGCTACCTGGTTCTAAAATGGTGTAACCCATTTGTAACTGGCAACTTTCACAAACGTTCGGATGAATGTATTGGTAAATTTTACGTTGGTTCAATGTTAATGGATCACCCGTTTCCATTGGGGTAATTTCATCAATACTAATTTTTACGTTGGGATATTTATGATGTGCTGGCACACAACTAATGTAAAATTTCGCTGGATTATCAGGGTTTTCTGAAGAAAAACGAACATGTTTTGTTTCTTTCCCAATATAATAGCCATCTTGTTTTTTCATTGTTTCTTTGGCGCCATCAATTTCAATAAAGCCTGGTCCCCCAATATTAATAACCCCTAGTTCACGGCGTTCTAAGAAATAGTCAACCCCTAATTCTTTGTCCAAAATAATTTCTAATTCTTCTGTGGTCGGTGTCACACCACCAAAAATCATCCGATCATTATGTGTGTAGATTAAGCTGATTGCACCTGGAATAAAAACTTTCTCTACTAAAAATTCATCTCTCAATTGTTCTGTTGAATAGTGACGGATATCCGCCGGACTATGTGTATAACGTGTTTCCATATTTTGCATAACTAAAATCTCCTATCTATTTATTTTTCCTGAGCCCGTTGCCAAAAAAGCAAGGACTTCTTTTTGACTAAATTGATTACAATCACCATGGACAGTATGTTTTAACGCACTAGCCGCTGTCGCAAAATCAATGCAGGTTTGTGGATCATAGGCAGCTAATATGCCATGTAAAACCCCACCAGCAAACGCATCACCGGCACCGACACGGTCAACAATCGGTTGTAATCGATGACATTTGGACGTATAATACGCACCTTTGTACCATAGCGTTCCGATTAATTCATTATCTGTCGCTGAATGAACTTGACGTTTGGTTGAATAAAATACTTGAATGTTGGGATAACGTTCTTGCATTTTTCGGTAGTACCACGTTAATGCATCTTCAAGTTCTTCCTCTGGTTCTGGTATCTCCAGTAAATAACGAGCATCTAATACCCCAGCTGAACAAATATCAACAAATGGAAGAATGGCCTTCAATGCCACGCTCGCTTCTTTCTGGGACCAAAGTTTCCCTCGATAATTAATGTCAAAACTTACTTGGCACCCTGCTTGCTTCGCTGCTTTAACTAGCGCAACCGTCATACTTTGCCAATTTTTTGATAACGCCGCTGTAATTCCTGAAATATGAAAGATCTCTACTCCTGAAAACAGCTCATGTAAGTCCCATTCCATTTCTTCGATTTGAGCAAAGCTTGAATAGGCGCGATCATAGACAACACTGGCTGCTCGTTCTCCTGTACCAGTTTCCAAGTAATACGTTCCTAGGCGTGTTCCGCCAGTTCGTACAAATTCCGTTGAAACCCCATAACGACTTAAATGCTTTTTGGCGGCTTCTCCTAATGAATTATCGGGCACTTTACTAGCAAAAGTCACTTGGTGGCCATAGTTCGCTAACGAAATCGCTACATTCGCTTCACCACCGCCGTAATGTACAGCGAAATTTTCTGTTTGTGCTACGCGTATTCCGACAGGCGTTGACAAACGCAACATGATTTCTCCCAATGTTACGACTTTCCCCATGTGCCTACACCCCTTTGATTGCTTGGAATTTTTCCATATAGGCTTGGGCAACCTCACGAACTTTTTCAAAATCCCCAGTTGCTGCTGGCGCTAACAGATTACCGCCAACACCGACGGCCGTCACACCTGCAGCGAACCACTCGGCCATATTTTCCAAACTGACACCACCCGTTGGCATAATATTTAACTGAGGCAATGGCGCTTTAAATGCCGAAATAACACTCGGTCCATAAACACTTCCCGGAAATAGTTTAATAATATCTGCTCCGCTTTTCAGTGCTTCTTTCATTTCTGTGATGGTCATACAGCCTGGCAAATAGGGAACTTGATATAAATTGCAAATTTTAGCGGTTTCTTCATCGAAGCTTGGACTCACAATATATTCAGCCCCTGCTACAATAGCTAAACGAGCAGTCGTAGCATCCAAAACTGTCCCCGCACCAATGACTACGTCAGGATTCTCTTGGTATAACGCAACTAATTCCTGAATCACTTCTGTTGCTTGAGGAACAGTAAAGGTTAACTCAATCCCCCGCATACCGCCTGCTACAATGGCTTGACTAGCTTTTAGCGCTTCCTCTTTTGTCTTTCCGCGAACCACAGCAATCACGCCAGCATTTTCTAATTTTTTTAAAATTGATACTCGCTTCAACAGACTCCCTCATTTCTTATTTAGAAATATATATTTATTATAAAGAAATTCACAACTTCATTATACAGATAAAAAAAGAAAATGCAAACGTTTTTACAAAAATAAAAAAAGAAAGACAAACAAAAATCCCAATCGACTTTTGTTTGTCTTTCTTTTTCTACTATAATTTCGCTTCAATCGCTGCTTTTGTTGCCAAAAGGGCTTGATTAATCGTCGTTTTATTTTCCTCTGTCAAACGATATTTCGGCATGCTTACACTAAAAGCACCCGCAATTTCGCCATCTTTCATTAAAGATACTCCGCTACAGAAAATATCTTGTTCAATTTCTTCATCATCGTAAGCAACCCCCGTTTGTTGCACTTGTTTTAATTCTTTTTTCAAACGCAAGGGATTGGTAATCGTATTTTCGGTATAGGGAATTAATGTCTGCGTGTCTAAATATTGTTGCACTTGTTCTTCCGAAAATTCTGCTAAAACGGCTTTACCCATGGCCGAATTATACAAAGGTCGAGTAATTCCCACTTTCGAGGACATGCGAATCGTTTGATTTTTCGGTTCTAATTTATTGATATACAGAATTTCATTATTATTTAAAATCCCTAAATGAATGGTTTCATCGACCGTATTTTGAAGGTTTTCTAAATAAGGTACCGCAATTTCAGCTAAATCGATTTGCTCCACACTTTGATTCGCATAGCGAATCAATTTTGTTCCTAAGCGGTACGTCTTGTTCGTGTCTTTTTGAACATAGCCAATTAATGTTAAGGTTTCTAAAATTTTGATTGCCGTTGATGCCGTCATTTCGGTATTCTTTGCAATTTCCTGTAAGGTTTGATCGGGTTGTAAACTTAGACAGTCCATGATTTTAGCCGCTTTTAACAAGACTGTTCCGTAAGGTTTTGTTTCTTTCATCGAAACCCTCCTTTTCCATATAAGAAATTATATAGAAAAATAAAGAAATTGCAAGAAAAAAAGAACTCGAAGATTCATTCAGTAACGTTTTACTTTCACTTCAGGTCTTTCTCCCAGTCCTATTTCATTCTTATTTTCTTTTCTTTAACTCATCAGAAACATCTGCATCCTTAGCAATTAAAAGATACTCACTGACTTCTGTGGTTTCATTAAATACAACATATAATTTTTGTTCTTCATCGAAATCGCCCAAATCAATCGCTACGTAATTGGGACAAACTTCTGAGATACCATGAAACATTTGACTAAAGATTTTTTTCGTCATCCCCACATTACGATGCTGCTCTTCTGCTTTTTCCACCGCACTTTGTAACGTATATCCTTCATCTAAAAAACGCTTGATCCAATGCACTTTGACGACTGTATGTAACCGATATTTCCGTGGACCGTTTGCGTCTTTCGCAATGGAAGAAATATACCCTTTTTCTTCCCAATAACGAAGTTGACGTGGCGAAACTTCAGCAATTTCACTTAGTTCACTAATTCCTATCAACAAATTTTCTTCATTTAACAAACGCTGAATCATTTTTGACCACATTAGTTTAACTTCCTTTCCCTTATCCTTTCCTTAATTGTAGTTTTTTTTACACCTTTGTCAAGTAAGTTGACAAAGATTCTAATTAGTTGTAAAGTAGTTAATGCAATTTAATTTGAAACTTACAGAAAAAGGAGCGATATATGTGACTTCACAACAACCTGTGGATATTCACGGAAAACCTTATAACCGGTCGTTACTAGTCGGCGTTTTACTAATCGGAACATTTTGTACGATTTTAAACCAAACACTTTTAACGACGGCCTTACCTACATTAATGAAAGAATTTGATATCTCAGCTTCAAGTGTACAGTGGCTAACCACTGGATTCCTACTTGTGAACGGCATTATGATTCCCATCAGTGCTTGGTTGATTAACAAATTCAGTTCAAAAAAATTATACATAACAGCGATGTCAACGTTCTTAATCGGAACCATCATCTGTTTTGTAGCTCAAGACTTCGGCATGTTATTGACTGGACGTCTTGTTCAAGCCGCAGGGGTCGGCGTATCTATGCCTCTTTTACAAACAATTATGCTTTCAATTTTCCCGCCTGAAAAACGTGGCGCTGCCATGGGCACAACGGGAATTGTTATCGGATTAGCACCCGCTTTAGGTCCAACATTATCTGGTTGGATTATTGATTCTTATACATGGCGTGACCTTTTTGGGATGGTCATTCCAATTGTCGTTTTAGTCCTAATTTTAGCTTCATTTTTAATGAAAAATGTCATTCAATTATCTAATCCAAGTATCGATGTCTTATCGGTCATTCTTTCTACTCTCGGCTTTGGTAGCTTACTTTACGGCTTCTCAAGCGTTGGTGATAAAGGTTGGGGTAGCCCGCAAGTCTATGGATTCTTAATTGTTGGTGCGATTGTTTTATGTCTTTTTACATATCGACAATTGCATTTAGAACAACCTTTCTTAGAACTACGCGTTTTTAAATCAAAAGTCTTTACTGTTGCGGCCATTTTATCTGGCGTAACCAACATGGCAATGATTGGCGCCGAAATGGTTTTACCTTTGTATATCCAAAATATTCGTGGCGAATCTGCCTTCCATTCAGGGTTAATGCTTTTACCAGGAGCGTTAGTTATGGGACTTATGATGCCAGTAACGGGTCGCATTTTTGATAAAATTGGTGCCCGTCGTCTTGCGATTACCGGGATGTTTATTTTAACAGCTGCAACGTTACCGTTTGCTTTCTTAACAAAAGCAACACCTATTATTTATATCATTGTCCTATATGCGATTCGGATGTTTGGTATTTCGATGGTCATGATGCCTGTGACAACTTCTGGCATGAATGCTTTACCAATGAATTTATTAAGTCACGGAACTGCTGTAAACAACACCTTCCGACAAGTAGCCAGCTCAATTGGAACAGCTGTTTTGATTAGTGTTTTAACAAATGTTACCAAAGACGGCTTACCTGCATCGGACTTATTAAAAACAGCCCCACTCGCTTATCGCGATCAAGCAACAAACGCAACACTAAACGGTTATCACGCAGCCTTCTTCGTGGCAACAATCTTTGGCGTTCTCGGCTTGGCGATTACTTTCTTCTTAAATAAAAAAGAAGCGATGCCTGTTAAGGAAGTAGGTGCAATGAAATAATGATTATTTTCCTTTTAATCCTTTGCGTGTTAGGCTTTGCCTATACGAATGTATTTGGCCGAAAAGTCTGGCATAAATTCTGTATGGTTATTTTTGGTTTAGGGTTCTTAGCTTCGTTAAGTCTTATCGTTTTAAACGATAAAGATCATTTTGGTATGACCGAAGTTACTCAGGACAAAACGTTTGAACTAAAAAGCAGTAGTTCAAGCAAAGATGGCCCCAACATGTTATTGTACCAGCCGTTGGGCGATGGTTCCGAAAAAGTTTATTTATATAACACACCAGATAAAAAGAAACTACAAAAAACAGGAACGGAAAACGTCACAAACACAGTTCAAAAAGATGCTCAAAAAGCCACATTAGTCCAAAAAACGACGAAATGGTCCTATCAAGAGTCCTGGGCCAAAACACTATTTGGCCTTGCTGACAACGATAACCAATTTGCAAAACAAGAAAACACCTTCAACGTTGCTAGTGACTGGCTAGTTTTAAGTGCTGATCAAGCCAAAAAATTAGGCGAATATATGGAACAACATGCCGCTGATATCAAAAAAGAAGGGACTGAAACAGTTGGCAAAAAAATGATGGCTGCTATGATGGCGAATCCATCAATGTCCCAAGAAGAACAAGCGAAACTCACCGAACAATATACCAAAGAGTTTCAACAAGAATTGATTCAGAAAATTCTTAGTGACATGAAATAAAAAAGCGAGCTTGATAGGATCATCAAACAAGATGTGACTACCAAGCTCTTCTTTTTAATTATAAATCGCTTTAATCGGATCCATCCTCGAGGCACCAATTGCTGGAATAATCCCGAAAAAGATACCTGTGAAGACAGAAACCAATGTTGAAATGGCAAAGATGGACGGCGTAATAATTGGCGTAATCGAAATATACCCACCGACCACAGTTGCCAATAAGTAGCCGCAGCCGACACCAATCAAACCACCAATCAATGTGATAAACGCTGCTTCCATTAAAAATTGGAATAAAATGACTCGTGGTTTAGCACCAATGGCCCGACGAATCCCGATTTCTCGTTTCCGTTCCGTGACAGACACATACATGATGTTCATGACGCCAATTCCCCCGACTAATAGGGAGATTGCAGTAATTGCCATCAGAAACATTGTCATACCCGTGACCATTTCTTCCATTTGTTGTTGGAGTTGTTGGTCCTGGTCATTTTCTTTAAACGTTCCTTTCACTTCAGGATGATTTTCACTTAAAATGGTGATTGCCTGTCCTAAAATTGCTTCACGGTCCGCTCCCTCACGAACCTTAATATTGATGCCACTAATTGCTTTTGTTTTCGCTAATTTATTGTATGATTCTCGAGAAACAAAACTGCTCATAGCAGTTGCCCAATCATCGTTCATACCCAAACTATCTAAATCTTTTGGTGCTAAAATACCAATCACCTTGTACATATAACCACCAATTGAAACAGCTTTTCCAATGAGTTGGCTAGGATCATCAAGCCGAATTTGCGCTTCAAAGATATCATGATTTAAGACAATCGCATCTGTATTTGCATCGCTCGGTTGAAAATCACGACCATATAAAATATCATTCTGCCCTTTAGTCGACGTAATGGATAAATTCGCCTGCGCCCCAAAATAATCCATTGGTACAAACAAATTGTCTCCGCCCCCCATCATTGATTCACCATATTGAGGATAAATACTTTCAATTCCTTGAATGTCTTGTAATTTTTTCAAGTCCACTCGGCTAAACGTATAATCTGGCTCTTCATAGGACATAAAATTGTCACTGCTACCATCCGACATTGTATAATGAATCTTCAAAACATCCGCGTTCACTGCACTGGATGCCTTCACAACTTGACGCTTCATCCCTTCACCTAGCGCAGAAATCGTTACGACTGATGTAATCCCAATAATAATCCCGACCATCGTTAAAAATACCCGCAACTTATGCGCCTTTAAGCTTAAAAAAGTACTAACAAATAAATTAGCAATCATCTAATCACCTCTTCTTCCAAAAAGCGACCATCTTTCATATGAATCACTCGTGAGGCATATTTTTTCATATCTTCATCATGTGTCACCATGACAATTGTTTTGCCCTGTTCATTCAATTCTTTCAATAATTCCATGATTTCTGTACCCGTTTCACTATCCAATGCCCCAGTCGGTTCATCAGCCATAATCAATAATGGATCATTCACCAAGGAACGAGCAATGGCTACTCTTTGTTGCTGTCCTCCAGAAAGTTCAGTAACTTTTGATTTGGCTTTTGTTTCCAAACCGACAATTTTTAGGTATTTTTCAGCAATCGCTTTTTTCTCAGCGCGGCTTTTTTTCCCTTCATAAACACAGGGCAATTGAACATTTTGACTAACATTTAAAGAATTAATCAAGAAAAATTGTTGAAAAATAAACCCTAGATATTCATTGCGAAAGGCTGATTTTTTATTTTCAGACAATTTTGAAACATCTGTTCCTGAGAAATGATAACTTCCGTCTGTTAAGCGATCCAAGAAACCAATAATGTTCATCAGCGTTGTCTTACCGCTACCGGACTTCCCCATGATTAAAATGAACTCTCCTTGATGGATGGTCAAGTTCAATTCTTTTAAAACATGTAGTTTTTCCTTACCTACTGGATAGAACTTGTTAATGTCCCGCAATTCAATGAGGGGTTGATTTGTATTGTTTGCTTCCACCATCAAGCCCTCCTATTTCGACGCATCTGTCATTGATTCGTTGGTTGCTGATTCATCAGAAGCAATCGCTGCATCTGATTCCACAATATCACCGACTTTTACTGGTTTTTTTGAAGAAATAACCACTCGGTCGGCTGATTCTAAGCCAGATTCAATCGCCATTTTGTCGCCATTTTCTTGCCCGACTTGGACATCACGACGAATGATGGTTCCAAAATCATTCACTAAAACGTAGGCCTGTTCACCCTCTTTTTGAATCGCTTTTTTTGGTAACTCAATCGCCCCTAAATCGCCTAAATCAATGGTTGCTTGCATATGATAGCCATTTTTAACTTTGTCTAAATTGGCCAACGCAATTTTGACGCTATAACTAGACATCGTCGTGCCGCCCTCTGGATTGCCACTCGCAGCATCGCTGTTGCCTTCAGGAGGATTATCATCGATATAAGAAATTGAGCCATCCACAACCACATTGTTGGAAACAGAAGTTAGTTTAGCTTTTTGCCCAACACTAATTTTAGTCAAGTCCTTTTCATTCACTTTTCCAGCTAAATAAAGATCTTCTGAAGTTAACCGTAAAATCGGTGAATTGGCATCTTTTACTTCTGGAATTGATACGCGACCTTTGAAATTAGCCTTTGTGGAAATATATTGCTTCGCTCCTAAATCCGCTAAGGTTTCATTGGTGAAGGTAATCTCTTCATCTACTGCATCGACTTCTGTTTGATATTGTTCATTTAAATCATCACCAGACATCGTGCGGTCTTCTTCTTTAGTTTTATTAAATTTATCAATGGCCCGATTCCACTTATTATAGATATTCGCCCGCTTCGTTTCTAATTTGGCTAAGCTATTTTGTTGTGCCTCAATTTCTTTTGTGACCGCCTCATCTTCGTAAGTAAATAGTTCTGTGCCTGCATCTACGACATCGCCGTTTTTCACCTTAATCTCTGGATCCTTTGTTATTTTTTGATCGCGCGCAAAGGCTTCCATTTGTTCCGGTTGGATGACACCGTTAATATAAATTTGTTGCAAGTCAGGAACGTCAAAATAGTCAATTCCCCAGTCATCTTTAGGCGCTTGCTTGACAGCTACTTGTTGTGCATTTTTATTTAACGCATTCACAGTTACGATGCCCCCAACCGCAATTACCGCAACTGCCCCCAATATAATTATCGTTTTCTTCTTCATTTTCTTCGTTTCATCTCCTCATTCTGTCTATTTTCCCCAACAAACTAAATTGCTCGGTCGTTTACTTATAACTATTTAACCATGCTTGAATTCAAGAAACAAGGGCATTTCTCTAGGCCTTTAGTCTGATTTATTTCATTTTTGTTCATTTTTTTATTTATTTCACGACAATAAATAACCATTGTTGGGTCTTTGTATTTCAACAATCTAAAAAGGTTATTTTTATGTTATTTATAACTAAACTATGCGCAATCGAGATTTTTTGCTTCTTTTTTTATTTAAGGTACACTAGAAGAAACAATTGAAAGTGAGGGCTTGCCATGAAAGTCATTATTTTTGGCGGTAGCGGTTTTTTAGGTCAACAAATCGCAAAAATTTTAGTCCAACGCCAACATCAAGTCATCAGTGTTTCACGTCATGGAAAGCCTGCCACGCTCTCCGCATCTTGGAGCCACCAAGTGCAGTGGGTATGCTCCGATGTGACTCGTGACACGAATTGGCAAGAACAAGTCCAGCGTGCTGACTGGGTCATTGATACAGTAGGTATTTTATTTGAAAATCCACGAAAAAAGAAAACCTATCAACGGCTAATTCTGACGCCCGTGAAAAAAATCAGCTCTTTTTTAGCACAACAAAAAAAGCCAGCTAAGTTTTTATTTATTTCAGCCAATACTGTTCCTTTCCCTTTGAGAAAATATATGGATGCCAAATTGGCAGCGGAGGAACTAATCCACCAAGAAGTCGCCGAAGCAGTGATTTTTTATCCTAGTTTACTTGTAGGTCAAGAACGTACCGGCACCATACTTTTTAGTAAATGTATTTATTTTTTTAAGAAAATTCCCTTTTTAAAGAACTTATTTATTGGCTATGATCCTGTGCCTGTGGCAGAAATGGCACAAGAAATTGTTCACGTTTTAGAAGGCGGCAATTCTATTTACACACACAGAAGGACCCGTTAACAAGTTATCTCCCAATCGTCTCTGTCTAGAGGCGGTTTTTTTGTGTTACAATACAACTGTTCGAAGGAGAGAAGAAGCATGAAAAAAATTGCCATTATTGGCGGCGGCATTATCGGAATGACGTTAGCTAATTATTTAGATCCACAAAAATTTGACATTACCGTTTATGATGAAGGGCTCGGCCAAGCGACTAAAGCGAGCGCCGGGATTATTTCCCCTTGGCTATCCAAACGTCGGAATAAGAAATGGTACCAATTAGCGCGAGAGGGCGCTGCCCTATTTCCAAAGCTAGTCAAAGATTTTCAGCTGACGGAGGATATTTATCGTCAATCAGGGACAGTCATTTTGCGTCCGGCAGCTGCTTTGGCAGACTTAGCCTATTTGGCAGAAGAGCGTAAGCAAACTGCACCTGAAATTGGAGAAATCACGATGTTGTCAGCGGTTCAAACAGCGAAGTTCTTACCGCTACTTAAGGAAACTCCCTCACTTTTTATTTCTGGCGGCGGTCGCCTAGATGGACCAGCTTATCTAAACCATCTTCAGAAACGCGCCGAAGCCAAAGGGGTCACTTTTTGTTCACAACGGGCGCACTTTCGACAACTGAACCAAGGGTGGGAAATTGTCACAAATTCAGAAAAAAAGAGCGTTGATTTTCTCACTTTAACACCTGGTCCTCATTTAAAGGAATTACTCGCTACTTTAAATTTATCTGTGGACATTCGTCCCCAAAAAGGACAATTGTTAGTTTTCGAGACCCCTTTTACAAACAGTCAGCAATGGCCTGTTGCTATGTTAGATGGCGAAGCCGATTTAATTCCTTTTAATCAAGGGAAAATTTTATTAGGTGCCACCCACGAAAATGATCAAGCCTGGGATTTAAAAGAGACTGCTAGCGCTTTTCAACAACTAACTTCTGGGACTGCGCCATTTCTAAAAGAAGCAGAGCAGCTTTTTAAGCAACCCATGCATTACCGCGTTGGTACACGTGCTTATACATCTGATTTCGCTCCGTTTTTTGGCCCTTTGCCAGAAATGCCCCACCTTGTGGTTGCTAGCGGACTTGGTTCATCAGGACTCACTACTGGCCCATTCATTGGTTACCAATTAGCTGAATACTTCAATACAGGTGCCTTCAAAGGAGAGCTTTATCAAAAACCACTTAGTCAATATGTAAAAAACAACCCCTCACTTTAATCAGTGAGCGGTTGTTTTTTTCCCTTTAATTAAGAAATGTGAAGTATCTTGGTAGAAGGATTTTGTTATTATGCTACTTGTGGTCGCGCATAGCGTTCTACGTTTTGTTTAATATTTTTAACCGTTTCTGGATCTTCAATGCCCGTTACTTCAGCGATCACTGTATCAACGCTTTCTTGGTCAAGCATTTCCTGTAATTGACGGCTTTGTTCATCTTCTGGATCATGATAATTAAAAACAATACCAATCATTGCTAATAAATGCGGCGACACTAGATTGCGTTCCTGTAATTCACGGATTGGTCGAATAAACCGTTCTTGCGCACCTAATTTTCTGATTGGTGTCCGTGCTACACGTGTAATAGCATCTGAAATATATTTATTTTGGAAACGTTGAATAATTTTTTCAATATAGGCTGCATGTTCTTGTTCATCAAAATTCCATTTGGCCACTAAAAGTTTACCGGTTTCCTGCAAAACTGATTTGAGTTGTGCTACCACTAAGGCGTCCTGCATCGCTTCGTCAATGGTTTGATAGCCTAACAACGCCCCTGTATAGGCAACTGTAGCATGGCCAGTGTTTACACTAAATAATTTTCGTTCAATATACGGCTCTAAATCAGCAACGTAATGAACACCTTCTAACTGAATCTCTTTGGCTTTTCGGTTGGTATCATCAATGACCCATTCACAAAAAGGCTCAACTTGAACAAAAAGTGGATCTTCATGTTTTTGTAATGGAACAATCCGATCAACCGCCGCATCAGGAAAACCAATCCATTGTTCAGCATAAGCTGGATTTTTCAAATATTTGGCCACTTCTTCTGCTAAAAAGGTTGAACCACCAATCATATTTTCACAAGCGATAATATCCAGCGGCTTTTGACAATTTGCTTCGGCCCGTGCATCAATTCCTTGGGCAATTAATTCAGCAATTCTTGGTAAAATATTGGGACCAATCGCCGTCGTGACTAAATCGGCTTCCGCAATTGCTTCTACTACTTTTTCTGGTTCTGTCATGTTATTTAACCCGGTCACATTTTCAACGTTAATTTGTTGATGTGAGGCATCGGCCAATTCAATTGTATAACTTTTACGTTCTTTTAACGCTTGAATGATGGTTTCATTAACATCCACAAACGTAATATGAAACCCGTTTTTAGCTAAAATTTCGCTGATAAAGCCGCGTCCAATATTTCCTGCTCCAAAATGTACTGCGTTCATTCTTATTCTCTCCTTTAAGCAATGGCTAAATTTTCTGTTATTTCTTCTTTACTTAATGCATCGGCAAGTTGCACCACGTTATCCATATCACTACAATAAAGTGCAATTTGTTGGACTAATTGCAAATGTTCTTCACCGACTCCGGCAATCCCAAATAATACGGTAGCAATTTTTTCATCTTCTTCGGTGCCAAAATTAACGCCCTCTGGGACTTGCACTACACAGATTCCTGATTTTTTCACTAATTTTTTGGCTTCTTCTGTTCCATGAGGAATAGCAATAAAATTCCCCATATAAACAGATAGCAATTGGTCTCTTTCAATCATTGCTTCGATATAAGCGGGCTCAACACAGCCTGCCTCGACTAGTTTTTCGCCGCAAAAGCGAATAGCTTCTTCTTTTGTATTAAACTGTTGATTTAATTCAATTGAAATATTCGTAAGATTTTCCATTGTTTTCTTCCTCTCTAGGCACTTTCTTTTAAGAGCGAAACCACTGTTTCATATTTTTTGGGATTAACCATACTTTTTACTGATAAGTGTGTCGCTTTCGGGGCTTTTTTACGGGCTTGTTCCGTTAGTTCAGCTTTTGTGACAATTAAAGCCTGTGTTTGTTGAGTTAATTCATTAATATTAATTTTTCGAATCGGCATTGAAATTTTCTCTTTATCTAAAATTTCTTCTAAGACTTTCATTCCCATCGTTGCTGACCCGACACGATCATCGTGAACCAAAAGAATCTCATTGACATTTGCTAAATCTCCCTCAATTTCAGAAGCAGGTGTTGCTTTGGAGACTGTTGGTTGTGCGTCGTTTTTTTCTTTGGTACCTGATAGTTCAGCCACAATTTCATCATAACGTGGTGAGTTCAAGAAGTTTTCAACTGCTACAAAGGTTGCATTAGGTGCTTTCTGTTTGGCCCGTTCTTGCAATTCCGCTTGTGTGACAATCAATGTATTTCCCTCATCGGTCAAATTATTAATGGCCCGATTCGTCACAGTTTGTACTAAACCAGCCTCTTGGACCTTTTTCCGTAAGATAGACGCACCCATTGCACTAGAGCCCATCCCAGCATCACAAGCAAAAATAATTTGTTGAATTCCTGACAATGAAGCACTACCATTTGTGACAGTTAATCCTTTGGATGCTGCTTTAGCAGCTTGGGTTTCTTTCACTTTTTGGGCAAATTCATCACTTTCTTCTTTCGCATCTGCTTTTAAAATGACTGCGGATACTGCAAAGGAAACAGCAGTTGCTGCCAAAACACCTAAAATAACTGGTAAGTAAGAACCCATTGGTGTCATCGCTAAAATAGCTATAATGGAGCCTGGGGAAGCGGGCGCACGTAAACCAGCATCTAACGTTTGGAAAACCAAACTACCTGTCGCGCCACCTGCAATAACCGATAAGAATAATAACGGTTTCATCATTACATATGGGAAGTAAATTTCGTGGATACCACCAAGGAAATGAATAATTATTGCTCCCGGTGCAGAAGATTTTGCCGCACCTTTTCCAAAAAACATAAATGCTAATAAGACACCTAACCCAGGACCAGGGTTTGCTTCTAATAGGAAAAGAATTGATTTGCCAGCCGATAAGACTTGTTCTGTCCCTAAGGGTGTTAAAATGCCATGATTAATCGCATTGTTTAAAAAGAGCACTTTTGCCGGTTCAATAAAAATACTCGTTAATGGAATCAAATGAGCATTTAAAATGATTTCCACACCACGTGCCATTGCAGCAGTCAGCGCATCGACAATTGGGCCAATCGCTGAAAAACCAAGTAAAGCTAACGCAAAACCAATCAATCCAGCTGAAAAATTGTTTACTAACATTTCAAAACCAGCTTTAATCCGATGTTGGAAATACTGATCAAATTTCTTAATTGTAAAGCCACCAAGTGGACCCATAATCATGGCACCTAGCATCATCGGAATATCGGTTCCCACAATCACGCCCATTGTCGCAATTGCGCCAACTACGGCACCGCGATCACCTGCAATTACTTTCCCACCAGTGTAGCCAATTAATAATGGAATTAAATAGGTCAACATTGGGCCAACCATCGTGGCAAAGGCTTTATTTGGCAGATATCCATCTGGGATAAATAGCGCTGTCAAAACGCCCCACGCAATCAACGCCCCGATATTGGGCATCACCATGCTAGATAAGGTACTGCCAAGTCTTTGGACTTTTGCTTTAATTGATACTTTATTTTTTTCTGGTACTTGTTCCATTTTTATTCCCCTTCTCTCAAGTAACTTTTCTTGTTGACTAAATTGTATCCGCTTTCCGAATCTGGAAAAAGTCGTACTTTGGCACAAACCATTGTGCCAAAAGTTGAAAGAAAAAAGCACGTGTTCTCTAGTACGAAAACCATAAAACACGTGCTTATTTCATTTATAATAATTTCAATAATAAATGAACAACTTTTTATGCTATACTCAAATTGGCGACTTGCCTCGAAAGAAGGTGCATCACATGTACGACATTGTCACAAAAATTCTTGTGCCGATTTTTGTCGGGATTGTCCTGAAACTTGTAACCATTTGGTTGGAAAAACAGAACGAGGAATAAACAAGTTGCTTCCAGCCGCTGCTGTCTAAACAGCAAAAAAAGACACCCTACTACTGATAGGGTGTCTTTTTAGTGCATCCATGCACGACTTTGTCACAAGTTACCTTAAATTTATCATAGGGCCTATTTTTTGTCAAGGAATCTTCTTATCTTTTTTGTTTAATCTCTTAAATAAAAATATTTTAATTTTTATTATAAAATTATTTCAATAATTATTGAACATTTCAGAATGAATTGATTTTTTATTACCAATTTTTTTCAGACGTAACTTTAGGCTTGAGCCAGAATTTTTTGCGCTTCATCTATTGTTCGACAATCACTGAGCCGCTGAATGTTTTCGAGATCTGAACAGAAAAAAGCTAATTCTTGAAGCATGCTTAGTTGCCGTTGACTTTTTAGAGCAACGACAAATAACAAAGTAGCTATTTTTCGATCTGCTTCCGTACCAAAGTTGACCCCATCAGGCACTTGAATAAAGCAAATCCCTTCTTTTAAAACTTGTTCATCTTGTCCTTCCGCATGAGGTAATGCCACGAAGTTACCGATATACACACTGACTTTTTGTTGACGTTGATACATTGCTTTGACATAGTCAGGCGTGACCAACTGATTTTTTAGCAGTAATTCACCAGAAGCTGCAAGTGCTTCCTCCCAACTAGCATACGATTGATTCAACATTATTTGCTCCGCTGTAATTTCAAACATCTCTCAACACCTAGCCTTTCATTTCTTCAATTAATAATGACGAAAGCAACTGATAAACAATGGCTTCATTTCCTGAATGAAAAATTTCTGTATTTAAATCATTCATAATAATCGCACCACTGATTTTTCCTAAAATTTTCCCGATTGTTTCATCAATCGGCATTGGCGCTAGCATGAGTAACATACGTTGTAACTGCATCGGCTTTTTATCCATACCTTCAATCATAAGTGGCTGGGCCAGATTAAAAATACAAAAAACAGGCTGTGTCACTGCTGTACTTGAGGTATGGAATAAGGCCATTTCCGTCTGAGGAATCCCAATAGGCGCTTGCTCGTAACGTTTCATCAATTGCTGACAGACGATTGCACTATCGGTGATTAAATCTGCGGAAAGTTGCGCGAGAGCTTGTTGAACGGTTTCTGCTAAATCCGCTTGATTATTTAAATCTGCTATGAAAAATGTTTCTAATAGTTTACTAATTTCTTCCATGAAAGCGACCACTGTTTCGTAGCTTTCTTCGCCACCTATTTTTTTCACAGGCGCTTTCCTAAGCGAGCGTTTTTCGTGACTAATCCGCTTAAACTCTTCTTTCAATTGGCGGATTTCATCGTCTAAAAGTAACGGTGAGATCAATTTATATTTACCGTTGTATCCTGGTAATAACGAAGTGGAAATCACTAAGTCATAGTTTTCCTCAACATTCACCTTACCTAAATCCGCAATCCGAAAAAAATGAATCTGGTTGATAAAAGGAAAGTAGCGCCGTAATCGCATTTCCAGCATACTTGTCGAAGCCAAACCGCTAGGAGAAAAACCAGCAATATCAACTTCCATAATTTTGGGACTCCGCTCTAAAGAATTGGCAAAATGAAGTACCATGTAGGCAATTTCCTCTTCCGATAAATTCTTTTGCGGAAAAATTTGCGGCAACGCTTGGCGTAAAGCCGCAGCTATTTCTTGATATTGATTCATAATCCGTTCTAAAATGGGATTCGTTAAATCTTCTTCTTGTAAAACCGCCCGAGAAAAAACACCTGATAAATGCGTCAACAACATTTTATACAAATTGGTATCTTCGAAAAAATTAACTTCCGTTTCTTGACTTACTGCTTCAATCAGTTGTTTCACTTCATAAGCCAGCTGAGTGTCAAAATGTTCATCAAAAAAATCTTCATCAAAAGAATTAGAAAAATCACTTAATAAGCTAGCAAAAAAAACAATCTCACTGACAGCGTATAGTTGTTTCGTTTCAGCAGCGACTTTTGAAAAAAGTCGTTTAGAACAATTTAGAAAGGCCTTATTCATCTGCCCAGTATAGGTCTCATCAGCTAAATAAAAACCTGCAGTGACCCGATCCATCGCAATTGTTAACATTAAAATCAAATGTTGTAATTTACGATCACTTAATGCTGGAAATAAAGTTTCTACTTCTGGCTGAACAATTTTTTGTGCAAATGCTAAATGTTCTGCATGAATAAACTGAAAGAAAAAATGGTCGTTTGTCGTTAATTCGGTAAAATGAAAAAATTGGTACTCATTAATTTCCATACTTAGAATATTCGCCATTAGAAGACGGCGATATTTTTCAGAACCAGTCACTTCATAACCTTGATTCCGAGAAATCGTCAACGGAATCCGAGCAATCCGTGTTTCTAATTGTTTAATATCGGCATAAAAAGTCGTATTACTAATACAATACGTTTCCAGAAAATAATGCATAGAGACTGGCTCTTTTGTTTGAAGTAATGTCAATAAAATCGCATGTTGCCGCGCCAAAGTAGAAAGTTCCTGTGTCTCTTCTCCTAAAATAGCAGCCTGAATTTCCGTCATCGCTGCTTCATCTGCTTGAATCGAAAAGCGCCCACGAGCTACTTTTTCCAACGTCGCGCCCATCGATGCTAGCGAGGTTTCTAAATTTTCTAATTCACGATATACCGTCCGGCGGCTAACCTTTAACAAATTCATCATGCGGTTTACTGAAACGGGGGTAGGACTATTCACTAATTCCGTTAATAGAACAGTTTCTCTTGTCGTTAAAAACATCTATCAGCTCCTCCTTCCAGCCATTCTTGATACTCTTTCTTATTCAAAAAACTAGTAACTACGTATAAATTTTGTTGCGTTAGATCTAAATGATAGGCTTGCGCCAGTTCACGAGTCACTACGTAGGTTGTCTCCTTGGTAAAAAAGACTGTTTCCAGTGGTTCTTTAGATACTTCAATCGCGACTCCTTGTTTCGCCGCTTGTTGCCGCAATAATTCAATTCCCATTGTTTGCGATCCTCGAACATTCTCGGCATATAAAAAAACAAGCTTCTGTATTTGTTTGGTCGGGTTCGTTCCAGTAGACTCTGAACCAAGTGAAGATTGCTCTTGAGAAGAAGCAGTCAGTTTGGCTAAAACTTGCGGGTAATAGGATTTAATTTCTAAAAAATTTTGAACACTCACCATATCCTTTTCTGGGACGCACTTTTGTGCTAACTGTTTCAATTCTGCTTGAATGACCACTAATGTCTTAGGCTGCCACTTCATCTGATGAACGGACTGGTAAGTCACAGGTATCTCCAAGTCCACAGCTTTTAATTGTCGGCTTAGCAAACTAGCCCCCATGGCACTTGAGCCCATTCCTGCATCACAAACAAATAAAATTTGCTGATAGTTAGGTGTGACTGTTTCCACTTGGCCTTCCTCCTTCTCCTTCATCTTTATCATTGAAACTGGTTCAATTCCTCGTTGACGTTTTAATAACAAGCTTGCTATTGCAAAAGAGCACAGAAAGCTAACAAAAATTCCGCTAAAAACCGCCAGCCTCGCATCAGTCGGGGCATTGGCTAAAATCGCAACCAATGAACCTGGCGAAGCTGGAGCACTTAGCCCCACATTAAATATTTGAAAAACAAGCGTACCACTCATTCCTCCAGCAATTACTGCTAAAAATAAGCGCGGATCCATTAAAACAAACGGAAAATAAATTTCATGAATGCCCCCAATCAGTTGAATCATGGTGGCACCTCCTGCTGTTTTTCGTTGTCCTACAGGCCCAAACAGCAGAAAAGCAACCAAAACGCCCACGCCTGGTCCAGGATTTGTTTCCAATAGAAATAAAATGGACTGACCTGTTTGACTAGCGCCTTCTAAACCTAGAGGCGTTAATAAGCCATGGTTAATCGCATTATTAAAAAATAACACTTTTAAAGGTTCTAAGAAAACGTGAACCAATGGTAAAAGATTGGCTTCAATTAACCAAGAAGAAAATTGATACAGCCAAAAACTAGCGCTTTCAACAGCCGGAGCTACAACCAGAATACCAAAACAGCAAAGCAGTCCTCCCACAATTCCTGCTAAAAAGTTTTTAGTCAGCATCTCATAGCCTTCTTTAACTTTCGGTAAGAGAATTTGTTCAATTTTGGCGAAAGTATATCCTGCTAAAGGGCCAATAAACATAGCACCAAACAACTGTGGAACATCTGTGGAAACAATCACGCCCACTGTCGCAATAGCAGCAACAACGCCGCCACGTTGTTCCTCGAACATTTTTCCGCCTGTAAAACCAATTAGAATCGGTAAAACAACTCGAATCATTATCGTTTCGACTTCAGAAAGAGCTAGCCGTAGATTCCCAGTCGTATAGCCAGCCACCAAAGACAATAAGCTCCACGCAATAAAAATACTCAAATTTGGCATAATCATCCCACTCAAACGATGACCAAAACGACGTAAATAGGGAGTTACTTTCACAAACTTATGTTTAAAAAAGAGCGAATGCATTTCTTTTTCCTTCATATTCCTTGTCCCTCGCTCTCTATGTAGATAATTAGAATACTTCTATTATATGAAATTTCACAAAAAAATAGTATAGATTTTTGTAAAATAATTCTTTTATACACCTCACAAGAGAATCCGTTTACATTAATAGAAAAAACTTTTATACTAAAAGAAAGAAACTCTTCGGATTGGAGGCCAATTATGGCAATCAAAGCAATTGTAATGGATATTGATGGTACCTTGTTAACTTCAGAAAAAAAGATTTCACCAAAAACGCGACAAGCATTAGTAGCTGCACAAAAGCAAGGCCTATCACTGATTTTGGCTTCTGGCCGCCCGACTAACGGTATGCGGCCCTTAGCAGATGAATTGGAGATGGCTCATTATAATGGACACTTACTTTCCTATAACGGCGCTTGTGTCACCCATCACGGCAGTCAGCAACAACTATTTAATCAGACAATTTCAAAGTCATTGAGTCAACAAATTTTAGAGCATTTGAAACAATTTGACGTAATTCCAATGATTAATGATGAAACATTTATGTATGTCAATGATGTTTTTCATAACACCTTACATTTAGAGACTGGTGATTTTAATATTATTGAATATGAATCACGGGGTGGCAACTTTCAATTATGTGAGTGGCGTGATTTAGCCGCCAGACTAAACTTTCCCTTGAACAAAATTTTAATTGCTGGTGAACCCGCCTATTTACAAAAATATCATGAGGCCATCTACGCGCCTTTCAAAGAAACCGTCACCGCTGCTTTTTCCGCTCCTTTCTATTTTGAATTTACCGCAAAAAATATTGATAAAGCGCGTTCTTTAGAAAAACTAACCCTACAGTTAGGTATAGCTGCTGAAGAAGTAATTGCTTTTGGTGATGGTCACAACGACTATAATATGTTGGAATGGGCCGGCACGGGGATTGCTATGGAAAACGCCGTTGACGAGCTTAAAAGCATCGCAACGGAAGTCACTTTATCCAACGACAATGACGGCATCGCTGTTGCATTAACCAACTTTCTTTAAGAAAGTTGGTTAATGCAAGCGTACGCCGTCATTTTTTATTGCCTATTCAAATGTCGTGATTTTTTCTGGTGCTAAACGAACAGATTCATAGCCAGTTTCCATGCCCTTACCCACAGATAAAATCATTACTGGGACATAGCGCTCTTGATCTAAACCAAATGTTTCGGCTAATTTTTCCGCTTCAAAACCACCGATTGGATTTGTTTCATATCCGTGAGCTCGTGCCACTAACATAAATTGCATAGCTGCTAAACTCGCATCAATTTTTACGATGTCATTCATTTGTTCTCTGCTTAAACTTTCATAATGGGGAATAATGGCTGCTAATTGTTGGTCCCGCACTTCCTTAGGCATTTTACCACTAGCATAAGCTTGATTGTAAATTTCCTCTCCTCGTTCATGGCAGTTTAGATCACCAAAAATTAAGAGCATTGCAGAAGATGTTTCATTTTGACGCGTATTAAAGCGAATTAAGGGTTTTAATTTTTCTTTGCCTGCTTCACTTTCCACTACGACAAAACGCCATGGCTGCATGTTAACAGAAGAAGGGGCAGTGGTCGCTTCTTGAATCATTGTTAACATTTCTTCATGAGAAATTTTATGGGTTTCATCGTACACCCGAACCGATTTGCGGCCAAAAACAATCTCTGAAAAATCATTCGTTGTATATGTTGTCATTCTATCATACCTCTTTCGTTGTAATGCTTTGATCTAGTTTTGTCAAAAGTTCTTTTAACTGGCGACAGTCGTCCTTTGTAAATGTACTGGGAATAATTTCTGTTACCGTTTGTTGCTTGGCTGTACATTGCTGTAGTTCTTGTTGTGCTTTTTCTGTTAAATGCACTAGCACTTCCCGATTATTTTCTGGATTTCGCTGTCGTGTCACATACTGTTTCTCTTCTAAAATTTTCAAATGGCGAGTGACCGCACCACTATCGATTTTTAAGTGTTCTTGAATCTCCGTTTGAAGACACGGCTGACGTTCTTTTAAAATCATCAGCAACTCATAACGAGTCAAACTCAAGCCAACTTGCTCTTCAAAAACTTTGGTAATTTTTTGATCTAATACCTTTAACTGACATAATAATTGGCTGACTTCCCGTAATGATAACGACATAGTTTCCTCCTTAAAAAGATGACTCGTCAACAATTGACTAGTCAACTATAACTGTTTCTTTCTAAAAATGCAACCTTTTTTACAAGAAAAATAGAACAATTGACAGGGAGAAACTACAGTATTCCCCATCAACTGTTCTATTTTAATCAACCTATTTTTCGGTAACAGGTTCTGCTGATAACCGCTTAATCCCTAAACCAGTAAACGCACTGACCATTGAGAAGACAGGCGATAATAAGCTAAAGAAAACAAATGGTAAGTAAGTCAACGTTGGTACGCCAAAGGTCCCCGCTACGAAGCTACCTGCAATCCCCCAAGGAATGAGGTAGTTAATAACCGTCCCGCCATCCTCCAAGGTTCTGCCTAAAACAGTCGGATCCAAACCTTCTTTTTTGTAAACTTCTTTAAAGGCATTCCCTGGTAAAATAACCGATAGGAATTGTTCACCAATAAAAATATTTACGCCAATTCCTGTTAATAACGTTGATAAAATCAATTTCGGTGTACTACTCATTTTCTGCGAAACAACTTCCATGACCGCAGAAATCAATCCTAATTCCATTAATAAGCCACCTAGAGACAACGTTAGAATAATAAGTGCCACAGTCGGCATCATACTCATAATCCCGCCACGACTTAATAATTGATCAATTTGTGCGTTCCCCGTTTGAGAAACAAACCCATTTTCCAACGTGTTTCCTAATGCCTGCAACGATACTTTCGGATTTTGAATAATAATCATAATTACTGCCACAATAATGTTCAACAAAATCGTGATAATCGCTGGAATTTTGCGCCAGGCACAGATTAACATTAAGGCTAATGGTAACAATGACCAAATTGAAATGGTAAAGTGGTCTTCCAATACTTGAATAACTTGAACTACTTCTGTCAGACTAGTATTCGCGTACGTTTGTCCTAAAATCATAAACAAGATTAAAGAGACGATAAATGCTGGTACAGTCGACCACATCAAGTTTTTTATATGTTTAAACAAATCCGCTTCAACAATCGCTGCGGCTAAGTTTGTTGATTCTGATAAAGGTGACATTTTATCACCAAAAACTGAACCAGAAACAATCGCCCCCACAACTAAAGCAGGATTTAACCCTAAGGTACTGCCAATACCGAAAAAGGCAATTCCAATTGTTGACATCACTGTAAAAGCACTACCTACTGCACTGCCGACAATCGCACAGACAATAAAAACTGACGGCACAAACCATTTAACACTAATCATTTTAAAACCAAAAACCATAATCGTTGGAATAATTCCTGCTTGAATCCAAACGGCAATCAATGCCCCCACTAAAATGAAAATAAAAATTGGAATAATTCCTGGCTTCAAGCCATCAACAATCCCTTTATGCATTTGATCAAATGGTACTTTACGAAACATTGCGTAGCCTAAAATCAATGCAATCACAAACAAAATAGTAATATTTGGCGATATCTTTAAGCCAATTACTCCTGTTGCAATAGCTGCCACAATAATTAATAATACGATACTTGCTTCTCGAACACTCACGGTCTTCTTTTTCTGTTTTTCTTTCATTTCGTTACTCTCCTCTAATCTTTTTTCTGAATACTCTGACATTAAAGGATCTTATGATAACGAATAACCCCTCCACAACTCATTGAAAACGCCTCCTAAAGCTACATAAAAAGAGAGATTCATCCTTAAAGAATAAGGACGAATCTCTCCGCGGTACCACCTTAATTAGAAGCTTACTTGCTTCTCGCTTATGTATTATGTAATTGTTACTACTTATTAGTGTAATTCACAAATAGACTTGATCGATTCGCAGCAACCATCGACTTTCTGAACAAAACATCTATTTCCTACTGGGCTAATAATTTATGAATCTCAATATACCAAGAAGAAACCGACTTGTCAACGAAAATAGTATAAAAAATTTTTTCACACGCCAACAAAAATTACTTTTTCTTTTTGTAAAAATAGAAAAGCGCCTCCGTTCTCACGAAAGCGCCTGTTAATTAATGGGTTGTGCCACCTTGTAGTTGAATATCTTCTTGCGTTTTTACTGCTGCTTCAATCATATAGAACAAAGAATCTGTGATTGCTTCTAATGACATAGAAGCAAACGTTGGTTTATCAATTGTTTGTTCTGGTAGGAACGGAACATGAATAAATCCGCCACGAATAGTTGGATATTTAGTGTTAATTAAGTGTAGTAAGTGATACATAATATCATTACATACAAAGGTTCCTGCTGTATAAGAAATCGCTGCAGGTAATTGATGGTCATGACAATTTTTTACCATCGCTTTAATCGGTAAATTTGTAAAATAGGCTGTTGCTCCATCTTCAACCAGCGGCACATCGCTTGGTTGTTGTCCTGTATTATCCGGGATACGCGCTTCCGCTAAATTAATCGCCACTTTTTCAACAGTGACTGTTTGGCGGCCGCCTGCTTGTCCAACACAAATCACCATATCTGGTTGATGGGTTTCAATTGCTTCAGCCACTTTTTCACCACTAGTGCCAAAAACAGTTGGCACCTCAACTTTAATAATTTCAGCTCCTGCAATTTCAGCAGGTAATTTTTTGACTGCTTCAAAGGCAGGATTGATTGCTTCTCCTCCAAATGGATCAAAGCCAGTAACGACAACTTTCATTTCGATCATCCTTTCTTATTTGAATAGAATCATATAAACAATTTGGAAAATTAACATGAAAAGTGCAATCGGCAATTGATTTTTAATGACGCCGTACTTATCTTTCATTTCCAACATGGCTACAGGTACGATATTAAAGTTCGCAGCCATCGGTGTTAACAGTGTACCACAAAAACCACATGTTAAGGCAACCATCCCAACTAATGCGGGATCTGCACCTAAAGAAAAGACAAACGGCACACCAATTCCAACTGTCATCACGGTTATTGCTGCAAAGGCATTGCCCATGATAGCCGTAAAAATAACCATTCCCACAGCATAAATAATAATCCCTACATTGACATTTCCTGCTGGTACTACGGCACTAACCCCTTTTGAAATAATCTCACCAACACCAGCGCTAGTAAAAACAGCACCTAAACAAGCTAATAGCATTGGCAACGTACTAAGAGGACCGACTGTTTCTAACATTTCCGCCGCATCATCAAAAAATACTTTCGGCGTATTATTTTTAGAAAAGAACATCATGATGAAAATCGCTACAAAGACACCAACACCGACACCGACTAAAGCTCCTAAAGTAGTCAATGTGGCAAAAAGAATTGCAAAAACCCCGATACTTAGTGCGGGAATAAAAATCTTCATTCCTAATTTTTGAGACATTTTTTCCATGTATTCTTTCGAAGGTAAGCGACTTTCTCCTTTTGTCACTTTTTGAAGAATTGCCGGAATTGTCATCACAAAAATAAGTACGCCACAGGCAACTGGTGGGATAAACCGACCAAAACCGATTAAAATCCCTAAGATTCCCCAGAATAAACTAGTCCCATACGCATGTTGATTGGTTTTATCACGAAAACTACGAAAACTTGTATATAACAAGATAATCCCCATAAAAATATAAAGGACTTCCAATAACTTTGCACTCAAATCAATACTTGGATCTGTGAAAAAACTCATTTCAGTCCCTCCTGTCCATAATATTTTTTACGTAATCTTTTTTCTTTTAAAGTAAAGTAAATACTTGCCGAAATTAAGGCAACTAAGGCGACTGGTACTTCCACTAAAGCCAATTTACCTAATGTCACTTCATAGCCTAAATCTTTTAATGTTGATTGAACAAGTAATGCCCCAGCCCCACCAACAAACAGAACTTGACCAAAGAACCAACAGATATTTTCCATGGCTGAAGCCATCCCTTTTAGTTCTTCTTCATACTCTGGCACCATTGGTAAATTTTTTGATTCAATTGTTCCTAACGCCATTGGCAAAATAATCGGACGCACAAAACCTGCTACCCCACCGAAACTTACGTTAAAAGCGGCGAAGATAATCCGAAAGACACCATAAATGTCAATAATCACACCAGCAGATACCTTTTTGAATCGTTTAATCAACGTAGCCGCTGACTCTTTCAAGCCATTTCTTTCTAACGTTCCTGTTGCTAACATAATAATAATAAAGATAGCCATGCCTCGATTATTCACAAAGGTTGTTCCTAGTGTTTCTAGCATTGATGTCAAACCAAGCCCGCCAGTAAAAGCCGTCACTATTAAAGCAACCATCACAATCAAGATAGCATCAAATTTCAATGCGAAGCCGACAATGACGATCAATACGCCTAATAAAGGTAATAAATCCATCAAATCTCTCCTTCTTAAAATAAAATTTCACTTTCCATTATATGCCAATTTTCGCTCATTTGTAAGACTTTTTTAATTTTTAATGTTATTTTTTCTAAAGACACAGTTTCCAACACTTTTTAGAGCTACCACTCGCACTTTTTTCTTTTTTCCGCTAGAATAAAAGAAACAATAACATTGAGGAGGATTTTTATGTTCCAAACTTTTAGAGAAAATTTTCGGCGCCATACCCTATTGCGCGACGCCGTCTTTATCGTTATCGGAAGTGCCATTGTCTTTAATCCCGGTGCTTTCTTCCAGTTCGTCGGTTATTTAATTGCTGGTTATTTGATGCTTTTAGGGTTAATTAATATTTATGATGACTACAAAATAAAAAAACAAACGGGTAGCTGGGGGCTTGGTTTCGTAACAGGTTTAATCTTTGTCGTCTTAGCAGTAGCCTTTTTATTTTTTGCACCGGTGATTGTTTCGATTCTGCCATTTTTATTAGGGATTAGCATTGTTATAAACGGCCTCGTTCAATTGACTTTTGCTTTAAATACTCGTCAAACAGGCGCGCTTATCTACAGTATTCTGGTTTTAATCGCTGGAGCTGTTTTAGTTTTCAACCCCTTCAAAAGTCTCTTAGTTTTGATGCAAGTCTTTGGATTTATCCTGATTTTCATGGGTGTCATTGAAATTATTGGTCATTTTAGAAATAAAGCTTAACGAAAGGAGCAACTTATGGATAAAGAAAGTACCAAGTGGATCCGCTTTTTAGGTGGGAAAAATTTACTTTACACATTAACTATCCTTTGTCTAATTGCTGTAACTATCTTTTTATTCAACACTGTTTCATTTATCTTTAAACCAATTTTTGTTATTTTTAGTGCCGTCTTAGGCCCGGTACTTTTTGGTATTATTCTATTTTATTTGCTTAATCCAATGGTGAAACGCCTTGAGAAAAAAATTCCCCGTGTTTGGGCGATTGCGATTCTCTATGTCTTAATTATTGCATTACTAGTGTTAGCTGGACTGCAACTTTTCCCAATTATCCAAGACCAAACGGAAGAATTAATCAAACAATTCCCAAGTTTTTGGAAAAGCACGCTCCAAGCAGTACAAGAATTTATGGCTAAAACACCTTTTGCAAAAGATTTAGAATCTGCTAATGAGTCGATTAATCAGCTCTGGGGCAAACTTGCAAACTCCTTTAAAGACTTTGCAGGGGATTACCTACAAACAGGCGCACAAGGTCTGGGAAGCGTCTTTTCTGCAGTCTCTTCTACTTTCCTAACCTTGTTTACAGGACCTATCATCGCCTTTTTCCTTTTAAAAGACAAAGAAAAGTTTTATCGCTTTGTAAAAGGCATCATTCCCCCAGCTTTTCGTCCTGATTTTGACGAATATAGCCAAATTGCCAACATTCAAATTGGCGATTATCTAAAAGGTCAAGTCATTGCTTCGTTGGTTTTAGGGATTATGTATTGGCCAGCTTTTCTATTAATTGGTTTACAATTTGGTAGCATTTTAGCTTTAGCTGCGGGTATTTTATGTATTATTCCTTATATCGGGCCATTTATTGCCTTTATTCCTGGATTGATTATTGCCTTTCAGGATTCCACATTTATGGTAGTAAAATTCGTTATCGTCTGGTTTGCCATCCAATTGATTCATGGTGATTTTGTTATTCCTCGTGTGATGGGCGATAAATTAAAAGTCCATCCGATTACTATTTTACTTGTCTTGTTAGTTATGGGTGAACTGTTTGGTTTAATGGGCGTTATCTTCGGGATTCCAATGTATTGCCTAGTTAAAGTGACAGTCATTTATTTATTCCGCAAATTCAAACAACGCTATAACCGCTTTTATGGTGACAATGGCGAGTATGAACACACGAATTTTACTAAAGATCAATATTTAAAATAATACAATGAAAAAACTGGGACATAATCCGTTTAGACTTATGTCCCAGTTTTTTTACCATACTTCTCTAGCAATTTCTTGAAGTAATTGAACTTTGCGCCATTGTTCTTTCTCCGTCAAACGATTTCCTTCTTCCGTCGAAGCAAAACCGCATTGCGGACTAATACTTAAGTTTTCTAAAGGAACAAACTGTTGGGCTTCTTCAATTCGTGCTTTCACTTGTTCAGTCTCTTCTAATTCAGGAAACTTAGAAGTAACTAAACCTAAAACGACTTTGCTGCCATTATTTTGCCAATGTCTTAATGGTGAAAAGTCCCCTGCACGATCTGAGTCATATTCCAAGAAGAAACCATCATAATTCGTAGCAAATAATTCTTTTGCTATCGGTTCATAACCACCTGAAAATAACCAAGACGAAGCATGGTTCCCACGGCAAATGTGCGTGGTTACAGTTAAATCTTCTGGCTTGCCAGCTAAGGCTTCATTAATAATCGTGGTACACACTTGTGCAATTTCTTCTGGCTGTATTCCTTTTGCTCGTAATTCTTCTTGTTTTGTCTGATCCGCTAGAAACGCCCAATTTGTATCATCAAATTGCAAATAACGGCAACCTCTCTCGTAAAAGGCCGCAATTGCGTCTTTATATGTTTGTGCTAAATCCTTATAAAAAGCACCAATCTCTGGATAAATTGTTTGAATGCGCGAGGTGCCATCGTTAGATAAAATTTCTTGACGTAAAATCATGGTCGGACTAGGGATCGTTGCTTTGGCTACCGTGCCATCACCAACTTCCACCACCTCTTTTAAAAATGAAAAGTCCTCTAAAAATGGATGTTGCGCAGGAAAAGATATTTTATCCACTACGCGGATATTATAGGCCGGAGCTGCTTTTCCATGAAAGGTTTGGTTATACCCCGTTTCTGGGATATAGCCTGTCACACCATTTAATCCTTCTAAGAAATCAATATGCCAAAAACCGCGACGAAATTCACCATCTGTGATTCCCCGTAAGCCGCCAGCTTTTTGTTTTGCTACTAATGCTTTGATTTCCTCATCTTCAATAAGACGTAGCTCTGCTTGAGATAAAGCACCTGCTTGGACCTTTTTCCGTGCTTTCTTAATTGTTTCCGGACGTAAAAAACTTCCCACATGATCAACTGTAAAAGGAATCTGACTACTCATTTGCCTCACTCTTTCCTATTTTTATTTATAAAAAAACGCCCTTTTACTAGCCGTAACTAGTAAAAGGGCGATTATTATCGCGGTACCACCTTTTTTCGGAAAGATGACTCTTTCCCTTCAACTGACAATCATAATCAGCGGTCTTGTTAACGAAAGACATTACGTTTTTGCCTACGTTTCGACAAAAATTCCTCCTAGGCCATTTTTCGATACGGACATCTAACTTTTTTCACCAACCAAAGTCTCTCTACCAGCTGTCTTGTATTTACTTTCCTATTCAACGGAAATTATTAGATTATAATTAGAATACCACGTTTAGCAAATTTGTCAACGGAGATGGATGAAATAGTAATGAAAAAAGCAGCTTCTTTTCAGAAGCTGCTTACGTCTATTTTTATCATTGCTGATTAGGCTGAGTGTCCTACAATTGTGCTACCTGAGTAACCAAAACCGACACGCGTAATACCTGGGTTAATTTCCCAATCACGGTGACCGCTACCTGAAGCTGTTACCATGTTTGTTTCATTGTACCACGCCATGATTACTGAGTTACCTGGCGCCCACATAATTGCGATAACTTCATCTCCACGAGACCAGTGATCATTTGGAATACCACCTGCTTCAACTTGTGCTGCACGAGCAGTTGCAGAAGCTGCTAAGCCTGCATCCCATACTACTGGACGTAAACCTAAAGATTGACGTAGAACGTTCAATGCATTGATTGTTGGATCAGCAGAAGGCGCTGGTGTTGGTTGCTCTGGTTCTGGTGTTGGTGGTGTAACTGTTCCACCACCAGTTTGGCCACCATTATTTCCATTATCACTTGGTGTTGTAGGTTGTACTGGTTGTTCTGATGAAGAAGAGTCAGTATTTTCTGTTGCACTATTATCTGTACTTGGTGTAGTTGTTTCAGTTGTTTGTTGCGTGCTTGATTCAGTTGCTGAGCTTGAGCTTGCTGGTGCTTGCGCTTCTGTTGTTGAAGAAGAGGCAACTGGTGCTTCTGCTTTTACTTCAGCTTTAGCTTGAACTGGTTTTGCAGCAGCTTGTTTAGCTTTTTCAGCTGCAGCTTTTTGTTCAGCAGCTAAGCGTGCTTGCTCTGCTTCAGCAGCTGCTTTTTGTTTTTCTAAGCCAGCTTTAGAACTTTCAGCTGATGATTGTTCTAATGCTAATGAAGCTTTCATTACGTTTAATTCAGATTGTTTAGAAAGTAAATCTTGACGTTTTGTTTCTAATTCAGCTTCTGTTGCTTCAAGTTGTTTCATTTTTTTCTCGTTTTCAGCTTTTTTATCAACAACGGCTTGTTTATCTTCTTTTTGTTGTTGCATTAAGTCGTTGTTGGCACTTACGATTGTTGAAACAGCTTGAACACGGCTGATTGCATCTGCAACTGAGTCCGCATCTAAAACTGCATCTAGCATTGTTGTGCTTTGTCCATTAACTTGAACATCACGTGCTTGATTTTTGATTGCTTCGTTACGTTTTTCAATACGTTGATTCAAGTTTGTAATTTCTTGTTGTAATTGTTCTGATTTTGCTTTTAGTGTTTGCTTTTGTTCACGTAAAGCCATGCTTTCATCAAATACTGAAGATACTTCTGCTTCTAAAGAAGATACTTGTGAAGCTAAATCCCCTTGTTTTGCTTTTAATGATGAAATTTCTTGATTTTTTTCTTCAATTTTTTTATCAACATTGTCCGCCAAAGCGATGCTTGGGGTAGCAATTGCTGATAGCGTTAATGAACATAGTAATACTGATGCAAATAGACGTTTCTTCACTTGTCATTCCTCCGAATTAATTTCTAAAGTTT
Source organism: Enterococcus sp. DIV0086 (assembly GCF_050498705.1). Taxonomy (NCBI): domain Bacteria; kingdom Bacillati; phylum Bacillota; class Bacilli; order Lactobacillales; family Enterococcaceae; genus Enterococcus; species Enterococcus sp. DIV0086. Next base: position 2,306,710 of record NZ_JBNIDN010000001.1, on the reverse strand, counting down.
ATTTAAAATATCTTAATCTTTTCTTACGACAAAAACATTCTACCACACCCATATTTCAATTAAGCAATAGAAATGTTACAAAAACATTTCAGATCACTCCTTCTTTCTCCATAATAGGTAAACTTACCTTTTGTAAGGCTTTTACACCTTGCCATGACTGGTTTTCACGTGTTTTCAATTGTTAAACAATTCTTCGATTTTTTTTCATATTTTTTCTTTTTTTATTCAAATTTTGCTTCTTTTTTGTCGATATATGCTTTTTTTCGTAAAATTAATCATTTTTCCTTCTTTTTATTAAACGTTTTTGTTACAAAATTTGTTATATTTTGGTAATGAATCAAGAAAAAGGCCGCTTCGTTGAGCCGCCTTTTATTATTTCTATGCAATGTTTTTGATCAAACTATTCAACTTATTTTTTATGGACTTATGGGCCTGTCACTAAATTCCAAGTCACCATTGCTTGATAAGTTTGATCTTTTCTACCTTGATTTGCTGGAATTTCTAATTTGATTTGATCAAAAGAAAAATCAAATTGATAAACATCACTTTCGTCAAACTGACCATTGGCAACAATATGGCTAGCTACACCGTTGGCAACTAATTGAATAGCGGTTGTTTTGCCAAGAGCAACTTTAGTTTCCGTTGGTTGATTATACTGAATAAAACCTGAAACATTGGTTGTTCCTAACAATAACTTTGTCATTGATGATAGTTGATCCACTCTTCCTTCAAAGGGGGATAGTTCTGCAGTTAGTGCCCAATTGGGTTGTGATTTTTTCAAACGTAAATATGGATTTTCCTGACCATTTTCATAATAATCTGCTGCCTGCTTTAAACCATGTTGCTGCGTGTTGCTAGAAATGGCGACTTTGCCAAAATCAAAAGTTGGTGTGCTGATAAAACCTTCCTCATCTGGTGCCACAATTTCTTGATTTTTAGGTTGGATTCTGACAGTATCAGCTGCGTGAACAGCAGAAAAATTTCCATTCATTTCAACAGCCGCTTGTAACACTTGATCTGGTTCACCTGTAGCAATTGTTGTCATCATAATAGTTGCTGTCTGACCAATAGGCACTTCCGTATTTAAAGCAATGCCAACTCGCCAATTTTCATCAGTAATAGGAACAATTTTGTTTGGTTCAGATCCAACACGAATCGTGACTTGGATTGGCCGAGCTAGACCTGGTGACCAACCACTTGCTGGCTTTAAGTTTATTTTTTTTAACGGTACTTCTCCCACATTTGTAAGCATAATCTGCCAAATTTGTATATAACCACTTGGCATGACTTTGACTAGTCCTTCTATTTGCATTTCAGCTTTTGCAGTTATTTCCTTATACACTGCTGTAATAGCGTTCATTTCATTAAAAACAGGGGAGTTTATGGGGCGCTTCGTTTTTTCTAAGCTCTCTTGTTTTGTTTTATCTTGATACCAACCTTGATATAAATAAGTTTTACCGTTAACGCTGTATTGTTGTGGCAGTTTTTTTTCAGCTAAATAGCGAAAGCCATCCGTAGTCATTGGTTGTTGGTGATCCTGAATAAAATCAGATGGTGGTGCAATTTCAACACCGTTTACATCCTCAAATGTATAATTTTTTTGAGGTATCTCCTTATAGACAACAGTTAAATCATCATTGTCATCATAGGTAATATCATAACTGGGCGTTACGCTTTTTTCTAAATTTTCAGGTCTCGTTTTCCCTTTATACCATCCTTGAAATTGATACGTTTTTGAGTCAATTTCATAGCTACTTGGCAAAAGATCTTTCTGTTTAAAGGCGTAAGGGTCACGCTCAATAAGCGTTTGCTTTCCTTGTCTAAACCCCGGTGGTGGAGAGATTGGTTTCCCTTGAGTATCCACAAAATGTTCTGTCACTATGCGATTGGTAACATGATAATAAACCGGCCCTGAAAATTTAAAGTAATTCAATAGCCCAGATTGATTCGATGAATCAACCTTCACTTGGTTGTACAAAGGAACGATTAGTTTTTGACTCTCGCTAATGTTAAACGTTACTCCTGTTTTCTGACTATATTGTTGTGCAGACATTTTTTCCAATTCAAATTGCGAAATTGTTGTTGGATATTGGTTTCCTGATGCGTCGGAAATAGTTGGCAGCGGAAAATTGGGATCAATTTCCCCTTTCTTATTGTATAAGCTTAAAGAAGTATAATATCTTGGTAAAAAAAATGTTTGATTACTCGCTGCAAGCACCGTTGACATGTCGGAATAGACGGCTACTTTCTCACTTGGAATTACCACTTCTTTTAAATTAGCCACTGTAGATGCTGTCACTGGTTGACTTTCACCTTCCCACACATTTATGCCATTTGGGGAATTGCCTTGCCAACTATGATACTGTAGAAGGATCTCATTGGCGTTTACTGGCTGCCCCTCTTCATTAATAAATCCATAACGATAAGTTAGGTTAGGCGTCTCAATTCTTTCTCTAATCGTTTGACTTGTAACATTAGCCTCATTATCGATTAACTCACTTTTTGGCAATGCTAGTGGTTCTTCATCATGTAGTTTATCCTTTGTCTGTGGTTGTTCACTTTCGGCTTTTTCTGCTGTTAATGAATGATTGGTTCCTTCTCTTACTTGTTTTGTACTTGGTAATGTTTCTGCAAAAACAGTTGTCTGTATTAGTATGGGGAATACTAATATATGGCAGATGCCCGTTACTATCAATTCTTTCCATTTACTTCGCTTCATATTGTCCCTTCTTTCTAAAGAACAATCCAACAATTCTTAGTTAACTAAACATTAAGACACTAAACTTAGCAGAATGATCACTTACCATTTTCAGCAACAGTCTTGTCTTGTGGTATCGGTTTTATTTTTCTTTATACTTTGGATCATTCACTTGTTTCAGCGCTATTCGTCCAATACTTCTTTTTACTAACCAGTTATAACTAGTTTAGCAAAAAAGAATAATTTCTGAAATTCCGAATTTTAAACAGATAGGAGCATTTCCTGAAGATTCTATATATATCAAGGAAAATCGACCAAAAATAAACTGAAAATAAACTTTTCAATAGAGAATCATAGCTAAAACAGGATAAATTAATCATATTTTCACCTTCCTAGCTTTTTGTTTTTTTTCTTAACGAATGATTTCGACTTTTTTGTCTGTCTTGACTGTAACACGGCCGTTTTTAATAACATATAACCGTTCTGGAATATCAATAATCGCATGTTCAACCACTTTTGTGTCTAATAAGACTAAATCTGCTTTATTCCCAACTGCGACACCGTATCCTTCTAGTCCCATCGCACGAGCAGGACTTGTTGTTACCATTGGTAGCACTGTTTTTAAGTCATCCGCTCCACCTAGGTGCCCAACAGGAATGGCTAACATCGCTGTTTGAACAATATCCCCTGTGCCATATGGTGTAAAAGCATTGCGAATATTATTCGTAGCAATACAGACATTCACGCCACCATCGCGTAATTTACGAATTGGCGTAACCGCACGTCGAACATTGTACTGATCACCACGAGCCCCTAAATGTAAATCCGTTGCTGGTAAAGCCATCACGCTAATATTTGCTTCCGCCATTTTTGCAATAATAGGCGCCAATTCTGCTTCAGGTAAGGCATGCAATGCCGTTAAGTGGCCCACTGAAACACGGCCTTGGTAGCCTTCAGCGATGGTTTTTTCACATAAATATTCAATACTCATATCATCAGCTTCATCGGCAAAATCTTGGTGTAAATCTACATCTTTATCATATTTTTTAGCAATTTCAAACACTAAATCAATATGTTCTTTCGCTGGTGCATCATTATAAGGAATACCGCCGACAACGTCTGCGCCCATATCCATTGCTTCATACATCATTTGTTCTGTTCCAGGGGCTTTAAAAATTCCTTCTTGCGGAAACGCAACTACTTGCATGTCAATTAACTCTTTGTATTCTTCTTTCAAACGCATAATTGTTTTGAAGCCAGTAAAACCTTGCGCTGGGTCAAATTCTGCATGCGTTCTTAACGCCGTGGTCCCATGAACGATTAACATTTCTAAAGCACGTTTGGCACGGTCGTAAATGTCTTCTTCGGTAAATGTTGGTTTTAATTCTGCGGTTACTTCAATTGCTTCTTTCAACGTACCTGATTTATTTGGTTTACGATCAGCGATTAATGCCTTGTCCAAATGTAAATGGCTTTCTACAAAACCTGGGATTAAAACACGACCATCTGCTTCGATGACTTCTTTGGCATCGCCAGTAATAACTGGGGCGATTTCAATGATTTTACCTTCTTTAATAGCTACATCTTGTAATGCTTCACCGTCTTGAAGACGAACTTGTTTAATTAATAAATCCATGTTTTCCACTCCCTAAATTGTTTTTTATCCAAAGATTAAACCGATAACTAATAATAGTACAGAGGCAATACTTAACCATTTCACGTTTCCTTTAACAACATCCAAAATTGGAATTTGGAAGCCTGAAGATAAAGCTTGCATAGTAATATTAACGAAACTCATTTGACTACCTAAACCAACACCCATTGCTACAAAACCTAATGCTAACGGCGGGAAGTTCAACGATACAGCAACTGGTAGCACTAAAGTTAAAACAGAACCTACGTAGGCCCCAGCTGGAATCCCAATTAAAATCCCTGTTAAAATGGCAACTGGCACGACAATAAAGGCTGGTGCATTTTCAGCAACACCTGCGATTACAGCAAACGTTCCTGTTTGTGCAATAACATTAATAAAGGCTAAGAAAATCCCTACTTGGAATAAACGAGTCAAAATATATGTAGACCCATCTACCATCGCTTCGACAGATTTGTTCATTGAGAAATCTGTACATAAGAAAATTAAAACTAATGTTAAAATCATGTATACAAGTGGCGTAAAGAAGGCAAAACCAATTAAATCATTCACAATTGGTCCAAAAATTACAGCAAACAATAAGAAAATGGCTGGCAAGGTAATTTTAAATAATTCACCATTGCTCTTTTTATCAAATTCATCATCTGCCGACTCTTTAAAGCCAACATTTCTATGTTTCGTTCCCCAAAAGGCTAACACAATCGCTAATGCTACGAAGAATAACCAGTAAGGTCGCATGGTTGAAACATATGAACCGACACTGATATCGCCTAATTTTGAAACAATACTTGATTCTAATGAAGCGGGTGATGTTGTAAATGATACCGCAGCAGCTAAAGACATTGCTGCAATTAATTCAGGAACAACGCCAACTGCGGCAAAGGCCAATGGCGCAATAACCATCGCACTTCCGCCACCAATTCCTGACATATATGTGGCTGCGGCTAATAAGATAACAATAAAAGCTGAAACATACTCGACTTTTCCTTTTGTGCCTCGTTTGGCTAAAGTTAATGCAGCTGAATAACTACCTGCTTTAAAGACCGCCATCGCAACAGCTGAATTAATGATGGGAACGGTAATTCCTAACATCATCGGGATAGCTTCCAACATCTGTTTATTCGCTTCTTCTAGTCCAATGCCACCAATCAGCATCGCTAAGACGCCACCAATTAAACCAGCGATAATCATATCGACTTTCATAAACAATAGAACCAAAACAACAATCAATGGAATAATCACAACTAATGCCATGATTCCTGTCGGGGCAACTACATCCCCAATCTCATCAGCAAAGGCCACAACTGGCACAAAAATACTAACTAAGAATGCAAAAATAAGTGCTACTTTTGACGATTTTTTCATTTTACTTTCCTCCAATAGAAAGAAGGCGAGAGCAACGCAGTAGCGAATACTCTCTGAGCTCCTCATTATTTGGCAAAGGCACCTTGCCCGCCATATTTATCGTAATGTACAATCTCACTAACTAAATAATCATAAATACTTTGTGGAATTTCAATGCCTTCTGACATGGCTTTTTGATAGTTTAGCTGACCAATTTCTCCTGGATAGTAAACTTGTTGAAACCCTTCTGCTGTAGGCACACTATGAAGTTCTTCCACCATTTGATTAATATTTTCTTTAAATCGTTCAGAATCTGTAAAGCGGCTTGGATCAATGACTAAAAACATCTGACCCAGATTCCGTTTCTCCGTTAAATCCGCATACATGGAGCTGACATGTTTGCCAAAAGGTAAGCCTAACAACGAACCAGCTAAGACATCGACCATCATCATTAGTCCATATCCTTTTGGTCCTGAAATCGGCAATAAACCTCGTACTTCATAAGGATCAGTCGTTGGCTGGCCTTTTTCGTCTACTGCCCACGTGTCGGGAATTTCAACATCTCTTGAACGTGCATCTAAAATTTTCCCCCAAGCCTGTACTGTCGTAGCCATATCAAACACGACTGGTTCATGACCTGCTCTAGGTGCTGCAAAAGCGATTGGATTTGTCCCAAAATAATTGCTTGTACCACCAAACGGTACCACCATTGGATCAGATTGACACATCGAAAGAGCAACCATGCCTTGTTCCGCTGCTTTTTTAACATAATACGATAACGTCCCGCTATGACTCGTTTGAGAAACGCCAACATATGCTAACCCTGATTCTTTGGCTAGATCAACTGCAGCAGCTAATGCTTCGTTACAAACAAATTGACCCACGCCATTATCGCCATGAAAAATGGCAGTGGACGGTCCAGTTTTTTCAAATGATAATTCGGGGTCAATCGTGATCCCGCCTTTTGCAATCCGTTCCGCATAATAATCCATACGAACCGCCCCGTGTGAATGAATACCGCTAGCATCTGCAAAAGTTAAATGTCGAGCAACTTCTTCGGCATGTTCAGAATGTAAACCAGCAGCTTCTAATTTTTGTTTCATCAGCTTTTCTAATTTTTCCGGTGTAACGACAACCATTTCTTCCATTGCGCTTGCTCCTTTATCATTAATCTTAAAAAAGGGAAAGAAAACAAGTGATTTTCTTCTTCGTCCTTGCATTTCCTCCCCTTTTTTCACTACTTATTGCTACTGTTAAAGACAGTATAGTCAATTTCATCCACTGATTTTGCAACTAGAATAGCAGAGTAAACATCTGAATTGACATTTAAAATTGTTCGTAACATGCCAACAAACCATTCGACGCCTGCAAAAATTGCAATACTCTCAATGGGTAAACCCATTTGCGGAACAATCACTGCCAGTGAGACTAAGCCCGCACCGGGAACAACTGCGTTTGCTAGTGAGACAAACGTTGCTGTAATTGCTAAGTAAATCATTTTCGTAATATCAAACTCTAGCTGATACATCTGAGCGATAGTCATTACAGTAAAAGCCATATGCATCGCTGAACCGTTACTGTTTAACGACATACCTAACGGCAACACTAAGTTAGTAATTCGCTTACTTAAACCTAATTTTGTTTCTGTTTCTTCCAAAGCTACTGGTAAAGTAATTGCTGAAGAAGTTGTCGCCAAGGCCATCACAGACATATTTTTCATGTTTGTAATTAAACGTAGTGGACTTACTTTACAGTACAATGTGATAACCAAAATCCAGATGCCCAAAAATAAAATAGTTCCTAATCCATAGACCAATAGATACTTCACTAACGGTAAAATAATTTGAAGGCCTAAGTGACTAATTGTTGAAGCAATTAAAGCAAAAATCCCCAGAGGTGCTAGATACATGACGTATCGAATGACTGTAATGATAACTTCATTAAAGTCCACAATTATTTGGAAGAGTTGCGTCTCTGGATGGCTTTGTAAGTATTTATTCAGTGCTAAACCAAAAAATAATGCAAAGACAATAATTTGAATAATCGATCCTTGAGTCAGTGAATCAAAAATATTTTTCGGAACGAAATTTAAAATCGTATCAGTGATTGAGATTTCTTGTGCTTTAATAGAAGCATCTTGGAAGCCAGTCATTTTAACACCGTATCCTGGATTAAAAATGACTGCCATTAGGACGCCCCATAAAGTGGCAGCTAAGGAGGAAATCCCGAAAACAGCGATTGTTCTACCCCCAAGGCTCGTTAATTCTTTTGGATTAATACTGCCAACTGCTTGGACAATTTGCCCTAAGATCAAGATAGGAATAGCCATTTGCATCAGTCGCAAAAAGACATCTCCAACTATTTTCAAGTAATTGCCGCTAGCAGGAATCAAGAGTCCTACGAGGATTCCTACGACAACAGCAATTGCAATTTGGGTGATCATGGACGGTTTTTTCATGGTAAACTACCCCTTTTGACTGATCACAGTTCCTGCTTCTTTATCGATGTTTTCTAAGTTTTCGATAGAAGTAATGATTGCTTTCCGTTTGTCATCACCTTTTACGAAGTCTAAGGCAGCTTCGATTTTTGGTAGCATACTACCAGCAGCAAAGTGACCTTCTTTAATGTATTCTTCTGCTTCGGCTACACTGATTTGTTCTAATGCTTTTTGATCTGGTTGATTGTAATTAATGTAGATGTTATCAACGCCTGTCAAAATAATCAAACGGTCTGCATCAACGTTTTCAGCTAAAACACGTGCAGAGAAATCTTTGTCGTTAACCGCTTCCACACCTACGTATTGTCCGTCTTCTGCTACGACCGGAATGCCCCCGCCACCAGAACAGATAGTTAAAACGTCCGCCTCTACTAAAGCACGAACCGCCTCTTTTTCAACAATTTCTTTAGGCATTGGTGATGGAACAACTTTTCGGTAGCCACGGCCAGCATCTTCCACATACGTAGAGCCATCTTTGGCTGCTTCTGCGTCAGCTTCTTCTTTTGTATAGAATGGACCAATTGGTTTGGATGGTTTTTTAAACGAAGGATCTTCTTTGTCCACACGCACTTGTGTAACTACAGAGATAACTGGTTTAGCAATGTTACGTTTTTCAAACTCATTAGTTAAAGCATTTTGTAACCAGTAACCGATGCTTCCTTGTGTCATCGCAACACAAGTATCCAATTTCAACGCTGGATTTTTTTCACTTTCGCCTGCTTTTTGTTGTAAAAGCAAATTCCCTACTTGTGGTCCGTTTCCGTGACAGACAATGACTTGTTCCCCTTTAGCAACAAATTCTGCAATATATTTGGCCGCGTGATTAACGACGGCTTTTTGGCCTTCATCTGTTGGATCCGTATCTAAAATAGCATTCCCACCTAGGGCAATTACGTTTAAACTCATTGATTGATTCGCTCCTTTTTAGTAAAGCAAAGACAAAATCTTTTCAGTATCGACGGATAAGAAATAATTTGTTTACGAAATGAAAGATTTTGTCTTGCTCATTTTGATTGTTTCAGTCATTATCGAAGGGATAATTAACCTAATTTCGGTTTACTTTCATCTTTAGCTAAGAAAGCAAAAGCTAGTAAACCAATAACTAATAGTACACAAGAAAGATAGAAGCCAACTTGCATTGAGCCTGCTGTATCTGCTAAATATCCTGTGACATACGGTGCTAGGATTGACCCTGACATCCCGATAAAATTATAGGCACTTAACGTTGTTCCTAAGGCCGCTTTTGGTGCATGTTTGGTAACAAAAGTCACCATAATTGGATCTAACGCTAATTTCCCTGTTAACCCATAAAGAATTAAAACAGAAATTAACAATGTCCGATTTGTTACAAAAGCAATCGCAAAGACAGATAGGATTGCTAAAGGTACTAATGTAAAGACTAATTTTTTCGTCGCACCTGTTTTATCATTCAAACGAGCGAAGATTAAGGCGCCTGGAATAGAGGCCCATGGTACAAGTGATGAAATGAAACCAACGCTCGCTCCTGTAAAGCCACGTTCAGCAATTAAAAATTGTGGCAACCAAGTAATAATGACAAAGTTTGCATAAATACTTGTGAAACATAAAATAAATGCGGCTAATAAATTACGATTTGAGAAAATTTCTTTTAATGAGATCTTTTCTTGTGGTCCTTCTTCAGCAGCTGCTCGTGCAGCTTCTTCACCAGGACGAATCACTTTTTCTTTCAAAATTGTATAGAAAAGAATTCCTACGATAAACGTTGGAATCGCCATGATAAAGAATGGTTTGCTCCAATGTTCACCATTTTCTAAAACCAACTTACTTGAAAGTAAGTACCCACCTGATGTACCGAAGGCCATCCCACTATTGATGATGGCATTACCGATGGTCCGTTTACTTGCTGGAATCGCTTCTGTCGATAGCGCATATTGTGGGCCATAGTAAGCTCCTTGACCAATACCAGCAATTGCACGAATGACTAAAAACATAACAAAGGTTGTCGCTAATCCACTAAAATAAGTAGAAATAGCAAGAACGATAAACCCAACAGCAATGACTAATTTCCGCCCAATTTTATCGCCAATCATCCCAAAAGGAATCTGTGCAACAGCATAGGTTAGAAAGAAGATGCTATTGGCTAAACCAAGTTGTGTGTTACTTAGACCAAATTGTTCTCCAATGACCCCCATCACTGGATTAAAAATAGTTCGTGTTGCGTACATTAAAATCCAGCCTACGAAGAAAATGGCTACGACTTTAATCCAGTAACTATTGCTCACTTGCACTGCTTGATTTTTTTTACTATTCTCCATGTCTTCTCCTCACTTCTCATCTAACTCTACAGATTGTAAAGCTAGTAACATTCCAAATGACATATCTTTACCAGAGGAATGTCCGATTTGTATAATTCTGTCAATATTTTCGTCAACTCTATTATCCCGATGGTTCTCCAAATCCAAGAGTAACTGATACAACAATGAATTTACATATCCTTTAGCCGAGCTTGCAATATAGCCTTTACTAACATCTGTTGTGGATAAATTTGCTGCCGAAAGAGTAGCGGCTAACGCCGCAGCTCTTTCATCAGCAAGTATGAACAGAATTGTTTGATACGCCACTAAAATGTCATCACCACTCGGGGTTAACCCTTTGCCCCGACCAATCAGATAATTCGTTACTTCTTGCCATTCCGATAGTGTCCAAACTTTTTGTTTTTGGCTCATTTTTTTGAAAATATGCTTCGCTCGTTCGTCTAAAGGCAGGCCAATTCTACGTTCTAAGTTTCTCGCTAATAAGCGGTCTCGCAACAAGCGTAATTGGTCTTTTTCTAACTTGAAATGAGTAATGTTTAAAGAAACGACCTCGGCAGGTGTGAGTTGGATCGTTTTCACGCCGACTGTACTGTAAAAGGTCAACTGATTTTCTGTGATTTTGACTTTATTACCTTGTTGTACATACGGAAAGATTTCTTGAAACAATTGATCTGGCAAAAACATACCAAAGCTTGATAAATAATTATGGAAGTTTGCAACATTGATTAATTGATCCTGGACTTTCAGATTAAATGAACGTTCAAAAACACTGTGAATGGTTCCCATCTTGCCATATTGGTGGATAGGAAAAATGTAGTCACTAATGACTAGTTGGTTATTCAACCGTAATGCCTAGTTTCTCAGCATACGCTTCTAGGGCTTTTTCAAAACAGCCTAGAGGTGCTCTAACTGTCCCTGCACCAATTTGACCAACACCGGCATTTTTGTGTGCAATCCCTGTATTGATGATTGGTGTAATTCCTAATTCCACCACTTTACGGATATCAATTCCTAAACAAGTTCCTTGGAAATCCCAAGTTGGAATTGAGAATGTTGGGTTGTGTCCTTCACAGATTTTTGCCATTTCATTTGAGGTTGCTAACGCATCTTCAAAGCCACCTGCACCAACAAACCGTGTTACGCCAGGTGCAGCTACCATAGCCATTGCTCCAACGCCTACTGTTTCAGTAATTGCACTATCCCCGACATCAGGATTTCCGTCTTCTTCGCTGAAACCAGTGAAGTAAAGACCTTTTGGTGTATTTACTGGTGCGGTATGCCATTGATCGCCTGTTTCTGCAATCCGGACCCCAAAGTTCACGCCGTTACGAGTCATCGTTGTGACAATCGTTCCGTTGGTATCTTTACGGGCACCATCAACAATTGCTTTTCCAGTTGCCATCATGACATTTAAGAAGAATTGATCTGTGTCAGCTAAGAATTTGATTACTTCGTATTTTTGATCTTCTGGAATATCTGTTTTGATAATTAATGGAGACAATTCTTTTAAGAAGTTCAAAGATGCGGCAATATTTCTTTGGTGGAACTCGTCACCCATTGTAATAGAGCGCGCAATCAATACGTTTAAGTTCAAGCCTTCTTCAGAAAGTTTCAAGGCTTTCGCAATAGTTGGTCCTAAAACATCTTTAATCCAATCTAAACGATCAACCACTTCTTGTGAATAAGCACCAAAACGCAATACTTTACCGATACCTTCATTCAAGATACAGTATGCTTCGTTACCTTCTAAGCGATTTTCTACAACAAAGACTGGCATATTACCAGAAGTAATACCGCCCATTGGTCCTACTGCTTTTACATGGTGACAAGGAATGAAACGTACTTCGCCAGCTTCAAAAATCTTCAAAGCATCTTCTTCATTGTCTGCCCAACGTTCGAATAATGCAGCTCCGATACAAGCACCTTTCATTGGTCCAGTCATTTCAGACCATTGGATTGGTGGTCCAGCATGAAGTAATGTTTTTTGTGCGTCATCATTTAATTCTGGAATCACTGATTTTGCAGGTACCACATCTACTAAGAATGGTTGTGCATTTTTAATTTTGTCTGTTACTTTGTGATTTTCAGCTTCGATTTGTTCACTGTAATCTTCCAAAGCATCCAAAATTTTAATCATTTTTTTATTGCCGTTAGCACGTGGACGCCAGTTAAATTGAACAGTTTCGCCACCGTAATCAACGATTGATTCTGTAAAGCTTTGCAACCCAACGTTAATGATTCTTGGTTTGGTTGTTAATAGTTCCATTACTTTTTCGCCTGGTTTTGGTACATCGACAGTTGGTCCGTTGTAAGCAACCACTTCTTTATCGTCTTCTGAAATTTCGATTCCTTTTAGCAATAGAGCTAATTGAACAGCTTTAGCATTGCTTTCTGCTACTAAAACGCCGCCTTCTTTCAAACGATCAACAGACGATTGGTAATTTTGCGGATCTTTCGTCGTCCCACAGACAGTTGCAACAAAGTAAAGATCACGTCCTGCTTCTTTGGCTGTGGCACGCGCTTCTTCAATTGCTGGTAACAATGCACCAACCATGTCTTCATGAGCACCATAGCCTAACACCACATCGAATAAGATAATCCCCGTTTTTTCATCTTGTGCGTATTCACGAATTTTTTCGATACGAACATCTGGGTCAATCATTGGGTGCGGACGACCTTGTGTATACATATCATCGCCTAAGTCAATGACTTCATAACCGTGAGATTTCAAGACATAACCTTCTGCTTTCACTAAACCGCCAAGATCTAAAGCTTCTGAAATTAACATACCTGCTTCAGAAGCTAATGTACCACCTGAATATAAGCCTTTTACAACTTTATCTTCTGGTAATGTTGGTACAGCTGGTTTTGCTAATGCTTCAAAGTAATTTTTCTTCACGGCCACATCATTTGCTAAATCAACAGCAATTTTAGCTGTTTCTTCTAATGTATGAGCTAGATAAACTTTGCCTTCGTGACTTGTTGGTTTTTCTCCTAAGAAAATCGCAACGACTGGTTTTGAAATGCTTTGTAATAATTCAACCACTTCATCACGAACTTCTTTTGCAGGTGGTTTAGAAATAACTGTAATCACATCGGTTGGTTCGTGATTTTCTAAAGCCACAATAGCATCTTTCACTGTGATAGCGCCTACTTTGTCGCTTAAGTCACGACCACCAGTTCCAATGGCGTGAACAACTCCGCCACCTAAGCGGTCAATAATCGTTGTAACTTCTTGAATCCCTGTTCCTGAAGCACCAACAACGCCAATGTTTCCTGGAGAAACAACATTTGTAAAGGCGATTGGAATACTTGATATAATACCAGTTCCACAGTCAGGGCCCATCATTAGTAAGCCTTTTTCATGCGCTAATTTTTTCAAACGTACTTCATCTTCAATTGACACATTATCCGTGAAAGAGAACACGTGTAAATCATTTTTTAAGGCACGTTCCATTTCTGGCGCACCATATTCACCAGGAATACTGAATAGCGCTACATTCGCCTCTGGTAAAAGATCAAACGCTTCTGACCAAGAAGTCGCTGCTTGTGCTTCTTCACTAGTTCCCTTTGCTGATAAATCATCTAAGAATTCATCAATCGCTGGCATAACTTCTTCCATGATGTTTTCTTTTTCACTGTCAACCACAATCATCATGTCGTTTGCAGATGCACTATTGGCCTCATCCGTTAACAAGTTTGTGTTGTTAAGGATGTCTTTGTTGGCATCTGTTCCCATCATGATTTGACTCATGGTTACACCATCTAATGCATTGATTTTATTGGTCAATAACATTAAATTGATGGAGTCTTGGTAATTGTTTTTCAAAATTACTGTGTGTAACATTGTTCATCCTCCTATCTATTCCTTACAATGCTATTGTATCGAAACGAGAAAGTGTTTTCATCGGACATAATTCTAAAAAAATGGTATAATTTTTATCCACAAGAGGAAAAAAGGAGAAAATGATGAAATTAAGAGAGTTATTATCGATAGGTGACTTAAAAAAAGGTAAAATTTTGACGAAAGAGATTGGTTTAGACAATGAAGTTGACTCGGCAATGGTCTTAGAAGCGATTGACATTGAGAACTGGAGTAGAAAGAATCAGTTAATTTTGACTTCTTTCTACGCATTGCATGATCTACCCGAAAAAGAGTTGGAAAATTTTTTCGTAAAGATGCGCCGAATTGGCATCAGCGGCTTAATTTTGAAAACAGATCGATTCATTAAAATGATTCCAGAGTGGTTTATCGAATTATGTTTCAATTATGAAATTCCTTTAATTAAAATCACACAAGACATTAGCTATGAAAAAATTCTATTTACGATTTACGAGCCTTTGTTGAATTATCAGTCGCATGTCTTACGTACGTATTACGATGTGCGCCAACGTTTCACCAAATTAGAGCGCCACTACCCAACGGTTGAGACGATTATGCAAGAATTTTATGACATCATTAAATTACCCTTCGCTTTAAAAATGTTGGATAAACATCTGGAAATTAGCGATGGCGACTTACCCCATGATGCGATTGTGCTCTCAAGAGAAAAACTAAAAAACAGTGAGTTCACTAAAAATGATTACTCTCTTTTAACACTTTATTCTCATGCCAACCCCAAAAAACAGTTGGCACTAGAAGTTTCTATTTTCAATAGTTATTCCACTAATTGTTTACTTCTGGTTTATTTACAAGATGAAAAGGTTAAAGAAACGGATTTAGTGATTATCGAAAATGCGATTGATGTCTTACAAGAAAAATTCAATACCGAAAATTTGTTAAAAAAAGAACGGTATACTCGTTTGAACAACTTAGCGGATGCTATTTTACAAAATACACCGCAAAATCCTGACGAGCTAAACAGTTTGCTTCGTGAAGTGCAAATGCAAGAGCTAGATTCTTACCAAGCGATTGCTTTTTCTACCAAAGACACCAATACACAACTCATGAAAGAACGAATTATTGCCTTACTTCGTACCCTACGTGTGAAATCCATCTTCTTTGATCAGCTAAATTATTCGGCGGTCCTTTTTAACTTCAATGAAAGTGATGGAAAAATTACAAAGCTGCAATTAAGTCGTTTATTAGCTGAACTTTTAGAAGAAAACGACACGCTTACCGTTGCCGTCAGCAGTTTAAAATCACGAGAAGGGATTAAAGAGCTACTGATTGAATGTCTGGACATTCTGCGCTTTAATGAAACTTTTTATAACGGACCAATTGTCACCTTAGCCGATATCGGGGTATTTAAAAATTTTATCCGCGAAGACCAATTGGAAAATTTAGACGAATTAATTCCTCGCGCATTTTATCAATTAGCCGAAAATAACTACGATTTGTTTGAAACCTTGTACAGTTTTTTCCAAAATAATCGCAACTATAAACAGACCTCTGAAGCGATGTTCCTCCATTCAAAAACGATTCGTTATCGTTTAAACAAAGTGGAACAACTTCTTGATATTGACTTAGCCAATCCCTTGCAATTGTTAAATTATGAAATTGCCACATACATTATAAAGATGAGGAGACGTGCACTTGAAAAACAATCAAACACTCGCTAATGGCGCAACAGTTACTATCTACCCCACTACGACTGAACCAACGAACTATGTCGTCTATTTACACGGTGGCGGGATGATTTATGGAACCAAAAGTGATTTACCAGAAGAACTGAAGGAGCTGTTTACAAGCAATGGCTATACCGTTTTAGCGCTGGACTATTTGTTGGCTCCAAATACAAAAATCGATCACATCTTAGGGACGCTAACAGAAACCTTCCAATTGTTAAACGAAGAGATTATTCAAAACCAGCCATTTGGTTTGTGCGGGCGTTCCGCTGGCGGTTATTTAATGTTACAGTTAACCAAACAATTACAAACACTAAATTTGACGCCACAATTTTTAGTCAATTTTTACGGCTATACAGATTTAGAATTTATTAAAGAGCCACGAAAATTATTAAAGCAAGCCATTTCCGCTAAAGAAATAGCTACCATCGACCAAACAAAGCCTGTTTGGGATGATCCTTTTCTTTCTCGCTATCTGCTGTATCATTACAGTATTCAGCAAGCGCTATTGCCGCACTTTTACGGATTACCAGAAAATGGGGACTGGTCTGCTTACGCACTGTCAGACGAAACATTAAAAACTTTTCCACCTTGTTTCAGTACAGCTAGCAGCTCAGACGAAGAAGTGCCGTTCCGCTATAGCAAAAAAATCGGACGGACCATTCCTGAGAGTACCTTTAAAGCGATTTACTATTTAGAACATGATTTTTTAAAACAAACCAAAGATCCTTCGGTCATCACTTTATTTGAGCAATTGGATAGCTGGCTGAAGGAACGATAAGCATAACAAAAAAAGAAGCGAGAAATCTCGCTTCTTTTTGTTATTTTTGATAAAGTGTGGTTCCTTTTACCACACTGATTTCCACCGGTGTCTGACGAGCGACAAAAGCCGCCGCACATTCTGCTTCAGTGAGTAAGTAAGTTGCATCAGCACCAACTTGCGGCCAATTTGCTTGCCCTTGTTCGTCTAAAGTTGTGACACTATCTGTCACTAAGCCCAATAATTGGGTTAAAGCATCTTGATCTTTCACATTAAAAAGTTCACCTAAACGAGCCAATTTTTCTTGTAATGAACCATCACCATAGGGAGACCAGCAATCGTAGATATTGTCACAACCAAGATGGACATTGACTCCATGACGTAACAATTCCATAATTGGCGGAATCGTGTTAGGTGTGATTGGCACGCTGGAATTAATATGAATTTTTTCTGCTGCTAAAGCATCATAAACTTCGTCACGTTCTTCACCAATGAAATCATTTAACCCGAAGGCATGGCTGATAAATACTTTGTCTTGTAGGCCATATTCTTTCGTTAAACGGATAATTTCTTTAATCGTTGTTGTCCCAGCTTCGTGACGGTCATGTAAATGAATATCCACACCGACACCATGTTTATCTGCTAAGCGGAATGTTTCAGCCAATGATTTTTTGTAATCACCATCTAGTGAATAAGGATCCACGCCACCAATAAAATCGGCACCTTTTGCCAATGCTTGATCAACTAATTCAACGGAATCTGAACGTAGTAAGCCGTGCTGTGGAAAGACGACAATTTCTACCGCAAATGGTTTCGTTTGGGCCAATGCTTGGACTTCATCAAAATAACGTAAGTCTGTCATCGGTTCCACGTCGACATGTGTTCTGAAGGCTGTCGCGCCATGTGGTAATTCTAAGTCAATTAAATGGTTGGCGCGTTCTGTTAAAGAAAGTTCTAAACTATCTAAATAAGGGATTTCTGCTTCGACACGTTCCACAATTGACTTCGCTGGCGTCACCGGATACCACGGAACACCTAGTTTACTTTTATCAAAGTGACAATGTTTTTCAATCAAACCTGGTAAAATCAATTGATGGTGACCATCAATAATTGTCAACCCAGGTTCTTCTACCAATTCTTCATTGGGGATGATTTTCGTAAATACTCCATCTGTTACTTCAATTGCCACTTCTTTGGTTACTGTCCCAGATAACCAGTCACCTTCTTTTTGATACCCTGTTTCAATTCGAACATTTTTTAACCAATAATTCATGCTTTCCTTCACTCCTACCTGTATTTATTCCTTCCCGAAAGGACACAATACTTAGTTGTACTGTGCTAAAATTTTACTAATTTCCGTATAACCTTTTTGATTGGCATAGTCCATTGCTGTTCGACCAGAATTGTCTTTAATGGATTGATCCGCACCATTTTCCATTAACAATTTTACAATATCTTGGTAAAGTTGGTTCCCTTCACGTAACCCCACTGCCTCAATCAATGCTGTATAGCCAAAGTCATTTTGGAAATCTATGTCTTCTCGTCCATCTTCTAACAAGAGCTTCACATTGTCAATATGTCCTTTTTCAGCTGCCGGAATTAACGCATTGCCACCGTAACGGTTATGCTTATTTAAATCTGGGGTCGCATGTTTTAACATATACGCTAAAATCTCCGTACGTCCTTGCGCTCCCGCATAAAGATAGGGACTATCACTAATGCTGTTTTGCAGATTAATATCGGCACCCCGATCAATCAACGCTTTTGCAATCTCAATGTCATTATTGTGAACAGCGATATTGAGCGGTGTGTTGCCTTCTGTGTCGACTTCATCCACTTGATAAGTAGTATCTTGTAAAATTTCCTTGACCTTCTTCGTATCTCGTTGATTGGCTGCTTCTAAAAGCGCACCCACTTCATAGGTCTTCATCGGTTCTTTCACTTCCTCTTTTGATGTTGTTTGAGCCACCGAACGGGTTGTACTGGTGCTTTCAGTTTTTGCACTACTTTGAGTAGTCACCGTTTGACTATTTTTTGACGCTGCGGAGGGTGTTTCTCCTCCTTGACACGCAGCAAGTAATGGAATGGTCACGACACTTAATAGCCCCATTAAAATTTTTTTGTTCATTGTGCTCAACTTCCTTTCCTCGAGAGAAATATGAGATTTTTCTCCAGTGGTTCTAATCTAACGAATCTTTTTTTATTTGTCGATTAAAACGCTTTCTCTGTTTTTCTATTTTAAAAAGAGAGAAACCAAAAGAAGTCGAAACTTTTTTTGGTTTCCATTCGTATGTTTTGTTCTTAAAAGGTAAATTCAGGATTAAAAGTTCCTTGGTATGGTTCATGTTCCACATAGACTTGGATATCGTTTCCTTCGTTATCTTTACCCATTCGTGTGTACGTAAAACGATTATCATTCAATTCTGTTAATTCTAAGACAGCGCCATAGCGATTGGTTCCAATCGAAACATGGGCACGGAATTTATTTTGATTTCCTACTTTAAAGTAGCCATAGTCGCCACGAGTTTCCCCAGTTTGTAAATTGAAAAATTCATATTTGCTGCTATCTTGGTCAAATTTCGCTAAGCTGATAAAGTTTTGGTTGGCCGAAGTTACGTCATTGCCATCTTTATCCACTACTTTTGTGCCATTCCAAAGAAGTTGCGGTGTCCCATCAAAGGAAGTTTTACCAATAATTTCATCCCCTTGTCGATTTACATCAATCTGGCCTGTTTGTTCTGTCATGGCACGGCGTCCATTCGTGAATTCTAGTGTTCTGGGACGATTATTGGGGTATGGCTGCGGACGACCATAAACTGGTCCTGAGGTTGCTTTGTTTTCTACGAAAACTTCAATATCATTTCCGTTTTTATCTTTCCCCATCTGTCTATACGTAAAAGTATCTTGGTATAAAGTTCTAAGTGGGTATACACCTTGATAATTTTTGGTTTCAGAAATAATTACAAGACGGGAAACATCTGTAATACCAGCGGTCATAAAGAAGGTTCCTTCATCTCCTGTTGATTCTCCAGTCTCTTTATCAAAAAATTCATAGAAACTAGTGGTTGCATCAAATTTGATTGCATGTAATAGGTTTTGATTTTCATCTGTTAAGTCATTCCCATTTCGATCATAAACGCGTGTTCCAGCCCAATCTTTTTCTGATAATCCTTCATCTTGTCTAATACCAACTGAACGTAAATACTCAGGTAAATCCCCTAAATTATTGGGATTGTCTACGCTTTGAGGAACGTATGCTTCTGCCGTCAAAGCCCCTCCTGCTCCACCAACTAATAACGCACTTAAAGCCAACAACGTAATTGTACCAACGATTTTTTTCTTCATAAACGACTACTCCCTTTCCTTTTGATAATTTAAGGATAGCAAGTAGTTATTAACTCCACCTGTCCATAATATGAACAAATTATTAAATAATAATCACTATAATTATCTTAATAATAATATTTAATTATAACTAATAACAATTTATTTATAGAAGAAGAGAAAACAAAAGAACGTTGGGGGACGTTCTTTTGTTAAATAAGAGAGAAGACAAGAGACTTTTAGAAAGTAAAGGCTGGATGATATGTGCCTTGGTAAGGTTCATGTTCCACGAACACTTGAATATCATTCCCAGCATTATCTTTACCCATTCGAGTATACGTAAATCGATCATTGTTTAGTTCCGTTAATTCTAGCGCTGCACCGTAGCGATTCGTACCAATAGATACATGAGCCCGGATCTTGTTATTGTCCACCACTTGGAAGTACCCAAAATCGCCGCGGGTTTCACCTGTTTGTAAATTGAAAAATTCATATTTACTTGTGTTTGGATCAAATTTCGCTAAACTAATGAAATTTTGATTGGCCGCTGTCACATCATTACCGTTTTTATCTACGACTTTTGTACCATTCCACAAGGTTGTTCCTAAAATTTTATCCCCTGATTTATTTGTCAAAATTTTGCCAGTTTGATTGGTTAATGCTTCACGTCCATTTGTAAAAGCTAATTTTTTCCCATGATAAGGGATGTGTTCCACGTAAACTTCAACATCATTCCCCAGTTTATCTTTTCCTAAACGCTTGTAAGTAAATTTGTCTTTACTCACTTCGGTTAAATCCACTACGGCTTGATAATTTTGTGTCCGCGAAATTAAAATTCGTTTTGTGCCATCACCTGTCACAAAAAATGTTCCTTCGTCACCACGGGTTTCCCCAGTATTTTTGTCGAAAAACTCGTAAAAACCGGTTTCACCATCATATTTTGCTAAACCAATAAAATTAGCATTTTCTGCCGTTAAATCATTACCAGCAGCATCATAAACACGGGTTCCTTGCCAGTCCGTGCCAGATAAAATCTTAGTCGCCTTGTCGCCTCTTGTTTGGCCATTGTTTTGATGTTTGCCTAAATTTGCTGTAGCACTATTTGGATTGGCTGCATGATCTGCAAATGCTGGACTTGCATAACCTGCTATAAGTAACGTACTTAATGTTACTAAAGTAATCGAACTTAATACTTTCTTTTTCATAAAGCATCGCTCCTTTTCTTTGATAAACCTATCTTAACAAACGATTCTAAACTACCACTGTCAGAAAAATGAACAATTTATAAACGATTAAAAAAACTATAAACTATTTTTTTGTTAAAAATGAAGCGGTCAAAAGAATCCTTTACTTCCTTTTGACCGCTTCATCCACTCGTGATTGACTAATTAGAACGTGAAGTCTGGCGTAAAGTCTCCTTCATATGGTTCATGTTCTACAAAGACTTTAATTTCTTTGCCATTGTTGTCTTTACCCATTCGTGTATACGTAAAACGTTTATCATTTAATTCTGTTAATTCTAACGCAGCTCCATATTTATTGTCACCAATTGAAACGTGGGCCCGGATTTTGTTATTATCAATTACTTGGAAGTAACCAAAATCTCCACGGGTTTTACCCGTTTCTAAATCAAAGAATTCATATTTACTTGTTTTATTATCAAATTTCGCTAAACTAATAAACATTTTATTTGCTTCAGTAACATCGTTACCGTCTTCATCTAAAACTTTCGTGCCATTCCATAATGTAGCCCCTAAAATGTCATCCCCAGGTTCACTGGTAACAATCTTGCCAGTTTCTGTTTCTAAATCTTTACGGCCATTCGTAAAGGTTAATTTCTCGTCAGAATAAGGGATATGTTCTACAAAGACTTCTACATCTTTCCCGTCTTTATCTTTACCCATTCGCTTATAGGTAAATTTATCTTTCGTCACTTCCGTTAAATCGACCACCGCTTGATAGTTTTGTGTATCCGAAATTAAGATACGCTTTTCGCCATCGTCTGTCACAAAGAATGTGCCTTCATCGCCACGGGTTTCACCTGTTTCTTTGTCGAAAAATTCATAAAAACCTGTTTCACCATCATATTTTGCTAAACCAATAAAATTAGCATTTTCTGCTGTTAAATCATTATTATTTTTGTCGTAAACTTTTGTGCCTTGCCAATCAGTACTGGATAAAATTTCTGTTAATTCTTGTCCTTTTGATTGCTCTTTAGCTGCTTCTGCTGAACTAGAGACTGCAGTGCTTGAGCTAGCTGCACTTGATTTATCTGTTGCAGAGTTGGCTCCGCCAGCACAGCCTGCAATCAACAACGTACTAAAGGTTAATAAGGTAAGCGCACTAAAAACTTTTTTCTTTTTCATGGTTGGTAATCCCCTTTTTCTTTTTGATATATTTAGAATAGCAAAGCCTTATAAACTCCTACTTGCCGAAAAATGAACAAATTATAAACAAATGAAAAAAAGTTAATAACAATACTAGCTTTTTTTTGTTCACTTGTAATACACTATAAGTAAGAAATAGATTAAAACCACTAGGAGGGACGCTTTTGACCATTAAACGCCGCTTTTTTATTTCTTATATTAGTGCCATCATTATTACTTTAGCCTCTGTTTTAGCTGTTTTATCCTTAGCTTCTTACATCACATTAGGAACTGTCCCCAGTTTGCCCCAAGCTTACCGAATGATGAATAAGCAACGACCATTGACCGCTAACGAAGAAGAAAGTTATTTGGCCTTAGATCAACTGCTAAAAAAATCACCGAAATTACTAGATACACCTTTGAGTAAAGAATTAAAGGAAACGATTCAAACAATTGAGGCAAAAGGATTAAGTGTGATTATTCGAAAGAATGCACGGTTTCCTTATTATTCGGATAATTTAGTAGAAAAATCTTTGTCTGTACATATTCCAAACTACGAAATGAATAATATTATGCCAACTGGCACACTGGATAATGCAGGGCGTCTATATCATTATGTCAAATCCGATTTTCATTATTTAGATGGTTCTAACGGGAGCTTTATTGTCTTGAAACGCGAAAGCAGCCTTTTTGAGTTCTTCACACGCTGGATTATCTGGATGATTTTGTTAATTATCCTTGTAGCAATTGCGGCAGCTTGGCTCATTAATAAGCGCTTAACCAAAACTACTATCGAGCCATTAGAAGCATTAGAAAAAGCGACTAAAACATTGGGTAAGGATGCCCAAAAAGAAAATCCATTTACACCAACTAGCCACCAAACCGTCTCAACAGAAGTCAAACAGCTCCAACTTAGTTTTGAACAAATGTGGCAAGATTTAGAAGAAGCCAATGCGGAACGCGAAAAATATGAAGCTAATCGGAAAGAATTAATTGCAAATATTTCTCATGACTTAAAAACACCAATTACTTCTATTATTGGTTACGTTGAAGGTTTGATGGATGGCGTTGCCAATACTGAAGAAAAAAAACAGCGCTATTTAACGGTCATTCATGAAAAAAGTTTAGGCCTCAATGATTTAATTGAAGAATTATTTTTGTATTCTAAATTAGACCTAGATCGTGCTGTCTTTACAATGGAAAAGACCAATTTCACTCGTTTTATTGCACATATTCTTGAAGAATACCGTTTGGAACAAGAACTCGTGATCACTTCTGTACTTCCCACCGAAGCTTTATACGTTCAAATGGATCCCACGCAGATGAATCGCGTGATTACCAATCTAATTCAAAATAGCATTAAATTTGCGGATCCCACTAAAGAACAACTAGCCTTTACGATTTCTTTAACGCATAATCAAACAGACTTAGTTTTAACCATTACAGATAACGGCATTGGTATCGATAAAAAAGAATTACCTTATTTATTCGAACGCTTCTATCGTGTAGACAAATCTCGAACCCCAACAGTTAAAGGAAGCGGCTTGGGATTAAGTATTGTCAAACAAATTATTGACTATCATCAGGGAACAATCACTGTCACAAGTAAAAAAGGAGACGGCACCAACGTGATAATTACGCTGCCGTTGTTGGAGGATGAAAAATGAAACCACATGTATTAATTATTGAAGATGATCCAAGCATTGCTGATTTGCAAAAAGATTATTTAGAAATTAACGATATGACTGTCACAATTGAACATGATGGAAAAAAAGGATTGGAAGCAGCTTTAAATGAGCCCTTTGATTTAATTATTTTAGATGTGATGCTGCCAACTATGGATGGTTTTGAAATCTGTCGTGCAATTCGGAAAAAAAAGCAAACGCCGATCATGATTGTTTCGGCTAAAAAAGAAGATATTGATAAAATTCGTGGGCTTGGCTTAGGTGCGGATGATTATATAATCAAGCCGTTTAGTCCCAATGAATTAGTCGCTCGAGCAAAAGCCCATATGAACCGTTATCAATTGTTAAGCAAAGCAGAACAACCACCACAATTACTAAAAATCAATGAAATCGCTGTCGACACTGCCGCCCACAAAGTGTTTGTTTTAGAAAATGAAGTTATTTTTACAAGCAAAGAATACAAATTGTTGGTTTTCTTGATGGAACATCCTAACCGTGTATGGAATAAAGAAGAACTTTTTGAAAGCGTCTGGGGGTTTGATGCCTTAGATACTGAGGTTTCGACTGTCGTTGTTCACATTAAACGGATTCGGGAAAAATTAAAAAAAGCCAATCTTTCTGACTCTCCAATTGAAACACTCTGGGGAAGTGGCTACCGCTTCAATCGATAAAGAGAGCAAAAAAATAAGTCGGAGCCTATTTTTAGGCTCCGACTTATTTTTTTATTAATTTACACGAGAAAATTTTTGATAAAGTTGGTTGAAAACAATCATAAATTGTTCAATTTCTGCCATTGTATTGCTTTCATCTAAACTAATGCGCACAGCGGAAGTCGCTAATTCCCCAGGCACATGCATGGCATACAAGGTGCTGCTAGCCATTTTTTTCCGGCTAGAACAAGCACTCGTAGTCGAAATATAAATCTGTTTTTCTTCCAATGCATGGACCAGCACTTCGCCACGAATCCCTTTCAAAGCAAAACATAAAATGTGTGGCGCAAAATGTTCATTATCTTGTGAAAAAACAGTCACATTTTGAAATTCTTCTAGCGCCTTTAGTAAATAACTCCGTAATGTCGCCACATGTTGCGGCCGTTGTTGTTCGTTCTCTAAATGCAAGCGTAACGCTTTGGCCATTGCCACAATTGCTGGTACGTTTTCTGTCCCACTGCGTTGGTTGTTTTCTTGCCCGCCTCCTGTTAAAAGCGGCGCTAAACGTTTTCCTTGTTTCCAATACATAAAACCAATGCCTCGTGGTCCATGAAATTTATGTGCAGAAAACGTTGCAAAATCCACCCGATCCGTTAACCACTCTGAGTAATTAACTTTCCCAATTGCTTGAACCGCGTCTACATGAAAATGAATTTTAGAAAACTCCGCTAAAACCTCGCTGATTTCTTTAATTGGTTGAATCGTTCCCACTTCATTGTTCACTGCCATAACAGAAACCAAAATCGTTTCTTTTCTAATTAATTTCTGTAGTTCCTCGACTTTTACACGACCTTCTTTATCCACTGGCGCATAAGAAAGTTCAAAACCTAGTTCGACTAATTGTTCCGCTGTTTCTGTAACTGCTGGATGTTCCACTGCAGAAATAATAATATGATTACCAAATTCTCGTTTTTCGATTGCCGTTCCTTTTAAAACCCAGTTATCTCCTTCAGTTCCGCCACTTGTAAAATAGATTTCATTTGCTGAAACATTGATTAGCTCCGCAATCTGCTTCCGTGCTTGTTGTAAGAGCCGATTCGCTTGGCTGCCTAAGTCATGCAGACTAGACGGATTGCCAATAATCCGCTGACTGGTTTTTACATATGTATCTAAAGCCTGGGGGTAAATCGGTGTAGTTGCACTATTATCAAAATAAATCATTTGTCACCCTTCTTTTTTAAAATTCTTTCCCATTATATACTTTCTAAAGTATCACTTCAAGTCACCCCCACGCCATAAAAAACAGAGGCTTGTCTGTCGACAAACCTCTGTTTAGTGATTGTTTAATTAAATTGCTGTTAAATTAGGGTTATTGATATTTTTAAAATAAAAATCTTCGATTCGTTTGAACGCCCCTGGCTCAACAGCTTCCAATGCCGTTCCAATTTCATCTAATGCATCTTGATAACGGAATTCTGTCGAGAATAAATACATGCTTTTATCTAAAGCCGCTCGGATGGTCTCGTGAGTATGACGATAGCGGTTTGCATATTGCATCATTTGTTCTGTCAGAGCTGCTGCATTGACTAAATCTTTTGTTTTCTTATCTAATAACTCTAAATCATCTTCGCATAAGTCACATAAACGATTGATTTCATCCATGTTAATGCGCATTTTATTTAAGGCTCGGCTTAAATCTTCAATTCGATCCGTTGCCACATAGAAAAATTCTAAGTAATCAGCAGACAAACCTGGTAATCGTTGCTTTTCAACATATCGTTTGATACTCCGTAAACGGAATTCGTATTCGTCTACTTTTTCTTGGGCGACTTTTTCGCCTTTTCTTAGTTCTTTCAATGAAGCATCAATTTCTAATTGTTGATTTTCAATATCATCTAAAATCTTATAGCATTCTTTATAGAACGCTTGAATTTCAGAGTAAGGAACGGTATGTTCTTTCATTCGAGGTTCCAAGTCTTTTTGACGGCGGATAATTTCTTCAATTTCCGTTTGGAAACCACGACTACGTCCTAGCTCGTTGTTGTTTAAGGTGTAGCTTTGTGATACATGGTCCAATTCAATCATTAATTGACGGTTATTTTTTAAGGAATGAGAAATATAATCGTCAATAATTTTTTGATTGGTTACGACATATTTCTTCGCTTCAATTTCACGTTCCATCACTTCATATAATGCATCAATCGCCGTTGCTGTGTCGCGATTTGCGACCTCTACTGCAGCAATCTCTGTTTTCTCTAAATCAGCCATTGAATTCTCGACACGTTTTTTCGCATGTTGAATTTCTTCAGCAAAGTTTTGTTCAGGGAACACATAATCGTCAGCTAATAATTGGTTGTAGCCTTCTTCGATTTCTTTTAATTGATCTGGGAAAGTTTCATTTAATTCTTCATACATTGGTGGAATCCGTTTCATTAAGTCTTCCAATTCATACGTATGACGTTCCGCATCTTCTAGGACTTCTCGAGCCTCAATTGGGTCCCCCGATGTATTTAGTGTGACAAATTGTGTGAATTCAATTTCGACGTTTCTTAATTGTTTTTGGATTTCGGAGTAAGCTGGACCAAAGCTAGCTTTATCATCTTTTAGTGATTTACTTAATTCTTCATAGACATCCAAAGCTTTTTGAACTTCTAATGAATTGCGCTCTTCACTTTCACGTAATTCTTTCAAGCCATTACGAATGACTTCCACTTCGGCTTCCATTTCGGTCATCGTTTCATTCGCTTCCACGACTGCTTTCTTCGCTTTCATGAAACGGAAAATTTCATTTTGATTTTCGACTTCATAAATTTGACTCTCTAGTTCGGCGAAAGAACGCGTCGATAGTTCTACCCAACGTTGATTCCATTCACGGAAACTATTTTGACTCTGTCCAACTAGATGCATTTTTTTAATATCATCGATTTCTTCAAAGACTGGCAAGTCAAACAGGGCTTCTTTACGAACTTCTAATTCATCTAATTGTTCTTGATTTTTTTTGCGCATAAAATAACCAATTAAGTATAGCACCGCAGCAATAATAACGATTACTAGTACTAAAATGATAATCCAATTATTCTTCATTTTGGCTCCTCCGATAATTTTTCTATAATAAAAGAAAGGTTGTTTGTTCTCTTCACACGGTTATCTATTGTTCCTGACCCTTGAAAAAGGGCATTCTTGCAGAAATACCTATAGAAAATTATAGCACAAACTGTATATTCATTCACTAGTTATAACAAACTTTTTTAAGAAAACCCGCGATCTTCTTACGAAGGGGTTGATTCACTGCTTTCATCGATCCGATTTTCACTAATTTTTTTACAAATATCACTTAGTTGTGTTAAGAAGGCATCCGCTTGACTTTGATCCATCCCAAAGTGTTCATCGCGCATAGCCCAAACTTCTAGCCCAGCTTCTTTGGCAGAGGCAATGCCTTTTTCTGAATCTTCAATGGCTATACATTCCTGTGGCGCAACAGCTAATTCTTGTAACGTGTGCAGATAAATATCCGGCGCCGGTTTACTTTCTTCGAAATCTTCCCCACTCACGACCGCATCAAAATAACTACTTAATTGCCCCACTGTCAAAACCTCTTCAATTGCGTCTTTTGTGGAAGAAGAAGCTAATCCGATTTTATAGCCTTGTCTTTTTAAAAATTGTAAAACACGTTTCGCATTTTCATCAAGCACAGCTAAATAATCTATCGGATGCGCTTTTTTATAGGCTATGTATTGTTCATTTAAAAAAGCAATATCTAGCTCTTTTTTGTTGACTTGTTCAATCTTTTGCCATAATGAACGCATATCCGCACCGACTAATTCTGGCAAGGTTAGGCCCTCAATGGTCAAATCAAATTCCGCTAAAAATGCTTTACGTCGCTCATAATAATAAGCTTCGCTATCTACTAGGACACCGTCCATATCAAAAATAATGGCAGTTTTGGATTCTGTCATACTATTTAACTCCTTCGTTACGACTCATATCTTTACAGTTTAACAAAATTTTAAGGAAAAATGAAGAACAAATATTTTCATGATTTCCTAACTTTCTGAAAATAAGTGGTTGCTTTTCTAAATGTTTTTCGGTATCCTTTTACTAATCTACAAATGAGAAAATAATTAAAAACAGGAGTGATAAACGTGAACGTAGTTAAATTCGGCGGTAGCTCGCTAGCATCAGCACCACAGTTACAGAAAGTCTTACAAATCGTCAAGGAAGAGCCGCGCCGAACGTTTGTCGTTGTATCCGCTCCTGGAAAGCGAACCCCGCAAGATATTAAAGTGACTGATTTATTGATTCAATACTATCAGCGCTACTTAAATAATGAGGAAATTGAATCGACAATCTCTGCCATCATTCGTCGTTATGAAGATCTTTTTGATGAATTACACTTGGATAAAGCAGTTTTAGCTGATATTGCTATTTCGATTAGCCAATTAGCCACTTTACCAAAAGAAAACAATGCTTTTTTATTTGACTATTTTTTAGCTAGCGGTGAGGACAATAATGCCAAAGTTGTTGCCAGTTTTTTCAAGCAAAATGGCTTAGATGCTCGCTACATTAGTCCAAAAGAATTAGGTCTCCTAGTGACACCTGAGCCAGGCAATGCCCGCATTTTACCAAAAGCTTTAGAGAAAATTAGTGTCTATCGTGAGACTCAACAAATCTTGGTTATTCCAGGTTTCTTTGGTTATACAGAAGCCGGCGAAATTTGTACTTTTTCTCGTGGCGGTTCCGATATCACAGGGTCCATTGTTGCCGCAGGTGTTCAAGCAGATTTGTATGAAAACTTTACCGATGTGGACGGAATTTATGTCGCCCATCCTGGAATTATTGAACAGCCTCAAACGATTCAAGAATTGACCTACAGAGAAATGCGGGAGTTAGCTTATGCAGGCTTTGCCGTCCTCCACGACGAAGCCTTAATGCCTGCCTATCGCGCAAATATTCCAGTCGTTATCAAAAATACCAACAACCCACATCATCCTGGCACCCTAATTACCACCTCTCGCAAAGTGAAGCATGCTCCTGTTGTAGGAATTGCTAGTGATCAAGGGTTCGCAAGTATTTACATTAGTAAGTATTTAATGAATAGAGAATTAGGTTTTGGGCGACGGCTCTTAGAAGTACTAGAAAAATTAGCCTTGAGCTATGAGCATATGCCCTCAGGAATTGATGACATCACGATTGTTTTAAGAGAAGACCAGTTAACAACTGAAATTGAAAATCGACTGATGGCTCAACTCCAAGAAGTTTTAGCGCCTGATGAGTTACGCATCACGCATCACCTTTCTATGATTATGATTGTCGGGGAAGGCATGCGCCAACGAATTGGGGTTACTGCTGAAAGTACAATGGCGTTAGCCAAAGAAAAAATCAACTTAGAAATGATTAACCAAGGATCTTCGGAAGTAAGTATTATGTTTGGTATCAAAAAAGAACAAGAAGAAAAAGCCATCAAAGCGTTATATCGGACGTTCTTCCATGATTAATGAAAAAGACGAATGAGTTTTCTCATTCGTCTTTTTCATTGGTCTCAGTAATTTTCAATTGGCGTTGAATTTCCGCTTTAATTTTAGCTTCTGGCGCAAAATCTTGTTCCCAATTTTCAGGTTTTAATACTTTATTTGTTTCCGGATCATAATGTGGCTGCCCATCTGGAAATAATTTCCCCATATTGGCTTGATGAACGATTTCAATAATTTTTGTTGGATTGACGCCCATTAAGCAAAACGAACCATAAGTAAAATACAATAAATCGACTAGTGCATCCACTTCCTCCACTAAAGGATCAGATACTGGTTTGCCTTTCGCCAAGACTTTCTGCTCTGCTTTATCGACAGATTTTTTTAATCCGTTGACCAATTGTTGAAAAAGTACTTGGTCATTATCAGCAGCACTATATAAAAATTCTACAAGTTCTTCAACTTTAAACTCTGCTCGTCGACTGGCTAACTCCGGCGAAAAAGCAGTTGGTTGCTCTGGTTGTTGTGGATTAAAAACCTCGTGGAATGCACAAGCCATTTCATAAGGGGATTGCTTTTCAGACATTCAGCTACCTTCTTTCTCAAAATAAATCTAATTGTTTTGGATTCAAATCATCGTAACTCAAATTCAAGACTTTTTGCATCTGTAGAGCGTTTTCTGCGGCATCGCCGCCAGAATTATTATTAAAAATTACGCCCACTTCTTTGGCTTCTTGCGACATTTTTAAAACAGCTTCGCTTAAATCAGCGATTTCCTGCGTATTATAATGATAAAGGGTTCTTTTTTTTCGCCACTCTGCATCATTGGCTAACCAGCCAGCCGCATTACGTCCGTGAAACCGGAAGAGCACGAGATTAGGATTCGTTACATAAGGATAAAAGGGCACTGGATTCGTAGGAATCTGCGGTTCATCTACAATCACAAGTGAAAATTGATTTTCTTTCATAAATTGCAACATTTGTTTTACAAAGTTTGGTTGATACCATGAATTATTTCGTAATTCAATGGCGATAGGTAGGTCTTTAAACCAGTGACGAATTTTTTGCAAGTAAGCGACATTTTCTTTCGTACAACCAAATGTTCCTGAAAATTGTACCAGAAAGGCAAATAATTTTTTACTTTCAATTAATGGGGCCATACTTTCTAAAAAGGCGGTGATCATTTCTTCTTCACTTGCATAATAGGTCTGCCACTCACCTTGACAACTGATTCCACTATAAACTTTCATGACAAAGCGAAAGTTTTCGGGAACTGCTTTGACCCATTCAGCTACTCGTTCTTTGGGAGGAATCCCGTAATACGCCGTGTCCATTTCAACTAGCGGTAAATGACTGGCATATTCATAAAGCGTGGCCCGTTTTTTTCCAGTTAAATAGTCGTGTTCACTAAAAGATGTTAATCCTAAGCGAATCATGTCCTTCCTCCTCTGCGTAACTTTTTATTTTTCTAAACCGTCCTCTCAACTTAGTTGGTCCAATCGATATTCGCTTCACAATAGGTTTGACCATCAATCCGAATCTCATGGCGCGTTTTCAACTGATTTTCTTGTTCGACAATTTCGTAATGACTTTCGACTTCTTGGCCATATTCTACTTCTTTATCAAATTTCACAAGAATTTTTTTCGGTTGATGCGTTGTCAAAAAGTCATACCCTAACACATCCAATAACCAATTAAAGTAAATCGCATTATTAACATGTTGATTGCCATCAATATCAAAAAAACGCACACGATAAGGTAAAAAGTTCCCCTCTGTGACTTTTTCAATTTTTTCATGGCGATAAATTTTAGTGATTTTTTCAGAATCAAAAGGTGCAATAATTTCTGGTAACACACTACTGATTTTCCGATTTTTTTGATCCATTAAGACAAAGGTTGATTTCACAAAGACACATTCATTGCCTTCTTCATCATGAACCCAAAAGTTACGATAACAAAAATATTTGTTATAACTCATAGCTTGCGTTGTAATTGCTACTTTTTCACCAACTTTTGGTAAGCTGTGAATCTCTATTTCATAATTGGTGATGACCCAGCCTAGACCAAATTGAGCGACATAAGCCGCATCTCTTCCTAGTAATTCTGTTTGTTCTTCTGATACTTTAATGACAACCGCTAACAAAGCCGGTATCTTCATTGCACCAGTAAAATCGCCGTCATAGTAGGCAACTTCATAAGAGGATGTATGTTTTTTTCCCACGAAATAATCTCCTTTTTCCAATGGCTACTTTCGTGTCATTGTTTCTTCTTAAAAGTATACCACGTGATTTCTTCAATTGCGATTCCGAATGAAAAATTAACAAAACTTTGAAAAACACTATTATTTATATTATTTAAAAACATTCTTAATATTACTTAAAAAATATTGTTTTATTTTTAAAAATAACATTTCTTATTATTTGTATCCGAAAGATTATTATGTTATATTCCTATCTGTAAGCGCATACAAAATAATTTTTTAGGAGGTTTTTTTCGTGAAAAAGAGTTTATTAACAATCGTCCTGGCTTTTAGTTTTGTTTTAGGTGGCGCTGCATTGGCCCCTACTGTTTCGGAGGCTCACGGTTACGTAGCAAGTCCTGGAAGTCGTGCTTTCTTTGGTAGTTCTGCTGGTGGTAACTTAAATACAAATGTTGGTCGTGCACAATGGGAACCTCAAAGTATCGAAGCGCCCAAAAATACGTTTATTACTGGTAAATTAGCCAGTGCAGGTGTCTCAGGTTTTGAACCTTTGGATGAACAAACAGCTACTCGTTGGCACAAAACAAACATTACAACAGGTCCCCTTGACATCACTTGGAACTTAACTGCCCAACATAGAACTGCTTCTTGGGATTACTATATTACTAAAAATGGCTGGAATCCCAATCAACCATTAGACATTAAAAACTTCGACAAAATTGCTTCAATTGACGGCAAACAAGAAGTTCCTAATAAAGTTGTTAAACAAACAATTAATATTCCGACAGACCGCAAAGGGTATCATGTCATTTACGCTGTCTGGGGCATTGGTGATACGGTGAACGCCTTTTACCAAGCGATTGATGTGAACATTCAGTAAAAATACTCACATCTTAAACTAAATTAAAGGAGTTCTCAAAAAATGAAGCTAAAAAAAATAATTCCTGCTTTTCTCCTTCTTTCAACCGTTGCAGTTGGCTTGTGGTTAACGCCTACTCAAGCTTCTGCAGATGCTGCGGATACGATGGTAGATATCTCTGGCAAAAAAGTGTTGGTTGGATATTGGAATAACTGGGCCTCAAAAGGACGCGATGGTTACAAACAAGGAACATCAGCATCACTGAACCTTTCAGAAGTAAATCAAGCCTACAATGTCGTACCGGTTTCCTTCATGAAAAGCGATGGCACGACACGGATTCCTACGTTCAAGCCTTATAACCAAACAGACACTGCCTTCCGACAAGAAGTCGCACAATTAAATAGTCAAGGTCGCGCAGTTTTATTGGCACTTGGTGGAGCAGATGCACATATCCAATTAGTCAAAGGCGATGAACAAGCCTTTGCGAATGAAATCATTCGTCAAGTGGAAACATACGGCTTTGATGGTTTAGACATCGACTTAGAGCAATTAGCGATTACTGCTGGCGACAACCAAACCGTCATCCCTGCTGCGTTGAAAATAGTCAAAGACCATTATCGAGCACAAGGAAAAAATTTCATCATTACGATGGCGCCAGAATTCCCTTATTTAAAACCTGGTGCCGCTTATGAAACATACATTACTTCCCTAAATGGTTATTATGATTACATTGCCCCACAATTATATAACCAAGGCGGCGACGGTGTCTGGGTTGATGAAATTATGACTTGGGTTGCTCAAAGCAACGATGCTCTAAAATACGAGTTCCTCTATTATATGTCTGATTCATTAATCCATGGCACGCGCGGCTATCTACAGATACCAAACGATAAATTAGTCCTTGGTTTACCAGCAAATCGGGATGCTGCTGGTAGCGGCTATGTCGTTGAGGCTACCCCTGTAGCCAAAACTTTTGATCAGTTAGCAAAAGACGGTAATCCTATCCGTGGCTTAATGACTTGGTCTGCAAATTGGGACGTTGGTCAAGATGTCAACGGCAAGTCCTACAACAATGAATTTGCGACACGTTATAGTAACCTTGTAAAATAAAAGCTATTTTGAGACAGAACACCGCATTTGGTTCTGTCTCTTTTTAAATTTTACTCACCTGTCTTTCAATAATCCAAACAATGTTCTCTCGCTTTCTAACCAATTAATTTTAAACCAATCACAGAAACAATGATTAAAAAAATAAAAAATATCCGGCGTGGGTCTTTTGATTCACCTAAGAGCATTCCTAAAATAGCGCCTCCTGCTGTACCAATTCCTGTCCAAACTGCATAAGAAACGCCCATCGGCAATTGTCTCATCCCTAAATATAAGAATAAGAAACTACCACTAAACGCTAGAATTAAAATTAACAATGAACGTAAGTCTTTTTTTGTTGTAAATAATTTAATTGAACCTACGCCAAAGATTTCAAAACAGCCTGCAATAACTAAGTATAACCAACTCATCTTGTTTCCTCCTCTTTATTTCCAGTTACCATTTTTAAGCCAATTACACCTATTAATAACAGCAACAGAAAAAGAACTTTTCCTATACCCAAAGGCGTGTGGAATAAAAAATGATCTGTTACAATAGTTCCAGCACTACCTAAGCCGACAAATACAGCATAGGCTGTGCCAACTGGCAATTCCTCTCCTGCTTTAATCAGCGCATAGAAACTGATAAAGATTGCGATTACTGTCCCTAAAATCTCCCACCATGTTGTACTATGCTTCATGCCAATGACCCAAATCACTTCACAAAAAGCGCCAAAAATAACTTTTAACCAAGCTTTACTCATCTTGTTTTCCTTCCCTTCCAAACAAAAAAAGTGCCAACAAACAGTTCAGCTATGGCCTAAGAACTGTTCATTAACACTTTAGTCGCAAGCATCCGGCGATGTTTACGAAAGTTTATGTATTAAAATATCTCAGGCTATTATATTCTTATTTTTTTAAAAAATCAACTAAAAAATAATAGTTCGAATTCGAGACATTTCTTTTGCATTTTTAGGACTAATCATTTAAACTTACTTTTAGTAAGTTAATTAATTAAAAAATTATTTTTCTTTTAGGAGGATTTTTATTATGAATACACAAATTTTAGGTTTACACCACGTCACTGCCATGACTTCAAGTGCTGAAAAAATTTATCACTTTTTCACCGATATTTTAGGTCTACGTTTAATTAAAAAGACTGTTAACCAAGACGATATTGAAACATATCATTTATTTTTTGCTGATGATGCCGGCTCTCCCGGAACAGATATGACTTTCTTTGACTTTCCAGGCTTACCTAAAGGAACCAAAGGAACCAATACAATTTCTCGTACTTCCTTCCGTGTAAAAGATGATGCTGCTTTGGATTACTGGGTATCACGCTTTAATGAATATGCAATTGATCATGGAGAAATTCAAGAACGTTTTGGTAAAAAGTATTTAGAATTTGAAGACTTTGACAATCAACGTTACCAACTTATTTCTGATGAAAAGAACCAAGGTGTTGCAGCCGGCACGCCTTGGAAAAAATCTAACGTCCCTAGTGAACATGCTTTAATCGGCTTAGGACCAGCCTTTGTAACTGTCGAAAATTACGAACATCTGCAACTAGTTTTAACTGAAGTTTTAGGGTTCAAATTGATTGATGCTGAAGGTAGTTTCCATTTATTTGAAGTTGGCGAAGGTGGGAATGGTGCCAGCATCATCGTAGAGCATCGGGAAGATTTGCCAGCGGCTCAAGAAGGCTACGGCAATGTCCATCACTTAGCCTTGCGCGTTGCCGATGAGGAAGCACTACGTTTCTGGATTGAAAAAATTAATCGTTTGGAATTTCCTAATTCTGGCTTTGTGGAACGTTTTTACTTTAAATCTGAATATTTCTTGGCAGCAACACATGTTTTATTTGAACTGGCAACCGATGGTCCTGGATTTTTAGAGGATGAAACCTATGAACACGCTGGCGAAAAATTATCATTACCGCCATTTTTAGAACCAAAACGGGCAGGGATTGAAGAATTTGTGCGTCCTTTCGATACTTCAGATGCGAATGTTCAAAGAAATTAGTATTTTTTCTAGGAGGCTCCTATGATTCATTACAATAGTAACGAGTTATCTGCAAAAACAGCGTATAAATTTTTATCAGGAAGTATTATTCCTCGGCCAATCGCTTGGGTTACAACACAAGATACAGCTACAGGTGTCGTCAACGCTGCTCCCTTTAGTTTCTTTAATGCAGCGGCAGCTGAAATTCCTTTAGCAACGTTATCCATTTTACGACCAGACAAAGCGCCTAAAGATACGGCACGAAACATCTTGGCTACTAAAGAACTTGTCATCCATTTCGTTAACGAAGACGTTCTTACTCAAATGAATCAGACTTCGGCACCTTTAGCAGCAGAGATCAGTGAAATTGACACATTCGGTATTGAAACCATTGCCAGCCAGACTGTTGCTGTTCCAGCAATCAAAGCCGCGCCGATTCGGATGGAAGCTCGCTTACATCAATATGTACCTATTGCTAACCATGAAGGTCAAATTATTACGGATTTATTCATTGTAGAAATTACCGATTTCTATTTTGATTCAGCCGTTTTCGATGAAGAACATCAGTACATTTTACCTGAAAAACTCCAACCGATTGCTCGTTTAGCAGGCAATGATTATACAACATTGGGCGAAATCCGTGAAGTTCGCCGCCCAACGTAAAAAGAAGGCCCCGCCATGACGGCGAGGGCCTTCTTTTTCTGTTTTATGCTAATGCGCCCATTGGATCCCAAGGTGCCAAAACAGTTGGCGCTTGTTCCCAAGCTTTTTTCTGTTCATCAGTTAATAAATCTTTGTGCACAACGATTTGATAAGTGTACTCGTCCATCCACGCATCGCTCATAACGAAGAAGCCATTTTCACCGACTTTTTCGCCCCAGCTGTTTTCCACTTTCCATTTTGTTGTTTGACCATCAACGATATCAACACCTGTTAAAACCATGGCGTGTGTCATTAAGCTTTCACCAAAGTCTAAACGTTCTGCTTTAGTCATCGTAAAATCAATATCAAAAAGATCGTTCATATCGTAAACGTCTAATGCCATAATTCCTGTGTCACGTGTTGAAGATTGTCCGACATCACAACCAAACCAAACAGATTCGCCTTGTTCCAATTGTGCAGCAGCTAATTTTTTGAAAGCAGCCATTTCTACATTTAAATATTTAACTTCTTTGCCGCCGACAACATTCCCTAACATTTCAACAGTGTATGTTTTGTTGAAGGGTTTATCTTCTGTAGGAGCATTAATAATACTTACATAATCATGTAAATTAACGCCAACGTATTTTTCAAAGAATGTTTGCGGTGTTAGATTTTGATCCAAATGATAATTTTTTTCTTCGTCACGGTATTCAAAATCAAAGGTTTCTGGCGGTGTTCCTAAAGAGATTGCTAAGAAATTATAAATTTCTTGTAACATTGCTTCTTTGTTTTTTTGGACTTCTTCAGCAGAAGCGCCTTTTTCAATTAAACTACGTAAAATTGTTGCATCTTTGCGTAATTTTTTATTTAAATAGTTGTTTAAATCACGTGAATTGGAACTATTGCTGCTTTCAGGCATTGCCGTTTTAGGCACTACGCCATATTTATCAAAAATTGAAACGATCATATCCCATTGCCCACCATCTTGTTGTGGTGTCGCTAATAAAAAGGCCACTTTACGACTAGTCAACGGTTGATCGGCTGTTGCAATAATATTTTCATAGAAATAATTTGATTTTTCATATTTATCCCAGAAAAATGTATAGTTTTGTGATAATTCAAAATCTTTTAATTGAAACGCATTTAACATTCTATGTCTAAATGTATTTAACGCCGCAAACATCCAGCAGCGACCGCTTTGTTTTTGATTGGCTACTTTTCCAGTAGCTAAGTCGACTGAAAAGACGGGTACGTTATTCACGGCTCCTTGTACAGATTCACCTGAAGCGCTGATACCATTTTTTACTACACTACGTTGTAAGGCATTTTGTTTATTATTGTTCAAGAAATCTTGATGGAATTTCTCTGTTAATTTTGGTTCAATTGCTGTCATATTTTCATCGTCCTTTCATTTTACGTTCTTCTTCATTATATGCTTCTCTTTAAACAGAAACAACCATTTACTCTAAATTCCTTGCTTTCCAACTCTTTTTGTATTATTATATATAATACAGATAGCACAAATAAGACAGGAGTGATTCGATGCTTTTAGAAATAGATGAACAAAGCGAACAGCCCATCTATCAGCAACTCATTGAGCAAATCATTGTAGGTATTGCCAAAGGTGAACTGGTTCCCAATGAAAGTTTGCCTTCTATCCGACAATTGGCGGACGAAATCGGGGTCAATATGATGACTGTTTCAAAAGCTTATAACAAGTTAAAGCAATCAGGTTATATTGTGACTGACCGTCGTAACGGCACCAAAATTGCCGCAAAGTTACCTGCTACCGCTGTTTGGCAACAGCAATTGCATGAGCGTTTAGAACTTCTGTTGGCTGAAAGTTTTTTACATCAGCAATCCGAAGCAGAAATCCAAGCACTTATTCAGAAAATTTATCAAAATTTTGATTCGAAAGGGCGTGCACTATAATGGCGGTATTCTTTTATTTCATCCTAGTTTCTGTCGCTTTTTTTATGGCATTTACTATGGGGATTTATGCAAATCCTCACAAAAATATTATTTTGGAAAACACTTTACCAGAAGATAAACTACAAGATCCCAGCGTTCAAGCAATCCGAAAACGTTATAAAAAACGCTTGGTTCAACTAGCAGCCGTTTTTAGTGTTGTTAGTTTGCCTTTGTTATTTATTCCTTATGATTCGATTTTATTGTTCCTTTTTCTGTTACTTTTATTTAGTTTTATTGGCAGTGGCTACTATCTGCAAATCGTTTATATTCGCAAAATGGCCGCTTTAAAAATGCAAAACGGCTGGTTGCTACCTAAGCGTCCTCTCTTAATCGATACGCAATTAGTTTTAAATAAAAACCAGAAACTTATTTCATTTTGGTGGTTTTTACCTGCAATTATTCTTACTTTTGCTGGGGGCTTTTATTCCTTGCAAACGGCGATTGGTTCCTGGATTCTTTTCTTAATTACTGTTTTGATGTTAAGTTTGTTCATTGGCGGCTATTATTTTATT
Organism: Enterococcus sp. DIV0086; assembly: GCF_050498705.1. Classification (NCBI taxonomy): domain Bacteria; kingdom Bacillati; phylum Bacillota; class Bacilli; order Lactobacillales; family Enterococcaceae; genus Enterococcus; species Enterococcus sp. DIV0086. The sequence goes on along the minus strand of NZ_JBNIDN010000001.1, from coordinate 2,267,132 downwards.
GCGCGCTTACCTGTCAAACCGCTAACTAGTGACTCAAAAATTAATCAGCAAATCAATGATTTATTTCGGCATCATTGGTCTGTTTTAATGGTTTTATCAGCCTTAGTTTTTGCACCGCTAACCATTTTACCAACTTTCACAATTGTAATTGATTATACGGTTGCGATGGCTCTTACATTTTGTTACTTTATTCTTTTGTTTGTTTATGTAGGCTTTCTCTTCTACTACCTATTTTCAATGCGCAAAAAACAAGATCAATTCGTTTTACAGGCTGGCGATTATCGCTATGGGGATGATGATCAATATTGGCGGTATGGGATTTATATCAATCCCAAGGACCCCAAAATCATGGTTCCTGATCGCATTGGTATGAATTTATCTATTAACCTAGGACGGCCTGCTGGGAAAATTATTCTAGCCGCTACTGGCATTTTAACGATTGCGGTGCTGTTCTTTGCCACAGTGCCGATGTTTATAAATGATTTTTCTAGTCATGCCTTTCAAGCAACTATTGAAAATAAACAAATTGAGTTATCTGCCCCATTAGCAAAAACAAGGTCAATTCCTTTTAACCAAATCACTGCTGTTTCTTTGATTGATGACTTACCTCAAGAACGCATCCGCACAATGGGTGCTGCGACAGATAGTTACTTAACAGGAGAATTTAAAGTCGCTGGAAAACCTGCTTATTTACTAATTTATACAAAAAGTCATCCGATTCTGAAAATAGAAACGCGGAAGAAAGTTTATTATTATACTGCGCGTGAGGGTCAAGAAACAACTAAGATTTATCAGGAAATCAAAGCAAAACTTCCATAACAAAAAAACAGGGTCTACTCATGATGGTAGGCCCTGTTTTTTTGTTATTCGCTGACAACCTTGAATTTTGTATCTGCCAACGTGGTATTCAGTTCATCCTGGCTTACTTCACGATCTGCTGTCACAACGGCTGTTTGATCTGCCAAGTGAACCGCAACATTCGTTACGCCGTCAATTCCACTAAATTTTTCAGTGACCGCTTGAACACAGCCATCACATTTCATCCCATCAATTTTTACTGTTTTTTCCATTTCACTTCATCCTTTTCAATTTTATTTTTGACTTCCACTAGTTTTTTTCACCGTCGAAGGTTTAAATCCTTTTAAGCGTAAGGCGTTTAGTAAGACAGAGACTGAACTAAAACTCATAGCTGCTGCTGCAATCATCGGACTTAACAAAGGTCCACCAAATAAGTGTAACACACCCATAGCCACTGGAATACCTAATGTATTATAGGCAAATGCCCAGAAAAGATTTTCTTTGATGTTTTTGATGGTCGCTTTACTTAATTCAACTGCTGTAGGCACATCCATTAAATCACTACGCATTAGCACAATGTCGGCCGATTCCATTGCAACATCTGTGCCTGAACCAATAGCAATCCCCACATCTGCTTGGGCAAGTGCTGGTGCATCATTAATACCGTCACCCACCATCGCAACTTTTTTGCCTTCTGCTTGTAGTTTTTTCACTTCTAACGCTTTATCTTCTGGTAAAACTTCACTTAAGACACGATCGATACCTACTTGTTTCGCAATCGCCTCTGCAGTACGCTTGTTGTCTCCCGTAATCATCACGGCTTCGATACCCATTTTATGCAAACGTGCAATGGCTGTTTGACTGCTATCCTTCACAGTATCTGCTACCGCAATGATACCCGCAAACGAACCATCTTTTGCCACAAACATTGGGGTTTTCCCTTCTTCTGCCAAACGATCCGCTTGTTGAACAAACGTTGATAGCTCGATGGCTTCTTCTTTCATTAATTTTATATTGCCCAAAAGTAGGACTCGTTCGTTGACTGTCACACGGATGCCGTGACCTGGAATCGCTGAAAAATCGCTTCCTTCTGCTAATGGCAATTGACGTTCTTTAGCCGCCCCCACAATTGCTTCACCTAGAGGATGTTCTGATCCTTGTTCTGCAGAAGCTGCTAATGTTAGTAACTCAGCTTCTGAAAGTGCTGAATCAGCAACTAAAATATCTGTAACCACCGGTTTGCCTTCTGTAATAGTTCCTGTTTTATCAAACACGATTGTTTGAATTTTGTGAGTGGTTTCTAAAGCATCCCCACTTTTAATTAAAACGCCATTTTCAGCGCCCTTACCTGTTCCCACCATAATCGCAGTCGGCGTTGCCAAGCCGAGCGCACAAGGACAAGCAATCACTAACACAGAAATGGTAATTGTCAAAGCGAAAATCCATGACTCTTGTCCTAAAAAGAACCAAGCCAAGCCAGAAAGAACAGCCAAACCAATAACGATTGGGACAAAAACACCCGAAATTTTATCAGCTAATTGTGCAATCGGCGCTTTTGAGCCTTGCGCATCTTCCACTAATTGAATGATTTGGGCAAGGGCCGTCTCTTTTCCCACTTTTGTCGCCTTGAATTGAAAGCTGCCATTTTTATTGATGCTAGCACCAATTACTGCATCACCGACTTTCTTTTCAACAGGCAAACTTTCGCCCGTTAACATGGCTTCATCCACAGAACTACTGCCTGAAACAATCACTCCATCAACAGGGATTTTATCTCCTGGGCGAACAATCACAATGTCATCCAACTGAACAGCATCAACTGGCACTTCAATTTCTGCGCCATCACGTAAAATATGAGCAGTTTTCGGCGCCAAACCCATTAATTTTTTTATCGCATCTGAGGTTTTCCCTTTTGAAACAGCTTCGAAATATTTTCCTAATGTAATTAAAGTTAAAATAACACCCGCTGATTCATAATAAAGAGCCATTGTAAAACTTGTATCTCCTAAGAATATCATGACTGTGCCATATAAACTATACACAAAAGCAGCACTGGTTCCTAAAGCTACCAAAGAAAACATATTCGGATGCCCTTTAAATAATGCTTTAAAACCAACTGTGAAAAATTCTCTGCCGACATATAGAACGGGTAACGTCAAAATCAATTGAACCATTGCAAAGGTCGTCGCATGTGTCATTGGATTCAAAAAAGCCGGCAATGGTAAGCCTACCATATGTCCCATCGCAATATAAAGAAGGGGCACTGTAAACACCGCTGAGATCCAAAAACGTTGCCACATCTCAGCAATATGTTTTTGTTTCTTTTCACGATCTTGGTCCGCTGTTGCACCTGCAGCGACTTCTTCTGTCGCTTGATAACCTGCATACGTAACTACTTTGATAATTTCAGCACTCGTTACTTGATGGTCGTCATAACTAACCACCAGTTTTTCCGTGGCTAAATTAACAATCGCTTGTTGAACACCAGATAATTGGTTCACAGCTTTTTCAATCGTTTGGGCACAGGAAGCACAACTCATTCCTTCAATCGCAAACGTTCGTTGTTGGGCTGGGCTAATCGCCTTGTAGCCAGCATCTGACACAGCTTCCTTAATTTCTTCTTCTGTGACTTCCGTCTGATCATACGTGACACTTAATTTTTCCGTAGCTAAATTGACACTTGCCTTTGCCATCCCAGGTAACTTCGCCGTAGCCTTTTCAATCGTTTGGGCACAGGAAGCACAGCTCATCCCTTCAATATCAAACGTTTTACTTTCCATTTTTTTCACTCCTTTTTAAATTAAATGACATTGGCATTGACCAGGAATACAGTTGCAAGGGACGGATTCAACCGCCGTCTTGCGCTTCTCTTTCAAGAGTTCCTCTAATCGATCCAAATCGTCATAACTCAACTGACTCTCTGTTAAAATTGTTTCCACCACGGAACCAACTTTACGGCTGCACACTTTGGCTAAAAGTTCATCTGCCACCGTTTCAACGCTCCGACGTTCTTCTACTAGCGGATAATAAATATATTTATTGCCTACTTTCTCCGTTCCAACTAACCCTTTATCTGTTAAACGACTTAGTAACGTCTTGACGGTCGTTGATTTCCATTCTTTCTTCTCATTTAAAAGTGTATGCACTTCACGACTCGTGGTCTTGCCTTGGGTCCAAATAACCCGCATGACTTCCCACTCTGCATCTGTAATTGTCGCTAATTTATCTTTTGCCATACTCGTTAAATTCCTCCTTCATCAATAAAAAAAGAGTTCAAGGTTATCGACTACAAATGTAGTCGTTTATCTTGAACTCATCATATAGCTATTTTATTTTTTTGTCAACAACTTCTGCTCATCTTTTTTTATTGCAACGCAGATTCTTGTTTTTTAACAAAGTATTTCAATAAGAAAGGTGCAACTAAGGTCGTTAAGATAATTACCACAATCATGCTCGTATAATACGCTTCTGAAAGTAATTTAGATTGGTAGCCAATTTGCGCAATGATTAATGCCATTTCCCCACGCGAAACCATCCCAGCACCGACCATTAAAGAACTTGTATTGGAGAAACCAACCATTTTCGCTCCCCAGGCGCCGCCCAGTAATTTCGTTAAAATCGCCATAATCGTCATTACCAAAATAAAAGGTAAATCCTTTCCTAACGTGTTAAATGTCACTGATAAGCCAATGCTGGCAAAGAAGACGGGAATAAACACGGCATAGCCAATAGCTTCAATATTGAAATCAATTTCTGTTTTTGCATCCGTTTGTCCCACAGCAATCCCTGCAAAAAAAGCACCTACGACAGAACTTAAACCAACTAAATCAGCCAAATAAGCCATGCCCAAACAGATAATCAATGACATGATAATAACAGACGACCCAATGTTCATTTTTTGACTTAAACGTAGTAAATAGGGAGCAATAAAGCGGACCAAAAAGAAAATCCCAATAAAGAATAAGCCTTGTTCAATTAACTTAACAATAAAGCTGACTTCTGTATTGCCGCCTGTACTTGCACCAATCATGCCGACAGCAACACTTAAAATAATCACGACCACGATATCGTCAACGACAGAAGCCCCAAGAATCGTTGCACCTTCTTTACTACTTAAAACATTCAACTCTCTTAATACTTCTACTGAAATGCTGACCGACGTTGCTGCTAAAACTAACCCAAGGAAAAAAGCTTCTTTCCAAGAAAAAGCAAACAGCTGACCAATCAACATAGTAAAACCAACCGGTAAAACGATGCCCAAAATAGCGACCATGACACTAGGTTTCGCATATTTTTTCAATAATTCCAATTCACATTCCATTCCAGCAATAAACATCAGCATAATGACACCAATTTCTGAAAAGTCATGCACAAACACATCTTGATGCACAATATTTAACATCGCTGGACCTAACACAATCCCTACTAGCAATTGCCCAATTACTGCAGGAATTCCTACTCTTTTACAAGCAACACCTGCTAAAGTCGTTGTAATTAAAATCAAACATAAAATACCTAAAAATTCCATTCTATTTCCCTCTTTCTCTATTAACCAATCATCACTGATTCTTTTGGATATTGAACTTTCGACTGACTTTCCAAGCCTTTCTTAATTAATGACAATAACACCGTGTACACACCCACACGACCGACGAACATTAGAAAAATAATCACCAGTTTACCAAAAACAGTTAAATCTGGTGTTAACCCCATTGTTAAACCAACCGTTCCAAATGCAGAAATCACTTCAAAAACAATATACTCAATCCCGTTTTTTAAAGGTAATGTTTCTGTAAACGAGAGAATAACCGAAGCAGTTACACATAAAAAAGTTGCCAAGAAGAACAAAGTAAACGCTTGGAGCACTACTCGCTCAGGAATTGTGCGTTCATGGAATTCCACTCGCTGTTTCCCTTTAAAAATTGCACGAAATTGTAAAAATAACACACCAAACGTAGTGGTTTTCAAGCCGCCAGCGGTTGATCCTGAAGTGCCACCAATAAACATCCACAAAATCGTGACAATCAGGCCTGGATTACTCATTTTCAAATAATCAACCGAATAAAAGCCAGCCGTTCTTGGTGTAACCGACAAGAACCAACTGTTGACAAGACGCTGCCAAAAAGACATGTCAGCTGGAAAATGGCGATATTCTGAAATGTAAAAAATAACGGTCCCTAAGACTAAAAAGGTGGCGGTCACCGTTAAAGCAAGGCGTGTATGAATACTAACACGGTGCTTAATTTTATTTTTATAGCCTTTAATCATTGCAAAAATATCGCGCCACACAATAAATCCTAAACCGCCAGCTATAATTAAAAAGCTAATGACTAGTAAAAGATAAGGCGAATTTTGATAAGGAACCATACTATCCCCTAGCAAATCAAAGCCAGCATTACAAAATGCCGAAACGGCATGGAAGAGACTAAAAAACAACCCTTTTTTCCACCCAAATGTTGGCACAAATTGAAAGGACAACAAGAAAGCTCCAAGTAATTGAATAATGGCCGCAAACTTCATAATATATTTCATTAAACGAAAAACTCCGGAAACTTCACTAACATTTAACGCTTCTTGATACAACATCCGTACACTTAGTGACGCTTTTTTCCGCAGCAAACTAAAGAAAATCGTGGCAACGGTTAAAAAGCCTAAGCCGCCTAATTCAATCAAAATCATAATAATAACTTGCCCGATAGGACTCCAATGTTCCGCCGTATTCAAAGGCGAAAGCCCTGTAACACAGACGGCGGAAGTTGCCACGAAAAAAGCATCAATCCATTGCGTTTTTTGTCCAGCTTGTGCAGAAAAAGGCATCATTAATAAGATTGTGCCTACAACAATTAATAAAAAAAAGCCTAAGACAATTGTTTGAACAGGTGAAATATACAACCTTTTTTTGATCTGATGTTTCATTTTTTTCTCCTCTACCATTTCTTTGTTAATCAAAAACAACACAAACGGCTAGACAACTGTTGCTTTGTTCCTCTCGCCCTATGAGAAACTCAAAACCTTGAAAGCAACTTGCCCAACCGAATAATTATTTTTTAATTTTTGTTTTCACGTTGATAAATCGAATAAACCAACTCATTTTTTTGATAAACCTGTTTTAAACGAACTGGGATTGATTGAGCCATTGTCTCGTATAGAGCAATGCCCTCACCCAGAAACAGTGGTATTGTCGTCAAAATGAAGGTATCAATTAAATCAGCTGCCAAAAGCGGTTGAACCACTTTTGGGCCTCCAACAATCCAAATTCCCGCGCCGTCTTCTTCTTTGAGACGACGAATTAATGTGACTGGATCTTCCTTGGTAAAAGTTCTTGAAGCAGTTGATGGTTCTGGATGAGAGGTAATGATATAAGAATGCTTGTCTTCATAAAAATACACATCTGGGGACAATTCTTGTGTAACTTGATCATAAGTAGTCCGCCCCATTACCACAGTGTCTATTTTTTCATACATTTCATCGTAACTACGATCTTCTTCATCGCCACGAATATTCTCTTCTAACCAAGCAACACCGCCCGCTTTGTCCGCAATGAAACCATCAATACTCGCTGCAATAAATAAAATTACTTCCCGTGCCACATCAACGCCTCCTTTTCTCTTCTTATCTATTTTAGCTTGTTTTCTCAAAAAACTCTAGGGGTGCGCATTGTTATTTTTAAAAGAAAAAAGAGAAAAACTAGGATAATTGGGCTACTTTTTGTAAAATAGGAAATAAGAAACTTTTTATTGAGTTATTTTACATTTTTTTCAAGAAAAATAAGAATTGGTTTATTTGATTTACACAAAAAAATAACATATTCAGTTTTTATATAAAGGAGGATTACTTTGTTTGATTTAGAGAAGGTTCAGACCTTGAATGAATTAGAAATGCTCGTTTACCATTATGTATTGGAACACCTGCACCAAATCCCTCAACAGACCATTCGCCAACTGGCTACTTCCTGTCATGTCTCCACCTCAACGATTCTACGATTTTGTAACAAAATGGGCTATGCTGGTTTTTCTGAATTAAAATATGCAGTGAAAGAAGAAGCCAAACAAACACAAACGTTTGAAAATTTTTATGATGCCACGGTTCACGTCGATGCTTTTTTAAAAAAATTAAACCAAGAAACCTATTACGAAATGCTTCGTCCAGCAATCCAAATGATTGTTCAAGCACGTCACGTTGCCTTTACTGGCATTGGTACTAGCGGAATTTTAGGTAGTTATGGCAGTCGTTATTTTGCCAACTTAAATATCAATTCTTACAGTATTGCTGACCCCTTTACGCCTATCCCCAAGCGCGGATTTGAAAATACATTAGCCTTGATTCTGTCTGTATCTGGGGAAACCAATGAAATGATTAAACAAATGACCGATTTTAAAACAGCTGGCGCCAAAGTGCTAAGCATTACCAACAATCAACATTCAACTATTGCCCGCTTGGCTGACTACAACATCTCCTATTATATGCCCGACGAACGTTCTCCATTTGCAGATAAATCAGTCAATACAACCACTCAAATCCCTGTCATTGCTTTAATTGAACTCCTAGCTCATCAAGCAAGTCAACTTTTAAAGGAACTAGATGAAACACCTTTCTAGTTGTTTTTCACAAAAGCTCATGCTGTCTAAAACAGCATGAGCTTTTTTGTTTTTTTTCTTGGTACATGTTTCTCATTCAAGCAAAAGTCTATTTTTTCTTCAAATAAGCTTATATAGTAAATATGTAAACGGATACATTTGCATTTATATTATTCTTCAAAGGAGAGATTTTTATGAACGAATGGATTAACGAGAAATTATTACCTCCAGTACTAAAATTCGTCAATACCAAAGCAATTACTGCCTTACGGAACGGGATGCTTTACACGATGCCTTTTACCATTGTTGGTTCCGTGTTTCTTCTATTAGCGAATTTCCCAGTTACAGCTATTTCTGAATGGGTTAACGCAAGTGGCCTGGCCGTTTATTTCAATCAAGCATATGGTGCATCTTTTGCGATTATGTCGTTATTTGCGGTCATCGGTATTGCCTACTCATATGTAAAAAGCGAGGGATTTGAAGGCCTCCCAGCGGGCATGATTGCCATGGTGGTTTTCATTTTGTTTATGTCATCTGAAGTCAAAGATGCGGTTTCTGGCGCAGTAGTTGGCAATGTCATCAACAAAGATTGGACAGCTGGCAAAGGGATGATTACAGCTATTATTGTTGGTTTGTTAGTCGGCGTTGTATATAGTTGGTTTTTACGTCATGATATTCGTATCAAATTACCAGAAGCTGTACCAGAAAATGTGGCCAATTCCTTTACTGCGTTAATTCCTGCCAGCGTCATTGTAACTGGTGCAATGCTAATTTTCATTCTTCTAGATAAAGTCTTCAATACGACATTCTTTGACTTTATTTACGAAGTGCTACAATCACCACTTCAAGGAGTCACAGATTCACTAGGTGGCGCATTACTATTAGGTTTTGTCATTCCGCTCTTTTGGTTTTTCGGTGTTCACGGGTCAACAATCGTTGGCGGTATCATGGGCCCTATTTTACAAGCAAACTCTTTAGAAAACACCGAAATTTTGAAATCTGGAAAAGACTTAACACTGGCTAATGGTGGCCATATTGTTACACAACAATTTTTAGATCAATTTTTAACGGTCACTGGTGCGGGCATGACAATCGGGTTAGTCGTGTTCATGGTTTTCTTTGCCAAATCAGCTCAGTTTAAGCAATTAGGTCGGCTTTCAATTGGGCCAGCTGTTTTCAATATTAACGAGCCAATTGTCTTTGCTACACCTATCGTGATGAACCCAATCATGGCTGTGCCATTCATTATCACACCGATTGTTTCTTCTGTTGTGACATATTTTGCCTTGTACACAGGACTGGTTCCTCTCTTTACTGCGGTACAAGTTCCCTGGACTACTCCTCCAATCATTTCTGGACTTTTAGTTGGTGGTTGGCAAGCAGCGTTGCTTCAAGTAGTGGTACTGACGATGAGTTTCTTTATCTATTTACCGTTTGCTAAAAAAATGGATGCACTTAATTACGCAGAAGAAACCAATCAACCAATTACTGAAGAAACCCTTGAAAAAGTCGAAGCACAAAACGTATAAAAATTTGAACAAAGGACTGAAACGATATGTCAATTTTGAAAAATGATTTTCTTTGGGGCGGCGCTGTTGCTGCTCATCAATTAGAAGGAGGCTGGGACCAAGGCGGTAAAGGGGTGAGCGTGGCGGATGTAATGACTGCCGGTGCACATGGCGTCCCTCGTAAAATTACCGCAGGCGTTTTACCAGATGAACACTATCCTAACCATGAAGCGATTGATTTTTACCATCGCTATCAAGAAGATATTCAACTATTCAAAGAACTTGGTTTAAATTGTTTCCGAACCTCTATTGCTTGGACACGAATTTTTCCTAACGGAGATGAAGAAACGCCCAATGAAGAAGGCCTTCGTTTTTATGATGCACTTTTTGACGAGTGTTTGAAAAATGGTATTGAGCCAGTCGTGACACTGTCTCACTTTGAAATGCCTTATCATTTAGTCACAAAATATGGCGGCTTTCGCAATCGCCAGGTCATTGATTTTTTTGTCAAATTTGCTGAAGTCTGTTTCACTCGTTACCAGAAAAAAGTCAAATATTGGATGACCTTTAACGAAATTAACAACCAAGCCAATTATGAAGAAGATTTTGCACCTTTTACTAACTCTGGTATTGCTTACCAGGAAGGAGAAGACCGCGAAGCAATTATGTATCAGGCTGCTCATTATGAACTAGTCGCTAGCGCACGTGCAGTGAAAATTGGCCACGCTATCAATCCCGACTTCCAAATTGGCTGTATGATTGCGATGGTGCCTATTTATCCTTATTCTTGTAATCCTGAGGATATGATGATGAGTGTTAGCGCAATGCAAAAACGTTATTGGTTTACCGATGTTCATGTCCGCGGTCATTATCCAAGTGCAATTCAATGCTATTTGAAACGAAAAAACATTTCATTAGATGTCACAGAAGAAGATTTAACTGATTTGGCTAATGGCTGTGTTGATTATATTGGCTTTAGCTATTACATGTCGTTTGCTGTGAAAGGTGCAGAAAAGGCCCCTACTTTTGACTACAATGAAGCAAAAGACTTGGTGCGAAATCCTTATATAGCAACATCTGATTGGGGCTGGCAAATCGATCCTATGGGCTTGCGCTATGCAATGAATTGGTTCAATGATCGGTATGAATTACCACTCTTTATTGTTGAAAATGGCTTTGGTGCTATTGATGAGCTAGAACCAGACGGAACGATTAACGACACTTACCGAATCGCTTATTTACGTGAACATATTGAGATGATGAAAGAAGCCGTTGCGTATGACGGCATTGATTTGATGGGCTACACACCTTGGGGATTCATCGATTTAGTGAGTGCTAGTACAGGCGAAATGAAGAAACGGTATGGCTTCATTTATGTAGATAAGGACAACGATGGTCACGGAACGTTGGAACGGCGAAAGAAAAAATCGTTTGCTTGGTATCAACAAGTGATTGCTACGAATGGTGAAGAATTATAAACAAAAGGCCTTCGTCTAAAGACGAAGGCCTTTTGTTTATGCTTGTAATCCCTTTTCTAAATCAGCCAATAAATCTTCGACTGCTTCAATTCCTACAGATAAACGAATGAGTCCATCTTTAATTCCCACGGCTTCAAGATTTTCTTTGGGGATAGATGCGTGAGTCATAATGGCAGGTACTTCAATTAAACTTTCTACACCACCTAAACTTTCCGCTAAAGTAAAAATTTCCAACGCTTCTACGAAAGGAACGACTTGCTCATCCTTGGCTAATTCAAAAGAAATCATGCCACTAAATCCCGACATCTGTTTTTGCGCAATTTCGTGACCAGGATGACTCGCTAGTCCTGGATAATACACCGTTGCTACCGCTGGATGCGCTTCTAAAAATTCTGCAATTTTTTGAGCATTTTGGGCGTGCGCTGCCATCCGGACGCCTAATGTTTTTAAACTACGTTGGACCAGCCAACTATCATGTGGTCCTAGAACAGCACCAATCGAATTTTGTAAAAAGGCAATCTTTTCTGCGCTTTCTGGGTGATTCGTTACGACTAAACCAGAGACTACATCACTATGGCCCCCTAAATATTTTGTCCCGCTGTGAACCACAATATCAGCACCTAACGCTAACGGCCGTTGAAAATAAGGCGTCGCAAATGTATTATCGACAATAGTTAACAACTGATGTTTTTTAGCAAGCTTAGCTGCCGCTTCAATATCTGTAATTTTTAACAGTGGATTACTTGGTGTTTCCAAAAACAAGGCTTTTGTATTTGGCTGAATTGCGGCTTCAATTGTTGATAAGTCGCTGGCGTTTACAATCGTGTAGCTTAACCCATTTGCTACAAACACTTTATCCAATAAACGGAAACTCCCCCCATAGACATCGTCACCTAATAAAATATGATCTTCGGGTCCAAACATAGAAATGATTGCATGAATACCCGCTAAGCCTGAGCTAAACGCAAAGCCATGGCTCCCACCTTCTAACTCAGCGATTAAGGTTTCTAACGCGTGACGTGTGGGATTACCTGAACGAGAATATTCATATTCTTTTGGCTGGCCCACGCCATTTTGTTCAAAGGTTGACGTTTGATAAATAGGAACACTCACTGCACCTGTTGTTGTGTCTTTGCTAATGCCGCCATGAATTAATTTGGTATTGAATTTCATAAAAGGTTTCCTCCTAAGAATAAATATTTTTTGATAAATAACGGTCACTACCGTCAGGAAAAATAGTTACAATTGTGCTGCCTGCTGGTAAGCGGCGCGCCTCTCTTAATGCCGCCGCAAACGCTGCGCCGCTGGAGCTTCCCACCAGCAAAGCGCTTTTCTTGGCTAATTGTTTGACCCAGAAAAAACCATCCTCGTCTGAAATGGTATAAAAGCCGTCCACAGGAATCTGTTTAAGAAAAGGCGGCACGAACTCCACGCCAATTCCTTCGATTTCATGTCCGTGTGCAGGTCCGCCATTTAAAATCGAACCTTCTGGCTCCACTCCCCATAATTGCGTATTACTATTTTGTTCTTTGAGATATCTGCCAACACCCGCAAACGTTCCACCACTGCCTAAACCTGCGACAAAGCTAGTAATCTTCCCTCCTAGGTCTTGAACAATTTCAGGTCCTAATCCTTCGTAGTAAGCAGCAGGGTTATCCGGATTTTCAAATTGTAACGGCACGTAACTATTAGGAATTTCCTTGGCTAAGTCTTGGGCACTAGTTATCGCTCCGACAATCCCTTGCTCTGTTGGCGAAGGGACAATTTTAGCACCTAACGCTTGCATCAGCTGTTGTTTTTCCTGACTAAATTTTTCTGGCACAACAAAGATTGTCTTGAGGCCCAGTTGACTGGCAGCTAATGCAAGTCCAATCCCTGTATTCCCAGCTGTCGGTTCAATAATTGTTGTGGCTTGATTTATCTTTCCCGTTTTCATTGCCTCTTTGAGAAGATGCACACCAAGCCGATCTTTGACACTGCCACCTGGATTCAAATATTCTAGTTTCGCATAAATTTTAGTGCCTTCTGGCATAGGATATTGTTCACTTGTAAATTCAAATAATGGTGTTGCTCCGATTGTGTCTAAAATTGACTGAACAATCATAGCGAATTCCTCCTTCTAATACATGTACATAAAACAAAAAGGTGCTGATCGCATCAGCACCTTTTTTGTTTATTTCTGGTTGTCTAGATTCAGAGAGGAATCGTGTTAGGCAATTTTTCAGAAATAACGGAGGTTTTCCCCATCACAAAAGAGTATGCTGCACTATTTTGCACCATACAACAACAGCTTTCCGTTTCTAAAAAAGGGCTAGCTTGTTTTTTCGTCATGGTTGATTTCCTCCTTCGTCATGTGTTGACCAAACTATACCATTTCCCATTTTCTAGTGTCAACGATTCTAACGATTGCTATTTCCTATCACACCAATGGTTTTCTTATAGGTAAAAGAATTAATAGACCAAAAAAACAGAAGGCTAGCCTTCTGTTTTTTTTGGTACTTATTTAGCACGTTTTAAATACGTACCTTCCGCAGTATTGATTTCTAATAATTCGTCTGCTTCAACAAAATCTGGAACGTTAACAACTAATCCTGTTTCCATTGTAGCGGGTTTACCAGAACCAGTTACTGTTGCGCCTTTGATTGAAGGTTGTGTTTCAGCAACACGTAAGATTACCGTTGTTGGTAAAGTTAAACCAATGACTTCTTCACCATAAAATTGAATTTTTACTTCCATATTTTCTAATAAATATTTTAGTTCTTCTTCAATTAAAGCAGTTGGTACTTCATATTGTTCATATGTTTCTAAATCCATGAAAATAGCCATATCATCTTGGCTGTATAAATATTGAACCGGTTTTGTATCGATGTGCGCTTTTTTCACTTTTTCATCTGGGCGCATTGTTGTATCTGTTGTTGAACCCGTACGAACATCTTTTAATTTCATACGCATAACCGTGTTACCTTTACCTGGTTTGTGGTGGCTAGCTTCCATTACTTTAATTAATTTGCCGTCTTGCTCAAAAGTCATACCGGCTTTTAAATCGCTTGCTGCAATCATTGTAATTTCTCCTTTTCTCTGGTTAATTCTTCATTATTGTAGCAAATAACCTAGGATTAATCTAGGAAATCACGTATCTTTTTTAGAAGTTTATCACTCCCCAGACATTGAATTGGGAAATAAAACGAGTTTAACTTGCCTTTTTTCTTGAATTGCGTTAGAATTACCAAGCTTTCATCAATTATTTTCACTTTTTACATAGAAAAAATCAATCATTAAAGGGGGTGATGATATGATACGTCAAACGCTATCTTTATCAAAAACACATGAGGTTGTCTGTCACTAAACATACGTTGGTGAGACAAATTGCCTTTCAGCGTATGTACTCGGTCTATTTGAAAGGAATTTAAAATCATGAACCCAACTATTCAACCTTACCAATTTAACATAATTAAAGAACAAGTCGCTGTGTTAATGAACACCTATACGTCTGTTAACGATGCTACGACTGTCAAAACTGTCCAGGCCCTATGTGCCGAAAAAATCAATGGGTTATTTCCAGAAGAACACCCTGCTGTTACGATTTTGTTGGACAAAGTGATGGATCGTCGTTTAACACGCGCGCGTGCTGAAAAATATTTAGACGAATTAAAAGAAACCGTGTTGCCCTTTAAAGAACCTTCAACACCACAAGTCACGAAAGTCTTTCGCAAAGTGAAAAAGTTAAAGATTCCTGAGTGGGAAAACATGGATTTACGGAACAATACCTATGTCGGTTGGAACGACGCTGGGACTCAGAAAAAATTTATCTTAGCTTATCGAGAAAATAAATTAATCGGCGTCCACGGCACCCTTTCACCCACCATTGTTAAAGGTGTTTGCTCCATCTGTCAAACAATCACGAATGTGTCTATGTTCCTAGCTACCACCAAATCAGGCGGCGACGGAACCTACACGAAAAAAGGCAATTACATTTGCCATGATAGCGACACCTGTAACCAACAATTAACACAACCTGAATATTTGGAAGCCTTTATGGAAAATGTTAAGGCTGTGAAATAACAAAAAACCGTCAAGAAAATTTCTTGACGTTTTTTTTGTTACATCTCTTTCAATTTCCCACGAAATTCTTCAATACTTTCATAACCTTTTGCTGCCATGATTTCTTGTAATTCTTTGGCTAGACGCTCAAAAACTTGTGGACCTTCTTGATGCAATTGTGTGCCGACTTGTACTAATGTCGCACCACATAAAAGATGCTCAAAAACATCTTTTCCACATGTAATACCGCCCGTTCCAATAATTTTGATTTCTGGTTTCAAACGTTGCGCAAACGCACGAACATTGGCTAACGCTGTTGGTTTGACATATTCGCCGCCCAGTCCACCGAAACCTCCTTTTGGTTTAATGACCACTTCTTCCTTGTCACTGTCAATATATAAACCATTACCGATGCTATTAATACTATTCACGTATACTAAAGGGAATTTATTTAAAATTTCAGCCATTGCGTCAAAATGTGCAATATCAAAAAATGGGGGTAATTTTACACCTAATGGTTTAGTAAAAAATTGGAAAACTTCTGTTAAAAGCTTTTCTGTTAATTCAAAATCATAAGCAATTTGCGGTTTACCAGGCAAATTGGGACAAGACAAATTAAATTCTGTCACTCCTGTGTATTCACTTTCTTGCACTTTTTTTAAAATAGCGATATTTTCCTCATAATTCATACCAGATACAGATAAAAAGCGTAACTCCTCGGGAAATTCCTTTTGACGTGCAATCTGATAATCTAAATAATAATCAATCCCTAAATTAGGCAAGCCCATTGAGTTAATACTTCCTAATGGTGTATCAAAATACCGAGGCTCCTCATTGCCCTGACGAGGATTAGGTGTTGCCGTCTTAGCGACAAAAGCACCTGCTTGAGAAGCCGCTAACTCGTCCATTTCCTTAATTGTCATACAATGAATGCCTGATGCGTTCATTAACACATTCGCCAATTTATGTCCCGAAAACTCTACTGAAATATCCAAAAGAAAAACCCTCCTGTAAATTGTTTTACTCATAAGCTTACCACCTTCACGTAAGCTTTTTATGATTATAGCATGTTATTTAAAAAGGAGCATGGATTTTGATGAATTTGTTATTTGTATTTGCGGCGTGCTTTTTTTTGGATTTTAAACTTTTTATTTTGTAGTTCAAAATCCTTCTCATCTTTTCGAGTAATTTCCTTATAGCTAGTTATTACTTTTTTTAATGGCGTTACTTTAGCTATAAAAATCAATACTAATGTACTTATAAATACAATAACTAATCGCAATATTCCTCTAGCCAAACATATACTATAACTTGCTAAAGCATTTTTTCCATAAAAATAATGAGAGATGTTTATTACCCATCCTTTAGTTTCTAACATGTCTGAGGTAACAAACGAAAGGTATAAAATCATCGAATAAAGAATAAGAAAATACCTTAAATAAATCCATTTTTTCTGCAAATTATATGGTATATCGACCTTACTAATTTCTTTTTTAGAGAAAATATATATTATTTCTTTAGAACAAGCCAAAAAGATTACCGCAGTAACTAACGGAATAATTGACCACCAAGAACTTTTAAACATCCCCAAAAAAGTAGGCAAGCAAAATTAGTGTTAATGAACCTTTTAAAGTAGTGTTAAAATCATCTTTAAGCTTTCTAACTATAAATACTAAGGCAAGAACTAAAAAAATAAATAGCTAGTATGTAACCAATTATCCTACCATTGATATTTAAATAATAAAGGATAACCATTATTCCAAACATTCCTGAAATAGTTAAAATCCATACAGCTAAATCTTTTTTATTCCCAGAGACACTCTTTCTATTTTTCAAATACAGAAAAATATAGGTAAACGACAAAACACCGAAAACTATGCGATTGAGTCCTTTAGGAGTACTCTCAAAAAAATAGTTCAGCGTTCCCAAAAAAACAAACAACAAACCATATACGACTGTTTGTTTATAGAATAGGGGTTGTAGCTTTTTTATCATACTTATACCTCCAACACCTTTTAACTAATTTTATCACATTCACACAAAAAAAGAGCAAGCCTTCACCGCTTGCTCTTTCTAATTATCTTTTTATCGTCCCACAATAAACGTCAATTCACATTCGCAGACCTTTTTATCTTCCACATAAGCAGTCGCTTTGCCGATGCCGACAAAGTCACGTAATTTGACGATTTCAAAATGTAATTTCAAGACATCACCAGGGACCACTTTTTGACGGAATTTTGCTTTGTTGATACCGCCAATATAGGCCGTTTCACCTTCAAATTGATCCATTTTTAAGATTAAAATCGAACCTACTTGTGCCAATGCTTCAATAATCAAAACGCCTGGCATTGTTGGATTTCCAGGGAAATGTCCTTGGAAAAATTCTTCGTTAATTGTCACATTTTTTGTTGCAATAATCTTTTCATTTGGAATAATTTCATCCACATAATCAATATAACAAATCGGATAGCGATTAGGAATCATTTCCATAATTTCTGTTGCAGTCATTACTTTTTTCATACTAGTTTTCCTCCCATTTCTTCAAGCAAATTACACCATTATGGCCACCAAAGCCAAACGAATTACTAATTGTATAGTCCGCTGTAATGTCACGTGCACCTTCTGTGACATAATCTAAATCACAATCTGGATCAGCAACTTGGTAGCCTACTGTCGGATGAGCTTTTCCTTCTTGCAATGTTTGTACACAAGCAATCGCTTCGATACCGCCAGCCGCGCCCAATAAATGTCCAGTCATACTCTTTGTACTTGAAATTGGAATTTGCGATGCTCGCTCACCAAAGACACGTTTGATGGCCGTTGTTTCCGCAGCGTCATTCGCTGGGGTTGACGTACCATGAGCATTGATATACCCAATTTGTTCCGGTGTAATCCCTGCTTCTGCAATCGCCATTTCCATCGCAGCCGCCGCGCCACTACCGTCTTTTAAAGGAGCGGTCATGTGGCTAGCATCACAGTTGCTGCCATATCCAACAATTTCGCCGTAGATAGTTGCGCCACGTTTCTGTGCATGCTCGAGTTCTTCTAAAACCAGCATTCCTGCGCCTTCACCCATCACAAAACCTTTTCGTTCTTTATCAAAAGGAATCGAAGCCCGAGTCGCATCTTCTGTTGTATTTAAAGCATTCAATGCTGCAAAGCCTGCAATCCCAATTTCACATACTGTGGCTTCCGTCCCACCAGTTACCATCATGTCCGCTAAACCATATTTAATCGTGCGAAAAGCTTCACCAATCGCATTCGTCGCAGAAGCACAAGCAGTCACGATAGTTTGAGAAGGTCCTTTTGCACCTAAACGAATCGAAATATTTCCCGCTGCCATATTAGCAATTACCATGGGCACGAAAAATGGTGTTACGCGTTTTGCGCCTTTTTTATCCATTACCCGTACTTGGTCTTGTAAGGTAGTCATCCCGCCAATCCCACTACCGACAATCACACCTAAACGAGTCGGGTCAATCGTTGCTTCTGTTAAACCACTCATTTCCCACGCTTCTAAAGCAGCGACCAAGCCATATTGAGAAAATAAGTCCATTCTTTTTTGCTCTTTGCGTTCTAAAACAGCACTTGGGTCAAACTCTTTCACTTCGCCAGCCAAAGCTACCCCAGTATCTTCAGAATCAAATTTAGTAATTTTGCCAATTCCTAGTTTGCCATCCACTAGATTATGCCAAAATTCTTTTACGGTATTGCCTAATGGTGTTACGGCACCCATGCCGGTTATGACCACTCTTTTCATACTGTACCTCCGAGTTTATTTTGATTATCAAACTATTATTTCATGCGGTTTCCAGCACTTTTTCTCAAAAAATAAGAAAAATAGTTTGACTTTCAAAGTATTTTGGTTAATAATTCAGACATCAGGAAAAATGTCTGTTTTTTTCAAGATTAGAAAATTGAGAAGATTTTGTTATCATTCTCACACAGATAATACCAGTTGAAATTTTATTCGTCAACTCAATAAATGTAACTTTTACATTTTGATGAAGAAAAGCCTATTCTATCAACAAAAATTTTTTATTAAAGGAGATTTTATATGTTTTTACAAAATAAGAATGTCGTCGTAATGGGTGTTGCCAACAAAAAAAGTATTGCTTGGGGCTGTGCAAAAGCATTAAAAGATCAAGGGGCCAATGTTATTTATACGTATCAAAACGAACGCATGAAAAAGCAAGTGGTTAAATTAGCAGATGAAAATGATTTGTTGGTGGAGTGCGATGTTGCTTCTGATGCGTCCATTCAAGCAGCCTTTGAAACAATTAAAAATGAAGTGGGCACGATCGATGGACTAGTCCATGCGATTGCTTTTGCCAAAAAAGAAGAATTGTCTGGAAACGTTAGTGACATCACTCGTGATGGTTTCCTATTAGCACAAGATATTAGTAGCTACTCTCTTTTAGCAGTCACTCATTATGCGAAACCTTTGTTAAATCCTGGTTCAGGAATTGTCACATTGACGTATTTAGGTTCCGAACGTGCGATTCCTAACTATAATATGATGGGGATTGCTAAAGCATCTTTAGAAACTGCCGTGAAATATTTAGCTTTTGAATTAGCTGCAGATAAAATTCGTGTCAACGGAATCTCCGCAGGAGCGATTAAAACATTGGCTGTGACTGGTGTAAAAGACTACGATCAATTGATTAGTATTTCTAATGAGCGGACACCAGATAAAACAGGTGTAACCATTGAAGAAGTCGGAAACACTTGTGCCTTTTTAGTCAGTGAACTAGCTAGTGGTGTGGTCGGTGACATCATTTATGTCGATAAAGGCGTTCACTTAACTTAATCATTTTTTGTCTTTATTTCTATTTATACATTAAAAAACAGAGATTGGACAATCTCTTTCACTCATTGATTGTCCAATTTCTGTTCTATTTTTTACTTTATTCTATAATAAAATTGACAGTTTCAATTCCAAAAACAGTTGTTAGGATTTGATTAACTTGTTCAAAAAGTTTTGATAAATCTTCCAGTTTATTTTTAGATTGGATTTTTTCAGAACCGTTATCGTAGCTTAAATGATTGTACGCTTCTTTAAAGGTTACTGCTGTGTCTTCTTTTCGATAAAGGATATATTCGTCATCTAGCATATCCATTTGTAGCTCCTGTTTAAATCCATTTCTAGCAACAACAGCAGAAACTAGATGAGCAACTGTCAAGCCATCTAACGGAATGTCCACTCCATTCATTGCTAATGTGTAGACGGTATCTTCCACTAAACCACAGGCGTTACAACCACCACTGGTTAAATCTACTGTACTTGTTATAATTGCCTCTTGCATCGTTTCTTCCCCCATATTGTTTTTTAAAGTTATTCTTTCATTTGTTATTTACGAACGTAATTCACATCATAATCGTCAACTTCAATATAGATATAGATTTTTTTATCAGGCATTTTACTGCGAATGTCTCGTTCAATCGCATTCACAACATCAGGTGCATCTTCTTCCATTGGTTCTACCACATCAATTTTTGCCGCTACTAAAATTTCAGTTGGACCTAAATGAACGGTCTTTACATCAATTAGTTTTTCAACATCCGCCCGATCAAATGCAGTTTTAATTTTTGCTAAATCTGTAGCGGTCACACTTTCTCCTATAATCAAACTATAAAATTCTTTCGCTAAGAAAATGGCTGCACACATTAATAGTAAACCAATCAGTAAACCACTGATAGCATCAAATGCAGCAATCCCAGTTACCATTGTTAAAAGGGTTCCCACCAAAGCTAAACACAAACCAATAACCGCACAAAAGTCTTCCGTAAAAATAATTAAAATTTCACTGTGACGACTTTCTCGCAAAAATTTTAAGAGCGATAACTTCTCTGTATTCAATTCTTTGATTTCTTTCATCGCTACACGCAAAGAGCTACCTTCCACAAGCAAACCAAAAATTAAAATACCAATGACAATAGCCACATTTTCTACTTCATGAGAGGGATGCAGTAACTTCTGAATAGCCTCCATTACGCCTAACGCGCCCCCACCAAAAAAGAGCATCGTTGCAACAATTGTACTAAAAAAGTATTTTGCACGGCCTTCTCCAAATTGATGTAACGCACTTTGTCCACGAGAAGCGCGCTTATTCCCAAAAAGTAATAACACCTGATTACTACAGTCCACGACACTGTGGATACTTTCATTCATCATAGCGGTACTACCACTTAAAGCAAAACCAACAAATTTACTAATCGCTACTAAAATATTCGCAATCAGTGCGGCAATAACTGCAAACATGCCACTCGATTTTTTTGTCTCCATAATTACCTCCTATATGTAACGTAAAACTAAGATAAACCACCCGTTTATTCATCCATCATTTTACCACTTCTGAGGTATTTGTAAAAAAGAGTTCTCTTAAAATTCAAAAAGAAATGTACTGACTGTTTTAGTTGGCCCTCATTTATCGGTGTCCATCCCACTCTTGATAAAATTCCTCCAGATAAAGTTCCATAAATTGATGACGCTTTTCCGCCAATAAGCGACCATAATTTGTATTCATTTGTTCCTTTAACTTTAAAAGTTTCTCATAAAAATGCATAATAGCAGTATCTTCCCCATTCCGGTATTCTTCTTGGGTTAACTGTTCACGAGGTTGTTTGTGAGGATCGTGAATTAAACGGCCTTTATTTCCCGAATAAGCCATCACCCGTGCAATTCCAATTGCGCCGATGGCATCTAGTCGATCCGCATCCTGGACCACTTTTCCTTCTAATGTAGTAACTGTTTTCCCAGTATTTCCTCCTTTAAAGGACATATTAGCAATAATGGAAAGGATGTGATTCGTTTGCTCTGTTGATACGTTATTTGCTTCCAACCATTGTTGCACCTTTAGCAAGCCAGCCTCTTCACTTTCGTTAAATTTTTCATCGCCAATATCATGTAACAATGCTGTTAATATACATAAAAATAAATTTGCTTGTTCTTTCTCTGCAATTGTTTTTGCTAATTGTGTCACTCGATAAATATGCCACCAGTCATGGCCACTTGCTTCGTTGGCTAATTCTTGTTGAACATAACGCTCTGCTGCTTGAATAATTGTTTGTTCTTCAAAACTAAGAGATTCATTTTCAAACATCCTAACACTCCTTTATTCTGGATTTAAAATTTCCACCTGGATAATCCCGCTAGCTTTCAGAAACATATTGGTGACAATCGGACCTACAAAAGAAAATCCTCTTTTTTTTAAGTCTTTTGCTACGTTATCTGACAAAAGCTGTGTGCGTGGGACTTGGTATGCTTCTTCATAAATAGATAAAACGGGGACGTTTTTTTCAAATTGCCATAGATAATTGGCAAAACTGCCAAATTCTTCTTGTACTTTTAAAATTGCTTGCGCATTTTTAATGGTTGCTTCAATTTTGCGCCGATTGCGAATCATATCTGGATCAGCTACTATTCGATCGACTTCGTCAGGCAACAGCGCGGCAACTTTTTCCGGCTTCATTTGGCAAAAATTTTTCATGAATGCTACTTTTTTCCCTGCTGCTGCTTTCCAACTTAAACCAACTTGAAAAACACCCACCGTCAACAATAAAAACAGCAAATCATCCTCTCTTGTAGGTTTTCCCCATTGTTCTGTATACCATTGATAGTTGTTCATCGCCGCCTCCTTTTAAGACTGTTCAAATGTTAATAATGCTTGTTTCATTGCTAAACCACCACGATAACCGGTTAATTGTCCCTTGCTGCCGATGACTCGATGGCAAGGAATGACCATTAATAAAGGATTTTTCCCAATCGCTGTGCCAACTGCTCGAACCGCACGTGGACGCCCAATTTTTTCTGAAATTTCTTGATAGGTCATTGTCTCACCATAAGGTATTTCTTGCAACGCCTGCCAAACTTCTTTTTGAAAGGGCGTTCCTTCGATGTCTATGGGGCAAGCAAACGTTGTCGAATGTTGGTTAAGATAACTTATTAGTGCTTCTTTATAAGGCGCAGTTTTCTCTTCAGAAGCTTCTAATTGTGCTTGAGGGTACCAGTTTTTCAGCTCTTCTATCGATTGATTGGCTGAACCTACAAAAGCTAGTCCAGCGTCTGTCACACCAAGATAATAGTGATCGTTCTGCCATTCTTGTTGCGCATAATAAATCTTTTTTGCCATATGTCTACACTTCTTTCTCGTGTTTTCTTATCTTCATTATAATTCTTTTGGCTTTCAAAATCTTGCGCTCCTATCACTTTTTACTTGTTTTTATTAGGGATTCTTTTACAATGAAGAAAACGGGAGGTGTGTTTACAATGAAAACAACGTATCGACTTACTCAGAAACGTTGGGAAGCCATTCAAAATAATAATACGCAATTTGATGGTGATTTTTTTTATGGTGTGACCACAACGAAAATTTTTTGTCGTCCTTCGTGCCCTTCCCGTGTGCCCAACAAGAACCACGTTCTGATCTTCAAAACGGCTCAGGAAGCTTTAACACTTGGTTTTCGTCCATGTAAAAGATGTCAACCAACCGGGCAAGTCGTTCCTAACGAGGAATGGGTTGCTCAAATTAAGCAATTTATTGATCTGCATTCAGCGTAACCTTTAAGTTTAGACTATTTAGCGCAAACCTGCCACGGTAGTCCCTTTCATTTGCAGCGAACCTTTAAGGAACAGACAAAACAAACCCCATTAGCTTATTTAACAAGCGTCCGAATTAGGCAAGCCCAAGAATTGCTTCTCCATTCACCCCTTACGATTCAACAAATCGCGAAAAAAGTTGGCTTCCAAACCGCAGCATATTTTGCCACCACTTTTAAAAAAGAAACAGGCGTAACCCCCTCTGTTTATCGCAGTAAAAACATACTAAGATTAGAGGGTAAATTCATCGACGGATGAATTTACCCTCTATTGCTCTTTTAAGCGTATAGTCGTAAGTGAAAGGAAGACCGACCATGATCTCTTGGACTTCGAGTCCCAAACAAAAAATGGTCTCCTTCACTGTCATTTTAAAATCTGGTTTAAGTATGTTGGGGCTTCGAGCCCGTGTGTAGGAAATTAGGAACGAAATGAAGCAGTGAAGAACCTTTCAACACTTTTTAGGAGATGAAAATCATGTATGTACTTGCTTTAGATGTCTCAATGGGAAAAAGTTACGCCGTTATTTATCATGAAACTACTTGTCTTTTTGAACAAGAAATTCTTCATGATAAACCGTATTTTTGCCAGCTTCTTCAAGAAATTTATGCTCTTCCAGAACGACCACAAATCGTTTTTGAAGCAACGGGAGTTTATTCAAGAGTCATTGAAACGTTTTGCCAAAAGAATCATTTTCGCCTATTGTTTATTAAACCCTTTAGAAGCCAAAAGACAACTGAATAGTGACTTACGTTCAGTCAAAACAGATAAACGGGATGCCCATCGTCTGGCTCAAACACACAGTCAATTTTTACGAAAACAAAAACAACAATCGTCAGAAATTTATGAACAAACACGGGACTTAGCTCGCTTTTATCAACAAATTGAAAGTGACATTAAACACATGAGAATGCACCTCCATACCGCTTTACAACTAACTTTTTCCCAGAACTAGAAACCATTTTTACCAACCGCTTATCAAAACTCGCTTTAAATCTTGTCGAGCTATTTCCGCATCCAGCTTATTTAGTAGGATTGAGTCAAACAAAAGTAAAAAATCTTTTGAAGAAAAATACCGATAAAAAAATCTCCGATCAAAAAGCCTTGGCAAAAGCACAAACCTTACTTTACTTGGCACAAAATTCCTATCCAGCAGAATCTGGACAAAGTATTTCTGTTCAAAAAGTGGTGTACTATGCCCAACAATTGAAACAATTACTGACAACGAAAGAACAATTAGCTGCACAGTTAATTGAAGCAGCCAAACAAACAGAAGAATTTGATTTGTATCAAAGCATTCCAGGAATTGGTGAACTTTCTGCAGGACTCATTATTGGTGAATTAGGAGACATTCGCCGGTTTTCTTCTCACAAACAATTGAACGCTTTTGTCGGTGTCGATACCAGAAGGTATCAATCTGGAAAATATATTGCCCAAGAACATATGAATAAACATGGGAATCCAAAGGCACGAAAGAATTTGTATTTTATTATGATGAACATGATTCGGCAGCAAGCAGCTGCACCCAAATACATTGTCGATTATTATTACAAATTAAAAACACCTTCGCCCAAAAAGCATAAGGTTGCGCTAGTCGCTTGCATCAACAAGCTCTTGAAATGTCTCCACTCAATGGTACGACATTCAAGTACGTATGATTACTCATACACGGCCTCTAACGACCAATAAGGAATATATCCTTACCAAAATTATAGCATACCTAATAAAAAATTTTCTCATTTATTAGGTTTATTTCGTATACTTTTTCCTGATAAATATATAGAAAAAAGTACTTGACTAAACGTAGGAAATGAGGTCGGGATAGAAGTGTTTAACTCCGAGAACTCTCAAGGACAAAACTGCGACGAGTCTTTGACGAGAAAGCAATAAGAAGGAATTTCCGAAAATTGTTCTTTAATTTTGGGAGACCAAGTAGGTATTGTTCATCATCGAATCACTACGTTCTTCGTGATTCTCAACAATTTCGGCTTATTTCCGAAGGACCTTCACCAAGTAGGTACGATGATTTCATCTGTTCATGCTTCACAGTGAAACATCGCAACTCTTAGAGCTGTAGCTCTTTTGAAGGCTGTACTGTGACGAGACGCATGTCGAGAAAACACCTTAGAAGTTGTTGAGATCGGAGCAACGCGTAGTGTTGCTTCTGTTCCCGCCGTTTATTAGTTTTTGAGCGTGGAGCAAAAGTCCAAAGTGATTTTTGTCCCACGCTCATCGGATTATTTATTGGGGCGTGATTGTAGCCACGCTACAATCAATTGACTGATTTCTGTTTGCTGTTGCTCGTTAGAAATTGTCGCTTTGTTGTCTCCTTTTTGGACACCGTAATTACCAAACCCTGCATGGTTACCACCTTTGATAGATACATACTGCGTATCTTTTGGCAAAAACTGTTTGGCTTTTTGGTAGCTAGTCCAATTTAAAACACCATCGTTTGTGGCTGTTATTGACAGAACCGGCAGATTTTGCTTGTTTAGTGCACCTTTTTCGTCAGGATAGCTAGCTAAATAAATCATGCCTTTGATTCGTTGCTCATTTTCCGCTACAAAACGGCTAGCCATCACACCACCCAGAGAATGTCCAGCCAAAACGAAGTTTTGTTGTGGATGATCCTTTATAATTTGTTCTGCAGCATTTGGTGCAAGAACCGCTAAATTCAAAGGAAAATGAACAACATAGACATCATAACCTTTCGTAGCAACTTCTTGCGCCCATTCACTATAACTAGCGGGCGCAACCAATGCACCTGGATAAAAAATCAGTGCTGTATCATTTTTTTGCCCGTTTGTATAATAATCATAGTTTTTTTCTTGCGTGGCACTTTGGCTTATTTTTAAGGCTGAATCGGTTGCTTGATACGTACTATTTTTAATAAAAATAGTCAAACCGATGACTAAGATTACAAAAAGCCCAAGTCCTAGGACAATTTTTTCCAGCGTGATTTTGTTCTATTTTTCATCTCATTTCCTCCCAATGAAAAAATTCTTCTTTCTGATTCTACCCTTAATAAAAAAAGAACACAACAATAGGAGTTGGTGAAGCAATCCTTCTGTTGCTCCACCAACTCCTAAATAGACTGTTTCTCGATTCCTTAGATTATTTTGATTCTTTTTCGCCTGCTTCTAAGTAGCTGATAATAATCGTTTCAAATCATCATTTTATTTTTCCTATACTTCCCTTTATTAAAATAACAATGAAGCTGAAAGCAGAAATATCAACACCGAACAGATCAATAAAGCCCTGTTATTTGATAAAGTATAGTCTAAATAGATATACTCGCCAATGAAAAATACTATCAGAACTAACGAAGCCCTCAATAAACCAACATTTTCAAAAATATATTCTTTGAAAATGAAGGAAAGGACTCCCAAAATAAGGAATGATAGTAACATTGACTTAACAATAAAGCATTGCTTTCTCGCCATTCTAACACTTCTCTCTAATGAAATTAATTATATCGCTTCACTTGAAACCATCAATACACTTTCTTAAACTTTTTTCATTAATATATAAATTATTTTTTCAACAAACAGTCTTACTTTCATAAATTTGTCTGTTGTAAAAAATAGTAGCATACACTATTTTAAATAGACATAGCTATTATTCTATTTTATAAGGACACATTACTAATATAAGCAAGCATAGTAACAGCCTTATACAATTTAGATAATAAATAACAACCTATTTCATTAACTAAAAAAAAAACAACAGTCATAAAAAGGACTGGTTTTTAACAGATACATGTCACAATTTTTTTCATACTATTTATTTAATAGTTGATTCACTAATTAAAAAAATAATTTCTAATTTTCACTTAATATAAATGTAAAAATACCCCATCAGAACATGCTTTTATTCAGTTAGTAAAAAAACGGTCCAAAATCTAGTCAGCATAGTTATGCGATAAATCATTTTTGAGCTCGAACCACTTCTATTTAAAAATGTGATGAGGTAAGCCTTCACTTTTAATAAAAAATAGGAGTTGGTGAAGCAACCCTTTTCTTGCTCCACCAACTCCTAACTAGACTGTTTCTCGTTTCCTTAGATTATTTTGATTCTTTTTCGCCTGCTTCTAAGTAGCTTACATCATTGACTTTATCCAAAGTATATTCGCCATTTTTGTAATGAATTGTTGTGACACTAGCATTCTTCAACCCGCCTTCTGGGACTTTAAAATCATCAAATAAAGTTGCTAACAACGCTGAAATACTCAAGCCATGAGAGACCACTAAAACATTGCCATTTCCGGGATTGGCTGATTCTGTGGCAACAATTTTATCTAAGCCTTTTTTCAAACGTTTAGTAATTGTAGCATAGTCTTCTGCAGGCCAGTTATTTTTGCTTTCCTCGCGCTGTTGATCTAGTTTAGCTACACTGTTGGCAAAAGATTCAGGGCTGCGTTTTTCATAAATTCTTCTAAGGAAACACCTTGATCATCAGCAATATCCTGCCACATTGTCTTGTTTAAATCCCCTTCATAGCTACCAAAATTAAATTCACGTAAATCTGGGTCACGCACGACTTCAAGGTCTTTGCCTGCTTTATTTTGATCTAAAATAAGTTGAGCAGTTTGCAAGGCGCGGCCACTATCACTACTATATGCATTTTGAAAGGCAACATCTTTCAGGCCAATCCCAGTTGCTGTCACAACTTTTTCACCTTCTGGTGTTAAGACCGCATCTGACCATCCTTGTACGCGGTCCGTCGTATTTAACATAGTTTTTCCATGGCGCACAATGTAAAGAGTTAGTTCTTCAGGTTTTGTCTCTTTTTTCTTTGTCGTTGCTTGCTGATTTTTACCACAACCAACCATTACTAAAATGGCCAGAAAAAAGCATCCCCACAATCGTCAATCGTTTTTTCATTTTTTTATTTCCCCTCATTTTCTACTCAGTTGTTAAGTTTTCACCATTACTAGCGATAACTTGTTTGTACCAATTAAATGATTTTTTCTTAGTTCGTTTCAAGGTTCCCTGACCTTCGTCATCCATGTCTACATAGATAAAACCGTAACGTTTTTTCATTTCGCCAGTCCCTGCTGAAACTAAGTCAATACAACCCCATGGCGTATAACCAATTAAGTTAACCCCGTCTTCTTCTACTGCGGTTCTCATGGCTTCAATATGTTGTTTAAAAAATAATCAATGCGGTAATCGTCGACAATCGAGCCATCCTCTTGCAATGTGTCCACCGCGCCAAACCCGTTTTCAACCACAAACAATGGCATATTGTAACGATCTGACAACTGACACAATGAAATTCTTAACCCTAAAGGATCGACAGCCCAGCCCCATTCAGATTCTTGCAAATAAGGATTTTTAACCGCAGGCATTTGGTTGCCTCCGACATATTTTACTTCTTCGATAAGCAGTCGAAACAGTCGACATATAATAACTAAACCCGATATAATCAACTGTTCCTTTTTGAATAATCGCTAAATCCTCTGACTCCATTTGAATTGTCATTCCTTCACGCTCAAATTCTTTGAGCTTATGCGCTGGATAATAGCCCTTAGCCTGGACATCCATATAAAATTCTTGCTCTCGGTTAAATTGAACAGCTGCCATCACGTCCTCAGGTTTGCAGGACAAAGGATAACTCGGGATATAAGCCACCATCATACCAATCTGGAAATCTGGATTGATGGAATGTCCCAATTCAACTGCTTTCGCACTTGCTACAAATAGATGATGTGCCGCTTGATATTTACTTTGTTTATCATTATTGTGAATCCCAATTTGCGTCCAACTTCTTAAAAAAATTAATTTCATTAAAAGTCATCCAATACTTCACTTTATCCTGATAACGTGTAAAAATGGTTTCGCAAAAGAAAAACAAAGAAATCAATCACTTCACGATTTTTCCCAACCATCATATTCATCGGCCAAATACATCGGAATATCAAAATGGTTAATCGTCACAACGGGCTCAATTCCATGGCGCAGCAAAGCATCAAAAACTTTATCATAAAAGGCTAAGCCTTCTTCATTAATCTCTTTTGTTCCATTTTGGGCAAATCCGGCTCCAGGCGATAGACAGCCGAAAACATTTGAAACCCATTTCTGCAAATAAGGCGATATCTTCTTCGTAATGATGGTAAAAGTCCGTCGCTACATGACTAGGGTAGTATAACTCTTCATCGATATAACCAATCGCTCCTTCGGGTAATGCTTGATCGCGCGTACAAGAAGCTTTTGGCCCTCTTTAGTTAAATACGTAATCCGTCGCGGTTCTGTTTGACTACCACCAGTAATTGCATCTAATGTACTCAGACCTTTGCCTCCTGAAAGATAGCCACCTTCATATTGGTTAGCAGCTGTTGCACCGCCCCATAAAATTTTCCTGGAAATCCCATAAAATCCCTCTTTCCCTCTGTTTTTAGGCATAACAAAAGAAACCATCAAGGAATTGACGCTGGCAGAAGAGTCCTTGTTTTTTCTGCCAACGTCAAACGCCCTTTAATAGTTGCTGATTTTATTAATTACTTAAATCTTCACCATTTGTTGCGATTACTTTTTTTGTACCAATCAAACGATTTCTTCTTGCTTCGTTTTAACGTACCATTTCCTTCGTTATCGCGATCCACATAGATAAAGCCATAGCGTTTTTTCATTTCACCTGTTCCAGCTGATACTAAATCAATACAGCCCCAAGTCGTATAGCCTAACAAGTCGACACCATCTTGTTCAACAGCATCTTTCATCGCTTGAATATGCGCCGCCAAATAATCGATACGATAATCATCGACTACATCACCATTTTCGTCTGGTGTATCTACCGCTCCTAAGCCATTTTCAACAATGAATAGTGGTTTTTGATAACGATCATATAAGTCATTCATCGTAATTCTCAAACCAAGCGGATCAATTTGCCAACCCCCATTCACTGGCTTTTAAATAAGGATTTTTCACAGAGGCAAAAGATGTTACCAGCTGTTTTGTTCATTAATTTCTGGATCTGTTGATGTGACACGAGAAGAATAATAAGAGAACGAAATGAAGTCCACCGTATGTTCTTTTAAAAGTTCTTCGTCGCCTTCTTCCATTTCAATTTGAATACCTTTACGGGCCATTTCTTTTAAAGCATACGCAGGTATTTCCCCACGTGATTGGACATCAATAAAGAAATAATTTTCACGATCTGCTTGTCGAGCAGCGAAAACATCTTCTGGTTTACAAGTATAAGCGTAGTTGGAACCAGCCGCTAACATACAACCTACTTGGTTTTCAGGATCTACCTCATGAGCAATTTTTGTCGCAATTGCACTTGCTAGTAGTTCATGATGGGCCGCTTGGTATTTCACTTGTTCTTTGTTTTCGCCTTCTTCAAAGTATAGACCTGCCCCATAAATGGTGCATGTAAAATCATATTAATTTCGTTAAATGTTAACCAATATTTGACTAATCCTTTATATCGGTTGAAAATTACACGGCAAAGATTTTCATAGAAACCTACTAACTTACGACTACGCCAAGCGCCATATTCTTCCACTAAGTGCATTGGGCAGTCAAAGTGTGTAATCGTTACTAGTGGCTCAATCCCATATTTATGACATTCTTTGAATAAGTCTTCATAGAACTTCAAGCCTTCTTCATTCGGCTCTGTTTCATCTCCCATTGGAAAAATTCGACTCCAAGCAATGGATAAACGGTATGTTTTAAAACCCATTTCACCAAACAAGGCGATATCTTCTTTATAGCGATGATACATATCAATCGCCTCTTGTGCAGGATAGAAATGTTCCTCATCAAAGTTAAACATTTTCTTTTCACCAGTGATTACTGGAAAACGATCTGGACCAGTTGGCGCTAAATCGACGTTTGCCAAACCACGTCCGCCTTCGTTATAGCCACCTTCACATTGATTGGCTGCTGTTGCGCCACCCCACATAAAAAGTCTTTTCTAAATGCCATAAATTCTCTTCCTCCACATCTTTTTATATTAAAGCGGTCAGCAAATCATCGCTTGTTGAAACTTCATTACTGCCGACTTCCAAAATATCTAAATAATCCGCTGTATTCGTCACAACGATTGGAATTTGTGTACTAAACCCAGCTTTTTTAATTCCTTCTAAAATCAAAGTTTACTAATGTTTGACCTTTTTTCACGCGGTCACCTTGTTTTACAAAAGCTTCAAAGCCTTCGCCTTCTAATTGAACTGTATCAATCCCAATATGAATCAATAATTCTGTGCCGTTATCTGAAATCAAAACCTAATGCATGTTTTGTTGGGAATAGTGTGACAATCGTTCCATCAAAGGGTGCAACCACTTTACCTTCCGTTGGTTCAATCACGACCCCATTTCCTAATGCTCCATTCAAAAGCAGGATCCTCTGCATTTTTAAAGATAACACTCGTCCTTTGACTGGACTTGTAATATTTTCTTTTTTAATCGTTGTTTTATCAATAATCACTTCTTCTTCCTCAACTGTATCGTCTTTTCCAGAAGAAGAATGTTAGACCAAAACCAACGACCGCTGCAATGGCAATTGCAATAAAGGACTGAATCATCCCACTTGCATCATCACCATTGATAAAGTTTAGCACACCGAAAATTCCTAAACCACCCATTGTATAAGCTGTCACATTGTTGATCATCAAATATAAACCACCGACAGCGCCACCAATCATTGAATAAATAAATGGCCATTTTTTTGGTAAAGTGATTCCATAAATTGCTGGCTCTGTTACACCAAAAATACCAGAGATAATTGCTGGCGGACACAAAGCTTTTAACTTTTTTATCTTTCAATTTGAAGAACATCGCTAAAACAACCGCTGTTTGCGCAAAACTAGCTGCAAATGATCCCGTTAATACTTGGCTTGAACCTTCTTGTGTCACTTGCATAATAGCTAATGGCACAACGCTCCAATGTAAACCAAAAATAACTAAGACTTGCCAGAAGAAACCAAGAATCAAACCATACAAAGCTGGTGAGAAACTCATTAATGCTGTAAAGCCAGCGCTTAATAAATCTGTTAGCATGCTAACGATTGGCCCAATTACTAAGAAACCAATTGGTAAGGCAATCAACAAGACGAAAAACGGTACTAAGAACGTTTGAACAACTTCTGGAATAATACGTTTAAACACTTTTTGAACTTGTGCCGCAAAAGCAATAATGAAGATGATTGGTACGACACTACTTGTATAGTTCCACCGACCCAAGGAATCCCCATAAATGTATTATAGGCAGGTAAGCCCAATAAATTATACGGTGCTGCGGCTCCGGCACCCGCTGTTGTTTCAAAGGCCGTTTGTAATGCACTTCCTTGAATCGTTGGGTAACATAAAGCTGCACCAATCACGATCCCTACCATTGGATGCAACCGGAATTTTTAGCTGCTGTATAACCTAAAATAACTGGCATAAAGTAGAAAATTGCATCGCCAATCCCATTTAACATGGTATAAGTCCCTGACGTAGCCGTATAGAGCTTTAAGAAAACCAATAAGGCATTTAACCCTTTAACCATCCCAGCCGCTGCTAACGCCCTAAAAAGGGTTGGAAACAACCACTTAAAATATCTATTAAGCGATCAAATAAATTCCCACTGGAAGCTCCTTCTTCACGTTCTCCTGACAAGCCTGCAATACTAACTACTTCTTCGTAAACGGCTGGAACATGGTTCCCAATAACGACTTGGT
Source organism: Enterococcus sp. DIV0086 (assembly GCF_050498705.1). Lineage (NCBI taxonomy): Bacteria > Bacillati > Bacillota > Bacilli > Lactobacillales > Enterococcaceae > Enterococcus > Enterococcus sp. DIV0086. The sequence goes on along the minus strand of NZ_JBNIDN010000001.1, from coordinate 2,233,467 downwards.
ATTGTCCACCGCTTTTCATAACAGTTACCACACCGTCCATATTTTTTAAGACATCATCATTCGCTTGACTCTCATCTTTTAATTTGAAGCGAGACGTGTGATACAATGTGTCAAACTATTAATATTCTCTTGCCCACCGACATTTTTTACAATTTTTTCTGCTAGTTCATGATATTTTCCCATCTTTTTCCTCCAAAAATTTATTTTCATTTGAAGGTTTAGCCAACTGAATGTCACTATCCAAAGTGGTGCGTTTATTGTTCCGTTGTTTGTACAATTCGTGCAATGTGAATCGTTAGGTACAAGCGTTCTTCATTTGAAACTTGATAGTCATAGTTCTCATTTAAATACAAGCTGATCTTTTCCACGCAACGATAGGCGTTGAGATATTTCTTTTTAATTACCGCATACAGTTCTTCATCATCATTTTCGACAACTTCACGTTGGTGTAATAAGCGATAACAGAAAAATTTTAAATGTGTGCTAAATCGATAAAAGTAGACAGAGTCTTCATCAAAACTTACCTTAAAATAGTATTTGACGATATTTGTAATCTCTTGCATCAACTTTGTCAATTCGTAAATATTACCGACTTCTTCCTCCATCTCCGCATTCACCAAGTGCAATGCGATAAAACCTGCCTCATCCGTTGACAATTCCATTCCTACGCGCTTTTGTACCATTTTTAAAGCATTTACTCCTACTTCGTACTCTTCAGGAAAAAAACGTTTAATATCCCATAATAATAAATTCTTAATTGCAATTCCTTGTTTTTTCTTTCTAAAGCTGTGTACAAATGATCCGTCAGAGAAATATAAATGGTATCATTCAAACTCTTTTTCAACGTTGATTTTGCATAAACAATAATGTCATCCGAGAGTTTCATCATCTCTAAAGGAATATTTCCTAACAATTCTTGAAACTTAAGTGATGTTTCTTGATTGGCTAAATAAAAAACTTGATCAATACTTTCATCAGGAACCCAATCCCCAATGCGTTTCTTAAAAGCAATTCCTTTGCCCATAACAATTTGCTCTCGTTTATCATCATCTAATGTAATAACCACATTATTGTTTAAAATTTTGTGAATAATCAATGCCCCACCTCCTTTGTGTTTCGTTGAAAAAAAGAAAAACCCAATTTCTTCAAAAAGAACGACACATATGTCGCTTCATGAAAAAATTAGGTTTAGCTTGTCTTTAAACAATCACTATCCATCTATTTACTTATCCCTACATCCAAAGAATAACATATTTACAACAAATGTCAACGCTTTCAACAACATTTTTTTTTGTAATAAAAATAAAAAAGCATACAAACAATGTTTGTATGCTTCACTATGACCCGTACGGGACTCGAACCCGTGTTACCGCCGTGAAAGGGCGGTGTCTTAACCGCTTGACCAACGGGCCATTAAAAAGAAAAACGGAGAAGGAGGGATTTGAACCCTCGCGCCGGTTTCCCGACCTACACCCTTAGCAGGGCGCCTCTTCAGCCACTTGAGTACTTCCCCAAGAAATAAATGGGCCTAAATGGACTCGAACCATCGACCTCACGCTTATCAGGCGTGCGCTCTAACCAGCTGAGCTATAGGCCCAAATAAGAAAAAAGCGGGTGACGAGAATCGAACTCGCGACAACAGCTTGGAAGGCTGTGGTTTTACCACTAAACTACACCCGCAAATTTTTCTTGGATGGCGCGGGACAGAATCGAACTGCCGACACATGGAGCTTCAATCCATTGCTCTACCAACTGAGCTACCGAGCCAAAAACGGTCTGGACGGGACTCGAACCCGCGACCTCCTGCGTGACAGGCAGGCATTCTAACCAGCTGAACTACCAAACCAATTCGTTTTTGCTTTATGCAAATGTATGCTTTAAAAAAATAAAAGCAATTGCGGGGGCAGGATTTGAACCTACGACCTTCGGGTTATGAGCCCGACGAGCTACCTGACTGCTCCACCCCGCGATAATTAGACTAAGGAAACTTAATTCCTAAGAAAGGAGGATAGGGATTCGAACCCTTGCACGGTTTTACCCGCCTGACGGTTTTCAAGACCGTTCCCTTCAGCCGGACTTGGGTAATCCTCCGTAACAAAACTATGACCCGTACGGGACTCGAACCCGTGTTACCGCCGTGAAAGGGCGGTGTCTTAACCGCTTGACCAACGGGCCATTTTATAAAATTATGGGCCTAAATGGACTCGAACCATCGACCTCACGCTTATCAGGCGTGCGCTCTAACCAGCTGAGCTATAGGCCCAAAAAGAAAGCGGGTGACGAGAATCGAACTCGCGACAACAGCTTGGAAGGCTGTGGTTTTACCACTAAACTACACCCGCATGGCGGTCTGGACGGGACTCGAACCCGCGACCTCCTGCGTGACAGGCAGGCATTCTAACCAGCTGAACTACCAAACCATACTTTTCTTTTTATGTGCTTTTGAAATCAAAAGCAATTGCGGGGGCAGGATTTGAACCTACGACCTTCGGGTTATGAGCCCGACGAGCTACCTGACTGCTCCACCCCGCGATAATTAGACCAAGGAAATTTAATTCCTAAGAAAGGAGGATAAGGGATTCGAACCCTTGCACGGTTTTACCCGCCTGACGGTTTTCAAGACCGTTCCCTTCAGCCGGACTTGGGTAATCCTCCATGATAAAAATAAAACTATAAACAACGTCACAATGGACCTTGTAGGACTCGAACCTACGACCGGACGGTTATGAGCCGTCTGCTCTAACCAACTGAGCTAAAGGTCAGGCTCTTCCAAATGTATAATCGCGGCGGAGGGGATCGAACCCCCGACCTCCCGGGTATGAACCGGACGCTCTAGCCAGCTGAGCTACACCGCGAAACTCTTATATTAAAATAAGAATGGAGCCTAGCGGGATCGAACCGCTGACCTCCTGCGTGCAAAGCAGGCGCTCTCCCAGCTGAGCTAAGGCCCCATGAAAATTATTATCGGGAAGACAGGATTCGAACCTGCGACCCCTTGGTCCCAAACCAAGTGCTCTACCAAGCTGAGCTACTTCCCGTATATAACTAATGCACCCAAAGGAGTCGAACCCCTAACCTTTTGATTCGTAGTCAAACACTCTATCCAGTTGAGCTATGGGTGCTAAATATAAAACAATGCCGAGGACCGGAATCGAACCGGTACGGTGATCACTCACCGCAGGATTTTAAGTCCTGTGCGTCTGCCAGTTCCGCCACCCCGGCGTAATGAATTGGCTAAGCGGAAAACGGGGTTCGAACCCGCGACCCCACCTTGGCAAGGTGGTGCTCTACCACTGAGCTATTTCCGCAAAATGGTGCCGGCTAAAGGACTTGAACCCTCGACCCTCTGATTACAAATCAGATGCTCTACCAACTGAGCTAAGCCGGCTAAATATGCGGGCGAAGGGACTTGAACCCCCACGCCTTGCGGCGCTAGATCCTAAATCTAGTGCGTCTGCCAATTCCGC